>NZ_LDPY01000001.1:0-1381475 GCF_001038505.1 Puniceibacterium sp. IMCC21224
GCCTTCGGAGGTGGTCCTCCGATCTTCGAACAGGATTTCACGTGTCCCCGCCCTACTTAATACGTTCCATTGAGCTTCCCATACGGGGCTGTCACCCGCTATGGCCGACCTTCCAGGTCGTTCTGGTCACTCTCAGGACTCGCTGGTCCCCCGTTCGCGTCGCCGCTACTAGGGAGTCTCTATTGATGTCCTTTCCTCCGGGTACTTAGATGTTTCAGTTCCCCGGGTTTGCTCTTAAAACCCTATGTATTCAGGTAATAAGTACCTGTTTCAGCCCATTATAAGCAGCCCGAAGGCTATTATAACAAACTGTCAGGTGGGTTGCCCCATTCGGAAATCCATGGATCAAAGCTTATTCTCAGCTCCCCATGGCTTATCGCAGAGTATCACGTCCTTCATCGCCTCTTACTGCCAAGGCATCCACCAAACGCCCTTTTCGCGCTTGATTTGATCCAGTAAAAGCTAGGCTCTTTTACACCGCTATTGCGTTGCTACTTGAGCGCTCTTACTGCGGTCACAGAGCCTTTTGACTTCCCTGTGACACTAATCAAAAGCATACTTTTCCCGCTCAGACCCTTTGGTCTGAACTTTTGCGATGGTTAAATCGCAGTGGCCCAACATCCGTGCGAATGTTGAACCGGGTTAGTGTACTTGACTTGGACAACTCTGTTCGTTTTCAGCGAGGCAGACAGGGGTTCGGTCGAGGAAACAACCTAAAGTCCTGCTCGCATCAGCCTTGCGGCCTTTGCTCCCCACTGAGATCATTCCCATACTCGGGTGATCAAACAGTGTTGATTTTGTATCTCTCTATACGATGTCAATTCGTCCGATTGGACGGTTAAACACTTAACAGTGCTTAACGATCTAATCGAAGAAGAATGGTGGGTCGAGGAGGACTTGAACCTCCGACCTCACGCTTATCAGGCGTGCGCTCTAACCACCTGAGCTACCGACCCATTCTTAAGGGCCATCAGCGCATCAGTTGGAAGGGTCGCCAAATTCGTGGTGGAGCCTAGGAGGATCGAACTCCTGACCTCCTGAATGCAAATCAGGCGCTCTCCCAGCTGAGCTAAGGCCCCTTGCCCGGAATTCCGCGGATATCCACCCTATTGCCTTACGGCTACCTAGGGCAGGATCCATGCGGAACCTAGCGTTTCTGAAGAGATATGAGGACGGCCTGGCCCGTATGATGTTTGGTTTCCAAAGGTAGAAACCATGCTAAGTGATCCACGTTGATAGCAAGCTATCAATCTAGGATCATCCTTAGAAAGGAGGTGATCCAGCCGCAGGTTCCCCTACGGCTACCTTGTTACGACTTCACCCCAGTCGCTGAGCTTACCGTGGCCAGCTGCCCCCTGCGAACAGGTTGGCGCACCGTCTTCGGGTAAACCCAACTCCCATGGTGTGACGGGCGGTGTGTACAAGGCCCGGGAACGTATTCACCGCGTCATGCTGTTACGCGATTACTAGCGATTCCGACTTCATGGGGTCGAGTTGCAGACCCCAATCCGAACTGAGACAGCTTTTGGGGATTAACCCATTGTCACTGCCATTGTAGCACGTGTGTAGCCCAACCCGTAAGGGCCATGAGGACTTGACGTCATCCACACCTTCCTCCCGCTTATCACGGGCAGTTTCTCTAGAGTGCCCAGCCGAACTGCTGGCAACTAAAGATGTGGGTTGCGCTCGTTGCCGGACTTAACCGAACATCTCACGACACGAGCTGACGACAGCCATGCAGCACCTGTCACTAGGTCTCTTACGAGAAAGCCAAATCTCTCTGGCGGTCCTAGGATGTCAAGGGTTGGTAAGGTTCTGCGCGTTGCTTCGAATTAAACCACATGCTCCACCGCTTGTGCGGGCCCCCGTCAATTCCTTTGAGTTTTAATCTTGCGACCGTACTCCCCAGGCGGAATGCTTAATCCGTTAGGTGTGACACCAACAAGCATGCTTGCTGACGTCTGGCATTCATCGTTTACGGTGTGGACTACCAGGGTATCTAATCCTGTTTGCTCCCCACACTTTCGCACCTCAGCGTCAGTATCGAGCCAGTGAGCCGCCTTCGCCACTGGTGTTCCTCCGAATATCTACGAATTTCACCTCTACACTCGGAATTCCACTCACCTCTCTCGAACTCTAGACTAGTAGTTTATGAGGCAGTTCCGAGGTTGAGCCCCGGGATTTCACCCCATACTTTCTAATCCGCCTACGCGCGCTTTACGCCCAGTAATTCCGAACAACGCTAACCCCCTCCGTATTACCGCGGCTGCTGGCACGGAGTTAGCCGGGGTTTCTTTACCAGATACTGTCATTATCATCTCTGGCGAAAGTGCTTTACGACCCTAAGGCCTTCATCACACACGCGGCATGGCTAGATCAGGCTTGCGCCCATTGTCTAAGATTCCCCACTGCTGCCTCCCGTAGGAGTCTGGGCCGTGTCTCAGTCCCAGTGTTGCTGATCATCCTCTAAAACCAGCTATAGATCGTAGACTTGGTAGGCCATTACCCCACCAACTATCTAATCTAACGCGGGCCGATCCTTTCCCGATAAATCTTTCCCCCGAAGGGCTTATACGGTATTACTCTCAGTTTCCCGAGGCTATTCCGTAGAAAAGGGTACGTTCCCACGCGTTACTAACCCGTCCGCCACTACACCCGAAGGTGCCGTTCGACTTGCATGTGTTAGGCCTGCCGCCAGCGTTCGTTCTGAGCCAGGATCAAACTCTCAAGTTGAAAAGCATTACTGCTTATCCTTGACGTTCGAACCTCTGCACATCGTTCTTTGTCTCACCGCTTCACTAATCGATAACAGTCACCCGCCATCTCATAATAAAACGTTAAAACCAAAGAACAGTCTTCTGTCTGATGTACATCAGTTTCCATTGGAAACCGAAGTCCGTCAAACAGTGAAGCTGACACTAGATCATCGGGTTGCCCCTACTAGCGCGATATGCAGCGTCTGTTCATCGATTGAACCAAACCGCCCACATATCTCTTCAGATATTAGCAATGTCAAAGAGCACGAGACAAAAACAAACCAAGATGCGCCCTAACTTTCGGCGCGCCCCGCCTGCAATACCTCTAATTTCCGTCGCCGCCTTCCGATCCGAACCAACCTCGGTGACCTGCGCCACCCCGTCCCGTCCGCCCCGTCCGGCGTCCCGTTAGCACCTCAGCGCCGCCGGTAGGGGGTGTCTAAGGTTTGATGCCAAAGTCCGCAAGCGATTTTTTCATCGATCGTCACTTTTTCTTCAAAAACTCTATTTTCTTAGGAAAATCAGCCGTTTGCGAACCTTTCTTGCGTCGGACCTAGCGTCGCACGCAACATTTTTCCCGCACGTTAAGGGGAGTAATACCCACATCTTGGGTTACCCACAGACTTACCCCCAGCCAGCCGCGCGAGAACGGCGAATCCAAGCGTGACGCGACTCGGATCGCCCGACTCGAGGCGTAAAAAAACCGCCCAAAGGCGGTTTTTAGTCTCCGAACTGCGAATCCGACTTCAGGCGGCGACTCGCTGGCGCTGAGTCCATCGTAGTCGCAGGGTCAACAGCCCGATGATTGCGCCAAAGTACAGCAGCGGTTCGATCTGAAAGCCTTTGACCAGCATCACATAGTGAATCGCCCCCAGCAGCACCGCGCCATAAGTCAGCTTGTGTAGCTTGCGCCAAGTCGGCCCCAACCGACGGACCGACCAGTTGTTCGAAGTAACGGCCAAGGGAATCAGCAGCGCAAAGCCCGCCATCCCCACAGTGATATAAGGACGCTTGAGAATATCGGCCCATATCTGCCCGACGATCTGCACATCCAACACCAGCCAGACCAGCAAATGCAGCGCGACATACGTAAAGGCGATCAGGCCAACGGCGCGGCGAAACTTTAGAAGGTTGACCCCCAGATGCCGCCGCAGCGGTGTGATCGCCAACCCGGCCACCAGCAATTGCAGCGCCAGCTCACCCAGGCGGTGCTCCAGTTCTTTGATGGGTTCAAAACCCAGCCCACCATTGAAGCCCTGCCAGACCAGCCAAACAACCGGCAGCACGCCCACTATATAGAGCGCCCATGCCGGTACGCGGCGAACCGTGCGGTTCAGTGGGTCAACAAGGCTGCGCATCAGTGGAACTCCGCCAGATCCATGCCGTCATACAGGCTGGCCACTTCGTCATAGCCGTTGAACTTGGTCGTTGGCTGGCGTTTGGAAAAGAACCCGCCCCCGACACGCCGCTCGGACGCCTGGCTCCAGCGCGGATGATCCACCTCGGGGTTCACATTACTATAGAAGCCGTATTCGCGGGCGCTCGCCTTATTCCAACTGGTCGGCGGCTCTTTGTCGGTCAGAGTGATGCGTACAATCGACTTGATGGATTTGTAGCCATATTTCCACGGCACCACCAAACGGACCGGCGCCCCGTTCTGATTTGCGATATCGCGGCCATAAATGCCCGTTGCCATCAGGGTCAGCGGATGCCGCGCCTCGTCCAGCCGCAGACCTTCGACATACGGCCATTCCAGAACGCGACTGGACACACCCGGCATTTCATCCGGGCGTAGCGCGGTTTCAAAGGCCACGTATTTCGCGCCCGACTGAACCCCCGCCATATCCAACAGATCCGCCAGTTCAAAACCGTTCCACGGCACAACCATCGACCAGGCCTCAACACAGCGGAACCGGTAGATCCGCTCCTCAATCGTCATCTGCTGCTTGATATCAGCCAGCGCATAGTCGCCGGGCTTATCCACCATGCCGTCGATCTTGATCGTCCAAGGCGCGGTTGTCAGCGACCCGGCATAATTCGCGGGATCTTCCTTGCCGGTTCCGAACTCATAATAGTTGCAGTAGCCGGTGATCTCTTCCCAGCTGTTGGGCTCCATATCCGGGGCGTCCTGCGCCTGCGCGCTTGTGCCGAGCGCCCCCGCTATGCTGCCCGCCGCCAACCCCGCCATAATCTGGCGGCGGTTGAGGAACAGCGCCTCAGGGGTCACGTCATCATGTGTTAGGTCGTTCGTCCAGCGGTAGGCCATCTATCTCTCCTGCATATGTTGAGAAAGATGTAGGCCAATGCCACATATTCACCAAACCACGTCTCGTCACGTTGACGTGCCGGGATTGTAACGTTCACCAGCCCCGCCGAGGTGTTTGGATTTCCGCGCAGCATCCGGCTATACTGACCGCAGCACAATCCGAAAGGTTCGCTATGTTTCGCCCCCTTGCCTTGCTCTGCCTGCTTGCCGGTCCGGTGCTGGCACAGGATGTTGTCACCTATGATACCGATCAAAGCTTTGATGACGTGCTCTTTGGATTGGAGAATGCGATCGTCGATCAGGGGTTGGTGGTCAGTGCGACCAGCCATGTCGGTGAAATGCTGGACCGCACCCGCGCCGATGTCGGATCTGATGTGGTGCTGTTTGAACAGGCCGAGGTGCTTAGCTTTTGTTCCGCGGTTGTGTCACGCAAGGTGATGGAGGTCGATCCACTCAACATCCGGTTTTGCCCCTATGACATTTTCGTCTTTACCAGCCCGGACACGCCAGACCAGACCACCATCGGATTCCGCAGTTTTCCCGAAGGCGCAATGAAAGAGGTCGAGACCCTGCTCGACACCATCACCCGCGCCGCTATCGGATTGGACGACTGACCCAGCGGTGACTTGATTTATCGGAAATGGGTCAGATCGCAGCCCGGTAAACGCGCCCGGCTTAAAAACACAAAATCTCGGCTTCGGCCTGCGCGCGCCGCAAGTCGGCAACAATCACATTGGCCATCGCCGCCGAGCGAAAGATCGACATCCGCTCGCCGCCCGTCAAGCGCAGCGACAGCACTGTCTCGGCCTCGACATATTTATCGTACGGCAGGATCGACGCGATTTCATCAATCGAGCACGAGCAGTTCTCAAGCGCCTGACGGCTTTGTCCATTGCTCGCCATACATCCGAAAACGTAATCCGCCCGTGCCACAGTCGGATAATCGTTCAGGCGCTCTGCCACGCTTTGGGCTGATGCCGGTAGCGCCATTACCCCGGCCAGAGCCACACAGAACCATCTCATTTAGACTCCTCCAGTTCCGAGAAGCTCAGAACAGAGCTATAAACCGGCGCTTCGGCGCCTTGGGCCGCAGCACTTAGCGTCAGATACCAGCCGGGCACGGCATCCGACATTGTGACACTAAGCGCGAGATCTCCGAATCCCTTCATCTTGTCCCGGTTCGGATCCTCGGCAAAGGGGTGCAGAACCACCGTCTGAGTCGACACAATGCGATCCCCGAACTGCGCCTCGCCCTCAATCACATCAGTCGGTGTGATCAGCGCTTCTTTCACCCTGTTACGGATATAGAACGGACTGCCTCCCGCAGATTCGGCCATATCCCGCACCACGGTTTCGACAAAATACATGATGATCGGATTACCGACGCTCGCTGGAAAAGTACCAAGGTTGCGATGCTTGCCATCCCGTTCGAACAGCAGGCTTACCTGTAGCGGCTCTCCGCCCTCAAAGGATAGGGTCACATCGCCAGTGTCGCGCGGCCCCGCTTCGGTGACCAGCGCATTTGTGACATCGCGCTCGTAATGCAGCATTACATCCTTTGACACGGAATCCAGTGTACCGTCGCGAAACAGCAGATCATAGGTCGCCGCTCCATCAGCCTGCGCTGCCGTGCCCAGCATTATGGCCATAGCGACTCCGCACAGGCGTGTTCTCAGTTTCGACATGTCGTGATCCTCCCGGTGTCTGAGCCTAGCCTTCAGCCCGCCGCTGTCATGCGATACTTTTGTCGGTGGCGCGTGGCGCAGGTTCGGCACCGGGCCGGGTCTTCCAGTCAATCAGCGGCCGCAACCGCGACAGCTGTACCGGCTTGGTAAGCACGGTAAAGTCCTCCTCTTCGCCGATGCGAACCAGTGCCGGACCCCTGTCAGCCGTGATCATGATCGCGGGCACCGCCACGCCAGTCGCCGCACGCACCGCCCGGATGGTGTGAACCCCGGTGTCATCGCCGTCCAGCTGATAATCCGCCAGCAGAATATCGGGGGCCATGCCGATATCCGCCACCAGCGCCAACGCCTCTTCGGTGGATCGGGCGGCCAGAACGCTCGCGCCCCAAGTCTCAAGCTTTTGCGTCGTGGCAAACAGCACATAGGGGTCATTTTCGACCACCAGCGCAATCAGGTTCATATCGCCGTCATGGCTGGCCTGTTCCGGCACTTCCCGGACAGGCTGCGTCGGACGTCCCGCCACCATCTCCATCTCGATGGAAAAGACCGATCCAACCCCGGGCTTGGAGCGCACGCTGACCCGGTGGCCCAGATGACGGCAGGTCCGGTCGACAATCGACAGCCCCAGCCCCATGCCTGACCCTGGCGGCACATTGTCTGCGCGGGTGAATTCGTCAAAGATCCGGCCCTGATCCTTGTGTGAGATACCCATCCCGGTATCCCAAACCTGCAACACCACTGACGAGCCACGCTGGCGGCATCCGACCAGGACGCGACCCTTTTCGGTGTACTGGATCGCGTTGACCACAAGGTTCTGCAACGACCGCAACAGATATCGCTGATCACTGCGCACCCAAAGCGAACAGGGCACCACATCCAGCCGCACCCCTTTTTTTGCCGCGACCGGGGCGTGATCTTCGATGATGCCCTGCATCAGCGAATTCAGGCAAACATCCGTCACCGTCAGCGCACTTTCCGTGCTTTCCAGCCTCGAAATGTCCAGCAGCGCATGCAGCAGCGATTCGATCGAGACGAATGACCCCTCTAGCCGCTCGACCGTCGGGCCCAGCGACGTGTTTTGCGACATATCCCACAGGGTCGAGATCAGCAGCTTGGCAGCATTGATCGGTTGCAGCAGATCGTGACTAGCCGCAGCCAGAAACCGTGTCTTGGAGGATACGGCCGCCTCGGCCAGCTCCTTGGCCTTGCGCAATTCCTCTTCGACGTCCGCCTGCGCTTCATATTGCTCGGTCAGACGTTGGTTCGCCTTGGTCAGATCCGATGTACGCTCTTCAACCCGCCGCTCCAGCATTTCTGTGGCGCGGCTTTCCAGCGTGACATCCTTGATATCGACCAGAAACCCACGATCCGGCAACAGATGCGCATGCAGATCCAGCACCCGCCCGCCGCCATGACGCAGCCGTTTGCGCAACCGCCCTTCGGTGCGCAGCCGATACGGCCAGCGGTCGATATCCGTGATGTCCGACTGCACCAACAGCCCGTTGGCCTGTACAAATGCCAGCACCTGCGGAAACGTGGTGCCCTGATGCATCAGCGTGAATGGCAGCCCCAGCAATTCGCGAAACCGGTCGTTGTGAATCATCACCGAACCGTCGCGCGAAAACGTGCAGATACCTGCCGTCATGTTGTCGAACGCCGCTTGCAGGTAATGCCCCTGCATGTCGATCAGCCGGTCCTTTTCCGACTGGTTCTGCCGCACAATATCGGTAATCTCGGTTTGCAGGATGACCACATTGTCCGAAGACGTGCGCTGTTGGCTGATCTGAAACCAGCGGTCGCCGGTTAGCGCCATGACAAATGACAGCAAGGTCGCGCCTGACGGCCCTTGACGTGCTTCGGCCAATTGATTGCGGATTGCACGATCAGGATCAACCAGATGGCCGCTGCGTTCCAAAGCGCTGAAATAGGCGGACATGCTCAGCCCCGGCAGAATGCGGTCGGTAATATCTGGCAACAGCGTCTTGAACAGATCGTTGCAGACCTGCAAATCCCCATCGGTGAATAGCGCGAATCCCCCCTCCATCGCTGACAGTGCATCGGCCAGATTGGCCTGCGTCCGCTCGCGGTCGAACCGTACCAGCTCAAGCTCGTTCGAGGTACGTTCCAGATCACGGGTCTTGGCCCAGACCTGCCCCTGAAGGGCGATTGCCGACTGGAAGGCCGCATAGGCTGACTGGCCGACGTCATGCTGCCGCGCGTGGCGTCGCACCAGCGCGTCAATAATCTTGCCCTGCTTGACGACCTGAATGTCGAGTGGATCGTCAGGATTGATCAATGCAGGTCCCGCCTTTGAGGTTCAAAGAACGCCACGCCAACAAAGGTCTGGTTCACATGCACCCCGCAATGTTGTTCGCCATAGGTGTTGAACCCCAGCACCTTGAAGTTGCGGAATATCTCGGACACCGGGCCGCTCAGCTGTTTTTGCTCGATCTCTAATTTGCGCAGCACGCAGTCGAACCCAAGGATAAAGTCCGGCCGATTGCCCTGTTCGTTGCGTACATCCAACCCGGCCTCAAGGGTCCGCAGGATTTCCTTGCCGCGGCCCAGCGTCAGCAGCAGGCCATCGTCGATCGCAGACAGGAACGACAGCGCATGCGCGCCCGGCGCCTCCTGAATTGCACGCACGTGATAGTTCATGTGGTTGCGCACCAGCACCGGGTTTTCGGCAAAGACCTGCGGCGACAGGCTGTCCACATCAACACCTACAAGCCGGGCATATTCCAGCGCGGCGGGCGATCCGTTGATTTCCAGCACCAGCCGCTCTTCGGGCAGGGCGTGGGTCACGACCATCTGCTTGTCCGTCGGCAGGAAATGGTCGAACCCAAGTCCGGTAAAGCCAAGGTCGGTTTCCAGCAGAATCAGCAGCGCCGCATTGGTATGAAATGTGCCGTTGTGCAGCACAAAGGTTTCGCGAAAGTTCAGCCCGTTGCCTGCGGACCCGCCAAAAACCGGCATATCGTCCAGCCCGGTTTCCAGTGCGGTGACCAGCATGTCCTCTTGCTTGGACAGACCATCGGCAAAGATCAGCGCCAGCCGGTTCCACTCCGCCGTCCGCTGGAACTGCGCGGCGTGGCGCCGGGCATCCGCCGCGATCTGTTTCATCGACAGCGGCTTGAGCGGCTCGATCAGCATCGACGCGCAACGGAAATGCTTTTTCGGAAAGGCGATGATTTGCAGCGCCTCAGTCTCGTATCCTTTGGGCGTGATCTGGCCAGCCGTGGTGCAGCCAAAGACCGGCACCCCTTCGTAGTGCCGGTTCAACGCGATCGCCAGCGCGTCAAAATCCAACCCCTCCGGCACCAGCACCAAGGCAAAGCAAATCTCGCGCAGGTCAAGCTGCGTTACCGTCTCTTGAACGGCGGTGTCGGCATCGCGGGCGTAGGATACCGCCACGCCCACCGACGTCGGCGACGAAAGCGGTTGATGCAGCATTCCGGCTACTGGCTCAGAAACGCGCGGGCATCCGCGTCACCAATATTGCCAGCCGGATCCAGATTGCCACTTTCCACCAGAACTGCGGCCTGTGTCCGATTCTGCACCCCAAGCCGCCGCAACAGCGCCGTGATATGCGCCTTGACCGTCGCCTCGGCCAGATTGAGCTCATAGGCAATCTGTTTGTTCGGCTTGCCGGCGCAGATCAGCTTCATGATCCTCGTCTGTTGCGGTGTCAGATCGGCCAGCTTGTGGTTGACTTGCACGCAATCAGGGCGTTGCTGTTCGGCATTTGCTGTGCGCTGATAGCCCTTGGGCACATATTTGCGTCCCGAACTGACATCGAACAACACCGCGCGCAGAATCTGCGACGACGCGTCCTTTGGCAGAAAACCCGCCGCGCCGGCATCCATCAGCGCATGCACCACATCAACCGAGGTCAGCGACGAGATCACCAGAATCGGCGAATCCGGGATACGGTCGCGCAGCGACAGGAACCCGCTGATGCCGCTGACATCGGGCAGTTTAAGATCAAACATCACCAAATCGGGTTCCATCCCGCGGTCAAGCGCCTCCATCGCCTCACCCAGCGATCTGGCCGTCTCAATTCGGCAATCCTGAAATTCATGGCGCAAAGCCGAGGCAAGCGCATCGCCGTACAGTGGATGATCGTCGACGATCAATACCGAACGGATGCGGCCAGCGGGGTGCGCTACCGGTGCGTGTTTCATAAAATGTCCTCCCTGCCGCAAGGATATCAACAAAACCGGGCATCACGCAACTCTGACGCATCCTCGTGGCGGTTATCACTGGACCGGGGCGTGGGTGGCCCCTGCCCAGGTTAGGCGCGCCAGCGCTCAGCCCTTTTGCGTGCCGTTCGCCTTGCCGATATGTGTTGCGATGGCATCCATCAATGCAGGCGACAGGCAATCATAAGGCGTTAACCCCAGCTCCGTCAGACGCCCCCGAACCGGGCCCATCTTGTCCGGTGCATACCCAGCTTCGAGGATAGAGGACACAAAAGCCGCGAATTCCGGCGCCGCCCAGCCTGACGCCTGCGATAGTTCGGTGTGAACAAAGTCCAGACCGTGGAAAGGATGATCCTTGTTCTCAATCCGACCGTACATATGCACGCCGCAGCCTTTGCAGGCATAGCGCTGGATCGCGGCATGGGCATCTACCCGGTCCAGCTTTTCCCCGTTTTCGGTGACGGCCACCTTGTCGCGCGAAACAACGGCCACCTGCGAAAAGGTGGCGCCTTTGGGTTTCCAGCATTTCGAACAGCCACAGACGTGGTTGTGCGCGGTCTGGCCGCTGATTTCGACGACAACCTTGTCCGTTGTGCAATGACACTTGAGTGCGCCGCCACCAAAACCCGCAGCGCCCGGTTTGACCCCGTTGTCCACCGCTGGATGAATCCGCACGCTGGTATAGCGCGGCGCGTCATTCGAGCCTGCCGACGAACCGCCGCCAAAAAGACTTGAAAGGAATCCCATGAATATCTCTCCCCCTAGACCGCCAATTATTTTTCTACGGCGGCACGCCGAATGGTGCCTGCCACGCCAGATCGAAGCAATTTAACCAAAGGTATCGGTTTTGCGACGGCTTTGAGACAAAAAACGACGGGCAAAGGCGCGGCTGTCAGGCGTTCCGGCGCCGGGATCAAAAACGGCGCGATCCAACTCTGACAGCACTGCCATACGGTTGGAATCAGCACCATCGCGGCGCATCATCGCCACCGCCGCGCGCCGCAGCCCCGACAGATCCCGCGCCACCGCCGCCGCCTGCAAGGCCCGCCGCAACGGATCGAACAATGGCAAACGCCGCACCTGATCCAGTCCGCCGAATCGCCGCCCCAACATCGCCGCCGCCAGCCCAAGACCCAACGACAATACCAATGTCGTCAGCACTGCCCCGCGATAGATGTGCCCGGCTTCGGGCGACGTTTCCGGTGGCGGCAGCGTGGCGGCATCCATCGCCACCCGCTGCGCTGAAATCGTGACCGTCCGTGCCACCCGGTTGCGGGTGTCGAAATAATCAAAACTCAGCGGTTCGACGATGGCTGAAGTGTCGTTTCCAGGCCGGATCGTCCAGCGCCAGTAAGCGACCGAGACCGGCCCCTCGGGCGACAGATCCACCAACCGCTTTTCCGGATGAGCAAAGATCATTGCTGATGGCGAATGCAGCTCAGGCATCGGCGGCAGCATGTCGGGACCGACACCAACCGCCTCGAGACGGATCACCCGCAAGACACCTTCGCCCGGCTGCAGCTGATCCGGTGCGTTCGACCAGTCGTCTGATACCCGCAACTGCCGCACAGGGAGCCACCAGCCCGCGACCTTGGGCGCCGGCTGAACCTGAATGGTGAACGGCTCGGACCGGATTTCATGATCGAACCAGTCGTCACCTTCGTCCGTCAGCGTCAGATGATGCACAAAGGCACCAATTTCCAGCGTGCCCGCCTTGTCGGGGTACAGCGCCATGCGCCGCACCAGATTCTTGACCTTTTTGCCCGCGACCTGGGTATCGAACCAGTGATCCTGTCCAAGTTGCAGCCAGTTGAAGCCGGGCATCTCGGGCTGTTCCAGCTTTTCCAGCGTGATGTGGCGGCGGTATTCTCCGTGGATCGTCACCAGCACCATCTCTTGCTCGTATGGCACAACATCGTCGTTTTCGACCGAAACGGTCAATTTCAGCTCGCCGGGGAAAACCTCGGTTGTCTGCGCCCCGGCGATACTGGCCCAGATCAGAAACACCACGATCAGCGCTCTCATGACGGATCCTCCGGGTCGGGTGGAGTCAGGCCCAGTTTGTTGCGCCGCTTGAACTCGTGCAGAATTCGCGCCGCCAGATAATCCCCCGGCACGTCCTGAAGCGTACTAAGCCAGCGCGTATTTGCCACCATGAATTTATCATCGAACACCTTGCGCACACCGACCCGACCACGGCTGTCGAGTTCCGGTAATCCGATCAGTGCACCTGCGTTGGTCGTGTCCGATCCGGTGCTCGCGGCGCGGGCGTTGCCCTTGGCGATCCCCGATTCCACCTTTGGACCATCGGGGTCACGCTCACTCTCCCACAGGAGCGGCGCGTCCGGGTCGAGCGCCAATCCAGCGTAATAGGCTGAGACCAGATTGAAATTCGCCGCCGCCTCGTCGTCGCCGCGCATCCGCGCCACGTCATAGGCTTCTAACGCGGCTGCATAGTCGCCTTGGTACACCTGCGCATTGCCGAGATTCAGCATCATCCGCGCGTCGCGAAACGACTCGGCGGCACCCGACATATCGCCCGAACGATAGAGCGCGACGCCCCGCCATCCCGGGTCGCGGAACACCTGCGCCGCCAGTCCGGGCTGACCCGCGCTGAGCAACACACGGCCCAACGGGGCGGTGCCCCCCAGCGCCAAAGATCCCAGCAGGCAGACAATCGCCACTCCAAGTATCCAGCCCAGCCTCATGCCATGCCCCTGCGCCGGAACAGCATCAGCACCGGAATCATAGCCAGTACCAACAGCCAGCGGCCATAATCGGCCCAAAACAGTAGCGGGTAGTCCTGCTTTTCCAACCTGTCGCGGCCCTGTCCAGCCAGAAAAGCCGCAAAGGCATCGGTTTCGTGCAACCCAAAGATCTGGCCGCCACCGGTTGCGGCCAGGGTCTGGATCTCAGGCCCCAAAGACCCGAGACTGACGACCGATAGCCGCCCGCCCTGCCCCTTGATCCGCGCCGCCTCTTCCATTGCGCCCGCCCCCAAGCCACCACCGTCGGTCAGCAACACGACGTCACCGGCCAGCACTTCGGCCTCGCTCAGCATCCTTGCGGCCAGCGCAAGGCCGCGTTCGGGCCGCGATCCAGGATCGGGCAGCGTGTCGTCATCGACAACCGCCAACATCTGGCCCAGTTGCCGCGTGTCGCCGGTCAGGTCCATCGCGACATAGGCGTCGCCGGCAAAGACAACGAGACCGCCGGGCCGCGATCCCAGCGCGCCGGTACCGAACCGCCCCATGGTCAGCAATTGCGGCCAGCGGTCGCTTTGCAGCACCGAAGGTGACGCATCCAGCACAAAGACCACCCCATCAAGATTACGAAACGCAGCTGCATCCCGCCGCTCGATTGCGGGGCCCGCCAATGCCAGCATTATGAGCCCCGCAGCCACCAATGCGCCCATACCACGACGTGCGGCCCCTTGCTGATCAATACGCCCCAACGCGCGCAACCCGGCCATCAGTGCAGGGTCCACCACCTTGTCCCAGTCGCCCAAACCGGTCCTGCGCCGACGTACCAGCACCGCCAACACCGCCAATGCGGGCAGCGCAATCAGCCACAGCGGCCGCAGCAGGGACAAATCAAAGGTCACGTATCCGCCCTCCAGGCGACCCAAAGGCACAGGATAGCCGCCAATAGCGCCGGGTACACCCAGAATTCGCGGAACACCTCGGCGGCCAGCCCGTCGTTGTCGGTCGCCTCAAGTTTATCGAGCGCCTCAGCCACGTTTTGCAGATCCTCGGTCGTGCGAACCCGAAACGAGGTGCCGCCGCTAAGGTCGGAAATCGCGCGCAGGGTGGCCGCGTCGACCACGCCGTTTTCACCCGGCTCCGAATCGGTCAGATCCTTGGGGCCCATGGCAATCGTGTGGACCCGGACCCCCAGATCTGCGGCAAGGCCCGCAACGCCGCGCGGATTGGTGTCACCTGCATTGCTGATCCCGTCCGACAGCAGGATGACCACCTTGCTCGCCGCTTCTGACGGCTCAAGACGTTTCAGCGCAAGACCCAGCGCGTCGGACACGTTCGTGGCCCGCCCGGATATACCGATGACCGACGTTTCGATCGCCCGCGCAATCGCTTCGGTATCGTAAGAGAATGGTGCGGCGTAATAGGCCTCGGACCCAAAGACGATCAGCGCAACGTGGTCGCCTGCCCGGCGTCGGGCAAAGTCGGCGCCGACGCGCTGCACCGCCTCAAGTCGGGTGATCGGCTGACCGTCAAGAAAAAAGTCGTCGCGCACCATTGACCCAGAAAGGTCGAGCGCAATCGCAAGGTCCCGCCCCGACACCTTGAGCGCAGACACAGGCGTCAGTTCGCGCGGCCCCGACAAGGCCAACACCAGCAGCGCCCAGATCATCCACGGTAACGCGCGCCGTCGCCAGATCGGCGCCCCCCCCTGCCCCGCACCGGCCAGAATACCCAGCCCAATCCGTTCCGGCACGTCGAGTGCAGCGCCCTGTGCCGGAACCGGCGGCAAGAATCGCGCCAACAGCAAAGGCAATGGCAGCAACACCAAGGCAAGGGGCGTCGCCAGATCAATCATGCGCCAACACCTGGGCGCGCAGCGCAACCAGTTCGGGCATCCCGCCGGGACGATAAATCTCGCCCACCAGCGCGCGATACCGTTCGGGCGCGCGGGCTTTTAACAAATGCAGCAATGCGATTCGTTGCGCATCATCGGGCAGCACCTCTAGCGACGTTACCTCTCGCTTTAGGCTAGTTCGCGATGCTTTGGGCCGGGACAGAGTCACAAACCGCGCGAGCAACCCCAGAAAAACCGCGCACAGCAGCCCAATCGCCAAGGCCGCAAGCAGATCTGCCGCCAACCCGCCAGCCGCCTCCATCGGCAAGCGGATATCGCGCAAACCGCTGCGCACCGCCTCTTCTGTCAGGGCGCGGTCTGCCATGGTTCAGGGCTCCCGATCTGGGGGAAAGGCGGCGTTCAGCAGCCGTGCGGTCATCTGCGGTTCGGCCCCGGCATCCAGCGCCAGTGCCGGATGTCCGGCGATGTGACGTTCGAGCACCGGAGCGGCCACTTGCGCTCCGATCCGTGCCCGTGCCCGCCCGCCGTCCGGAAGGCGAATCGGATAGTTTCCGGGGGGCAAACCTGCTGCGACGGCATCCTGCACCAGCAACAGACGCGGCACCCGGCGCTGCGCCAGCGCACTAAGCCGATCGGCCAGCCCTGCACCCGGCGCATCAAACCCCGAAGCTATGACCAGTTCCGCCCCCTGCGGCGCCACCCGCGCCAGTCGCTCAAGTGCCGCGTCCAGCGGCGGATCCTCGGTCACACCGGCTAGCGTCAGCTGCAGCGCCGCGTCATGCGCGCGTACCATCCCGCCGATCACGGCAAGCATTCCGCGCGCCCGTCCCCGTACCGGGACGGCCACCGGATCACCTGCCCCCAACGCAAGCAGACCGACGCGACCACCATCCTCGACCACGCGCCAGCCGATCATTGCCAACGCTTCGGCAGCCGCCACTGACCGAAACGCCCGCCGCGTCCCCCAGAGCATCGAGGGACGGAAATCTGCCACCAGCAGGGTGACGCGGTCCCGCTCTTCCTGAAACCGTCGGACATGCAGCGTGCCGGTCCGTGCCGTGCTGCCGCGATCCAGATGCCGGATGTCATCGCCGTCGACATATTCACGCACGTCAGCCACCTCTTGGCCATGGCCGCGCCGTTTCGTCACAAACCCGCCCGGAAGCGTCGACAGCGGCACGGTTTCGGCCCCCTGCCCGGACAAACCGCGCAGGCCAATCAGCGCCTCGGCCCGCAGCGCAATGCCCGGAGCGTCAAGCGCGGCGGTCACAATGCCTCCACATCGCGCAGGACATCGGCGATCAGCGCACGGGCCGTGCGCCCTTCGGCCACCGCGCGCCAGGTCATCACCATACGATGCGCAAGCGCGTCGCCCGCTACATCGGCCACATCCTCGGGCATGGCAAAGTCGCGATTGTGCAGATACGCCCGCGCCTTGGCCGCCGATGCCAGCGCCAACGATCCACGCGGACTGACTGCGTGGTCGATGTCGCGCGCATAAGGATCGGCGCGGGTCGCCGTCACCAACCGCACGATGTAGTCGCGCAGCGGTTCGGACAGATGCACCGCCATCGCCGCCTTGCGCGCCGCGCGCACATCTTCGAGA
The DNA here is from genome assembly GCF_001038505.1 of Puniceibacterium sp. IMCC21224. Lineage (NCBI taxonomy): Bacteria > Pseudomonadati > Pseudomonadota > Alphaproteobacteria > Rhodobacterales > Paracoccaceae > Puniceibacterium > Puniceibacterium sp. IMCC21224. Next base: position 17,073 of record NZ_LDPY01000001.1, read on the forward strand.
GACAGGGACATCGGAGCGGGGGCAACGCCCTGCCCCTCGGCCTCGACCAGATCAAGGATACGCCGTTCGGTTGCTGCATCTGGCAAGTCCAAAACCACATGCATCAGAAACCGGTCTAGCTGTGCCTCGGGCAGCGGAAAAGTGCCATCGTGTTCGATGGGATTCTGCGTAGCCACCACCAGAAAGGGATCCGGCAGCGGCATCGTCTCGTTGCCGCTGGTGACCTGGCCTTCGGCCATTGCCTCAAGCAGGGCGGATTGCACCTTGGGGGGGGCGCGGTTGATTTCATCCACCAGCACAAGATTGTGGAACACCGGGCCGGGGACAAATTCAAAGGTGCCAGTCTGGGGACGAAACACCGGTGTACCGGTGAGGTCGGCCGGCATCAGATCGGGCGTACACTGAATCCGGGCAAAGGCAGCGTCCATCGCACCGGCAAGACGCTTGACCGCCCGTGTTTTGGCCAGGCCCGGCGCACCTTCGATCAGCAGATGCCCCCCTGCAAGCACCCCAATCAAAAGCCGTTCGATCAGCACTTCGTGGCCGATCAGTCCCTCCGCCAGATGCCGGGACAGCGCCGCAACACCCCCCGGCGCGTTGTCCGTCAATGCGTCCATAGCTCCTCCCATGCCGCCATATTGGGCGTGCTTTTGGCGACAGCCTAGCCCAGCCGTAGAAACAGTCAAACCTGTTCGTAGGTATCAGTCGGGCAGCTTCCGGCAGCGTCGGCCACGACTATCGACGGCAATCATCAACCGCGTTGTCAGCTGACAAGAGGCTATTCCACCGTCTGCGGAATCGGCTTTCCGGGGGCGCTGCGATAGACCAGCTCAGCAGCATCGTTTGCCGCATGGGCGTCAGCCTGTGCCTGCAATGCGCCGTGATGCGGAGATTTAATGCAGACTGGATCGGTGGCCGACGCATCGCCGACAATCGCCATCGCCTGACAACGACACCCGCCGAAATCGACGGTCTTACGCTCGCACGACTGGCAGGGTTCGGGCAGGAAATCAGTGCCGCGATAGGCCTGAAAGGCGCTGCCGTGGTACCATATCTCGCGCAGCGATTTGTCCTTTACGTTGTCGAACACCAGATGTGGGATGGTTTCCGCTGCATGACAGGGCAGCACCTTGCCTTCGGGGTTGATGTTCAACCCAGTGGTGCCCCAGCCGCCCATACAGCGTTTGGGAAAATCCGAATGATAATCAGCGGGAACATAGTCGATCACCAGAATGCCCTTGAGCCGCGTGCGGGCGTCCTTGACCAACGCATCCGCCTCGCGGGCCTGTTCCCGCGTCGGCATCAGCGTATCGCGGTTTTTCAGTGCCCAGCCGTGGAATTGCACGGTCGCCACCTCGATCCGCCGCGCGCCCATTTCAACCGCCATCTCAATGGCCCGGGGAAGTTGATGCAAATTGCGCCGATGAAGAACTGCGTTCAGCGTCAGGGGAAACCCGATTTCCTTGATCCAGGCGGCGACCTGCATCTTGCGGTCAAACCCGCCGCGATAACCGCCGATCTTGTCGGCCATTGCCGCGTCGGTTCCCTGCAACGACAATTGCACATGATCAAGGCCCGCCGCGTCCAATTCGGCCAGACGTTTCTGAGACAACCCGATCCCGCTGGTGATCAGATTGGTGTAAAGCCCGGCATCACGCGCAGCGCCAACCAGTTCGACCAGATCCCGGCGCGAGGCGGGCTCACCCCCCGACAGGTGCAACTGCAAGACACCAAGATCGCCAGCCTGGCGGAAAACCGATTTCCAAGTCTCTGTGTCAACCTCCTGATCCTGACGCGCCAGTTCCAGCGGGTTCGAACAGTAGGGACAGGACAACGGACAGCGATGCGTCAATTCGGCCAGCATTGCGATGGGGGGACGAACGGTCATGACAGCACCTCCAGAAAACGCCGACCCTGAAGCGCCGTCAGAAATCCTGTTGAATCCTTGATGATCTCTTCGGCCGGGGCGTTGTATTTTGTGGCAAGTGCAGTCGTGATCTCACCCAGGCTGCGGATGCCGTCTACCTCGGTCAGGATCGCGTGGCCGATGGCATCCAGTGTGATCGCCCGCTCCGGTGCCAACAGCACCCAGGCGTCGCGCACACGGTCACGGTGGACCCGCACGCCGCGCGGCAGATAGGGGATATCCTGCGCCGAAATCATGACGCACGGGCCAGCAACAGACCCTGATCGGGCTGCCATGCACCGGGCGGAATCCGGGCGGGCGCGACGTAGGCCGAATACAGCGCATCAAGCTGCGACCACAGCACATCTGTCTTGAACTCAAGCGCCCGGGCCGCCGCATCCTGTTTTTCCTGCGTATCGGCATGATCCAGCACCCAAGCGAGGCCAAAGGCCACATCCTTTGGTGCCTCTTTCAGCCGGTTCTGAAAATACGACAGCGAAGAATCGTCGGCAAAGGCATAGTTTTTCAGCAGCCCGGCGATTCGGTCCTTGTGGATCTTGGGCGCGAACAATTCGGTGAGAGAGGCCGCAACAGCCTCTAACAACGTCTTGTCCCGCACAAACCGCACATAGGCATCCACCGCGAATTTCGTCGCGGGCAGTACCCCGGCAGTTGAGGCGACATAGTCTGGGTCCAGACCCACCGCTTCGGCCAGTCGCAGCCAGCGGCGGATTCCGCCTTCGTTCGTGTCGGTTCCGTCGTGATCCTCGATCCGTGACCGCCATGCGCGGCGCAGGGCAGAATCCTCGACCCGCGACATAAAGGCGGCGTCCTTCATCGGGATGGAATACTGGTAGTAATAACGATTTATAACCCAGGCGCGCACCTGATCAGGCGTGCAATCGCCGCCATGCAGCAGGTGGTGGAACGGGTGTTTGTCATGATAGCGATCGGCGCCGATCTGGCGCAGGCGCGCCTCGAATGCATCGCGGCTCTGGGTCATGTGGTGATCTCCATTCCGTCGTGACCAATGATCCATCCTGCCGCCTCGGCCTTGGCCTTCTCGGCAGAGTCGGGTCGTAGGACGGGGTTGGTGTTGTTCATGTGAACATAGATTTTGCGGGCGACATCCAGTCCCGCGAACCCGGCAATGGACCCGTCGGGGCCGGACATCGACATATGGCCCATACGCTTGCCGGTCTTAGCACCCAACCCGGCGCGGACCATCTCGTCATCCTGCCAAAGCGTGCCGTCAAAGAACACCATCGATGCGCCACGCAGTCGGTCACGCAGATCGTCGTTCAGCAGGGCGCAGCCGGGAATGTAATAGGCGTCATCATCGCCAGCTCGCAGATGCACCCCCACTGTCTGTTCGCCGATCAGGTCGGTCTGCACCGTCTCGCCCTCAAGATACAGCGGCACCTTGCCGGGGACCGCAAACAGCGTTGCGTACAGACCCGGCGCAATCTCTGCCGGCGCATCAAGCGCAACAGTTTCGCGCGGGACGACCTTTTCGTTCACAGCCGCAAAGATCGGATTGTCGCGCAGCACATCATGGATGCCACGCGTTGCAAATATGGTAAACGGCTGCATTTCGCGCAGGGTCAGCAGACCTGCCACATGGTCGATGTCACCATTAGTCAGCAGGACCGACCGCAACGGCATTTCGCGCAAGCCGGTTGGATGCAGCGCCGGGGCATCCGCAAGCTGCTGACGTATATCAGGTGATGCATTGAGGATCGCCCAATCCGTCCCATTGGCCGACACGGCCAGCGACGATTGAGTCTGCGCAGGAATACGACCCGCGCGGGCCAGATTGCAGTTTTCGCAACCGCAGTTCCATTGGGGAAGGCCGCCGCCGGCTGCCGCCCCCAAAATTCGCGCGCGGATTGTCATACTACTCTCCGCGCGCCGGATCTTAGAACAGATCGCTGTCGTCTTCGCTCTCGGGGCCGTACATGTTGATTTCCATGCCGCACTCGATTTCGCGCATAATGGGTTTTGCCCAAGCCATGATATTTCCTCCTCATTGGGTTACGTGAACACCTTTGGAGCATTCTCTTCTTTCCGATTCCGGTCAAAGCTTATGCTCTAAGAAAAAATAAAATCCGTTCAATTACAATAAATTAGTCGATCTCAGGACTCGCGCCATCCAGCATGAAGCCACGATTGCGCAGCGTCTTGATCTCGAATCCGAAATCCGAAATCGGGTCAAGCTTGCGGCGCAGGTACCCCAGATACACATCCACCACGTTTTCGGAACTGGTGCCCTCGCCGGCCCAGAGCGTGTCAAAGATCATGCCGCGCGACTGGACCTTACCAACGTTGCGCGCCAGCAGCAAAAGCAGCGCGAATTCACGTTCCGTCAACGCCACGTCGCGCCCTGCGGCGCTGACCCTGCGCGTCGCCGTGTCGAGGCGCGCGCGGCGCGGTTTGTGAACCTGCGCCCGTCGTTCCTGCACCTTGAGTCGCGCAACCAGCTCATCAAACGAAAACGGCTTGACGATGTAGTCGTCTGCCCCGGCCTCAAGCCCGCGGGCGCGATCCTCGACCTCGGACAAGGCTGAGAGCATGACAATGGGCAGATGGTGCCCTTCGGCACGCAGCGCACGAACGAGGTCAATGCCGCTGTCAGCGCCGATCATCACGTCGACTATGGCCGCGTTCAGTGGTTCGGCCCGAATCCGTTCAATCGCCGCAGAAACGCCGTGTTCGGTCTGTGTATCATAGCCGTGCAACGTCAGTCCCCGCGACAGGGCCGAGGTGATTTCCGGGTCGTCATCGACAATCAGGATGCGCGGCATGGTCATAGGGTTGAATCTAGGTCCGACCGCTGGGAATGCCTACCGTGACTTTTGTCCCGGGCGCATCGCCCAGCGCGGCGGCGCGCGGCAGGGGGCTGGTGACGGCGATAGTTCCCCCCTGCTGTTCAACCACCCATCGGGCCAGCGACAGGCCAATCCCAAAACCTTCGGAGCGCGCACTGCCGCTGCCTTGCTCAAAGCGATCGAAAATCCGGACTTGCTGATCTGCGTCAATACCTGGGCCGTTGTCGATGACATGAATCCGGGTGAAGTCGGGGGTCAGCTCGACCTGCAACGCGATCAAACCACCGCTTCGGGCATGGCGCGCCGCGTTCTGGATCAGGCTCAGGATCACCTGGCGAATCCAGTTGCGATCCCCAATCACAGGAACCGGCGCCGCGCCGACGTAGCGAATCTGCATCCCCGCGCTGCGCAGTTCCGACTCGGCCTCTTCGGTGGCCTCACGCAACACCTGTGACAGGTCAAATGCGCCGGCCTCAAGGGCAAGCTGTCCGGTTTCCGAACGGGCGATGCGCAGCAGATCGTCGATCCGCCGGTTCAGGCGCAATGCGCGGGCTTCGATCGTCTCGAATGCGGCGGCGGGGTCGGGGATACCTTTCTGGCCCAACTGCGCCTCCATCAGGATCACCGTCAGCGGGGTGCGCAATTCGTGGCTGATGTCGGCAAAGAACCGGCGGCGGTTTTCGTCGATGCGTGCCAGTTCCTGATTGGCGGCGCGCAGATCCTCGGTGCGGGCGGCGATGGTGGTGTTCAGACGATCCCATTCCCGCGCGACTTCAGCCTCGCGCGTGGCGAGAGCAGTCGCCATTCGGCTGGTTTCGACAAACAGACTGCCAATTTCGTCGCTGCTGTCCTGCGGCAGGGAAATGGCGAATTCCTGACGCGCGATTTGCTGCGCTGCCCGGCGCAATATATCAAGTCGCGCAAACTGCGGCCGCACAAGCCCGAGATAGTAACCAGCCATCATCAGCAGCACCGCCCCGGCCACACCAAGAGCGGTCAGCGTCAGCCTGCGCCGCAGGTCCGCGATGCTGTCAATAATCTTACTGCGCGCGCGCAGCTCATCCGTGATGACGCCATTCAGCAGCGGATCGAATCCTATGGCAAAAATGTCGATATAGCCCTGCAACCGCTCGCGGTTGGCGTCATGCGACAGAAAGGCATCGCGCGTGGACAGAAACAGTGCCTCCATCCGGGCGATGCCGATGCTCTGGGTGGCGCGGCGCGATTGTTCGTCGAATCCCAGCTCTCGCGCTTCGGCCACCGCCTGCCCAAGATCAGAGCGCAACCCTGCAAAGGTGCGCGTGATATTGGCCGTCACGGTGTCGAGTCGCGCAACCCGTTGATCGACGGGCAGGCCGGACTGAAGCGATTCCGCCGCGACCACGATAAACGTCGACACCTGTGTCGAGAGGACGGAATACCGTTCGACCCGCTGTTCAGCCACAACTGCCGCATCGATTCGCAAAGCCACACGCTGCATTCCGACGATCAGTAATCCTGCCATGATCAATGCAGCAAAGCCTAACAGAAGGGCCCCAAGGCCAAGCCGCGCTCGTAACGAGATGCTGCGACGTGGCGTGCCTGCGGCTCTGTTTCTGATAGCATCTGGGCGCGGACTCATCTGAATTCTGCCCAACCTATGATCTATTGATTACGTATTGTGCCGATATTTGGGAGATTTCTGCCGACAGCCCCCAACGACCGCGAAGTTTTCGGGTTTTCTACCGGCTTGTCTCTAGCTTTGGGACTACGACCAAGGATTCAATTGACAAGAGGGTAACATGATAGAACTCGTATTTGTAACCTGCCTCAGTTTGGCACCGACAGAATGTCGTGAGCGCAGCCTGCTGTTTACCGACATCACTCCGATGACCTGCATGATGGGTGCGCAGCCGGAACTCGCGAAATGGGCCGACAGCCACCCGAAATGGGTTGTGAGCCAGTGGAAATGTCAGTCGATCCGCACCGCCGGAATGAAGGCCTGACCGGATTACGCGGCTCCACGGGAGGGCCGGTCGCGTAATCCACCCAACCCCGCGTCCAATTCGGCGCGGTCCCAATTTTTCCGGAACCCCATTTCAGGATATGCACGGCCCGCTTCAAACCCCACAGGCCGCCGGTTTTTGCAACCTGATGATATCGCCGCCCGCAGCACCAGCGTCGTCGGCGTCATGGGTGACCATCAGAACCGGCAACGCCAGCGCCCGCGCGCGATCAAAGACCAGCCGCCGCATCTGATCACGCAGGGCGGCATCCAGCCCCGAGAACGCCTCGTCCAGCAACAGCGCGCGTGGCTCGGATAGCAGCATCCGCATCAGCGCCACCCGCGCCTTTTGCCCGCCAGACAACGTGGCGGGATCGCGGTCGGCGTAGCCATTAAGCCCGACATCCGCGAGTGCTGCGTCAATACGGGCGCGCCGCGCTTTGGTTGTGCCCCCGGGGACCAGGCCGAACCCAAGGTTAGCACCAACCGACAGATGCGGAAACAACAGATCGTCCTGAAACAGGATACCGAGTCGGCGCTGTTCGGCTGGCAGATCAGTGATGTCGGTCGCCCCCAGGCAGACCCGGCCCATTCCAGTAAACCCGGTCGGCAGCGTCCCGGTGAGAAAGGCCAGCAAGGTCGATTTTCCGACGCCGGATGGCCCCATCACGCTGAGCACCGTGCCGGGAGCGATGCAATGGTCGACCTCGATCAGGGGGGTGTCGCCGCGCAATATGCAGATGTTGTCGAGCGTCAGTGCCTCAGCCATGTAAACCCTTTCGGTTGCGCCAGATCAGGGCGGGCAGGATCAGCGCCAGAGCAAAGGGGCCCAACACCGCCAGCGTCTGCGCCACCGCGTAGGCGCCGATCGCCCGCCGATCACCGCCCGACGCAAGCGCCACCGCCTCGGTTGTCAGGGTCGGGACCCGGCCACCTCCGACCAGCAATGTCGGCAGGTATTGTCCGACGGAAACAGCAAACCCTACCGCTGCTGCGGTTAAGATCGGGCGCAGCAGCATCGGCAGACGTATGCGCCACAGCACAGCCCAAGGCCCGGTGCCAAGGGCCGCGGCGACACTGCCCAAACGCGAATCCCAGGCGCGCCAGGGATCGCCCAGCGACAAAAAGATATAGGGCAGCACAAAGACCATATGCGCCAGCACCACAGCCCCAAGCGTCCGGTCCGCACCAAGCGTCAGCAGCAACGTCTGCAACCCCGGCAAAAATGCGATCTGCGGCACCAGAAGCGGCAGATAGATCAACCAAAGTCCGCGACGACTGAGGCGCCAGCCTGATCTGTATTCGGATTCCAGGCAGCCGATGACCAACGCCAGCGCCAGCGCGGTCGCCAGCAGCGCAACAACGGCCGTGGTCGCGGCGCTGCCCGTGATTGAGGGAAGATGCCGACTCCAACTGCGCAGATCAAAGCTGACAGGGAGCGCGTCGGGAAAGCCCCAGAACCCGGCAAACGACCACACCACGAGCCCTGCCAGCCCAAACAGCACAACCAGCGCAGATCCCGCCCCGGCAATCAATCCAAGCGGACGCAGCACCCCATCACCGCCCCCCGTCTGCCGCCCGCCGCCCAGCGCAGCCCAAGCCGCGCCACGACGATTTCCCCCACCCGCCAAAGGCACAGCCCACCAACGACCAGCACCAGTTGAAGCAGTGCCGCCGCCGAGGCGGTCAGGCGTTGGGACAGATCCGGATCCGACATCCACCGGACGATTTGCACCGACAGGGTTGGCGGTGTTGATGGCCCAAGGATCATCGCCACGTCCACCACGGACATCGAAAATGCCAGCACCACATAAACCGGCAGCCGGATTTGTGCATAGATCGCCGGGAAAACCGCCCTGAGCCAGCCGCCAAGCCTACCGTACCCCAGCGTTTGCGCCACGCGCATTCGCCGTGACGCATCGCTCTGGCCCTGCGCTGCCAGCGCCATCAGCAGCAGAAACGGCATCTCTTTGGCAGCCAGACCTGCGATCAGCGCCAGCCCCATTGGATCCTGTACGATCAGCAGATCGGGCGGTCGGTCCCAACCAGTCAGGCCCGGTGACAGAACCCGCGCGATCCAGCCCGACGGTGCGATCAGGAAAGCAAGGCCAAAGGCGGTGGCAGCATGAGGCACCGACAGCAGCGGCGACAGCAAACGCTCGATCACGCCAAAGACTCGGGTCCCCGACCAGCCAGCCATGACCAGCGTGACGATGCCCAGTGACAGAGCCGTGGCCGCAAGGCCGGATTGTAGTGACAGTTGCGCCGCAAGCGCCAGGCCGGGCCAGTCCAGCAACGCCCGCACTGGTTCGATCGAGATATCGCGCAGACCGGCGGCGGGCAGATATCCAATGGCCGGCAGGATCGTTCCGCCAAGTCCGGCGATCACCGGACCCAGCATGGCCAATAGCGTCAGCGCCGGAACCAACCCCAGAAACGACAGCTTTGGCAGGGCACTTGCCCGTGCCGCGCGGGTGGCGGCAATCCTTCGGGCAAGCGCTCGCATAGTTTATTGTCCGGCGCTGTAGCGTCGGGTCCAGTCCTCGCCGATGCGGGTCATCCAGCTTGGATGTGGTTCTGGCTGCACCTTGCCCAGCGCAGCGGGACTAAGGGTTGCGATACCCAACTCAAGCGCGTCAAAGGTTGCACGGTCATCGTCAGACAGCGCGTCCATGTTCAGTACCGTGCCATATCCCAAAATCGCCGGATCCTGCGCCCGCGCCTGCGCGGCTGGGGACAGCAGCGCGTTGGCAACAATCATCGCGCCCGCCTTGGCGCCCGAATTGTACGGGATCGCCACAAACGAAGCGTTGCCCAGCGTGCCATCATCCAGCACGTAGGTCCGCACCGTCGGAGGCAGTTGATTGTTGGAAATTGCAGTCGACGCCTCACCCGGGCTGAACGAGATCGCGAGGTCAATTTCGTTATCCGCCATCAGCTGAAGCTGCGCGGGACCGGTCGCGGGATAGGCCATGCCCTGCCGCCACAAAACCGGCGTCAGCGCATCAAGATACGCCCACAGTGGCGCAGTCACGGCTGCATAGCTCGCGTCATCCACTGGGTGCGACAACGTTTCGTTGTCGTCGGCCAGGTCGATCAGCACCTGTTTCAGGAATGTCGTGCCCAGAAAATCCGGCGGCTGCGGATAGGTGAAACGGCCGGGATGTGCCTTGGCCCAATCAAGGATCTCTTCGACGCTGGTTTGGGGATCCATGTCGGCGGTATCGTACATGAACACAACCTGCGCCATCGCCCATGGCGCTTCGTAGCCTTCGGTCTGCACGGTGAAATCGGTTTGAACCGTTTTGCCCGCCACATCAACATATTGCCAGTTCGGCAGGGCCTCGGCAAACGGGCCAAACAGCAGATCCGCCGCCTTCATCGCGGCAAAATTCGGCCCGTTGATCCAGATCATGTCGACCGCGCTATCGTCATTCTGACCAGCCTGCTTTTCGTTCAGCACGCGGGTCACAGCGTCAGCGGTGTCAGACAGCTTCACATGCTCCAGCGTGACGCCCTGCTGCGCCACTTGTTCGCCGATCCATGCGATGAAATCATTGGTGGCTGTCGATCCGCCCCAGGCGTGCCAATAGACGGTCTGGCCCTGTGCCTCGATCAGCACGGCGTCCCAATCCGAGGGATCGGGATCGGCAAGCGCGGGCAGCGGCATCATCAGGGCGGCCAGCAGCGGCAAGGTTGATGTGAATCGTGTCATGGGATCTCCGTTGGTTCGGTGAACAGGGTGCGGGCGGCAAAGATTCGCAAAGTTGCAGTGGCGTAGCAGAGGGCGCCAAAGACCCAGGCCATCAGCGCAAAGCCTTGGGGAAACAGGCACAGCAGCACAAAAAAACCGATGGTTTCCGCCCCTTCGAGCAACCCATTCGAGAAGTAGAGTGATTTTGCCCCCTGCGCGTCAGTTTGCATCCCGCGCTTTTCGGCAAGAATTGCATAGCCGAGAAAGCTGGTGCCGTTGAAGTAGAATGACGCCAGCAGAAACGCCCCGGCGATGCCGTTGGCGGCGGGGTCAAGCAGCACAAAGCCCAGCGGCACCGCGCCGTAGAACAGGAAATCGCAGGCGATATCGAGGTAGCCACCGAAATCGGTCTTGCGACCGGCGCGTGCCACGGCACCGTCCAGTCCATCGGCGATCCGCGACAGCAGCAGCGGCAGCAGCGCCCAGCCCGGCGCACCGCCCGCAATCATCGCCGCCGCCAACAAGCCAAGCACCAGGCCCGTCAGCGTCACATGATCCGCCCCCACGCCCCACCCGGCCACGCGCCGACCCACCGCATTCAGCGGCGGATCAATCAATTTGCGGGCGGTCGCGTCAAACATGAGGGCCTCATCAGGGTTGCGTCGCATAAAGCCACGAGGCGTCCCATCGGGCAATGGCAATACGGGAATGTGAAACTTTGTGTGTCGCGGCGATTTGCGGCCGACCTCAACTGTCATTGCGGCGCGCCAAATATGCTGCGGATGCAGCGACGGGGCTTGCCTCTGGTCGCGACCTTGCGCATCTTCCACCCGTCTGGCCCATATCCCCGAGAGGACCTCTGATGGACCCTGCCGACCTGACGGCCCTTGATGCCCTGAGCCTGATCCGGTCACGCAAATTGTCGCCGGTCGAGCTGGCCCAAGCCTGCATCGCACGCACCGAGGCGATCAATCCAGCGGTCAACGCTGTCATCGCCTGGAATCCGGATCAGATCCTGACCGAAGCGCGCCGCGCCGAGACTGTGCTGACACGGGGGCGGGCCGGTGCGCTATGCGGCTTGCCGGTGGCGATCAAGGACGAGATCGACGTAAAGGGCCTGCCAACTACCAATGGATCCGAGTTGTTCGCCGATCACATCGCCGACGGGGATGACGCCATAGTGACGGCGCTGCGCACCGCAGGCGCGGCGATACTGGGAAAGACCAATATCCCGGAATGGTCAGCCGGTGCCAATACCCGCAACCGGGTCTGGGGCGTCACGGCGAACCCCTATGATCTGGACAAAAGCTGTGCCGGATCATCGGGCGGTTCGGCGGTGGCGCTGGCCTGTGGCATGGCGCCGCTCGCCACCGGGTCCGATATGGGAGGGTCGTTGCGCAATCCGGCAGCCTTTTGTGGCGTTGTGGGATTTCGGCCCTCACCTGGCGTGGTGCCCGGCAATACAAGGGGGCTTGGGCCGCTGTGGCTGTCGACCGCCGGGCCGATGGCGCGCAATGTTTCAGATTTGGCGTTGCTACTGTCGGTGATGGCGCGCCCTGACGCCGGGGACCCTTATACCACGGTGGTGGATGGGCGCACGGCGTGGGATCCCCGCGACCTGGCCCTGCCGGGGCGTGCGAACCTGCGGCGCATCCGCGTCGCTGCGACGGCGGATTTCGGCTTTGCCCCGACGGAAAAGCGTGTGCGCCAGACTTTTGACGCAGCTCTGGCGGCACTTGCACCGTCACTGCCCATGCTCGAAGAATGTGCGCCCGATTGTACCGGGGCTGACCGGATCTTTGCCGTGCTACGGGCCATTGCGTTTCTGGCGCAGCATCATGACCGCACCGTCGCCCACCCCGACAAGGTCGGCCCGAACGTGACCCGCAATGTCGAAGAGGGGCTGCAGTATCGCGCGCTTGATGTCGCCCGTGCCCTTGCTGATCAAACCAGCTACCAGCGGCGCTGGGGCGCATTCTTTGAGGAATGCGATGTGCTGATATCGCCGGCGGTCTGTCTTGCTCCGCGCCCCTGGCGCGAACATTTCCCGACACAGATCGACGGCACACCGACACAAAGCTACTTTCACTGGCTGGCTAATGCCTACGCTGTGACATTGGCCGGACATCCAGCGGTCACCCTGCCGTGTGGACTCGATGCTGACGGCATGCCGTTCGGACTGCAACTGATCGGGCGGCGGCATGGCGATGCAGCGCTGCTGGCCGTGGCAACCGCGGTTGAGGCCACGATTGCCGAAATCCCATCGCTTGTAACGCCGACACCGGATATCGCCGCATTACGCGCGGCACAGCCGCTGTCATTGGCCACCGGATTTCGCGATGCGGGATAATATGTCGGACGTTTTGGTTCTGGGCAGCGGCATCGCTGGTCTGGGCGCGGCCCTTGCGCTTCAGGCACGGGGCGTGTCCTGCCGGATCATCGACCGCGCGGAACCCGGGACCGAAACCAGCTATGGCAATGCAGGTATTTTGCAATCCGAAGCGTCCGAGCCCTACGCCCTGCCACGCCACCCCGGCGCCTTGCTGGCAATGGCGCTGGGGCACGAGAACGCTGCCGTGCTACACCCTTCGGCGTTGATGTCGCAAACCGGACCCTTGCTGCGGTACTGGCACGCCTCACGGCCCGCAAATATGGCGCGGGTCGCTGCCGTCTATCAGCGCCTGATTGCCGAATCTATTCCGGCCCATGCATCGCTGATCGAAGCGGCAGGGCTAGACAACCTGATCCAGCGCGACGGCTATTGGCAGGTCTATTACAGCCCGACAACGCTGGATATTGCCGCCACAGCGGCAGAACGGATGCGCGCCCTTTACGGTCATCGCATGCGCATTGTCGACGGCATGGAGCTGGCGCAGGCCGAACCAGAGCTAAAGTTCAGGCTGGCGGGCGCGGTGTTGTGGTCCGATCCCTGGCGCGTGACGGACCCCGGCGCATTGGTGCAAGGCTACGCCGCATTGTTCCGGGCGCGTGGTGGCGAAATCGTGACCGGCGACGCTATGACGCTGGAGCAGGACGGCGCTGGCTGGCGGGTCGGGCCGCACCGTGCTGGCAGGGTCGTCGTTGCGCTGGGACCGTGGTCGCCAGATTTGCTGCGCCGCTTTGGTTACCGCATACCGATGGTGGCCAAACGCGGCTATCACGCGCATTACAACGGGGAACAGCAGCTGAACCGCGCCATGGTCGATGCCGAGCACAATATCGTCCTGTCACCAATGCGGCAGGGTCTGCGCATCGCCACCGGGGCCGAGCTATCCGCGCGGCCGCCCGCCGAAGATCCCCGACAGCTGCGTCGCGGCGAAGAGGCTGCCCGCGCACTGTTGGACATCGGCCAACGTGTCGAACCCCGCGCCTGGGCCGGGACGCGGCCCTGCCTGCCGGGTATGTTGCCGCTGGTCACCGAGGCACCGCGACACAAGGGCCTTTGGCTGCATTTCGGGCATGGACATCAGGGCTTTACCCTGGGTCCCGCCACCGGCAATCGTCTGGCCCGCGCCATGACCGGCGAAGCCAATGCAATTGACGGCCTCTCGATAGGTCTGTCCTAGACGTTGTTTGCTCTGGGGTTTGGCTTGGCTGCACCCCAGGACGGACTCATACCAAGCATAGCTGTAACAAGGAGCGACCTCATGACTCAGATCACCCGCCACCACTCTGGCCCACGCATGAGCCAGATCGTCGAGCATGGCGATACCATATATTTGGCCGGTCAGGTCGGCACAGCGGGCGACGACGTCGCCACGCAGACCCAAACCTGCCTGTCAAAGATTGATACGCTGCTGGCCGAGGTCGGATCAGACAAGACCCGCCTGCTACAGGTCACCATCTGGCTGGCCGATATGGCCGATTTCACTGCGATGAACGTGGTTTGGGATGCCTGGGTTGCGCCTGGCCACACCCCGGCGCGTGCCTGCGGCGAAGCAAAGCTGGCCACGCCGGACTACCTTGTCGAGTTCCTTGTCACAGCCGCCAAAGGCTAAAATTTGACGGCGGGGGTCACCGCGTTGATCTGGGGCCCGATGCAATATTCCCAGTCGCAGGACCCCCGCCCGCGTCGGCGGCACAGAGCCGCCACGCAACATCCATGCGGCTAATATTGATGCACTCCGACGGATGAAAGATATCTGACAGAACGGAATCGACCCGCATTCGGGGCCTTGTACGCTCTGGTCTATCAAAGTGACGCAAACAGACCGACAGGCCGGCTGAAAATGACGCAAATGAATCGGGATTGCCCCTGATTCCAACCGTCATTGCAGGACCATACACATGCTACGCGACGCAGACGTTCTGTCCCTTCTCCTGTCCCGCCAGCCCGGCTATTCGCTGGAGCAGCCGTTCTACACCGATCCCGGCCTATATGACGCCGACCTGCGCCATATCTGGTACAAGGATTGGCTGATGACAGCGGTGAGCGCCGAACTGCCCAAGACCGGCAGCTATGTCACCCGACAGATCGGGGACTATTCAATCATCGTGGTGCGCGGCGCCGATGGCGTGGTCCGGTCGTTCCACAACTCTTGCCGCCACCGTGGCAGCCGGATCTGCGCGGCGGACAAAGGCACCAATCCGAAATTGGTTTGCCCCTACCACCAGTGGACTTATGAACTGGACGGTCGGCTGCTGTATGCCCGCGACATGGGGCCGGATTTCAAAACCGCCGATCATGGCCTGAAACCGGTGCATTGCGAAGAAGTCACAGGTATGATCATGATCTGCCTCGCCGAAGTAGCGCCCGATTTTGCCCCGTTGCGCGCTCAGGCGGAAAAGTACCTGACGCCGCATGGCCTCAAGGATTGCAAGGTTGCGTTCCAAAGCACCATTGTCGAAAACGGCAACTGGAAACTGGTGATGGAGAACAACCGCGAGTGCTATCACTGCTCGGGATCACACCCGTCGCTGTGCCGCACGTTCCCCGAGGATCCCGCGCTGTTTGGTGGCACCGACGGTTCAGGTGCGCCCGAGCTTGAGGCGCATATCGCCAAATGCGAGGCGGCGGGCCTGCCGTCCAAATTCTCGATAGCGCAGGACGAGCAGTGGCGGTTCATCCGCATCCCGTTCCTTGGCAACGCATCCAGCTACACGATGGATGGCAAACCTGCTGTGACCAAACGAGTCGGCGATGTCCCGTTTGATGAGGCGGGTAGCTGCCTGCTGTATCATTTTCCCAACTCGTGGAACCACTTCCTGTCGGATCAGGGGCTGGTGTTCCGCATGACGCCGATTTCCCCGACCGAAACCGAAGTCACCACCATCTGGCTGGTGAACAAAGATGCGGTCGAAGGCGTGGATTATGACCTGAACCGTCTGACCGAAGTCTGGGTCGCGACCAATTCCGAGGACCGCGCGATTGTTGAGGAAAACCAGCGTGGTATCAGATCGCCCGCCTATGTGCCCGGTCCCTATTCGGCGCATCAGGAAGGCGGCGTGATACAGTTCGTCGACTGGTACGCCCGCACCCTTCAGGGCCGACTGACCGGACGCGGCAAACGCGGCCTGATGGCGGCGGAGTAAGCGCATGATCCCGATGCCCACGGCGGACTCGCCTATCTGGAAAGACGACGAGCATCTGGAATGCGTGCAGACCATTCCCGAGGCCCCCGACACCATGAGCTTTGTCTTTCGCCCGCCATCAGGGTCGCGATTTTTGTACAAGGCCGGGCAGTTCCTGACGCTGGATCTGCCCGTGCCTGGTGGCAATGTGCAGCGTACCTACACAATTTCCTCCAACCCGGCGGCCACGTCCTATGTGTCGGTCACGATCAAGGCGCAGAAGGGCAGCATCGCGTCGCGTTGGATGCTGGATCACCTCAAGCCAGGGATGCGGATCAAGGTATATGGCCCAACCGGTCTGTTTCACCTGCCGCCGCAGCCGGACGACAAATATCTGTTCATTTCGGCCGGGTCGGGTGTTACCCCGATGATGTCGATGACCGCATTCTTGTGGGAACGCGGCGAAGATCCGGATGTGTCGTTCATCTCCTGCGCCCGCCGCCCCTCCGAACTTATTTTTCGCCGCCGACTCGAACATATGGCCAGCCGGGTACAGGGGCTAAAGCTGCATTTTGTCGTGGCCCAGGATGATCCCTATGACGCCTGGACCGGCTATCGCGGACGATTCAACCAGTTGATGCTGGGTCTTATGGCGCCGGACTACCTTGATCGGGAAGTGTATTGCTGCGGGCCGGAATCCTTTATGGATTCGGTGCGCGACATGCTCAACAGCCTTGGCTACGACATGGCGAAATACCATCAGGAAAGCTTTGCCGCACCCGCCGAGACCAAGGCCGAACTGACCGATTTCGACGATGTTGTGCCGCAGGAAACGGTGTTTGCCGAACTGGTCTTCGCCCGTTCCGGCAAAACGGTGCAATGCCACGAAACCGATACGGTTCTGGCGGTGGCCAAAGGCGCGGGCCTGAACATTCCGTCCGGCTGCACATTCGGCGTCTGCGGCACCTGCAAGGTTCGCAAAGTCTCGGGCGAGGCGCATATGGTCCACAACGGCGGCATCAGCGATGACGATATCGCCGACGGCTATATTCTGGCCTGCTGCTCCAATCCGATCGGACGGCTTGAGGTTGAAATCTAACGGGGTTGCGCGGTTTTCCGACCCCGACGCGCTAAGGTATCATGACCGCATCCACGCCCTGCCCCGTTCGGGATCAGGTATGCGGCGACCAGTCACTTATCCTCGGCGCGCCACCGGCCGTCGGGTTTTTCAGCCATTGTCAGCCTCTCGTATCTCTTCGCCTGCCGTACCCCGCTTGAGCAGCTGTGCTGGCACTGGCGGGCAATTCAACCGGCCCTGTGTCCGGCGACTTCATCCAAGGAAAATCTGCCCCGCCGGATAGCGCACCTTGGCAACCGAATGCATCGCCAGAAAAAACCCCAGCGTCAGCGGGCCGACCCGCCCCAGAAACATCACCAGCATAATGACACAGCGGCCCAGCGTGTCCAATTCGGGCGTTGCCCCCATCGACAGGCCGGTTGTGCCAAAGGCCGATGCCACCTCGAACGCCAGGGCGATGAACGACCCGTCATGGCTGATCGAGATGATGAACAGACCGACAAAGACGATCAGGATGCTGACCGTGGTCAGGGCAAGCACCTTCATCACTTCATTCAACCCGAGCGAGCGGCCAAAGGCATGCAGCGTGGCACGGCGGCGAAAAAATGCGACGGTCGCCAGCAAAAGTACGATAAAGGTCGTTACTTTAATCCCTCCGGCGGTCGACGTGCTGCCGGCCCCGATCAGCATCAGGGTCATCGTCATCAGCGCCGTCGAATCATGCATTGCGGCGGTGTTGATGGTGTTGAAACCAGCAGTGCGCGGGGTGACGGCCTGAAACCAGCTTGCCTGCAGTTTGTCCCAGACCGAGTCGAGACCGCCCAGCGTTCCGGGATTGCGCCATTCCAGCGCTGCGAACATCATCCAGGCCAGAGTTATAAGCGCGAGCGAGCCGACGATCATTAGCTTGCTGTGCAGCGACAGGCGGCGCCAACTCCGTTTGGTATAGAGATCGCCCAGGACGATAAATCCCAGCCCGCCAGTGATGAACAGCGCCGGGATCACCAGATTGATCAACGGGTTTGCCACCCATTGCGACAGGCTGTCCGGCCAGAGCGCGAAGCCCGCATTGTTGAACGCCGAGACGCTGTGAAACAACGCCTGCCACAGACCTGGCCCCCAGCCCGACGCGGGCACAAAGACCAGAGCCAGCAGAACGGCGCCGACCGCTTCGCAGGCCAGTGAAACGACGAAAATCATCCGTACAAGGGTGGCAAGATCGCCGATCGAGCTTTGGTTGAGGTCTTCGCGCAGAATCAGGCGCTGGGAAAACCCGATCGGGATGCCGATGGCCGACAGTACAAAAACGGCAAACGTCATCAGCCCCAGCCCGCCCATCTGGATCAATATCGCGATGACCGCCTGACCAAAGACGGTAAACGCCGATCCGGTATCGACCACCGCCAAGCCCGTCACAGTCACCGCAGACATCGAGGTAAACGCCGCATCCCAAAGGCCGACAGTGCCGTGATGTGACCAAGGCAACCAAAGGGTTAGCGCGCCGATCACCACCAGCCCAAGGTAAAATGCGGCCAGCAAAGCCGGCGGCGTCAGCCGCATTGCCCGGCGACCAAGACCAAGCCGCATTCCGCGTAGCGCCATCTCAGAGGCTCGCCGTGAATTTTCGCAAGTCCCCGCGCTGCCCCAGCAACAGCACCAGGTCGTCGCGGTTCAGCTCGCAGCTATGCGCATCACTACCCAGAAACTGCGTGCCGCGCATGACGCCGATGCAACGCAGGTTAAAATCCTCGCGGTGCGGCAGATCAGCCAGCGACTTGCCCTCCAGGCTTTCGGGTATGCGGAAGTTCACCACATGATAGCCGTTGCCAAGACTCACGTAATCCCGCACCAGCGGGTTGTGCAGGACCTGTGCGATGTGCTGACCCATCTCGACCTCGGGGTGGATGATCCGATCGACACCCAACCGGCTGAGGATCCGGTGATGGGTTTTGGTGCGCGCCTTGGCCCAGATCTTTTCGACGCCCACCAGCTTGAGGTTCATGGCCGACAGGATACTAGCCTCAAGATCGGTGCCAAGGGCGATGAGCGCGACGTCGCAATCGCCCAAGCCCGCCTGTTTCAGCGCCGATTCGTCACGCGCATCCACGATCAACGCCTGACTCAGGCTCTCGGCGTGGGTGCTGGCACGGTCCTCGTCGATGTCGATACCGATGACGTGGTTGCCGAACCGCATGAGTTCCGTAGCGACCGTGCTGCCGAAATTCCCCAGCCCGATAACGCCAAACGCGCGTTTTTTCTCTGGCATGGACAGGACTCCTTGTGTGTCGCGCATATGACGCGCCGATGTCCGCAGTTTTGTCAGGATACGCTGGCTGGTTCAATCCGGTGTAGCATCCCGCGCCCGGGCGGTGTCCTGAGAGACAGTTAACCATTCCTGCGCAGGTTTGGCCGTCAAACCGCACGGCTGGGCGTCCCGGCCAGTGCGACCGCGCCACCAGGGAGAATGCGCATGGGACTATTGAATCCGAACGATGCACAGCAGATGCCCGCATATTTTGCGGCACCGGTGCCTTATGCCCGGCTGCTTGTGCTTGCACCGGGTGCCGACACGCTGTGCGCGATTTACCGCGACCCGGACCTGACCGAGATGCTGGCCAATCCGCTCAAGGCCGATGCCGACGGCCGCTTTGACCTTTGCCATGTCGTAGATGGTGTCTACCGCATCGTGGTTCAGACCATGGACGGGCAGACGGTGCTGGATCAGGACAATCTGGCGATTCGGTCCAGTCGTTCGTTCGGGGTGGCGCACGGGTTTCGCACGACTGACGAAATGCGCGCCGATACCGTGCTGTCTTACACCGACGGTTTCGGGCGGCAAACGGTTTCGCCGGGTGGCATCGTCAGCGTCGCAGATGGCGGATACAGCTATGCTGTTGCACATTTTGACGCGGTGGATCACCATCTGGCAACGGCTGGCGGGGTCAGGCTTTATGTTCAACCGCGCGACAACACCGTCACGCCTGAACAGTTCGGCGCCGATGCCGGTTACGTCACCACGGCGGACGATACACCGTATATTCAGGCCGCGCATGATTTTCTGGCAGCGCGGGGGGGCGGCCGTCTTCTGCTGTCGCGGCCTTACCGGCTTGGCTCGGCCACGGCGCGGGGGGCGGGCCTGACCCGGTCTCTGGAGTTTTATGCCGACGATCTGACGATCGAGGCCCATGGCGGCGCACGACTGATCTGCGACGTGCCGGGGCAGAGTGACACCTATCACCCGGTGATGTTCTTTGGCGGCGGCAAGATCGCGAGCGGGACCGGCAACCGGACCACACAACGCTGCGCTGACAAGACAGTACATGCCATTTCTGGCCCACTGCCCAAGGGCAGCCGCATCATTCCCCTCGCCAATGCCAGCCACGCGGCGTGGTATCAACCGGGCGACATTGTGTATATCCGCACCGGTCAGCTTGGCTCTGATCCCGGCAGCACCACCGAACCCACGGCCGAGTTGGGTCAGGTCCATACAGTGGGCGCGTCCAGTATCACGTTGGTTGAAGGGCTGGCGCACGGCTATGCGCCAGAATATTTTCCTGATTCCGCCATGACCGGCCCAACCTCCGGGATCGTGACCGCATGGCCTGCTGCATATGGTGTTTGCAAAGTCACCGACCGGGTGATGCGTGGCCTCAAGATCCTAGGGAAGTTGGAGATTGATGACAGCAGCCAGTCACGGCAGGCACTGACCGCGTGGGGGCTATTTGACTGCGATTTTGGCGAAACTGTCTATCGCTACCGCTGGCTGGGCTTTGGCGCGCGCGATGCGTTGCATGTTCGCGGTCGTCTGATCGCACGCCATTCTGGCGCGGCCACCTTTGCGCCCGGCGCATCCTGCGGCTTTCATCCTGGCACCGGATGCAGCCGCTGGAATTGTGACATCGACAGCCTGTCACCGACCTTTTCTAGCGTGCTGATGCATCAAAACATTGGCGACAGCGCCTTTCGGATTCGTACCCGGAACGGCGAAGATCCCGCCGACGGGTCGCCCCATGGCGCGGGTATCAGCGTGACGGCCGGTGTCGATGACCTGCACCTTGATCTGGATTGTCATATGGGAAACCTGCCGCTGCCCGGCGTGCACGTGGACGTCGTATCCAAAGGCGGTGTGCGGTTTGGCCTTTGCCGGGTGTCGCATGGCGACAGCAGTGTTTCTGCCATCGTTATTGATGCGGGTAGCGTGGCCTTTACTCAGGGCATCACCCTGTGCGGCAGCAACAAGCGTGTCAGCCTGAGCGGTACACAATCAGCCGACCAGGCACTGGGCACGATGGGGATGATCCAGTACCTGACCGGCGTGGTGACCCACGACCGACCATGCGATCTGGGCACCCTCCCGCGCGAGGCGATCCCGCTGTTCCTGTCCGTAAACGTTACAAGCGCTGTCAGCGGCTCTAGCAACCGGATCAACGTCGGCCATACCGATCAGGGCGCGGCCTATGTTGATCAGCTGATCTGCGGTTCTGAGGGTGGGCATATGGTCGACATCCGCGACACCGCCGCCGGTACAGCACTCAATCGCCAGCAGGCACAGGACCGCGCGGTGATCGCACGCTGTGTCGATGCAACAGCTGGGGCTGCGGTTGTCGTGATGGCCTATGTGATCGCGGGCCATCAGAGCTGACATCGCCACCACCGGCGGCCCACAGTGCAGAATTTCCCATTTCCCCGACGCTCATCCGTGCGTCGGGGAGCAGATGAAGCAATCGCCCCCTCTGCTCGCGAATGATCTGTGGCCGACCACTCAGAGCAGAGCGTTGGTTGCCATGAATGCGTCCAGCTGCGCCTGCTGCGACGGCGACAACGGCCAGGCGGATGGCGGTCGCGTCGGACCGCAATCCAGGCCCTGTGCCAGCAGCGCCGCCTTGACGCCCGTCACATTGGTGCCGTTCAATTCCTCGGCACGGATGTCTTCAAAAACCCGCATTTCGGCGATCAGCCTGTTGGCCGTGGCATAATCACCCTTGTCGAGTGCGGCGTGGATCGCCACCGACCGCTCGGGCCAGACGTTGATCAGCCCCGAGGTAAAGCCACGCGCCCCAACGGCATAGAGTGGCGGAGCCCAGACTTCGGCCAGGCCATTGACCCAAACGATTCCGGGGTCACAAGCCGCAATCGCGGCGGCCAGTTTCAGCGGGTTTGGGGTGGCCCATTTCACGCCTTTGACACCATCAATCGCGCAGAGGTCAGCAATCCCGCCGGTGCCGATGGCATCGTTGCGCAGATAAAGCATCAGCGGCAGCCCAGCCGCATCTGCAACAGCCCTGATGTAGTCCACAGTGCCGCGCGGGCTGACAAACGGATCGGGCGGCTGATGCACCATCAAGGCAGTGGCCCCAGCGTCGGCGCTGGCCCGCGCCAGACGACAGGCATCTTTGATCCCGCGACCGACCCCCGCCAAAAGCGGCGCACGCCCGTCGATCAGCCCGGCCACTTCCGTCACCATGGTACAAGCTTCGTCGGTGGTCAGGGCGTAGAATTCGCCGGTATTGCCGTTGACCACCGGCATGTGGACGCCAGCGTTCAAAGCCCGGTCAATGATCGGGGTCAGCTTTTGCGGTGCCACCTCGCCCGCGTCGTCATAGGGCGTGACAAGGATACCGGAAATGCCCGTCAGGGCGGTGTCGAGGTCGAGGGCCATTGTGCCTCTCCTTATGCTTAGAAAATGTCAGGTTCGCCTGCGGCCGCGCCGAAATCGCGTTGCAGATAGTCAAAATCACATCCGGTGTCGGCCTGACCCACATGTTGCGAATACATCCAGCCCCAGCCGCGCTCAAACCGGCGTTCCGGTTTCACCCATGCGGCACGGCGGCGAGCGATCTCGGCCTCATCCACCAGCATATCAAGGCGGCGCCCCCCAAGATCCAGCCGCACGATATCGCCGGTTTGCAGCAACGCGAGCGGTCCACCAACAAAGCTCTCTGGCGCGACATGCAGGACGCATGCTCCATAGGACGTACCGGACATCCGCGCGTCGGAAATACGCAGCATGTCGCGGTGACCTTGCTTGATCAGCGCCTTGGGGATTGGCAACATACCCCATTCTGGCATCCCCGGTCCGCCCTGCGGCCCGGCATTGCGCAGGACCAGAACGGTGTCGGGCGTGACGTCCAGATCTTCGTCATCTATCGCCGCCTTCATCTCGGGATAGCTGTCAAAGACCAGTGCTGGCCCCTCGTGGTTATAATATTTTGGGTCACAGGCGGCGGGTTTGATCACGGCACCGTCCGGGCAGAGATTGCCGCGCAGAACCGCCAGAGATCCCTCTTTGTAGACCGGGTTGGACAGCGGGCGGATCACGTCATCATTGTAAACTACGGCCCCTTCCAGATTCTCGGCCACCGATTTGCCGGACACCGTCATGCAGGACGTGTCGAGCCTGTCCTCGATCTGTTTCATCAGCGCACGCAGGCCGCCGGCGAAATAGAAATCCTCCATCAGGTAATCCTTGCCCGAGGGGCGGACATTGGCGATCAACGGCGTCACGCGCCCCAACGCATCAAGATCATCCAGCGTCAGATCGACACCCGCGCGCCGCGCCATTGCGATCAGATGCACTACGGCATTGGTCGAACAGCCCGTCGCCATCGCGACAATGGCCGCATTGCGCACTGCTGCGTCGGTGACGATGATATCAGGGGTCAGATCCTCCCACACCATGTCGACGATGCGGCGACCACATTCGGCACCCAGCCGGGCGTGACCCGAATCGACCGCCGGTACAGACGAGGCCCCCGGCAACGTCAGCCCCAGTGCATCGGTGATCGCCGTCATGGTCGAGGCGGTCCCCATTGTCATGCAGGTGCCCGCCGACCGGGCGATTCCGCCCTGCACGCCGACCCACTCAGCGTCCGAGATATTTCCCGCGCGCCGTTCGTCCCAGTATTTCCACGCGTCCGACCCTGATCCCAGCGTCTTACCGGCATAGTTGCCACGTAGCATCGGTCCGGCGGGCAGATAAATCATCGGCACGCCAGCCGTGATCGCCCCCATGACCAGACCCGGCGTGGTCTTGTCGCATCCCCCCATCAGAACCACGCCGTCCAGCGGATGCGAGCGGATGTTTTCTTCGACCTCCATCGCCAGCATGTTGCGGTAGAGCATCGAAGTCGGCTTGGTAAAACTCTCGTCAACAGACAGAGAGGGCAGTTCCACCGGAAGTCCGCCGCCCTGCAGAACGCCGCGCTTCACATCCTTGACCCGTTCGGGAAAGTGGCTGTGGCAGGAATTCAGTTCTGACCAGGTGTTCAGGACACCGATGATCGGCTTGCCCCTGAACTCTTCCTCGGAATAGCCCAACTGCATCATGCGGGACCGATGACCAAAGCTGCGCAGGTCGTCCGGGCCGAACCAGCGTTCACTGCGCAGGGTTTGCGGGGTTTTGCGTGTGCGTGTCATATTGACCCTCGTTTGTCCTTCACCTGATGTATGCGTATACATTTTTCGTTGTCAATGCCATTTGCATATAATCAAGGCACGGCCTTTATGAGCAATAAATGATTGACAGAGCGCCCATTTATGTGATGTGAATAAATGTATGCGCATACATCGCATGGTTTGGCGCAAGTCAAAACAGAGACCGGGGCAGTGGCCCCGAAAGGGAGGATACCATGACTATCAAACGCAGAATGCTCTTGGGCGCCGCAGCCGCCACCGCGCTGTTCGCCACGACAATCACCGCAGTGGCGCAGGAATTGCCGCGCAACGTGCGACTGGTGATCGGATCAACATCGACGGGTGGTGACACCTATCAGAACTCTGCCATCATTGCGGATGCACTGGCCGAAGAGCTTGGCATCAACATCAAGGTCGACGCAGTCGGCGCGTCCGAAGCGTTCAAGGCACTGGGGCGTGACAGTCGCGGCACGACGCTGATGATCTTTCACGATCAGTCCTATCTGGGCAATCTGTATGGTGTGACCGGCTATGCCGATCCGTTTGCAGAATACACTGTCGGCCCGACGGTTGCGATCAACCCCGGCAACGCCTACCTCGTTCCAGCCAATTCGCCCTATGGATCAATGGAAGATATCCTTGCCGCCGCCGAAGCCGGTGAGCGTGTGCGCGTCGCCATCCAGCCCGGAGGTGTGTCCGAAATCGGCTTTTCCGCCATGAAAAACGCCGCCCATCTGCGCAGCCCCGGTTCCGAGGCGAACATCGTCGCTGTGAATACCGGCGGGCAATCCGACAAGAACCAGACCATGTGGGACGGGTTGTCCGACGTCATCAACGGGTCGATTCAGGGCAACGAACAGTTCACCCAACTGCCGGCCGACGATGCCAAAGCAATGCGGTTCGTCTGGATCACCGCCCGCCCCGCCACGCTTGAGCAAGCACCCGAAGCAGGCATGGGCGGCACGACCCGCGACGACATGCTGGCCTTTGCATCACCTGAAACATCAGTTCCGGTGGATGCAGACGCGGATTTCACCTTCGATAAGGAATTCTTTTTCCTCTACAACAAGGAAATGGACCCGGCCATCGCGGCACAGATTGATACCGCGCTGGCGGCCATCTTTGCCCGCGGTGACATCCAGACCCGTCAAAAGGAATCCTTTTTCATTCCGAACTTCCTGCCGATGGCCGAGGCGCAGCAGCACCTTGGCGCAAAACGCGACACCTATAAGCAGGTGATTTCGGACATCTCGGGCGACTCCTGATCCCGACCCGGCCTCTGCATGGCATTCGCGCAGGGGCCGGATTCTCTGACCAAAGGTGGATACGATGGGTTCACTCACCCAGGTGACGATTGATTTTGACAAATCGCACCTCGTCTTTCCGACAATCATTGCCTGCGTTCTTGGCCTTCTTGGGGTCACGATCCTGCTAACGCGGTACCGCCGCATTGCGCACTCCGGCGGCAACTTGTCTGCAGTCATGTCCGGAATGGACAAGCCGCGCTTTTTGGGAACGCTGGTACTGACGCTGATCTATTTCTCGGCGATGGTGCCGGTCGGGGATTTCTGGCCCAACACCGGACGCGGGTTTCTGATCTGTTCGATCCCCTACGTGCTGCTGACGGGCCTGCTGTTCATGCACGACCGCACCCTGCGCAATGCCGTGCCGCTGATCGTGGTATCCCTGATTGCACCGACGCTGATCTGGTACCTGTTCACCGAGCTTTTCTTTCTGACCCTCCCCTGAGAACCTGAGAAAAGGGCCCCCCGTGGATTTTCTGTCCGACATCACTCCGCTTTTCATCCTCCTTACCATTGGGGGCACTTTCGTCGGGATCATTTTTGGTGCCATCCCCGGCATGACGGCAACGATGGCTGTAGCCGTCTGCCTGCCACTGACCTATTCGCTGGGGCTGGAAAATGGTCTGGCGCTGCTTCTGGGGCTGTATGTCGGGGGCATCTCGGGTGGGCTGGTGCCCGCGATTTTGCTGGGCATCCCGGGCACACCCAGTTCGATCACCACGACATTTGATGGCTACCCGATGGCCCTGCGCGGCGAAGGCGAAAAGGCGTTGCGCATCGGCATCGTCTCGTCGCTGGTTGGTGGCATCGTCAGTCTGGTCGCGCTCTATTTCTTTGCCCCCGCGCTGGCGGATTTCGCAATCGCGTTTTCGTATGTTGAAAAGTTCCTGATCATCCTCTTTGCGCTGACAGTCATGGCCGCTCTGTCGTCAGATATGCTCATGGGGATATTCTCGGGGTTCCTGGGGATCTTTGTCAGCCTGATCGGCACCTATTCCATCGAAAAGGGTGGCAATGGCAAGCTGAGGATGGTGCCCGACGGCACCGAATACTGGCTCGACAGCGGGTTTTCCCTATTGCCGGTTTTGATCGGTCTGTTCGGGTTGGCCGCTATCCTGTCCGAGGCTGAGATCGGAGTGCCAAAGGGCCAGTCCCGCGACGATGTGAACATCAGCGGTGCCCGGAACTTCAGCTTTTCGGTATTCAAGGGCCAATGGCTGAACCTGCTTCGGTCGTCCGGGATCGGAACATTTGTCGGCATTCTGCCCGGTGTCGGCGGATCGGCGGCATCGATCCTAGCCTATTCCAACGCCAAGACGTTTTCGTCCCACCCCGAAACATTCGGCAAGGGCGAACCGGCGGGCATCATGGCATCCGAATCCGGCAACAACGGCCTGACGGGCGGCGCGCTGGTGCCGTTGCTATCGCTGGGCATTCCGGGCGATTCCACCACCGCCCTGCTGATCGGCGCCTTTACCCTTCAGGGGATTCAGGTCGGCCCGCTGTTCATCGGTAACAACCCCGACACATGGAATGCGATGATCCTGGCAATGTTGCTGGCGAATGTCGCGATGTTCGTGATGATGTACTACGCAATCCGGTATTTCGCTTTGGTGGTCACGATCCCCAAACATATCCTCTTTCCGATTATCCTGATGATGTGCGTCATCGGCGCCTATACGATCAACTACGGCATCATGTTCGACGTCTGGACCCTGCTGATCTTTGGCCTGTTCGGCTGGGGCGCAACCAAGATCGGGCTTGAGATCGCGCCGTTTATCATCGGGTTCATTCTGGGACCGGCGGCGGAAATCTACTTTGTCAAAAGCCTGGAATCCTTTGGCGATCTGACGATCTTTTTCACCAAAAGCTGGATTGCCGTGATTTTGTGGCTGCTCATTGCGGGGTCGCTGATTGGGTCGGCGTTGATGGCACGCAAGCGTGGCGTGGACGACGCCGCCGATCGGTCCTTGTAAGTCACCCTGCGAGGTTCGAATATGCCCCGGATGGCAAAGGAACGTTCCCACGAAAGCAGCAAGAGCCGCGTCACAATGGCGGCAGTCGGGCGCATGGCCGGCGTGTCTCAGGTCACTGTCTCGCGCGCACTTTCGCACCCCGGCAAGGTGTCGCCAGATACACTGCGGCGCATCCGCGACGCGATTGAGGCGACCGGCTTTGTTCCCAATGCGCTGGCCGGGGCCCTCGCGTCAAAACGGTCGAACCTGATAACCGCGCTGATCCCGTCGCTGACCAACATCGTCTATTCGTCCTTTGTCGCGACCTTCTCGGAACATATGCGCAGCCATGGGTACCAGGTGCTTTTGTCGGAAACCGGTTTTGACGCCCAGGCAGAAGAGGCGCTGATCGCCACGCATCTGTCGCGGCGCCCCGACGCCATGCTGCTGACCGGCATCCATCACAGCGCACAGGCGCGGCGGTTGCTGCTGGGCGCGGATATTCCCGTGGTCGAAGTGTGGGACGTGACCGACAGCCCGATTGATATGTGCGTCGGCTTTAACCATGCCGAGGCAGGGCGCGCCGTGGCCGAATATCTGCATGGGCTGGGACATCGCTGCGCCGGAACCATCACCGCCAGCGATGCCCGCGCGGTCAGACGTCAGGTGGCCTTTGCCGACCGGTTCTTTCAGCTTTCCGGTTGCCGGGTCGAGGATTCCAACACCGGTGGACCCGCCAGCATCGGCGCCGGCCGAAAGGCGCTGACCGACCTGATCGAGACGCGGGGATTTTCTTCTGGTGCGATATTTTGCAGTTCGGATCTATTGGCGCATGGCGTCATGATCGAAGCCCGCGCCCGCGGCCTGTCGGTTCCCGGAGATGTGTCGGTGGTGGGGTTTGGGGATCAGGACTTTGCCCGCGATCTGGACCCGCCCCTGAGCACTGTGAGGATCGACCGCCTGCGACTGGGCGATGTCGCTGCCGACGCGTTGCTGTGCCGGATTGCAGGCGGCACACCAGAGAAATCTGTTGTCGATCTGGGGTTTGAAATCATCCGCCGCGCCACGATCTGACCGCTTGATCATCTCGCCGTCGAAACACGGGCCTACAGCGCGACCAGATGATTGTCCCACGCACGATCGAGCGACTTGGTCGCGGTAAAGCTATCCAGGATGCGCCCAACCCCACCAAAGCCGTCCGTCACGACAAATCCCGCGCCCGATGGTCCAATACCACAGACATCCGGGCGAACATGTGCCTGCACAAACTGGCCTTCGGCATCGAACACATGGACTTTGCCGCCGCGCGGCGCGGTGATCGCCACCTGCGCACCAGAGGCGTCAAACGCGATACTCCCGGCATAGCCCTTGGTGCTTAGCTGCTCGGCCTCGGTCGCGGTGGCCAGCACGGGGTCAGCCCCCCGCCGATGCAGCCCGACCAGCGGCAGCGCCGCCCCCTGCGTCCCCTCCCATTGCATGGCAAAGGCCACCAGACCATCAGCGCGCAGGGCCAGGTGGCGGATCGAATTCTGGTTCAGTTCCGCGTCCAGCGTCAGCGTGTCCAGCAGCGTGCCATCCATCGACAGATAGCCTAGATTGGGTTGCATCGTGTCGATATTCAGCTTGTCGCGCCCGTGATCCGGATGGGTCAGGATACCACCATTGGCGATCACCAAATCGTCCCGGCCCGGCAGGCGGCGCAGTTCGTGCGGGCCAATCCCACCCGAGGCGACCGCACCGATGCGGGCATACCCGGCGCTGCGATCCCACAAGCCGATGCGCCCCTCACCGCTCTCGATGTGGTTTTCGGTGGTATACAGAACCGAACCATCGCGCGAGAAGCAGCCATGCCCGTAGAAATGATGCCCCGCAGGAGTGTCGAGTCGGCGCAGAACTTCGCCCGTGACACAGTCAAGCACCAGCGCGAAAGTCCCCGGTCGGCGGGCAAAGGCCACGGCTTCGGGCCGTTCCGGATGGGCCGTGGCAGCGTGCCCGCGGCCCGGCAGCGGAATGCGAAACCGTTCCTCACCTGCGTCGGTCATCCCGAACAGCGCAAATCCGCCGTCCGGTTCACGCGCCGCCGCCAGCCAGTCGGGGCTGCCCGCGTCCGCCCATGTCAAAGTCGGAATCGCCGACGCGGCGAGCAGGGATGTCAAAAAGCGGCGGCGCGTGGTCATGACTAGTCCCCGTCCGCCGAGTTGAACCCGGCGCTGACGCCCAGCGCGACGCCGATTTCCCCCTGCACTGCGTTGCTGACCGACCGAACCGCCTGTTGCAGCGCCTCCAGCTCGAACCGCCCCTGCATCGTGTTGGCAGCGGCAAAATCGGGGTCATCCAGCCGGTCAGTCAGCATGATCGCGCGTTCGAACGCGGCGTCAGTGACAGGGATCGGCGCATCGCTCAGTGCAGTCGCGAGGGTGTGCATCGCCGCCAGTGACAGCGCCACATTGCGCTGCGAGCGACCCGCGCGGCGCGCCTCGGCACGCTCCGGGCGCGGGCGGTCAAAGGTGCCAAGCGGGCGACCCAAACGCTGATCAGCGTTGAATTCCAGCCCGGTCATCAGCGCAGTATACAACCGCTGCCTGGCCTCGCGCAGCGACAGGAATGTCTGATTTCCGGTCTCTCCGGCTGTGCGCAGCTCCTTGCCATAGCCGCCCCGCCATTCGCTTTCCAGACTCGCTGCCAGCACCGCCAGATCCGACGATAGCGCCGCAATCAGCTGGCAGGTATAGCTTTCGCTCGCGCCTTCGGATGGCATGAATTGTGGGTCATACAACAAAAATTCCAATGCAAAGAGCCCCCGCGCCGCGACCGAGATCTGCGCGGTGCCTTCAGCGGTGCCGATGATCGGATCTTTGTCCGCGATCAGCCCCGCCAGCGACCGGGGCGTTGCCCCCCGCCCATCGGGCCAAAAGGCGATGATGACGGCCCGGCCCTGCGATTCAACCGGGCCAAAGTTCAGATGGCTGACACCCAACCAGGCATCAAAGCTGTCGTTCCAGGCCACGCGCAGCGACGGCAAATCGCACCCGGAAGCAGTGTCAGTCAGCAGCTTCGTCTCGTGGGCGAAACTGGCGTAGCCGGGCAGAATGTGCTGGTCAATCACCCGGTCCACATCGGACAGGGCCGGCCCCGCAAGAAACGCAAACGCAGCTATACAAAGGGAAATTCTCATAGCGACTCCAGATAGCGGATAAGGGCGGCCCGATCGACGGGCGGCATTTCGACCACACGATCGCGGGCGGTCAGCGCCTCGCCTTCGTGCCACAGGACTGCTTCGAGGGTGGTACGCGCGCGTCCATCGTGCAGGAAACTGGCTGTTCCACTGACCTGTTCGGTCAGACCGATCCCCCAGAGCGGGGCCGTGCGCCATTCGCGTCCCGTCGCCAGGCCCTCGGGGCGGTGATCGGCCAGACCTTCGCCCATGTCGTGCAGCAGCATGTCGGTGAACGGCCAGATCAGTTGAAAGCTTTGCTCGGGCTGATCGTTCAGGCGGTGGGTGACATATTTCGGCGTGTGGCAGGCGGCACACCCAGAGGCAAAAAACACTTCTTTGCCGCGCAGCGTCTGTGGATCGCCTTCGCCACGTCGCGCGGGCGGGGCAAGGTTGCGGGAATAGAACGTCACAAGATCCAGCCCTTCAGCGGTGACCTCGGGGGCATCCGACGTGCCGCCATGCGGTGCTGCGCGGCAATCCGTCTGCGCGTCGGTGCAATCCCCCCAAGCGGCAGGAAACAGCGGCGTGGAAATGCCGATATCACCGGCAAAAGCTGCTGCGGACTGTTCGCGGATCGTCGGCGCACCTGCCTTGTAACCAAACCGACCCAGCATTGGGCGACCATGCTCGGTCGACCAGACAATCTGTGCCCGTCCCGAAATCCCGTCGCCGTCGTGGTCATCTGGATCGGCCTGCGCCAGAATATCGGCGGCTGGCACCGCTTCGAGCAGGCCAAGCCCGATCATCTGCGGCGCAACGCGCGGCGACAGCATCGCGTCATCAGCCAGCGGCCCATAGCCCAGATCGGCAGCGCGGTAGGTTGGCATGCGCAGCGTCGCCGTCTCACCCCCCGACAGCGCCATGGGACGTTCGCGATAGCTCACGTCAAGCCGGTATTCCGCCGCTTGTCCCGCCGTACCAAAATCCTGCAATTGCCCGCCATAGACCGGATCGGGTGCGGTCGGATGCGGCACCTCTCCGATGCTGGCAAGATAGTCGCGCAGCGCAACCGGCAAAGCCGCGCCATCCGCCGGAACCGAAACACGCAGAAACAGTGAAACGGCGTTATCCTCGGGACCGGTTGGCGCATGGCCGCGCCCATCCTTGAGGTGGCAATTCTGACAGCCCCGCGCGTTATAAAGTGGCCCCAACCCGTCCGACGCCAGCGTTGACGACGGTGACGACACCCACAGCTTGCGAAACAACCCGTTGCCGACCTTGAAATCCAACTCTTGCGCAAAGCCGATATTCGCAGAGGGCAATGAGAAGGCGTCGGCGCTGTCCAGCACACCCACAGTTGCGGCACCGCCGGGGCGGGCTTCGAACGGCTCTGGCGCTGAGAAATCAGTGGTGGGGCGGGTGACTGCGGCAATCCGCCCGGCTTCGGTCTGGGTGCGTGGCACGACATCCAGAAACGGATGCAGCAGCGAGTCGTCCCCTGCCAGAACCGCCCCAGCAAGAGAGAAACAAAAGATCATTGGCAGCGCAGGGCGCATTGGCTGGCGTCTTCCGTCGTAGTGCAAAAATGACGGGACGGCCAAAGGAAAAGGCCGCCCCGGTCGTGTCTTACTGGAACACGGCGTTCGGATTGTCGAGGCTGTCCGACCCTTCGATTCCGATTTGATCCACGCCCAACGCAGCAACCGCCCGCTCAATCCCGCGGGTCTGGGCCACAAGCGCGTCAACCGCATTCATGATCAGCGCCTCACCTTCGGCATTGCCGCGCGCCAGCATCATGTCATAGCTGAACCCACCTTCGGCCGCATCGCGCAGCTCGGTCAGGCGGGCCATGGTTGCGGCCAGGTTTTCGGTCAACCCGGTGTCGACGTTGGCATCTGCGTCGGCCACAAGTTCTGACAGTGACGGCCCCGATACGGTGTCGCCACCAACGGTGACATAGCGGCCCAGATAGACGTTCTGCATCCCCAGACCATCATAATAGTGGCTGTTGTGGGTGTTGTCGGAAAAGCAGTCATGCTCTTCTTCGGGATCGTTGAGCATGACGCCCAGCTTCATCCGCTCACCTGCCTGTTCGCCATAGGACAGCGACCCCATGCCGGTCAGCATCGCGACGATACCGGCATTTTCGTCAGCCAGAACGGCGCTGCGCGCCTCGCCACCATTGCTCCATTCCGCGACGATGTATTCCAGATCACTGATCAACAGGTCGGTCGCAGCCTGCAGATAGTCAGCGCGGCGGTCGCAATTGCCGTTGGTGCAGTCGTCACCTGCGGCGTAATCGGTCCAGGGCCGGTCGCCGGCGCCTGCATCGGTGCCGTTCAGATCCTGACCCCACAGCAGAAATTCGATGGCGTGATATCCCCGCGCCACATTGGATTCGACGGCATCCGCTTCGTTCAAAACATCGGCGATCAGATCAGGTGTGATTTCGGTGGCGTCCACCTCTTGACCCGACAGGGTAAAGGTCGGATTGGCCACGACGTTCAGCGCGGCATAGGCGTTTTCGTCGGTCGCGCCGCCATAGGTCGCGTCGACATAGTCAATCAGCCCCTCGTCCAGCGGCCAGGCGTTTACCTTGCCCTCCCACTCGTCGACGATAGGGTTGCCGAACCGATACACTTCGCTTTGCTGATAGGGTGCGCGGGCGGCCAGCCATGCAGCGCGTGCGGCCTCAAGCGTCTCGGCTGACGGGGTTGCGACCAAGGCATCCACGGCGGATTTAAGAGTCTGCGCCGTGCTGAGGCTATCGCCATATGTCGCCTCGGCGATACGGACATAGGTGTCGAGAACCTCTGCCTTGGTCGCCGCCAGAACCGGGGCAGCAGAGCAGATTGTAGTGGCAAGCGCGGTGATCAGCACGCGGGACATGGGAATTCCTTTCGGTCAGACAGCCCTGCGCGATGCGGGCAGGATACATGTGTCCAGAGGCCCGGTGGACGGGCCATCCGGCGCTGATCACATATCTGATAGAAATGGTCTGTTATGTAAACCCGATATTTTTACTCGGGATACCATGCCAGTCTGGCGCGAGCGCCGAAGTCGCACAGCGTCAGCCCCATTGTTTCGCGAAATATTGCTGCCGGGCGACGCCCGCCCCGACTGTCAGCTAAGCGCCTGAAATTCAACTCGACGGTTTTCGTCGGCGCGCGGATTTCCGGCGTTATAGGGGAATCGTTCGCCCATACCGACGGTTTCCAGCCGCGCCGGGTCGATACCGCAGTCATCCGTCAGGTGGCGGGCGACCTCTTTGGCACGCAGGACCGACAGGCGTTCGTTGTAATCTTCGGACCCCGAAGTATCGGTATGGCCGACAATGCGGATCAGGTGGATATCACTTTGTTGTAGCACCTGGCACATGGTGTTGAGCTTGGGCTTTTCCTCATCCGCGAGGGCCGCAGAATCAAAGCCAAAGGTGATGTGCAGATTGACCTGAAGGTCAGCGTCAAGCTGGCCAAATATCAGCGGCTTGTCCGGATCGGCAGCGGCCTGAATCGGTTGATTTGGGTCGATTGCAGCCCGCTGCGCGTCTGCAGTCACCGAAACGGATTCAGTCGCGGCTTCGGCATTTACATCCTCGACCGTCACCAGCTTAAGCCCGCGCGTGGCACCCAGCCCGTTATTCTCGGCTTCGCTGAATACCTGTTTCTGCCGATCAAAAAGCCGGAGCAATTCGTCAACCGACAACGCATCCTGGGCAAGGGCAGGGGTTCCGACGCAGAGGCCGGACAAAGCTAGGGCAAATGGCAGGGCGTGGCGCATGGCGATCACCTTGGATAAAAAAGGGTTTGTTGCGAACAGGGGCTAGGGTATCATCAAACCAGTTTGAAAACAGCCCTTTTCAGAGTCATTGCATGTCCAACCCGTTCACAATCCCTCGCGTCCTCTCTGGTTCAGGTTAGGGCGCGGCGTGTCCGCCCCCACGACCCGAGTGCCGCCAATCTGGCCCGTGGCCGCCCCGTCTTTTTTCGGCGCAGGGCTGACCCATGCCGGTCTGGTACGCGAACGCAACGAGGATTCGATCCTGACCGATCCGTCTGGCGCGCTTTGGGCGGTGGCGGACGGGATGGGCGGCTATGGGCACGGCGATGTAGCCTCTGACATCGTGATCGACCGGCTTTCTCAGGTGGCGGACCATGCGTTGGCCGGTCAAGCACTGCGCGCAAGACTGACCGAAGCCAACCGCGAGATTCTGGCCCGTGTGCGCGAACCCGGCATGGATCAAATGGGGTCAACCGTGGTCGCCGCACTGATCCAGAATTCGGTGGCAACCATAGCCTGGGCCGGGGATTGCCGCGCCTATCTGATGCGGCATGGCACCCTGCGGCTGCTGACCCGCGATCACACCGTGGTTCAGGAAATGGTGGAACAGGGCCTGCTGCGCGACGACGACCGCGATCACCACCCCGAAAGCCATGTGGTGACCCGCGCCATCGGCTGCGAACCCGATGTCGAGATTGATACAACCACGGTGCCGTTGGTGCCGGGGGACCGGATGATGCTATGCAGCGACGGTCTGACCGCCTGCCTGACAGAGCAGGATATTGCCGGGCATATGCGGCAGGCGACAACGCCACAGGTGCTGTGCAATGCGCTGGTTGTTGCCGCTCTCGAAGCCGGGGCTCCGGACAATGTGTCGGTCGTCAGCGTTTTTGCGACCGGAGGATAGGCGATGCGCGACGGGGCGGTGATCGGGCCCATCATCGTGGCCATCGGTCTGGTCGTCGCCGCCATTTCGCTGGCTGTGGTCGGCGCGCTGCTGGAAACAGCGGACGGCAGCACCGAACTGCGGCTTGAACGGGCCGAGGCCGAGACCGCCCAACTGCGCAGTCAGATCGACACTCTGCGCTCTGAATTGCGCGACGCCCAGTCCGAGCTGAAACAGCTTGCAGAGGACGTGGCGCTTGCTGCGTCGTCCGCACCTTATGTGCCGTCCGCCGGGGAGATACCCGTGATCGCACCGGTCATCCTGGGCCAGGACGAGGGCGAAGAGCTGGGCGGCACCGAGGCAATGACAGAAGTGATGAAGCTGGCCAAGGCGCGGTTCAACAAGGGGATCACCCAGCCCCGCAACTCTGTGATGCTTGAGGTGCTTGGCGCGCCGCGCGACGGCAAAACGGTTGAGTGCAGCGGCGTGACGCAGCCCCGGCTCAAGGCACTGCTTGAAACCCGGCAGGTCGGACCGATTCGGGTGACAATGCTGAAACCGGCGCTGGAAAGTCTGGAACGCATCGTGGCAAAACTGAAGGAAAGCGAGCCTGACATTCACGATGCGCTGGGGACGGCCGGCGCGCTGTGCGCACGGCTGATCCGGGGATCACGGTCGTCCTGGTCGAACCATTCCTGGGGCACGGCGATTGACGTGAAACTGCAGGGGCGACTCGACGGGTTCGGCGATGGCGGCACCCAGTTCGGCCTGCTGCTGCTGGCCGAACTGTTCAACGACGAGGGCTGGTACTGGGGCGCGACCTACAACCGCGAGGATTCGATGCATTTCGAGGTCGGCGTCGAAACGCTGCGCAAATGGCAGGCCGAGGGCAAGCTGTAGCGCATGGCACCGCGACCGGACCCATCCGCGCTGGACCGCGCCGCCGCCCCGGTTTTGGGCCTGATCGACGATTTCAACCGACAGATAAAAGCCGGAGAGCATGCGATACTCGGCTCGGCCCAAAGCGCGCTGGCCGCATTTGAACGCGATGCTGCGCGCGGTGGCGCGCCGGCGACCACGATCAAGCCGGCGCGCTACGCACTGGCTGTGCTCCTGGACTTGCGGGCGCGGCAGGCGACGGGCGTGTCGCTGGGCACGTGGTCGGTTCTGGCGCAACGCCAGCTGTTCGAGGGGCGCGACGTTTCATTGGCCCGGATTCGGGATTTCCGCGACACTGCGGCGCGACAGGGCGCGGACTATGCCGATCTGGAACGGTTCCTGAGCCGCCTCATCGCGCAAGCCGAGGTCGGTCGCGATGCGCACCGGACCGTGACGTCGGGCAATTGGGGCCTCAGGATTGGCGGATATGTGGTGGTGCTGGCGCTGGTTTTGATCGGCTACACGGGCTGGCTGGAGTACCGGTTCCACCAACGCCTGTCCGCAGTTTTTGCCCAAGAAGCGCTGAGCATCGGACTCGACCGGCCTCAATCCGGCACCGGGTTGGTACAGCGGCTGGACGACATGCAGGCGGCGGTGGAACACGTGGCTCAGGCCGCCAGCCGCGCGCCGCTGCGCCGGGTGATCCGATTGCCATTTGGCGATGGCGAAACCCAGGCCCGCGCGACCTATGCCGCCGCCGTTCGGCGCCACGTTCCCCCGGTGATTGCCGCCGGGATCGAAGAGGTGCTGGCCAGCGAAGGCGACGGGCTGATCCTTTATGACGCGCTTCGGGCCTGGTCGGTCCTGACCGGCGAGGAGGATTGGAGCCCGGCCTACCTGACCGGCTGGCTTGAGGACAATGGCAAACGGGTGGGTTTGGCCGGGCTCGGCGCGCATTTGGGGCCACTGGATGGCCCCGCCACCGACATCACACCCAACGATAGCACCGTGATGGATCAGGCCCGCGCCTTCGCCGCCGAAGTGCCTGAACCGGCCCGCGCCTGGCTCGAACTGTTGCGGGCTGAGCGCATGCGCGCCCTCCCCGCCTGGCATCCGGTGGCCCAGGTGCCCGGCATCGGCGACGTTCTGCTGCGCCGGTCTGGCCTGCCCATCGACACGCCACTGCCGGGGCTGTTCACCGCCCATGGCTGGGACGAGGCGCGGGATTTTGCCGTTGGGGGCGCGGTGCAGCAAGCCCGCGCGCTGGCCCAGCGGATCACCGGACAGGTGTTGCCAACGCAGAACCGCTCTCCTGACCTTCTGATGGACCGGCTGCATCTGGAAACCATCGCGTTCTGGAAGGATTGGCTGGCCGATTTGCGGGTGCGCCCATTTGCCCAGCGCGAAACCGCGATTGTCGTCTCCGGCGCGCTGGCGCAGGCCGAAAACCCGCTGACCCGATTGCTGCGGCAAGTCTGGGCGCAGGCTGGTGGCGCCGACCGGGCGCGCAGCCACCCGCAACAACTGGTGCTTGCCCGCGAATTTGGCGCGATGATCCAATATGTCGAACAGGGCCGGATGCGCGAAATCGCACGGCTGTTTTCCACCCTAAACGTCGCACTGGGCGCCATCGACATCAGCCAGAGCCGGGGCAGCCAGCGGCTGATGTCGGTGCAGGATCGGGCGCGGTCGATCACCGCACTGAAAAACGCGCCGCGCATCGTGGTGCAGATTGCCGAGGATGTGCTGGCGCAATCGGCCCAACCCGAATCCCAGGGCAACGCCTCGAACCCGCTGACCCGCGGCTGGCAGCAAGAGGTGTTTCCACTGTGCCGCGATGTCACTTCGGCGCATTATCCCTTTGCCAACGGGCCGGATGTGGCGGTCGGCGACCTGACCGCACTGCTAGGTCCGCAGGGCGTCCTGACCACCTATACCCGCCAAAGCGCCGCGCCATTTCTGGACACTGAAACCAGCCCGTGGCGCTGGAAGCCCGAGGCGCGGTTTGCCGGGCTTGTGCCCGAAAGCGCCGCATTTCTGGAACGCGCCGCACAGGTATCGCAAGGGCTGTTCGGCCCGGACGGCACATTGCGCCACGATCTAACGCTCGCGGCGCTGGCGGAACGCGGTCAGACCATGTTTGCCATTGGCGGCGTGGCCGAACCGGTGCGTGCAACCGGGGCACCCGCCGCGCTGAGCTGGCCCGGGCCACAACCACAGGCCGGGGTCGAAGTCAGCTTTCGCGACTCGGCTGACAGTGCGCGCCTCCTGCACTCCGGTCCCTGGGGGCTGTTACGTCTGATGGACGGGCTGCGGCTGCGGCTGCGCGACGATGGCGCCCGCGTCCTGCTGGATCTGCGCACTGAATCGGGGCGGGTGTTCCTTGAGATGGGATTTGCCGAGCCGCTCAATCCGGTGTCGGTGCGCCCTGCCC
Source organism: Puniceibacterium sp. IMCC21224 (assembly GCF_001038505.1). Lineage (NCBI taxonomy): Bacteria > Pseudomonadati > Pseudomonadota > Alphaproteobacteria > Rhodobacterales > Paracoccaceae > Puniceibacterium > Puniceibacterium sp. IMCC21224. The sequence continues at coordinate 55,882 of NZ_LDPY01000001.1, forward strand.
TGCAAGGGTTCGCCTGTCCGCCTGCCCTGTGACGGATTTTCCTGCACAGGTGGTGATTCCTCGTATACTCTGACCAGATTGACACATCCGATTTTCCAGCAAAGCCCTGATGGAAGGTGCCCACGCAATGGCCATTGATTTTTCCTTAGACCGTATTGCCTATCTTGTAACGCCGCTGCCGCTGTTTGACGGGAACGACGCGCTGTTGTTCGCCCATCTCGCCGGACGCGACGAGGTCAGCCAGTGTTACCGCTATAGCGTTCTGGCGCGCAGTTTTGACCCAAACATCGCTGCCAACGACCTGCTGGGCAAGACGGTAACAGTCGCGGTCGCGGCAGACCCCGACTCGCCGTTCCTGCTGCGGTTTTTCAGTGGTATTGTCGATCAGTTCCGGTTCGAGGGCAACGACGACGAGGACCGCTTCATGTACCGCCTTATCCTGCGGCCGCAGCTGTGGATGTTGTCCAAGACCACCGACAACCGTATCTTTCAGGATATGTCGGCCACCGACATCATCACCAGCCTGCTCACGGAACATAACGTCCTGGACTACGAACTGAATTTGCGCGGCTCGCCCGAGGTCCGCGAATATTGCGTGCAATACGGCGAAAGCGATCTCGATTTTATCCAGAGACTGATGGAGGAAGAGGGGATCTTTTACCACTTCATCTTTAACGATGGGGAGCACAAACTGATCCTGTCCGACGATCCCACCGAACTGTTCCCCGCCCAAGGGATCGAGCAGTTGCGGTTTGAACCCAACTATGTGCCGGGACGGGACGGCGCCGGTGTGGTGACCAAGCTAAGCCGCACCGACAGGATCGTGTCCGGATCTCACACCCTGACCGACTATAATTTCGAAACACCGTCAGCCGATCTGATCGCACGGGTCGAGAACCTAAAAGGCCACGACAATGACGGTATGGAGCGCTACCATTATCCCGGTCGCTACCGCGCGCAGGGCATAGGGGAAAATCTGGCGGGGATTCGCAACCAGCAGGATCAGGCCCACGCGCATCAGATCTGGGCAGATTCAACCGCCCCGACGCCCTGTTCCGGCAACCTGTTCCAGCTGCTCGACTATCCGCGCGACGAAGAGAACATCCGGTATATGATCCTCGCCGTCGACTACGATATTTGGGACGGACAATATTCTTCGCGCGCCACCCGCGACCGGCCCGAAGGCTTTGCTGCGACCTATCGCATGGTGCCGTCGGATGCCGCCTATCGTCCGCTGCAACGCACGCCCAGGCCGGTGATGAAGGGGCCGCAAACCGCCATCGTCGTCGGCCCCGCAGGCGAAGAGATTTATACCGACGAATACGCCCGCGTTAAGGTGCAGTTCTACTGGGACCGCGAGGGCGGGCTGGATGAACATTCGACCTGCTTTATCCGGGTCTCTTCGGTCTGGGCCGGATCAGGCTGGGGATTCATCCAGATCCCCCGCATCGGCCAAGAGGTGATCGTCGACTTCCTCGATGGCGACCCCGACCGCCCGATCATCACCGGTCGGGTCTACAATGCCGAACAGATGCCGCCCTACGCCCTGCCCGGCAATGCAACGCAATCGGGTTGGAAATCCAACTCGTCCAAGGGCGGCGGCGGCTGGAACGAATTGCGGTTCGAGGATTTGAAAGGCTCGGAAGAGGTCTATTTTCAGGCAGAAAAGGACCACAACGAATGGATCAAGAACAACGAGACCCGCAACGTCGACAATGATTTCGCCGAAACTGTGGGCCATGACGCCAAACAGGATGTGGTCAATGATCGCGACGAGACGGTCGGCAACAACAAGACCACCGCTGTCGGCGTGAATCGCGATATCAATATTGGCAACAACGACACCGAAACCGTCGGCAACAACCGCAGCCTGACCGTCGGTGTCAACGAAACCATCATGATCGGTGCCAATTCCGACGAAATCATCGGTGCAAACCACAGCCAGACCGTGGGCGCAAACCAGACCGTGATGGTGGCCATCGCGCGAACCGATACGGTCGGCGCGGTGGAAACCCGCACCGTCGGCGCGGCGCAGATCAACACCGTCGGCGCCATGCGCCAGATGAGCGTCGGCGCCACCCAGAGCCACGATGTGGGCCTGTCGGACAGCTGGGAAATCGGCACCAATCAGTCGGTCGAAATCGGCAAGGATCAGGGCACCAAGATCGGCCAGAACTACAGCCTAGAGATCGCTGAGGAAAGCGTGACCGCCGTGGGCAAGAACATGTCTGTCACCGTAGGCGAAGATTATACCGTCGAGGTCGGCAAGAACATCGTGGTCAAAGCGGTGGACAGCATCACCTTTACCTGTGGCAAGGCGAATTTTCAGATGAAGAAGGACGGCACCATCGTGATCGAGGGCAAAGATGTGTCGATCACGGGATCAGGCAAGATCAACGTCAAGGCCAGTAAAGATATTACCATGAAAGGCAGCAAGATCAACCAGAACTGATCCGGGCAAGGAGTGGCAGATGCTCCTCTGGATAGGTCGGGGTGACCCCGGCCCACCACAGCGACGGGATCGGCGGTATGTCAAGACCGGGCGCGGGGTCCGCCGCCCCTGCCAGCGTGATCATCAGCTCGTCCGGGCCGGTGCCGCGTTCAATTGCCGCCAGCAGATGCGGCCAGACAGCATCAGCCCAGCGATCCGCCTCGGCCCTCCCCGCGCCACCATGGGCGGTGCAGGCCACCAGCGGATAGGTCCGTCCGACCGCATCGAATCCCGGTTCGATCAGCAGAATCCATGTGCCTTGCGCCGTGCGCAGCAGCCCACGCACCCCGCCTTCGGGCCAGCCGACCGGGTCCTGTACCAGCGGCGAAAAATGCAGCGTCAGCCAGCGATCCAGCACCGCGCGCAACCCCGGTGCCAGACCACGGGCGACAAAATCCCCTGCAACGGGCAGTTTGCCAAAGAACCCGGTGGCCACGCCCCTAGAATCCGCGCGGGCAGGTAAAGCCCGAAAACATCGTCAGATCGAACGGGTTTTCCACCGAATTAGCCCGCAGATTAAAGCTGGCGGAAAACCCGCTTGCTGCCAGCGACAGGGTAAAGACTTCGGGCAGCGCAGTCGCGGCCAGCCGCCCCTTGCGGATCAGCCGCAGGATCGCCCAGCTTCCGGTTTCGGATGTGACCAATTCGGCCGTACCGTTCACCGGTGCAAAGCTGAGCGTGATCATGTTGGTCCCATCCGGTCCCGGCCATGTCATCGGGCTGGGTCGCGCGGCGGCGTTGAAATAGGTCAAAACCTGTCCGTCGACATTCAGCGTCACCCGGCTGGCATTGCCCGACAGATCGCGCGGCTCCAGCGAAAAGGCCAGCACCGGTCCGGCTCCGCCGGGAAACAGCGCATCACGCATCGACCGGGCATTTTCAAACGGTTGCAGCAGCTTGGCGTCCAGACCAAAATCGGCGCGCCATTTCCATGGTCGGACAGAGTTGTCGATATAGGGTTGCAGATGGTCATTGATGAAACTGTCCACCAGCCCGCCGCTGCCAAAGAGGCGCGCAAAATCCAGCGTGTTCACGTCGATGGCGCTGGACTGATCGAACGGATATCTGCCAGAAGTGGCCGAAACGCAGAACGGCAGTACGTCGGCCCGCCAACGGGCGTTAAGCTGGGCAATCACCGCCTCGCGCGTGACGCTGATCGTGTCGCCTGCGATGCCCGCAATCCAGCTGTCGATCGGGTCAGGCAGGCTCGCGGCCTCGTTCGCGATGGCACCAGTCAGTTGCGGCAATCCCCCCCGCGCCAACAATGCGGCCTGCGGATCGGGGCTGGCCGCGACGGTCTGTAGCTCATTCGACAACGCGGTCAGCGCCGCTACGGCGTCGTCTAACAACGGCGGCTGCCCATCGACCTCTTGCACCGTGCCGCGGATCGGGGCGAAGTGATCGGACACCGGAGTACCCGGCGGCAGCGGCGGGGGACCACTGTCCGACGACTTGGCGATCTTGGCTCCGGCCTTGACCAGTTTGCCCAGCTTACCCAGTTTCGACACCGCCTTGAGCGCGCCCTTTTCCACCGCAGCATTGCCGCCGCCCGCTTCGTCGACATGGGCAAGGTGCGTCTCGAACACCACCGACTCCAACAACCGTTTCAACGCGGAATCGGCCGAGGCAAGATCTTTGAGGTTCTGACGCGCCTGCACCAGATCCCCGATTGGCGTCAGGCGGATGTCCCGCAGGAACCCATCCCACTGCGCGATGAAATCATCGTAGTAAAGCTTGAGGATATCAGTTTCCAGCGTATCGACCGACGCGTCCGAACTCTCGGAACAACCGCCCGCGAACACAGCGCGATCCAGCGTCGCCTGCGCCGCCACCTCGGGCACCAGCGGCAGCACAGCATTGTGAAATCCATCATAGGTAAACGCCCCCGGCAGGCCGACGCGCAGGGTCTTTTCCGACAGCCGGGTCAAAACACGGGCGCCATTCGGCCCGGTCTTTTCCGCTGGCACCCAATCGGACAGGCCGGTCAGGCTGGGGTCCGAACGCAGGTTGCGATAGGCGCGCACCGCAAGCGGAATGGTGCAGATGCTTTCCAGCGCAGTCGAGACAAGCGCGGGGTCCGACGCGATCTTGTCCTCTTCGCCCGCCATGCGGACCAAAGCCGCCAATTGGTGATCGACGGATTCATCCGTGGGGAATGGGTCGATAGGCGAAAATTCGGGCAAAACCGTCTGCCACCAGACACCCAGAAATGCCGCGTCATAGGGCGCCTGCCCCGTCAGCATCTGATAGGATTTCAACGCCCCCAGCAGAAATTCTGGGTCGCGCGAATGCCGCCACATCGTCGCCTCAAGCAGGGCGACCATGCGCGGTTCCAGAATATTGCGCAGCGTTTGATCATAGGCAATGCGGTGCACCTGCGCCAATTCTGGTTCAGCCGTCGGCCCTAACAAGGTCAGCACGCCGCCCTCGACATACGTTTCAGCATTCACCGTCTCGTTTGCCGCATCCAGCGCGAGGTTCAGGTCCAGCGGATCGGTCGGCGCCTGCCGCGCGGCGACATTGGCCAGTCGTGCCGACAGATTGGCAAGCTGGCGTTCCTGTTCACCCAAGGCCCCGTTGTAACGCATGAACGAAAACAGAAACAGCGTTGCCAGAACCACCACCGCCAGCGACGCCGCCGCCAGGGTGCCACGCCAGATCCAGCGGCGGCGCTCCTCGGCCCGGGGATCGAACCGGCCCAGACCGGCCTCGGGAAAGATCAGATCGGTCAGCAAGTTGCGCAGGAAAAAGCTGCGGGTGTTGCCATGCGCCCGGCGTTCGGGCATCGGTGCGGTCAGGCCCAGCGATGCGGCGATACCCGACACCATCCGGTCGATGGGCGACCCTTCTTGTGTGGCAGAGGTGAAATAAACGCCGCGCATCCACGGGCTGTCCTCGTACCGGCTTTCTCCGAACACCGCCTCGATCAGCACCTTGAGCGGGCTGGTGAGTTGATCAAGCTGGCTGGGAAACCGAAAGATCTCAGCCCGCTGCGCCAGCGGCACATCCTCGGCGATGCGGGCGGTCATCCGCTCTTCCAGCGCCTCTTGCATCACCTTCATTTCGCGCTCAACCGTCAGCCCGTCAACACGGTCGGCGGTGCCCAGCGTCGCGCCCCAGACCTGTTCGCGTTCGCGTGCATTCAGATCGCCAAAGAAGGATTCGAATCCCGGCACCAGATCGGCCTTGGTGATCATCAGATAGACCGGCAATTTCAGCCCGGTCTCTTCGCGCAGTTCGGCCAGACGCTTGCGGATCTCGCGGCCATGTTCGCGGATTGATACATCGTCACCGGCCAGTTCCTCGACCGACAGGGTCAGGATCACTCCATTCAGCGCGCGCCGACCGCGATGTTTGACCAGCAGGTCGATAAAGCCTTTCCATTCGGCGGAATCCACGTCTGGGTCGCTTTGCTGTTGGACATAGCGCCCGGCGGTGTCGATCAGCACCGCGTCTTCCGTAAAGAACCAATCGCAGTTGCGCGTGCCCCCGATCCCTTTGAGGTCATCAGACAAATCAATCGGGAAATGCAGGCCGGACTGGCGCAGCGCCGTCGTCTTGCCCGTACCCGGCGGTCCGATGATCACGTACCACGGCATGTCACGCAGGAATTTGCGCCCACCGAGTTTTGACCGCTTCATCTGCTCCATCACGCCTTGAAACTTGGCCTGCACCTCGGCCAGATTCTCGTCACCGGGGGCGGCGATCATCTCGGGTGCCGGGGCGGCGAGTTCGGCGACAAAGGCGCGGTTGGCCCGCGCGGCGCGCAACTGACGGATCAGCATCGACACCAGCCACAGGATGATAATGACGCCGATCACCACGATCCGCGTCAAATCCCCGGCCAACGGCGCCGCGTCGCCCACGCTGATCAGCGGGCCGTAGAACCAGATCAGGACGCACAGGATGGCGATGCCGATCAGGGTCCACAGGAACCGCGAAAACAGAAAACCAAGGATCTTTTTCAGGAACGACATGCGTCAGACCTTTTTCTGCAAAATGATTTCGACGCGACGATTGCGGGCACGGCCCGGTTTGGTGCCATTATCGGCAATCGGCTCGGTCGCGGCCTTGCCCTCGGACGCGACCAGCCCGGCAGGCACACCCGCCTGCACCAGCATGTCGGCGATGGTCTTGGCACGCGCCTCGCTGAGCCCCTGATTGGACCGGAATGGGTTGGACCGCTGCACCGGAATACTGTCAGTGTGGCCAACCACCCGAACCGATCCGATAAATTCGGCGTTGTCGCGGATCACCTGAGCGACGCTGGCGATCAGCGGGCTATAGCCTGCGTTCAGATCGGCCTTGGCTGACCGGAACACCTCGGGGTTGGTGGCCTGTACAACCACGATGGCAATCGACACGTCCTCGCGCCCGGTCAGGGCGCTGGCGGTGTCCTTTGGCGCAGCTTCGGCGAACAGCGGCAACAATTCGAACACCAGCGGATCGGCGGTCAGCAGCGGCTGCTCGACGGTTTCGATAATCGGGCGAAAGATGTCCGCACGTTCCGGCGGCGGCAGGACGCTGGCCAGGGTAAACAACCTCTCGCCCCGGTTCGAAAGCTGGATGCCCAGCCCGACATAAACCACCATGATCAGGGCAATCGCCATTAGCCCGATGGACCACAGCGGCACAATAAAGCCGCGGCTTTCATCTGCCGCCTCAACCCCTTTCCAGTGCGGGGCAAGCGGCGCGTCGGCGGCGTCGCGGTCGCGCAACAAGCGATTCATCTGCACCCGCATCTGGGCAATCGCCGCCTCGCCCGCGCCGGGGTTGATCCGGTGTTTACCGCGAAACCCCAGCGACAGGCACAGGAACACCAGTTCCAGCAATTGTGGGTCGCGCTCGGGGAACCGGATCAGATCCTCGGCCAGATCAAAGAACCGCTCACCGGCGTCGACATTGCCATACATCGACACCACCAGCGGCATCCGCGGCCAGCCAGAGTGCCCGCCCCATGGCGTGTTCAGCGCGATGTCATCCAGCAGCGCCGCGACAAACCACGCCCCCTGATCGGCGCGCGACAGCGGCACACCCGCCGACACAGCAGAATCGCGGGCCTGCGTCAGCGTCTCCAACAGCCTTGTGCGCAACACATCCGGATTTTCGGGTGCGGTGGCGCGTTCCAGTTCCGGGGCCATGCCCAGCAACGCGGCGTAGGCGTTGAGCAACGGATTGTCGCTGGCCCGGGCGGTGCGCAGCGGCGTGCCGGTGGCCGCAGGCCCGGCGCGGCGCGGCGCGGGTTGTGCCGCACGGCGCACCGGGCGGATGCGGGTGCGTCCGGCGTCGTTCTCAAGGCCAAAGGGGTCGTCAGCGTTCATATTTTCACCGGCTCACCGCGTAGCAGTCGATCTGTGGTTCCCGGTCCAGCTGACCCGCCACCCCCAGCACAAACCCCGGCGCATCGGCCAGCGCCGCCCAATGTTCGGACGTGCGGTCCAGCTCAAGACACAGCCGGTCGCCATCATACGGGATCTCGCGCGGTTGCGAATTCAGTGGCTTAAGCGGGATGCCGGTCAGCCGCGATTTCCACAGCGCATCGAACGCGTCCGCCGCCCCCACCGTGGCCTGATCGACAAAGATCTTGCGCAGTAGTTTCTCGGAAATATCACCACCAACACGCAGCACAATACGGCTGTTGGCGATGATCTCGGGGTTATCAATCCGCACGGTCCAGATGTTTTCCGCATGGCGTGACACCCGCAACGCGCGGCTTTTCGGTTCGACATGGCGCAACGACAGCACCAGCGACCGCAATGTATCGGCCAGCGTCTGAAAGCTGAGTTGCGGGTCCGCGTGGTCGTACTCCGGCAGATCCCCCAGACGGCGGGCCGACGCCCCAAAAGTCGCCATCCGCCCTGCCAGACCACTGAGTTCCTGATACAACGCCGAAGGATGATCGTTCAGCTGCGCCGCCATATGCGCCAGACGCGGACGGGCGGCATTGGCCAGTTCCAGGATCAACAGATTCTCCATCGACGCGCCGGTGCCGCCCAGCACCATCGCGCCATGGGCATCCGCGATCCGATCCAGCCCGGTCACCAGCTCCTTGAGAAGTTGACCATACCAGCCAACCGCGCCGATATTCAGCGCCGGGGCCAGAAATGCCGGGTCCAACGAAACCGCGCCCTCACCGCTCAGCCCCTCGATCCGGGCAATCGGCAGCGTGGTGTATCCTGCCACCTCGTCACCGGGCAGCAGCAGTTTCGGCGCAAGGGCGGCAACCTCGATCTCGGTTGGTTCGGCCCCGCCGCGGATGGTGTCGCGCACCTCGATCACCGTGCCGCGAAAGCGTGTGCCCGAAGGTTGCGCATGGGCCGGGTCAATCTGCGCCGCCCCAGCGCCCGCCGTCGGCAGTGCCAAATGCACCAGTCCCGTGCCAGATTTGGCCGTGACCGGAACCGACGCGACCCCGGCCGTATCACCGGGGACCGCGAAAAAGGTGCCGTCCGGCAACACCCCTTCGGCCACAGACACGGCAATCTGCCCTTCCTCCAGCGCGGTCGGGTCCAACCCAAGCGCACTAAAGCCAAAGCTGTGTCGCGGCATCGCGCCCAACAACTGCCGGATCAGCCAGTCGGTGTGCCGGTCCTGCTGTTGCAGATGCTGGGTCCGCAGAAACAGCCCCTCGGACCAAACAACCTTGTTCCTGTCAGTCATGGTTTTCCTTCTGGCATGACGTCACGCCGTCGCGAGCGACAGCCCGCTCGCTCCGACGCTGATGATAAGACCCTGACTGGCACCGGGCGCTGCAATCTTGCTACGCACAGTGCGGCCTGTGGGATTGATAAAGCCACCGACAACGCCAATGATGCTCGTGGTTGGCTGAATGGTGATCGCGCGGCTGGCAGACCCACCGGGGGCCAGAACCAGCTGATCCGCCTTGACCAGATCGCTGCCCAGCGCCGAGGCCGGATTTTGCAACGCGAAATAATCAGCGGCGTCAAACGCACCAGACCCCGACAGTTGCAGAATGCTCAGCGTCACCGGACGGTCGCTGCCATCGGGGCCAGGATTCATACCCGCGCCCGCCTGCGCGCGGACGGTGAGGATGTTCGGTGCATCTTCGCCACAGCCCGACAGGATCAGGCCGATGCCCGCGGCGCTGCTTAGCAGAAAGGTACGGCGTACAAGGATCATTTCTCTAACTCCCTTTGTTTTCATAAGCATCTCTGAAATCTCCGCCGACATCGCCCAAAAACTGCTTTTCCGCCGATTGGGCGATGTCGCGATACCGGTCCGCATAGATCTGCCACAGCTTGGCCTTGCGCCCCCCCGCGACGAGGGATTCGAGCATCCCAACATCACTCATTTCCTTTTCGATCTCGGCTGGATCGAACTTGTCCACCATGCGGCGCAGGGCAATTTGCAACGCGCTCCAGGTACGGACCTGATGATCGGCAAGGTCACGAAAGGCGGCTGGCACCGCCTCGTCCGGTGGCAGATAGCCGCGTCCGCGCGGGCGGATCAGCGCCGTCAGCGCATCCTCAGGCGTAGCGAGGAATTTGAGCGGATTCACATCGGCGCTGGCGATGATGGTCTGGGCGACACGCACCTTTTGCTTTTCCTGCGCACGGGTGCGCAGCAACAGCATCACGCCTTCAGCCATATCGTGCATGCAGCGCCCAAGATGTTCCATTTCGGCGACAGGATCGTCTGAGGCGGGCAGGCTCGCCGGATCTATCCCCATACCGCGCAACAGCGCATCGCGCAGATCACCATCCTCGGATGACATTGGCGGAACATTTCGGGCAACCGGACCCTTGGCGCTGACGGGTTCCGACACCGGGGGCACAGGCAGGTCGGGTTCGACGGGCGCACGGGGCGGTGGATCCGGCACCAGAGAGATCGGCGGCGGCGTTGGCTCTTCGTCTTCGTCGTCCTCATCCAGGCCAGAGCTCCAGCTGCCAAAGATGTCCTTTTTGGTCGGGCCCGGTGTATTTGGCTCCGGTCGGGTAGGCTCGACCGGAGCGGCAGAAGAGGGCGCAGCGTCGAAATATCCGCCGCCAGCCGGGCGCTCGGCTGGGGGGGTATCCCTCTCTGGCTCATGCTCGGGCCGGTCGTCAAACGCGCTACGCAGATCGAGCCCAAAAGGATCCGCCTGATCAAGCGGTCGGGGCGGGCGCGCCATCTCTTTGTGTCGTGCGCCGGGTGCGCTGTCGCTGCGCAGACCAAACGGATCAGGCAGCGTGTCGGGCCGGGGGGCGGTCGGCTCGGGCGGCGGGGCGGGTGGCTCGTCCGCAAAGAACCCGCCCTTTGAGGTCGCGCGCGGTTTTGGGGCCTCGGTCCCCGGCGCAGCCCGCGCCGCCTCGACCCTCAGGATAAAATCACCCAAATGTAACCGCATCCCCGGCTCAACCGGCACAGCGTTTCCCGGCCCCACCGGATTGGCCGCATTGTCGATGAACAGCCCGCCAGACGACGCATCTGTAACCATCACGCGCCCGCCCTCTTCGCTCAGGATGCAGTGACGGCGCGACACGAACATCTTGGGATCGGCAAGCTGCCAGTCGGCCTCGTCGCCGCGCCCGATCGACAACTGCCCGCCATCAAACAGCCGTTCGGTCACCGTCTGCGGGCTGGGGGACGATTCGATGACAAGACGCAGGGTCATGCGGCGCTCCTTTGGGCCGGGGTCAGGGAATGGGATGGTTCAGTGACGTTGGCAAAGGCCAGATCGTCAGCATTGCGGTCCGGGTCAGGATTCAGCCATGTCGTCCGCCCCAACTGGCACGCGCCAAGCCGCGCCTGCGGTACCGCGTCTGCCGCCAGCACCAGCCGCAGACCAAAGGCGATATCCTTGCCCGCCGCAAACACCAGCGCCTGCCGCAGCCGGTCGCGGGCGATGCTGTCATCGAGAAAGGCGTTGAACTGCGCCAGCGTCAGCGGACCCAACCGCAGCTCGGCATGGGATTGCCGGTCAAACACGCGCCCGCCGATCACGGCACCAGAGCCAAGTCCAGCGTGCTGCATCCCCAATCGGCTTTGCAGATGTTGCGGAATGTCGATCCAGACCCCCTGAAATTCGCCCAGCGCCACGGGCACCCCCAGTACGGTTTCCAGAAACGCGGTCAGCCGCTCGGGGCTGCGCGCCTCTAATGCCAATGACGTGGCGTGGCGCAGTTTGGCCCCGTCCAGCCGGATATCATCGGTGGTGGTGCCCGGCAGACCCAGCCCAGCCAGCGACCGCATCATCGCCGTCACTCGCCCACCGTCACCATGGGCGATATGCACCTCGGGGCGGGCATCGGCCCAGGCGCGCCAATACAGCGCAATCAGCCGGTGTTGCAGCATGTTAATGAAATCAAGAAACGAGGTGTCCGCCGTCGCGCCCTGCTGGGCATCGCCGGCAAACCAGCGGTTCGACAGCCGCTCCATGATCCAGCGGGTCATATGCAGCGGCATCGGACCTTCGGGCCCGATCAGCCCCAGAACGTTGACACCGATCTTCGGCGGGTGTTCTGCGTTGCCCGGCGTCATCTCAGCCACGTCGCTGGCGGCAAAGGCCATGCGCGCGGTCTGCCCCAATCGCGCCGGTTCGCGATCCGCCCCCCCCGCACGACCAAAGCGCAGGTCCGCAGTTTCGAGCTGGCGCAGCAACTCGAAAAAATCCATCCGCGCGATCCCCTCGGGTGAGGTCAGATCAGCGCGCGTGTGCCCGGAGTCATCGGCCATCTCACCTCCGTTTGTTGCTGGGTTAGCTGCGTGCGGGTGCAGACAAATGAATTGATCGCACTGTGCCGCGCAAAGAGCCGCGCCAATAGCGCCGACAGCAGCAGCGAACTGCCACCAGACAGCAACCCCTCGTTGATATCCAGCGTGATCTCGGTTCCGTGGCCAAAACACAGCGGCCCGGCGACTTGCAACCGCTCCACCACCGGACGCGACCGCAGCCGCACCACCGACGTACCGTGGCGGCGCAAGGCGGGATCACCCCGATCAGCGTAAAGTTTCAGCAGTGCACGCAGGGGTTCGGCGCCAGCCTCGTCCCCGGCAAGGCTGATGTGATTCAGGCTAAGTTGCGAAATCCAGCGCCAGGTCAGGTCGTCTATCTGCCGTTCACCGGTTGCACCCGAGGGCAGACTGGCACGCAGGCTGGGACGCGGTCGGCGCATCGGCCCCAACAGCGTGACGGTCTGCACCGGATCGCCGGAATCTAGTGTCAGCACCGGCATGTCATCCAGGATCGGCAAATCGCGGTTGGTACACAGCGCACGCACATCCAGCCGCCGCAGCGGGCGCACCGCGCGCGCGCCAGTAGGTCGCCCGACCGAGAGATAGAAATCATCGCCGACATAGCTGCTGCGGGTCTGACCGCGCCGCACCTCTTCGGTATCCGGGCGGCGCGGGCGGCGATCAGCGGAATAAACGTGGCCGCTATCGGCTTGTGCCTCGGTCGAAAACAGCGGCGTGACGCGGGCCTGCGCCCCATCGGTTTCCGCGTCTTCGACCCGCAACAGGCGGTAAATCTCGTAATCTCGGGGGCGGGTGCGGTCGGCCTGAACGATATGTGCGGGGCGGTTGTTGCGCAGTTCCACGATATTGCATTCATGCTCGAACAGATTGACCACGGGCGTTGCGAACAGGCGAAAATCCTGCGCCGCAATGCCAGAGAGGTCGGGTCGTTCGTTGCGCAGCAGCACCACGATTTCAACATCATGCGTATCGCTGGCGCGGATCACCGGTGCCAGCCCGTCAAGCCGCAGAAAATAGAACCGCTCGGGCATCAGGAAATATTCGCGCAGCAGGCGATACCCCTCAAACGAAGAACGCACCCGCGGCAACAGCGCCTCGGCATCGTCGATGCCAATCATGCCGGGGGCACCGACCTGCCGGAATCGGGTGGTGGCATCGGCGGGCCGTGCCACGGTGCCGGTGCCAAAGCCGAACACCGCGTCAAAAATCGCCCCGCCCCGCGTCCCAGCACCGAAATAAAGGTCGAGCTGATCCAAAGACAGTTCCGCCAACCGTCCCGCGCCCTGGCGTTTCAACGTGATGCGGATGCCGGCAGCGGCATCGCGGGTCGCGCCTTCGCCGACACCGGCCTGGGCCAGCGCGCCCTTGTCCTGCAGGTAGCTGACCGATCCGATCTGCACCGGCCACAGATGCACCGGCTGCGCGGTGGTGTAGACGCAGCGGGTCTGCTGACCCTCGCGCAGTCCCGACATCAGCCGCGTGCCCCGCGTCATCACATGCCCGTCGAGCATGCGCTGCACCTGTGGCCCCGGCGTCATCGTCGCCATGGTCATCGCCGGCGCAGGCCCCGCCAGATCGGGATAAAGCGTGTCGATCAGGTTGCGTACATAGCGGCTTGCCTCGCCATCAACCTTGAGCCGGGTGCGCGCCGCCAGAAACGCCACCCCTTCGAGCAGGCGTTCGACATAGGGATCCGGGCAGGGAATCGATTCCATCGACAGGTTGCGCGCGACATTGGGATGCAGCGCGGAAAACTCCTGCGCCAACGACCGGATATGCGACAGCTCTTCCTCGTAATACTCCAGGAACGCCTGATCCATCAGCGATCCTCCAGCGCGGTCATGGCGCGTCCGTTGTCGAGGTCGATGCTGGTCGACAGCCGCAGCCGCTCTGGCACCGGCGACAACAGCAGCACCCCGTCGATGTCGATCCGCAATCCGGTCTTTTCGCCGGTGCGCACCCGGACCCGAACCGAGTCGCGCTTTAACCGAGGTTCATAGATGTTCAGCACCGATTTGATCTCACGCGCGAGGTCGTCCTTGTTGAAATCCGACCCCGACCGCCCCGAAAATGACGGTACACCGTAATTGACGACGCTGCTGCGCACCTCGGGGAACCCGGCCAGAAGATCGGCAGAGTCAGGGTGTTCCATGGCTTCGCGTTCGGTCAGCAAGAATTGCGCCTCCAGCCGTTCGATATTGAACAGCATTTCGATGTCGCGCCGCACGGCCTCGCGCAGTACGTCAGCGGTGACAATCTCACCGCTTTCTTCGAGCCGCCTGCGCCGCGCCATGATTTTTGCCACACGGTGCGCCAGCAGACGCGTGTCGTCGTCCAGATCGCTGCGCTGTTCGATGGCGCGCACGCCGCCGGAAATCAGCGCCTCGGCCCCCTCGTCAGAGCCGAGGGCGCGCGCCAGATCGCGGCGCAGCGCGTCGGATTCAGCGACAAGCCCCGGCAGATCGTCGATCAGCCTGTCCCACAGGGACGGCTGCACGGCTTCCTGCCGGGAAATGGGCGGGGCATCACGGCGATCAGCCACAGATCAATGCCCCGCCCGACACATCATCAGACACCCGCTGCAATATCGAACGAGATCTCGTGCTCGGCACCGGCGGAATGATCGTCCTCTTGAACAGTGTATTTGACGGTCACGTTCTCGAACACCAGCCCCAGTTCCTCTTCGATCATCTGGCCGTCTTCCTCGTCTCCGATTCCAACCAGCTCGCATTTCGAGATGGTGACATTCTCCATCGTGATGATGAGGTAATCGAGATGCGCGTCGCCGCTATCCTTGCGGATCGACAGCACCATGTCCGGAAACGACTTGCCCTGCATACAGGCCAGCATCAGGTAGGGTGAGGACGCGTCCATGAACTTTTTCAGGTTCAGGGCCCCGACCTGGGCGCGGGCGCGGGCGCGCCCCTTACCAACCTGCGCGGCAGAGCCCTGTTCGATATTCCATTGCACGTCATGGATATCGATCTCGTTCTCATGTTCCGCGCGTTGCGATTCACCTTCGATATCGCCAATTTTCATATATCCGGCTAAAGCCATTTTGGGTCTCCTCGTGGTCTATCTATGCGTTTTAAGTTTTCACTGATGGTAGTTCCGACACCAGCCGGAGGGAGGCGTTGATCCCCTCAAGCTGGTAATGCGGCCGCAGGAAGAATCGGGCGTTATAATATCCGGGCCGTCCTTCAACGCTGTCCACCTGCACCTCGGCAGCAGCCAGCGGTCTTTTGGCCTTGGCCTTGTCATCAGCCATGGCCGGATTGGCCAGCACGTAGCGATTAATCCACTCGCTGAGCCAAATTTGCATATCGGCGCGTTCCTTGAACGTCCCGACCTTGTCGCGCGCAATCGCCTTGAGATAGTGGGCGAACCTGCTGACCGGAAACAAATACGGCAGGTTGGCCGACAGGCGCTCATTCGCCTGCGCATCCGGGTCGACCAGACGGCCGGCCCGGGTTTCGTCGTCCTGCAGGCTGTGCGCACCGATAAAGGCCGCGACATCCGTATTCTTGCGGTGCAGAATCGGCATCATTCCCAGCTTGGCCAACTCCGCCTCACGGCGGTCGTCGATGGCAATCTCGGTCGGGCATTTCATCGACACCGACCCATCATCGGTCGGGAAGGTGTGGACCGGCAGGTTCATCACCGTGCCACCGGATTCCACGCCGCGGATCTGCGTGCCCCAGCCGGAAATCTTGTGGCTGCGGTTGATGTTCACGCCCATGGCAAAGGCGGCGTTCATCCAGACATAGTGGTCGTGCTGGCCGTCGATCTCTTCTTCGAAATCGAAGCCTTTGACAGGCACAGTTTCCGCGCCATAGGGCAGACGGCCCAGCACACGCGGCATCGTCAGTCCGATATACCGGGCATCCTCTGATTCCCGCAGGCTCTGCCATGATGCATAATCTGGGCTGGACGTGATCTGCTCAAGATCCTGCGGGTTGGGTAGTTCCTGCCAGCTTTCCATACGGAACAATTGCGGCGCAGCGGCGGCAATGAACGGCGCATGCGCCGAGGCGCAGATGCCACTAAGATTGCGCAGCATGCCCACATCCTTGGGCTTGTGGCTGAATTCATAGGCTCCGACGATGGCGCCAAAGGGTTCGCCGCCGAACATCGAATATTCGTCGCTGTAGACCTTTTTGAAGACCGGCGACTGGTCCCACATCTGACCTTCGTAATCTTCAAGATGGTCGGCCAGCTCGTCCTTTTTGACGTTCAGCACCCGGATCTTGAGCTTTTGATCCGTCTCGGTGTTGTTCACCAGATAATGCAAACCGCGCCAGGTGCCCTCGATCTCGCGGACTTCGGGGGCGTGCAGGATTTCGTTCATCTGCTTGGACAGCATCTGGTCGATGCCCGCGATCAGCGACTTGATCGACTTGACCGCATTGCCGGAAATCGCAGCAGTGCCGGACCGCTCTTTGGCGGCAAGCGCCAGATTGGCCACCAGCGACTGGAGCTTTTCGCCCTCGGAATCCTTGACCCTGAAATCCTTTTCCAGCAGGTCGCTGAATTCCCCCAGATCAATCGCTTCTGCCTCGGCTGCGCCGCCTGCTGCCTGCTTTTCTTCTTCGGCCATGCTCAGCTCTCCTTCTCTTCGGACGTCGCGGCCATGGCCTGTTCGGCGGCCTGTGCCAGCAGCGGCTCGTTGCCCAGCAGCTGCGCAATGCGCTTTTCCGCGTCGACCTTGCCATCCATGTAGCCCAGCAATTCCTCAAGCTGCTTGCGCATCTTCAGCAATTCGGCCAGCGGCGGCACCTGTTCGGCGATCTTGTCGGGGGCAAAATCGCTCATGCTTTTGAACGACAGATCGACGAACAACTCTTCCTCGGTGTCGGCGCCATCGGCAGAGGGCAGCGTGTTGGGCACGCGGGCTTTCACACGCGGGCTGAGCGCCTCCATGAACTTGCTGAACCGGCCCGCATCGGTTTCGACAAAGGTTCGGTCATTGATCGGCTTCTTGGCCTCTTTCGTCTCCGAGGCGCCCGCCAGATCGGCCATCACCCCCATGACAAATGGCAATTCGATCGTGGTCGGGCTGCCGTAATGCTCTACATCATAGGCGATCTGCACCCGTGGCGCCCGGTTGCGTTCAATCACCTTCTGCTTGCTGTCGCTCATTCCAATTCCTTCCTTTAAACGTCACTTCTTTTTTGGTTCGTCGACCCCCGCGATGCTGCGGAATTCTTTCAGTCCGGACGGCGCGATCTCCTCCATCAATTCAAGGAAATCCATCGCCACCATCCGCCGCATCCGCCGTGCCAGATGCGGGATCGGGCTCGAGGGTTCGGTGCGTTCGTAAAATCCAATAATGCGGTCGAGGCTGGTTTCGACATCGCGGCGCGAATTGATTGTGCCGGAGGCAGACGCTGCGCTGACCGGCGTCGCCTGGCCTGCGGGCGCGACAGCAGCCGGGCTGTCCTCGACCAGAGTCGCATCCGTGCCCGTTGCCGCGACCGCCTTTTCAATCGTCTTGCGGCAAAGTTGAAGAAAACTGGCCAGCTCAGTCAGCGACAGCCCCGGCTGACTGCCAAAACCGCCCTTGTCGTCAACCGCAGCCGTCAGCGCAGCAATCGCCGCCTCGCAGGCTTTGAGGCCATCCAGCATGTCGGCGGCGCGCTCGGCCTCTTCTGCTGCCAGCGCGCGGGTCGCGGCGGTGACGCGGTTCACCCGCTGACCATGCGCCGCAACCAGCGCATCCTTTTCCGCCTGATTCAGCCCCGACGCCGCCTGATTCAGCATTTCGAAATCGCTCTGCGTTCCGGCTGCCAGATCGTCGCCAGTCAGCGGGCCGATGCCGCGCGCATTCAGCATGATGCCAAACCGCAGATCCCCCAGCAGGCCGTTCTCGTCATTCTCAAGCTGGCGGATCGCGTTGAGACGTGGCAGCGCCGCCGCCTTGGCATCGTCACGCTCGCGCAGGGCCGGGTGCAGACTATCCCAGAATTGGGTCACGCTGTCAGTCAGCAGGCCCAGCCCCTGCGCCAAATCCGAAAACCCGCCGACATTGTACAGCGCCCGCACAAGGATCGTTAACAACCGCAGATCACGACCATCTTCGGCCAGCGCCTGACCATCGTCCAGAATGCCCTGCCAGTCCACGTTCGGGACAGCGTCACTCACGGACCCGTCAGGGTTGTGCCGTGCGTCCCGCGCTGCGGGGTCCATCCGCCGCTCAATAGAATGAAAACGCGCGTCATTGCGCAGTTCCACGCCAGACGGCAAATCATCCTTGATCGGCGTAAGGAGGCGACCAATGTCCATGCCTCAGTGCCTTTTTAAAATTCCTAAACAACTATGTGGGAGTGTTTCAGAAGATTTTGATTCTTGCAAGAAACCCGGCCAACCGCAGACTCTGCGCCTGCGGGACTTCGCCCACGGTCAGCGCGCCACCGCCGAGGTTGCGACAAACAGATACACCCATTCGCCGCGAAACTCTGGGTCTGCGGCGCGCACATCGGCAACCCGATCCCGCATCCGGACAAGGTAGGGTTCGGCCAACTCAACCAAAGGCGGTAGATCATCATAGAGCGGTCGGTTCGCCGCAAAAGCCACGGCGATGTCCTGACCAAAGGGCGCCGCTATCCGCAAGTCGAGGTCATCACCCCGACCGACGGCAAACACTTGATCCGGGGCCATCAACCGCAACGGCGTGCGGTCGTTGGGCATCAGGTGCAGCACCTGCCCGCTGGCGTCAAAGTAATCCACGTAGACATAGGCCGGATATTCCGGCGCGATCAGGTCGATCACCAGCCGGTCACCTTCGGCAAAGGCATATTCACGGACCTGCGCATTTTCGCCGACCAGATCACTGTCGGTCAACTGCTCTTCGGACTGCGGCAAACCAAGGGCGGCGATGGCATCCAATAGCCCGCATTGCGGGCGCGGCAGGATTTGCAAACTGTCGCGCAGCGCCAGCGCACCACCGATCTGGGCCCTGAGATTGGCCAGAAGCGGCGCGCGTGCCCCAGCGTCGGGCACGTGGCCGCGCAGTTCGAGCGTACCCGTCGCCGCGTCAAAGACCGTATGCACCCTGGCACAGTCCGGCGCGGCCATGGCACGACTCATGCGGTCGCGGACATCGCGCCCCCCCGCCGCGCCCGGCTGAAGAAAGGCCTGCAACGTCGCCAGACTTTGCGCATCCAGGGTGACGCCGCCCGCGCCACTCCATTCCAGGCCCGCCTGTACGGTCTCGCCTGCACTGTCCAGCGCGACGGCGCGACCAGTGTCAGCCGCGCGCGCGGCCAGTCGGATGCCTGTGGGACGGGACGGATTTGCAACCGTCCCCGACACGGGCAACGCCCCCACCGACGGCACAGCCGGTTCAGCGCGCAACACGGCTGCCACTATCTGGGCCGCAGCCACGCGCCCGCCAGATACGGTGCGCGATGTCGCAGGCGATCGGGCAGGACGTGCGGCGACACGCGTCCCGATCATGTCACCCGCCCGTGTTACGGCCAGGTCCGGCGCGATCGACGGGATGCGCATCAGACCGACCTCGACTTCGCCCAGCACCTGCTCGGACACCGGCAGGTCCGTTGCGCGGTTGATTGGCACTGACACTGCACCAACCCGCGCCATGTCAGGCGTCGCAGCACGTTGCAAAAAACCTTGAACCTCAACTTCTGTCAGTGCAACGGCTGGCGTCGGCGCGGCTCCGGTTCGCAGAGCGGGCGGAGCAATCGCATTCTGTCGTGCGCTCTTTACTCTGGCCCCGGTCAGCGGCGCATTGTCCGGTATCACCGGACTGGCCCGGCGCTGTGGCACGCCCTGCCCCGCGACCCGCGCGCCGCTTGCTCCGGCGCTGACCGCAGATGACGCGTCGGGGGTTCGCGAAATTGCAATGGCGCGCGACACCTGCATCGTTGCCAGCAGAATACGGCCCGAGTCCGCATTCTGCTGCGGCATCGGGCTGGGCGCGAGCCAAGGAACCAACGCAAACGCCGCACCCAGATGCAGCACCAACGAGCCCACCAGCGCCAGACTGCCCCGCGCGAAGCTCATGTGCGGGCCCTCATGATTCAGGCGGCGTGACCACAATCACCACCTCTCCCAACGCGGCCGCCTCGAGGGCGCTGACCAACGGCAGCACATGGCGCAGCGCCACGTCCCGATGCGCATTGATCCGGATCAGGCGCGCGCCGTTACGCGCCGCTGCGGCAGTGACGAGCGCGAGCCAATCCTCGGCCGCCGCCGTATTGCCGTTCACCGCCAGCGCACCGTCCCGCGCCACCGACAGGGTCACACCACCGCCCGGCATGTCGCGGCCCGACACCGCGACCGGCGGCAGCACCTCGAACGGGGCGGACGCGTCAAGCCGCGCGACCAACAGAAAGAACACCAGCAAAAAGAACACGACATCAACCAGGGCGATGATCGGTTCGGGCGCGGGACGATGATCGGGGCGATGCAGCCTCATCCCTCCGCCTCCAGACGGATCAGGCGTGCGTCGGTCACGCCAGCCGCCGCGACCGCGTCCATCAGATCCGTCAGCGCCCAGAGCGGTGCCGCGCCAGTCGGCAGGATCAGCACCCGTTGCCCCGGCGTGGCCAACACCGATGCCAATACGTCAGGGGTAACGTTCCGCCCCCGCAACACCACCTGCCCGTCAGCGCCGATACGCAACAGTACCGTGGTGGCCGTGCCCCCCGACTCCGACGACACCGATCCGTCCTGTACAACCGGGATCATGTCCAGATCACGGTAAACCGACGTGACCATGAAATAGACCAGCAGGATGAACAGCACGTCGATCAGCGGCACCAGCGAAATGCGCCGTGCCGATGCAGCAGGGCGCGCCAGCCTCATGGCGTATCCTCGTCGCGCAGCCCCCGTGCCAGCGACACCCGGCCAATCAGTCGCTCCATTTCGGATGTTCCCGCCTCGACCCGCGCTTGCAGGATCGCCGCGCCGATCACGGCAGGGATCGCTACCACCAGCCCCGCCGCAGTGGTCAGCAGCGCCTGCCAGATTCCCCCGGCAAGGATCGAGGCATTGGCCGCGCCCTCGGCCATCTCAAGCGAGCGGAATGACTGGATCATGCCCAAAACGGTGCCCAGCAAGCCGAGCAGCGGCGCAATCATGCCCACCAGCTCCAGCAGGCGGATGCCCCGCCCCATGCGCCGCACTTCGGCATTGCCAAGCTGTTCAAGATCAGCCGACAGCACCGCCGCAGGCACCCGACGTCGCAGCAGATCGCCCGCGCGCGCAGCCACCCGACCGGCAGGCGTGCGGGTGTCATTCGGCGAATCGCCCGCGTCGCCCCGCTCCAAGGTATCAATCCAGCCGTCCCGCGCCCCCTGCCCCCGGGTGACACCGCGCAGGTCTATCAGCCGCGCCAGAAATACCGCCACCGACAGCAGCGACAGCGCCGCCAGCACCAACAGAACCGGTCCGGCCGTTCCCAGATCCTGAATCCCGATCATGCGCTATTTCACCAGCGGGGCGGTGGCCTTGCTCTGCAAGGACAGCACGGCAAAGCAATCCAGCTCATCACCATTCTGCGGGCGGCAGGTGGCGATGTCGTGCAGTAGGATTTCAGAGATCCCGTCACAGGCGATGCCAGGAAATTCGAACAGCTTCAGCGTTGTCCGTTCCAGCGGCAGCGGGGCTGCATCCACCGTCAAAAGCTGGTCGATGACGCCCTGCCCGTCCAGAATCGCCAACGACATCTCGAACGCCGCGAGCGAGCGGCCCAGATCGTTGCGAAACAGAAAAAACGCGCGGCAGGCATCGCCCTCGCCGGGTTCGAGCTTGTTCAGTTCGACCGTCAGGCCGCCGTCTTGCGCCATGACACTGCTTCCAGGCAGCCAGAAAACCACCAATGCGGCCCACAAGATTCGTTTCAAATGCCATCCTCCTCAAATCGTCCTGCCCCAGAGATAGCAGATTCCACGCCTGCCTTGTGCATTTTCCGGCTATCCTCCGCGCACAGTCACGCCCGGCTTCAGTGCCCACTTGGTGAATCGCCAGTCCCGTGAAATACTGAACGTATTGGTTGAAGCATATTCCGGAGAGCATGATGAACGTCAGGGAAAATGTGGACGGTGTGGTGATTGGCATGTTTCTGGGGTTTCGCGGCGGTGCGCCGCTGGTTGTCTTTCCCTCGAACCCGCACGATCACGCCATTCCGGCGCGCAGCCTCTGCGCCCTGACCGCCGATGACGCGGGGTCCGAGATCGCGCTGCTGTTCGAAGATGGCGCCCGTGACCGCCCACTGATCATTGGCCGCATCGTTGAACCAGTACGCCAGAACACTGCGCCGCAAGTGATCCATGACGGCAAAACCGTGCGCATCAACGCGCAAGAACGGATTGAACTGCGCGTCGGCAAAGCGGCGATTGTGATGGAAAAGGACGGCCACATCACCATACGCGGTACCCATCTGGTCAGCCACGCATCGGGTTCAAACCATATCCGCGGCGGCTCAGTGAATCTGAACTGATGGCAGCGCCGGTGCTCAGGGACATCGTGCGGCGGCACGCGGAAGAGTCTGCGCATCTGTGGTGCGTCTACGACTGGCATCTGCTGCATCCCGACGAAAATCCCGACATGGACGAAGAACGGATGGACCGTCTGATCGAGCGGCTGAACGCGCATCTCGACGGGTTGCGGGTGGCGGGTGAGGACGGACAGGTGATCGCACAGGAACGCTATGACGCATTTCCCGAGGCGGGCGAACTCTTTGTGCTGCGGATGCTGCAGCCGGCGGCGCGACATCTGCGAGTGCATGATCTGGATCTGGACGCGGTACGCGACTATCTAGATGCAATGCTGCCCGGCGAAGAACAGACCTGAGACGGCTATCGTCAGCCTGCGCCCCGGCGGCCCCTGGTCACGCCAGGTCCACGATCAGCCGCCGTCTTCTACAGTTACTTCGATCAGCCGTTGCCATTCGTCGCCATCCAGCCGCAGAATGTCGCTCATCCCGAATGACCACAGCACACCGTCGCAAGCCACGATGTCATAGAAATGGTCTGCCATGTCGCTGGCGATTTCCTCGATCTCGAGCACATCGTCGACCATTTCGAGCAACATCGTGAACCCCGCCGCATAAAGCGTGTCATCATAGAGCGCGATGCCCCAGAGATCGATCAGATCATCTTCGGTATCCAGCACTTCGAACGCATCGCGGCGGCCCTTGGCGATGATGCCCGACTGGCCGCAGAGATAGACGACGCCATCCTCGGCACAGGTTACCGCGTGGAAGGCGGCATTGGTCATACATTGGATCGGGGTCCACGCCTGCCCGTCAAACCACCAGACGATGCCTTCGGATCCGGCGGCATACACCTCGTCCGGGGCGAACCCCGCCACCGCCTCGAGTATGTTTTCGTCATAGTCTTCGAACAACGTGCCACCGACAGAAATATCCTCCCAGTCACCCGAGGGGCGCTTGCGAAATGCCTGCAACGCGGTGCCCACGGCAAACAGCGTGTCACCCGCACATGTAATCGCCCGCATCGGGCCACGCGGAACAGGCAACTGGGTCTCTTCGATCGCGCCGCCACCCAGGTAACGCACCGCCTGCCCCCATTGTCCCAACCCCCAGGCGTCATCGCGACCGCCGGGGCCAAAGGTGGTGGACACCACGTTATAGAGGTGCTTGGCCAGATTGCGTGCGGTGCCGCCCTGGACCAGGAACACCGTCGAATGCGGCTCGTCAGGATCGTCGGCCAGTTCGTCCAGCATCAACACCAGAATCATCGTTGTTGCATCAAACGCGCTGCCATTCACGATCCGAAACTTGGGAACAAAGGGACGCATGGTCATTCCTTTCTCGGGTAAATGCGGCAGACAACACTCAGGCGTCAGGTGCCCAGCGCCGCGATCATATTCTTGGATTCCTCGGGTCCGCGCCCGGGGATGGTGTCAGCGCGCAACGGCGTATCGTCCTTGACCCCGACCTCTTCGTCCTTGTGATAGCCGTCCAGCTGCGCGGCGAGACAGGCGGCCGAGCATTTTGACCGCGGGAACACCTTCATCACCGACGCAACACCCGCCTCGCGCTGCTGTTTGTAGCTCATTTCCCGGCCTTGGACGCTGCCGCCCTTGTCCAGCGCCAGCGTCTTGGTGTCCGGCTTGAACGTCCCCTTGAGGCTGGTCGCCTTGTGGATCGCCAGCAACAGAAACGCGTGCATCCGACCGTGGCTGCCCTTGGTGCTGCTGGCACCTTCGGCACAAATACAAGGCGCATCGTTGCCGTTGTAATTGGCGCAGCCCGCCAGCGCCTTGCCGGAGTCATTGGTGTCCACGAACGACGATTTCGGCACCACGTGGTGCGGCGTCTGTTTGCCACAACATGCCTTGTCACCCTTTTTATAGGGTGCCAGCTTGCAACGCAGCGCAGCAAGGCAGCTGGGCTGTTCCTTTTGCTTGTCGGTTTTCTGCCGCTTGGACGGGCCTTGTGCCGCCTCGAAATCCCGATCGCGGGTCGAACTGCCGCGAAATTCCCCCGCCGCCGTGTCAACAGTCGAGGTTTTTGATCGTTTCGACCGCACCTCGGTCAGGACGCCGCCTGCCATCTTATAGACCCTGTCGCTCGAGCCATCGACATTGCTTTCTCCGGCTTTCTTGTTCAGGCCTGCCTCTTTGCAGACCTCGTCCATATCTTTGTAACCCTCGCAGGCGTCTTTGATCTTTTTTTTGTCACCCTCGCAGGGGTCCGGGGCATCCACACCGCCGGGTTTGGAAATCTTGGGCCAGGGCGGAGAGTTGCCGGGAATTGATCCGTGGTTGTTGGTGCTGATGTCCGAAAACCGGCTGACCGGCTGGCCCTCGGCCTTGACGTTGCTGGACCAGGCCTGATTGTAGCTCTTGCCGGTGTTCTTGGACGTAACGAGGCCCTTTTTCGCCGCCACACCTGCCTCGGTCCCCATGGTCTTGGAGAAAAAGGACTTGTTTTTGTGGCTGACATTTTCGCCGCCGATCTTGACCGTGCCGGTACCTTTGTCAGTATCACCATCCATGCCGAAACTGGGATAGGGAATCGGCACACCCGGCGGCGTCGGCGGAGCCTCGGGCGGGGTAAAACAGACGTCCGGCATCGCCGCGATGACCTGATTGGTCTGGGCCTTGCACGCCACTTCGAGCATGTTCGCAAAGACCGTCATGCCACCGCCCTCTCGATTTTGGCCCGCTGCGCCGACTGAAACACCGCCGCACCGCAGGCGCCATCGTCGCCAGACGATTCGATCAGTACCGGCGCACCGGGGCCATAGCCGCGCTCAAACGCCGTCAGCGCCCAGCCGACCATCAATGGCACAAACGCCGCGCCGACATTGCCAACACACTCGCCCGGGCTCCAGATCTGCGGGACTTCGGTGCGGTGGCGCGTGGTGCGCTGCTGCGCCAACGCGGTCTGTTTGAAAAAATACGCCTCGCCGCAGATATCCGAGAGCCGGTATTCTACATTGCGCCCCTCAAGCCCGGCCATATCCAGCGCATCGCGATAGGCCTGTGTCATGCCATCGCCGCGCAGTGGTTTATCCTCGGGATTATAAAGAAACGCCTGCTCGCGCGCGAGGCCCAGACCAGTCAGCGCGAAATGCATCGGCTTGCCCGCAGCACACAGGATCGCTGCCGCCGCCTCGCCCGGAATGAATCCGTTGGGGTTCTCGCCGGTCAGCAATCGCTCGGCGCGCAGGTAATGCGCGATGGCCGGCCCGCTCAGCAGGCTGTCAACGCCAAGGATCAGCGCATGACCCGCCTCGTCCCGCGCGAACATCCGCCGCACCCGTTCCAGCGCAACGATCCCCGATGGGCGGCCATGTGTCACCACATGCAGTTTGGTGCGAGCAGCCAGACCGGAAAATTCCAGCACCCGCTGGCCAAACCGGTCGGTATCACGCACCGGCCGACCGGGCCTATCAGTTTCGGCAAGGCACAACACTATCTGCAAATCCGCCGCCGCCTGCCCCTCCAGCGCATCGACCACCGCGCCCGCCGCCATATGCGCCAGCCGCTTTTCACCCAGCCAATTGCGCGGCAAAGGTACCTGCGCGCCCAGCAGCCAATCGCCACCGGGCGCAACAAACTGGGTTTCGACCACACCATCCAGCGATCCGCGCATGGCCGCACAGCTGGCTGCCGCCGTCAGGCCGACCGGCGTCACCATGCCCGCCGACAGGATATTGACGCCTGTGCTCATGTCAGTTCGCCGTGATCGGCTGGCATCCGAAAACCATCGCGCGTGAGATCCCGGTAGGGTTTGCCCATGGCCTTGGCCCGGATTTGACCGGGGCGTGGCCGACCGATCCAGGCCTCGGTGAATTCGGTGATCATACGTCGCATCGGCACCTGCACCCGCCAGACCATCGAAAGCCTGCGTGCTTCGGTATCAAACAGCAGCGTATCGGGATGGACCAACCCCTGAAACGCGCATTCCCACCCCCGGAACAGGGTCAGCGGTAACGCCGGATCGGGCAGGCGCAACGTCTCGCGACCCGAAGGCGTCAGGTTCAGGATCACCACCTCTTGCGACCGCTTTGGCCTGTCGATCTGCTGATCCGCGCCAACTTGCTGGTAATATCTTTCGTCGAAATCGGCGGGCAGGAACGGAAATACGTTTTCCTCCCAGTGCTGGTCATATGTACCGCCATAGCGGATACGGTCGGCCCGCCCGCGCCAGATCGGACCAAAACCCATCGGGCGGTACGCTTCATACGGCGAGGCGATGGGCACTCCCACCTCCTCGGTATTCGGCAGTGGCTGACCCGACAATTTCGACTGATTGCGAAACGATGCAAAACCGCGCCCGACTGGATTTTCCAGATACGCGGGTGGTTTCGGATCGTCAGGATTCAACCGGTCGATGCCACCAAACGCGGTGTCATATCCAAAGGGTTGTCGCGCAAACGGATAGGGATCGGTCGCCAGCACCTGCGGGCCGACCACCCGCCATTCGCGGTGCCCCACCACGTGAAAGATTTTTTGCCAACCACCAACCCGCAACCCGACCTGCACCCGCGACGCCTTGCGCCCTCCGGGGGCATAGGCCGCGCCCTGTAAAACCACGTCGCATTTGGGTTTGCGAAAGGCAAAATCCGTCTCCCATCGGGTGGCGGAAAAGCCCGGCTCACCGGTCAGTTCATCCGCAAACACCAGCGGTTGTTGGTCTGGTGCCAGTTCGGCCACAGCGCCGCTGCGTTCGGGAAAGGCAAAGGTGCCCTTGACCACAAACGAAAAGTATTCGCGCCCTGCGGTGTCCATGCCGATAGTGTGTTGATGGACAAATCCGGGTCGGTTGAAAACCTGCATCGCGCCCTCTCATCCGAAGTCGTAGCCAAAGCCATCTGGCCCGCCGGTCACGGTCACACGCGCGAGATCCTTGCCCTCAAGCCGCCAGGTCAGGATACGGCGGCTAAGCTCTGGCATCAGCGTGTTGGTCAGGATCGCGTCAATCATCCGCCCGCCGCTCTCGATCTCGGTGCAGCGGTCCTTGATCACCTGCATCGCGCCGTCGCCGATCACCAGTTCCGCGCCGTAACCTTCGCCCAGACGTTTGGCGAGGCTGCGCAGCTTGTGGCCGGCTATCGCCTCGATCATTGCGTCGGACAGCGGGCAATAAGGGATCGTGACAACCCGTCCGAGCAGCGCCGCCGGAAACACATCCAGCAGCGGCTTGCGCAATGCAGCGGTCAGTTCGTCATTGTCCGCCGTGACCGCGCCATCCTGCGTCATCGCCATGATCTCGTCCGATCCGACGTTCGAGGTCAGCAGGATCAGCGTATTCTTGAAGTCGATCCGCCGCCCTTCGCTGTCGTCCATCATGCCCTTGTCGAACACTTGGAAAAAGATCTCGTGGACATCCGGGTGCGCCTTTTCCACCTCGTCCAGCAGGACGACGCTGTAGGGTCTGCGGCGGACGGCCTCGGTCAGAATGCCGCCCTTGCCATAGCCGACATAACCCGGCGGCGCGCCTTTGAGGGTCGAAACGGTATGCGCCTCTTGAAACTCGCTCATGTTGATGGAAATCAGGTTATCTTCACCGCCAAACATCAACTCGGCCAGCGCCAGCGCGGTTTCGGTTTTACCGACTCCTGATGGCCCGCACAGCATGAACACGCCCACGGGTTTCTCGGGCGGTTTCAGCCCCGCGGCGCTGGTCTGGATCCGGTTCGCGATCATCTCCATCGCGTGATCCTGCCCGACAACGCGTTCGGCAAGAGTCGCGGCAAGGCTCAGCGCACGTTCGGTCTGACTGGCCAACATCCGGCCCATCGGAATCCCGGTCCAGTCCTGCACCACGGACCCCACGGCCAGCCGGTCCACCGATGGCAGAATCAACGGCGTTTCGCCCTGCGCCGTGGCCAGTTCCGCCATCTGCACCTTGAGCTGCGCCAGCGTGGCGTCGCGGTTAAACGGTTCCTCTGTCACCTCCGGCGCGGCTTCGACGTCGGGCAGTTCCTCGACCATCTCGGCGTCGGCATCGCCCAGATCGCCCGTGTCATCCACCGCCGCCCCAAGCCCGCGCAATTGCGCCCGCAGGTCCAGAATATCGTCGACAAGCAGCTTTTCCGCCTCCCAACGGGTGGTCGCGGCGTCCATCGCTGCCGCCGCCTCGGCCAATCCCGCCTCCACAGCCGCCTTTCGGTCAGTGACTTCGATCCCGATGGCCTCTTCGCGGTCAATAATGCCCTGCTCGATCTCAAGCGCATCCAGTCGGCGCTGGATATCCTCGACCTCGGCAGGGGTGGCGTGCTGCGATACGGCCACGCGGGCGCATGCGGTATCGAGCAGGCTGATCGCCTTGTCCGGCAGTTGGCGCGAGGGGATATAGCGATGCGACAGCTTGACCGCCGCCTCGATCGCTTCGTCCAGCAGTTCGACCTTGTGGTGTTTTTCCAGAACCCCGGCTACGCCGCGACACATCAGGATCGCCTTGGCCTCGTCCGGCTCATCCACTTTCACCACCTGAAAACGCCGGGTCAGTGCCGGGTCAGGTTCGATATGCTGTTTGTACTCGGCCCATGTGGTGGCGGCGATGGTGCGTAATTCACCCCGCGCCAGCGCCGGTTTCAGCAGGTTGGCGGCGTCGCCCGTACCCGCAGCGCCGCCGGCACCAATCAGGGTATGCGCCTCGTCGATGAACAGGATGATCGGGGTGTCGCTGGACTGCACCTCGTCGATCACCGCCTTGAGCCGCTTTTCAAACTCGCCCTTTACGCTGGCACCGGCCTGCATCAGCCCGATATCCAGCATCTGTAGATCCACATTGCGCAGCTGCGGCGGCACGTCGCCCTTGGCCAGCCGCTGCGCGAACCCTTCGACAACGGCGGTTTTGCCCACCCCCGCCTCGCCAGTCAGAATCGGGTTATTCTGCTTGCGCCGCATCAGGATATCAACGATCTGCCGGATTTCGGGATCACGCCCCACAACCGGGTCCATTTTGCCGTCGCGGGCGCGTTCGGTCAGATTGGTGGCGTATTGCGACAGCGCCGATTTGCCGCCGGGGGCCTTTTTTGCCTTGGGCGCATCATCCGTCACGGAATCGCCGCTACGCTCGATTGAGGCGGCCAAAAGACTGTCCAGATCCGCGATCATCGCATCCGGGTCGAACTTGTCGAACTCAAGGCTGATCTTGAACAGCAACCCTTCCAGCACCGGCACCTTGAGCGCGGCGAGCACCACATAAGCCGACCGCACCGAATCGTCGCCATAATCGAACGAGCCAAGGTTCCAGCCCTCCTGAATGGCGCGAAAGATGTGGTCCGAGAACTCCTCGACCGAGCCGGCGCCATGCGGCAACGCATCTGTCGCGCGCAGCACGTCGCCGTCGAATTTGTGTCGATCCACCCCGACCGCCTGCATCAACAACGCCAGATCCGACCCGTCCGTATCCGCCAGCGCGGTGATGAAATGCACCAGCTCGACATAGGGATTGCCGCGTCGTTTGGCCGCCTGTGCTGCGGCGGAAAACGCCTTGAGACAGACCGGATTCAGCTTGCCAACCAATTCCTTACGTTTGATGGTCTCATTGGATCCACGTGCCGCCATTTCCAGACGTCCTCCAAAATATGTTGTTGTCACCGCAAGCCGGTGGAATAATCGAAATCGTATTATGCCGGGATGATAGACCGGTTTCGATTTTGAATCGACCGTTTTGAACAGAGCCCGCGCAAAGGGGATTCTAGATGAAAGATCCGAAACCTTCGGACATTTTCAGACCCGGACAGGTTCTGAACAACACCTATGAAATCCGCAGGATTCTGGGCCGGGGCGGCACCGGAGAGGTCTATCTGGCCTTCAACCAGATCACCGAACGCACCCTTGCCATCAAGGCGCTAAATGCGCGGTTTTCCGGTAATTCCGATTACGTCGAACTGATGAAACGCGAAGAGCAGATGCGCAACATCATACACGATTCGGTTGTCCGATACTCTGAATGCTCGCGCACCGATGACGGGCATGTGTTTCTGGTGATGGATTATGTCGAAGGCGTGTCGCTGAGTGATCTGATGTTTGAACGCCGGGTCGAGGATCGCGAGCTGCTGATTGTCGCCCACCGCGTGTTGCATGGTCTGACGGCGACCCATGCGCAGGGTATCGTGCATCGGGATTTGTCACCTGACAACATCATCCTGCGCGGCGGGGACGCCGACAAGGCAACCATTATCGACTTTGGCATCGCCAAGGACACCGCCACAGGCGCGCGCACCATCGTCGGCACCAGCTTTGCCGGCAAATACGAATACGCGGCGCCCGAACAGCTTGAGGGGCACGCCGATTTCCGCACCGACCTTTATGCGCTTGGGGCGTCGTTGCTGGCCGTGGCGCGGCGCGAAGTCCCCGATGTCGGGTCGAATCCCGGCGCCGTGGTGCGGTTCAAACGGGACGCGCTGGACACCTCGGGGATCAGCAGCCCATTGCGCGACCTGATCGACTGGCTGACCGCGCCTGATGCCGCAAACCGCCCGGCTACGGCTGAGGTTGCGTTGACCCGGCTGGATCAATGGCTGAAACCCGACAGCCACCCGACAACGCGGGCGCCGGGCAAAGGCCGCTCAGGCGGCGCGTTCAGGTGGGTGCTGGTGTTGGGCGTGGTGGCGGTGGTGGGTCTCGGGCTCTGGGCCTCGGGTCTGGTGCAGGGGCTGATGACCCCGCCGCTGCCGGTTGCAAATCCCTACAGCCTGACCGCGACGTTCAACGACGGCAGCGCCACGCTGGATGGCAACGCCCCGAACGATGAAAGCGCCGCTGACTTGCGCGCGGCCTTTGCCGGCGCAACCGGGATCACGCCGCCCGACGGATCGCTGACCCTTGCCACCGGCCTGCCTTCCCCCAGCTGGCCCGGCGATGTGACCGCTTTGCTGCCGCTTTTGCAGCCGCTCGACCGCTGGGATCTGACGATAAGCGGCGCTGGTGCCCGGCTCAATGGCCTTGCCTCGGACCGCGCGGGCCGTGATTCGTTGGCCAAAACCCTGACGAAGTGGCAGGACAGCGCGGCAATCACCCTCATCAGTGACCTCATCGCTGGGCCAGAACAACTCGATCCCACTGTGTTGGAGCCGGTTCTGACCGATCTCTCCAGTTGCGGCCCGTTGACATTGCGCGGCACGGGCGACCCACCCTATGCCCTGTTCGACACGCTGACGCTGACTGGCGACCTTGCCAGTGCCGCCGATGCCGACGCGCTGACAGCCAGGCTGACCCCAGGCATTGGCGACCGCACGCTGCGGTTGGCCACCACCACACTCAACGCCGATCTCTGCGCTATCCGTGCTGTGCTGCCGCCTTATCCCCCCGGAGCAGTGTCGATCTGGCTGGGTCGTGGTGCAACAGGCGAGGCCGCGCTGACCGGCGTCTATCACACCGATGACAATCCGCTGGTGGACATCCAGATGCCGGCCGACATCACCAAAGCCTGGCTTTGGGTTATGGTGGTCGACAACACTGGCAAGGTGTTTCACGTCCTGCCCAACATCAACCAGACCGAGCATCAGGTCGACGAGCTGGGCACGGTGCAGAACGGCCTGCGCCGCATTCGCGTACTCTGGTCCCTCGACGAATTCGCCGCCGATACCAAGCGGCTTGCCATGCAGGTGACCGAAGGCGATTATGGCAAATCCGAAGTTGTTGCTCTGCTGACCCGCACGCCACTGTTCGACATGCGCCGCCCGCGCGACGAAAGTGTCTCGTCACTGTCCGAGGCGCTGGCCGAGACCCTTGAAGGACGCGAAGATCAGATCCTCGGCGTCGCATCGCGGATCATCGACGCCCGCCCCTGATAGGGCCAGACCCCAAGCACAGCTTTGCGTGTTTTTGCCAAAGTTAGTCGCCCGCAAGCTGCTGCGCGCCGCTGTTTCCGCAGCGTTTCAGGGGGCACAATACTCTGTTGCGTCGATGTCGGTCGAATTCTTCGCCCGGTATCATGTTCGCGACCGTATGGCACATAACGAGCGTTCCATACTTGCCAGATGAGGTTTCATCATCTATTGGATCGACCGCATCGCCGCACTAGCTCAGCTGGTAGAGCAATCGCTTCGTAAGCGATGGGTCAGGGGTTCGAGTCCCTTGTGCGGCACCAACTCGTATTGATTTCATTGCATAAAATGACAATTCGCGGATACTGCCCCACACCCCGCCCCACACTCATACTTCGCTGCCCCGGATATAAGCGACAACCTCGCGCACCACGATCAGGCTGATTCCGGTGTGTTTGTAGATGGTGATATGCCCTGCGTTGGCCCATCTGTAGATGGTCGCACGCGACACGCTAAACACGGCGGGCGCGTCACTTGGTCGGCAGGTCTGGGGGGCCATTTTGGTCTCCTTTGTGTCGGGCAGCGCGGCGGGCATCAGTCGGTGTCCTTCATGTCACACCCGCTGACATGCCAAGTCCCGCGCGCCTCAATGCACGCAGCGTGAGCAAGTCCTTTGCCGATCTCATCACCCATGCCGCGCATGGCGGTGGATGACGGCCCACCGGTTGACATTGCGCCAGAACACAGACCCAAAAACAGCATGAAGCTCGTGTAGAATAGTCCCTCAGATATTTTCTCGGCAGCACGAACGATGTCGCTTTTTTCGGGTTTGTCGGGCATCAAACATCCCCCCGCGGTTCAGCGAGGGCGCGGCGCGGGCAGTCATCGCATAGCGCGCTGATGTTGAGTTGGGTCACGCTGCAATCTCCTTTGCTGCGAGATGCGCTGCATTCGCGCGGACCAGCGCGTCTGCCTGTGGTGGGCAGACGCTGTTGCCCCACATGCGGGTCTGTTCGGTTTTGGTCATCGGCGTGCCGGTCGGGCGGCGGGATTGGAATGGCGGTGCTGGGAAGTCGAAGGTGTCTCGCATGTGAAATGTCCTGTTGTCCGTCGCTGCCCACCGTTGCCGATGGGCAGAAAGAGGCATCAGGTTTCGGGGGTGCCCATGAGCACCGGCAGGGTGGTGGCGTCTGCTGCGGCGTTCACGGCTTCCTCAAAGGCGGCTTCGAATGCCTTTTCGGGGTTGTAGACAGACAGGATGAATTTCACCGAGCCGCCGCTCTTGCGGTACCGGAACCGCACCGGCATGCGGTACGGCGCGCCGTTCAGGAACACCGGGATCGCGATGATGATCAGGTTGGGAAGGCTGAGCGGTTTGCCATCCGCGCCCTTGTGTTCGTTCAGGAACTGGATTTCGGATTCGCCAGTGTCGCGGTTGGTGCTGACCTTGAGGTCGCTGCTTTCGAAGACGGTGAACTGACGCGACATCGCCAGCAACTGCCTGAGCTGGCCATACCGCCCCTCGATATTCTGCGCGGTCTCGATCAGGCGGTTTTCCCACGGTTTGTTCTTGTCGTTCTGGCTGAGGGTCAGGACGGGCGGGGTCGGATCCATGATGTCCTTGGCGTTGGCTTCGATGAACTCGCCCATCTCATCCTTTTCCAGACCCTTGCCGGAAATCTTCATCCACGCCTTCCATTCCTCGGACAGAGGGAAATTGTAGATCGCGCGGTGGTGGCAATGGCGGGCGGTCGGATCGCCGCCGGGCGCCGTGGTGTCGACCGGCCCGTTCGCGTGATAGTCGGCGACGCAGGTCAGGGTCGGGGCGGTCAGGTCCGGCTTGCCAAACAGAACTGAGGTTTCGCCCTTGAACCGGTTGGCCCAGGTGATCAGGCTGCCCAGGTCGGACAGATGCGCAGTGCCCTTGCGCCGGGCGGGTTTGAGGTATTCCGCGGCAGCGCGGTGGTGGGATGTCAGATCCTGGACCGTGCGCTTTTCGGGAAGGGTGATCAGGTGCGGTGTGGTCAGGACATGGCCGTCCGGCGTTTTGATCAGGTCGTGGTGGCTGATGTCCTCTAGGGTCAGGACTCATAGCCAGTAGATGACGAGTGCAGCGAGGGCGATTGCGGAGAGGAAGACTTTGGGGCAGCGGTCATAGCGGGTTGTGACACGCCGCCAGTCCTTGAGCCTGCCGAACATGATCTCGATCACTGCCCGGCAGTGCATTGCGCAGCAATGTCACGAGAGGGGCGGTTGCGGCGTTTGTAGCGCCGCTTGTCGTATCGGATTGCAGTCTTGCGTTGCTTACGACCCGGGATGCAGGCGCGTATCCCTTTGTCTTTCAACGCTTCTCTGAACCAATCAGCGTCATAGCCGCGATCCCCAAGAAGCCAGTCGACATCTGGCAGGCTGCTCAGCAGTGCTCGGGCACCGATGTAGTCGCTGTACCACTGCCCGGCAGGTGATGCTTGCATCGCCGAGAGGGGTGACCGGCGGTCACGAACAGATTGAGCGGACGTCCATAGCTGTCGCAGATGGCGTGCAGTTTCGTGTTGATGCCACCCTCGGTTCGACCAATCAGGCGGTAATCCCCCCCGAAAGTAAGGGGCTGCGGAAGTAGAATTTTCTCGGCAAGATGAACGAGGAGATTCAGATGAAGATGACAAGATACAGGAACCCCAGATCCTTGCGATACTGCGCCAAGCTGAAGGCGGTGTGCCGGTGGCTGAGCTTTGCCGTGAGCACGGCATGAGCTCAGCGTCCTTCTACAAATGGCGGGCAAAGTATGGCGGCATGGATGCGTCCATGGTCAGCCAGATGAAGGCCATGGAGGAAGAAAACCGTAGGCTGAAGCGGATGTATGCGGAACTGAGCATGCAAGCTGACTTGCTGAAGGAAGCCCTTGCAAAAAAGTGACCGGGCCATCTCAACGCCGCGAGATGGCCGAGAATGCAGTGGCGCGACGTGGGGCAAGCATCGCTCTGGCTTGCCGGACCTTCGGCGTCAGTGAGACCTGCTATCGTTATGGCCCAAAGCTGCGTGCCGAGAATGAAGAGATCGCCGATCTACTGACCGGGCTGACGGACGCCCGGAAGACCTGGGGGTTTGGGCTGTGTTTCCTGCACCTGCGCAACGTCAAAGGTCATCCGTGGAACCACAAACGCGTTTACCGCATCTACTGCGAGTTGGAACTGAACCTGCGGATCAAACCCCGCAAGCGGTTGAAGCGGGACAAACCTGACGCGCTGGCGGTGCCTGATGCGCCAAATGTGACCTGGTCAATGGACTTCATGGCGGATCGGCTTGGCGATGGCCGGGCATTCCGGCTGCTGAACGTGCTGGATGACTTCAATCGCGAAGGCCTGGGCATCGAAGTGGATTTTTCCCTACCCGCTGAACGGGTCATTCGCAGCTTGGACAGGATCATCGAGTGGCGCGGCAAACCCGGGACGATAAGAGTAGATAACGGCCCAGAATACATCAGTGGCAAGCTGCTGATCTGGGCTGAGAAACGGGCATCACGCTCCAGCACATCCAACCCGGTCAGCCGCAGCAGAACGCCTACATCGAGCGTTACAACCGCACCGTCCGACATGAATGGCTGGACCAATACATCATCGAAACTATCGAGGAGGCCCAAGATCACGCCACACAATGGCTCTGGACTTACAACAACGACCGCCCGAACATGGCCATCGGCGGCATCACACCCGCCCAGAAACTGAAAATGGCCCCGTAAGTTCTACGAATGCACCACGTTAAAAATGGGGGGATTACCGGTCCTGAGCCTAACTCAGGCGCCGCAACCGCTCCGCTCATTCAACTTTCCTTGATTGCTCCAACAAGGTGCTCACCGATGACTACAAGCGCGATGTTGCTGGCGCGGTTCTGATTGGAGGGCCGGAAGCCGTCATTCGCTGCGGTTTGCACTAACGTCAAGTATGTGCAGAGAACGAAATTTGCAAAGTTTGGCGCGCTTCACGACAGCGAACCTTCAGACTGTGTGCGGCGAGGGGCAGGTCAGAGCCCATGTTGCAAGATTTCTGCTTCGCAGCGAACTTCGGCTATCAGGAGACGGTCAAAAACCTTCAACAAGGTCGAGGGTTTGGAACAGGGTTTGTGACAGCGTCAATCGAGGTCGGTTGCGCCCGTTCCAAAAACGAGGGTTTTTTGGAGCGGTATATGTGTGTCGGGTAACTAAGAGCCCGATCAGAAGTGAATTGTGTCAGAACAGTCAGTTGTGATTCCGTATGTTTGGGCAACTGAACGGGGGTCACGATGGCTTGGACGGAACTCACTCGCCGCCGATATGAGCCCAATTCTGGCGGTTATTCTAGCGATGTCACGGACGCGGAATGGTCGGTCATTGGCCCGTTGCTACCCGGCCGTAACCGACTGGGCCGACCACGCCCGGTCGAACTTCGACAAATCTGGGATGCGATCCAGTTTATCGCGGCAACGGGCTGCGCGCATCGCCGGTTCCAGCATGACCACGTAAGCAGCTGAAACGAGTCGATAGGTTAACGCAATGCTTGACTTGAGTTCGCGATTTTCGATAAGTACGTCGTAAGTAGTTGTAATCCTACTCTTGGCCTCATGAGGTTCTCATATGAACACCTTTACTCGTTTCTTTGCCACCGCTTTCGTTGCATTTGCAGGATCCTTTTCGGCAGCGCACGCCGCAACGCTTGACTTCTCCGCGTCAGGAAGCTGCGCCGGTGGGCCTGGCGTGACCTTTGCAATCCTCACAAACAGTAATTGTTTCTTGGCGCCAACACCCAATAATACAAATGGCCTGTCCCTTTTGAGCAATACGTCATCTTCCTCCCGAGTCCGCGCGGATTTTACGGACCTTGCTTCGTTTGTTTCGGTCGACCTAGGCGATTTTGGTTCTGATACAGATACGGTTTTCATCTCAGCTTATGACAGCATTGGCACGTTGTTGGGCACCCAAAGTGCGAGCATCGTTGGGAGAGCAATGAAAACGGTTTCAGTGGCGTCAGCGGATATTTCGTATGCGATATTCGGTTCAAGTTTCGATGTCGGATTTATCGCTGCGGACAACTTCAAATTTACCACACAGGTATCTGCCGTTCCGCTTCCAGCGGGTGGAGCATTGCTTTTGACGGGTCTGGGTGCGTTTGCGCTGGCACGTCGCCGCAAGTCGTAATCACGTACTTTTCGCTAATCAAGGTTTGGAATGGCTGCCCTAGTGGGCGGCCTTTGGGTACGAGTCCGAAGAGTCCGCACCGCCGCCGCTTGCCAGCATGGCAGCGAAGGTCCGCTGCGATGAAGGAAACGGCCAAAACTCATACGTTACTGTCACCGGCGATAACCACCGTTTGTTGAACCGTTCACCAGACCGGACATTGGTGCACGTGCAGCGAAGGTCTGGAAAGTCCGCATTCTGTGAGTTGGCGACCTGCGCGGCGAAGGTCGGCTATCGCAAATTCGCGTCCAGTCTCATCGGTCCGCTTTGGGCTGTGGGGAACTGCCGTTCGCTGCGGTTTGAACCAACGTCAGGTTTAGCGCTCCGACCTTAGCTGAGGCGCTGTGATAAGGACAGATTTGTCGCAGAAAGATGTACCAAATCTTAGTGGAAATCGCGGCTTCGAAACAGTCGTTTGGCTTGGTCTCGCGGGTGATAGGCGCGGGGGGGGAGCGGGGCGGGCGCGGCGCGTCATCGGCTTGGGGGTGGGTGATGCCGACGGCATCGTCCATCGGGTGGCCAAAGTCCGCGAGGCGGGCTGAGAGGTCTTCGACCTGCTCGGCGATCACATGCACGACGATGCCTTCGCGTTGCAGTTGGCCGGTCACGCGCAGCAATCGCCCGCCCATCACGATGCGTCGAAATTGTTCGTAGATCTTGGGCCAGACAACGATATTGGACACGCCGGTTTCGTCCTCCAGCGTCAGGAAAATCACGCCTGATGCTGTGCCGGGGCGTTGCCGGGTTATCACCAGCCCGCAGACCGATGTGCGGCGCAGCGGCGCGGTAGGCAGCTGGTCATGCGGGGTCAGACCTGCGATCGCGGGACGCAGCAGCTCCATCGGATGCGCGCGCAGGGACAAGCGCATGGCGACATAATCTTCGACCACCTCTTCGCCCAGGTGCATGGGGGGTAAAACGACACCGGGTTCGCGCAGCCCCTCACCATCCAACGGGTCAGCGAACAACGGCAGCGGCGCGGGGGCGCGGATCGCGCGAACCGCCCAAAGCGCATCGCGCCGGGTCAGGTTCATGCCGCTAAACGCATCCGCTTCGGCCAGGCGTTCCAGCGTCGCGGGGGGCACGCCGGCGCGCAGCCACAGGCTTTCGGGATCGGGGTAGCCGTTGGCGCGGGCGCTGACGATCCAGCCGGCGTCTTCTTCGCGCAGGCTTTTGATCTGGCGAAAGCCGAGCCGCAGCGCCAGCGTGCCATCCGCGCGCCGTTCCAGCGTATTGTCCCACGCACTGTGGTTGACGCTGATGGGCCGCAGTTCGACGCTGTGTTCGCGGGCATCGCGCACGATCTGGGCAGGGGCGTAAAACCCCATCGGTTGTGAATTCAAAAGCGCGCAGGCGAAAATCGCGGGATGATGGCATTTCAGCCATGACGATACATAGGTCAGCATGGCGAAAGCGGCGGCGTGGCTTTCGGGAAAGCCGTAATCGGCAAAGCCTTCGATCTGGGCAAAGCAGGCCTCGGCGATGTCTTGACTGTAGCCATTGCCCCGCATGCCTTGGATGAAGCGGTCGCGATGCCCGCCGATCGTGCCCATCCGCCGAAAGGACGCAAGCGAGCGGCGCAGTTGGTC
Source organism: Puniceibacterium sp. IMCC21224 (assembly GCF_001038505.1). Lineage (NCBI taxonomy): Bacteria > Pseudomonadati > Pseudomonadota > Alphaproteobacteria > Rhodobacterales > Paracoccaceae > Puniceibacterium > Puniceibacterium sp. IMCC21224. The sequence goes on from NZ_LDPY01000001.1 coordinate 95,089, forward strand.
GGCTTCTTCGGCTGTGTAGCCCGCGCCGACCACGGCGATCTGCATCGCCTGTTCCTGGAACAGCGGCACGCCAAGGGTTTTGCGCGTGACCTCCTCCAAGGCGGGGCCGAAGGGTTCGGGAGCCTCCAGGCCCTGACGACGACGGATGTAGGGTTTCACCATGCCGCCCTGGATCGGGCCGGGGCGGACGATGGCAACCTCGATCACCAGATCATAGAATTCGCGGGGCTTCATACGCGGCAAAAAGTTCATCTGCGCCCGACTTTCGACCTGGAACACCCCGACCGCATCGGCGCGGCACAGCATGTCATAGGTGGGCTTGTCGCCCTGCGGCACGGTGTCCAGCGTCAGGTGTTTCTTGTCGTGGTTTTCCAGCAAGTTGAAGGCTTTGCGGATACAAGTCAGCATCCCAAGGCTGAGCACATCGACCTTGAGAATCCCCAAGGCGTCGATGTCATCCTTGTCCCATTCGATGACTGTGCGTCCTTCCATCGCGGCGTTTTCAATCGGGCACAGCTCATCCAGACGCCCTTGGGTGATGATGAACCCGCCGACATGCTGGGACAGATGGCGGGGAAAGCCGATGATCTCTGCGATCAGCTTGATTGTTTGCGACAGGCGACGATCATCGGGGTTCAGCCCCAGTTCGCGAATGCGGGCAGGGTCTGCGCCGCCATTCGATATGCCCCAGATCTGGCCCGACAGGCTGGCGGTGACATCCTGCGACAGCCCCATCACCTTGCCGACCTCGCGGATGGCGGCGCGCGTGCGGAAATGGATCACGGTAGCGCACAGCCCGGCGCGGTGGCGGCCGTATTTCTCATAAATCCACTGGATGATTTCTTCGCGGCGTTCATGTTCAAAATCCACGTCGATATCGGGCGGCTCGCCGCGATGGCGCGAGATGAAGCGTTCAAACACCATGCCGATCATGTCGGGGGATACATCGGTGATGCCCAGCAGATAGCAAATGATCGAATTGGCGGCAGATCCGCGCCCCTGACACAGGATCCCGCGCGCGCGGGCCTCGGCCACGATGTCATGCACGGTCAGGAAATAGGCCGCATAGCCCAGTTCGCCGACAAGGGTCAGTTCCTTGGCCACAAGACCATGCACCCGGTCATCGGCCCCCTGAGGATAGCGCCGTGTGATCCCGGCACCCACCAGCCGTTCCAGGCGCTGTTGCGAGCTTTCGCTTTGCGACATCTCATTTGGGTAGTCATATTGCAGCTCTGACAGGTCAAAGCTGCAGCGGGTCGCGATCTCCATGGTGCGGCGCAGCGCGGCGGGGTGGTGGCGATACAGACGTGCCATATCGGCGGCGGGTTTCAGGCGGCGTTCGGCGTTGGGCAATGCGCGGGTGCCGATCCGGTCAATCGTGATCCCCTCGCGCAGGCAGGTCAGCACATCGGCCAACTGGCGGCGAGCGCCGTGGTGCAGCAGCGCATCGCCCACCGCGACCATCGGCGCACAGGCCTGCAACGCAAGGGTGGCGCAGGCGTTGAACCATGCCTGATCGGACCCGTCATAGCGCGGGGCCGCCCCCAGGAAAATCGCTCCGGGATAGCGGCGCGCCAGCGTCTGGATCGGGATCAGCGCTTGCGTCAGGTCAGGCGGCGGCACGGCGATCAGGATCATGCCCTGACAGCCCTGCGCCAGATCGGCCAGATCCAGATGGCATTCGGCCTTGCCCGCGCGCCGTTTGCCCAATGTCAGCAAGCGCGACAGGCGTTGATAGGCCGCCAGATCGGTGGGCAGCGCCAGCCAGTCGACGGGACAATCGCGCAAATGCAGACGGGTGCCGACGATCAGCTTTGGCAAGACCGGCACGCTGGGCATGGGCAGATCCTGTGGCGATCCCACCGGCTGGCGCGAACAGCTGTCGGTCTGTTCGCTGGAACGGATTCGCAGGGCTTCGGAGGTCTCGGATCTCAGCGTTTTCAGCGCGTTATAGGCCCGGACCACCCCCGCCAGCGTGTTGCGGTCGGTGATGGCAATCGCTGACAGTCCCAGTTCGGCGGCGCGCAGCATCAGCTCTTCGGGGTGCGACGCGCCGGTCAGGAAGGTGAAATTCGAGGTGACGCATAGCTCGGCGTAGCTCATATGAATTCTCCTTGCACAAACCAGCCCGGATTTTGCGGCGTGTGGAACAGCCACAAGCGGCGGCCTTCGCGCGTGTCGATCTTCCAGTAATCGCGCAGGCCAGAGCGCCAGTTGTCGTCTTCCAACCACCATTCCGGCGCGATGCGTTCCGGTCCGATGGCGCGCCCCGTGGTCAGCGCCATGCGCCGCCAGCGGAACCGTGCGGGCGGCTGCGCCCCCTTGGCGCCGATCGGTTCGGGCGCAAACAGGCGCAGCGGACGCGGGCGGTGGCTGATCCAGTTGCTGTCGGGGTCACTGAACGCTGCCGGGGCGATAGAGAAGCTGCGTTCGGGGATATGGCTGTCGGCGGGCAGAAACCGCTGGATGTTTTCCAATCCGATCCGGGTGCCCAGACGCGAGATCAGGTCGTTCAACTGATCGGGTTGCCTTGGGCTGACCGTGCCGATCTGCTGCACCGGCAAGGGTTCGACCACCACCGCCTGCAACCGCATGACATCAATGCCAAACCCGACATCGACGCTGCCCAGCCCGCGTTCGAACAGCGGCAGAATACGCGCCGGGTCGCGCATCGCGCTGGCCAGGCGCAGTTCCACCTGCTGGCTGCCCTGATCGACGCGGCGCAGGGTCAGCATCAGCTTGCGCGCCCCGGCCTCTTGCGCTTTCAGCTTGTCGCATAGCGTCGCCAGCAGCCGCGCGGTTGCCGCCATCACATCGGGCAACAGGCCGATCGGGTCTGGGAACGTCAGCCGCACCCCGTAATGCGGCGGGTCGGGGTCGGGGTTGATCGTCTCTTGCAGATGACCCAACGCCTGATCAAGCCGGGTCAACAGATCCGGCCCGAACCGGCGGGCCAGCGGCGCCCGGGGGCGCGTGGCCAGATCGCCGATACTGCGTAAGCCCAGCCGTTGCAGGGCGGTTATGGTCGCCGTATCCAGCCGCAGCGCCGCCACCGGTAGCGGCGCCAGCGCGCCCGTCGTGCCACCGTAATGCGCCAGCGCCCATGCGGCCCCGCGCGTATCGCCCAGCCCCAGACGCAGCGTGATCGCTGCCCGCTGTGCCCGCAGGCGCATATCGTCCAGCATCGCCGCCTCATCGCCCCATAAATGGGTCGAGCCGGTGACATCCAGCACCAAACCATCCACGCCCTCGCGCCCGACCCAAGGGCAATAACGCGTGGCCCAGCGACGCAGCGTTGACAGAAACCGTGCGTCCAGATCGGGGCGCGCAGGTTGGCTGACCAGCGTCGGGCAAAATGCCCGCGCGTCGGCAAAGCTCATCCCGCGATGCAGGCCCAAGGCTTCGGCCTGCCGGTTCAGGCAATAGATCCGGTCGGTGCTCTTCTGGTTGAAGGTCAGCACAAAGGGCGCATCAATTGGCCGTGCCCTCAGAACCCGGTCCGAGGCCAACCGGGGAAACCACATGCACACGACGCGCTTCTTGTGACCATCGAACATCCCAAGCACCAACTGTTCCTGATTTGTTCTTAATAATTTCCCAACGCATCAGAGTCGAGTCCTCCTGCGCTGAATCAAACAGAGGGCGGGCGCGCCAGCGGGTTTCTGCGGCATTGGATCCCATGCCCTCGGGGATCAGGCACAGCCCCGTTGTGTTGCCCGCCTTGGCCGCCAATTGCAGCCGCCGCCCCTCGCGCAAATTCAGGGGTCGGGTGATTTCAATCAGCACACTGGCCAGGACCCCCTTGCGCAGCGCTTCTTCGGCCACGGCAAGGCTGTCGATCTGGCTCTCCGCGCGGGCAACTAGAAGCAGCGCCGGGTCCAATACCGGGGCAAGGCCCAAGGGATGCACCGCTTCTGTCACCCATGTTTCGCAAATCCAAAGGGTCTCGCCTTGCGTCACGCTGGCCGCCACAGCCGCAAAAGCAGCCGCCGCAGGACCACAGGCTTCATGGACCCGCCCGTGGCGCAAGGGGAATATGGTAGCGAAATCTAGCTGCATGATAGTATCCCTACCGCGAATACCAGCACACGCCAATGCGCCAATCCTGATAGCTGCTGGAAAATCACCATAGCTTTTTTGCGTGAAAAGTTAAAAGCTGCCGTCCGCTAAATGAGGGATGAACGTCAGCTCAGGTGAAGGTTTTCTGATGCGGGTCGCGGCGGCACGTTGCGCACTGGCGCGACCACGACCCGCGTTGGAAAACCTCCCAAGGAGGAAGCCGCGCGGGTCTTGGATCATCCTATGGGGAAAGTGCGCTGACGGGCGTGGCAGCGGCTGCGTCAGGGGGGCTGAAGGTGCGCATGGCGCCTGAGAAGGGCGCAAACTCGGTCGATGATCCCGACAAAGCTGCTGGTTGCGCCGTGATTGCTGCCGTGTATCGCGCCGAGGAACGATAGACGCATGCGGACTTGGCCGGTTCTGCGAGGCACAGCCGGTGCTGTCTTGTGACGGATGACAGGCGTTTCGTCATGCGGCCTGCTCCCTCGGTGGGGCCCGCGACATCGGTGTTTGCCCGCGGCGGAATATCTCGACGATGCGCATGGGACCGCCGCAGCAGGGACATGGCTCGCGCAGGGTGAGTGGGACGATCTCGGTCGGGGGTTCCGGCACGGCGACCTGTTCAGGTTGCTGGACGCAGAGCAGGGTGCGGATCTTCGTGATGTTGGTCTTGCGGGCCAAGCTGGCCAGCAGGCCGTAATGCCGGATCCGGTGGAAGCCATCGCGCGGGTCTTGGATCAGGAACCTTCGGATGAACTCGGGCGTGGCCAGCCGCATGACCCTTTGCCGCCCTCTCGTGGTTTTGCTGCGCAAACCACTGCCGGGCAGTGGTGCGCCGGACTTGATGCGGTAATCCTTCCAGCGGAAGGAGACGGTCTGGGCATCGGCGCTGATCAGGCGGGCGTTCGAGATCGCCACGCGGTGGGTGTAGCGGCTCAGATAGGCCAGCACCGCCTCCGGTCCGCCGAAGGGTGGCTTGGCATAGACCACCCATTCGGATTTGCGGAATGGGGCGAGCTAGGCAGTGAAGGCGTTCGCGTCGACCAACTCGGCCAGATCGCCGAAGAAGGCCAGCTGACCAGCCTGGTGCAGCTGCATCAGTCCTTCCAGAAACAGGCGCCGGAACAGTCGCGATAGAACCCGCACATGCAGGAAGAACCCGGGGCGGCATGCAACCCACCTGGTGCCATCCGGCGACAGGCCGCCGCCCGGCACGATCATGTGGATGTGCGGGTGGTGCGTCAGCGCCGATCCCCAGGTGTGGAGCACGCTGCTCATTCCAACCCGCGCGCCCGTGCGCTTGGGATCGGCCGCGATGGTCAACACCGTTTCGGCGGACGCCCTGAACAGCAGGCCATAGACGGCCTTCTTGTTCCAGAGCGCGATCTGGGCGATCTCTCCCGGCAGGGTGAAGACCACGTGGAAATACTCGACGGGCAGCAGATCCTCCGCGCGGGCGGCCATCCAGTCGCGCGCCGCCGGTCCCTGGCACTTCGGACAATGCCGGTTCTTGCAGGAATTGTAGGCGACGTGATGGTGACCGCACTTTGCACAGCCCGCCACATGCCCGCCGAGCGCGTCCGTCCGGCAGGCCTCGATTGCGGACATCACCTTGAGCTGTGAGAGGCTGACATGCCCCGCATTGGCCCGCCGCCACGCGGGACCATGGGCGCGAAAGATGTCAGCGATCTCCAGCTTGGGCCGGGACACCCCGGCGCCCGGTCACTCCAGACTTCGCTTCACGGTCTGGTCCTGCAACTTCGCCAGCATCTCGTAGGGGCTGACCGTGTCGCGGATCGTCTTGGTGGCGACATGGGTGTATCGCGCGGTGGTTGTCAGCTTGGCGTGGCCGAGCAGCACCTGGATCACCCGCACGTCGGTATTGGCCTCCAGCAGATGCGTCGCGAAGCTGTGGCGCAACGTGTGCAGCGTCGCGACCTTCTTGACCCCGGCCATGTGCTTGGCCGAGGTGAAAGCGCGGTTCAGTTGGCGCGGTGAGATCGGGTTGATCTTCGGCTTGCCGGGGAACAGCCAGCCCTCCGGCCGTGCCTCGCGCCACCAGGCACGCAGCAACTCCAGCAATCCGGGCGACAGCATCACCTTGCGGTCTTTCTGCCCCTTGCCCTGCTCGACGTGGATCAGCATCCGGTCGCTGTCGTGTCGGAGACGCGCCTGTGGCACGATGTCGCCGATCTTGAGGTTGCAGACCTCGGCCGCGCGCAGCCCGGCACCATAGCTGATGCTCAACGCAGCCCGATACTTCAGGCCCGGCCCCGGTGCCGCCATCACGATGTCGGACACCTCCTCGACGCTGAAGACGACCGGCAGCTTGCGCGGTTCGGTGCGGAATTGCATGAACCGCTTCATCTCTTCGCGCCCGCAGGTCATGCCGAAAAAGAACCGCAGCGCCACGATCCGCACGTTGAACGTGCTGGCCGTGACCCCGGCGTCGGTCATGTGCAGTTGGTAGGCGCGCAACTCCTCCGGGGTGGCCGTATCCGGCGAATGCCCAAGAAACTGGGCGAAATCCTTGATCGCCCGGATGTGGGCCTTCTGAGCCTTCTCGCCCATCCCACGGATGCGCATGTCTTCGATCATCCGCGCCCGCAGCGGCGAAATCCTCTCCTCGGTCATGGGAACCTCCTGTCTGATGATTGAGAAGGCCCCAATCGTCATCAAGGCCGACCATGGTTCGCGAATTTGCAAGGTCCGCTCCCTGCGCAGAACTGACCTTGATGCCCGGTGCAACATGACAACCGGGCCATCCGACCCCTGAATGGCTGCTTTCGTCAATCTGAGGTGGCACCCGCGCTGGTGCAGCGAATTCACACTTTCCTGAAGGTTTTTCGATGTGGGCCGCGGCGCGACGGTGGCGGCCATGAGATGGCGGCCCACGTTGACAAACCTCGGAAGGAGGAAGCCGCGGGGGGCTTGGATCACCCTATGGGGAAAGTGTGCTGGCGGTTGGGGCACCGTTTGTATCAGGGGTGCGGCCGAGTTTGCACACGGCGCCTGAGACGGGCACGAGTGCGTTCGATGCCCTCGTAACCGCTGAACGATTTGGCATGATTGCCATCGTGTTTCGCGCCAAAGGAAGATGGGCACAGCCTGTCATTCCCGGATCTGCAGGGTGCAGCCGGTTGCGTTCTGTGCCATCTGACAGGCGGTGTGTCATGCGGCTTGCTGCCTCGGAGGTGCCCGCGACATCGGTTTTTGCCCGCGGCGGAAGATCTCGATGATGCGCATGGGGCCGCCGCAACAGGGGCACGGTTCGCGCAGGGTGAGTGGGGTGATCTCGGCTTCGCGGCCTGACACGGTGGCCTGTTCCTGCCCTTGGAGGCAGAGCAAGGCGCGGATCTTTGTGATGTTGTCCTTGCGAGTCGAACTGGCCAGTAGGCCGTAGTGCCGGATGCGGTGGAAGCCCTCAGGGAGGACATGGATCAGGAAGCGACGGATGAACTCGGGCGTGGCCAGGCGCATGACCTTTTGGCGCCCTCTCGTGGTTGTGCTGCGCAAACCACTGCCGGGCAGTGGTGCGCCCGATTTGATGCGGTAATCCTTCCAGCTGAAGGCGACAGTTTGGGCATCGGCGCTGACCAGGCGGGCGTTCGAGATCGCGACGCGGTGGGTGTATCGGCTCAGATAGGCCAGAACTGCCTCAGGCCCTCCAAAGGGTGGTTTGGCGTAAACCACCCACTCGGCCTTCCGGAACGGGGCGAGCCAGGCCTTGAAGGCATCAGCTGCGGCCAACCCTTCGAGATCACCGAAGAAGGCCAGCTGCCCGGTCCGGTGCAGTTCCATGAGCCCGTCCAGAAACAGGCGCCTGAACAACCGCGACAGCACCCGCACATGAAGGAAGAAACCCGGTTTGCAGGCGACCCACTTCGCAGAGTCGGGCGACAGGCCGCCGCCCGGGACAATCATGTGGATGTGGGGATGATGCGTCAGCGCTGATCCCCAGGTGTGCAGAACGCTGGTCATGCCAATCCGGGCGCCGAGGCGCTTGGGATCGGCCGCGATGGTCATCACCGTTTGCGCCGATGCCTTGAACAGCAGCCCGTAGACCGCCTTCTTGTTCCAGTAGGCGATCTGCGCAATCTCGGCGGGTATCGTGAAGACGACGTGGAAATACTCCACCGGCAGCAGGTCCTCGGCACGGGCCTCCATCCAGTCGCGCGCGGCCGGTCCCTGACACTTCGGGCAATGCCGGTTCTTGCAGGAATTGTAGGCGATATGGTGGTGGCCACACTTGGCGCAACCGGCCACATGCCCGCCGAGCGCTTCGGTCCGGCAGGCTTCAATCGCCGACATCACTTTGAGCTGGGAGAGGCTGACACGCCCAGCGTTGGCCTGCCGCCACGCAGGGCCATGGGCGCGGAATATGTCAGCGATCTCCAGCTTGGGCCGGGGCACCGGCCCCTGGCGCTATTGCATCCCTCGTCGCAGGGTCTCGTCCTGCAACAGCTTCATCTGCTCGAAAGGGCTGACAGTGCTGCGGATGGTCTTTGTCGCCACATGGGCATACCGTGCTGTGGTCGTCAGCTTGGAGTGGCCAAGCAACACCTGGATCACCCGCACGTCCGTGTTGGCTTCCAGCAGGTGTGTGGCAAAGCTGTGCCGCAATGTGTGCAGCGTGGCGGCCTTCTGGATACCTGCCATGTGCTTGGCCGAGGTGAATGCACGGTTCAGTTGTCGGGGCGACAGCGGGCTGATCTTTGGCTTGCCGGGGAACAACCACCCCTCGGGGCGCGACTCGCGCCAATAGTCGCGCAACAGATCCAGCAGGCTCGGCGACAACATGGCCTTTCGATCACGCCCGCCCTTGCCGTCATCGACATGGATCAGCATCCGATCGCTGTCGATATCTTTGACCTTGAGGTTGCAGACTTCGGATGCACGCAGCCCGGCACCGTAACTGATGCCAAGAGCCGCCCGATATTTGAGCCCAGGGCCGGGCACGGCGGCCATCAAATCAGCCACCTCCTCGACACTCAGGACAATCGGCAATTTGCGGGGCTTGCGATGAAACTGCATGAAGCGCTTCATCTCATCACGCCCGCAAGTGATCCCGAAGAAGAACCGCAGGGAAATGATGCGCACGTTGAAAGTGCTGGCTGATACGCCGTCCTGTGTCATCTTGAGTTGATAGGCGCGCAGATCTTCAGGGGTGGCTGTATCGGGCGGCCGCCCGAGGAATGACGCGAAATGCTTCACATTCCGGATGTGCGCTTTTTGCGTCTTCTCGCACAGCCCCCGAATATCCATATCTTCGATCATCCGCTGACGCAGCGGGGTGGCCTTCTCCTCCTTCATGGGAACCTCCTGTCTGACGGTGGGAAAGACCCCAATCGTCAGCCCAGACCGGCATGCCACAAAGAAAAACCATGAAATATCTGCCGACCTTGCGATCAGGCGCCGATGCCGCGGAGCGGCTTAGTCCATCCGCCCTTCGTGTCGGAGCCCCGCGTCATGCTGCGCCAGGCACAAATGTCGTGGAAGGGCTGGCAGCGATCGCTAAGTTCGACAGCACGAACCGGAGTAAAGTTTGCACAGACGACATTCGAGATCATCTGGATCTTGTCTTTGGGTCTCCCCTCAGCAATGCTTATTTTGTCCAGATACTCAGTCCACATTGAACCTGCATCATTGTCGGGACTTGGTAAGAAAATGGCGTCTGAATCCGGAAACCGGCCTAACCGCAAGATTGGATACGCTCGCGTTTCCACCTCAGACCAGAATCCTGACATGCAGATCGAGGCCTTGAAGCGATACGGCGTTCCAGAGCAGCTGATCTTTGTCGATCGGGCCAGCGGCGGAACCATGAAGCGGCCAAACTTCATCCGGGCGATCAAGACCTGCCAGCACGAGGGTAGCGCGGTTGTCGTCTGGAAGCTCGACCGCCTTGGCCGCACCTTGGGCAGTATCCTCGAGACGCTCAAACTGCTGTCCGAGCGTGGGGTGGCATTCGTCAGCCTGACAGAGCGCGTCGACACGACAGGTCCAATGGGTAAGGCGATGATCCATCTGCTGGCAGTCTTCGCCGAGTTGGAGCGTGACCTCATCCGGGAGCGAACCAAAGCCGGTATCGATCGGGCTCGCGAGCGTGGCGAGGTGGGCGGCCTCCCGAGGGCGATAACGCATGAGCGGATCGCCAGCGCTACGCTTGAGAGCGGCAGTATAAGGCTGCGGTTTGGGGATGTGTGACTCACTGCACTCGCCTTAATCGGCGGGGGCAATGCAATCAACGGGCCGCAGCGACTTTGCAATCCGTGCTGTCAGCCTTTGAGCGACACCACGTTCTGCGCGTGCCCGGTCACAAACCGCGCCCATGCCTCCATCACGTGGCGACGGCGTTCCAGCAGATCCGACCGGGCATAGGCGCGCACTACGCGGCTTCCAATCTTGTGGCCAAGGATGGTTTCTGCGACCTCGTAGCTGGCCGCTTCGATGTCCTGCACCCAATCGCGAAAGCTGGACCTGAAACCGTGCGGCCTGCCCGCCTCGTCCATTTCGTTTAGCGCCTTTTCCAGCGCCGTGCTGGACAGTGCGCGGTCGCCACGCCCCGGAAACATCAGGTCCAGGCCGAACGATCTGGCTGCATCCGGGATAAGCAAAGCCTCTGCCGATAACGGCACCCGGAAGTCCGTCACAGCGCCCTCCATACCCTTGACGCGATCCGCTGGCACGGTCCAAACATCCCCGTCTATCTCCGATACCCGCGCACCCTTGCACCCATCTGCCCGCACCAACGTCAGGATCATCCATCGCAGGCAAAGGTGCGATGATATGTCGGTCCTCAGTCTGGCATAGAGCGCGGGTATCTCCTGCCATGGGGTCGCGACGATGTGCGTCGGTTCGTGCCTGACGATTCCAAGCATCCGCTTTGCCGCCTCCACCACGAACGGATCGCACGGAACGCCCACGCCCTTGGCCTCGTTGAACACGATCATAGTGCGCCGCAGCGCCTTGATTGCGGTCGGCTGCTTGGACCGCCATATCGGCTGCAACGCGGCCTTGATATCGGTTTGGTGGATAGCGGACATTCGTTTCCGCCCGATCTTGGGAATCACGTGCGTGTCGAGCGGGCTGCGCCATCTGCCCCGCTTGCCGTCGCCCCGCAAGCTGGCTTTCCGCGCTTCGAAAACCACCGTGACCATTTCGGCAAATGTCGGATCGTGCTGATCCCGGTCGGCCTTCTCTGCGTCCCTCTGGGCCTGCCTGACGCTGACCGGATCGGACCATCCGCCAAGACAGCCGCCCACTTGTCGCGGGCCGCTCTGGCCTGCGCCAGCGTGATAGTCGGCCACGATCCCAAGCCCATGTCCCTGCGCTTCCCAAGATGCTGATAGCGATACATCCACCGGCCCGATCCGGTCTTGGACTTGTCGAGGATCAGGCCACGCCCATCCGACAGCCTTCCCGGCTCCGCGTTCTTGATGCTGATATTCGTCAGCCCCGCCATTCCTGCCCCACACTTTGGCCTGCGCCGTGGTGATCCACCCTGAAACATGGGGAGACGGACTCGGGCCTAAGTGCCTGTCACCATAGACAGATGATGCGGGTTGGTGCAACACCGTGAGACGGTTGTGTGGTTCCCTTGTGCGGCACCATTGCGACAAGCTAAATACCTGATAAATATTAGCTATTGTCGTCAGGCCGGACCATGGTCACGAGGATCGCACCGCCACCTCAGGCAAGCGCGATCCTGAATCTGACACTTTAGACCTGTTTGTCCCCGGTCGACTCTGTCGATCGGTTGCCGGCCACCATGTCGATCACTTCTGCATCCAGCGCTTGCTGTTCCTCTGACGCTGCGGCCTCGGCGGGGTCGATTTCGACGGGCGTGGGAGCAACCTCTTGTGGACCGACAAGCAGCGGTAACATCTCTGCGCCAACGGTTGCCGACAAGTCAGATTGCGGCGGAGACTTCCAGCTGAGCGTGTCAAAACTAGAGCAGTTGTTACAGATCGGCGCCCATTCGGCATGGATGTTGTTGCAATTGTCGCAGACCCACTGTGGACCTCGGGGCGCTGTCAGCGCCTTGGCCAGCCAGGCGCGCACAACCGCATCCGAGGCTCCCTCGCCGCGCTCGACGGCTGCCATGATGGCCAGAACGCGGGTATCCGGCTCATTCTCGACCAAATTGCCCAGCGCACGACGCGCTGCCGGGAAATCCTCGGCGGCAAGGTTCAGTTCAGCCTGCAGTAGACGGGTCTCGCGATGCTCGGGCTTGAGAATGGTCAGTTGGTGAAACCGCTTGAGCCGCTCTTGCGGGGTTTCGTTCGGCACAATTTCCGCAAAGGCGGCGGCCAGATCGGGGTGTGGGCGCATATCCCACGCCTTTTTCAGGATGCGCAGGGCGTTCTTGGGGCGGCCTTCGGCGATGTAACCGCGTGCAGCCATAGTCGCGGCAGGGATCAGATCCGGTGACGCCTTATTGGCGGCAATCGCTGCCTCACGGGCCTCGATACTCTTGTCGCTGTCAATCACATCCTTGGCTTCGGACAGGGCAAGAACAGCGTCGCGACGACGATGAACGTCACGCGGCAAGCTGCCGTATTTCAGCTTGGCTCCTAACGTCTTGCGAGCGCCAACCCAATCCGCGTTTTCCGCCTGAAGACGCAGCAGGATGTCCTGAACCTCTTCGTGCTTGGGTTTCAGCGCAAAAGCCCGCTCCGCCAGTTTCAGCGCTGTTACGGTATCACCTTTGGCGATCTTTTGCTTCATGATGCCACGCACACCAACAAAGCGGGTCGCATCGTTCTGCACCAACCGCTTGTATACCTGCTCAGCCTTGGCTGTGTCGCCGTTCAACTCGGCCGCCTGAGCGGTGATCAGATCAGTGATTTCGGGTTTTTGCAGGTAACGCTCGGCTTTGGCGGCTTTGGCCATTGCCACGCGCCCTTCACCGGACGCAAGCGCCATGATCCCTTCGGCCAGCGCCTGATATCCCTTGCGCTCGCGATTGCGGTCAAAATAGCGCGACAGCGCTGTCTCATCACCGTTGAGGAATTTGAGCACCGCAATCAGCAGCGCAAAGAGTTTGAAAAACAGCCAGACGACCAACAGCAACACAAGCGCAGCGATCACCGACTGAAGCGGGCCAAGGTTGAATTCCATCCCCGCCGCGGTGATCTGAATCCCGCCCGAGCTTTCCATGAGGTACCCGGCACCAAGGGTCAATGCCGCGACCAGCGCGACAAAAATCACAATCTTTATGAGAGACCAAAGCATTGTCCGACCCTTATCCTAGTTCAGTTCCTGGCCCAGCGTCTGCGCTGCAGCCTGTACATTCAGACGCATCCGCGCGCGGGTCACCCAATCATCCATCGCGGCCAGCGCTTCGGGCGGAAGGGTCTCTAATTCCGCCACTGCGGTGGCGAGATCTCCGGATTTTACGGCGGCCTCGGCGCGCGACAGGACAGCATCCGCATCGGCACCTTCGCGTGGTGTAATCGACCGGGCGCCCAATTGTTCACGCATGAACAGCGACAGGCGGTTGCCCACCTCTGCATCCGGTGCGGTGGCGGACCGCGCCGCAGCCAGCGCATCACGCGCCGCCGGGGCAAAATCGTCCTGCAACTCGCTCAACATCGGGACACCGGCGTCGGCCGCCGCGCTCAGTTCGCTGGGCACCGTGATGGATTTCGACGCAGAAATCACGCCGAGCGGTTCAGCGAAGGGGTCGCCATTGTCCAGCGCCGCCTGCATCGTCGCCAGCGCGGTGTGCATTCTGGCCAGTTCGGCCTGCGTTTCGGCATTCTGCTCGGCGACAACGGCCTCTTGGGCGATATTCTGGATCTCGGCGCGCTGCGATTCGACGTCCGCGCGCAGCGCTTCGATCTCGCGCTCATAGGCGGCAATCGCCTCGGGGGCGACGTTTTCCGTGATCGGGCGTTTCTCAAGCTCGACCGTGCGCACTTCGAGCAGACCGATCTTGTCCGACATGCCGCTTATCTGATCCTGCAAGCTGTCCACAGCGCCGGTCAGCGTCTCTACATTGCCTTCGACCGATGACAGGTCAAGTCCGCCAACCGCTGTTTCGACCGCATCGACCCGGCCCGACAAGGTGGACAGCAGATTGCCCTGCGAGGCCAGTTCAGTGCGGGTTTCTTGCTCGAACGGATCAACCTCGGCCGTTCCGTCCCCAAAGGGCCAGCTTTGGTTCTGGTACTGTCCCAGCAGATACCCAATTCCAGCGGCAACGATCCCACCAATCACCATCGGGACAAAGCCGCCTTTGCGCTCAACAACGGTTTCCTTGACCACCCCAGGGACGGGGGCAATCACCGTAGTGGTCGAGTCATCCTCTGAGTTGCCAGTCACAGGGTCTTCTGCTTCGTCCGGCTCTGGTATCGTGGTGTCATCGACCGCCGACAGGCTGTCGTCATCGGGAACCGTGCCTTCAACGGTATAAATTTCGCCGGAATCGACTGACTCTGACTCTGTCGTCGCTTCCGAGAGCGTATCGTCGCCCATCAAGGGTGTGTCAGTGCCCGGCTCATCCTGAACGACAACAGCATCTGCAATCCCGTCGTCAACGGGCTCTGGCGTTACGACACCGTCTTCGCGCCCGGCGATATCTTCTTCCGGCGTATCTTTGGACTTGTCCGCGTCTGCCACGTGTTTCCACCCTTTCGAATCTCAAAGCACTGAAAATCTTGGTCCTTCTATCGGACCTTAGTGCGCACCCTTGCCCGCCTCAAGCGCCGCGACCAAATCAAGAGTGTCCCATGCTGCTTTCTTCATCGCTGCGCCTGTCGGTTGGGCAGCGACCACCATACGGTTAAACGGCAGATCCGCCAGCTCATCGGCCACGCGCCTGCTCATTGCGATCAAATAAAGCGGGCCTTGGCCCTGATGGCAATGCACAAAATGTCGCGCCGTCCGGGGCGAGAAAAGCGGCGCGATCACCAGAGCCGGGCCAACCAGCGCCGCCAGTGCCCCGGAAGAGAGGGGCCGCAGCGGCTGGTCATAGATCACCGCCTCGTCCGTCTCTATCCCTGCGGCGCAAAGGCTGGCCGCCACATCCCCCCGGCTGTGGGTGCCGCGCAGGTGCAACAGTGGGCCGGGGTTTTGACTCGCTGTCACTAGGGCGATCAGCGCCCCGGCGTCGCCCTGCGCCGACCGGGCAACCAGCCCGGCGGCACGTGCCGCGCAGGCGGTGGCCTCTCCCACGGCAAAGCACATCCCCTGATCGGTCCCGCCCAGTGCACGATATGCCTCGACCCCATTGGCCGAGGTAAAGATCAGCCCCCGATACCGACCAAGGTCTGGGGGCGGTTCCAGTGGTTTGATCCCGATCAACGGGCTGCACAGCGCGTCGAAACGGATCTGCGTGCCAACCTTAAGATCCGCGATAAACGCCCGCGAAGCCGCCTTGGGCCGGGTCATCAGGACCACGGGGCGTTGCGCGATCACGGCAGGAGCGGGATTGTGAGAGACATGCTGCGGTGGTAACTCCGCAACGGCACAGACGCAACGGGAAGACGCCATGACTGCCCCGCTGACCATTCTCGGGCTGGAAAGCAGCTGCGACGATACCGCCGCCGCCGTGGTGCGCGGTCGCAAGATCCTGTCGTCCATCGTGCTGGGACAGGACGCGCTGCATCGTGCCTATGGTGGCGTCGTGCCCGAAATTGCCGCGCGCGCCCATGCGGAAAAGCTGGATATTTGCGTGGCTCAGGCATTGGCCGACGCGGGTCTGCCCCTGTCGGGCATGGATGCCATTGCGGTCACGGCAGGCCCCGGGCTGATCGGCGGCGTGTTGTCCGGGGTAATGATGGCCAAGGGGCTGTCGGTGGGATCGGGCCTTGCGCTGATCGGTGTCAACCACCTGGCGGGACATGCCCTGACTCCGCGCCTGACGGATGACTTGCCCTACCCTTACCTCATGTTGCTCGTCTCAGGCGGGCATTGCCAGTTCCTGATCGTGCGCGGCCCGCAGGATTTCAGCCGCATCGGTGGCACCATCGACGATGCACCAGGCGAGGCGTTTGACAAGACCGCCCGCCTACTAGGCCTGCCACAACCGGGAGGGCCTTCGGTCGAACATGCCGCAGTCGCGGGGGATCCGGCGCGCTTTGCCTTTCCCCGACCGCTGATGGATCGGCCCGGCTGCGACATGTCGTTTTCCGGCCTCAAGACCGCGCTGCTGCGGCAACGCGATACGTTGATAGCCGCCCAAGGTGGGCTGTTTGAGACGGATGTCGCCGATCTGTGCGCCGGATTTCAGGCGGCCGTGCGCGATGTTCTGATTGGCAAAACCCGCCGTGCCATCGCGCTGTATCTTAAGGAACAGCCACCCGTTCCCGGTTTTGCCGTCGCCGGCGGTGTCGCCGCCAATCGGGCCATTTGCGCCGGGTTAGAGACGCTTTGCGCCGATGCCGATCTGCGGTTTGTCGCGCCACCTTTGGCGCTATGCACTGACAACGCAGCGATGATCGCCTATGCCGGCGGCGAACTGTTTGCCCAAGGGGTGCGTCACGACATGACCCTGTCGGCCCGCCCGCGCTGGCCGCTGGATCGGTCCGCCGTACCAATGCTTGGCTCGGGCAAAAAGGGGGCCAAGGCATGAGCATCGGCATCCTCGGGGCGGGCGCGTTTGGCACCGCACTGGGCTGTGTGCTGGCGCGCCACGGCGGCGTGGTGACTCTTTGGGGTCGCGATGCTGCGAGGTTGGCGGCGATGCAACAAACCCGCCAGACTGATCGCCTGCCGCGAGTCACGCTGCCGTCCAATCTGACGTTTTCGACCGAGTTTGCGGCGTTATTTGATGCTGACACGCTGCTCCTCGCTACTCCGGCACAAAGTCTGCCCGGACTGCTGCAACAGATCCCCGGCCCGTTGTCCGGCGTTCCATTGGTGGCCTGCTGCAAAGGGCTGGACCTGACCACCTGGGACGGACCGGCGCAAACCATCGCGCGTCTAAAGCCCGAGGCGATTCCCGCCCTGCTGACCGGCCCCAGTTTTGCCGCGGATATCGCGCGGGGCCAGCCAACGGCGCTGACGCTGGCCTGCGCCGATGCTGCGATGGGCCGCGCCCTACAACAGCAACTTTCGACCCGAACATTGCGATTGTATCGGACAACGGATGTGATCGGCGCCGAATTGGGTGGTGCCCTCAAGAACGTGATCGCCATTGCCTGCGGCACCTGCATCGGAGCCGGTCTGGGTGACAGCGCCCGCGCCGCGCTGATGACGCGCGGATTTTCGGAATTGCAACGCCTTGCCGCAATGCTAGGCGCGTTGCCGGACACTCTGTCAGGACTTTCTGGTTTAGGTGATCTGGCACTGACCTGCACCTCGGATTTGTCGCGAAACTATCGGTTTGGCCTGGCATTGGGTCGCAACGATCCCTTTGACCACAGTCAAACCGTCGAAGGCGCAGCCACGGCCCGCGCCGTCACCCAACTGGCCGCCGCACGCGGGCTGGACCTGCCGATTTGTGCCACTGTCGCGGCCATCGTCGACGGTGAAACCAGTATTCCCGAGGCGCTGACCGCGCTTCTCTCACGTCCCCTGAAGGAGGAATAATATGCTTATCGCTCTGATCGCCCGCGACAAACCCGGCGCGCTGCCGGTGCGTCGGGAAAACCGCCCCGATCACGTTGCTTACCTCAAGGCATCCGCAGCCGTGCAACAGGCCGGCCCGCTGTTGGATGATGCCGGTGAGATGGCGGGATCGCTGATCATCCTTGACGTGGCTGATATGGCCGAAGCCGAAGCCTGGGTCGCCGGTGATCCCTACGGCAAGGCCGGGTTGTTTGCCTCGGTCGAGCTGGTGGCCTGGAACCGGGTTATCGGCTGATGCGGTACTGGCTATTCAAATCTGAACCGTCGGTTTGGGGCTGGACCGATCAGGTGGCCAAAGGCGACGATGGCGAAGAATGGGACGGCGTGCGGAATTATCAGGCCCGCAATTTCATGCGTGACATGGCCCTTGGCGATCTGGGGTTCTTTTACCATTCGCAGACGGAAAAGGCGGTCGTTGGCATTGTCCAAGTCTGCGCCACAGCCCATCCCGACAGCAGTACCGACGATCCCCGCTGGGAATGCGTGGATATCAAGGCGGTCCGTCCTCTTGTCAGCGCGGTGACGCTGGACATCATCAAAGCTGACCCGCAGCTTGCCGAGATGGTCCTGGTGCGCAATTCGCGCCTATCGGTCCAACCGGTGAGCGACGACGAATGGCGCGCGGTCTGTGCCTTGGGCGAAACAAAGCCCTAGCTGCGCAGGGCGATTGCGAGATAGCGTGATCCAATCGGCGAATCAGAGGGCGCGTTATGGGTATTCTATCAGTTCTGGTGGCGGCCTTCGCGGGCTTTGCCGTTGGTGCGGCCTGGTACATGACGCTGGCCAACCCTTGGATGGCTGCAGTGGGCATTGCACGCGGGCCAGATGGCAAACCGCAAGGCGACGGATCAAAACTGCCGTTCCTGCTGTCAGCGATAGCGATGATTCTGGTGGCGGGCATGATGCGGCACATCTTTGCCAGCTCGGGCATCACCACCGCCGGGGGCGGGCTGTTGTCGGGTCTGGGTATCGGACTCTTCTTTATCAGCCCCTGGATCATGATCAACAACGCCTACGCGATGCGCCCCTTTCGGTTGACGCTGATCGACGGCGGCTATGCGACCTGTGGCTGTGCGATCATCGGACTGGTGCTAACGCTATTCTGATCACAGCATTCCCTGCCTACCAAGATCGTGCAGATGCATACCCAAAAAGGGGGTCCTGACCAATCGGCCAGAACCCCCTCTGTCACCCCGGCGCTCCCACAGCACCTATCGTGATCAAAATCAGGTTCCGGCCATTCTGGCCTGTATCACCGATACTTAACGCAGAACCCGACACCCGACAATTTCATAGTCCGCGCAATGCAAGCCATATTGGCAAGGCTCCCTTAACCCTCACAGGTTAGCGTCACTCGTGCAAGGCTGCGGATGCGCTCAGCCGTACACCGCTTCCTTGCCGAAATGCTTGGTCAGCATATAGTAGACCACCGCGCGATATTTGTTGCGCTCGGATTTTCCGTAGACATCAATCACCGAATTGATCGCATCCATCAGTTCTGGTCCATCGGCCAGGCCCAGTTTTTTGATCAGGAAATTGGTTTTGACCGTCTCAAGCTCGGACGCTTGTGATCCGGCCACCGTCGATGCGTCATTGTTGTAGATCGCGGGACCACAGCCGATCGTCACCTTGGTCAGCAGCGCCATATCCGGTTCCATCCCGCATTTGCTGCGCAGATCGTCCGCATATTTGGCGATCAGATCATCACGTTTTCCCATCTGTCCTCTTTCCCTATGTGCGGGGCGCTGCCCGTCTTATACCCGAGTGTTCTGGTCTGCTTTCGACCCGCCGATATCGTGACGACATTACCCGCGTCTGACAATGGGGATAATCCCCCGGCGTTCCCCCCACTTGCGATCTAGCATATCAGCATCGACAATTGTGTGGGCGTCCAAGTCCACCACCGGACAAAATCAGCGGGCACCGGCGTCCCGCGTTTTGATCCGGCGAGCGTCTGATCCTACACTGCCCTTGCCGCCCCACACCGATCCGAAAGGAAATCAGCCCATGACCCGCGATACAGTCAGCTTTACCCAGATGAAGGACGGCACCGCCGAAGATTATCACCTGCTGGAAACACTTGAAAAACCGTATCTTGCGCTGACCGCTGACCGGGTTCTGGACGAGTTGCGCCGCCAGGATGAAGCGACGCTGGAAGGGTACAAGATCACCCGAATGACCCACGGGCTACAGGCTGCCACACGGGCTGAACGGGATGGCGCGGACATCGACTGGATTGTCGGCGCGCTGTTACACGATATTGGCGACGGGCTCGCTCCGCAGAACCACGACCGATTTTCGGCCGAAGTGATTCGCCCCTTTGTGCGCTGGGATGTGGCCTGGGTGGTCGAACATCACGGCATCTTTCAGATGATATATTACGGCCACCACTACGGCTGGGACCGCAACGCCCGCGAACGGTTTCGCGACCACCCTTGCTTTGACAGCTGCGCCACGTTTTGCGAACGCTGGGATCAGTCATCCTTTGATCCGGCCTATGACGCCCTGCCCCTTGATCACTTTGAACCGATGGTCCGCGCCGTTTTCGCCCGCAAAGCCTATGACTCTGTGGTTCTGCAAGACGGGGTTGTGTCGCCGCTAGGCACCTGATCCGCGACGTGCCAAGGGCGCGCCAAGTTTGGCGCGCCCTGCAACTGTTCTGTTCGATGACGTGGCTTACGACAGGCTGCCGATCACCACGTCACCTTCCAGCCCTTCAACGCCGCTTTCGTCGAATTCAGGCTGCGCTTCGATATCGCTCCGGGTCATCGACGCCAGCTTGAGATAACCGTCTTCGGTCACGGAAAACTGGTCAGCGGGGATCGCCACGGTGTATTCACCAAGGCCAAGAAACCCACCAACACCGATCACAAAAGCCGGACCGTCGGGCTGCGCAACAACATAGTCGATCTCGCCGATGGTTTCGTCGTCAATACCGGTCACGGTCATGCCCAGAACTTGGTCCACGGTCAATTCAGCGACATCGTTCGGGAGCGGGTCTGCGCCCATGTCATCGCCCAGAGTCGGCTGGGTTTCGGCCGCCATACCAGTCTCGGGGGCAAGCGTGGTCCCGGCGTCCGGTGCAACCGGCATATCGGTCGACATCTCGGTATCCGCTTCGACATCAGCATCCGGTATGACCGGCGTTTCAGCCGTCATATCAGACCCGGTGCCCATTTCGGTGCCATCGGTGGTCGCATCGGATTGGGTTTCGACTTCTGCCGACGGCACCAGCGGTGCGGGTGCTTCGGTCGATGTTTCCTGAGCAATGGCGCCCCCAGCGACGAGAGCAGCAACTGCCGAACCGATCATCATATTCTTGAGTGTCATCGTTCATCTCCTAGTGTCGTTGACGTTATGCAAATACAATGCGCCAGACCCGCCGGGGGTTTCCGCCGATTGAATAATTTTGCGTGGAACCAACAGCTTGGATTCCGCGTTCCCGCGCGCTCCTTATGAGTCTGCCGCTCAGACTAAAGATCTAGCGAAAATAACTTTCCCACAATTCGGTTCGGGGCGTGAAACCGGCACCCGGCGCGGGCATAAACGGCGACCGGCGCTGCGGGTGGCAGGAAATTGCCCGAATTTTGTCGGTACATACAACCTTGCAACCAATCAAATGCAGCTGCGTTTGGTCGGCTTGCCGTCCTTTTTGCCGCCAGAAACACAAACGCCGCCCAGATATCTGGACGGCGCTTTCAGTTTCCCAAAGTCTGGCGTTGTCAGTAGCGGTAATGCTCGGGCTTGAATGGTCCCTCAGGCGAGACGCCGATATAGGCGGCCTGCTCGGCGTTCAGTTCGGTCAGGCGCACACCGATGCGTTCCAGATGCAGGCGCGCGACCTTTTCATCCAGATGTTTGGGCAGGATAAAGACACCGGGCTGGTATTCGTTACCCTTTGTCCACAACTCGATCTGCGCCAACACCTGATTGGTAAAGGATGCCGACATCACGAATGACGGGTGGCCGGTGGCATTGCCGAGGTTCAGCAAACGCCCTTCGGAGAGCAGGATCAGACGGTGCCCGTTGGGCATCTCGATCATGTCCACCTGTTCTTTGATGTTGGTCCATTTGTGGTTCTTCAGGCTGGCAACCTGAATTTCGTTGTCGAAATGGCCGATGTTGCCGACGATGGCCATATCCTTCATCTCGCGCATATGCTCGATGCGGATCACGTCCTTGTTGCCGGTGGTGGTGACAAAGATGTCGGCGGTGGTGACCACATCCTCAAGCCGGACAACCTCGAACCCGTCCATCGCCGCCTGAAGCGCGCAGATTGGATCGACCTCCGTCACCTTGACGCGGGCACCGGCGCCCTGCAACGACGCGGCACAGCCCTTGCCGACGTCACCGTAGCCCAGCACAACAGCAACCTTGCCGGCCATCATGGTGTCGGTGGCACGGCGGATACCGTCGACCAGCGATTCCTTGCAACCATACTTGTTGTCAAACTTGGACTTAGTGACGCTGTCGTTCACATTGATCGCCGGGAACGGCAACTGACCCTTCTTGTGCAGGTCATAAAGGCGGTGAACACCGGTCGTGGTCTCCTCCGACACACCCTGAATCGCGTCGCGCGTCTTGGTGAACCAGCCCGGCGTCTCTTTCATGCGCTTCTTGATCTGCGCAAAGATCGCCTCTTCCTCTTCCGAGGTCGGCACGTCGATCAGGCCAGTCTCGCCCGCCTCTACGCGTGCGCCCAACAGGACATACAACGTCGCATCGCCACCATCGTCGAGGATCATGTTCGCGCCTTCGGGGAACATGAACGACCGATCAAGGTAATCCCAATGCTCAACCAACGTCTGACCTTTGATCGCAAAGACCGGTGTTCCGCCCGCAGCAATTGCCGCCGCCGCATGGTCCTGCGTCGAAAAGATATTGCACGAGGCCCAGCGCACATCCGCGCCCAGCGCCACCAGCGTCTCGATCAGCGCGGCGGTCTGGATTGTCATGTGCAGCGACCCGACAATACGCGCCCCTGTCAGCGGCTTGCTCTGGCCATATTCGGCGCGCAGGGCCATCAGGCCCGGCATTTCGGTTTCCGCGATATCAAGTTCCTTGCGGCCATACGCGGCCAGTGCAATGTCCTTGACGATATAATCATGTGCCATATGCGGCGCTCCAATCTGGTGTCAGTCCGTTGCCTGAGGACGTAGCAGCCCTTGATTTGCGGGACAACCTGCATCAGAGTCGCGTCAACATCAGGTCCGCCTTTTCGCGCATCCCTATCAACGGATTCCGCGCCAATGCGGGGCTTGGGAACGCCGACAGGTCGCGGATTGAACCGCAATCAGCAACCATTGCATTCAAAAATCACCAAGTTGCGCGGCTACTGCGTCTGTGCGAAACGTGGATATCGTGCACTGACCCGCCCCTGAACAGGTCCACACCATGTCCAAACCTCCCCGTGCCTGGCAACGCATGCTCTCAGGTCGCCGCCTCGATCTGCTGGATCCTACCCCGGTCGATATCGAGATCGAGGACATCGCCCACGGCCTTGCCTTTGTCGCGCGCTGGAACGGCCAGACACGCGGCGATTTTGCCTATTCCGTGGCAGAACATTCGCTGTTGGTGGAAACCTTGTATTCGCGGTTGTGCCCCGCCGCACCGGTCAAATGGCAATTGGCCGCCTTGCTGCATGATGCCCCGGAATACGTGATCGGCGACATGATTTCACCGGTCAAATCCGCGGTCGGGCCCAGTTACGGCGCGCTCGATGATCGACTGACGGCGGCAATTCACATCCGCTTTGGTCTGCCTGCGCAGATACCCGCCACAGTCAAGAAACAGATCAAGCGTGCCGACCGCATCAGTGCCTGGATGGAGGCAACCCAGATCGCAGGCTTTTCCAAGGTCGAGGCTGATAAATTCTTTGGCCGCCCAGCCCCCGAACTCATGAACGATCTCGCGATCCGGCTGCGTCCGCCGCTGGACGTACGGGTCGAATTCACAGCGCGACACCGCACATTGATGGCTCAGCTTTGACCCTGACAATCCGGCGCGCGGGCACACTTGATACACGGCAAATGGCCGGGCTGTTGAATGAAATCATCGCCATCGGCGGCTCCACAGCCTTTGTTGATCCCATGACCCGCAGCGACATTGCGAACTGGATGTCCGCTACACCCGACCGCGCTGCCTGGCACGTCGCCGAATCGGACAGCGGAAAGATCCTCGGTTTCCAGTGGATCGAGCCGCATTCCGACCTGCCGCCCCAAGCCTGTACAATCGCCACCTTCGTGCAGCCGGGGCGCACCGGGCTTGGCATCGGATCAGCCCTGTTCGATGCAACAGCGCGGGCCGCCCGTGGACTTGGTTTCAAATGGATCAACGCCACCATCCGCACCGACAACGGCAGCGGCATCGCCTATTATCAAAGCCGCGGTTTCGAGGATTGGAACACCATAGCCGACGCCCCCGTAGCCCCCCGGGTGATGAAACGCTTCATCCTGTGAACCGTCCCCAGCTTCTTCTCTTCAAAAATACGCAAATACAACGCCAGACACAGGCTTGCCCGTTCGAAATTACCCACTCCCGAACCGAAGGCCACGACCTCAAAATCGAAATTTACAAGCCGCGCCCTGCTACTTCGGGCTGCGTTTGGCCAGGATCCGTTGCAGGGTCCGCCGATGCATGTTCAGCCGCCGCGCGGTTTCGCTCACATTGCGGTCGCACAGTTCATACACCCGTTGGATATGCTCCCATCGCACGCGATCTGCGCTCATCGGATTTTCGGGCGGTGGCGGCAGGTCGTCGGTTTTGCACAGCAGCGCGTTGGTGATGTCGGTCGCGTCCGCAGGTTTGGACAGGTAATCCGTCGCCCCGATCTTGACCGCAGCGACCGCTGTCGCAATCGCGCCATATCCCGTCAGTACTACCACGCGGGAATCCGGGCGCTTTTCGCGCAGCACTTCAACCACATCCAAGCCGTTGCCATCCTCAAGCCGCAGATCCACCACCGCGTAGGCAGGGGGGCGCGCCGTCGCGATGGCTGATCCCGCCGCCACCGATCCAGCCATCTCGACCTCAAACCCGCGCTTTTCCATCGCCTTGGCAAGGCGGCGCAAAAACGGCTCGTCATCATCGACCAGCAAAAGGGTTCGGTCACTGCCAAGCTCGTCCAAAGCCCGTTCCGTCATATCCCGCCCTCCTTGCCGCCCGCTCATCGCGTCGAACAGATTTACCCCGCCGCCGGGGGTTGGTCAAATACTCCTGAAAATTCAGGCGTTTTCCAGAAAGCAGCTAACCCGGTTAGCCATCTCATCGGCGGATACGTCGCGGCGGAAATAATCGACGAATCCCTGCTCGGGCAGCACCAGATAGGTAAAGGTCGAATGGTCGACCAAATAATACGCGTCGCCAGTGTCATGCACATTGGAATAGGTCCGGTAGGCTTGGCTCGCTGTCCGGATCTGCTCTGGACTGCCGGTCAGGCCGATCATCCGTTCATGCATATTCGCCGCGTAAGCCTTTACCACGTCAGGAGTGTCGCGTTTCGGGTCGATCGTGATGAACACAGGCGTGATCGTCTCACCGCGCTCCTCCATGATGTCGGTCACTTCGGCGTTGCGCGCCACGTCAATCGGGCAAATGTCCGGGCAGAAGGTATAGCCGAAATACAGCAGCGTCGGCCGCGTAATCACATCCTTGTCGGTGACCGTCTCACCATCGCCGTTGATCAGGGTAAACGGCCCGCCGATATCCCCCGCCACCTGTCCACTGCGACAGTTTGCAAAGACATCGCCCCCGCCGCCGGGCGCCGTGACGTACCAGGTGCCCACCATCAGGGCGGTGATAGCAACCGAAGCGGATATAGCGGCGATGCGAAGCATTGCGTGTCCCTTGTGCAAACGGCCCGTGCGACGGAGTCGTTGATTAACCAGTACCGCAGACCTATCAATTGAGCGCGTGGGGTCAAAGGGGCGAAACACCGCAGATGTCGATGACCGAAATCAGCCTGCTGGGCGAAGTAAACCGCAGCAACTGGATCCGTTTGCGCACGATGATCCTGCTGCGCTGGATCGCCATCATCGGCCAGCTCAGCGCGCTGACCGTTGCACGCAACCTTTACGATCTCGAACTGGAACTGGGGTTGTGCTACCTCGCCGTCGGGGTGTCGGTCATCGGCAACATGGTCGCGATCTTTGTCTTTCCCGAAAACAAGCGCCTGACCGAAAGCGAAAATCTGGCGATGGTCATGTTTGACCTGCTGCAACTGGGCTTTCTGCTCTACCTCACTGGCGGCCTGCACAACCCGTTTTCGCTGCTGGTGCTGGGCCCGGTAACCGTGTCCGCCGCAGTGCTGAAACTGCGGTCCACGGTGCTGCTGGTTGCCACCGCGTTTGCGATGGTCTCGGCGCTGGTGTTCTTTCATTTGCCGCTGCACACCACCGAGGGCGAAGTTCTGCGACTGCCTGACATGTTTGTCTTTGGCCAATGGGCGGCCATTTCGATCGCGCTGATCTTTATTTCTGTCTACGCCCGTCGGATCACCCGCGAAATGCATGCGATGGGCGACGCGCTGACCGCCACGCAGATGGCGCTGTCGCGTGCGCAACAACTCAACGATCTTGGCGGGGTCATTGCTGCCGCGGCGCATGAACTTGGCACCCCGCTCGCCACGATCAAACTGACCTCGTCCGAGTTGATCGAAGATCTTGCCGACCGACCGGAACAACAGGACGACGCCCGGCTGATTCGCGAACAGGCAGACCGCTGCCGCGATATTTTGCGGTCGATGGGCCGCGCGGGCAAGGACGATCTGCACATGCGGCAAGCGCCGCTGGTCGCCGTGATCCGTGAGGCAGCAGAGCCGCATCAGGATCGCGGCAAGGACATCGTGATTCAGGAAATCCCCGATCCGGGGGGACATGCGCAGCAACCCCAGATCCTGCGCCGACCCGAGATCATCCACGGCCTGCGCAACCTGATACAAAACGCCGTAGACTTTGCCCGCGCCACCATCTGGATCGAAGCCGGGTGGAGCGATGGTACAATTTCGATCCGCATCCTCGACGATGGTCCCGGCTTTCCACCGCATCTGATTGGCCGCATGGGTGAACCCTTTGTGCGCAAGCGCCGCAGCGAGGCCGACCGCCTGTCGCGCCCGGCTTACGAGGGCATGGGTCTGGGCCTCTTCATCGCCAAGACCCTGCTTGAGCGCACCGGAGCCGAGCTGAGTTTTGCCAATGGCACCGACCCTTTCCTGCTGCCCGCAACCCAAGGTGAGCGGCGTGGCGCAATCGTCGAAGTCATTTGGCCCCGCGCCAGAATCGTCCCGGAAACCGGCAACCACAGCGCCGGGATCGGAGAAAACCGGCCAATCGAAGTGTGATCACGCCATTGTCTTTGTAAGCTTAACCTGATCTTAACTGAGCTTAATCACTCTGGTCATGAACAGCCAATCGCCATGTGGTGGGATCTGAATTGCAGACATATCTGATACTCAGTGCCGGCCTTGGTGCCTGTCTATCTGCGATCATTGGGGTGCTTTTGCTGCGCTCGTCGCTGCGGCCCGAACGCCCGGTCCGGGCCCGTGACTCGGGTGTGGCGGATGTCGATTTTCTGATTCGCGACGGTTTTGTCTTTAACGCGACAACAGCAGCTTGGCGGATGATCGGACAACCCGTCGGGCAGGAGTTCAAATGGGCTTGCCTATATAACATCCTGTCATCACGGTTCCCCAACCTGACACCAGAGCCACCGCAAACGCCGCAACAATTCGCGGCCATCGACAACCCGGACACCATTCTCCAACTCACCCCAGAAGCGGGCGACTTTCGGATCTCGTTGCGGGGGCGGGATCCCACGCTTGCCGACATCCACAAGCTGGCGATTGAACATACCGAGTTCGAGTTGCTGCGCACCGCCATGGCCGCCTTGCCCAATCCGGTCTGGCAATGCAACTCAGCCGGTCGCGTGTTGTGGTCGAACGCGGCATATGTCGATTTTGCCCGGCGGATGATTCCCGACGATCCCCAGGGCAACCTGTTCGACCTGACGCTGCCCCCAGACGCGATGCCACAAAAGACCCGCGCCAATGTCGGAGGTTCGACCCAGGATAAACGCTATTGGTTCGAGGTCACCTCGATCAAATCCAGCGATACCTGGCTGAACTATGCCGTGGACATCGACGCCATTGTGAACGCCGAAACCGCGCAGCGCAATTTTGTCCAGACCCTGGCAAAAACCTTTGCGCATCTGCCTATTGGCCTGGCGATCTTTGACCGCGACCGTCGACTGGCGCTGTTCAATCCGGCGCTGATCGACCTGACCGCGCTACCGGCCGATTTCCTCAGCGGACGGCCCAACCTGCTGTCGTTCTTTGACCACATGCGCGAAAATCGCATGATCCCAGAGCCCAAGAACTATGTCGGCTGGCGCGAACAGATGGCCTCGCTCGTTGCGGCCGCGACGGACGACCGCTATTCCGAGACGTGGACCCTGCCCTCGGGCCTTACATACAAGATCACCGGACGGCCGCATCCCGATGGCGCCGTCGCCTTTCTCCTCGAAGATATCAGCGCCGAAATTTCGCTCACCCGCCGGTTCCGGAGCGAGCTTGAGCTGAACCAGTCGGTGATAGAAGTGTTCGACGATGCCGTGGCAGTGTTTTCGCCCCTGGGTGTGCTGACCTTTTGCAACGACGCTTACCGCGATATGTGGAAAACGGACCCCGACAGCGCCTTTGCAGCAATGACAATTCTCGATGCTATTCGACTGTGGCAGGGTGCCTGTGTTCCGACTCCGGTCTGGCAAAAGATACGCGACATGGTGCTTAGCCTGTCTGATCGCAACCAATGGTCCACCAATGTGAAACGCACCAACGGGGAACATCTGTTGTGCCGCCTCGATTCGGTGTCGGGCGGCGCCACAGTGGTCCGGTTTACCGCGCAGCCCGCCGACGCAGATCAGAGAATAGAGCAGGCATCATCCGCAGACTTGATCGGGCATCTCGACGACCGGACCTGATACGGGCTTGCAGCCGGGGGCCGGGTGGGTAATCTCGCGCCATGCGCAAATCCACTGCCCTATTCCATGCTTCATCCCCCGAAAGCACTTGTACTTTGGCGCAGCGCCTTGGCGCGCATCTGCGTCCGGGCGATGTGCTGTTGCTATCGGGCGAAATTGGCGCAGGCAAAACCCATTTCGCGCGCTGCCTGATCCAATCCCGATTGATCGAACCCGAGGATGTCCCCTCGCCGACCTTTACCCTGGTGCAGCAATACGACACCGACGCGGGCGAGCTTTGGCATGCCGACCTCTACCGCCTGTACGATCCCGATCATTGCGTGGAACTGGGCCTGACCGATGCGTTTGAGACGGCGATCTGCGTGGTCGAATGGCCCGACAGGTTGGCCGCCCTGACCCCCGCAGACGCGCTGGAGATATCGTTCGCCGCGCCGGGCGACGCCGACGACAGCCGCGATCTGCTCTTTACCTGGAGCGCGCCACGATGGGCGGGCATCATCGCGCAGGCCCTCGCATGATCCAGGACTTTCTGACCATCGTAGGCTGGCAGGATGCACAGCAATTTCCCCTGGCCGGTGACGCCTCATCGCGCCGCTATATCCGTCTGGTCCGCGGCTCGACCCGCGCCATCCTGATGCATGATCCCGAAGGCGATGTAACCCTGTTCGCGCAACTGGCGCGGCATCTGAGCGGCTTGAACCTTAGCGCGCCGCAGGTTTACGCCGAAAATGCCCAGCAAGGTTTGCTGCTGATCGAAGATCTGGGGGACGCGCTTTTCGCCCGGCTCTGCGAACAGCATCCGTCGGATGAAACCCCGCTCTACCTCGCCGCGACCGAGGCGCTGATTGCGCTTCACAGGTATCCCCCGCCTCGAACCCTGCCGATTGCTGATCCCTCGCGTCTGGCGCAGATGACCGATCTTGCCTTTTTGCACTACCTCCCTCGTGCCACCGGACATAGCGACACGGGCGCGCAACAGGCTTGCATCGCCGCGTTTCACAGCGCGCTGAACCGCTATGCCCCCGACACAGATGTCATGATCCTGCGCGATTTTCACGCCGAGAACCTGATTTGGCTGCCCGATCGCAGCGCCACAGCGCGCACCGGACTGCTCGACTTTCAGGATGCGCTTGCAGGGCACCGCGCCTATGATCTTGCCTCGCTTTTGACGGATGCGCGGCGCGACGTTTCCCCCGACACTGCCGAGGCTGCAATTCGACACTATATTGCCGCAACCGGTATCGCCGAAGAGCCGTTTCGCGCCGCGATCGCCGTACTGGGGGCGCAACGCAATCTGCGCATTCTTGGCGTCTTTGCCCGCCTTGCCGCGTCCCGTGGAAAACCGCATTATATCGACCTCATCCCGCGCGTGTGGGGGCATCTGATGGCAGACCTGAAACACCCTGCGCTGCGCGATATTGCGCCGCTGATTGTTGACTGCCTGCCGGAACCGACCGCACCCATTGTAGAAAGACTGAAAACCCCATGCCCGACGCAGTAATGCTTTTTGCCGCTGGGTTCGGCACCAGAATGGGTGCGCTGACCGCCAATCAGCCCAAACCGTTGATCCCGGTGGCTGGCGTGCCGCTGATCGACCATGCACTGGCTTTGACCGACTCCGTTGGCCCGCTGCGCCGGGTTGTGAATACGCACTATCGTAGCAATCAACTGGCGACGCACCTGGCTGGTCGCGACGTTGCCATCTCGGACGAGCAACCGCAGATTCTGGACACTGGCGGCGGACTACGCGTGGCGCTGCCTCTGCTGCGGGCGGACCCGGTATTTACCCTCAACACCGATGCGGTGTGGTCCGGGCCCAACCCGCTACGCCTGCTCGCCGATGCCTGGGATCCTGCGCGGATGAAGGCACTTTTGCTCTGTGTTCCCCTGGGCCGCGCGATCGGGCGCAAAGGCGGCGGTGATTTCGGGTGCTCTGCTGACGGTCAGCTTAGTCGTGGCGGTGATCTGGTCTATACTGGCGCGCAAATCCTGTGCACCGAGGGTCTGGCGACAATTGCAAAATCCGCGTTTTCCCTGAATGTCGTTTGGAACGACATGGCGACGCGCGGCGAACTGTTTGGTCTGACCTATCCCGGTCGCTGGTGTGATGTCGGCCATCCCGAAGGTATCGCCATGGCCGAAGCGATGCTGGCCGACGCCGATGTTTGATCCAACAGACAGCCCACGGGTCTTCGGACTCGCCCCCGGTATCGACTTTCCGGCCGCCCTGATCGACGGACTGCGCAAACGGTTGGCCGAGCACCCCCCCGAAGCGATGGCGCGGGTCGAACTGATCGTGAACACCACACGTATGCGTCGCCGCCTGATATCTTTGTTCGATGCCGGCTCCGCGACGCTGCTGCCGCGCATCCGGTTGCTGACGGATCTCTCTGATCCGGTCAGCCTGAGCAGCCTGCCCGAACCCGTCTCGCCACTGCGGCGGCGGCTAGAGTTGGTGACACTGATCGCCCGTTTGCTTGAATCACAGCCCGACCTTGCCCCGCGTTCAGCGCTCTATGATCTGGCTGACAGTCTGGCGGGAGTCATGGACGAGATGCAGATCGAGGCTGTGTCCCCCGCCGCCATCGAGGCACTGGATGTTAGCGATCAGTCCGGCCACTGGCAACGCGCGCTCAGCTTTCTGCGGATCGTGCAGCGGTATTTTGATACCAGTGATGAGGTGCCGGACAGCACCGCGTTGCAAAGGATTGTACTGGAACAAAGACTGATTGACTGGAAAACTGCCCCACCGCGTCATCCCGTGATCCTTGCCGGATCAACCGGGTCACGCGGCACCACATTACGGCTGATGCAGGCCGTAGCGCGTCTGCCGCAGGGGGCCGTGATCCTGCCCGGTTTCGATTTCGACACACCCCCGGATGTGTGGCAGGAACTGGACAACCCCTTGACCGGCGAAGACCATCCGCAGTTTCGGTTCGCCCGATTGCTGCAAAATCTGGACCAGTCGCCCAACACAGTGATCCCCTGGACCGACACGCCGCCGCCCAACGCCGCACGCAACAGGCTGGTGTCGCTGGCGCTGCGCCCCGCCCCGGTCACAGACCAATGGCGCGCCGAGGGGCCGGATCTGCCAATGTTCGACACGACCACGGCCGACATTACCCTGATTGACGCCCCGACCCGGCGGGACGAGGCGCTGGCCATCGCGCTGCGTCTGCGCGAAGCCGCCGAAACAGGCGAGACAGCGGCGCTGATCACCCCGGACCGAATGCTATCGCGGCAGGTCACGGCTGCGCTGGATCGTTGGGACATCCTGCCCGACGACAGCGCCGGCACGCCGCCGCAACTGACCCCGCCGGGACGGCTCTTACGGCACATTGCCACGTTGTTTCAGCAGGACTTGACCGCTGAGGCGCTGATCACCCTGCTCAAGCACCCACTGACCCACACCGGGACGGGGCGGCGGGACCATCTGCTGTTGACCCGCAAGCTCGAATTGCGGATCCGGCGCGATGGCTGGCCTTATCCCAGCGCTCAACAAATCACCGATTGGGGTGCCAGGAACGAAGCCGAAGATTGGGCCGCCTGGATCGTGCAATGTTTTGTCGAGCCCCCGGAACGCACCGCTCTGCAACTCGGCACCTGGCTGGACAGGCATATCGCACGGGCCGAAACGATTGCCGCCGGCTCTGCTTCGGACGACGCGGGTGAACTATGGGCCCAGCCCGCGGG
This sequence comes from Puniceibacterium sp. IMCC21224, assembly GCF_001038505.1. Classification (NCBI taxonomy): domain Bacteria; kingdom Pseudomonadati; phylum Pseudomonadota; class Alphaproteobacteria; order Rhodobacterales; family Paracoccaceae; genus Puniceibacterium; species Puniceibacterium sp. IMCC21224. Next base: position 127,390 of record NZ_LDPY01000001.1, read on the forward strand.
ACGCGAGGTTCGCAGGCTGGTCGATACCCTGATCACCGAGGCACCCCATGGTGGCACGCTTGAGGCACGTGACTACGCCGATCTGTTCGGTGCTGTTCTGGCGGACGGAGAGGTGCGCGATCGCGACGCACCGCATCCGCGCATCCTGATCTGGGGCACGCTCGAAGCGCGGGTGATGGGCGCTGATCTGCTGATCCTTGGCGGATTGAATGAGGGGAGCTGGCCGGAACTGCCCGGTGCGGACCCCTGGCTGAACCGCCGGATGCGCGCAGATGCGGGTCTGTTGCTGCCTGAACGGCGCATCGGACTGTCGGCGCATGACTTTCAACAGGCCATTGGCGCGCCCAAGGTCTGGTTGACCCGCGCCGCAAAATCCGACGATGCCGAGACGGTGCCATCGCGATGGTTGAACCGGCTGATGAACCTGATGACCGGCCTGCCCGAACGCAATGGTCCCGCGGCCCTGGCCGGGATGAAGGCCCGCGGCGATCACTGGCTGGCACTGGCGCGCACTCTTGAGACACCGATCCCTGCGGATCCCGCCCCGCGTCCGTCCCCCGCACCACCCGTCCCGGCCAGACCGATCCAGTTGTCGGTGACCGAGATCAAGCGCCTGATCCGCGACCCTTATGCGATCTATGCCCGGCATGTGCTGCGTCTGCGCCCGCTCAACCCGTTGCAACGCGCGCCAGACGCGCTGTTGCGCGGCATCGTGCTGCACGAGGTGATGGAACAATTCCTGCGCGACATCATGGCCGACCCTGCCCGCCTGCGCACCGACATCCTGACCCGACTAAGCGCAGATATCATCGCTGAACAGATCCCGTTTCCGGCCATCCGCCATCTCTGGCAGGCTCGGATCACCCGGATTGCCGATTGGTTCGTCACGACCGAACGGACGCGGCAAACGCTGGCCCAGCCGCATCCCGACAGGTTGGAGGTCAGTGGGCGCGCGATCCTGAACGATCCTGTCTTTACCCTGACGGCCAAGGCGGACCGCATGGACATCGACACGCGCGGAAACGCGCATATCTATGACTACAAAACTGGCGCCGCGCCGACCACGCCGCAACAGCGACTGTTTGACAAACAACTGCTGCTCGAAGCCGCGATGGTTGAGAATGGCGGCTTTGACGGCATTGGTTCGCGCCATACTGAACGCGCCACATTTCTGTCGCTCAGCGCGTCACCATCGGAAACGCCCGCCCCGCTGGACGAGGTGACCACAGAACAGGTCTGGGCCGAATTTCAGACCCTGATCAGCATATATGCGACGCAGGAACAGGGCTATACCGCGCGGCGGGCTTTGCTGTCCGAAAACGACATATCCGATTATGACCATCTGGCGCGCTATGGCGAATGGGAGACGTCTGAGCCCGCCCAGCTAGTGGTGCTGACATGATCCGAAACGAGGCCACCGAACGGCAGGTACAGGCCGCCCGCCCGGATCTGTCCACATGGCTTTCAGCCAACGCCGGGTCAGGTAAAACTCGGGTGCTGACCGACCGCGTGGCGCGATTACTGCTCAACGGGGTGTCGCCCGAACATATCCTGTGCCTGACCTACACCAAGGCCGCCGCGTCCGAGATGCAGAACCGCCTGTTCCGCCGCTTGGGAAAATGGGCAATGCTGGATGATGCACCGCTGCGGGACGAATTGCGCGAACTTGGGGTCGATACGGTGCCATCGGGGCAGTTTCTGAATCAGGCCCGCACACTGTTCGCCCGCGCGATTGAGACGCCGGGCGGATTGCGGATTCAGACCATCCATTCGTTCTGTGCGTCACTGTTGCGCCGCTTCCCACTCGAGGCGCAAGTCAGCCCCCAGTTTCAAGAGATGGAGGATCGCGCGGCGGAACTGATGCGCGCCGAACTGCTTGACCGGATCGCGGACGGTCCGCAGGCGCAGGTGGTTGCAGATCTGGCCGCGTATCTCACGACGGACGATTTGGAAAAACTGCTGCGCGATCTGGTGCAGAACACAGCCGCTTTCCTGCCCCCACGCGATGATGCCGCAGTCCGCGCGCTCTATGATCTGCCCCACGGGCTGGACCGTGACAGTCTGCTTGCCGGGGTTTTTCTGGGGGGTGAGGTCGACTTTCTGGCCGAACTGGTGCCGCATCTGGCTGCCAGCGGACCCAACGATCAGAAAACCGCCGCCAAGCTGGACGCGGTCACTGGCGCGGACATGGCATCGCTGAACCGGCTGGAAGATGCGCTGCTGTTGAAAACCGGCGAAAACGCCGGACAGGCCAACCTGGCACGCGTCCCGACTAAGGGTGTTCGCAAAGCCGCAGACCATCTGATGCCGCAGCTCGACGCGCTGATGCTGCGGGTTGAGGCCGCGCGCCCGTTGCGCCTGTCGCAGCAAGCCGCTGATCGGGATATCGCGCTGCACCGCTTTGCCCAAGTGTTCCTGCCCGCCTATGCCACCGAAAAACAGCGGCGCGGCTGGCTCGACTTTGACGATCTGATCGCCAAGGCCAGCGCCCTGCTGAATGACCGGGCGGTGGCTGAATGGGTGCTCTACCGGCTTGATGGCGGCATTGACCACATTCTGGTGGACGAGGCGCAGGATACCAGCCCGGTACAATGGCAGGTTATCACCCGTCTGGCACAGGAATTCACCAGCGGCGACGGCGCCCGCACCGACATCCGCCGCACGATCTTTGTCGTTGGTGATAAAAAGCAGTCGATCTATTCGTTCCAAGGCGCGGACCCGGACGAATTTGACCGAATGCGCGCCGATTTTGCCGAACGGCTTGCCGCAACCGATGCCCCGCTGTCAAACCTGACGCTCGATTTCAGCTTCCGCTCGGCCGAGCCGGTGCTGCGGCTGGTAGACAACACGTTTGCCGGGCGCAACGATGCCGGGTTCTCCACCGAACAACAGCACCGCGCGTTTAAATCCGAGATGCCGGGCCGGGTCGATCTGTGGCCGCTGGTGGAAAAGACGGCTGATGACAAGGACGGGCCGTGGTTCGAGCCGGTCGATCAGGTCGGCCGACAGCACCACACCGTTGTTCTGGCCCAGCGTATCGCCCATTTCATGGCCGACAGCATCGGCAAACCCCTGCCCGTGGAACAGGGCCAGACCGGCAGCTACACCGCGCGACCGATCCACGCCGGCGATTTCCTGATCCTTGTTCGCGGCCGGTCGCGGTTATTCATCGAGATCATCCGCGCTTGCAAACAGGCGGGGCTGCCGATTGCCGGGGCTGACAGGCTCAAGGTGACGGCGGAACTGGCGGTGCGCGATCTGGGCGCGCTGCTGTCAGTTCTGGACACACCTGAGGATGATCTGGCGCTGGCCACCGCGCTGCGGTCTCCACTGTTTGGTCTGAGCGAGCAACAGCTTTTTGACCTCGCGCATCGCCGCACCGCGCCTTACCTCTGGATCGCGCTGCGCGAGCGGCGGGACGAATTTCCGCAGGCCATGGCGATACTCGATGATCTGGGCGCCAAGGCCGACTTTCTGCGGCCCTACGACCTGATCGAACGCATCCTGACCCGGCACAACGGCCGCAAACGGCTGCTGGGACGGCTGGGGGAAGAGGCCGAAGACGGGATCAACGCGTTGCTGCAACAGGCACTGGCATTCGAACAATCCGCAGTGCCGTCGCTGACCGGCTTTTTGCAATGGATGCAGAGTGACGATCTTGAGATCAAGCGCGCCGCGGACAGTGCCGGGGAACGCGTCCGGGTGATGACAGTGCATGGTGCCAAGGGGCTGGAAGCGCCCATCGTCATCCTGCCCGACTGCGCCCAGCCGAACACGACGCTGCGTGGCAATCTTTTGCGCCACGGCGCTGACGCCGTGTGGAAACAAACCTCGGATCAGATGCCTCCGCTGCACGACAGCCTGTCCATCACGGCGAAAGAGGCCGAAGCGCGCGAACGTGACCGGCTGCTATATGTGGCTCTGACGCGCGCCGAAAGCTGGCTGATCGTGGCGGCGGCGGGTGATTTGGGCAAAAAGGGCGAGGCTTGGTACGATAAGGTGTCCGAAGGGATGCGCCGTTCGGGAGCCGCACCGCATCCCTACGATTTCGGCGACCTTGGTGGTGGCGACGGTCTGGTTCTGGGTCAGACCGACTGGTCCGTCCTGGACCTTGAGATCCCTGATACCGTGCAACGTCGAACCGTTGACCTGCCACCGCAATTCTCCCGCCCAGCGCCAGAGCCGCAGCTGCCCGCCCCAACACTCAGCCCGTCGGACCTGGGCGGGCCCAAGGCGCTGCCCGGCATGGACGGCCTGAGCGAGGAAGCCGCCAAGCGACGCGGCACCCTGATTCACGCCCTGTTGGAGCACCTGCCCGCCATTGACCCGCGCAAGCGCCCGGAAATCGGGCCGCTGATCCTGTCGCGGTTGGACAAGAGCACAACAAACGACGAAGCGCAGGCGCTGACAGCCGGTGCCATACGTCTGTTGGACCTGCCCGACCTCGCGCCGTTCTTCGCGCCTGAAACTCTGGCCGAAGTGCAGCTGACTGCCGCAATTCCCGAAATGGAAACGCGGCTTTCTGGGGTGATCGACCGGCTGATCGTGACCGATACACAGGTCACGGCCGTCGATTTCAAAACCAACCACACAGTGCCGGCAACGCCCCAGGCCTGCCCGGACGGGTTGTTGCGTCAGTTGGGGGCCTATGCCGCGATTCTGGCGCAAATCTATCCCGAACGCGCGATCGAGGTTGGCATCCTCTGGACCGAAACCGCCCACTACATGCCGATGCCTGCCGCGCTGATCACACAAGCGCTTGATCGTGCGGGCATGCCTTGACGTTGCCGGTGCGGGTCCATACTTTCACTACCAGACAAGCGGGGGTGCTGGACCCCCATTCCCAAGCTGCTAGGAGAAAGCCGATGGCAACCGTCGCTGTGACCGACGCCACTTTTGACGACGAAGTAAAAAACTCCGCCGTTCCTGTTATTGTGGATTTCTGGGCCGAATGGTGCGGGCCGTGCAAACAGATCGGCCCGGCTCTGGAAGAGTTGGCCGCTGAATACGGCGACAAGATCAAAGTCGCCAAGGTCGATGTCGACAGCAACCCCAATTCCGCCGCGGCCATGGGCGTGCGCGGCATACCGGCGCTGTTCATCTTTAAGGACGGTCAGGTGATTTCGAACCGTGCCGGCGCAGCCCCCAAGGCGGCGCTCAAAGGCTGGATCGAAGACTCAATCTGAACCTCGTCTCAGACTCAGATCCCAAAGGGCCCGCGCAGCACGCGGGCCCTTTTTCGTTTGTCATGGCTCTGTTGGTGGCATGGATGCCGGAATAAACGGCGTTTGCGTTCGCTGCGTTGCGTTGCCCAGGGCACATACATGCGAATAGACCGATTGCCGGACAAGAGACCGGCAGACACGGTGGTGTATCTGAGGGTGAAATAGCGTGTTCGCGCGCCATCGCAGGCAAATATGGTCACCCGGATCCAGTGGCGGCGAAGGAATGCCAAAAAGGCCCGCCGATCTGGCGGGCCTTGGCTATGCGCCGCTGACGCTAATGGACGACGGCATTGTCTGGTCTGGGTCGATTCGACGCCGCCACCCGGTCGCCAATGATCAGCCCGTCGCTGCCCGCCGTGACCGGGATCAGGTCACCATCAGCGACATCACCGGCCAGCAGCATCTCAGCCAGCGGATCCTGCAACGCACGCTGAATCACCCGTTTCAATGGCCGTGCCCCAAACACCGGATCATAGCCTTCATCGGCCAGCCACTTTCGTGCCCCGTCGTCCAGCTTAAGCCCGATCTTGCGCGCGGCAAGACGTTTCAACAGGCGTCGCATCTGGATTTCGACAATCCCGGCCATGTCCTGACGTGCAAGCCGGTCAAAGATGATGGTTTCATCCAAACGGTTCAGGAACTCGGGCCGGAAATGCGCCCGCACTGCATCCATTACATCGCGCCGCGCATCTGACGGGTCAGCCCCGTCCGGCATCATGCTGAGGGCCTGTGCCCCAAGGTTCGAAGTCAGCACAATCAGCGTCTGCTTGAAATCGACTGTGCGCCCCTGACCATCAGTCAGCACACCATCGTCCAGAACCTGCAACAGCACGTTGAACACATCCGGATGCGCCTTTTCGACCTCGTCGAACAGGATCACCTGATAGGGACGCCGCCGCACCGCTTCGGTCAGTACACCGCCTTCTTCATAGCCGACGTACCCCGGAGGGGCACCGATCAGACGCGCAACGCTGTGCTTTTCCATAAATTCGCTCATGTCGACGCGCACCATCGCGTTGTCATCATCGAACAGGAACTCGGCCACAGCCTTGGTCAGCTCGGTTTTACCAACGCCAGTCGGTCCAAGGAACAGGAACGAGCCCAGCGGCCGGTTCTCGTCATTCAGACCGGCCCGCGCACGGCGCACGGCATTGGCCACCGCCCGCACGGCTGCATTCTGACCGACAACCCGTTTATGCAGGCCGTCTTCCATCCGCAGCAGTTTTTCGCGCTCGCCTTCCAGCATCCGACTGGTGGGAATGCCGGTCCAGCGTTCCACGACCTGGGCAATCTGCTCGGGCCACACCGCTTCTTCGACCATCATGTCGCCTTCGGCGCTTTCGGCCTCGCCCAACTGTTTCTCAAGCTGCGGGATGACGCCGTAAGACAGCTCTCCGGCCTTGGCCAAATTGCCCTCGCGCTTGGCGATCTCCAACTCGGCGCGGGCATGATCGAGCTGTTCTTTCAGCTCGCGCGCGGCACCCAGCTTGTCACGCTCGGCCTGCCACTTGGCGGTCATCTCAGACGCGCGTTCCTGCAACTCGGCCAGCTCTTTCTGAAGCGTCTCAAGCCGGTCCTTACTGGCCTGATCATCCTCTTTCTTCAGCGCCTCCTGCTCGATCTGCATCTGCAGGATGTTACGGTCGAGCTGATCCAGCTCTTCGGGCTTGCTGTCCACTTCCATGCGCAAACGCGACGCCGCCTCGTCCATCAGGTCAATGGCCTTGTCCGGCAGGAAGCGGTCGGTGATATAGCGGTGCGACAACGTCGCCGCCGCCACCAGTGCCGAGTCCGAGATCCGTACCCCGTGATGCAGCTCGTACTTTTCCTTGATGCCGCGCAGGATCGAAATCGTATCCTCGACCGTCGGCTCGTTGACCATCACAGGCTGGAATCGACGGGCCAGCGCCGCATCCTTTTCCACATGCTTGCGATATTCGTCCAGCGTGGTGGCCCCGACGCAATGCAATTCGCCCCGCGCCAGCGCCGGTTTCAACAGGTTCGACGCATCCATCGCGCCGTCTGCCTTGCCCGCGCCGACCAGCGTGTGCATCTCGTCGATGAACAGGATGATTTCGCCTGCGGCTTCGGTCACTTCGGTCAGGATCGCCTTGAGCCGTTCCTCGAACTCACCGCGATACTTTGCCCCGGCGATCAACGACCCCATGTCGAGCGCCATCAGGCGTTTGTTGCGCAACGACTCAGGCACGTCACCGCTGATGATGCGCAGCGCCAGCCCCTCGGCAATCGCCGTCTTGCCAACGCCCGGTTCACCAATCAGCACCGGGTTGTTCTTGGTCCTGCGGCTCAGAACCTGCATGGTGCGACGGATTTCTTCGTCGCGGCCAATGATCGGGTCGATCTTGCCCTCTTCGGCGGCTTGCGTCAGATCGCGCGCATATTTCTTGAGCGCGTCATACCCCTCTTCGGCCGACGCCGAATCTGCCGTGCGCCCCTTGCGGATATCGTTCACCGCCTCGTTCAGCTTTTGCGGCGTGACAGCACCAGCCTCAAGCGCATCCTTGGCAGGGGATTTGACCATGCCCAGCGCCATCAGAATCCGCTCGACCGGGACAAAGGAATCGCCGGCCTTTTTGGCGATTTTCTCGGCCTCGTCCAGAACTTTGCCGGTTGCGCTGTCCAGATAGACCTGACCCGCGTCGCCGCTGACCTTGGGGATCTTGTTCAGCGCCACTTCGACCGCCTGCGCCACGCGCTGCGGCGCACCGCCCGCGCGGGAAATCAGGTTGCTGGCCAGCCCCTGATCGTCGTCCAGAAGTGCCTTGAGGATGTGTTCGGGGGCCAGCCTTTGGTGGCTTTCCCGCATCGCGATGGTTTGCGCCGCCTGAATGAACCCACGCGACCGCTCCGTGAACTTTTCTAAGTTCATCGTATTCTCCTTTATAAGCGCCCAGTTGGATTTGGGCACGCCTGACTTTGCAGCACGCGCCCGGATGGGCCTCTGATCAAGAAATGGGCGCGTGCCCGCGCTGGTTCAAGTGATCTGCACCCACATTTCCCCGCCTGCCGCCCTCTTGACGTGGTTGGTTCCTGCCTGCATCACCACCGCATGTATCAAGGAGAGCACAATGACCCTGCGCGCAGATGACCGCCTGATTGTTGCGATGGATGTGCCCAACGCCCTCGCCGGGCTAAAGCTGGCCGAAACGCTGGGCGACAGCGTCTCGTTCTACAAGATCGGGTTGGGGATGCTGACCGGTGGCGGGCTTGCACTGGCGGATGAGCTGAAGCAGCAGCATGGCAAACGCATCTTTCTGGACATGAAGCTGTTCGACATCGGCGCGACGGTGGAACACGCGGTGCGGGGGCTGGCACAATTCGACCTTGATTTCCTGACCGTCCATGGCGATCCGCATGTGGTCCGCGCCGCCAAGGAAGGCGCGAGCGGCAAGGATCTCAAAATCCTCGCCGTCACAATCCTCACCTCACTTGACCGGGCTGATCTGGACGATTGCCTGATTCAGGCCGGTGACATCCCCGACCTGGTCACACAGCGCGCCGCCCGCGCGTTCGAGGCCGGTGCCGATGGCATCATCGCCTCACCCAATGAGGCCGCGTTGATCCGCGCTTTGCCGCAAGCGACGGGCAAACTGATCGTAACCCCCGGCGTGCGTCCCGCAGGCACGGACCACGGTGATCAGAAACGCATCGCGACCCCCAGCAGCGCCGTTGCCGATGGCGCGAACCATATCGTCGTTGGTCGTCCGGTTTGGCAGGCCGATGATCCGCGTGCTGCGGTTCAGGCGATTCTTGCGGAAATGGCCCTGGTGCCCCCGGCCTGATCACCCAGAACGCCGCGTGGGAACCTTTTGCCACGGCGCACGTTAACCATGCATCAACGGTCATCAAAGAGAGGACCAGAGCATGGATAAGAACAAGACCCAAATCGGGAGCGTGTCCTACAACGCCGCGACCCAAAGCTTTGAGGCCCTTGTGACCTTTCACACGGATCAGGGGCGGGTGCGCGTGGCAAGCCAATATCCCGCGCCGCTGGCGACAGATTTCAGTGTCGCCGCCAACGGTCTGTGGAACGAAGCGCTGCGCCGTATCGACCTGCCCGGATCACTTAGGGCACGGCTGCAATCCGAACGGATTGAGGCACGCCAGACAACGCGCACCATGTCCCGTCCGTCAGAATGGCTGCATCAGCTGTTCGGCCTGCGTTCCGCCTGACCGCCACAAACTGACCGCCACAACCCAGTTTCCCGAGTAGACCGACTCCTGCCTGTCGGTTCTCAAGAGGCCTTTTCTGTCCCTCAGGTCTCTTTCCACTGACCGGGGCCGGCACATCCCCGCCGCGCCCCGGTTTTTTTCTATTTCTCAAGATATCGCCGCAGTTCGTCCTGAAAATGTGGGATCGCATCGTTTCGGGTCAGGAAATCGCCCGGCGGCATCAGCGACCAGCCGTCACCTTCATCACCAAAAACCACTTCGGATTCCCGCCCGGCATCCTGATGCGCAGCAAAAAACCAGTTGCGTCGACCATTTCGCCACGCTTCGTGACGCCAGATCAGCGCCTGTTCCGGTACGATCAACCCCACCTCTTCGCGGGTTTCGCGCAGCGCACATTCAGCCGCAGTTTCATCGCCCTCGCGCCCACCGCCAGGAAAATCCAGATATCCCGGCCAGGTGATCCCCGGCGTATGGTCCCGCCGGATCACCAATAGCGACCCGCCCAGAAACAACATCAGCTTGGCGCCGACAAAAATCCCGTCACTCTGGGTCATGGCCTGCCTTTCGTGCCTGCGCTATACTGGACACAGATAATCACTCATCCCGGAATGACGAGAGAGATGCCTGCGCTTTGTCGCGATTGCCTGACCCGGTTCGACAGCGGCCCACGCTGCCCGGTCTGCCGAAGCCCGCGTGTTGTGGCCCATGCGGAGCTGTGGGATCTGTCCATCGCGCATATGGATTGCGACGCATTCTACGCCTCGGTCGAAAAACGCGACAACCCGGAACTGGCCGACAAACCGGTGATCATCGGCGGCGGGCGGCGCGGTGTCGTCTCTACCGCCTGCTATATCGCGCGCATTCGCGGTGTGCGATCCGCCATGCCGATGTTCAAGGCGCTGGCCCTGTGCCCCGACGCGGTGATCGTCAAACCCCGCATGCAGGCCTATGTCGACGCATCCCGCGCCATTCGTGCGCTGATGGAGGAGTTGACCCCCGCCATCGAACCGCTATCGCTGGACGAGGCGTTTCTGGATCTGCGTGGTACCGCGCGACTGCACGGCGCGCCGCCTGCGGTCATTCTGGCACGGCTGATCCGCCGGATGCGCGACGAGTTGGGGCTGACTGGCTCAATCGGGCTGTCGCACAACAAATTTCTGGCCAAGATCGCCTCGGATCTCGATAAGCCGCACGGCTTTTCCGTCATCGGCGAGTCCGAAACCGAAGCGTTTTTGCGCCCCAAACCGGTCCGTCTGATCTGGGGTGTGGGCACGTCGGGCCAGGAGTCTCTGGAACGGGCCGGCATCCGCACCTTTGACGATCTTTTGCGCTGGGACCGGCGCGATCTCGCCGCCCGGTTCGGGTCGATGGGGGATCGGTTGTGGCATTTGGCGCGCGGCATCGACATGCGCCGCGTGTCCCGTGACCGCCCGATGAAGTCGATATCAAACGAGACCACCTTTCACGAGGATACCGCCAACCCGGATCTGCTGGACGGGCACCTCTGGCGGATGTGCGAAAAGGTTTCGGACCGGGCCAAGGCCAAGGATCTGGCTGGCCGGGTTGTGACCTTGAAACTGAAACGTGCCAATTTCGCACTGATCTCGCGCCGGATTGCCCTGCACGACGCGACACAGATGGCTGACCGGATATATCGCACGGCACGCGGGCTATTCGATCAGGTGGGGGATCAGGGGCCGTACCGGCTATTGGGGGCCGGCCTGTCGGACCTGCGCCCGGCTCAGGACGGCGATCTTAGCACCGATCTGCTCGACCCCGGTGCCGCGCGACGCGCCGGGGCCGAACGCGCAACGGATGCCATCCGCGGCCGTTTCGGTGCTGATGCGATCCTCAAAGGGCGCGCACTGCGCTAAGGCTCGGGTGACGTTTCGCGGATTTCGCATGTCCGCGACGGGCCCTCAGTTCACAGGGGTGACACGGAAAACGGGTCCAGGTGGGCCCGTTTCCTGTGCGTTGCGATTGCGAAGAGACGCCCGCGTCAGTGCTTTTTCTTCTTGGGCGGCATCAGATCGGTGATCGTGCCCTCGAACATCTCGGCGGCAAAGTTCACGGTCTCCGACAAGGTCGGGTGCGGGTGGATGGTGTGGCCCAGATCGACCGCGTCCGCGCCCATTTCGATGGCCAGCGCGACCTCGGCGATCAGATCGCCCGCGTTGGTACCGACAATCGAGGCGCCGATCACGCGCTGATCCTCGGGATCGAACAGCAGCTTGGTGATGCCCTCGCTGCGGCCATTTGCCAGCGACCGCCCCGATGCAGCCCAAGGGAACACGCCCTTTTCATAGGGAATGCCCTTGGCCTTGGCTTCGGTTTCGGTGACGCCGACCCAGGCTACCTCGGGGTCGGTATAGGCGACCGACGGGATGACCTTGGCGTCAAAGGCGCGCTTTTCGCCCGCAGCCACTTCGGCGGCAACCTTGCCTTCGTGGACCGCCTTGTGCGCCAGCATCGGCTGACCCACCACGTCGCCGATGGCAAAGATATGCGCCACGCCGGTGCGCTGCTGGTGATCTACGGCGATAAAGCCGCGATCGTCCACCGCCACACCCGCCGCTTCGGCATCAATCATCTTGCCGTTGGGTTTGCGGCCCACGGCCACCAGCACCTTGTCAAAGGTGTCGGTGGTCTCTGCGCCTTTGTCATCTTCGAAGGTGACCTTGAGCCCACCTTTGAGCGCCTCGACATTCTTGACCTTGGTCTTGAGCAGGATGTTTTCGTACCGCCCCTCGATCCGCTTGTGCAGCGGCTTGACCATGTCCTTGTCAGCGCCGGGCATCAGCTGGTCCATGAATTCGACCACCGTGACCTTGGACCCCAGAGCATCATAGACGCAGGCCATTTCCAGACCGATAATGCCGCCGCCCAGAACCAGCAGCCGTTTCGGCACATCCTTCAGTTCCAGCGCGCCGGTGCTGTCGATCACCCGGTCGTCGTCCTGCGGAATGAACGGAAGGCTGACCGGTTCGGATCCAGCGGCGATGATGCACTGGTCAAAGCTGACCTTGGTCACGCCGTCGTCGCCTTCGACCGAAATCATGTTTGGCCCGGTAAAGCGGCCATAGCCGGTCACGACCTTGATCTTGCGGGCCTTGCTCAGACCATCCAGACCGCCGGTCAGCTGGGTGACAACGCCGTTCTTGAAATCGCGCAGCGCATCCAGATCGACCTTTGGCTTGCCAAAGCTGACGCCGTGGCTCTTCATCTCTTCGGCTTCGGTAATGACCTTGGCGACATGCAGCAGCGCCTTGGAGGGGATGCAGCCGACGTTCAGGCAAACGCCGCCCAGAACGGGGTACTTTTCGATCAGGATGACCGATTTGCCCAGATCCGCAGCGCGGAACGCCGCCGTGTAGCCGCCGGGGCCAGACCCCAGAACGACCACCTCGGCATGGACATCGCCTTTGCCCGTGGCCGTGCCGGACGCTGCCACGGATTTTGGAGCCTCTTTTGGAGCCTCTTCCTTGGCAGCGGCTGGGGCATCACTTGCCTCTGCGCCTTCAAATACCATGATGACCGATCCCTCGGACACCTTGTCGCCCTCTTTCACCTTGATCTCTGTCACCTTACCTGCGGCGGGCGACGGGACCTCCAGCGTCGCCTTGTCCGACTCCAACTCGATCAGGGCGTCTTCCTTGGCGACCGTATCACCGACAGCCACCAGAATGCTGAGGACCGGCACATCCTTGAAATCCCCAATGTCGGGTACCTTGATATCCATTCTCAAAGCCCCCTTACAACATCAGCCGCCGGGCATCGCCCAGCAGGTATTTCAGATGCGCGGCAAAGCGTGCCGCCAGCGCGCCGTCGATTGCGCGGTGGTCATAAGACAGCGACATTGGCAGCATGTTGCGCGGCACAAATTCCGTGCCGTTCCAGACCGGCGCCATCTTGGACCGGGTCAGGCCCAGGATCGCCACTTCGGGCGCGTTGACGATGGGGGTAAACGACGTGCCCCCGATTCCGCCCAGCGACGAAATGGTGAACGTGGCACCCTGCATGTCAGGGCCTTTCAGCGCACCGTCGCGGGCCTTTTTCGACAGTTCCTGCAAGTCCATGGAAATCTCGACGATGCCCTTGCGGTCCGCATCCTTGATCACCGGCACCATCAGACCGTTCGGCGTGTCCGCCGCAAAGCCGATGTTATAGTAATCCTTCTTGATCAGCTTGTCGCCATCAGGGTGCAGTGAGCTGTTGAATTCCCAGTGCTTTTTCAGTGCCGACACCGACGCCTTGACCAGGAACGACAGCAGCGTGACGCGGTAGCCTTCGTTCTTGGCCTCCGTGTCCAGCTCCTTGCGGTACTTGTCGAGGTCGGTGATATCCGCCTCTTCGTTGTGGGTCACATGCGGGATGTTCAGCCAGGACCGGTGCAGCGCCGGGCCTGACAGTTTCTTGATCCGGGCCATTTCTACATCTTCGACCCGACCGAATTTGCTGAAATCCACCACCGGGATCGGCGGGATACCCATGCCGCCCTGCGCCGTAGCCGCCGCAGCGGGGGCAGCCGTAGATTTCAGCGCCTTCATTACGTCTTCGCGCAGGATCCGGCCCTTGCGGCCCGAACCATTGACCTTGTTCAGGTCCACATCGACGTTGCGCGCAAAAGCCCGCACTGACGGTGACGCATGCACCTTAGAAAATCCTGCATCCGTGAGCGGTGCCGACGTCGCCGCAGCGGGGGCAGCGGCAGGTGCCTCCTTTGTCTCTTTCGGCGGCTCGGCTTTTGAATCTTCCTTGGCGGGGGCAGCAGCTTCACCGCTTTCCTCGACCAGCATGATCAGGCTGCCCTCGGACACCTTGTCACCTTCGGACACTTTGATCTCTTTGATCACACCGGCCTTGGGCGATGGCACTTCGAGCGTTGCCTTGTCTGATTCCAGCTCGATCAGCGCATCCTCGACGGCCACGGTGTCACCCACCGACACCAGGATTGTGACAATCGGCACGTCTTTGAAATCGCCGATATCCGGAACTTTTACTTCAGTCGTCATTGTCGTTTTCTCCTCGTTCCGTCGCTCAGACCAGGCGCGGGTTCGGCTTGCCGCCGTCGATTTCATATTTGCTCAGCGCGCTTTGCAGATCCTTTTCGGACACTGCCCCCTCGCGATAGAGATCAACCATGGCCGCCGCCGCGATGTGATTTGCGTCCACCTCAAAGAACCGTCGCAGGTTCACCCGGCTGTCCGACCGTCCGAACCCGTCCGTCCCGAGCACAGTGAATCGGTTTGGCACATAGCTGCGGATCTGTTCGGCGTAGTTCTTCATATAGTCGGTGGCAGCGATGATCGGTCCGCTGACCCCTTCGAGCGTCTGAGTGACATACGGCACCTTTTCTGCGGCAAACGGGTTCAGCCGGTTTTGCCGTGCACAATCCTGCCCGTCGCGGGCCAGCTCGTTAAAGCTGGTCGCCGACCAGATATCAGACGTGACGCCGAAATCGTCCTTGAGCAACTTGGCCGCCTTGATCGCCTGAACCAGGATCGTGCCCGATCCCATCAGGTTCACGTGACGCTTGGCCGGTTTTGCGGTCTTGGACATCCGGTATAGGCCCTTGATGATGCCCTCTTCGGACCCCATCGGCATTTCCGGGTGGCTGTAGTTTTCGTTCATCAGGGTCAGATAGAAATACACATCCTCCTGATCGATGAACATCCGCTGAAGCCCGTGGCGCACAATGACCGCCACTTCGTAGCTGAAGGTCGGGTCGTAGCTGATGCAGTTCGGAATGGTACCGGCAAGGATATGGCTGTGCCCGTCCTCGTGCTGCAACCCTTCGCCGTTCAGCGTCGTGCGTCCCGCCGTGCCGCCCAGCATAAAGCCGCGCGCCCGGCTGTCGCCCGCCGCCCAGGCCAGATCACCGATCCGCTGGAACCCGAACATCGAATAATAGATGTAGAACGGGATCATCGGCACGCCGTGGGTGGAATAGGACGTCGCCGCCGCGATCCAGTCGGCCATGGCACCGGCCTCGTTGATGCCTTCCTGCAGAACCTGACCGTCCTTGCTCTCTTTATAGAACATCATCTGGTCGGCGTCTTGCGGGGTATAGTTCTGACCCAGCGGATTATAGATACCCACCGACCGGAACAGTCCTTCCATGCCAAAGGTGCGGGATTCGTCCGGCACGATCGGCACGACATTTTTGCCGATCTTCTTGTCACGCAGCAGCGTGGTGAGGATACGAACAAACGCCATCGTGGTCGAGATTTCACGCTCGCCGGTCGATTCCAGCTGACTTTTGAACGCGGACAGCGCCGGGATCTCAAGCTTGGGCGCGTCACGCCAGTCGCGTTTCGGGAACGCCCCGCCCAATTCGCGGCGGCGCTCGGTCAAATAGGCCTTTTGCGCATTGTTGAGGCTGACCAGAGGCGCGTTCGGCAGATCCTCGTCCGAGACGGGCACCTGAAACCGATCGCGCATGGCGCGCAACTGTTCTGTCGCCATCTTTTTCTGCTGATGCGTGGTGTTCTGGCCTTCGCCGGCCGTGCCCATGCCGTAGCCCTTGACCGTCTTGACCAAAAGACAGGTCGGCTGGCCCTTGGTCTCGGTCGCGCGCTTGAACGCGGTATAGACCTTTTTCGGATCGTGCCCGCCGCGCCGCAGCGACCAGATCTGATCGTCCGTCCAGTCTTCGACCAGCGCCGCTGTCTCGGGGTATTTGCCAAAGAAATGCTCGCGGATATAGGCGCCGTCCTTGGACTTGAATGTCTGATAATCGCCGTCCACTGTTTCGTCCATCAACTGCCGCAGCTTGCCAGAGATGTCTTTTTCCAGCAGCTGATCCCAGCCTTTGCCCCAGAGCAGCTTGATCACGTTCCAGCCAGAGCCGCGGAAGTTGCCCTCGAGTTCCTGGACGATCTTGCCGTTCCCACGCACCGGCCCGTCAAGACGCTGAAGGTTGCAGTTCACAACAAAGATCAGGTTGTCCAACCCCTCACGCGCGGCAAGGCTGATTGCCCCCAGACTTTCGGGTTCGTCCATTTCACCGTCGCCAAGGAACACCCAAACCTTGCGGTCTGCGGCGTCGATCAGGCCACGGTTGTGCATATATTTCATGAACCGCGCCTGGTAGATCGCCATCAGCGGCCCCAGACCCATCGAAACCGTCGGGAACTGCCAATAATCCGGCATCAGCCACGGGTGCGGATATGAGCTGAGGCCATTGCCGCTGACTTCTGAGCGGAACATTTCCATCTGCTCTGCCGTCAGGCGCCCTTCCATGAACGATCGGGCATAGATACCAGGCACGACATGGCCCTGAAAGAACACCAGATCGCCGCCATGAATGGCCGATTTGGAGCGCCAGAAATGGTTCAGACCAACATCATACATGCAAGCGGACGAGGCAAAGCTGGCAATGTGCCCGCCGTATTCGCTGCTTTCCTTATTGCGACGAACAACCGTCGCCATGGCATTCCAGCGGTTGATCGTGCGGATTCGCCATTCCATTTCCGTATCGCCCGGGATCTCCAGCTCATCATCAGGCGAGATCGTGTTCTGATACGGCGTGGTAGCGGAAAACGGCAGGTTGGCACCAGCGGCACGCGCCTGCTGCACGGCCTTGTCCAGCAGGAAATGCG
Organism: Puniceibacterium sp. IMCC21224; assembly: GCF_001038505.1. Lineage (NCBI taxonomy): Bacteria > Pseudomonadati > Pseudomonadota > Alphaproteobacteria > Rhodobacterales > Paracoccaceae > Puniceibacterium > Puniceibacterium sp. IMCC21224. Next base: position 144,410 of record NZ_LDPY01000001.1, read on the forward strand.
CGCGATTGGCGCCATCCCGTTGAATGACATCCTCGATCGCCTCCTGCCATTCCTGCGATTCTACCGGATCAATGTCTTGTCGACTGTCGGTCATGTGTCCTCTTCCCTTGATAGCGCGGACGCCCAAAACTGGCGGGCGGCGAATTTAGTTTAACTGTAAACCATTTTGCATTTCATCTACCAGCAACCGCTCTGGATTGCGCGGTGCGGGTTCCGCATTCGGGTAGCACAGCGAATGACGCTGCGGCAGATCAACCGGCGCATAACGTCCATGCGCATGATGCATGGCACATCGCACGGGTACAATTGTTTAAGGCTAAACAAAAGCAACTCCCCCTTGGTCGCGTATCGCGACTCTGTCGTTAAACCCAACAGACCACGGGTTGTCCCTGAAATGCAAGCAAAGCCCGCAATACCAACTTTAGGCCCAGCCCCGTCAGCCGTCAGCTGCTTTGGTCGACCACAGGAATAAGGGGGGAAGCGGCGCCGGAATCGGAGGTGCCTTCGAGCTCTTCAAAGTCGAAATTGTCCAGCCGTCGCGCCCGGCGCCCAGCTTTGTCGGCACTGATTTTGATGTCTGAAATATCTTTGGCCGCCTGACCGAAATGTCGATCGAGCGACTCGACCCGCGTGCCCAGCCGGTCGACATCAGCATACAGCAACCCCAGCTCGCGACGGATCGCGCCAGCCTGCTCCTGCATCCGCGCATCCTTGAGGATCGCGCGCATGGTGTTCAGCGTCGCCATGCAGGTAGTCGGACTGACGATCCAGACCCGCGCAGTAAAGCCATCGCGCACCACCTCGGGAAAATTGCCGTGCAGTTCGGCATAGACTGCCTCGGATGGCAGGAACATCAGCGCGCCGTCGGCGGTCTCACCCTCGATGATATATTTCTCTGAAATATCGCGGATGTGTTTGCGCACGGCCAGGCGCAGTTGTTGCGCCGCGCGGGTCAGTTGATCCTGTGTATCGGCGCGCCGCAGCGCCTCGTACGCCTCAAGCGGGAATTTGCTGTCGATGCAGATTGGGCCAGGCGGGTTCGGCAAGTGGATCAGGCAATCCGCACGCTTGCCGTTGCTCAGCGTCGCCTGCAACGTATAGCTGTCGCGCGGCAACGCCTTGCCGACGATATCGTTCAGCTGAATTTCACCGAACGCGCCGCGGGTTTGTTTGTTGCTCAGAATGTCCTGCAACGACAGCACATCGCCACTGAGTTTCGAGATGTTGTCCTGCGCCTTGTCAATGCTTTGCAACCGCTGCTGCAGATCACCCAGAGATTGCGCCGTGCGACGCGCCGACCCATGCAGCGTCTCCGTCATCTGCAACTGCACCGCCGCCAATCGCTGCTCCATCAGTTGCAGCATGGCGGTCTGGCTGGTGGCCTGCGCCTCGCTCACGTGATGTAGCCCACCGGCAAGTCGTTCCTGGCCCTCGCCCAGCGCCTGAATCCGCGCGCCAACCTGACCCATCTGCATCGCCAGCGGTTCAACCAGCCGAGCCGAGTGTTGCGCCGCACGGGCCGACGCGATCAGCAGCCAGATCACCAGCATGAACAGCGCCCCCCCCGCAAGCATCAAAAGCACAATCGGATCACTCAATGCATAGACCTGCCCCTGCACCGTGATCATGTGCGGCCAAACAGTCGTTCGATATCGCTTAGCTTCAGCTCGACATAAGTCGGGCGACCGTGGTTGCACTGGCCGGAATGGGGCGTCGCCTCCATCTCGCGCAGCAGCGCGTTCATTTCTTCAGCGCGCATCACGCGACCCGACCGGATCGAGCCGTGGCAGGCAACGCGGCTTAGAATCGCTTCGATCTTTTCCTGCACCAGTTCGCTTGCGCCGTTGTCCGACAATTCGTCCAGCACGTCACGCAACAGCGCCTCGGCGTTGACCTCGCCCAGAATGGCGGGGGTTTCACGCACCGCGACCGCGCCACCACCAAACGGTTCCAGACCCAGACCCATGCGGTACAATTCCTCTGAATGGTCCAGCAGCAAAGCGGCATCACCTGCGCTGAGTTCGACAATTTCCGGGATCAGCAGGGCCTGCGCGGCGACGCCATTCTCCGCCATCTGGCGCTTGAGCTTTTCGTAGACCAGCCGTTCATGGGCCGCATGCTGATCGACGATCACGATGCCATCACCGGTCTGTGCGATAATGTAATTCTCGTGGACCTGTCCACGTGCGGCCCCAAGAGGACGCGCCTCTTGCGGTGCATCGCCGGTGTCGTCAGCCGGGGCTTCGACCATTCGACCGCTGTAGCTGCCCGCCATATCCGCAAAGCCCGGTGCCTGCGCCGCATAGGACGCGGCCCGCGCCCCGGCGCTGGGGCGGTCCATCTGGTAGACACGTGGCGCTGACCCAGCGACAGGTTCAGGCTGCATCGCGCCCAGGGTTGCCCCCGCCACCGTGCTTGACGCCCGGTGCCCGGCCTCGGCCAGCGCATGCCGCAGGGCCGACACGATCAATCCACGCACAAGTCCGGGGTCGCGAAACCGCACCTCGGATTTCGCAGGGTGGACGTTCACATCCACCAGATGCGGGTCGCAATCCACAAACAGTGCCACCGCCGGATGCCGGTCGCGGCTGAGGAAATCCGCATAGGCCCCACGCAGCGCCCCGATCAGCAGCTTGTCCCGCACCGGCCTGCCGTTAACAAAGAAGTACTGCGCCACCGCCGCGCCACGCGAATAGGTCGGCAGCGCAGCATAGCCCGTCAACCGAAAGCCGTCGCGCGTGGCGTCAATCGGCAGCGCATTTTCGGTAAACTCAGCGCCCATCACCTGCCTCAGTCGCCCACGCAGCGCATCGAATAGGTCGCCGGTGACGGCATCAGCCCGAAACGTCACGCGTCCCTCGCCACCGCCAGACACATCCCGCAGGGAGAACCCAACAGACGGCTCAGCCATGGCCAGCCGACGGATCACATCCCCGACCGCCTGCGATTCCGCACGGTCGGTGCGCAGAAACTTGAGTCGCGCCGGCGTGGCATAAAACAGATCCCGCAATGTGACCTGGGTGCCGGTGTTGAGCGCAGCAGGACGCACCGCGCTTTCCACCCCGCCGCTGACCTGCACCTCGGCCGCGTCATGCCCCGCAGCACGGCTGGCAATGGTCAGCCGCCCGACCGATCCAAGGCTTGGCAATGCCTCACCGCGAAAGCCAAAGGAGTGGATGTCGAGCAGGTCAGAGCCGTCGATCTTGGACGTCGCGTGGCGACGCAGGGCCAGCGGCAGTTCATCCGGTGCCATGCCACAGCCATCATCCGTCACGCGGATCAGCGTCTTGCCGCCATCCGCCAGATCGACTGTGACGCGTCGCGCGCCGGCATCAATCGCGTTCTCGACAAGTTCCTTGACTGCCGAGGCAGGTCGTTCAACCACCTCACCAGCGGCGATACGGTTGATCGCCGCGTCGTCAAGCTGTCGGATTACGGGGCGCATATGGGTGGCATGTGTATTCATACCACTAAACCTAGCAGGCCCTGCCCGATTCTGAAATCAGAGAATACGCCGGATGACTGGAGGACACAGAACCGCGTGGTCCAATTTCTCTTACGCGGCTTGGCTGAACCATAGGTTTGCGCCGAGCCTGCGTTATCTGGTGAATCTTTTGGCCGAGCGGGGCGTGACCGTCGCCGACGACACATCCGGGGGTGATGCCTGCGCTTCGGACCGAAAATCGCAGCCAGGATCAGACGTAACCGTCATGCATCCGCCACAAATCACGTGATACCGCAGGAACGGTTGCGCGCCTGCGCCATACCTTAGGCCGACATATTCGCGATTTGCCTTGCTACGCAAAATAAACTACTCGGCCCGAACCGGGACCGACAGATCACGAGGATTCAACGTTGCAGACACCCTATTATCTCATCGACAAGTCGCGCCTTTTGCCGAACCTGCAAAAGATCGCCTGGCTGCGAGAGACATCGGGTGCGAAATCATTGCTGGCGTTAAAGTGCTTTGCCACGTGGTCGGTGTTTGATTTCATGGCCCAATATATGGATGGCACAACCTCATCTTCGCTTTACGAGGTCAAGCTGGGCAAGGCCCGGTTCCCAGGTGAGACGCACGCCTATTCCGTCGCATACGCCGATGACGAGATTGCAGAAGTGCTGGCGCAGTCCGACAAGATCATCTTTAATTCGATCAACCAGCTGGCCCGCTTTGCCGCAGAGTCACAAAATCACGTGCGCGGATTGCGGGTGAATCCCGGTGTCTCGACTTCGGGCTTTGATCTGGCCGATCCCGCCCGCCCCTTTAGCCGCCTTGGCGAAAGTGACCCCGCGCAGGTTGCGGCGGTGGCGGATCAGATCACCGGGCTGATGTTTCACAACAATTGCGAGAACGACAGCTTTGATCGCTTTGACGAGATGCTGACCCTGATCGAAACGAATTTTGGCGCGACGCTGCACAAGATGACCTGGGTCAGCCTGGGCGGCGGCATCCACTTTACCGGCGAAGGCTATCCACTTGAGCGGCTTTCGGCGCGTCTGAAGGCATTTGCCGCCAGATACGCCGTGCAGGTTTACCTTGAGCCGGGCGAAGCCGCAATCACCGGTGCCGCAACATTGGAAGTGACGGTGTTGGACACGATGCACAACGGCAAGAACCTTGCCATCGTCGACAGCTCGATCGAGGCGCATATGCTGGATCTGCTGATTTACCGCGAAGCCGCAAAGGTCAGCCCCGACGCGGGCGCGCATGAATGGATGATCTGCGGCAAATCCTGCCTTGCCGGGGATATCTTTGGCGAATTCCGCTTTGACGCGCCGTTGAAACCGGGCGACCGGATTTCGTTTCAGGACGCGGCCGGTTATACAATGGTCAAGAAAAACTGGTTCAACGGCGTGAAAATGCCCGGCATCGCGATCCGGGAACTGGATGGCACCACACGGCAGGTCCGCGCGTTTGACTATGACGATTTTGCCGCAGCGCTGTCCTGAACTGAACTGACAAAAGAGGTTTCCCCGACACATGAAACGTAATGTTCTTATCATCGGCGCCGGTGGCGTCGCTCAGGTCGTGGCGCATAAATGCGCGCAGCATACCGATGTGCTGGGTGATCTTCATATCGCCAGCCGGACGATTTCCAAATGCAAGGCGATCATCCAGAGCGTACATGACAAAAAGGCGATGAAACAGGACTCGGTGTTCGAGGCCCACGCGGTTGACGCAATGGACAGCGATGCGGTTGTAAAGCTGCTGAACAGTACCGGCGCGCAGATCGTGATCAATGTCGGGTCGCCCTTTGTGAACATGACAGTGCTCGAGGCATGTATCCGGACCGGCACCGCCTATATCGACACCGCGATTCACGAAGATCCGGGCAAAATCTGCGAAACGCCACCGTGGTACGGCAATTATGAATGGAAGCGCCGCGAGGATTGCGCCCGCGCCGGAGTCACGGCGATCCTTGGGGCCGGATTTGACCCGGGCATGGTCAACGCCTTTGCGCGCTTTGCGGTCGATGCCTTCATGGACGAGGTAAAATCCATAGATATCGTCGATATCAACGCCGGATCCCACGGAAAGTACTTTTCGACCAATTTCGATCCCGAGATCAACTTTCGTGAGTTCACCGGCACGGTCTACAGCTGGCAGCAGGGCGCCTGGCACAGCAATGCGATGTTCGAAGTGGGCCGCGAATGGGATCTTCCGGTTGTCGGCAAACAAAAGGCCTATCTGTCCGGGCATGACGAAGTACATTCGCTAGCCGCAAATTACCCGCAGGCCGATATCCGATTCTGGATGGGGTTTGGCGATCACTACATCAACGTCTTCTCGGTGCTGCAAAATCTTGGGCTTTTGTCGGAGCAGCCTGTCACCACAGCCGAAGGCCTGGAGGTCGTTCCCCTGAAGCTGGTCAAGGCAGTGCTGCCCGACCCGTCGACGCTTGCATCCGAGTACACAGGCAAGACCTGCATCGGCGATCTGGTTCGGGGCACAAGGAATGGCGAGGAAGTCGAGGTCTTTGTCTACAACGTCTCTGACCACGAGATGGCCTATGCCGAAGTCGGCAGCCAGGGTATTTCCTATACTGCCGGCGTCCCTCCGGTGGCGATGGCCATGCTAATCGCGGATGGCACCTACGACCAAGGAAAAATGGTGAACGTCGAAGAACTGGACCCCAAACCGCTGTTCACCCTGCTCGATGATATCGGCCTGCCGACCCGTGTCAGGGACGCCGCCGGGGATCGAGAATGGTTTCGCGCCTGACGTTCGGGCAAACGCATTTTGTCCCGAAACAATGCGTCTGCCGACATGACTTTGGTATCCAGTGATTGGTCAAGAAACCGGTCCTGAATATCTTGGTGTGGCGCGACGGTCGGAACTCTGAGCGATCGCCTCTTTTCACCTCGTGCAGCTTTGCGCGGCCGAGAGGACGATATTCGATTCCGAGTGCATTCCAATGCAAGTGTGCCTACAGCCGACCAACGATATCGCGCCTTTTGTCAACGGCGGAGCGATTCAGATGCGCGTTCTAGGCGCCTGCATCCAGAAGTATCTGTTGCGCCCGATCAACCAGCGGGCGGTCGACCATTTTGCCATCGACCTGAACCACCGAACCGGCCGCGTCTTCCAGCGCTTGCAGGATGCGGTTGGCCCAATCAATTTCAGCCGGGGTGGGCAAGAAACCTGTGTTCACCGCCGTGACCTGCGCAGGGTGAATGCACAGTTTGGCCCCAAACCCGAACGCCCGCGCGCGTTCGACGTCGCTCTTGATGACGCCGATATCTTTCAGATCGGTTGTCACGCCATCGACAGGCTGAAGCAGGTTCCCCAACCGCGAGGCCAGCACAATTTCGAACCGCGCCGGATCCAGCACCACTCCAGTCCCCGGAATGCGCGTATCGGCCCCGAAATCCAGATTACCGAATGCCAATCGTACCACGCCGGGAATGGTCGCCGATGTGCGCAGCGTGGCCAGCCCAAAAGCAGATTCCACCAGCGCGATCAGCGCAGTACCGGGCAACCTCTCGGACACTTTCGACAGGCTGGTGGGATCCGCCTTAGGCACCATGATGGTCGCGCAACCGGCCGCGCCAAGTGCGGCCAGATCGTCGTCGAACCAAGGGCTGTCTTCGCCATTGATCCGCACGATGCCCTGACCGCCATGCGCAAACCAGTTTACGATATTGTCACGCGCCTCGTTTTTCAGGTCGGGACCAACCGCGTCTTCCAGGTCAAGAATAATTGCATCCGCACCAGAGCGCGCAGCCTTTTCAAATCGGTCCGGCCTTTGGCCCGGAACAAACAGATAACTTCGGGGTGATTTCATCATATCACCTCGGGCTTGAAACTTGCTACGGCACTCATCGCCAGTGCGCCGTCAGGGCCGCGTGCCCACAGGTCCAGTGTCGCACCATCTTTGCCGGGCTTGGCCTCAAGGTGAAATGACCGGTCTACAAACAAGGGCGCCATGCCACGGAAATCAAATGTTTCCACGGTCTCATTGGGTCGGCACTTGGCTGCAAACCCCTGCAACAAGGTCGCAATCAACGGGCCATGCACAACCAGGTTTGGATACCCTTCCTCGCCCGTGGCGTAGGGTTTGTCATAGTGAATGCGGTGACTGTTCGAAGTCAGAGACGAATACCGGAACAAGGCAACCGGATCGGGGGTGAATTCCTCGGACCACTTTGCGCCCTCCGGCGCAGGCGCCGCCAGAGGCTTGGGGGCGCCGGGGCTGGGCGCTTCGCGGTAAACGATATCCTGTTCTTCTTCGATGCAGATTTTGCCATCCAGCAGAATCTTGTGAAGCACCGTGACAAACACCAGCTGCCCTGCGCGCCCGGATTTAGAGGCTATTTTCAAAATCTCGCTGTGCTTTTCAGCCTTCTCCCCGATCGGCAAAACCGCGAGATGGCGCAACCGCCCGCCCGCCCACATGCGGCGTGGCAGGGCGACATCAGGCAGGAAGCCTCCGCGTTTTGGGTGGCCATCGACGCCAAGTTCACTGCGCTTCTTGAACGGGTTGAAGAACAGCCAATGCCAGCCGCCCGGCAACGGCTGCCCCTCACCGGGCGCATCAAGGTCAAGCGTCGCGGCCAGTGACGAAACCGGGCCAGTCGAAATCTGATCTTCTAGCTGGTCTTGGCGGCCAATTGCGGCGCTGTAATCGTGTTCCTTGACGGCTTGTGCGATCGTCATTGGCTGTATCTCTTTCTTCGGATGTCAAAAAATGATGTGTTCGTCGACAAGACGGGCCCGCTCACAGGCACCAATGCCCAGGAGTTCGCCAAAGACATAGTCCTCGTGCTCGCCCAACTCGGGCGTGCCCCGGTCCATGCCGGGCGCATCGCTTTTCGAGAACCGCGCGGGAAACCCCACGGCCATCCGTGACTTTCCATCGGATTCAGTCACTTCGACGATGCTTCTGCGACTTTGCATGTGCGGATCGTCGACGATGTCCGACGCCCGCCATGACACATGTGCCGCAATCCCGCGGGCTTGCAGCGCCTCTGCAGCGACGTCGGCATCACATGACCCACACCATTGGGCCACGAAATCATCCACCTCGCCGCGACGGGCGATCCGCGCAGCGGCGGTGGCATAGCGCGGGTCTGTGCCAAGCCGGGGCTGGCTGATCAGCGCGGCAAGCGCCCGCCACTCACCGTCCGAAGAAACCGCAACCGTCAGCCACCGCTCTTCGGTTTTGGTGGCGTAAATGCCATGCGGCGCATGCTGAGGGTCATTGTTGCCCATCCGCTCCTGCTCGACTCCTGCAGAACTTGCTGTCAGCGCCTCACCGACCAGTGACGAAGCCACTTCGCGCGCCGCCACATCTACGTGGCTTCCCAGCCCTGTCATCCGGCGTTTGTGCAAGGCCGCAACAGTCGCCAGGGCAGCGTTCATCCCTACCGAATGGTCCATGACATGACGCATTTCCACGGGCGGTCCATCTACGTAACCCGTCAGGTAACCAAGCCCGCCCCACGCGCCGAACAGCGGGGCGTATCCGGCAAAGTGGCTGTCAGGGCCCGTCTGTCCCGAAGACGACACCGACACCATGACAATATCATTCTTGACCGCACGCAGCGCCTCATAACCAAGTCCCAGCCTGGTCATCACGCCAGCGCGAAAACTTTCGGCAGCCACGTCAGATTGCGCAACAAGCCGTTTGGCCAGCGCCACGCCATCAGCATGTTTCAGATTAAGACGCACTGACAGTTTGTTCGATGCGACCTGATCAAAGGTCGCAGGGCCTGCACGACCGTAAACGGCATGCGGCTTTCGGAAAATATCAAGACGCTGCGAGCTTTCGACCTTGATGCATTCCGCGCCCAACTGAGAAAGCATATGCGTACAGAATGGGCCCGCCGCATGTACGGTAAAATCTGCTATCCGGAGTCCTTCAAGCGGCTTCATACGGTCACTCTTTTGCTGCGGACGGGCGCTGTCTTGTCCAATTTATGTTGGTGCGCGCCGGGCTGCGGGGCTGCGGCGCCGATGCGAATGGGCGCATCGCCAAAACGAAACGGCGCGGATTGCACTTTGATAACGCCATCGGATTTGGTCCGGACCTCCTGAAACGCACCACGCGCGATTTCATGCACGCCTTCAAGAATCTGGAGCGGTGAGTTGTAGCGCGCCATCGGAACACCAAGCTCTTGCGCACGCGCCACCAAATCCTCGACGTCGTATTGGCGCGCCCATTCGCGTATCTTTGCATTAATCATATCGCCGCGATTGCTGCGTTCGGCTGCGTCATCCAGCGCGGCATCCAGCGCCCATTCGGGATCGCCCATCAGATGGACCAGCCCCTGCCACTGGCGCTCTTCCAATGTCAGCAACTCGACATAGCCATCGTTGCACTCAATCACCCCGCCATATCGGAAAGACCGGGTCAAACGATGCTCGACCGAGCCGTCGCCAAACCTTTGAATGGCAAAGGCACCGACTGCTGCGGTCGCATCTTGTATCGACGTGTCGACGTATTGACCTGTGCGCGACCAAAGCGCCGAAAGCGCTGAAAGCGCCGCGACGACACCGCCCTGCATCTGAGCAAAATGGCCCGCGACTTTCAGCGGCGGCCGTTCGGGAAACATGCTGGCGGACAGTCCATTGGGAAGCAGAAAGCCTTCTCCGCCCGCATGGATCAGATTGATTTCGGTCCCGTGCCAGTCAGCCTTTTGCCCAAATGATCCAAACGGAAGAACCGACAGGTGGATGAGGTCGGGATAACGCGACGCGATCCCAACCTCATCTATGCCAAGAGCAGCACGACCTTTGACAGGCGCATCCTCAATAAAGATATCCGCTGTCGTGAGCAGAGTCGCCAGAGAGGAGCGTCCGGTGTCGGTTTCCAGATCGCAGATGACACTTTTCTTGTCGGCCGCGACATAGGCGAACAGAGCACTTTCACCACTGGGCAGAAAAGGTGCTGTGCGCCGCAACACAGACAGCGACACAGGCTCTATCAAGGTAACTTCGGCACCCATGGCCGCGAGAAGGCGTCCAGCCCACGCGCCAGCGACTCCGGACGTGTATTCCACGACTTGAATGCCCGTGAGCGGTTTGTCCTGGGACATGGTGAACGCCTCCTCCTTTGCTGCGTTTTCTGGCGTCTAGCGCACGACCTTCAGGTCAAGCTCAAGATTGCCGCCGTCGAGGAAGACCCGAAGCTGGGGATCACGCGACTGAAGCGCGACGGTTGCGATGCCCGGTGTGGTGATCTCGCCACGCTGGTTTTCGCCCCAGATCTCAATATCGACCAGCGCGTGCCCGTCCTTAATGTATTTTCTGGACACTTTGCCCTTGCACCACGTGCTGTCGCCCATGGTGTTGAAACGGCGCATTTCGGTGCGAACTCGCTTGAGGAAAGCGCCATCGCCCATCCAGTTTGTGACCATCGTCGCCATCCAAGAAGACCGCTGCGGACCATAGTCATAGACGCCCGGAACGCCGACCTCTTTTGCCGTGCTCTCGCGGTGGTGGCCAATCCCGGTATACTCAATCCCGCCGCCCGCTTCGGGGTTGCGGAAAAAGTGGCCGGGGTGCTTCATCGCCGCCTGGAACACCACGCCGTGGGTATGACCGCGACCGCACCCGACAAGAAAGCCCATGGTGTCCATCAACGACAGCGGGCCGCGCACAATGGTGTCCAGGCTTTCACCCTCGGTCACATCTTCCCAATAGCGCGCTTTTGAGCCACGAATTTTCATCGGCTCATCCATGATGCAAGCATCCAGCGCTTCGTATTCTTCGTGGGTATAATCGTGGGTTTTGATGTCGGCATACTTGCCCGCGTCGCGCGCCGCCTTGCGTTCATGCCGGGTGCAGGTGCCCAGCGCACGGGCCAGTAAATCACCGTGCTGGTTAAAGTAGCTGGCTTCGACATACTGAAGCACAAGCCGCCCCGAGAACTTCGATTCCTTCTCTTCGATGCCGATCACCCGTTCGACGGCGTTGACGCGATCACCGGGGCGAATGTGGCGGAACAGTTCCCAGTCGTTACCCGCATAAAACCCGTGAACACCGGGCAAACCCCAACGGGTCCGGCCGATCCATCCGAATGCCATAGGAAACATCGGATGCGCCAACTGCGATCCAAAGCGCGAGTCTGCTCCATAGCCGGGGTCGCGATATAGTGGGTTCAGGTCGCCAATGCCGTTGCACCAGTTGCGCAGTGTGTCAGAGGTTGCATCCTGCAGATAAGGGCCCTCGGGGCGAAGTTGCAGGCCGATCATGTCCTTTGCGGCAGCCACCGCCTCGTCGGTGATTTTCCCCTCTGCGGGGGCGCCGCCCATTCCCTTACTTTTGTTTTCTTTCAACGTCGCTGTCGTCACGATTGCATCTCCTCTGAATTGGTAGCTGCGGCAAATCCGCACTTGAAAGGCGTTCAGGTCTCTCTTCGCGTCGCTTGCCTTTATTTAATGCATTATATTTTTAATGGTCAACAGGAGTTTCGAAAATGGCCCATATTTTTGTAAAAATCGCTATTTACCGCTGATAAACAGAGAAACCCCGGCGCCGAATGGACGCCAGGTGTAGAATTTAATGCATTATAATTAGTTTTAGAGGGCGAAATCTGCTGCGTTGGAGATCGTTGCATACCGTTTCAGGCCCGCAAGCGCATAGTCATGCTCTTCGGTGGTTGCGCCTGCACAGCAATCTTCCAGCACAACACAGGCGTAGTCCCGGTCGTGCCCTTCGCGCACAGCTGCGGAAACGACACCGTTGGTCGACACCCCTGCAAAAATCAGGCGGCCGATCCCTTGCGCCCTCAACAGCGGTTCAAGTTTGGTGCCGTAAAACGGGCTCACGCGGTGTTTGATGATGTCCGGATCACCGGCTTGGGGTGCGAAATCGGCGAACACTTCGGTCCCCCAAGTGCCCAACTCAAAGATGTTGTTATCTTTCGCCTTGGAAAAAATCGGCGAGTTGGGCGGGCATTCCGGGTACTGCGCGGAAAAACCGACCCGCACATACCCCACCATGACATCGGCACTGCGCGCGCGCGCAATGGCATGTGCAGTGTTCTTGTACACGCCGCGGTTGATACATTGCACCCCATACGATTTGGCGCCCATCCCGTCGGGATGTACCAGATCGTTCATCATATCCATAATCAACAGAATGCTTTTTGAAGTCATGTCTCTCTCCATTGCTCTATGTTTCGGTAAGGGTTTGCCCACCGAACCAGACACAACGTTCAGAGACCTCGTGCGTTACTCGGCGTAGCTTTCTTTGAATTCGTCCCAACCCGCGCGAATGTGGACGCGCAAGGCAGACAAAAGCGCACTTTCGTCGCGGGCCAGAATCGCGCTCAGCAACTCGTGATGTTCTTGCGATGCCCGACCGATGCGATGTTCGAGCTTGTTGATCAGATCGAAGGGATACCGTGCCCACAAGGCGCGCACGAACTGCAATGTTTGCGGCAATGCGGCCGCTTGATACAGCACTTCGTGAAATCTGTAGTTGATGGTGCGCACGCTTTCGCGGTCGCCCTTGTCCGCAGCTGTTTCGAGCTGATCCTGAAGGTCGCGCAGCGTGTCCAGTTCCTTTGAGGTCAGCCGTCCCATCGCCTGCAAGGCCAGTTTGCATTCCAATGTGACGCGCAGGTCGACTATTTCCGCGGTGGCGTCGATGTCGAAGGGCGCAACCGTCGCGCCCCGATGCGATGACCCCTGGATAAAGCCCTCGGCCTCCAACAGTTTGATCGCTTCGCGCACGGGTGTGATACTGGTGCCGATCATTTCGGCAATCTGAGCTTGCTTGAGCTTTGATCCCCGGGGGAATTTGCCGGAAATGATCCCCTCTCGCAAAAAGTCTGCTACTCTTTCTTCTTTGGTCTGATGTATCAAATTCGTGCCTTTCCGACCGATTGTAAGGGGCACTATACCACTCGACCGCAAAAAGAACGCAATAAATCATGCCCCACCCGCGTTTCGCGGCGCGGCATCCAGTCGGAAAATATGGGCGGAATCCACACCTTCGGCGACAGGGTAAATGTCTGCGATACGCGGATCATGCGCCGGTATGACGTGATCGTCGCTGTCGGCCAGGTCCCGAATAATATCATGGGCTGCCAGCATGTCGGATGACTGGAAAACCACAGCGAACGGAACGCCGCGCTCGTATTCTTCGTAGTAGTGCAGGGCATCCGACGCCAGAACGACCCACCCGCGTTCGGTACGCACGCGCACGATTTCCTGCCCGGCGCAATGGCCACCAACCCAATGTACGCTGACGCCATCGGCAAACCTGCGGTGCCGTCCGTGCAACTTCAAACGAGCAGCATGCAGCAGCTCAACCAGCTTTGCGATCTCGTCAGCCGCATAAGCGTGTCGAAACCACGGTTTTTGCATCCACGGCCCTGTCACATAGGACATTTCCTCGGCCTGCATATGAAATGTCGCCACGGGGAAGGCATCCAGGAACCCAAGATGGTCATAATGCGCATGGGTCAGAATGACGGTATCCACCGTCGCCGCGTCGATACCCAACTGCGCCAATCCGTCCACCGGGCTCAACACATGGCCATGGTTGTTCTTGCGCGCCTTGTCCGGGTCCATGCCGGTATCAACAACAATGACCCTGTCATCGCCGACCAACACCCATGAATAGAAATCCAGAACCAGCGTCGCGTCGGGATCCGCGTCAAGTATGAAATTCTGGCCGCGCTTGCGCGTGGTGTTGATCGCATGGCGTATGCCATAGATTTTCCACGTCGCACCATTGTTCGATTGCACAGTCATACATCCTCCTCTCGCCCACGGACTCACGCGGCTGCAGCGGCACCCAGAAAGGTGTCGATGGCTTCCTGACGGGCGGCGCCGTCCCTGAGCTCTGCCGCGCTGCGATATCCGACCAGCTGACCGCCGCGCAGAAAATGCAGGTGGTCGCAAATCCGCATCGTCATAGCCAGGTTCTGCTCGACCAGCACAATCGCCAGATCGGTTTCGCGCCTGATTGTGCCCAGACGGTCAAACACCCGCCGCACCAGCATCGGCGCCAGACCCAGCGACGGCTCGTCCAGCAACAGCAACCGTGGCCCGGCCATCAAACCCCGACCGATCGCCAGCATTTGCTGCTCTCCTCCACTCAAACGCCATGCCGATCGGTCAGCCTTGTTGGCGATCTCGGGAAACAGGTCCAGCACCATCTCGATCCGGCCACGCCGATCACGTCCGTTCAGGTGATAGCCACCAAGTACAAGGTTTTCGCGTACTGTCATTTCGCCGACGATCTCACGCCCTTCGGGCACGTAGACGATGCCGCGCTTCACACGCTCACGTGTCGGCATCGCCGACACATCCACACCGTCAAAGGTCAGCGTACCTTTGGTGGAAATCAGACCCGCTATCGCCTTCATGATCGAAGTTTTGCCCGCGCCATTGGCCCCAAGCAAAGCCACGACCGCCCCCTGGGGCACAGAAAACGAAACACTCTCTACGGCCTGCGCCTTGGCACCATAAAAGACCGACAGGTTCGACACGGCAAGTAAATCAGTCATCGTCGCTCCCCAGGTAAATCCGCACAACATCTTCGTTGTTGCGCACCTGCTGCGGTGAGCCGCAGGCAACAATTTCGCCAAAGTTCAGCACATAGATCCGATCACAAATCGACATGACCAGATCCATGTCATGCTCGACGACGACCATGACCAGGTCGGACGCGGCGAGGTTCCTGAGACTGCGCATCAGGTCACGCGTTTCCGAGTTGTTCAGACCTGCCGCCGGCTCATCCAGCAGCAAAACATCCGGCTTGCCGACAATCGCCCGTGCGATTTCAACCAGCCTTAGCATTCCGGGTGGCAATTCGGCCGGGAACTTGTCCGCGACACCGGCAAGGCCAAGCTCTTGCAGGGCAGCTTGGGCCGATCCGCGCATCGCTGTCCGTTCCTTGTGAGCGCGCGGCGTGGGAAAAAACGCATGCACCCAGCCTGCATGATAGTTGCGTGCAACACCAACCATGACGTTTTCCAGAACCGTCAGGTCCGGGCTCAGCGCCACGTGCTGAAAGCTGCGCACAATGCCCCTGGTCGCGCGTGCAGCCGGCGACAGGCCGTTCAGAGCATGGCCCGCATAGGTAATCGACCCCTTCTGCGGGGAATAGGCACCCGTCAGACAGTTGAACAAGCTTGTCTTGCCCGCTCCGTTCGGACCGATCAGGCCTGTGATCTCTCCTGCGCGAAACTCAACATCCAGATCCTGCAGGACTTTGATCCCACCAAAAGACAAGGAAATCGCATCGCCTTTCAAAGATTTGGCAGCGACGTTCATGACGGGGCCCCCTTGTATTCGCCGATCCAGTCCTTGATCCGCGGCAAATAGTGTCCGAGCAGGATCACTCCCAAAAGAGCCAAGCCATAAAACACAGGAATCCATGCCCCAGAGGCCGACAGAAATTGCGGGACAAGTGTCAGAAAGGCGCCGCCAACAAGCGCGCGTATCAAGGTAAGCCCGTAAAAGCTGACGACCGAGCCGACCAACAGGAAAATCGACGCCCACAGGGTAAACCCGCTGGGCGACACCGTCGATCCGGCAAAGCCAAGCGTCGCGCCGCATAGCGCTGCGATACCACCGCTGATGCCCATCACGACGATCCGCGCCCAGTCCTTTCGCGTGCCAAAGGCATCTGCCGCCGCCGGGTGCGCCTTGGACAGCAAAAGCGTAAGACCCTGACGGGAATGGCGCAATCTGGCCAGCGCACAGACAACCGCGATCAACACGACAAGCGCAGCGTAGTAGCGCTGGAACGACATATCGATCCCTGGAATGGCAGACTGCGATACATACAGCCCCTCGTATCCACCGGTCAGCCCATCGGCATTGTTGATCATCTCGGGAACCGCCAGCGCCAACGCCATGGTCGAGACCGCCAGATAGATGCCCGACAGCTTGCGCGATGGCCAAGCGAACAAAATCCCCGAGATCACACCAAGCGTCAGTGCAAGCGGCAGGCTGACGAAAATCGACAACCCATAACGCGTGTCCAGAATCGCGACGGAATAAGCCCCGAGCGCAGCAAAGAAACCATGCCCGATCGACACCTCGCCGCCGTAGCGGACCAGCGTACTGACAGCCAGGACACCAATGCTGTTGGCAAAGCAGATCCCTAGCGTGAACATCCACGATCCGCCGACAAACAAGGGCACGACGCACAACAGCGCCACCAGCCCAAAGTTCAGAACTTCGCTGGGTACGCCTCGAACCAAGAACCTTTGAACCTTTGTGTCGGGGCTTTCGACTGCGACATTTTGATCAGACACGAGTGCCCCCTACGCGTTGAAGGATGCCATTGGGGAAAGTATTGAGCGCGAGCAAAACGACCCCGAGCAGGAAAGTACTGCTGAATTCAGGCGACACATAGAAGGTGAAAAGGTTCATCAGCACCCCGATCAATATCCCGCCGATCAAACTTCCAGGGAGGCTTGCGAACCCGCCGATCACGGCTGCGGCAAAGGCCTGTAGCATAAAGGTCGCGACGGTCGTGACGCTTAGAAAGGTCGTAGGGACGATCAACAGCGCGCCGACCACGCCAAGAATTGCGGCAACCACCCACGAGAACAGATGCACCGAGCGCAGGTTCAACCCGCAGACTTCGGCTGCGAACGGGTTCTCGGAAATGGCACGGAACGCGATCCCCAACTTTGTGTAGTCGATGACAAAGAACAGTGCGCCGATGGTAACGACTGCAACCGCCAGAACCGTCAAATCATAGCCAGTCACAAACAACCCCAGAACCGACATGCTGAATCGCGGCACCGGAAGGTCGAGATTGACGATATCCGCACCAAAGATAAGCAATGTCGCGCCCTGAGCGATAAGGCCCACGCCAAGCGTTGCAATCGTCGCTGTCAGGTCGGATCCGAACACCAGGGGCGAAATGACCGCATAGGTCGCAAAGGCAATCGCGACAACGGCCACGACGGCCAACAAAACGGCCATCCCCCAACTCAGATCCAACAGGACACCGCTGGAAAAGCCGTAAATCAGAAATGCCGCGAACCCTGCAACGTTGCCATGCGAAAAGTTCACCACCCGCGAGGATTTGAAGATCATCACAAGGCCAAGAGCGCCCAGAGCATAGAGACATCCAGTGATCATTCCCGACCAGACCAGCGGAAAGAGATCGCGGGCAGTGTTCGAAAGGAATTCCATCACGACTCTTCCTTTTTCGGTGTGCCGTCGCGCATAAGACCCTTTTCGACAAGCTCAACAACACAGGGAAAGTAGCGGCCGGAATAGCCGTGTTTAACCGCAGCTTCGTAATAGCTTTGAACGGTTTCTGCGGCGGGCAGGTCCACACCCGTGCTTTGTGCCAAGGCAAACACACCGCCGATGTCCTTGAGGACATATTCCGGCGAAAATGCCCTGTCTGGAAACGCGCGCGGCAGCATGGCCTTGCGTGCGTGATTGCGCAGCACAAAGCTGTCGCCCGACCCTTTTGACACCGCGTCGAGCAGAACTTCGGGATCAACGCCGCCCGCTTCGCCCAGCACCATCATCTCGGCCATGGCCACCGTATTGGCAAACACCAGCATGTTGTTTACCAGCTTAAGAACCTGGCCTGTACCAACTTTGCCGCCGTGTGTGATGTCGGTTGCGATATATTCGAGGTGCGGTTTGATCCGGTCGAACAGATCCTGATCCGCACCGACCATGATCGACAACGCGCCTTTTTGCGCGGCTTCGCGGGTACGTGCCACTGGCGCGTCGGCAAACCTGATCCCGGCAGCCCCCAGCTTTGCTGCCGCCGCGCGAGCCGCAGCCACCGACGTCGTCGACAGATCAACCACGATTTTGCACTTGCCGTCAGCGTTCAAAAGCTCGGTTGTCACCGCGTCCACCTGCGGATCACCCGGCAAGGACAAAAAGATAATATCCGATGCCTGCGCCAGATCGACGAGCGATGCGACGCGCTCGGCGCTGTCCTGCTCGACCGCGACCAGCGCGTCTTCGGAGAGATCAAACGCCAAAACCTTGCCGTGGTGTTTTCGGGCCATGTTCTGACACATGGGCCCACCCATCACGCCAAGCCCGACAAATCCAATGGTATCCTGCGTATTCATCATCAATCCATCAACATCCCGCCGTTCACGTCGAGAACGGTGCCGGTAATCCAATTTGAAGCAGGCGAGCAAAGGAACAGGATCGCCTGCGCAATGTCTTCTGGTTGACCGAACCGGCCCAGCGGCACGCTGCCGTGCGCCGAAGGTGCCGCGCGCTGCGTCACAGTTTCCCACATCGGCGTTTCAACCGGCCCGGGCGCAATGACGCTGGCATAGATACCCTTGTCCGCACCGTTCTTTGCGACCCACTTCATCAGGCCATGTACCGCAGACTTTGCCGCGACATAGGACGGGCCAGAAGCCACGCCGCCGATTTTTGCGGCGATTGATCCCAGGGCGACGATCTTGCCCATCTGTTGGTCGGCCATCACCGGAAAAATCTCGCGGATCGGATTGACGACCCCCATCAGGTTGACGTCCAGCATTTTCTGCCACTCGTCCTCTGTTGAATCGACCAGGTGGCGGTGCGAAATCGTCCCTGCACACAGGACCAAAGCATCAATCCGGCCGTGTTCTTTGACGATGTCTGCAACCAGCGTCCGCGTCTCATCGCCCGACGTCACATCATAACGACGATAGATAATGCCTGCGTCGGCGAAGGCCGCGTCGTCGACAATATCTGTCGCGATGACTGTCGACCCGGCCTGTGCAAGTGCAAGCGCAGTCGCGCGCCCAATTCCACCTGCCGCGCCCGTCACAAGCGAAATTTTGTTATCCATACGCGCCGGAGCGCTAACTGGTATCTGGGCCATCCCAGCCACCTCCCGATTTCATGAGTTTAGCTGCGCATCGGCGCCTTCACCGCAGGCAAGACGCCGATGTCATCGTGATTGATTTAGTTTGGCGTCGCAGCATCAAAGACGACCGATGGGTAAGGCGTGAAGTCACTGACAAGTTCAAAACCATCCGCTGTCGCCTGAATTATCCCCTCTTGGCGGGTGCCGCGATGATCGCCCTCTTTGAACGAAACGCCGCGCGCACCGCCCACCGATGCCCCATCTAGAGTTTCAAGCGCTTTGATCAGGTTAACACGGGTCAATTCATCACCAGACGCAAGCAGCGCCTCAAAACCGTTGTGAAAGATCGCCGCATTGCTCCAGCCGTTCAGACCGAAAACACCCACGGGATCGTCAGGATAATACGTCGCGATAGACTCGCGGTAGGCCGCGATTTCCGGCGCGTCGCTCGACACTGGCAGCAGCCAGGACGAGAAATAGACACCATCCAGAAGATCACCAGCAAGCCTGCGTGTAGACGGGTCAGCGGTAAAGAACGGCGCAAACCACTTTACGTCGACCCCTTGCAAATCGGCGGCCTTCAACGCCGCTGCAAGGTTGGCATTGGACCCGAAAAGAATTACTGCCTCGGCCCCGGAATTGGCGACCCGGCGAATGTGGGGGCTAAAGCTTGTGGTTTTCACGTCAAACGGGACGGATTCAGCCGCCTCGATTCCCAGATCTGCCAGATAGGCATCAAACCCGCGCTTGGCCGATTTTCCCAGCTCATCGTTTTCCCAAAGCAGCGCAACCTTTGTGAAATCAAGCGCGTTAATCGCGTAATCAAGGTTCGATGCGGCGGACCAACCATAGTCAGGCAACAGCGGAAACACGTTGGGCTCAACAAAGAACTGGCTTGCGCCACCGATCGGACCGATGACGGGCAGGCTGACTTCGCGCGCATAGGGCAGGACAGCAACGTTGGTCGCAGTGCCAATGGACGCGGACAGCGCAAAAATACCATCATCTTCGACCATCTGACGCGTCACCGCCACCGACCGCGCCGGATCATACCCATCATCTTTTGTCACATAGTGTACGGTCCACCCGTTGATGCCGCCACTTTCATTCAGGTTCCGGTAATACGCTTCTGCCGCGTGCGTCAAAATTGCATAGAACGGCACCGGGCCCGTCACCGGCGTAAATGCGCCAATCGTGACAACCTTGTTCTCTTCGTCAATGCCGACATCAGCCGCCTGTGCCTGCCCTACCCCAAACACAGGGCCCATCATTGCCAGCGACACGACGCATGACGCCGCGACCCTCCTTGAAATCGAAAGCATATGTTCTCCTCCCATCCACATGTTTCTTGTCGTCAGGATAGGAAGGCCACTGCGATGCGTCAATATAAAATGCATTATAGATTGACGGCAAGGGAATTTTTTCAGCAAGTTCCCCCTAATGGTCGTGAGAAAATGGTCTAAAAGCCCTTAGAGAGGCCTGAAATCGTGATATATAATGCATTTTATGGTTGTCAAAACCTCTACTCCCTGTCAGGTACATGCTGCACCGCCAAAGGGCGAACGCAACAGAAATTCAGACGGAGGCGACCATGAACCAAGGCGTATTGGCAGGAAAGACAGTGGTCGAATTGGGGAGCATGATAGCGGCTCCATTCGCGACACATATTCTCCAACAATTGGGCGCAACCGTCATCAAAGTCGAACCTCCGGTTGGCGAGACAACCAGAAAACTGGTGCGCGGCGGTCCAAGCGGAAGCTTTCTCGCCTTTAACCGCGGCAAGAAAAGCCTCTGCCTCGATTTACAGAAACCTCAGGGGAAAAAGGTATTTCGCAAGCTTGTAGAGGACGCCGATGTCGTCATTCACAATCTGTCGCCCAGTGCGTCCAAGAAGCTTGGCGTGACGTTCGACGATTGTAATGCCCTGAATCCAAATATTATTTTTTGCGCCATCAAAGGCTATGGAGATGGTCCGCTTTCACAAGAAGTCGCATCGAACCCGATTGCCGAGGCAGCCACCGGCATCATGTTTTCCAATCGCATCGATGGACGCCCTTCGCGGCTTGGCCCGTCCTATCACGACCAGTTCGCTGGCTGCTATGCTGTCATCTCTGTTCTCGCAGCACTGCTGTCCAAGGACGAAACCAAGCGCAACATCGAACTTGGCCTGTATGAAACCGGCCTTCACATCGCGGCGCGCGATCTGCTCGGTGTTCAGCTCAAATCGCAACTCCTTGGCCGTCCCGAAACCGAACCGTCGGCCGAATTCAGTATTCCCGGCTATGGATCGTACGAGGGTAGCGACGGGCGCTGGGTCTATCTGGTCATGCTCACCGACGATCACTGGCGCAAGTTCTGCGCAGCACTACAGATCGAGCAGATTGACGACCTGACAACCCTGCGCGAACGCCGCCGCGAGCGCTCCCGCGTTGAAGCAATTGTTCGCAATGCCGTCGCGCAATACGAATATGACGTGCTTGCTGCGCTCCTCTCTAAACATGGCGTCGGCTTTACCGAAGTACTTTCTGCCGACCGCGTGCTGAGCGCGGCCCAGGCGCAGGCACCGGGCAAGTATTCCGAGTTTGAGTTCAAAGAGTATGAATTTCAGGCGCCTGACCTGCCAATCCCGATCCTGGTGCGCAGCGACGAATTGACGACTGCGCCGCCACTGTTGGGCGAAAACACCGATGAAATCCTCGCGTCGCTCGGATTTGATACGGCAGAGGTATCCGATATCCTCGACTCACGCGCAGCAATCCCCGCTGACACAGAACAAGCGCTCTGGTCCCTGCCCAAGGCGCGCGGATAACACCGTTTCAGGTGGCAAGTGATCCAAGACGCAACAACTTCGATCTGCCCACCGCCGGTCCGGCGTTCGTGTGAAGCTCTGCCGGTTTGGGCTTGGTCGTTTACTGAATCGTTTGGGTTCAACCCGCCGGGCAATGGCTAATGGCGCACCTATGGCATGACCGCTCGGGATCTTTGCCCAAGCGTCGAACACCGCGCGCACGACGGATTGCAACCGTCCCAAAGCACCCGCCAGAGACGAGAAAAGTCATAGGTCGATATCAATTCACCCCGTCAGGGGCAGGCTTTCTGTTGGATCAGGCATAGGGCGATCTACAGTACAAAACTTGAAAACGGTCAGCCACCGACGGCGGATGCGTACCATTTGCGAATTTTTGCCCGCTCTTCTTCCGACATATAGCTAAGGTTGGCAGGCGGCATCGCATGGCTTAGCCCGGCCTGTAGGTAGATTACCTTGGCGTGATGGGCGATCTGCGCCCCGGTCTCAAGCCGGACTCCCTTTGGTGGCCAGAGCAACCCATCCCAGGCCGGCTCTGCCGCGTGGCACATCGAACAACGGCCCATCACGATGTCATGCACCTCATCAAAACCTTCGGCCTGCGCAAACCGCAGCGCGCCACCCTGCGCGACCTCGGGATCCTCGGCGCGAAACATCGGCGCGGTGCTAAGCCACATGATGATCAGAAACAGGATCGCCGTCGCCGCCCAGGTCCAGTTGGGTTCACCCTGGCGCGAATGCACCGAGTTAAAGTAGTGCCGGATCGTCACGCCCATCAGGAACACCAGGCTGGCAATCAACCAGTTGTATTGCGACGCAAAAGCCAGCGGATAATGGTTGCTGAGCATCAGAAAAATCACCGGCAGGGTGAGGTAGTTGTTGTGGGTGCTGCGCTGCTTGGCAATCTTGCCGTATTTTGCATCCGGCTCCCGGCCCGCCATCAGGTCATCCACGACGATCTTTTGATTCGGGATGATGATCATAAAGACATTCGCGCTCATGATCGTCGCGGTAAATGCGCCCAGATGCAGCAGCGCCGCCCGGCCGCTGAAAACCGAAGTGTAGAAATACGCCATCGCTACAAGGATCACATAGAGCAACACCATCAGCCGGGTGTTATCGTCGCCGAATTTCGATTTGCAGATCCAATCGTAGGCCGCCCAGCCGAACGCCAGAGATGCGAACGAGATCAGGATTGCCTGCCACGGCGCCAGATCCATCACCGCCGGGTCGATCAGATAAAACTCTGCCCCCAGATAATAGACCAGAAACAAAAGTGCAAAACCCGACAGCCAGGTCGAATAGCTCTGCCATTTGTGCCATATCAGGCCGCCGGGCATATGGTCGGGTGCCACCAGATATTTCTGGATGTGATAAAAGCCGCCGCCATGAACCTGCCATTCCTCGCCATCCGCCCCCGAGGGCAGGTTTCGATCCCGGTGCAGACCCAGATCCAGCGCGATGAAGTAAAAAGATGACCCGATCCAGGCGATTGCCGTGATCACATGTAGCCAGCGCACCGCAAATTCCGCCCAGGCCCCCATCGCCGCAAGATCGTACATCGTCATCTCCTGTTCCTGATCCCCCACAACGCTATACGGCCAAACAGTTGTTTGTTAATCCTTCAATTCACGGTGCAGTTTCAAACTGCGCCCGAAAGGCTGAATGGCCCAGGTAAACAACCACCCCATATTCCTGCGTGTCTATGAATTGGGCAGCATATCAGCCGCAGCGCGGGATCAGCACTGCCCCGTCCGCCAGATTACCACCCCGCGCATCTTAACCGGGCAAGGTGCGCTGATCCCGGCGACCACGGCAACGCCGCACTATCCGACTCAGCTGGCCTGCCTTAGCCGTCGCGTCGGTTCCCTGATCCCAAGGTGCAGTTGCTCTCGGACTTCATGATTTCCAACTGCCGTGCTGCGCGGCGCGAATCTGACGCGCTGGCGTGGCCACAGCCGACAGTATTCTGCCTGCATGACGCAAAAAGCCCGGGCGCGAACGCCCGGGCAGTGGTTCAAGGTCTGAAGGAAGGAGGATCAGCCCTTGGAAAACTCAGGGTAGGCTTCCATGCCCAGCTCTGCCATGTCGAGACCGTTGATCTCGTCCTCTTCCGAAACCCGGATGCCCATTGTCATCTTGAGGATGAACCACAGCACGAAGGAAACGACGAAGGTAAACACACCCACAACCACGATGCCGTAAAGCTGGGTGCCCAGCGAGGCGTCAGAGTTGGTCAGAACAACGGCGATGGTGCCCCAGATGCCGCAGATCAGGTGGACCGGGATCGCACCGACAACATCGTCGATCTTGATCTTGTCAAGGAACGGTACGGCGAAGACCACCAGCAGACCGCCAAACCCACCAATCAGAGTGGCTGCACCCAAGGTCGGGGTCAGCGGCTCAGCGGTGATCGACACGAGGCCAGCCAGCGCGCCGTTCAGGACCATGGTCAGGTCCGGCTTTTTGTACAGAAGCTGAGTCAGGATCATCGCGGCGACAGCACCACCAGCAGCAGCTGCGTTGGTGTTAGCAAAGATACGGCTGATGTCGGCAACGTCACCCACGGTGCCCATGGCAAGCTGCGATGCGCCGTTGAAACCGAACCAACCGAGCCACAGAATGAACGTGCCAAGAGTAGCGAGCGCCAGGTTGGAACCCGGGAACGGTGTCACGCGACCATCTTTGTATTTACCAAGGCGCGGTCCAAGCAGAATGGCGCCAGCCAGAGCGGCCCAGCCACCGACCGAGTGAACAACGGTCGAACCGGCGAAATCGAGGAAACCTGCTTCGTCCAGGAAACCGCCGCCCCACTTCCAGGAGGCCTGGAGCGGATAGATGATTGCGGTCAGCACAACGATAAAGGCCATGAAGGGCCATAGTTTGATACGCTCAGCCAAGGTGCCCGAAACGATCGACGCGGTGGTGGCGCAGAACATCAGCTGAAAGAAAAAGTCCGATGCGGTCGCGGCGTAGGTGTAGTCGTCTGCGCCATCGGCGGCGACGCCCACAACCTCCATCACGGCAGGGCCCCAAACGCCCGACAGGATGCCTTCGGTCGACCAGGTGCCCAGCGGGTACATCAGGTTATAGCCGACCAGGTAATAAAAGATTGCCGCAAACGAGAAGAGTGCGACGTTCTTCATCAACTGCATGGTCACGTTCTTGGAGCGCACAAGGCCCGCTTCGAGCATCGAAAAGCCCGCAGCCATCCAGAACACCAAGAAGCCACCCATAAGGAAAAGCAGCGAGTTTAAGATAAAGACCGAATCGGTCGAGGCATTCACTCCCGGTACCGGACCAGCGTCCTGCGCCAGACCCAGGCTGGGCAGCGCAATCAGCGCGGCAACCGGAGCGAGCGTCTTGAAAAGTTTCATTTTTTTGTCCCTTTTGTTCGTTCCGGCAGCCGTCAGAGGGCGTCCGCGTTTGTCTCACCGGTGCGCACACGCACAGCCTGAAGCACGTCGAGCACGAAAATCTTGCCGTCGCCGATTTTGCCGGTCTGTGCGGTTGTCGTGATCGTCTCAACGACCTGATCCGCCATCGCGCCGGACACAACGATTTCGAGTTTGATTTTCGGCACAAAATTCACGGCATATTCGGCGCCGCGATAAATCTCAGTGTGGCCCGATTGCGAGCCGAAGCCCTTGATTTCTGTCACCATCATGCCGCGTACGCCGATGGCAGTCAGCGCCTCGCGGACCTCCTCCAGCTTGAACGGCTTGATCGTCGCAATGATGAGTTTCACCTTGGTCCCTTTCGGTTTGGCAGGTCGGGGCCTGCATTGGCCTGTGCAGCAAGAGCGGTTAGGCGGAGGGTTTGAAAGGGTAGACCGCCATTTTTGCGACCAACGGATGTACAAAGTTGCACAAATTTTGCACAGATTTATAGATATGGCTAATTTTAGGGCGAAATAAAAACCCTCAAACGCTGGCGGAAACAGTCCACTTCCGCGAAAAATCCGGGTACCCTATCAAAAAAGAGCACAAAGCCGGGCAGTATAACATGAGTGATTCAGGTCGCGGCAAAGGCCGCCTTGTGGCCGACCGCCGCTATCCCAAATCTGGCGGATCCAAATCCACTGGCACGAAGAAACCCGTCGCCAAATCCGGCGTGACCAAACGTGCGCCCGCCAAATCGCGGCGCAAGACTGCCCCGCGCCGTCCACGCAACCGGTTTGTCGCCTTTATACTCGGCATCATCCTGTGGCCTCTGCGCATCCTGTGGCGGATTACATGGCGGCTGACCGCTGTGTGTCTGCTCGTGCTCGGCAGTGTCGTTGCGTACACCTACACGACATTGCCTCCGTTGCAGGCCCTGCTGGACGGGCGCGCACAGGGATCGGTCACATTGCTGGATCGCGACAGCCGCGTCTTTGCCTGGCGTGGCGATCAGTTTGGCGGCGTTGTCACAGCCGAAAGCGTGTCGCCCTATCTGAGCAACGCGGTTATCGCGACCGAAGATCGGCGCTTTCGTCTGCATCCCGGCATTGATCCCATCGGTATCGCGAGTGCGGTCAGCATCAACCTGCGCGAAGGGCGCGGCCCGTTGCAAGGGCACGGCGGCTCGACCATCACCCAACAGACTGCAAAACTGATCTGCCTTGGCGTTGATTTCGATTCGACCAAGTGGGAAAATGAAAAGGCCTATGTCGCCGAATGTCGGCGCAGTTCGTTGGCGCGCAAGGCGAAAGAGGCGATTTACGCCCTCGCGATGGAAATCAAGTACACAAAGGATGATATCCTTTCGATTTACCTGAACCGCGCCTATCTTGGCGGCGGTGCCTACGGTGCCGAAGCTGCCGCACA
This sequence comes from Puniceibacterium sp. IMCC21224, assembly GCF_001038505.1. Taxonomy (NCBI): domain Bacteria; kingdom Pseudomonadati; phylum Pseudomonadota; class Alphaproteobacteria; order Rhodobacterales; family Paracoccaceae; genus Puniceibacterium; species Puniceibacterium sp. IMCC21224. Next base: position 171,288 of record NZ_LDPY01000001.1, read on the forward strand.
ACGCTATTTTGGCAAACCGGCGTCCGCCGTGAACGCAGCCGAGGCGGCGATGCTTGCCGGGTTGCTGACCGCGCCCAGCACGCTTGCCCCAACCAGCAACATCGAACGGTCGCGTGACCGCGCGTCTGTTGTGCTAAGTCTGATGGCCAACCAAGGCTACCTGACCAAAGCCGAGGCCGATGACGCCCGCGCCCATCCCGCAGCGTTGTCCGATGCCGCTGAGGCGCGTGCCGGCGGCTATTTCGCCGATTGGGTCATGGACACGATTCCCGAATTTGCGTCGGTCGAATCACGCCAGGATGTCGAAATCCGCACGACGCTGGATCCCCGCCTTCAGACCGCGGCCGAGAATGCAATGAAGGCGATCTTTTCCGAAAAGGTCCGCGAAGGCTCCAAGGCGCAGGCCGCAATTGTGGTGATGTCCGCCGACGGTGCCGTCCGTGCCATGGTCGGCGGGCGCAAGACCGGCGTGTCCGGCGTGTTCAACCGCGCCACCCAGGCCAAGCGACAGACCGGATCGGCGTTCAAACCGTTTGTCTACGCCACCGCGCTGGAACTAGGATATGGCCCGTTCGATACGGTGGTGGACGAACCCTATTGTCTGAATATTCCCGGTTCGGGGCAATGGTGCCCCAAGAACTATACCAACACCTTCAAGGGCCGCGTCACCTTAACCGCGGCGCTGGAAAATTCGCTGAACATTCCGGCGGTCAAGATTTCCGAATCCGTCGGGCGCGATCTGGTGCGCCGTGTCGCGGATGATTTTGGACTGGCCTCGGATCTGTCGGACACGCCGGCGCTGGCGCTGGGTGCGTCGGAATCAACGCTGCTTGAGATGACCGGTGCTTATGCGGGTATCCTGAATGGCGGCTCATCCGTGCGACCCTATGGCCTGACCGAGCTGCGCATCAAAGGTGACCCCGATCCGATGATCGGACAAGGCGGCGGCATAGGTGAGCGGGTGATTCGCGAAACGGCCGCGAAAGAGCTGATTTACATGATGGAAAAGGTCATTTCAGAAGGCACAGGCCGACGTGCCCGACTGGATGGCCGCGAGGCCGCGGGCAAGACCGGCACCACCCAAGCCGCTCGCGATGCCTGGTTTGTGGGCTTCACGGCGGATTATGTGGCTGGCGTCTGGATGGGGTATGATGACAACACGCCGCTGACCGGCGTCACCGGCGGGGGTCTACCGGCCGAAATCTGGCATGAAGTCATGGTGCGCGTCCACGAAGGCCTTCCCGCCCGGCCCCTGCCGATGATCATCCCGCAGGCCCCGGCTCCACAGCCCGCGCCGCAACCCCAGCAGCAACCGCAGTCGGTTCAACCCGAACAACCCCGGCAACAAAAAGACCCGGTGACGAACTTCCTGGACGGGCTGATCCGCGATTTACTGGGCGGCGGGAACTAAGGCGCCGCCCCGACCGCGCAGGATCATCCCGCTGACTTGAGATCCTGTATCATCGCATCAAGATCTCCGCGCCTGCGGTCAATCATCGACCCGACCTCGGTGCGTTCGGTCAACAACATATTGATGCCTTCGACATACATGTTGAAGAACCGCGGACTGCCGGTCCGGTCCGAGACATGGAACGTCATATCGAATGGAGCCTCGGCCCGCAGATAGGCGGTTGCGCGCACCTCGACATAGTTCTTGACAGACCTGGCCTCTTGAACCTCGACCCGGCCACCGACGAAATCGCGGAACTGCTTGCCGTATTTGCGCGCGAGATAGGCGTTGAATGCCGTGGAGAATGCGGCTTTTTGCGCAGAGGTGGCGCGCCGCGCGTCATTTCCCATAGCATAAGCCGCCACATAGGACGTGTCGGAATACGCCTGAAAGATACGCTGGAATTCGGATACCAGCGCGCGTTCCGGTTTGCCCGATTCGATCACGCGGTAAATCTCTGCCACTACTTTCTCGACCAGCGTCCTGGCCTGACCTTCGCTCAATGCCCAGGCACCGCTGGGCAGCATCAGTCCCGCCCCGGTTGTTGCCGCTCCGATCAGAAAACCGCGCCTTGTCTCAATAAATCGCATTCAGAAACCCTCCGTATCCAACGCCAGCGGATCCGCGTCGGGACCTACAGGGGCTGTTGTCGTATCTCCCAGCTCAAATCGCCGGTTTTGCAAATAGATGATCCGCGTCTGCGCATAGCTGTCGACAGATCCATAAAGGACTGTATCAACCGAATTTCCCAGCCGGGCACGCTTGTCGACCCGCTCCGCCACCGCCGCGACAAAGGCAACGCCGCGCTGGCGCGGAGTAAATACATAGCTTAGCGGATTGATGAAAACATCAATCACCCGCCCCACGGCGTCGCGTTCGGTCGAAGCACCAAAGACCGGCAGTTCCAGATAGACCCCCTCGGGCGCCCCCCAGACATAGAGCGTTTCGCCAAAATCAGTCTCGTCCTCGCCCAGATTGAGCCCCGTCGCCACATCGGCCAGACCCAAAATTCCCACGGTCGCGTTGATCGTAAAGCGCACAAGATTGCCGCCAAAACCCAGAAAATCCCCCTGCATCAGATGGTTCGCAGCCGACCCCGGCAGGCTGACCGTCTCGGCAAAATTCGAGATGCCGTCGCGGACCAATTCGGGCACTGCCGTTGCATAGACCCCAGTCACACCCCCACCCGAACCGCCTGAATCCAGGCGCTTGTTAAACGCGTGCACCTTGCGGTTCTGTGCCTCATAGGGATCGTTGATGCCGTCCGGCCCCCCCGTGGCTGCCGGCGTCGTCCCCGCACAGGCCGTAAGCAATGTCAGCGCCAGAATGCCAGCAACGGACCTCAAAATTTTCATTCCAGACTAACCCCAAAAACCGCGTGAAGAATTTGTGCATGGTTCGGTGCCATGCTACCTATGCCCTCAATCGGCAAGGCCAAGCGTCCGCGCAACAATAACAACCGAATTGTAGCCTCAGGGTGACATGTATTACCAAGTACCGGAACCGGCGATCCTTCGACAGCGCCACTCAGAACAAAAGGCATTATTCCGCCGATGAATGATCGCGCAAAATCCAAAGGCCTGGACGAGCTTCGTGCCGCCCGCCGAGAAAGCCGCCTCTATTACTGGTTCGTCGGTATTTTCAGCCTTTTCGTCAATTTGTTGATGCTGACCGGACCGCTGTACATGCTTCAGGTCTATGACCGCGTCCTTGGCTCGCGGTCAGAGGCAACGCTGATCGCGCTGACAGTCTTGTTGGTGTTCCTTTATGGCATGATGGGCCTGCTGGATTATGTTCGCGGCCGGGTCATGGGGCGGGTAGCGGCGCGATTTCAGTCGCGGCTTGATCTGCGGGTGTTTGATGCCGTGGTGCGCCGCGCGTCCGTCCAGCCGGACGAATTGTCGGCCACCGGACTGCGCGATCTGGAATCGGTGCAACGGCTGATGGCCTCTCCGGTTCTGATGGCGATTTTTGATATTCCGTGGACGCCGGTTTTTCTGATCGGCATTTCACTGTTTCACCCCTGGCTGGGCTATCTGGCGATGGCGGGTGGTGTGTTGCTGATCTCGATCACGCTGATCAACCAGCTGGTGACCCGCGATCCGACGCTGAAATCCAACGTCGCCACCTTCCAGTCCGAAAAGATATCCGAGCAGATCCGCGGCGAATCCGAGATGGTGACAGCCATGGGTATGCGCGGCGACGCCTTCCGTCGGTGGCAAAAAGCGCGCGACGCCTCGCTCAAAGGGCAGATCGCGTCGGCTGACCTGCTTGGCACCTTCTCGACCATGACACGCACCTTTCGGCTGCTGCTGCAATCGGCGATGCTGGGACTGGGGGCCTATCTGGTGCTGCAAAACCAGTTGACGCCGGGTGCGATGATTGCCGGGTCGATCCTGATGGGCCGTGCGCTGGCACCGATCGAACTGGCCATCGGCCAGTGGGCCGCAGTGCAACGCGCCCGCAAGGGCTGGGATAACCTGGCGCAACTGTTGGGTGAAGTCCCCGAAGAGGCGCCGCGTACCGAACTGCCCCATCCGCAGGCAAAACTGGACGTGCAGCAACTGACCATTGTGCCACCGGGCGAACAGCAGGCCGCGCTGCGGCTGGTGTCGTTTACACTGATGCCCGGTCAGGCGCTGGGTGTGATCGGCCCGTCAGGCGCCGGCAAATCCACGCTGGCGCGGGCGCTCACCGGCGTCTGGCGACCGGCGGGCGGCAAGATCCGGCTCGATGGCGCAACACTCGACCAATACGGGCCGGATGTACTGGGGCGCTACATGGGGTATTTGCCTCAGCGCGTGACACTTTTCGACGGCACCATCGCCGAAAACATCGCACGCCTGTCAACCGCCCCCGACAGTGCCAAAGTGGTCGCGGCGGCGCAAAAGGCTGCGGCGCATGACATGATCCTCAAATTACCCGATGGTTATGACACCCGCGTATCTGCGGCCGGCGGGCGTCTTTCGGGCGGACAGATGCAGCGCATCGGGCTGGCCCGCGCGATGTATGGCGATCCGGTGATTCTGGTGCTGGACGAACCGAACTCGAACCTCGACAACGAAGGGTCCGAGGCGGTCAATCAGGCGATCCGCACAATGAAGGAAGAGGGCAAGTCGGTGCTGATCATGGCCCACCGCCCCGCCGCGATCAAGGAATGCGATATGCTGCTGATGCTTGACGGCGGCAGCCGCACCGCCTTTGGCCCCAAGGATGAGGTGCTGCAAAAGATGGTCCAGAACCACCAGCAGATCAGCAAGGCCGCTGGCCCCGGAGGCATGCGATGAGCAATCCGGTCAAGGATTTCCCCCTGCGCACACCGATGACGATCGGCATTCTGGCATTGCTTTTGCTGGTCGGCGGGTTCGGCACATGGGCCGCGACGACCAACATCTCGGGCGCGATCATCGCATCCGGTCAGATCGAAGTTGACCAAAACCGCCAGATCGTCCAACATCCCGACGGTGGTGTCGTCGCCGAAATTTTGGTGGACGAGGGCGACACAGTGACTGTCGGCCAGCCACTCATCCGACTTGATCCCAATCTGGTAAAATCCGAACTGACCATCATCGAAGGTCAGTATTTTGAACTCGTCGCCCGGCGCGCGCGGCTTCAGGCGGAACGCGATGGCTCCGACACACTCGCGTTTGATCCAGACGTCCTGGAGAGGGCCGCGACGGACACCGAAGTGGCCGAACTGGTCGAAGGCCAACGCAATTTGTTCGACGCCCGCCGCAATTCCATCGCTTCGCAAATTGATCAATTGTCGAAACGACGCGACCAGATCGGCAACCAGATCACCGGGATCGACGCGCAGCAGACCGCACTTTTGCGCCAGCTTGATCTGATCAGCCAGGAACTGACGGATCAGCAATCCCTACTGGACAAGGGGCTGGCCCAGGCCAGTCGTGTGCTTGGTCTGCAACGCGAGGATGCGCGGCTGTCCGGCACCGTTGGTGACCTCACGGCGCAAAAGGCCCAGGCCGAGGGGCGCAGCACCGAAATCGACATTCAGATCCTGCAACTGGACACCCAGCGCCGCGAAGAGGCGATCACCACTCTGCGCGATCTGCAATCCCGCGAACGCGAGCTGGCCGAACAGCGGCGCGCGTTGATTGAACGGCTCGACCGTATGGCGATTACTGCCCCGGTTTCAGGTGTGGTCTATGGCTTGCGGGTGTTCGCGCCGCGTTCAGTCATCCGTGCGGCCGACCCGGTTATGTATCTGGTGCCGCAGGACCGTCCGCTGGTGATCGCAGCGCAGGTGCTGCCAATCCATATCGACCAGCTGTTTCAGGATCAGGATGTTGCGGTAAAATTTCCTGCATTGGATCAACGGCTTACCCCGGAATTGTTTGGCACCGTAACGCAAATTTCGGCTGATGCGTTTCAGGACGAAACGTCCCAAGTCAGTTACTACCGGGCCGAGATCGTGTTGAAAGACGGTGAAATAAATCGCCTCCCCGAAGGATCGGCCCTGATCCCCGGCATGCCGGTCGAGGCGTTTATCAGAACTGCCGACCGCACTCCGCTGGCCTATCTGATCAAGCCCTTCATGGACTACTTTTCCAAGGCCTTCCGCGAAGGCTGAGCCAAGGCCCGGGCACTGACCTGACGGCGTATTTCAATTCCGTTCACGGCGCAAACCCACTAGCCTGTGCCAAGAATCCTCATGTCTGAAAGGCCCCACCATGACCAATGCCATCGACGCCCGCCTGACCGAACTGGGCATCACTCTGCCTGACGCTCCGGCCCCTGCCGCCAATTATGTGCCCTATGTGCTGACCGGCAGCACGCTCTATGTTTCGGGTCAGGTGTCCAGCGGCCCCGATGGCCTGATCAAAGGGAAACTGGGCGACGGCATTTCAGTCGAAGACGCCGCCGGTGCAGCAAAATGCTGCGCTCTTAGCCTGCTGGCGCAGGTCCGTGCCGCCTGTGGGGGTGATCTCACCCGGCTCACGCGCGTGGTAAAGCTGACCGGCTTTGTGAACTCCACTCAGGATTTTACCGACCAGCCCAAGGTGATCAACGGCGCGTCGGATTTCTTTGTTGAACTGCTCGGCGATACCGGGCGGCATTCGCGCTCGGCAGTTTCTGCCGCGTCTTTGCCGTTTGGCGTCGCGGTCGAGATCGAAGGCATCTTTGAAATCGCATGACTCCCGCCCTGCCTGCCGCATTTCTGGACCGACCTCTGGCACACCGGGCGTTACATGGCCCCGGTGCGCCAGAGAATTCTCTGACCGCCATTCGTCGCGCGATCGAAGCCGGCTATGGGGTCGAGATTGACGTGCAACTGTCCAGCGACGGGCAGGCGATGGTGTTTCACGACGAACATCTGACCCGCCTGACCGAAGCATCGGGCGCGGTGCGTCAGCACGACTCAGCTGCCTTGCAACAAATTGCGCTTCGGGGCGGGACCGACACAATCGCGACGCTGACGCAGGTGCTGGACCTTGTGGCAGGCCGCGTTCCCCTGCTGATCGAAATCAAGGATCAGGACGGTCGCCTTGGCACCGACCTTGGTCCGTTGGAACAGGCGACCACCGCCGCGCTGGCGAACTACAAAGGCCCCGTCGCGGTGATGTCGTTTAATCCGCACAGCGTCGCGCTCATGGCGCAACTGGCCCCACACATCCCGCGTGGGCTGACCACCTGCGCCTACAGCGCCAAAGACTGGCCCGATCTGCCCGAGGCGACCCGTAGTACACTGCGCGCCATTCCCGATTATGATCGCACCAAAGCGTGTTTTATCAGTCATCACGCCGTAGACCTCGCCGCGCCACGTGTGGCCGAACTCAAGACCGGCGGCGCCGTGATCCTGTGCTGGACCATTCGCTCAGGTGCCGACGAAATCGCCGCGCGGGTCCATGCCGACAACATCACGTTTGAGGGCTACGCCGCTTGATCCCCGGACAGAATGGCCCACATATGCTCGCATAAAGGGGACGCAGAATGACCGAACACCACCCGGCGAAAACGGCGGATCAGACTGCGGCTCGAACTATCGAAGTTTCTGTTCTGGCATCTCTTGACCAGATCGCGCCTGAAATTTGGGATGCTTGCGCCTGTCCCGAAGCCGCCGATGGCGGGCGTGCGATTGATCCCTTTACCACGCACAGATTTCTGTCGGCGCTGGAAAAATCAGGCTCGGTTGGTGATCGCACAGGCTGGACCCCGCATTACCTGACGGCTGCGGTCGACGGTGAAACGATTGCCGTCGCCCCGCTCTATGGCAAGGGGCACAGTCAGGGTGAATACATCTTTGACCACAACTGGGCGCAGGCGCTGGAAAACGCTGGTCGGCACTATTACCCGAAACTGCAAATCGCCGTGCCCTTCACCCCCGCCACCGGGCGACGGTTCCTCACCCGACCGGGGTTCGAGGTCGCGGGTATGTCCGCGCTGGTGCAGGGCGCTGTACAAATTGCCGCCGACAACGAATTGTCATCGCTGCACGCCACATTTTGCACCGAGGCCGAGGCCATTGCCGGCGAAGAAATGGGCCTGTTGCGCCGCACGACGCAACAATTCCACTGGGTCAACGAAGGCTACGCGGATTTCGACGGCTTCCTTGCGGCTCTTAGTTCGCGCAAACGCAAGACGATCCGCAAGGAACGCGCCAAGGCGCAGGAGTTTGGCGGCACAATCGAGGTGCTGACCGGCGATCAGATCCAGCCGGAACATTGGGACGCCTTCTGGATGTTCTATCAGGATACGGGCGCACGCAAATGGGGCACCCCCTACCTTACACGGCGGTTCTTTGATTTGGCACAAGACGTGCTGCGCGACGATATTTTGCTGGTGCTGGCGCGGCGCGACGGGGACTATATCGCCGGGGCGTTGAACTTTATCGGGCGCGACACATTGTTTGGCCGCTACTGGGGCTGTATCGAGGATCACCCCTGCTTGCATTTCGAACTGTGTTACTATCAGGCCATCGACTTTGCCATCAGTCGGAGACTGAGCCGGGTCGAGGCCGGCGCGCAGGGCGAACACAAGCTGGCACGCGGCTATTTACCGACACCGGTGCATTCGCTGCACTGGATCGCCGACGCGGGCTTTGGTCAGGCCGTAGCGCGCTATCTTCAGGCAGAACGCGCTGCGGTGAATGAGGATATCGAGGTTCTGACAGCCTATGGCCCGTTCAGAAAGTCACAGATGGAGGAACATCAATGATCGAACTGCTGTCCGACACGGCCCGCAAAACGATGCTTGAACCGCTCTTTGAAACCGGTTGGGCCATGGTCGACGGGCGCGATGCGATCTGCAAGACTTTTGTCTTTGGCAATTTCATCGAAGCCTTCAGCTGGATGACCCGCGCCGCATTCTGGGCCGAAAAATGGGATCATCACCCGGAATGGTCAAACGTTTATAAGACTGTCGAGGTCACGCTGGCCACGCATGATGTTGACGGTCTGAGCTCACTGGATGCCAAGCTTGCGCGCAAACTCGACACCCTGTGATCTTAGGTCGGCTAAGCCTCAGAGTTTGGCCAGCAGTGATTCCCCTGCGGAAACTTCGCAGGTGCCGGGGCTTTCTTCCGGCAGGAATTGTGTGACAACGCCATCCTCAACCAGCATCGCATAGCGTTTGGATCGCGCGATCAGCCCGGCTGGCGGCGCGTCAAAATCCATCCCGATCGCCTTGGTAAAGCTGCTATCCGCGTCGGCCAGCATGGTGATGCCTGCCGCCGTCGCGCCGGTCGCCTCGCCCCAGGCTTTCATCACAAAGGGGTCGTTGACCGAGACGCAGATGATCTCATCGACGCCTTTGGCGTCAAAGTCGCCCTTGGTGCGGACAAAGCTCGGTACATGCGCCGAATGACAGGTCGGGGTGAACGCGCCCGGCACAGCGAAGATCACCACTTTGCGGCCTTTGATCGTATCGGCCAGCGCAACCTGTTCGGGTCCACCGTCGCCCAGACACACCAGCGTTGCGTCGGGCAGTTTGTCCCCTGTTGAAATCGCCATTTGTATCGCTCCTTGAATTGCGTTTCCCGTCTTGGCGCATATAGGGTGCGGCACGAAAAGGCGAATGTCGAGATGCGGAGGCGAAGCATATGAGCAATGTCGTAGTGATCGGCGCAGGACAGGCCGGTTCTGCCTGTGTCGCGCGTCTGCGCAACAAAGGGTTCGACGGATCCGTCACGCTGATCGGTGCCGAACCTGTGCCACCGTACCAGCGCCCGCCATTGTCCAAGGCCTATCTGCTGGGGGACATGGCCGAGGATCGGTTGTATCTGCGTCCCGCCAGTTTCTATCCCGACAACGGGATCAATCTGCGCACCGGGGCATCGGTGCAAGCCATAGACGCGGTTGCGAAAACGGTGACTCTGGCAGATGGGGCGCTGCCCTACGACCATCTCGTGCTGACCACCGGGTCACACCCGCGTCGCCTGCCTGCAAGCATCGGTGGCACCCTCGACGGTGTCTTTGCTGTGCGCACCCTGGCCGATGTGGATGCCATGGCGCCGTGCTTTGTCACGGGCGCGCGGTTGCTGATCGTCGGCGGCGGCTATATCGGATTAGAGGCGGCAGCGGTCGCGGCCAAACTGGGCCTGAGTGTGACGCTGATCGAAATGGCCGACCGCATTCTGCAGCGGGTCGCAGCGCCCGAAACCTCGGACTATTTCCGTGCGCTGCACACCGCGCACGGCGTCACGATCCGCGAGGGCGTGGGCCTGACGCGGCTGCTGGGCGACGGGGCGGTGTCGGGAGCGGAACTCAGCACCGGTGAGGTCATCGAAGCGGATTTTGTCATCACCGGTGTTGGCATCACTCCCGCCACAGAACTGGCTGAGGCAGCGGGCATTGCGCTGGACAACGGCATCCGCACCGATGCCCAGGGACGCACGTCGAACCCTGCGATCTGGGCTGCCGGGGACTGTGCCTCTTTTCCGCATGGCGGGGTGCAACTGCGGCTCGAAAGCGTCGGCAACGCCATCGACCAGGCCGAGTGTGTCGCCGACAACATCCTTGGCACGGGACGCGAATACGCGGCCAAGCCATGGTTCTGGTCGGATCAGTTCGACGTCAAACTACAGATCGCCGGCCTGTCGACCGGGTATGACCGCATCGTGACCCGTCCGGGCGACGAAGGAACTGTATCGTTCTGGTACTATCACGGCGACCGACTGCTGGCGCTGGATGCAATGAACGACCCCCGCGCCTATATGGTCGGCAAACGCCTGATCGAGGCCGGGCGCAGCGCTGATCCGGCACTGATCGCGGACCCGGCAACCGAACTCAAGGCACTGCTGAAACCATGAGGATCATTGCGGGACAGTTGCGCGGTCGAACCCTTGCCTCGGTTGGTAAGGGTGATCCGGCGGCGCATCTGCGTCCGACCACCGACCGCGTCCGCGAAAGCCTGTTCAATGTGCTGGCCGGTGGGCGCTTTGGCGATCCGTTCGACGGCACCCGTGTTCTGGATCTGTTTGCCGGCACCGGCGCATTGGGGCTCGAGGCACTGTCGCGCGGATCGGTGCATGTCACCTTTGTCGACGACGGGCGCAAGGCCCAGAGCCTGCTGCGCGAGAACATTCGCCTGACCGGCACCGGCGCGCAGACCCGTGTTCTGTCCACTGACGCCAGCCGGTTGCCGGTGGCCGAGACCCCTTGCAATCTGATCTTTCTTGACCCGCCCTATGGCAAGGATCTGGGATTGCGCGCCCTTACCGCCGCTGGTGATGCGGGTTGGATTGCGCCCGATGCGCTGATCGTGTGGGAAGAGAACGCGCCACAATTCGTGCCACCGGGCTTTGCGCCGCTTGATACACGGCGCTATGGCGACACGCATGTGACGTTTCTGCGCGCGACCTGAGATGGCGGACCGAAAGGCCGAATATCAATACGTTGGGTGAAATAAGTTACCGGGCGAGAGGGTAAAGACTTCGACCCCATCCGCCGTTACACCCACCGAATGTTCGAACTGAGCCGACAACGATTTGTCGCGGGTCACGGCGGTCCAGTCATCTGCCAGTACCTTGGTTTCCGGGCGACCTAAATTTACCATCGGTTCGATGGTGAAAAACATGCCCTCTTCGAGCAGGGGACCGGTTCCGCGGCGACCGTAATGCAGCACGTTGGGCGGCGCGTGGAATACCCGCCCCAGACCATGACCACAGAAATCACGCACGACGGACATGCGGTTCGCCTCGACATAGGATTGGATAGCATAGCCGATGTCGCCAAAGGTATTGCCGGGTTTCACGGCCGCAATACCTTCCATCAGGCTGTCATGGGTGACTTGTATCAGCCGCTCGGCTTTGCGCGGCAGCTTACCCGCCACATACATCCGGCTGGTATCGCCGAACCAGCCATCCACAATCACCGTCACGTCGATATTAAGGATATCGCCATCTTTGAGCTTTTTGTCACCCGGAATGCCGTGGCACACCACATGGTTTACGCTGATGCAGCTGGCGTGTTGATAGCCCTTGTAGCCGATCGTGGCCGAAGTGGCCCCCGCCTCTTTGACGGCGCGGGTGATAAATGCGTCAATTTCGTGTGTCGTCTGACCAACAAAAACCAGCGGCGCAACCTCATCAAGGATGCGCGCGGCCAATGCTCCGGCCACATGCATACCGGCAAAGTCACTGGCTTCGTAAATGCGTATACCGTCCCGGGTGAGACGGCCTCGGGTGTCTTCGTCCAAATCTACGGACTCCATCGTCTTATTACTTGATACTTAGTGCGTTTTACCGCCCTTTGCCAGAGGCGGCGGTGCCGCATCTTTGGCACCGCCGCCAATTTGCTGCAACTGCACGGGCCCAATAAACCATCAATTGCCGTAGTGTAAAGCGTCTACGCCGCAAATCTCCCCTATCGGTCGTGTCGTTACCCTGAGCAGGGGGCTGGACTAATTGCTGTCCAGCGGAACGGCATCCACCGCAGGCGCCGTAGGTTTGGCGGGATGCCGGACCTCTGGCAGCGGATCACGTTGCAGCAGGGCAATTCCCACCGTCCCGCCGATAATAAGGCAGGTCAGCCCGATCGGCAGCAACCCGACGAAGCGTTGCCATTTGCCGCCCCCTTGCAGCACAAAACCAGAAACCGCCGCCGCCAGCGCGATGCAAATCGCGATCAACTGCCATTTGAACAGCACGTCGAGCCGCTTTAACCCGGTATCAATATTGCGCGGGCCCTCAACGTCCCACGAGAATAGGAGCGACGCAACAAAAGCCGCCGCCCAGGCCGTCAGTAGCAAACCCATCACTGTGCTGTTGCGCATCGTTTCAGTCCCCTTGCCAATAGCTTGAAACGTTTCGCGCTGCGTCCAGGTAGACTAGGACGCTAGACGAGTCGTCTTTGCCCAGCAAAAGCGCGTCCCCGCCCAGTGTGGGCGGCCCGTCTTGCGCCGCGGACGCGTACACCTCACCGCGATGTATACCCCAGAAATCGGCGCGCCCAAAATACGACGGGTCCAGATGCATCCCGATGCGGCCATCATATCCGGCAAGAACCAGGGTTTCGTCCCCCAGCAGGCAGATCGCCAGCCCCGGCGCCTGATCCGTCCTGCGGGTCGCCGGTATCACGAGGTCGGGGATGCCATCACCGTCCATATCGGGTTCCAGATAGGGTGCCTGCCCACCCTCACGCCCCTTGGCCATTCGATCCGATAATCGAAAGGCGACATCATCGAACCCACACCCGAGCATCGTCGCCACAACAGCATCAAAGGCCACTTCTGTGTCGGCACTCATGATTGGGTCCAGCCGGTCGCCCCCGCCCTGCCACACCAGACAGGCGGTAAAATCCAGCGCCGTCATTGCGGCGCGCTGCCCCGGCTCTGGCGACGTCAGAGTCATGTTGCCGAGGATCAGTTCGCCCAATCCTCCGACGCCTTCCGATGCGCCGCGAGGCGTGGGGTTTGCCAAAAGATCGCGCGCCATGGCACCAAAGACAAACCGCCGCTGATGCTGCGGCGCGTTCACGTCCCCGTTGTTCGGGCCGGTGTTGTCGCGATTGCGGAAGTGCCAGCCCGCGATGTTCAGCGGATTTATCTCGACCGGTCGTAACGGTGCTGCAAACACTGGCAACTCTGCCCCGTCGCGGTCCAGCATCTGAATTTGCCAGCCATAGTCAGTCGGGACCAACGAAAATGTCTGCGCGCCTGCCTCGTGGAAGAATGCCTCGTCCATCGTGACCGAACCTGCGATCTCGCGGCTGGCCCATCCCGCCTCTCCGCCACAGGATTGGGTGGCGTGGGCGGGCGACAGGCCCAGCATCGTCAGAATTGTTGCAAGATACCACCGCATGCGGACCTCCTTTGCACCGGCTGTCAAAGGCAATGGGCCAAGCCTAGCAACCGTACGCAGATGCGTCCAGCCGCGCCTAGCCCATGTGGAACGGCAACGGCGCGCCAAGTATCACCGCCTCGGGCGTGATGTCGCAGCCGTGGCACAGCACCTCGATCCCGGTCGCCCGCGCCGCCGCAAAGCTCGCAGCATAGGCCGGGTCGAGATCAGCGGCCAATGTTACCGAAGTACAATCAGTGCGCTGCACCAAATAAAGCATCACCGCGCGATGCCCCTGCTGGACCATTTTAGCCAGATCATCGAGATGCCGCGCCCCGCGGGTGGTCACTGAATCGGGAAACTCGGCCAGTCCGGTCTGCCGTGACAAGGTGACGGATTTCACCTCGACATAGGCATCGGGCAGTCCCTCGCCCCGCAACAGGAAATCGACACGGCTTTTCTGGCCATATTTCTGTTCACGCAGCACTTGCGGATACGCATTCAGCCCTGGCACCGCCCCGACCTCAAGCGCGCCGCGCAGCAGGCGGTTTGGCAGGCTGGTGTCCACCCCAACAAACGCCCCTTCAAGTTCGATAAGACGCCAGCCGTATCCAAGCTTTTTCTTTGGATCATCGTTCGGCTCTAGCCAGATCCGCATTCCCGGTTCGGCCAGACCCAGCATCGAGCCGGGATTGGCGCAATGGGCAACAACTTCGCTCCCATCCTCGAGCTGCACATCGGCGAGAAACCGTTTGTAGCGGCGGATCAGACGGGCGGGCACAAGAGGGGTTTGAAAGCGCATGACCAGCGCCTATACCTGAGCATATCCGCTACGCAAGGAGCCCGCGATGCCCAATCCCACCGCCGCCATGCTGGTCATCGGAGACGAGATCCTGTCGGGGCGCACCCGCGATGCCAACATGTATCATCTGGCGGGCGAGCTGACCCATATCGGCATCAACCTTCGTGAAGTACGCGTGATCTCGGACGACGCGGACGCGATTGTCACCGCTCTCAACGACCTGCGCGCGCGCTATGATTCCGTTGTGACCTCGGGGGGGATCGGGCCGACCCATGACGACATCACCGCCGACTGCATCGCGGCCGCATTTGGCGTCGGCATCACGGTGCGCGATGACGCGCGGGCGCTGCTTCAGGCGCATTACGACCGCAGCGGCAAAGAGTTCAATGAGGCCCGCCAACGCATGGCCCGCATCCCCGACGGCGCAACGCTGATCGACAATCCAGTGTCGGTTGCGCCCGGCTTTACGCTGGAGAATGTGCATGTCATGGCCGGGGTGCCGTCCGTGTTTCAGGCCATGGTTGCATCTGTGCTGCCGACACTCACCGGCGGCGCGCCACTGCTGTCACAAACCCTGCGCATCCAGCGCGGCGAAGGTGATATCGCTGGCCCGCTCGGCGCACTGGCGCAGGAATATTCCGATCTGCAAATGGGATCTTACCCGTTTCAGGAAAACGGCGTTTACGGCGCCAATGTGGTGATCCGGGGCACCGATCCCGCGCAAGTTCACGCCGCCATCGCCAAACTTTCTGATCTGTTTCCTGCATGACACCAGACCTGTCTCAGCTCTATGCCGTGACCGAGGCAACATGGCCCGCCGCCACACAGCAAGAGACCCCGGTCTTTACCTTGCGCAACGGCGCTGGCGGCGGAAAACGCGTGTCAGCGGCGACTGCGCGACCCGGCTGGACCCCCGACGATATCCCCGCCGCGGCCGACGCGATGCGGGCCATGGGGCAGGACCCACTGTTCATGCTGCGCGCTGGTGAGGATGCGCTGGATCAGGCGCTGGCTGATGCAGGTTATGTGGTGATTGACCCGGTACATGCCCTGATCTGCCCCATCGCACAACTAACCGACCTGCCGATCCCCCGCGTCACCGCCTTTGCGATTTGGGAACCGCTGGCCATCATGCGCGAGATCTGGGCCGCAGGTGGCATCGGCCCGGCGCGGATCGGGGTCATGCAGCGCGCGCAGGGGCCCAAAACCGGGCTTTTTGGCCGCACCGGCGACAAACCGGCGGGCGCCGGGTATTGCGCCATCCACGACGGTATCGCGATGGTCCACGCGCTGGAAATCACGCAGGCGTATCGTAGCAAGGGTCTGGGCAAGTGGATGATGCGCTGCGCTGCGATCTGGGCCGAACGTCAGGGGGCCACGCATATGGCCGTGCTCTGCACCACCGCGAATGTCGGGGCCAACGCGCTCTATGCTTCGCTTGGGCTGACGCTGGTGGGCGGCTACCACTACCGCATCCGCAAAGACAAAGGGACCGCATCATGACCCGTGACATGCCAACCGCGCTCAACCTGCCGTCTGTGGACCCGCTGCCACCCGCCACACAGAAATATTTCGACATCTGCCAGGACAAGCTGGGCATGGTCCCGAACGTTCTGCACGCCCATGCCTTTGATATCGACAAACTCAATGCCTTTGCCGCGCTGTACAACGATTTGATGCTGGCGGATTCGGGCCTGAACAAACTTGAGCGCGAAATGATTGCCGTTGTCGTGTCGTCGATCAACAAATGTTTTTACTGCCTGACCGCCCACGGCGCTGCGGTGCGCCAACTGTCAGGCGATCCAAAGTTGGGTGAAATGCTGGTGATGAACTGGCGCGTAGCCGAGTTGACGCCGCGCCACAGCGCCATGCTGACCTTTGCCGAAAAGATCACAAAAGCCAGCGCAGAGGTGCAAGAGCCGGACCGCGCCGCCCTGCGCGACGCAGGATTCACCGACCGCGATATCTGGGACATCGCCAATGTCACCGGCTTTTTCAACATGACCAACCGAGTGGCCAGCGCCACCGACATGCGCCCGAATGACGAATACCATTCGCAGGCGCGCTAAAGCGGCACTGGCGGCGCTGCTGATCGGCGGCGCTGGCCCCGCAGCAGCGCTGGATCTGAGCCTGCCCTCAGGTGCCCGGATGACTCACGAGGACACGACCGACCCCGGCAGCTACCGGCTGCCGATCGGCAACTGGACGCTGGAAACCGGCCTGCCGGTGCGGCGGGTTGAAGGTCGCGTCACCCGGCAGGCCTGGCGCATTCCGGGTCAGAGCGCCACAACCCTGCAATTGATGACCCCCCTGCGCGAGCAGATCGAGGCCGCAGGCTATACCATCCTGCATCAGTGCCCGTCACAAACCTGTGGCGGCTTTGATTTCCGGTTTGACACCGAGGTGCTGCAAGGCCCCGATATGTATGTCGACCTTGCCGATTTTCGGTTTCTTGCGGCAGTCCAGCAGACGAATGGCGGTGACGCGCTTGGCCTGATTGTCAGCCGCAGTGCCAGTGCCGGATACGTCCAGATCATCCGCGCCGGTGCTGCATTCACCAAGCTCAGCACCAGCGCGCCCGAGGCACCGCCGCCCCTCGCGCCGCTGCCCCTCGCGCCGCTGCCCCTCGCGCCGCTGCCTATCGAACTTGGCGGACTTGCCGACCGGCTCGACTCTGCGGGCCATGTGGTGCTCCCCGATCTGCGCTTTGACAGTGGAAAGGCTGGGCTGGGGGCTGATGATATTGAGTCGCTGGATACACTGGCCGCATATCTTGCCGCACGCCCGAACGCACGGTTGGTCATCGTCGGTCACACCGATGCCACCGGATCGCTTGAGGGCAATATCGCCCTGTCGCGCCGCCGTGCTCAGGCGGCGGTTGACTATCTTACCGGCCACGGTGTCGCGCGCACGCGGCTTTCGGCGCAGGGGGCGGGATATCTCTCTCCGATCACCACCAACACGACCGAAGATGGCCGTATGGCCAACCGCCGGATTGAAGCGGTGTTGTTACCCGACCCCTGAATCGCCCACAAAAAAACGCCCCGGTGTTACCCGAGGCGTCAAGGCGGCCTTACGAGGGCAGGAGGAAATAGTCTTACCAGTCAACAGGGCCTTTTTCGACAAAGGCCTGGACCAGAAAATCGATGAATGCGCGCACTTTGGGCTGGGTAAAGCGGCCCGGCGGATAGACCGCATAGATGCCTTGGATTTCAACGGGAAGATCCGGAATCGCATCCTCGACCAGCCCCTTTTCCATTGCATCAGAATACAGGAACGACGGCAGATAGGCGATCCCCAGACCGGCCACGCAGGCGTTTAGTAGCGATTGCCCATCATTTACCGACAACCAGCCCGCGGTGCGGATCTGCCGTTTTTCACCGCTTGGCGCAGTTACTTTCCAGACATTGCCGCTGGCCTGATTGGAATAGTGCAGCAGCTTGTGATCGTTGAGATCGTCGATCTTCGTCGGTCGGCCAAATTTCTGAAAATAGCCGGGCGACGCGATCATCCGCTTGGTGGTTTCGGTCAGCTTGCGGGCGCGCAGGGTGCTGTCCTCAAGCTCTCCGATCCGCACGGCCATATCAAAGCCTTCGGATATCAGTTCAACAAAGCGGTTGTTCAGTACCATATTGACGGTAATGTCAGGAAATTCAGCTAGGAAATCGCCCAAGACCGGGCTTAGATGATTGACGCCAAAATCCGTCGCGACCGAGATACGCAACAGCCCGGACGGCGCAGATTGCATCGACGTCACCAGTGCGTCGGCCTCGCCCGCGTCGTTCAGGACACGTCGGGCGCGATCATAATAAGCCAGCCCGATCTCGGTTGGGCTGACCCGACGGGTGGTGCGGTTCAGCAGACGCGCCCCCAGGCGCGCCTCGAGTGACGAGACATGCTTGGACACTGCGGATTTCGAGATACCCATCTTTTTTGCGGCATCGGTAAAGCCGCCCTGATCCACGACCGTGGCAAAGGCCTCCATTTCCGTCAGACGATCCATTCCCGGTTCCTTCAGTATTTCTCTGGTTGGCCTAGGTATGGGCGGCAATTTGGGCACAAAAGCGGCGCGAGGCGGACAATACAGGGGTCATTGCGTACTTGTCCGGGTTTTAGAAACGATGGAACCGCCAGTTTATCGCAATCATCGCCATGGCGATTCCCGACCTGGAACCGATATATTGGGCATATGATCCAAGTATGATCACCATATGGTATAGCCGTGATGCTGGTGCAATTTAACGCCTAAGCCGCACCCAGTTAGAGTGTCGCCGCCAGCCGTGTGCCTTGATTGATCGCCCGCTTGGCATCCAACTCGGCGGCCACATCCGCACCGCCGATCACATGGCAGGCGATATCGCGCGCCGCCAGTTCGTCGGCCAGCGATCGTTCGGGCAGTTGCCCCGCACACAGTACAACCGTGTCGCAAGCGATAACTTCGGGCCGTTCGCGCACCTCGCCATAGGAAACGTGCAGGCCCTGGCCATCAATACCCTCGTAGTTCACTCCGGCCTTCATCTGCACACCCTTCATCTGCAACGCAGCCCGGTGAATCCAGCCGGTTGTCTTGCCCAACCGCTTGCCCGGCTTTTCGGCTTTGCGCTGCAACAACACCACCTGACGCGCCCCCGGTTCGGGCTGCGGCCCTTCGGGGGCAAGGCCGGATCGAACGATGGCGGGGTCGGTGACACCCCATTCGCGCATCCAGTCTGGCAGGCTCTCGGTCGGGCTTGTCCCTTTGTGGACGAGGTATTCCGCCACATCGAACCCGATACCCCCGGCACCGATGATCACCACCCGATCCCCAACAGCCGCCCCGCCACGCAATACGTCGATATAGCTTAGGACATTCGGTCCATCCTGGCCCGGGATCTGCGGATCACGTGGCACGACGCCTGTGGCTATGATCACTTCGTCAAAGCCATCCAGATCCTCGGCGCGCACGTCTGTGCCCAGCCTCAGCGCAATACCGCGGTCCGCCACCATCGTTTTGTACCAGTCAACGAGGCCATGAAACTCTTCTTTGCCGGGCACCTGTTTGGCCATGTTGAGCTGGCCACCAACCTCTCTCGCACGGTCGAACAACACCACGGTGTGGCCGCGCTCGGCGGCTGTCAACGCCGCTGACAGGCCCGCCGGCCCTGCGCCGACCACAGCGACGGATTTGACCGCTGGGGCAGGAGTCACCCTCAATTCGGTCTCGAAACAGGCGCGCGGGTTGACCAGACAGGTCGAAATCTTGCCTGCGAATGTGTGATCCAGGCAGGCCTGATTGCAGGCGATACAGGGCGCAATCTGCGCCGCCTGCCCTGCTGCCGCCTTGTTGACAAAATCCGGGTCCGCCAGAAACGGGCGCGCCATGCTGACCATATCGGCGCATCCCTGCGCCAGAACATCCTCGGCCACATCCGGCATATTGATCCGGTTCGACGTGATCAGCGGGATGCCCACCTGCCCCATCAGCTTTTGCGTCACCCAGGCAAAGGCCGCGCGTGGAACCGAGGTCGCGATGGTCGGCACACGTGCTTCGTGCCAGCCGATACCGGTGTTGATGATCGTGGCCCCCGCCGCCTCGACCGCTTTGGCCAAAGTCACCACCTCGTCAAAACTCGATCCGTTAGGCACGAGGTCGATCATGCTGAGACGGTAAATCAGGATGAAATTCGGCCCCACAGCCGCACGCACCCGGCGCACCACCTCAACTGGCAGTCGCATCCTGTTCTCGTATGATCCGCCCCAGCGATCCTCGCGTTTGTTTGTGTGGGCCACCAGGAACTGGTTGAGGAAATACCCTTCAGAGCCCATCACCTCGACTCCGTCATAGCCCGCCTCTTGGGCGCGCTCGGCGGCGGTCACGATGTCGGCAATCTGCTTTTCGATCCCGGCCTCATCCAGCTCTTTGGGGGAAAAGGGCGAAATCGGTGATTTGATCGCCGAAGGCGCGACACAATCCGGCCCGTAGGCATAGCGCCCGGCGTGCAGTATCTGCATCGCGATCTTGCCGCCCGCCGCTTGCACGCGCTGCGTCACGATCCGGTGGTTGGCGATATCTTCGGGGGTATAAAGACCCGCGGCCCCCGGAAAAACGCCGCCCTCACGATTGGGCGCAACGCCGCCCGTGACCATCAAGCCAACACCCCCGCGCGCCCGCGTTCCATAGAATTCGGCCACACGGTTCCAATCTTTCGTCTCTTCAAGATTGGTGTGCATCGACCCCATCAGAACCCGGTTCTTCAGCGTGGTGAAGCCCAGATCCAGCGGTGCCAGAAGATGCGGATATTGTGTCATGCGAAAACCCTCCCCTTTTGGGGGCACCTCACAACATCGTCTCTGCGCTGTCACCGTCAAACGTGACGTCATAGTCGCCGCGCGTCACCCTGGGCGCGCGGCGTTTGGGTTGTAAACCTTAGTTGCTGGCGAATTGCAGGCCGGTACGGTCGGCGCTGACCTGCACCGAATCGCCAACACGGGCAAAGCGGTAGAACACGTCGCGCGCATCCGGCACGCCAAAGGCCACGGCATCACCATCCTGCATCAGCATGATCATCCGGCGCGGCGCGTAGGTGCTGACACCCGGGGTATAGGTCGCGACAACTTCGTAACCGGCTCCAGTGTCGGTCCAGTAGACGCTCATGTCGATGCCACCCTCGTGCAGGGTCGCCCCCATCTGCGGTGCAGTCAGGCTGATGTCATCAGCAACAGCGGCAGTGGCGCTAAGCGCGGCGACGGTCGTCAGGGCAAGTACAAATTTCATGGCTGGCTCGCTTTCTAATCTCGTTATGTTCATTGGTCGGGGACGCGCTCCGACACTCTGGGAACGAACATATGCTGCGATGCAGCGATGGACTACGGGCGTTCTGGTCATAGCCGCCATGAGCCTGACACGGGTAGGACGCCCCACCCCTGTGGGTATCCCGCGTCTGTTCACCGCCCACCCATCTAATGCATAAAAGACCCGTCAGACCGGATCTGACGGGTCACACAAGACGCTAACGTGCTGTTTTAACGATTATTCAGCCGCGTCCCGATGGGGCAGCACCCAACCCGGTCGGACAAAATGGCAGGTATAGCCATTGGGCACCCGCTCAAGATAATCCTGATGCTCGGCCTCAGCCTGCCAGAACGGCCCTACGGGTTCCAGCTCAGTCACTACCTTGCCCGGCCAAAGGCCCGAGGCATCCACATCAGCAATCGTCTCTTGCGCTACCGCCTTTTGATCATCGTTGACATAATAGATCGCTGATCGGTAGCTCAGCCCGATATCATTGCCTTGCCGGTTCTTGGTGGTCGGGTCGTGGATCTGAAAGAACACCTCGAGAATGCGGCGGTAGCTGGTCACTTTGGGGTCAAAGACAATCTCGATTCCCTCGGCATGGGTGCCGTGATTGCGGTAGGTCGCATTCGCCACGTCGCCGCCAGTATAACCGACCCGAGTGCCCGTAACCCCTGGCAGTCTGCGGATCAGATCCTGCATGCCCCAAAAGCAACCACCAGCCAGAACTGCACGCTCGCTCATGCCACGTCCTCCACCTGATCAAGATAGGCCGCGTAGCCTTCGGCCTCCATGTCCTCGCGCGCAATAAACCGCAGCGAGGCACCGTTGATGCAATAGCGCAAGCCGCCCCGATCTGCGGGCCCATCGGGAAAGACGTGCCCCAGATGCGAATCACCGTGGGTCGAGCGGACCTCCGTCCGGATCATACCCAGTGTACCATCGCGCAGCTCGTTCACATGGGCGGGCTCGATCGGTTTGGTAAAGCTGGGCCAGCCGCAGCCACTCTCGTATTTGTCACCGCTGGCGAACAGCGGCTCACCGCTGACGATGTCGACGTAAATCCCGACCGCCTTATTGTCGAGCCAGGCGCCCGTCCCCGGCCGTTCGGTGCCGTTTTCCTGTGTCACCCTGTACTGTTCCGGCGTCAGCGTCGCGATCACGTCCGGATCTTTGATATATCGGGTCATGACAAACTCCCCTTTTGATGTCTGATGCCATTAGATGGGGTTTACAGGGCAAAAGCAAAGCACTGTTACATTGGCCTCAGAACCCTGTGATCGCTGGTTTCGGTTCTGCGATCGTCTGCCCATATTGATGTAATGCGGTGGTGGGCAAGCCTCAGACCGCAATTCGGGGTCGGCCCGACGCTTCGGCGACAATCTCTGCCTCAAGAAACACCTCGCGCGCTTCGGCATCGACTGTCTTGACTGCGCGCCGCAGACTGATGGTGATATCGACCGCTCCGGCCCGCTCAGCGTCGCGGCGCGCCTCTTGGCCCAGCACGGATTCAAGGTGGGCCATCGCGGTTTCCGAGGCGGAAAAATCCTCGGGTCCGTGCGCCAGATGCACGCGAAAGCGCCCCTCGGTCGGGGAAGTGACCACACCGCTGCGCCGCATCGTGACCTGACCAACCACGGCACCAATCGCGTTGGCCACATCCCCATGCTCTGGCAACTCCATCGTACCGTTCAGCCAATCGCCCACCGCCGGATAATAACACCGCGCCGAAGCGCCCAGCCCCACCACCGGCAGCGCCAACCCGGCTGACAGGCGCAGGATGCCCTGATGACCGCGCAGACCGCCGCGCAGCAATGGATGCCGCGCAAGATCCGCTGCGGGCAGGGTCCAGCCCTCTTCGGCAAAGGCGGTTTCCAGCAATGCGTATCCCGTCGCCTGCGTCACCGCATCGACGATCATCAATGCCAGCGAATCGGCATCCGCAGCCAGCTTGTTGCCAGAGCCCGTTCGACGGCGCGCCATCAATTCCAACGCCAGCCGCGCAGCGTCCGCGTCCCAGTCATCAACGCGACCCAGCACATGCACCGCGTCGGTCGGCGTCACCCCCGCTACCTGCACAAGGCCCCGCGTCACCAGTTTTTGCAACGCCTGCCCTTCGAGCCGCGTTTTCAGCACCCCGCCCAACGGCTGCACGGTGTCACCGATACGCGCCAGCAGCGCAGCCTCGCGCGGGCTTAACCCTGCCACATCCTGCCCATCGACTGCGCGAACAAAACGGCCGTCATGTTCGCCCGGCACGACGCTGCGCAACTGCCGTTCCAGTTCGGCACGCAGGTCGGGATTGTGTTGCGCGATCAGCGACACAGGCACCACGCGACGCGGACCAAGGGTAACGCCACCCGCCAGCCCATCGGCCACGACATGAACCTCGGAATCGCCACCCAGACCATGGGTGCGCATGGCGACCGCCTCGACCATAGTGCGGAATGGACCGACGCGGGCACCTTCGGGATCAATCGCTGGTACGCCATTGCGCAGCAGGGCGATATCTGTGGTTGTGCCACCAATATCCGACACCAGCGCATCCCGAGCGCCCGTCAGCCAGCGCGCACCGACAATGCTGGCCGCAGGACCGCTGAGGATCGTTTCAATCGGGCGCTCCTGCGCCTGCGCCGCCGAAATCAGCGCCCCGTCACCACGCACCACCATCATTGGCGCCTGAATGCCGACGGCGCGCAGCGTCTCTTCGGCACGTGCGATCAGCCGGTGGGTCAGGCCGATCAGGCGCGCGTTCAGCACCGCTGTCAACGCCCGCTTTGGCCCACCCAGCCGCGCCGACAACTCGTGCGACATGGTGACGGGCCGACCTGTGACACGCCGCAGCACATCGCGCGCGGCAAGCTCATGACCAGGATTGCGGGTGCCAAACTGCGCCGCCACGGCAAAGGCAGACACCTGTTGCGCAACCGCCCACACCTCAAGCGCCGCCAAATCCAGCGGCTCTGTCTCGCCACCCGCATGGTTGTGGCCGCCCGCCAGCACGATCACCGGATCCCCCGCCAGCGCGTCGCGCAACCCGTGAGTTTCCAGATCGCGTTCCGCAAAGCCGATATAGACCAGAGCGACCCGGCCACCCTGCCCCTCGACCAGCGCGTTGGTGGCCAGCGTGGTTGATAGCGACGCCATTGCCACTTCTGACGCCGCAATCTGCCCCTGCGCCAGAACAGCAAGAACCGCCTCACCGATGCCGATAGCCAGATCACCGCGCGTGGTCAGGGCCTTGGCCTTGGCGATGACCTGCACCTCATCGCGGATCAGCACTGCGTCTGTGTAGGTGCCACCCGTATCGACCCCAAGCAGAACAGCCATCACACAGCCTCCAATCGTGCCACCGCCCAGCGGGCAGCGTCCGCCACCACGGGGTCGGGATCGTCGCATAGACCCTGCGCCACGCCGCGCAAAGCTGCCGTACCCGAATTGCCAATGGCATAGAGGACGTTGCGAACAAACCGGTTGCGCCCGATCCGCTTGATCGGCGAACCCGAGAACAGCGTTCTGAAAGTTCCGTCATCCAGCACCGCCAAAGCGGCCAGTTCGGGGGCCACCAATTCCGGGCGGGCCTGATATTTGATCTCATGCGCGGTCTGGGCAAACTTGTTCCACGGGCAGACGGCCAGACAATCGTCGCAGCCATAAATCCGGTTGCCCAACATCGGGCGCAAGGCCGGATCAACCGGCCCGTGGTGCTCAATCGTCAGATAGGAAATACAGCGGCGCGCATCGAGCTGATAGGGCGCAGGAAAGGCCGAGGTCGGACAGATATCCAGACAGGCCCGACAGGATCCGCAATGATCAACCTCTAGCGTATCGATATCCAGCTCCAGCGTGGTAAACACCGACCCGAGAAAGAACCAGCTGCCCAACTGCCGGCTCACCAGATTGGTGTGTTTGCCCTGCCAACCCAGCCCTGCGGCCTGACCCAGCGGCTTTTCCGGCACGGGGGCGGTGTCGACAAACACCTTTACCTCGCCTCCCGCCTCGGCAATCAGCCAGCGAGCGAGCCGTTTGAGCCGTTTCTTGAGTACATCGTGATAGTCGCGGTTCTGGGCATAGACACTGATCGCGCCATGGGCCGGCTGATCCAGAACCGACAGCGGGTCATGTTGCGGGGTATAGGATTCGCCCAGCATGATCACGGTCCGTGCCTCGGGCCAGAGCAGCTGCGGTGCGCCGCGCCAATGACTGCGCTCTGCCAGCCAGTGCATCTGACCGTGATGACCACGATCCAGAAACGCCGCCAGACGATCCGGCACCTGGCCGACATCCCAGGGGCGGCACATCCGGCAAAGGTCGAATCCGACGGCCACCGCCTCGGCCTTGAGCGCCTTGGTCAGGGCCTGCATCAACCGACAACCCGCTGAGCCACAGACTGAATTTCAGAAATCAAGATCGGCATAATGCGCAGGCGGCAGAAAGCCGGGGATCTGGTCGGCCAGGATTGACCGGAAGGCCGGGCGCGACTTGATCTTGGCGTACCAGTCCTTAACCACATCCGAACGGTTCCAATCGACATCCGAGATGTAGTCCAGTGATGACAGATGTGCCGCCGCTGCAAAATCCGCCAGCGACATCGCATCCCCCGCCAGCCAGCGCCGGTGATCCAGCAGCCACGCCATGTAATCCAGGTGATATTTGATCGCCTTGGATCCCGACTTTACATTTGTGCTGTCGGGATACCCCTTGCCCATCACCTTTTTGTTGACCCGCTCGTATAGTAGTTTCGACGTCACTTCGTTGTGAAACTTGTCGTCGAACCAGCCCACAAGCCGCCGGACTTCATACCGCTTTTCCGGCGACCGGGGCATCAGTGGCGGCTCTGGATGCAATTCTTCGAGATATTCGCAGATTGCCGCCGACTCGGCCATGGTGCGCCCGTCGATTTTGAGGACGGGCACCTTGGCTGCTGGGTTGCGCGCCAGGAAATCCGCTTCTTTCTCCCAGTATCGCTCTTCCACCAGTTCGCATTCGATCTTCTTTTCCGCCAGGCTCAGGCGCACCTTGCGACAGAACGGAGACAGCGGCACGTGATAGAGTTTGGCCATGATCGGGGAAACATCCAGAGCAAAAGGAAATCTGCTACCTACTTGCCGCGAAAGGCCCGTCAATTCAACCATCGAACGCATTGCCGCAACGGCCGGTATCTGTGGAACGGGCGGTATTTTGCGTATTTTGAAAGAGAAGAAGACCCCGGTGCAAGGATTTAGTGACCGGGATGACTGCCTGTCACCCGTGCTGGCACTGATCGTGCGGGTGGCGAACGGCGGCGCGGCGATAGACTGTCAGGCATGTTTCACGCATCCGCCAAGGCGCTGCTTGCCGAGGCAAAAGTTTGCGCCGCCCAATCCATAAACACGCGCACCCGTGGCGAAAGCTGTCTGTCGCGCGGATACAGCAACGAAACCGGCGACGGTTCCGGGCGATACTCGTCAAGCAACAGCACCAGTTCGCCAGCCTCTAACGCTTCTGCGGCGTGGTAGCGGGGCAACTGGATCAATCCCAGCCCACGTTTTGCCGCCTCGATATAGCTTTCAGCTGCATTTACCGTGAGCGTGGTCGAAAGCGTGATGTTCCGAAGCCCGCGCTGGGTTACAAACTCCAACGGCAGCGCGCCGCCGGTCACAGAGGAGCGAAACCCGATCATCCAGTGCCCGTTTTCGAGATCGTCAAGGTGCCTGGGGATACCGTGGCGCCTGAGATAGGCGGGGGATGCCACCGTCACCTCTTCAAGCAGGGCAACGCGGCGCGCGATCATATCACTGACTTGCGGAACGCCGACGCGGAGTACGCAATCAATGCCTTCGCGCACCAAATCGGTCAGCCTGTCACCCTCGCTCAGAACCAGTTCGATATCCGGGTAGGTTTTCAGGAACCCCGGCAGGCTGGGCAAAATGAAATGGCGCGCCAGTGTGCCATGCACATCGACCCGCAGCATACCTTTTGGAGTTGCTCCGAAAAATGCGCTCTCGGCGTCGTCGACGTCCGCGAGAATGGCCAGACAGCGCCGGTGATACGCCTCGCCGTCCAAAGTCGGGCGAACCACACGTGTGGTTCGGTCCAGCAGCCGCACACCCAGCCGCTCTTCCAGCCGTTTGATCGCATCCGTAACGGTTGAGCGCGGCAAACCAAGGTCGTTCGCCGCAAGCGTAAAGCTGCGGCGCTCGGCAACGCGGGTGAAGACCCGCATGGCATCAAATCTGTCCATGCTTATTGTTTGCAGTTTTCGAATTCTGTTGCGGAATATTACCTGATTATCCGCCGAGAAAAAGGGCGCATATACCCCCATAGAAACGCACCATCCGCTGAAAGGAAAAACAATGACTATATCGCAAGGCAAAGTCGCCCTCGTCACTGGAGCGTCGCGCGGCATCGGCGCGGCAATTGCCAAACGTTTGGCACGTGACGGGTTCACCGTTGTGATCAATTTCGCGAGCAGCGCTGCTGCTGCTGGAGAGGTCGCATCGGAAATCGAAGCGGCAGGTGGCAGAGCACTGACCGCCCAAGCCGATGTCAGCGATGCTGGCGCTGTTACGCGCCTGTTTGATGCCGCCGAGGCCGCGTTTGGCGGCATCGACGTTCTGGTCAACAATGCCGGTATCATGAAGCTCGCCCCGATCGCGCAAAGCGACGATGCGCTGATAGACAGCCAGATTTCAGTCAATCTGAAAGGCAGTATCTATACCATGCGCGAAGCGGCCAAACGGCTGCGTGACGGTGGCCGGATTATCAACCTGTCGACGAGCGTTGTCGGGCTAAAGCTGGAAAATTACGGCATGTATGCCGGAACCAAAGCCGCGATTGAAACCATGACCGGTATCCTGGCCAAAGAGTTGCGTGGACGTTCTATCACGGTCAACGCGGTGGCCCCCGGACCAACCGCGACCGCGCTTTTCCTTGATGGGAAACCGGCCGATCTGGTTGAAAAAATGTCGAAAATGAACCCGCTTGAGCGGCTTGGCGCACCCGAAGATATCGCGAGCAGCATTGCTTTCCTCGCCGGACCTGATGGCGGCTGGATCAATGGTCAGATTCTGCGCGCCAATGGCGGCATGATCTGAAACGTCGGTGCGACGTCCGGCAAACTGCGGCGTCGACGTCATGACATTCTCAGAAGAGACAGGCCTTGATAGCGCTCTGTTGCACTGGATATTTAGTTCGGCTTGAACAACTGCCATGTAGCTGAAACACCAAGATAAATCGGATATTTTTCTGGCTTCAAACTGCAGGGATTCGTAGAATCCAATTGAAAAGGCTGCAGTTTGGATCCTGCCATGAAGCACCGCTCGCGTGCTGAGGAACAGGATGATCTCCTTCGCCCCCGATTGGTCGACATGATCGACATGCGCCACGAGCTTGTAAAGCTGGCAGACTTGATCGACTGGGAGTTCTTCGATCGGGAGTGGGCTGGTTTCTTCCCGTCGGCGACAGGGCGGCCAGCGACGCCGCCACGGTTGGTGGCGCCTCATGTATCTGCAGCATGCCTATCGGCTCTCGGACGAGGCCGTGATCGCCCGCTGGGTGGACTCCCCGTATGTCCAGCATTTCACAGGGGAGACGTTCTTCCAGCATCAGCCGCCGATTCATCCGTCCTCGCTCAGCCGCTGGCGTGATCGCATCGGCGAAGAGGGCGCGGAGTGGCTGCTGACCAAAACGATTCAAGCGGGCCGGTCTGTCGGTATCATCGACGACGACAGCCTGGCGCGCGTCTCCGTCGACACCACCGTGATGGAAAAGAATATCGCGTATCCAACCCCCTCCCGGCAGCATCCTGCGGATGCGCCTGCCGGGCAATGGACGCCCGGCTCTACGAGAAGGCGCGGGTGCGCTACGAGTTCGGCTGCAAGGTCAGCCTCGCCACCACCATCGACGGCGGCTTCGTCGTCGGCATGCGCGCCATGCCAGGTAACCCATACGACGGGCACACCCTGGCCGAGGCTCTTGAGCAGGTCGAGACGCTCACGGACCGCCGCCCGGACCTCGCCGTCGTGGACCGCGGCTACCGTGGACACGGTGTCGGAACAACCCATGTGTTGATCTCCGGAATGCGTCGCGGGCTGACGGATGGGCTGAAAGCGCAGCTCCGAAGGCGCAGTGCGATCGAGCCGGAGATCGGCCACATGAAGACCGATGGCCGCCTCGCGCGCTGCCCTCTCAAAGGGACCAAGGGCGATGCGCTCTTCGCTGTCCTGTGCGGCTGCGGGCACAACATCCGCAAGATCCTGGCCCGCCTGAGGGCCCGTTTGGTCCTGTTGTTCGAGGGCCTGTCACGGGCGCAGCGCGCGATCAACGCCTTCACCGTCCGATCAATAGCACTGCAAATCGCCGCGTAGGTGTTGTTCAACGTCGACGGATTACGGGGGCATGCTCTCAGCTCTATGATGCAGCCGCACTTCAGCTCGTTTTGGGATGATATTTGTATCGAGGTCAATGCAGGTGGAATTTTTCGAAGGCCCCCACACGAAAAAGCGCCGCAGAAAACTGCGGCGCTTTGGATTGACTGTCAGGTACCGGGCAACCCCCAGCACTGCTCCTGAAATCAAGCGTTCGGCAGAATCACGATTTCGACCCGGCGGTTCTGACGCTTGCCCTCGGACGTCAGGTTGCTGGCGATCGGCTGATCCTCACCACGGCCAATCGACTGGATGCGCGACGACGGCACACCTTGCGAGATCAGCACACCGGCCACAGACTGCGCGCGACGCTGCGACAGGCCAAGGTTGTAACCGGCATCACCGTCGGCATCGGTATGGCCGATCACCTGAACGGTGGTGTTCGGATAGCTCAGCAGGCTGCTGGCGACAGACCGGATGTCCGATTGCAGATCCGAGCGCAGCGAAGCACTGTCCGTGTCGAACAGGATGTCCTGCGGCAGCGTCACGATCAGACGATCACCGGTGTTGGTGATGCCGACGTTATTGCCCAAGTTCTGGCGCAATTCGGCCTCTTGCCGGTCGAGCTGGTTGCCGATCAGTGCGCCGCCACCGCCACCGAGGGCCGCGCCCAGCGCAGCATTGCGCAGACGCTCGTCCCGGTCGTTGCCGGTCATGGCACCAACCACAGCGCCACCAACCGCGCCGATGATTGCGCCCTTCTTGGCCTTGGCGTTGGGATCGGTGCCGTCAGAGTTCAGTTGCGGTTCAACGCAGCCCGACAGAGTCAAAGCGGCGACTGTCAGTGCAATAAGGGATGTCTTTACTCGGATCATTCTGTGCCTCGTGTTTAAGCCCCGCGACTGGGGTCTTTGCCTCTATTACGCCAAGATGCGTCGGCACCCAACTGCTGTCACCGGGAAATCGGCATCAATCCGCGCATCGTGATCACGATGCCGGGCGTAGCTCCAACCCCGCATGTTGCGAAAAAATCGCCGCCGCTGCCTCACCGCCTGCTCAGGCTTCGACCCGGGCGGATTCCCACGCCAGAATCGCGCGTTTGACTGGCAAGCCCCAGTGATAGCCGCCCAATCCCCCCGATTTGCGCAGTGCCCGGTGACAGGGGATGAGATAACTCACTGGGTTGCGGCCCACGGCTGTTCCCACCGCGCGCACCGCCTTTGGTGTACCGATGCTCTGCGCGATTTCGGAATAGGTTGTGACATGACCCGAGGGGACACGCAGCAGTGCCTCCCAGACATTGATCTGAAACGGCGCACCGATCAGGTAGAGCGGAACCGGTTCAGACGGATCACCGACGCCGAACGCTGTCAGGACCCAAGGCCGCAGCCGCGCCGCATCTTCGGAATAGGTCGCCTTTGGCCAGCGGCTGCGCAGATCGGCCATCGCCGGTTCAGCACCTGACTCGGCGACAAAGCCAATCCCGCAGATGCCGCGCTCGGTTCCCATGACCAACGCCGGACCAAAGGGACTGTCGAACCAGCCCCAAAAAATCTCCAGCCCCGCACCGCCACGGGCATAGTCACCCGGACTCATCGATTCCCATCGCAGGAACAGATCGTGCAAGCGACCCGATCCAGACAGGCCGACACTGTTCGCAGTTTCAAGCGTGGTAAAGCGTTCAGCCAGCAGAGCCTTGGCATGACCCAGCGCCAGATATTGCTGATACCGTTTGGGCGACACACCCGCCCAGCGCGAAAACAGCCGCTGGAAATGCGCCGGACTCATGTTCATCGCACCCGCCAGATCGTCGAGCGTCTGTCCGGGCCCACCGGCGTCGATCATCTGGATCGCGCGGGCCATGACGCTAAAATGATAGCCTGTCTCGGTGTCTTTCATATCCCATGCTCCGTGTCTGACCTGCTGCGCAGGATCGCCTGCCACAACCATACCCGCGCCGCACTGTGTCATGCGACCCGAATATTGCGCATCCCGCATCCTGCGGGCATAGAGGGGGCCATGGCAACGCAACTCAATTACCACCAACTGCGCGAAATCTTTGAACGGTTTCAGGCGTCCGAGCCTGAACCCAAGGGTGAGCTGCACCATACCAACGCCTTTACCCTCGTCGTTGCGGTCGCATTGTCGGCACAGGCGACAGATGTCGGCGTGAACAAGGCCACTGCGCGGCTGTTTGAAATTGCCGATACGCCGGCCAAAATGCTGGCCCTTGGGCTGGACGGCGTGACCGAGCATATCAAGACCATCGGACTGTTTCGGCAAAAGGCCAAGAACGTCCTCAAGCTAAGCCAGATTCTGGTCGATGACTACGGCGGCGAAGTGCCCAACAGCCGCGCCGCGCTGCAATCACTGCCCGGCGTCGGACGCAAGACCGCGAATGTCGTGCTGAACATGTGGTGGCATTACCCGGCGCAGGCGGTCGACACCCATATCTTTCGCATCGGCAACCGCACCGGCATCTGCCCCGGCAAGGATGTCGTCGCCACCGAACGCGCGATCGAAGACAACATCCCGGTCGATTTCCAGCACCACGCCCATCACTGGCTGATCCTGCACGGTCGCTATATCTGCGTCGCGCGCAAACCCAAATGCGGGGTCTGCATCATCCGCGATCTCTGCCCCTACGAGGACAAGACTCTATGAAGAAATTTAAGGTTGTTGGCATCGGCAACGCCATTGTTGATGTGCTGACCCGCGCGGGGGATGATTTCCTCGAACATATGGGCATCACCAAAGGCATCATGCAACTGGTCGAACGTGACCGCGCCGAAGTGCTATATGGTGCGATGGAGGGCCGCGTTCAGGCCCCCGGCGGATCGGTTGCCAACACGCTCGCTGGCCTTGGAAATCTGGGGCTGAACACCGGTTTTATCGGCCGTGTGCATGACGATGCGCTAGGGCGATTCTATGCCGCCGAGATGGAAAAGATCGGCACGACCTTTGCCAACCCACCGGTTGCGGGCGGTGAGTTGCCGACGTCGCGGTCGATGATCTTTGTTTCACCGGATGGAGAACGGTCAATGAACACCTATCTCGGTATTTCCGCTGAACTGGGCCCCGAGGATGTGTCCGAGGATGTCGCAGCCGAGGCCGAAATTGTCTTTCTCGAAGGGTATTTGTTTGACAAGGACAAAGGAAAAGAAGCGTTTATCCGCACTGCTCGCACGTGCCGTGCGGCGGGGGGCAAGGCTGGTATTGCGATCTCGGATCCGTTCTGTGTCGAACGCCACCGCGCAGATTTCCTGAATCTGATCGAAAACGAGATGGACTATGTCATCGGCAACGAGGCCGAGATTCGTTCGCTGTTCCAGAATGACGATCTTGAGGCAGATCTGGCGGCCGTCGCGGCCATCTGTCCGCTCGTGGTCTGTACCCGCTCTGGTGACGGGGTCACGATCATGCAAAACGGCACACGCACCGATATTCCGGTCACCCGTGTTGTGCCGGTTGATGCCACAGGTGCCGGCGATCAGTTTGCGGCTGGGTTCCTGTATGGTCTAGCGACCGGCTGCGACATGGAAACGGCCGGCCGCATGGGCACCGTTGCCGCGTCCGAAGTCATCAGTCACATGGGCCCACGACCCGAGGCATCGTTGCCCGACCTGTTCCGCGCCGCAGGATTGCCCGTGTCCTGACGGGTGACGCCCGGCCCATACAACCACCACTGCATCACAAGCCTTCGCCGAAACCTATCGGCGCGGGCCGGGAATATCAGCCCCCGGCACACCGCAGTCTGTCCTGGTCTTGTGGACCCGACGTGCGATACGACCGCGGAACTTCGGTGAACTGGACCATCTTGATCTGAGGGACGCCGTTGTCAGCGTCGGTGCAGAAGTACCGCGCTTTTGTCATGAACAGCAGGGCGCCATGTTTGTCCCAATGGCTCCAGTGAACCCAAGCCGAATAGCTCTGCCCCTTCAGGTCGCCCTGATTGATGACCGTGTTGCTTACTGCAACACACCCCAATTCGCGATTTCCGGCGCATTGCTCCCGCAAGGAAGCGAGGAGCTGCGGCCGGTTCGAAAAGACCAGGACATCGTCGCCAACGTAGACGGCGCAGGGCAGCGAATGGCAATCTGCGATGCTTTCATAGTCGGCACACATATATGCACTGTTCAGTTCTTTGAAAAATCGTTCAATTCGCATCGTGTTCATGACATGTCTTCACTCAAATAAGGCTCTCCAAGGCGTTTTTCCGCAATATCAACAAGCATGTTCTTTAGCTGGGAAACAAATTCTTGCCCGGCAGCTATATTGCTTGTGTGAATACAATTGCCAATAAACGACGGTTAGTGACACAAAATCGACATTCTCCGCAATCAGACGTTGCGTCAAATTGGTCCGACGCTTTCTGGGGTGTCGTAAGGTACCTCAAGTCCGGATCCGTGAGAGAGAGACCTCTGGTCAGAACCACCATCGGATCTTGCACCGAATTCACGGCCTTTTCACGCAGAACTGCTTTGGCCAAACAACCCTTGGGTGTAGTCTGGATGTACGGGAATATTGCCACCCTGTGACCTCATTGGAAAAATTGTTTTCAAGGAATTTATCATGGCCAAATATATTATCCTGCGCGACGAGAACGCCCAGCTCAGGAGCGGTCCGCGCGCGCCACGTCCCACCGGCCCCGGCCCCATGATCATGACCGAGAGCGCGCTACGTAGCGCGGTCCCGCCCGCCCCGACGATCGAAACCGGTGATCTTAGCCCCGGCGATTTGCGCGACGCAGCCCGTGATCCCGCTGTTCTGGGCTTGGCCCGGGCGATGCCGACAAGACTGATCGAACCCGAACCAATGGACGACATCCGCCCGGAAGAGGCAGTGCCCGCCTGGGGTATCACCGCCGTTGGTGCCGACCGCAGTCCGGTTACTGGCGCCGGTGTTCGGGTTGCGGTACTCGACACCGGGATCGACGCAGCCCATCCGGCCTTTGCGGGGGTGACACTGATGCGCCGCGACTTTGCCGGGTCTGGCGATCACGATGCCAATGGCCACGGAACCCATTGCGCAGGCACGATTTTAGGCCGCGACGTCGACGGCACCCGCATCGGTGTGGCACGCGGCGTGACTGAGGCGCTGATCGGCAAGGTTCTGGCTGATGACGGGCGCGGATCATCGGAAATGCTGTTTGATGCCATGCGATGGGCCGCGACAGAACGGGCGCGGGTCATCTCAATGTCGCTTGGGTTCGACTTTCCCGGCTTTGCTGAACGGCTGGTGCGGGACAACGACTTCCCGGTGCTGCTGGCAACGTCAGTCGCGCTTGAGGCCTATCGGATGAACCTGCGCATGTTTGATTCGCTGATGGATATGTTCCGCGCGCAGGCGGCGTTTGATGGCGGTTGCGTCGTCGTCGCCGCCTCGGGCAATGAATCCCGCCGCACGGTATCCCCGGATTTCGAGGTCAGCGCCTCGGTTCCTGCCGCCGCTTTTGGCGTGTTGTCGGTCGGGGCGCTCGGGCAGAGCGATGCGGGCCTGACCGTGGCGCCGTTTTCCAACACCAATCCAGTGCTGTCAGGGCCGGGTGTTGGCGTCCTGTCGGCTGCGACCGGCGGCGGGTTGCGCGCCCTCAACGGAACGTCGATGGCCTGCCCGCATGTGGCTGGCGTCGCGGCGCTGTGGTGGGAATCCCAGATGCTGTCGTCCCGCCCGCTGAACGCCGACGCAATTGCGGCACAGCTTCGGGTCAGCGCCACGCTGTCGGGGTTCGCCCCCGACACAGATCCGTCTGACCGCGGCCACGGGTTGGTTCAGGCGCCCTCTGCCGCCGTTGGGTAAACAGCGTCAGCCCAGACCTCGGCCCATGGCTTGCAATGCCAGATGCCGTGGTTTCGAGAACAGGTGCCCACCCGCGCAACCGTACATATGGCGCCGAACAAAGAGGCGATCCTGCGCGCTCAATGCGCCTGCGCCCAGTTTGCCCCATGCCCGGCGTCGACGATCAGCGGCACATCCAGATGCACCACCGGATCGGCGGCGCCCTCCATCACGCCCTTGGCGACGCGGATCAGTTCGTCAACCGCGCTCTCGTCTACCTCGAACAGCAATTCGTCATGCACCTGAAGCAGCATCGTCGCAGGCAGCCCGGCAATCGCATCCGGCATCCGGATCATCGCGCGCCGGATGATATCGGCCGCCGTTCCTTGTATCGGCGCGTTGATCGCCGCGCGCTTGGCAAAACCCGAACGCGGCCCCTTGGCATTGATCTCGGGCGTATGGATCACCCGGCCAAACAGCGTCTCGACGCGGTTATGCTCTTTGGCAAAGGTTACGGTGGTGTCCATATAGGTTTTTATCCCAGGAAACCGCTCAAAATACCGATCGATAAAGCCCTGCGCTTCTGCCCGAGGAATCCGCAGATTACGCGCCAGACCGAATCCTGAGATGCCGTAGATCACACCAAAGTTAATCGCCTTGGCCTGGCGGCGCACATCAGGCGTCATCTCCTCCATCGGGACGTTGAACATTTCAGAAGCGGTCATCGCGTGAATGTCCTGACCATCACGGAATGCCTGTTTCAACGCGTCGATACCGGCGACATGAGCGAGGATGCGCAGTTCGATCTGGCTATAATCCAGCGACACCAACACCTTGCCTTCGGCAGCGACAAACGCCTCACGGATACGCCGCCCCTCCTCAGATCGCACCGGAATGTTCTGAAGGTTCGGATCGGTCGACGCCAACCGCCCGGTATTCGCCCCGGCGATGGAATACGAGGTATGCACCCGCCCGGTGTCTCGATTGATATGTTCCTGCAACGCGTCGGTGTAGGTCGATTTCAGCTTGGACAACTGCCGCCAATCCAGCACGCGACGCGGCAATTCGTGCTCGGTCGCCAGATCTTCGAGCACGTCAGCCCCGGTGGCGTACTTACCGTTCTTGCCCCTCTTGCCGCCCTCAAGCGACATTTTATCGAACAATATATCGCCCAACTGCGCCGGCGATCCGACGTTAAACGTCTCGCCCGCCAACTCGTGAATCTCTGCTTCGAGTCCCGCCATCTTTTGCGCAAAGGCACTCGACATCCGGCTTAGCGTCTGGCGATCCACCTTGATCCCCGCCATCTCCATCTGCGCCAGCACCGGCACCAATGGCCGCTCCATCGTCTCATAGACTCGCGTGACACGGGCCCGGTGCAGCTGCGGCTTGAACAATTGCCACAGGCGCAGGGTGATGTCCGCATCCTCGGCGGCGTATTTCACAGCGTCCGCGACCGGCACCCGGTCAAAGGTGATCTGCGCCTTGCCCGATCCCAGCAAGCTCTTGATCGGAATTGGCGTATGACCCAAATACCGTTCTGACAAAGTGTCCATGCCGTGGTTATGTTCCCCGGCATGCATGGCGTAAGACATCAGCATAGTGTCATCAATCGGTGCGATATTGATACCGTAGCGGGCGAAAATCTTGGCGTCATACTTCATGTTCTGCCCGATCTTGATCACGCTCGGATCCTCAAGCATCGCCTTCAGCCCCGCCAGAGCATCCTCAAGCGGAATTTGCCCCTCGGCCAGGGTGTCATCGGATTTCTCGGCAAACAGATCTTCGGTGCCATCCTTGTCCGCTGCGCGACCGCCGCGATGAGTCAACGGGATGTAGCAGGCCTGCCCCGCCTCGACACATAGCGACACTCCAACCAGATCTGCGATCATCTCGTTCAGACCCGTGGTTTCGGTATCCACCGCCACCCAGCCACGGTCATACGCAAGAGCGACCCACCGCTCCAGCGCCGCCAGGTCGGACACGCACTCATAGGCCTCGGGGTCAATCTTTGGCGCGTCCGGCGCGCCCTCATCCCTGTCCAGGGTCGCCGGCTCGGGGATAACAGGGGCCTCAACGTCCAAAGCGTCCGAAATCCGCCGCGTCAGGGTACGGAACTCCATCTCGGTCAGAAATCCTAACAGCACCTCCGGGTCAGGATCTCGCACCTCCAAATCATCAATAGTGAAATCCAGTGGCGTCTCACAGTCCAGTTGCACCAGCTTTTTCGACAGCTCAATCTGCGCCCGGTTATCCAACAACGTCTCGCGCCGCTTTGGCTGCTTGATCTCGCTCGCCCGGTCGAGCAGCTCCTCCAACGTGCCATACTCATTGATCAGCAACGCTGCCGTCTTGATCCCGATTCCCGGCGCGCCTGGCACGTTGTCGACCGAATCACCGGCCAGCGCCTGCACATCAACGACACGCTCGGGAAAGACGCCGAATTTCTCGAACACCCCGTCGCGATCAATACGCTTGTTCTTCATCGCATCGAGCATTTCGACACCGTCCCCGACAAGCTGCATCAGATCCTTGTCCGAAGAAATGATCGTAACCTGTCCGCCAGCCTCACGCGCCCGACAGGACAGAGTGGCGATGATGTCATCCGCTTCATAGCCCTCCAGTTCCTTGCAGGCGATGTTGAACGCTTCAGTCGCCCGCCGGGTCAGTGGCATCTGTGGACGCAGATCTTCGGGCATCGCCTCGCGATTGGCCTTGTAAAGGTCGTACATATCGTTGCGGAAGGTATGTGATCCCTTGTCAAAGATCACCGCCAGATGGGTCACATCGCCCCCCGCGTTGCCCTCAACATAGCGTTGCAACATGTTACAAAAACCCGCGACCGCGCCAATCGGTAGCCCATCCGATTTCCGCGTCAGCGGCGGTAGCGCGTGATAGGCGCGAAAGATAAACGCCGATCCGTCAATCAAATGCAGATGACAGCCTTTTCCGAACGCCATGACAGGCCCTCCCTCTTGCAGACAGGGCACAATCTGCCACGCGGCCAGCACAACCGCCACCCGTGATCGTCACCCCAAAACGACATCAGCGCAGCCGACGAAACCCGGTTTCTGCGGTTCTGCCCCAGGCTTCTTCTCTTGCTAAATACGCAAATCTGACACAGCCATCCAGAACCACCGCCGCGTAACCACTGGTTCTCAGACCTTGCCCTCGAACGCCTGATGCACATACTTCGCATCACAATATCCGCATTCGACATAGCCGGTCTGCTCTGGAATCTGTAGCCAGACCCGGGGATGCCCCAGCGCACCGTCACCGCCGTCACAGGCAATACGATAGCTGTCCACGATCTTGGTTTCCGGCGCTTGCGTCGTCATGGGGCGTGTTCCCTTATCGCTGGCTTTGCACTACCTGCGTTATGAGCGATTGAGCATCAAGGAGCAAGCCACCCCATGAGCACCGACGCAATCCAGATCACCGGTCTGCGCAAAACCTACAGCGGCACCGGCAAACAGCCCGCCAAAGAGGCGCTGCGCGGCGTCGACCTGACCGTGCCTTCGGGATCTGTGTTCGGCCTCCTTGGACCGAATGGCGCTGGAAAATCGACGCTGATCAACATTCTGGCCGGGCTGGTCACCAAATCCGCCGGCAGTGTCACCATCTGGGGCTGGGATCAGGACATCAACCCGCGCCAATCCCGCGCCGCCATAGGCGTCATGCCGCAGGAACTCAACCTCGACCCGTTCTTCACCCCACGCGGCGCGCTCGAAGTGCAGGCGGGTCTCTACGGCGTACCGAAATCTCAACGCCGGTCCGACGAAATTCTCAAACTGGTCGGCCTCACGGACAAGGCCGAGGCCTACGCACGCACCCTTTCTGGTGGAATGCGGCGCCGACTGCTTCTGGGCAAGGCGCTAGTCCATCACCCGCAGGTGCTCGTACTCGACGAACCGACCGCCGGCGTCGATATCGAGCTGCGCCAAATGCTCTGGGAAAACGTGCGCAAGCTCAACCGCGAACGCGGTATGACGATCATCCTGACCACGCATTACCTCGAAGAGGCCGAAGAGATGTGTGACCAGATCGCCATCATCAACCACGGTGCCGTCGTCGCCCGCGATTCGACTGCAAATCTACTGGGGCAGCTCGACACCAGAACTCTGGTAATCATGCCCAACATCATGCCCGCCACCCTTCCCACAGCACCGGGGATCGAGGCCCAGGCGCGCTCAGACGGCAGCCTCGCGCTAAGCTATCACGCAACGACAACGGATGCCGAAGACGTACTGCAAGTGGTGCGCGACGCGGGCGTCCGTATCCGGGATGTGCGCACTGAACAGGCCGATCTACAGGACGTCTTTCTGGCCCTCACCCGGTCCGACGCCGCCTGATAACGCGAAAGCCTCATCAGCACAGGCCTGTAACACTCTCGACCGACGACATGCCTTGTCAGATCAGCACAGGGCGTCGAAGAGAAGGCCGCAGGCCGACGATGAGACATCAGTTGCGCGCCGCAGGCGCGCTCCATCAGATCACGTCTGGCAGATCACGTCCGGAACTGTCCGTTCAGGCCGATTGCAACATCCGTCCCAGCGGGCGTCCTGCCAGGATGTGTACATGCAGATGCGGCACCTCCTGCACCCCAGCTATACCAGCGTTGGCAATCATGCGGAATCCATCCGCTGCGACGCCCTCCATCTCGCAGACCTTTCCGATCGCGCGGGTGTAGTCAAGGATCTCGGCATCTGACGCCTCCTGCGCGAAATGATCGTAGCAGACATAGGCCCCTTTGGGGATCACCAGCACGTGTACCGGCGCCTGTGGATAGAGATCGCGAAAGGCGAGGCTGTGTTCAGTCTCCAACACCGTTGTGTTGGGGATCTCACCTCGCAAAATTTTCGCGAATATGTTCTGATCGTCATAGCTATACGCCATTTGGGACACCCTCAGTCAGCAAATAGATTATCCGTCTGCGCGATTTCCATCGCCTTGTCTTGCGACACACTCAGAAAACCCGCGATCTGCTGCGCATTGACCTCGGGCGGGTCGGTTTCGCGCAGGCGCGCATGGTTGTCAAACGCCGCATCTCGAATCCGGTTCGATTCATATGTGATATCCTGGCGGATCGTTGGCAGCAGGCGGGCCAGCGTCTCTTTCGACGCGTGATCTCCAACCAGCCCGGCCCGCATTGCATGACCGATCAAAAAGGCGTCGCTGAATTCGCACTCGACCTCCAGCAGTCGCGTCTTCGCGCGGTCGCGGCAAAAATCGTCCATCAGATCGACATTTGCAGGGTCGAGGCAGATGACCAGTTGATCACTGTCATAATACTCAAACAGCATCCGGATCAGCGCGCGGCGATGACCGTGCCGCTTGGCGACAGTCGACTGAATGCCCCCCAGATTCGGCAGCACCGTGTCTTCTTCGTTAAAAAGGTAATCGACACAGGGCACATCGCTGACTTGGCGAATTCGCTCGACTAGGCGTTTGGCCACTTGCCATTTCTTGCAAATTACGAGCAGCAGCTCGCGCTCCCGTCCAAGGACGTTTTCAGCTTCCCAGAACCGGGTGCCAAAGCGACGTCCATCCCGGCCGCGTCCAGTCATATAGGTAAAAAGCGAACAACCCTCATCCGAGATTTGAAAGGTTTGCCCCTCGGACGCATACAGCACCCCCAGCCGCCGCTTCAGCTCTTTCGCATCCGGGCTGATCTTGCGCGCGAACAGATATTCCTGCGCCAGCAGCAGATCGTAATGGTCGTTGTAAAACGTCACCGGCATACCGTAATCCGAAAACATCAGAAAGGTCAGCGTTCTGCTTTCGATCTCGGGCTCGGGCACCAGATGACGCACCAACGTCTGAAAGAACGTCTCGTCCGGGATCCAGGTTGCGGCAAAGAAACGGGTCACGTCGCGGCGGCGGGCACAGAATTCCAAAATGCTTTGGACCGTCTCGCGGCGCAGACACCACCACTGACTGCCGATCATGATTTCCAGATCCGCCGGAATATTCCGGGTCAGCCCGAGCCGCTTTTGCACCTCGAACATCGCGTAAAACCGCCGTTTCTGGGTCCGTTCGTTGAACCAGTGACGATAAATCAGCCGCTCGTCCTTCCAGCCGGTCTTGATCCAGTCGCTGGCGAAGTAGTCAACGCTTTCGATATAATCCACATCCCGCCGGTCGAGCAGATCGTGGGTATATTCTGCCGATTTGATCGTCATGCAATCGCCCGACAGCATATAGAAATGTGTCGCCCGCGGGAACGCCTCGACCGCCGCGTGGACCGCGTTCAGTGTCGCCTGTACTAGGCTCCATTCGCCCCAGCCACAGCGCACACGGTTCGAAACAAAAACCACGTTGGGATTGTCGGTCAAAGCGCTGCGGATCTTGTTGTACTGCACTGAGGAAGCACGGCGATCAAAATGGATCGCAATGTAGTCACCCACAGCCGTCAGGCTCTGCGCCTGCTTGATGATGGCGTCAGGGTCCTTGTGACACAAAAGGATAAAGGCAATTTTTGCCATTCAGGAAACAAGCTGCCCTAGTTTTGCCCGATAGATTATGTTGTTAAATATGAATGGGCGTTGAAAAAACAGGGTTTCCTTGCTTTTTTGTGCCAAAGAGACGCAGCAGCGCAACCAATGACCAATGGCGGAGGCAGCAGGCATGGGTTTTCCAGGCACATGGATGACCGAAAGCGAGAGCATGGTATACCGCGTGGTGCCGAAATGCGCCTGCTCGACCATCGGGCAGATCATGTTTTATTCCGATCATGGCCGGTTCTATGACGGCGACATTCACGACGCCAAAAAGGGTGTGCACAAGTGGGCACACGAGGATAGCCAGAAGCTGATTAACGCCAATGTCAGCACACATCGCTCGTACGCCTTTACTTGCGTACGCAACCCTTACACCCGCATCCTGTCGTCGTTTCTTGACAAAATCTGCGGCATCCAGCGCAACGGCAAACGCTATCGCGGCAATCTGGTGCCGCTGCTGGCGCAGAAATATGGTATCGAGGTCGGCGGCGACGACGGTACGGATGAGTTTGACCAGATCCGTAGCTTTCGCCGCTTTTTGCTGTTTGTGCGCGACACCATCCGCTGGCGCCGCCCGATGGAGCCTGACATTCACTGGTCCGCAATGTCGGGTCATGTCAGCACCTTTATCGTCAATGGCGGGCGCTACGATTCGATCTTTTGGACTGAACAGTTCGACGACGGAATGCAAAGGGTGCTGGATTCGGTTTCGACGGCCCACTGCGTCGATTTGGCCGCAATCCCCCGGTTCAATGAATCCGAGGGGCACGGCCCCAAACGCCTGCATCCGATCGAAGATTACTTTGACGACATGGCGATGCATCTCGTTTACGAGATCTACAAACGCGACTTTGCGTTGTTCCGTTATGATTTCGACAACCCCGGCAACAAGATGCCCGTGGGGGAAATCGACCTAGACGAAGTACACGCCAAGCTGGGTGATTGACCCGTTGCGGACCCTTAGCCCGACCCGATCAACACACCCGCGGCAAACACCAGCGCGCCTCCCAGAACCACCTGAAACGCCGCGCGAAAAAACGGCGTGTCCATAAACCGGTTCTGTATCCATGCAATCGCCCAAAGTTCCAGAAACACTACGACAAAGGCAGTGATCGTTGCGGTCCAGAAATGCGGGATAAGATAGGGCAGCGCATGCCCCAGCCCGCCCAGCGCCGTCATAACCCCTGCCGCGATGCCCCGTTTGAACGGCGATCCGCGCCCTGAGAGCTGGCCGTCATCCGACGCCGCCTCGGTAAACCCCATCGAGATCCCGGCACCGACGCTGGCCGCAAGCCCGACCAGAAATGTCGTCCAGGTGTCATGCGTAGCAAAGGCGACCGCAAAGATTGGGGCCAACGTCGACACCGATCCGTCCATCAGGCCTGCCAATCCCGGCTGCACCCATGTCAACACGAACTGCCGGTGTGCGTTGCGCCCTTCTGATTCCAGCGCCGCGTCGTCCAGGTGGTCTTTGGCAAGGGCACCGGCGCGATCCTGATGCCCTGCCTCGGCTGACGCCAGATCACCCAACAGTTTGCGGGTCGCAGCATCAGAACTGCGTTTCGCAGCCTCGAGATAGAAGCGTTCGGCGTCATGCTCCATCGCCTCAGCCTCGTCGCGGATCCGGTCAATCCCAAGGTTGCGCATCAACCAGACCGGGCGCCGGGCATAATACCCCGCGACATGTTCTCGTCGGAGCAGCGGGATCACCTGTCCGAACCTCTGCGTGTGCAGGTCGATCAACGCCCGGCGATGTCCGTCCTCTTCCTGCGCCATACCGTCAAACACAGCAGCCGTATCCGGGTATTCGCCGCGTAGCATCTCGGCGTAACTGCGATAGATCCGCGCGTCATCCTCTTCGGACGATATGGCCAGAGCCAGTATCTCCTGCTCATCCAGGTCCCGGAACTGCCGTCTATGTGTCAGAAAACCCATCGCTGATCCAC
The DNA here is from genome assembly GCF_001038505.1 of Puniceibacterium sp. IMCC21224. Lineage (NCBI taxonomy): Bacteria > Pseudomonadati > Pseudomonadota > Alphaproteobacteria > Rhodobacterales > Paracoccaceae > Puniceibacterium > Puniceibacterium sp. IMCC21224. Next base: position 215,122 of record NZ_LDPY01000001.1, read on the forward strand.
TTTATTTAGAACGATTCTAATTTATCCGAATGAACGGTAGCTGCAATATCAAAATACTGAACCAGTTGGTTCACATCCCTATTGAACTGGCGCGCCAACGACACCAACTAAACCACATAGTTCACTTATCGGAGCGCTCCCGCGATGTCCCGTATCCTCCTTTCCGTTGCCCTGCTATTGACCGCGCCCACCTTGGTACATGCCGGCGCTGTCGCGATCGACATGCCGACGCTCACCTGGCCGTCACCCACGTTTCCCGACGACACACCCAACTGTGGCTGGCCTCACGCCAGCCGCTAACCACCTGAGGACGCAGGCGGCTTGTTCAAGCTAAACTCTACAGTCTATACTGCGGCGAACCACCGGGAGAGCGGGCATGGCAGCCACCGCGGCGCAAGTGCGCAAGGGGCGAAAATTTGATCAGGTCCTCACTGGCGCGCGTGATATTTTCATGCGCGACGGGTTTGAGGGTGCTTCGGTCGACGATATTGCCCGCGCCGCCGGCGTGTCCAAAGCCACACTCTACAGCTACTTTCCCGACAAGCGCCTGCTGTTCATGGAAGTGGCGACGCTGCAATGTCAGCACCAGTCGCGCGAAGCGATGGATACCCTCGACCTGACCCAGCCACCAAGGGTGGTGCTCAGCAAGGCTGCAAACACCTTTTTGGGGTTCCTGTTGTCCGAGATGGGCCAACGCATTTTCCGTATCTGCGTCGGCGAGGCTGACCGGTTCCCCGAGCTGGGACGCCAATTCTATAATTGTGGTCCGATGACCATGCGCACGGCGCTGGTGAACTATATCACCTCTGCCATTGCGCGCGGCGAATTGGTGGCCGAAGATCCCGAACTTGCCGCCGACCAGTTCGCCGAGATGTGCAAAGCCGATCTATGGCCAAAGCTGCTCTTTGGTATCCGCAGCGATTTCACCCGCGAAGAGATCGCCCGCGTGGTCGACGGCGCGCTCGAAACCTTTATGTCGCGATACGGCGCCTGACCTCTGCGCTGAAAGCCCCGCCGGGATTGCGCTCCGACAATGGCGGCAGGGACACGTTTTCCATGTAATTACGGGGGCATGCTGGCTGATCACAGCAGTACATTGACAGTTCCTTACATTCTATGATTGCTAATTTTCATATAGAATTCATTTGAGGGACTTCTGCCGTGTTTCAATTAAAACGTGCCTTGGCGTCGATCACACTTGTCCTGACGCTCTGCGGGGCATCCAGCATAGCATCGGCGGCCACGATCGGCACAATTGGCGGCCCCACGGCCATCGGAACCGTCGGCGGAACAAGCTACGACCATGATGCATACGTGACCCACGGCAGCAAGTGGGGGGATATCGGGCTTGGTACTCCGGGCGGCACAGTAAGCTACAGTTATGTCCCGACTGGCACCGGTTGCGGTGCTCTGTGTGGCGGTTCAGGGTCCGTCGGGCACCTGGGCCTCGCCATGCCGACCGGGTTTGAGGCTGCAATCGAGACCGCCTTTGCCGTCTGGGAGGCCATAGCCAACATCCATTTTGTCGAAGTTACCGATGACGGCGCGACACTTGGTACCTCCGGCAGCTTTGGCGACATCCGGCTAAGTCTTGTGAACATCGACAACGCCGGCGGCACACTTGCCCTGGGCCATTATCCACCGCCCAATTCGGGCAGCTCTCTCGACGGTGACATCCTGTTTGACATCGCCGAAAACTGGACGCTTGGCACCAGCGGCGGAGGCTTTGATATCTTTACGGTCGCAGCTCATGAAATCGGCCATGCCATCGGCCTGAAACACGAAGAGACTGCGCTGGCGCTAATGAACCCGTATTACAACCCATCGCTGGGTGGTCTCACGGCTGATGACATCGCGGGTGCGCAGGCGATATACGGCGCTGCGGTCGTCCCGCTGCCGGCAGCGTTTTCGTTGATGGGGTTTGCGCTATTCCTGACCGCAGCCTTTGGTCGGCGACGCAAAGAACACAGCGCCTGAACGCATATGGTCGGCCAGCCCATCCTGTCTCGGCGCGGCCTTCTGGCGCTCTCGGCGGCCTGCGCGCTCTGGGCGCGACCTGGATTCGCGATGTTCGCGCGGATGACCACGCAAGATCTGATCGAAACTTCAGAAATTGTCGTGATAGGCCGGTTAGAACCGCCGGTTCGGGTGCAGATCGCTACTCAGACACTGCGGGTCAATCCGATTACTGTCCTCGAAGCGTTCAAGCCCGGCGTGGCCCCTCCTGATCCTGTGTTTCTTTGGCAACCCTTGGACCAGGCAGCACGCAGCGGCGCTGACATCGTGCGTCCTGTCGGATCTCAGGGACTGTGGTTTCTGCGGCGAATCAACAATGCAATCCCGTTCCTCAGTGCCGATCACCCGCAACGCTTTGTGCCGTCAGGCCGCATGACACCCGTGCTGGCCGAAGTCCGCACCATCCTGAAACGCTAGGCCACTCAGCCGGAACAGATCCTCAGTCGACCCGCCGCACCAGCAGTTGATTGCCCGAACTGCGCTTGGTCTCGAATACCTTGAGCTCCGCCACAAGATCGCTCAACTTGCGCTTGCCGTAGGTGCGAGTGTCAAAGTCGGGATCTGCGGTGGTCAGGAACTGGCCCAATTGACCCAGCGTGTACCACTCATCCTCTTGTTCGATCGAATCCATCGCCTTGAACAGCAGGTTGCGCGCCTCTTCTATGCCTCGCTTGCTCTCGGTCACCCTCTCTGGTCCCCGGCTGCCGGTCTCTGGCGCCCCTTCCAGATTTTCAAGAAAGATGAACCGCTTGCACGCCTTGCGGAAGGCATCCGGCGTCTTCTGCATTCCCATGCCAAACACATCCAACCCCTGTTCGCGAATCCGGCTCGCCAGGCGGGTAAAATCGCTGTCCGAACTGACCAGCACAAAGCCATCGAACCGACCCGAGTGCATCAAATCCATCGCATCAATCACCAACGCGATGTCACTGGCATTCTTGCCCACTGTGTTGGCAGGTTGATGGTGCGGCACCAGCCCGAATTCGGCCTGTACCTTGGACCAGCCCGACATTTGCTGGCTGGAGAAATCACCATAGCACCGCCGTACCGACGCCTCCCCCAACGCGGCGATCTCTTCAAAGATCGCGCGGGTGTATTTGGGTGAGGTGTTGTCGGCGTCGATCAGTACCGCCAAAAGTTTGGTTTCATCACGCATGTCCGACTGTTCCCATCTTTTGTCCGGTATCGCAATGCCAATGTCGCAGCAGGCCGGTGCCGTCCAGTCCTGCCCATAGGGTAAGAGATCACAACCTGAGATACATCACCAGCGCGTCCACATCACCCTTGTCCGGGTGCGCAAAAGCCCCCGGAAGCCGCCCCACCACGTCAAAGCCCGCCCGCTGCCAAATATCGACAGCGCGCTGGTTGGTCTCAACGACAAAGTTGAACTGCATTGCCCGAAATCCCTGCGCCCTTGCTTGGGCCAGCGCATGATCAAGCATGCTCCGCGCGACACCGCGTCCCCGCGCCGCAGCCCCGGTGACAAACCCGCAATTGCACACATGTGCACCGCCGCCGCCCTGATTCCGGACTATGTAGTAACTGCCCAAAACGCCGTCAGGCCCGTCCAGAACAAACACCCGCCGACCGGGACCACACCAGTAAGCCAGCGCATCCTGACGCGAAATGTCGCTGTCGATCGCATACGAATCTCCGGCGCGAAACACTGGTTCCAGCATTGCCCAGAGCGAAGCCTCATCGTCGGTACGATAATTCCTGATCATGCCGCCCCTGCCCTTCAGCTCTTCCCAAATCCGCTGCCTCAAATATCGACTGCTGGAGCTATCTAGCTGACATTCCGGACCATGTGAATCACCCTTGGCCGACGCAAGCCACGACCGCCCCGTCACGTGCGGTTTTTCAGAGCTGCAAATGGTCGAACCCAAGTCGATGCCAAAAACTTTGACACCTATCAGGTTACCTCCCGACGCCACCTATTCCCCAAAGGGCCGCTGGGGTTCGGAGCGGAGTCGTTGCACACGGCAGGTACAATCGCTTTGAGATAAACCATGACTACACCACCATGAAGCCCTCGTCTCGCGCTTGCAAAGGAGGGCTTCACCTGGAATCGTCTGGTCTTTGAAAACAAGGGTGGCCGCTTGGACGGCACTCAGGCGCCGCTCAACTCCTCAGGATTGGTAAGAGAGGTCAGATCGCTTTTGGGTCGATCCTCGTCAGGCAGATCGCCAGTCACCAGATAGATCACCTGCTCAGCGATCGATGTGGAATGATCGCCCATTCTTTCGATATTCTTGGCGATGAAGTGCAGGTGCATGCAAGACGTGATCTTGTGTGTATCCTCCATCATGTGGGTCAGAAGCGACCGGAAGAGAACACTGTACATCTCGTCCACATCGCGGTCCCGTTTCCGCACCTCTTCGGCTTTTTCAAGGTCGCGCTGAATATAGGCATCAAGCGCATCCTTGATCATGATGCCTACGGCCTTTTGCATCCGGCGCAGCGCCGAAATACTACCTTCGACCGGGGTCGCGCGTGCCAGAACAGTTGTGCGTTTGGCAATGTTCTTAGCGTAGTCACCGCAGCGTTCCAGATTCGAACTGATGCTCATCACAGTCAGAACGGTACGAAGATCGCTTGCGGTTGGTGACCTGGTTGCCAGGATGCGGGCACAATCGAGTTTGATGCTTTCGTCCAGCTTGTCGATGGCGACGTCATTCTTGCGGACTTTGTCAGCTTTGGCCAGATCGCTGGTCTCAAGCGCATCGGCGGCTTGAACCATTGCGTCCTCAACCAGGCCAGCCATTTTCATGAGCATGGCTTGTACGCCTTCGAGGTCCCGATCAAACGCACTGGCGATATGTTGCGAGTTCATGACGGTTCTCCTATCCGATCCGGCCAGAGATATAACTTTCGGTCCGGCTGTCCTTGGGGTTCGTAAAGATTTCGCCGGTCTCGCCGTACTCAACCAGATTTCCAAGGTGGAAAAACGCCGTCTTCTGGCTGACGCGTGCCGCCTGTTGCATCGAATGGGTGACGATGACGACGGTATAGTTCTGCCGCAGATTGTCGATCAACTCCTCGACCTGCGCCGTCGCAATCGGATCCAGTGCCGAACACGGTTCGTCCATCAGCAGAACTTCGGGGCTCGTTGCAATCGCTCTGGCAATGCACAGACGCTGTTGCTGACCACCCGACAGGCCGGTTCCGGGGGCGTGCAACCGGTCCTTGACCTCGTTCCAGATGGCGCCGCGCCGCAGGGACTTTTCGACGATCTCGTCCATCTCGGCCTTGGTCTTGGCCAGTCCGTGGATCTTGGGGCCATAAGCGATATTGTCATAAATCGACTTTGGGAATGGGTTCGGCTTTTGGAACACCATCCCGACACGGGCCCGCAGCTGAACCGGGTCGATGTTGCGGTCATAAATATCCTGACCGTCGATCAGGATGTCGCCCTTCACCCGGCAAATATCAATCGTATCGTTCATACGGTTGATGCAGCGCAGAAAGGTGGATTTCCCGCAGCCGGACGGCCCGATAAACGCTGTGACTGTCCGCTCCTTGATCTCGACCTCAACATCCTTGATCGCATGAGTATCCCCGTAGAAAACTTGGACGCCCTTGGCGCTGATTTTGGTGGCATGTGTGTCGACGTCTCGGTCGATTGCTCTGAGGTCGTCCACGGCCTCTCCTTTCGGGGTTACCATTTGCGTTCGAACTTGCTGCGCAGGTAGATGGCGATTGCATTCATGAAGATGAGGAAAGTCAGAAGGACCAGGATCGCAGCCGAGGTCCGGCTGACAAAGCCACGCTCGGGGCTGTCAGCCCAGATGAAGATCTGCGTTGGCAGAGCCGTGGCGCTGTCGAAGGGCGAATCCGGTGCAGATGTGATAAAGGCGTTCATCCCGATCAACAGCAGCGGTGCAGTTTCACCCAAGGCCTGCGCCAACCCAATGATCGTCCCGGTCAGAATGCCCGGCATGGCCAGCGGAACGACATGGCCAAAGACCACCTGCTGTTTTGATGCGCCGATCCCCAATGCCGCTTCTCTGATTGAGGGCGGAACCGCTTTGAGTGCCGCGCGTGTCGCGATGATGATTGTCGGCATGGTCATCAGCGCCAGTGTCAGGCCGCCAACAAACGGTGCCGAACGCGGCATGCCGAACCAGCCGATGAACACCGCCAGAGCCAGCAAACCAAAGACCACGGACGGCACGGCGGCAAGGTTGTTGATGTTCACCTCGATCAGGTCGCTCAACTTGTTCTTAGGCGCGAATTCTTCAAGATATACGGCTGCACCTATACCCAGTGGAAACGCGATCAGGAAGCAGGTCAGTAGCGCCCAGAACGACCCCATGATCGCCCCCTTGAGGCCTGCAAGCTCTGGAAAGCGACTGTCAGCGTTGGTGATCAGGCCAGTGTTGATCTTTGACGAAATGGCATCGGCCTGTACCAGCTGATCATAATTTGCGATCTCGTCATCATCCAGCCGACGCAACTCTTCTGGAGTTTCCCGGTCCAGCAACTCTTTGTAAAGCTGATCATAGGGGTCCGATATCGGTACCGTCATTGTGATCGTTTGACCGATCAGGTCCGGATCTGCGACGACCCGATCGCGCAGCATGAACTGAGCGCCGTTCGATAGAATTCCGCTGAGCGCCCGCATCGTTGCGCGATCCGTCGGATCGACCGATGGCACCTGAGACGCCAGAGCTTTGGCAAGGACGTCGTCAAAATCGCCGCGTGGAAGTTTGTCACGCTCGACATCGGCCGGGTCGATAAACACGTCAAGCGTGACATGAGTCTGCATAAACGCCTTGTACCCGGTCGATACCAGCGATGCGATCAGGATGAACAGCATCAAGAACGCAATGCTGATCGCGGTGATGCCCAGGCCCTGCAGGATAAACTGTTTACGGTGTCGCCGCGCCAGTGATCCGCGCACCTTTTCGATCGTCGTCTTGGGCACGGGGCCGGATGAAATATCGGTCATAGGTCTAGGCCTCAATCGTAGGCTTCGCGGTATTTCCGGACGATCCGGATCGCGAAGATGTTGATGATAAGCGTGACGATGAACAACATCATCCCCAGCGCGAAAGCTGCCAGCGTCTTGGGATTGTCGAACGACGTGTCACCGATGAGAAGTGTGACGATTTGAACAGTGACGGTCGTGACACTTTCCAATGGGTTAAGTGTCAGGTTCGCGATCAGCCCCGCCGCCATGACGACGATCATCGTTTCACCAATCGCACGACTGACAGCCAGCAGCACACCACCAACGATACCGGGGATTGCGGCCGGAAAGAGCACGTTCAGCACCGTCTCGGCCCGCGTAGCGCCCAAGGCAAGGGCGCCGTCCCGCATCGAACGCGGCACTGCGGACAATGCGTCATCAGCAAAGGACGAGATAAAGGGCACCAGCATGATACCCATGACCCCGCCTGCGGCGATAGCTGTGTTTGGGGAAACCGGAATACCCATCGATTGGCCAAAACTGCGGATTGCAGGCGCAACTACCAGGATTGCGAAAAACCCGTAAACCACCGTTGGCACACCAGCGAGGATTTCGAGGATCGGCTTGGCCATTGACCGGACGACCTTAGGCGCAAATTCGTTGAGATAGATCGCCGACAAAAGTCCCACAGGAACCGCGATCACGATCGCCACGAATGTAATCACCAGCGTCCCGACAATCACGGGGATCCACCCGAACGCACCCTCGGCTGCAATCTGGTCCGCCCGGATCGGGATCTGGGGCTCCCAGTTCAGGCCAAACAGGAACTCTGATAGGGGCACAAGCCGCAGAAACTTGATCGTTTCAAAAGCGAGCGAGGCGACAATCCCGATTGTTGTAAAGATTGCGACGACCGAACAGAAAATCATGAGGCCGGATACGATTCTCTCTACACCCTGACGCGCCCGGAACTCAGCCGAGACCTTGGCTCGGGCAAAGAACATGATGCCCAGACATAGGACAGCCGTCAGAAGTACGAGCCCAAGCGCAGCAGTCTGGCGAAGATTGCTCAGCCGTTCGGCGGCTTCCAGTTTCCATGGTTCCGGAGTGCCAAACACCCGTCCGCCCGAGATCGACTGAATTTCGGCCAGGATCAGGTCAACCTGTCCTTGTCCAAGTCCGTCGACCGTGCCGTCCGGCAAACTGGCCATCGTCAGGGCGCTCACCACCGCACCTTGCGAAGCCAGCCATACCAAGATGACGACAAGCACGGGAACCAAGATCAGCAAGAGTGCAAAGAGGCCGTGATAGCCTGAAACTGAATGAAGCCTCTGCCCGCCATCTCGCAGTCCGGTGGCGGCACGGCGGTTCAGGGCGTAGGCCACTAGACTGGCGGCAAGAAGAATAGCGAAAGCCAAGGTCGTCATTGGTAATACCCGCTCAATATGAGATGCCCGGGCCGGAATAAACCGCCCCGGGCGTAACTAGTCCTGCAATTAGCTTGCCGGAGCTTCCATGGCGGTGCCGTTCAGCACGGCGTCCTGAAGCTGGTGCATGCGATCTTCGGCCAGCGGCACCAGACCACGCTCGGACAGGTAACCACCCGAAGCCAGCGCATCATCGGACATGTATTCCTCGATGAACTCGTTCAGGTTCGGGATAACGCCGCGATGTGCATTCTTGACGTAGAAGTACAGCGGACGCGAGATGGGGTAGGATTTGTCTGCGATCGTGTCGATCGACGGCTCTACGCCCTCAATGCTGACGCCCTTCAGCTTGTCCAGGTTCTCGTAGAGGAACGAATAACCAAAGATACCCAGCGCGTTCGCGTCAGCTTCGAGGCGCTGAACGATCAGGTTGTCGTTCTCACCAGCCTCGACGAACGGTCCGTCGGTACGCATGCGCGAGCAGTTTTCGCCGATCCAGTCACCGTCGAAATCGCCGTTGTGAACGTACTCAAGCTCTTCGCAACCGGCATGCATTGCCAGTTCAACAAAAGCGTCACGGGTGCCGGATGTGGGCGGAGGGCCATAGGCCAGGATTTCGGTGTCGGGCAGAGCGGGGTTGATTTCCGACCATTTGGTGTAGGGATTGTCGACCCACTCGCCGTTCACAGGAACCTGCGCAGCCAGAGCGAGGTACACTTCGCCCAGTGTCAGGCTCCAGTCGAAATCGTTGGCGCGGGACATGGCCAGCGACAGGCCGTCGAAACCGATCAGCGCTTCGGAGATTTCGGTGACGCCATTCTGCTGGCAAAGCTCGAATTCCGACGCTTTCATCGCGCGGGAAGCGCCAGTGATGTCAGCATGCGATTCGCCGACGCCACCGCAGAAGATCTGCATGCCACCGCCGGTGCCGGTCGATTCAACGATCGGCGACGGGGCGCCGGTGTTGTTTGCGAACTGCTCGGCCACGGCCTGAGTGTAGGGGAACACTGTCGACGAACCGACAATGCGGATGGCATCGCGGTTTTGCGCGACAGCAGCAGTTGTGGAAATCGCGGCAACTGCACAGGCAGTCGCGGTCAGCTTCAAATAGTACATGGATTGCTCCCAGGTTTTGCATCGATCGCAGACGCGACCTTGAGCGTCTGATAGGCTGGCATTGTGATGCTTATGTAAGAATTTTGTTACAGTTTTGTGACAAGTCATTCAGGCGTCCACTAAGCAGACTATCCATTTGAATTAAAATCATAAATTACGGAAACCCTTTGGCAGGCTCCTGCTCAGAACCACGTGCTCCCCCTCTGAATTCTCACACTCTCAAAGTATAGAAAAATGACTCACTCAGAGTGGCTTGAGAAATCTGAATAACCGGGTAGGTGAATTCTCCGCGCAACAGCGGTATGATGCCGCCGACCCTGGTCGAGATGGCGCAGGATTTGGATCTGCACCCGAACCAGATCAAGCAGTGCCGCGACCGGCGTGTGAGCTAAGGCGGAATTTGGGTGACGCGGCTTGATCAGGCGGCGCGGGTCTCATCGACATCAGCTTGGGCGACGCCGTTGGTGAATGTGACACCTTCGATGACACGGGGCAACTGGTTCCGCCCGTTGAGCTTGCGCCATTTCTTCGACGCTGCCCTGACCAGAGTGAAGACCATCAGCTTCGCAGTCTTGTGCGAGAGCGCTCCCTTGGTCCGGACGGTACGATGCCTGACGGTGGCGAACACGCTCTCGATCGGGTTCCAGGTTGACCTGCGCCCTAAAAACTGGACCATTTTGAATTAGAGTTTCCGACTGCTACTTTCCTGGCTGGAAAAGGAGTGGACGCGATGAAAGCATCCAAATTCACGGACGCCCAAAAGGCGTTTATTGTTAAGCAAGGTAATGAGGGCACGACGGTTGCGGAGATTTGCCGCAAGTCCGGGATAAGTCCGGCGACGTATTTCAACTGGAAGAAAAAGTATGAGGGGCTGATGCCGTCAGAGATGCGCCGGTTGCGTGATCTGGAAGACGAGAACAACCGTTTGAAACGGATTGTCGCTGATCTGACGTTGGATCGTGAGATGTTGCAGGACGTTATCAAGCGAAAGCTCTAAGGCCGGATCGAAAGCGTGAGCTTGTCGATGGGATGCGGTCTGATTGGCGTGTGTCGATCCGAAAGGCATGTGGTGCTTTGCGGTTTGATTGCTCGACCTATCATTACAAATCCCGCCGCACCGATCCGGCCGCGTTGAAAAAGCGCATTAAGGAGATTTGTGAGACACGCGTTCGATATGGATATCGGCGCGTCCATTTTGTGTTGCAGCGTGAGGGTTGGCCAGTGAACGCTAAAAAAACATATCGTATTTACAAGGAGATGGGTCTTCAACTGCGCAACAAGACACCGAAACGTCGCGTGAAAGCGAAGCTGCGGGATGCTCGCACAGAAGCTGTGAAGAATAACGACGTCTGGGCAATGGATTTTGTGCATGATCAACTCGCCACAGGCCGCAAATTGCGCGTTTTGACCGTCGTCGATACGTTCTCGCGCTATGTGCCAATTCTAGACGTAAGGTTCAATTATCGCGGTGAGGATGTGGTTAAATCTCTTGATCTGGCTTGTGCCAAGATTGGGTATCCTAAGACCATTCGAGTCGATAATGGGCCGGAATTTATCTCTCGGGATCTGGATCTGTGGGCTTATCATCGGGGCGTGGTTTTGGATTTTAGCAGGCCAGGAAAACCGACAGACAACGCCTTCATCGAGGCCTTCAACGGTAAGTTTCGCCAGGAATGTTTGAACGCGCATTGGTTCTTGAGCCTTGCGGATGCGGCAGAAAAGGTGGAGACTTGGCGTAGATACTACAACGAAGAACGGCCCCACAGCGCGATCGGAAACAAGTCACCGATCATGCTCGTAAAATCAGAAGGTGAAACCAGCCCACCGATCTGACGAAAGCCGGAAATCTCTAGACCCAGGTGGTCCAAGGTTGGGGGCAAGTGCAGAAACCCAAGGACTCCACGCAAAGCTGGAGGAAACTTGGGGCTCAGGTCAGTAGGGCAGGGTGATCGTGGTATCTTCGATCAAAGGCGTATCGTTCCTTTGGGAAGTTCTGGCAGGCTTCAGCACCCGCCACGATACGCCGCCTTCTCGAACCCATCACCCATTTTCAGCCATAGCTCCCGGCGTGTTCGGCAATGCCCCAAAGGGCGATCGGGTAGGCAACACCCCGCCAGCCGAGGCGAAGAGACCCTCTATGCACAGCGCGACACCCTCGCTATCGTCGCGTGACATGATGCTGTAGGTCTCCAACAGAACCAACGCGGTTCGGTATCATTCGAATTCAGAGGTAATTTTCGTTTTTTCGAGCAGATTTCGGAGAACTTCCAGCGAAGAGGCGCTGGCATCTGCCAGAGCTGTAGATCGGCTCAACGTCGGCTCCTGTGCCAAGGGCGTTTCCTGCCCATCAGCCCAAGCAAGCTGTGCTGCACGCGACAAAACAGCGTCCTCACTCTCTGCTACAGTTTGCCAATTTCCAGAGATCCACGCCGCGCTCAGCGCCTCCTCCTGCGCGCCAAGGCGCGCCAAGGCATTGTGGGCAAAATCGTAGTCCCCCATCATTGTTCGCGCTTCGGTCCTGAGGGCAAGGATATCGTCCCCCTGCAGTCCAATTAACGCGATTTCCGCATCTTCCGGTTTCGAACTGGCAAGGTAAATGCGTGCCATCAAAGTCTTTCTCACCCGATCCGCTGGCTGAACTTTTGAGTTTCTCAAAACTTGTTGCGCTGCGTCCGGCAATCCTAAATTCAGGAGCCGATTGACCACAGCGACCAGCGTTTCCGGCTCCATCATTCGATTGTCGAAGCTTTCCGGCCGAAGAATGAGTTTCAAAAAAGTGATGTCATCCGCCCTCTCGGTCAATGACTGAATAACCTCCGACCAAATGACGCCCGTCGTGTCCGGTTGTCCAGAGTCCAATTCTGCGAAAGCCTCGGCAAAGTCTCCGGTGCTGATAAGCGCGCGGATGTGAGCGTGCCACATTTCGGGGCCCTGCTCAGCCCCGCGATATTCGGTCGAATAAGCAGAAGCCAGTTCGGCTATGTCGGCCGTTGCGGGGGTACCTTCTTCAACCGAAACCCGCATAAGAGCCGCCACCGCTTCTGCAGAAGCCTCCTCCGCATCCGATCGCGCTATGACTTCAAGCTCGGCTTTTGCGATATGACTATTGCCGTCCATTAGACCCATTTCGGCACGGGCAACCACCACCTCCGGCGCAACCTGACCATGAATCTGTTGCACTTTTTGCAGAACGGTTCTTGCCGTGTGTCGCTCTCCCAACTCCATCAACCTGTCAGACACTCGCCTGCCCAGCAGCAATCTAAGATTGGTCGGCAACTCGTCGAACCCGCGCAGAACAGATTGGGTGTTCACCACATTCTGAGCATCGCTCCGGGAGGACGCCAAAACTGCCCAAAGCGATGCATTTGAGTCGCAGCTAAGCTGCCCGGCAAAAGCGCTTTCGCTGTCTTCGTTTCCGTCGAGCACTTGAGCCATCGCCTGCAAAGGCACTGGTGCCTCTTTGGAGAGCATGCCAAGCGTATTTCGAGCTTCTGCTCCGAGTCCGAAATGCAAGTAAAATTTAGCCATTCCCAAAACGGAAACATCGTCCGAGCGGTCTAGTTCACCGGCGATTTTTTGTCGGTATTCGCCCAGCTGCCGCGAAAACGGCGTCTCATCCGCCCAGTGCACAATGTCGAGGTCAGAATTGGCGAAGCAGGGCGACTTGCTCAGAAGCAGGCGATCCTCATTTCTTGAAAACGTCAGACGATCATTCGTCGCCGTATTCGATAACTTTTCGTCTTGGTGTACAAGCGGCAACCGGGAGTCTGAGACAGGAGATTGTTCTCGAACGTGGTCAACATCCGTATCCAGCAAGCCTTTGGTTGCCGCTCGCGCCAATTGCTGTGTCAATTGTATTTGAACACGTTTCAAACCGCCTTCTTCCGAAGCAATCGGATCAGGGGGGATGCCATACGCTGAAAAAAGCGGCCCAGTCATTGGTCGTGGCCCAATGCCGGGACGCTCGCCAAGATCAATCGCTGAAAAAGCTGCAACTGCTTCGGCTTCTTTATCAACTGTATCTGTGGCCTCAGCTTCGCCGTCGGACACGTCAATGACAAGCATTCTGACACCGGACAAAAACGCAGTAACCCTGCATGCGCACGCCACATCTATCTCCAGTCCATCAGAACCGGGCAATGCTTTGAGATCTCCGACACGCCTACGGTCAATCCGACTAAATACGGATGAAAGATCGAAATCAAAGTTCGCCCCAGGAAAGCGAATAACTGCCTTTTTTTCGCCCTTCGCAAACATCATGTCCCATCCCGTTTCACCCTGCAAATCAATGGCGAGGCGAGTGAACGAGCCGTGCTCACCAGAACGCACGGTCAATGTTTGCGCATGGCCGATCGCCGGCAAACAGATCGAAATCAGAGTGAAAAGAATTTTTCGCATCAGGCAGCGCTCTGCTTCACTGTTTTCAGAGCCTCCTCAAGCTCCACAAAACTGGGTCTGAAATGGGCGGGAGTATTCTGTCGACCTACCTCGATGCAAATGTTGGTAGAGTGGTTGTAGAGGTTGGCGACCAAGACTTCACGAATGAGTTGATAGAAATGGGCGTCTTCCTCGGTCACTGCCTTCACCCTGACCGCGAAGGGCGCAACCAGACCATAAGCCAGAAACACTCCCAGAAAAGTTCCCACCAAAGCACCGCCAATCAGTTTTCCCAGAACCTCCGGCGGCTGGTCGATGGAACCCATAGTCTTAATCACCCCAAGCACCGCCGCAACAATGCCCAACGCAGGCAAACCATCCGCCATCGTCGTAAGAGCATGGCTTGAATGCAAAGCGTTTTGCAGCGTCGACTCCATGCGCTTGTCCAGCACTTCTTCCACCTGATGCGGATCATCGTAGTTCATCGAAACCGAACGAAGCGTGTCGCAGATCAGTTCGACGGATTCTTTGTCGGCAAGAATTTTAGGATACTTGGCAAATATGGGTGAGGTATTGGGATCTTCGACATGCTCCTCGACCGAGACAGGACTCTCACGTGCCAAACGCACCAGCTCAAACAGCAGACAAAGCAAATCTCTATAGTCACCAGGCTTCCATTTCGGCCCTTTGAATACTTTGCCAAGATCCTTAATCGTATGTTTGACAACCGACATATCATTGCCAATCAGAAAGGCTCCGACAGCAGCGCCGCCGATAATCATCATCTCGAATGGTAATGATTTGAGAATGATCGCCATTTTTCCGCCGGCCAGGATATAACCCCCGAAAACCATGACAAAAATCACGACAATACCAATTAGTCCGAACATGGGTTGCTCCGTTTAAGCGATCTGTTGGCAGAGTTACACAGGGGCGTTAACAATCCGTCAGCCCAAATCAGGCACAGGCGGATGTTTCCAAACAATCTCAGTCACATGACGACAAATTCAGCGTGCAACGCACCGGCAGCCTTGATGCTTTTAAGGATGTCGATCATGTCCCGCGGTGACACGCCAAGCGCGTTCAATCCCGCAATCACTGCGGAGAGAGATGTGCCCGTTGGCACCTCCGCCAGCCCGATGCCCACCTCTTCGATAATCCCCGTCTCGGTACGTGGCACTACAACCGTTTCACCAGCCGCGAAGGGATTCGGCTGCACCGCGATCGGTGCCTCTTGAATACGCAGGGTCAGATTGCCCTGGGATACTGCAACGCGGCTTATGCGCACATCTTCACCCATGACGATTGTTCCAGATCGCTGATCCACAACCACCCGGGCGCGCCGCTCGGGCTCGACTGGCAGATTTTCGATCGCCACAACGGCATGTGCCGGTGATCGCGCCCCAGACGCCCGTAAATCAACCGTCACCGTTCCCGCGTCCAGCATAACGGCGACAGAACCGCCAAACCCCCGATTGATGGCCCGCTCAATTCGCGCCGCTGTGGTGAAATCCGGCTCCCGCAGGGCAAGCCGAACGCTCGATAATTCTGAAAAGTCGAAGTCCACCTCGCGCTCGATACGGGCACCAGCCGGGATGACGCCGGAGGTTGGTACTCCCTGAACCACGCGCGCGGCATCCCCTTCAGCAGACACTCCTCCGGCAATGATGGTGCCCTGCGCGACGGCATAGATCTGTCCGTCTGCCGCATTCAAAGGGGTCATGATCAACGTGCCGCCCAGCAGACTCTTGGCATCGCCAATTGCAGAGACGGTCACATCAATCTGGCTTCCTGAGCGGGCAAATGGCGGGAGGCGACCGGTGGCAAAGACAGCCGCTACGTTTTTCGGGCGAAACTGTTCGCCGGTGACGTTCACACCCAACCGTTCAAGAATATTCGACATGATTTCTTCGGTGAAGGGGGCGTTCCGCAATCCGTCTCCAGTGCCATTCAAACCCACGACAAGTCCGTAGCCGACCAGATCGTTGGCCCGCACGCCGTCGAACTCGACCAGATCCTTGATGCGCACACTTTGCGCGGCCCCGGACGTGACCAGGCCGGCGAAGGAAAGCAGGATCAGCACAGCCATTCGCGTAGCGGCGATCATCTCAGGAACTCCACCAGCGACAGTCGCGATGCGCGCACCGTGACCGTATATATACTTTCCAATTGCAGTTGTGCATTTTCGAGCCGCGACGCCGTCTCGTACACGTCGGCGCCAACCATTTGGAGACGCGCGATCTGCATGGATGTCTTCTCGGAGGAATTGCGCGTCGTTGTTTCCTCGATCCGCCCTTGTAGCGCACCCAGCCCAGCGCGCAGTTCTGTCAGTGGATTTTGCGCCGCCATCAATTGCTTGCCTGACTCCATCAGCATTTCACCCCGCACCTCGGAGCTAACTGCAAGACCCGCGTCTGCTGAAAGCGCGGCCAGCGCCAATCCTTTGAGGGTATCGCGAAACACCTGATCGTCGGCCCGGATCTCCAGAGATGCACTCTCGGTCGAGCTAAGCTGAAAGGGCGACAAGCCTGTGGAGGCACCTTGATATCCCGAGGTCTCATAGCCGCCGCCGGGTGCATCAAACCAAGTGTCGAGCGTCGCCGTGATCCCGGTTAAATCGGTTTGCCCCGCAACTGCCGCACGCAGATCGGTCAGGAGTCTGTTGACATCCGTGACAACACTTCGATCCGTCGCCGTACCGCCAAACACCGTGCGGCCAGCGGCGCTCGTGTTTAGGTTCAACAATACCGTATCGAGTGTTGCAGTCGCCTCGTTTGCCAGCGTATTTCGCATGCTCTCGGGCACCAAGAGGTTGGCCTGAATAAGTTGAATCGACAGGCTTTCCGTCTTGTCCTGGATTGTGCCAAGCGCGCCTTGCATGACATCCGTGATATATGTGGCCTCTGTCGTCGCCACACGATAAGATTCTAGCGCGAACAAAGATTTGTCTATTGAAGACAAGGCGTTAAGATCGCCGCCAAGATGCCCTGCCTTATCGCGGACCTCGCCAGTGGTTAGCTCGACTCCCAGTGTGTCGATCTGCTCGCGAACAACAGCCTGCCGATGTCGCAGAACAAGCGCCTGGGCCATATCACCGATGGATTGCATAAAAAGTCCCCCTTAAATCGACAAGATGACCTGCATCAGGTCTCCAACCACGTTCATGACACGGGCATTTGCAGCGTAGTTCTGCTCGATCTGCATCAGAACCTGCAGTTCAGCATCGGTGCTTACCCCGTCTGCAGCTTCCAGTTCCCGCAACGCGATATTCTGCGCCCGCGCATAGCTAACCTGAGCATCGTTATTGACACGGTACGCAGCAACACTCGAGGTCAGCTCGGTCGCGAAGCCTGACATACTGCGCTCAACCGTACCCAAGGCGACGGACGCTGACGGGCGGGTCTCGGTCAGGGCGGACTGGATGGCTTGCAGCAGGCTTGCGTCCCCCACCTCACCTGGTGAAACCGCGCCGAGTCCATCACGAATGCGCCAGATCTCGGAACTGCCGGGTGCCACCAGTGTGTTAACCGCAATGCGGCCGGCCAGTCCGGTCTCGTCGGTGCTGATAAACAGCGCCCCAGCGTCTGTGAAAAAGCCCGGATCACCCGCCGCCAGAGTCGTATCCGCGCCACCGGGGCCCAGTCGTTCGACAAGATCGCGAGCGACTCCGTCCAGTTGCGCCTGAATCCCAACCGCATCCAGGTCGCGAATCTGGAAATTCGCCGCTAGAGTACCACCTGCCAGAGGGCCGTCCTGACTGGTATTGATAGCGCGGCCGTTGATCGTGAGGCCGCCCAACAATCCGTTGCCCTGCGTCATCTGCGGTTGAATCACCTGAGTCTGAGTAAACTCCAGCGTGGCTGCGGAACCATCAAGCAGAGTTGCGCCCTTGATCGAATAGATCGCAACCATACCATCATCGCGCGGGACACTGCGCAGCGGTACCGCCTTGGCAATCGCGTCGATGTTGATCTGACGCTCATCTATCAACGCAGACGGATCCTGACCTAGCCGCGTCGCCTTGGCGATCTGCGTATTGAGCGCTTCGACACGTTGCAGGGTGGAGTTGATGTCTTCAACCTGCCTCGCGATTGCACTGTCCGCTGTTTCGCGTGACGTTTGCACACCCTTGGAAATAGTGTTGAGCGTGCTGGCCACATCTTTGGCCGCCTGGGCCACCGTCTCCAGTCTCTGAGTAGCCGACGGATTGCTGGCGGCTGTGATGAAGGCATTCTCGAACGCGCCCAAACGTCCCGCGAGCGATCCCGTATCAGAAGGATCCCCGAGCAGGAATTCCGCCTTCGTGGCAAATCCCTGCAAGGTTTCCGCATTTCCCGAGAGTGCGTCCGAAATTCGCCTGTCGGACAGAAGGACCGGGTCGCCGTGACGGATCACTCCATCCACGCGAACACCGCCGCTGCCGCCCAGCGTACTGGACGACAGCGCCAATTCGCGCCGACCGTAGCCATCGGTCAGTGCGTTTGAAATGTTGCTCGAGACGATCCCCGCTGACCGAGTATTTGCCCTGAGACCACTCAGTGCATTTGACAAAGCTCCGGAAAGTGACATGCCGCATTCCCTCATTCAACATTTCAGACTGGTTGTTCAGCGCTGTGATCAGCGCTTGATATTGGTGGTTTCCTGCAGCATCTCATCCACGGTCTGGATCACCTTCGCGTTTGACGAATAGGCGCGCTGCGTCTGGATCAGGTCGGTCAGTTCACCCGCCACATCAGTCGCGGATTCCTCGCGCGCAAAGGCAACGAGGTCTCCGGTCGGCCCTTCGGACGCATTCCAGAGGTAGTAGTTTCCACTTTCGGGTGAGGGAATGTAGACTTGCTGGTCCAGTGCAACCATGCCGTTCGGGTTCGGCATAGTCACCAGTGGCACTTGGAAGATCGTGCGCACGGTTCCAGTGTCAAAGAAAGCATGTACTAGACCCTGCTCATCGACTTCCAGCGAGGTCATATTGCCAATCGGAGCACCATCTTTGGAAATGCTGAGCGGCGCAAAGTTGTCGCCCAGCTGCGAAAGACCAACAGCATCACCAGGAGAGCCGATATCAATCTCGATCGGTCCACCGGCCACTTCAACGATCAGCATACCCGTGGCCGCGTCATAGGCCCCGCCGGACAACGTGTTGACCGAGGCGAGCGTGCCGCCAGCGGTACGTGAATCATCAAACGTCAGCTCGTATTCTCCAATCACAACTCCGGGCTGGGCAGAATCCTCGATCTGCATGGTCCAGGCGTTAGACGCACCAACGGCCGGGAGTGATGGCGTGAAGGTTACGATGACATTTTCCGATACCCCGAGATTGTCGAAGTATTCGACAGAGAGCTGCTGCGGCGTACCGCTGGCATCAAAGTTCGTGTCCGTTGCAGGCAGGTTGACGCCCAAGGTTATGCTGGTCGTTGGATCCCCAGTGAACTGGTTCACGTTCAGACGCACAGGCTCTAACCCGACACTAGTGTCGCGCGACTGCGTGGGAATGGTTCCATCCGGAGCGGCCGGCCATCCCATAAGGGCCAGACCGGATTCGGTCACCAGGTAGCCATCGGAATTTGTCCGGAATGATCCGGTCGACGTCAGAAGCATCTGAGGCGACCCATTGCCCGAAGTCGCATCGTTGATGGTCGCAACCGGCAAAAACCCATTGCCGCGCACCGCGAGATCGGTGGCATTGGTTGTGGCAACCAGCGAACCGCCCTGATCAATCAGGCGCTGGGTCGTGGCCCGAACGCCCCCGGCAGAATAGGTTCCACCCCCAGATTTGTTCACGAGCGACTGAAAGTCAGCCTCGACCCGGCGGTAGCCATAAGTCGCCGAGTTCGCAATATTGTCAGAGATGGTCGCCAGTCTGCTCGCATTCGAGGAGAGACCTGCCACACCGGCATTCAAAGAAGAAGAGATTGTCATAGACACGCCTTTCTGCTGTATCGAAAATCTTCGATCCAACAGATACGCGCCCTAACTTAACGCCATACTAACATATAAAATCCGAGCGATCTTGGCGTGTCGGCAGGCAGGAACCCTGACCCACCGACATTCTTAAGGTTGGTATTCAAAAGCGCCGCAGATAGATCACTTCGATCCGACTGTTGCGGATATCCATGTGGTTTCGCGTGACCGGTTCCCGGTCGGCATGGGCGGTAACACGGGCAATGCGCCTGTCAGCCAGCCCCTTTTCGGTCAGCAGATCACGCAGCTTGGCTGCATTTTGCGCCGACCTGTCCCACGTCGGATCCTTGGCAAGAACAATTGGAACGGCGCGCACATGCGCCTCTACAGCAACTGGGTTGGTCACCATGGCCGACACCCGAACCAGTACATCCGACAGATTCTCCATCAGGCGCGTCGGCTGGCCATCGGCCTGAAACAGCGGACCGCTCTCTGTCTCGAACAGCTCGATCACCAAGCCCTCATCCGTCACCTTGGTGACGATATGTTGCAACAACTCATCCGCCACCATGCTTTCGCCGCCACGCCCCATCAGCAACGTCTCGAGCTGTCGAAAGTCTTTTTCTTCGGCGGCACCTTCGGCAGAATCTGCGCCCATTGCCCGGTTTTCGGACGTCGGTCGTAGGTTTGTGGCCCCTGTGCCCATACGAGGCAACGTATTCTCGGTAAACGTGCTATTCCCGCCCAAAATACCATTGCCACCACCCGACACCCGGCTGATCGCAATCGTCGGACTAAAGTAGTCCGCGATCCCCTTGCGTTGTTTTTCCGTCGTCGCATTCAACAGCCACATCAACAAAAAAAACGCCATCATTGCGGTCACAAAGTCCGCATACGCGACTTTCCAGGCGCCACCATGGTGCCCACCGCCGCTGATAACCTTTTTCCGTTTAATGATGACTGGCGCGACATTGCTGCCTACACCCATCTCCACCACCTTCTCACTTCACCCATGGGTTTGGTATCAGGCGTCCCGTTAACACGGGTTTAACGTTTAAAACTGTTCGGTAAATCCAGCGCTGACCACCGGCGTGGTCTATATCCCACAACGCTTGTGCCATCCTGAGTGGGGATAGACTTGGCGCACGGGGTCGTCTAGCAATGTGTGGATCACTTGGTTTGCGAACGGACATTCAGATGACGCCACGCGGAACTCCGGGCACGGGCTTCGAAAGAAAGAACAACCGTTTGAAAACAAAATCCTTCAGTCTCTCTATGTGCGGGCTGGCGCTGTTGCCTGCGGCAGCCGTTGCGCAAGGTTTGCCGAGCTACAACCTTTATGGCTCGCCCGGTCTGATCGACATGCCCACCGCTTTTGCGGCGCCGGATGCCACCCTGTCCGCAACTTTGTCGAATTTCGGCGATAACTCGCGCGCGACGCTGAACTTTCAGATCACGCCCCGCCTGTCCGGCAGCTTTCGCTATTCCGAAATCCGCAACTACGACACGGTCGCCAGCATCAACGGCAAATACTATGACCGCAGTTTCGATTTGCGTTATCAACTGCTGACCGAAGGCCGCTACCGCCCGGCTGTCACCGTTGGTTTTCAGGATTTCATCGGCACCGGCCTTTTTAGCGGCGAATATGTCGTAGCGTCCAAGAATGTCACCAAGGGTCTGCAACTGACTGGCGGTCTGGGATGGGGCCGTCTGGGCAGCAACAACCCGATTGCCAGCACGGGTGTGCGTCCTGTCGAGATCATTGGCCGTGGCGGTGTGCCAACATATGATCGCTGGTTCCGCGGCGATGTCGCGGCGTTTGGCGGTCTCAGCTACGCGTTTAACGACCGACTGCGGTTCAAGCTGGAATATTCCTCGGACAGCTACCTTGAGGAAAGCATCACCGGTCGATTCGAGAAAAAGTCGCCGTGGAACTATGGGGTGGACTATAATTTCCGCAACGGTACACAGCTTTCGCTCTACTACGCCTACGGAAACGAGATCGGCGCCCAGATCACCGTCACGACAAACCCCAAAAAGGCCGCCGTTCCAGGAAGCCTTGATTCGGCACCCGAACCCGTCGCGCCGCGTGACATGTCCAGCGTCAACGACCTGAACTGGACGACCGACACCACAACTGTGACCTCGGCCAGAACCACTCTGGCCAAGGCCATGGAAGATGACGGCATCAAGATTGAGGGACTCAAACTCGAACCGCGCCGCGCGACTATCCGCATCCGCAACGAACGCTACATTGCCGTGTCGCAGGCCATTGGCCGGACCGCCCGTGCGATGACCCGATCTCTGCCGGCCTCGATCTCGGAATTTGTGATTATCCCGACCGAAAACGGCATCCCGATGTCTGCCATTGCCATGAACCGGGGTGATGTGGAGGCGCTGGAAAACTCTGCAGCGACCGAAATTCTGGCCCGAACCCAGATCGTCGATGCGTTTGGCAAGGCGCCGGCGGTCGATGAAGACGTCTACCCCCGATTCACCTATTCCTTTGCGCCCTATGTCGAGACTGGGTTCTTTGACCCTGACCAGCCGGTGCGCTACGGTACCGGGCTGCGCCTGCGTGGAAGCGCCAAACTGACAAAAAACTTTGTGTTGGATGGTGCCATCACCAAGATGGTCGGCGGCACACTTGACGAGATAACGCGCGATGGCGCCGGGACATCGACCCTGCCGCGTGTCCGTACCGAATATTCCCAATATGCCAAAGAAACCGACATCGCGATCGAGAATCTGACAGCCACGCACTATGGGCGCCCTGGCAAAGATCTCTACAGCCGCGTGACAGTCGGCTATCTCGAATCGATGTACGCAGGTGTTTCGACCGAGGTACTGTGGAAACCCGTGGACAGTCGCCTCGCTCTTGGGGTTGAACTAAATTACGTGCAGAAACGCGAATACGATCAACTGTTCGGATTGCTGGACTACACGGTCGCCACCGGCCACGCGTCAGCCTATTATTCTCTGGGAAACGGGTTCCACGGACAGGTGGACGTGGGCCGATATCTGGCAGGCGATTATGGCGCGACCTTCCGGATCGACCGCGAATTCGGCAATGGCTGGCGCGTCGGCGCCTATGCCACCTTTACCGACGTGTCATACGAAGACTTCGGAGAAGGCTCGTTCGACAAGGGCATCCGCGTCACCATTCCGATCGGATGGGCGCTGAGCAACTCGTCACGCCAACGCAACACGTTCGATATCAAATCGCTGACCCGTGACGGCGGCGCACAGCTTAACGTAAAGGGTCGACTTTACGAGCAGGTTCGCAGCAATCACGAACCCGAACTGGCAAAGACCTGGGGACGATTCTGGAGATGACGATGCGCTACGCCATTGCGGCCCTTACCGTCTGCGCAGTCCTTGCGGGATGCGGCAACGAAACCAAGATCATAAATCCGGCATTTCTGATCCGCGATGTCGCTAAACAGGCTATGAGCGGGGGCAACAAAGACGGGTTTGCAGTCTCAAAAGCGCAGATCGACACTGGTCTGAACTTTACGCCCCTACCGCTGGCAATGGTCACAATCGAAAAGCGCAAGGGTCAGGCGCTGATGCTAGAGGTTGAGCAAAACGGTCCCTACCGGACTTATGCGACCGCCGACCGTCAGTCCTTTACCCTGCGTGGTGGTATTCTGACTGCCACCCGCGGTATTGGCGACGATCTGATGTCCACCGATAATGCCGGACTGGTGCAGTTGGTGCAGGCCAGACGCGATGGTACGGCGCCCTATATTCTGCGCCTGCTGGATGGTGAAAACATCACCCGCACGCTCAACTTTACCTGCGAAGTGTTCTCCGAAGGATCCGAATCCTATGCACTTGGCCAAATTTCGGCCAATGCGACAAAGATGATTGCAAATTGCACCGGCGACATGAAGCCATTTACCGACACCTTTCTGGTGGACGGGTCGGGCCATGTCATAGAGGCACGGCAATGGGTGGGTGAAACGACTGAATATATCACGGTCCAGGCACTGCGAAAATAGTTGCTCAGTGCATCGTGACCCGTTTCAGGATCGTGGCCCACATCAGTTTGAAATCCTTGCAGACCGTCCGCTGACCGGCATAGATCAGATCGAGTCGCGCCTTGCGCGGTATGCATTGGCGGCAATAGACTTCTTCTGTGTCCTCGGGTGTCCGGCAACCCGTCAAAAGAACCTCTTCCCTCCGGTGAAAGATGATGGTTGCCAGGCCGGTTATTCCCGGACGTGATCGCAGCACCTCGTGATAAATTTCGGGATATTTCTCGACATAGCAACGCAACGGCGGGCGTGGTCCGACAAAGCTGATATCCCCTCTCAAAATATTCCAGAGCTGAGGCATCTCATCGAGTCGGCAGCGCCGCAGGGTGTGACCGGTCCGCGTGATACGATTCACCTTGTCCCCACCCGAGACACCCGCATCGTTGTCGACTGTGCGCATCGTGCGAAACTTCCAAAGCAAAAATCCGGTGTCCGGCGTTTTCATCCGCTCAGACCGATAAAAAACCGGCCGTCCATCACGGATCAGCACCGTCAGTGCAACCCCAATAATCAGCGGCGACAACAAGACACTCAGTCCAACCGCGAGGATAAGGTCAAAGGCGCGTTTTGCCGGCGTCATTGCTTGGGGCTCCAGCGCTGCCAGTCGGCGACCAGATGTTCCGCTTCTGCGCTCTCAGACGCCAGTGCGCATACAGCCTCGAGGCGCGAAGTGTCCAAAACCACTTGGCGAATAGCCGTTGGCGGTGCATCCCGCCAAACGACTTCGCGGCCAGCGGCACGTGCAATCAGCTCCATCCCCGTAGGGCGCGGCGCGGAAACGTTGTAGACTGACGCCAACTGTCCAACTGGCACCAAAGCCAGCGTTTCCAAAACCTTCCCTAAATCACTCGGTCCAATATAGCTGCGCAATGGGCCGCCCCCTTCCTTTCCACCAAATCTGTCCAGCGTGATGCTGTTGCTGCCACGCATTGCGGCAAAAAGGCTCTCGGCGCCAGCCACATTGCCAATCCTCAACGACACCGGGCGTGGACCTTGGGGATGTGCGGCTGCATAGGCATCCAGCGCAGTCTCCATCGTCAACTTTGCCGCGCCATAGGACGACGCAGGCTTGCATGGATGAACTTCAGTCAATGGCTCAGTCGATTCAGAATACACCGCAGCGCTGGAACAATGCAGCACCCGATCCGCCCCAACCGCCTGCGCCACCCGCATTGCCGTCAGCGCGAGCGTGCTGTTCGCCCCAAGATCTGCGGACGGCCCCGCCGTCACGCCCCAAAGCGCGATGATTGCATCAACATTGGGCAGCACATCCAGCGGCGCACCTGGTGCCCATTGCAAAACGCCCGCCTCGGGCCTGCGGGCCACCGCTGTTATACGCGGACCATCGTCACGCGATTCCCAGCTGGCCCGAACCATACGGCCCACCTTGCCATTCGCCCCCAGAACCAGGACATGTCGGACTTGCGCTTTTTGGGCCACTTTTTGCCGACCTTTGAAAAATTTACACGATAACCGTCTGTCTATCACCGACCTCTCCGGCTAGAAAGATCGTTACAGCAGCCGCTGCCAATCGAGCTGCACAGATATGTTGGGGGACATGATCTTGAGGAACCATTTCCGGTGGCTATTGGTGCTCGCACTGACGCTGGGCGTTGCCGCCTGTAGTTTGCCGCGCGGCGCCGCCCTTCAGTCCGAAGTTCTGAAGGAAGCCGAAGCCGATAACCCGACCTTTGACGTTGTTCCAGTGACACGGGCGAACATGCCCGCGATTGTGTCGTGGCCCAGCACTGGAACTCAGGATAATTTCGGCTGGCCGGGCGGCGGCGATGGCCCCTCGTCTTCCGTCATCCAAACCGGCGATCGCGTCGATGTGACGATCTGGGACAGTCAGGAAAATTCGCTTATCACCAACCCTGCCGAAAAGGCCCGTACCATGTCCGGTCTTGAAGTCGGATCGAACGGCGCAATTTTCCTGCCCTATGTGAACGAAGTCTACGTTCGCGGCCTGACTCCTTCGTCTGCCCGCGCGCGGATTCAGGAAACATTGGAACCGATCGTACCCTCAGCGCAGGTGCAACTGTCGATGACTCCGGGCCTGGGCAATTCGATCGATCTTGTGGGCGGTGTGGCACGTCCGAACACCTACCCGATGTTATCGCGCAATTACAAAGTTCTCAGCCTGATTGCGACAGGCGGTGGCATCAGCCCTGCCCTGCGCAATCCCAAAGTCCGGCTGCTGCGCGGTGGATCAACCTATCAGATCAACGCAACCGACCTTTATGCGTCGAGCGGGCGCAACACGACGTTGCGCCCCCGTGACACCGTAATTGTCGAAGAAGACACCCGCAGCTTTACCTCACTGGGCGCTGCCGGGCGCGAAAGTCTGATCTATTTTCCCAAGGAACAGGTTACCGCGCTGGAAGCAATGTCATTAATGGGCGGGCTGTCAGATGCTCGCGCCGATCCCAAGGGGGTTCTGGTCCTGCGCGAATACTCCTCGCGTCAAGTGCGCTATGACGGCACCGGGCCGGGTCGGCAGCAGGTTGTCTTTACCTTCGATCTGACATCCGCTGACGGCCTGTTTGCAGCACGCAAATTTCAGATCAATCCCGACGACACCGTGCTTGCCACTGAATCGCCAATCACCAAAACTCAGACCATTTTTGCCCTTCTCGGCAGCGGGCTTGGTTTGACGCGACAGGTCACACTGACCTCTAACTCTTTCTGATATCAGGCATTTGTCAGGCCCGAAAAGAATCGGCACATCCTTTGGGATATGCTGATTTGTTGCGTTCTGCTTTCCGGCCTCGCCTTATCGGTCCGGTACCGGATCATCGACAGGTGCATATCGTCGCACAACTTACCCGTAGCCCTTCAAGAAACCGCGTGTGTGAAATCTATGTGACCAGAAAAATCGCCGCCCCCGGTGGTGTATCCGAGGTTCGGGGGCAATAATACGACCGCAGGTCGGCCAACAGCAGGAGACACATGTATGAATATTGAAATTCCTGCCTGGGTGAACGGCACTCTGGTGCCGGTCGACAAGCTCGAGGCGCACGTCAAAGGCCTGCGTCACAAGGCCGTTTCGGTCTTTGTGACACGTGGGACCGAAATCCTTATCCAGCGCCGCGCGATGGGAAAATACCATACGCCTGGCCTATGGGCAAATTCCTGCTGCACCCATCCAGGCTGGGATGAAGCCAGCCAGGAATGTGCTGTCCGCCGTATGAAAGAAGAGCTCGGCATCGTAGGCCTGAACCCGGAATACCGTGACCGCGTGGAATATCGCGCCGACGTGGGCAGCGGCCTGATCGAGCATGAAGTGGTTGATATCTTTGTCGCCGAAGCGCCCGCAGAACTACACCTCGACCCGGACCCGTCAGAGGTGATGGAAACGGCGTGGACCACCTACCCCGCACTTCTGGCGGCGGTCATAGCGTCACCATCAGACTACACCCCCTGGTTGCGGATCTATCTGGACACCTATGCGATTCAGATATTCTCACCCCAAGTTCTCGGTCGCGGCTAAACGCGACTACGCACACGTCTTGGCGCATCCGTTCCCTGACATCGTAAGATCGAGAACTGCAACTAACCCTTGGCGTTGACCGGCTCAACAACAGGGGTCAGGCGTTCAGCCTGCTTGCGCACCATCTCAGCCAACATCGCCTCTCCCGGGCAAGACGGGATCGACGCGATTGCCCCAGACAAGATATCCTTGAGCCGCCGAACCGCGCCATCCATCCCCAGCTGAGCAACCGCATTCGGCCGTCCGTGCAAATCATCCTGCCCGACGGGCTTGCCCAGCGTTTCGACATCATACAATGCATCGCGCAAATCGTCCGCGACTTGAAACGCCTCGCCAATGCGCGCGCCCAACTCGAACCACGGGTCGGGTTCCTGACCTGAGGCCAGCGCCCCCATCTGAGTTGCCGCAATGAATAGCGCCCCGGTCTTGGTTCGGTGATAGGCGGACAGATCTATATTTGTCTCGCTCTCCCATCCCTGACCCGCGCAAATGCCCCCCGGCATGCCAGTCTGCTGCGCCAGCGCCAGCACCAGTTTCATCGCCCGATCAGGCGCCTCAGTTGCCGCACGGGCGAGGGTTTCAAACGCCAGAACGATCAGAGAATCCCCTGTCAGAACGGCCAGAGGTTCCGAAAATGCCCGATGAACCGATGCCTTTCCGCGCCGAATATTTGCATTGTCGAAACAGGGCAGATCGTCATGCACCAGACTGGCGCAATGAATCAGCTCCAGCGCCGCCGCCGCTGCATCCGTAAGGTCCGGTTGATCGTCCCCACAGGCCAGCGCCACAGATATCAGGATCGTCGGGCGAATCCGCGCCCCACCCGGTGCGGTGGCGTAGCTCAGTGCCGATGACAATTGTGCCGGCGCAACCCCGCTCTGACCAATCGCGACCGCCCGCGCTACAGCCGAATCTATACGCGTATTCAGATTCATCAACGAAATCCTCTGGCCGATGCCAAGTCTAGTGTGTGCACTGGTGCGCAAGTCATAGCGGACAGTTGTCCCCGGCAAATAAATAACCATCCACCACGCAAACTGATTTCTGCAACGCCATCGCGCCATTGGGCGATGTCATCACGACCCCATGTCATCGGACTTGGAATGTATTGAACGCGACACCACACGCAGTAGCAAGGGGCCGACATCAGTTCCCCTACATTCAAATCTATCCCGTCCTAAACTGGCGCAATCAGTGACATATTATCTGGTTCGGCCCAGGTCACAGTCGGAATTCGGTACATCGACATTTTGGCCAGTACCAATACTCCGCGTCGTTTCCGCTTGCAGCCCCCGAAACGCCGCGACACAAAAGCGCAGAATGAAGCTATTTCCCTTCCTCCGCACAAATGCACGCTGGCTTGCCGCCGGAGCGATGCTGTCCTTTCTGTCCAGCTTTGGTCAAACCTTCTTTATCGCCATTTTTTCAGGCAAGGTTCGTGCCGCGTTCGACCTAAGCCACGGCCAATGGGGCGGCGCCTATACGCTGGGTACCACAGCGTCGGCAGCAGTCATGGTCTGGGCGGGCGGTCTGACGGACCGCTATCGATCGCGTGTGCTGGGATCTGTCGTACTAAGCGCCTTGGCCGGCGCGTGCTTGTTCATGGCGTTGAATCCCGTGGCCTGGCTGCTACCTCTGGCGATTTTCGGGCTGCGGTTGGCGGGGCAGGGCATGTCGAGCCACATCGCAATCGTCTCAATGTCGCGCTGGTTCATAGCCACACGCGGCAAGGCATTATCTATCGCCGGCCTTGGAATTGCGTTTGGCGAAGCGATCATGCCGGTCACGTTTGTATCGCTGATGCTTGTGCTGGACTGGCGGCTGCTCTGGGTTGTTGCGGCGGTGATCGTCCTGCTTTGTATCCCGATTTTGCGGATATTGTTGCGCGAAGAGCGGACGCCGCAAAGTATGGCCGACAGCGAACAATCCAACGGCATGTCCGGCCGTCAATGGACCCGGAATCAGACGTTCCGGCACTGGCTGTTCTGGATCATGGTGCCGGCTTTGCTGGGTCCGCCAGCCTTTTCCACGGCGTTCTTCTTTCATCAGGTGCATTTTGCCGGTATCAAGGGCTGGGATCACCTGCAACTGGTGTCGATGTTTCCGCTGTATACCGCTGTCGGTGTAACCTCGATGCTCGTGACCGGTTGGGCGCTGGACCGGTTCGGTACATCGCGCGTTTTGCCCTGGTATCAATTGCCCAGCGTCGCTGCATTCTGGCTATTTGCCACTGGCGACAGCATGTCCTCTCTTCTGCTGGGCCTCGTGTTTTTGGGCATGACGCAGGGTGGCAACAGCACGCTACCCAGCGCCTTCTGGGCCGAGTTCTTTGGCACCAGACACCTCGGCTCGATCAAGGCGCTGGGTGCCGCAGTCATGGTATTTGGCTCGGCCATTGGTCCGGGCCTGACTGGCGTGTTGATCGACTCCGGGATCGGTATTCAGGCCCAATACAGGGCCGTCGCTGCCTATTTTGTCCTGTCCACAATCCTGATGGTATTGGGCGTGGGCCGGGCGCGACGTCTGCTTTAGCGCGTCCGACGCAAATAGATGTAGTAGGCGCCGCCGCCACCATGGCGTATATGCGCCTCTTCGATCTGCAAAACCGCCTGGGCAACGGGCGGCATCCGCAACCACATCGGCACCTGCTGTTTCAGCACGCCGCGCCGCCGGGGTGCGGGATCATACGGATCTTCGCGCTGACCTTTGCCGGTGATTATCAAAACCAACCGCAATCCTCGCGTCTGCGACATCAAAACAAAACGGATCAACGCCGGATGCGCCTGATCCAGCGTCATGCCGTGCAGGTCAATCCGGCCCTCTGGTGTCAGCTTGCCGCGCTTGAGGCGCGTGTGCGCCTTTTTGTCCATGGCAACCTTTTCAGCCGCCAACCTTTGGCCACTGGTCTGGGGCAGGGCGCGGGTTTCGGACCGGTTCGGGGTCTTCTGGCCGATTTCGAACCGGGGTAGGGTCGGCACCTCAGCGGGTTCGGGATTGGCCTTTGGTTTGATCGCCTTGGGTCCCAGCGGCGCAAAGCGGTCCCGCTGCCCAAAGGGTTCGGCGCTGCGCGCCACCTGTCGCCACAAATCCAGCTCGTCTTGTCGCAGCCGTCGCCGTGTCACTGCAACGCATCCGGCAACAAGGCATACGCCCGCTGGATTGGCATCAAAACCACAATCCGCCCCGGATCCTTGAGCTGTCCAGCTTTTTGACCCGCCGCATCGCCAGTGCCGATAAAGATATCGGCGCGCTGCGCGCCCTTAATCGCGGATCCGGTGTCCTGCGCGATCATCAGCCGGTGCAACGGTTCTGATCCCGCCTTTTCGATCCAGACCGGCGCGCCAAGCGTGGTATATGCCGGATCCACCGCAATCGACCGCATTGCGGTGATAGATCGATTCATCGCTCCCAACGGACCCTTGTCGGCAGGCACCTGACTAACTTCGCGAAAAAACACATAAGACGGGTTGTGAAGTAGCAATTCTTCGCCCTCGAACGGGTTCCGCCGAACCCAATTCTTGATCACCTGTGCCGAGACCTGATGTGCATCATAGGTGCCACGCCGTACCAATTCCTGTCCGATCGACCGATAGGGATGGCCGTTCGCGCCGCCATATCCCACGCGGATATATCGCCCGTCGGGATAGCGTACCCGGCCAGACCCTTGAATTTGAAGGAAAAATAGCTCAACCGGGTCATCGACCCAACATATTTCCAGTCCGCGCCCAGCCATGGCACCGCCGACCAGAATATCCCGGCGGCTTAGCCATGGGCTGATGGCGCGGGCCTCGGGCGGCATACTGTAAATCGGATAGCGATAGCGCACGGTCTGCACCGGAGAGCCATCAAGCTCGGGTTCGAAATACCCGGTGAAAAGGCCGTCAGTCCCATCTGAAATCTGCACCGGGCGAAAGAACAATTCAAAGAACTGCCGCGCGTTGCCCGCATCATGCGCCAGCGCGCAGAGCGTCACCCAATCAGGTTCGGAAATATCGCCACAAGTGTCAGTAAACACCGACAGTGCCGCAGCGTGATCGTCGTCCGTCCAGCCATCCAGATTGGCAAAGTCGAGGATGGTATGCGTCACCTCGGTCTCTGCGCCGGCCTCGAGACCACACATAGCCAACCCCGCTATCAACGCCGCCCGAAGCGTTCCAGTCATTCGCCCGTGGCGACGAGCTGCCAGTTCGGATCGTCACTGCCCATGTTGCGCGCAAAGGTCCATACGTCTTTCTGCTTCTTGGTTCCAGTGGTGCTGCCTTCGACAATCTCGCCGCTGGCATCGCGCACGACGGACGTCAATTCGCCGACAAAACGCACCGTCAGTTCGCCCAGCCGGGTGGTGTCGTCAAACGTCGCATCGGCAAGCGTCATTTCGCGCACACCGACAAATTCGGCTTCGACGACCAGCCCCTGCGCCGCGCGGGATTCGACCACGCCCGCAAAGCTTTCGTAGACATCGGCATCAAGGAACGGCTTGATCTCGGCCAGATCGCCGCGCTCAAAACTCATCAAAATCATCTCGTAAGCGCCACGCGCACCCGACAAGAAATCTGCAACGCCAAAGCTGGGCTCGGCGCGCTTCATCCGGGCCAGCGCATCGGCTGCTGCGCTGCCTTCAGGCACATGATCGATAATATCGCGATCAGGACCGCCTTCGATCACTTCAAATTCGCGACGCGCAGTTGCGTCGGGACCTTTCTGTGTGACCGGGGGTTTCTCGAACCCTTCGCGTGTTCCCAGAACATTGCGCAGTTTCAGGATAAGAAAAACGGCAACTCCGGCAAGAACCAGCAATTGGATAATCGGAGAGTTCATCGAGACCTCATGTTGGGGCAAACGTTTAAATGCGTCGGTTGATGTCTTATGTAGGTGTTCGGGGTGTCCAAGTCTACTGCGGCCCCTCTGATAGGAGATAAGTGCGATGTGGTTTTTTCTGGCCTTCCTCATGGTTCCACTAATCGAGATAGCCCTGTTCATCCAGGTCGGGTCATTGATCGGGCTTTGGCCGACGCTGGCCATTGTCGTTCTGACCGCCATCCTGGGTACGTCACTGATGCGGTCCCAAGGGGCGCTGGCGATGGCGCAGGTTCGCAGATCCTTTTCGGAACTAGATGATCCCACCGAACCGCTGGCCCATGGAGCGATGATTCTGGTTGCCGGCGTTCTACTCCTAACCCCAGGCTTTTTCACCGACGCCTGCGGCTTTGCCCTGCTGACGCCACCAGTTCGCATTGCCGTTTTCCGCTACCTTAAAGCACGGATAAACGTGCAGAGCTTTCAGATGGGGGCGGGCCCTCAGCGGACGCGTCGAACGTCACGCCCGGGAACCAGCCGAAATGACGTGATTGACGGCGAATTTGAAAAGGTTGACGACTATTCGGACCCGTCCCATCCCAAGCACCCAACACATCAGGGTTCAGGTTGGACCCGGCATTAAACGCCTTTGCCCCTGCGCGGGCATTGAGGCGCGGCCACCGCTCTGATATGCCAAGGTGCAAATTGATCCTGCTGGAGACAGAATATGGCTGATACCAACGCAAATGGCGCCCCTGAACAGGACGCCACTGCGGCTCAGATGAAGATGAACGTCCTTGCGCAATTCATCCGCGATATGTCGTTCGAGAATATCCTCGCTCAAAAGGGCACCGGCGGCGAAATGACCCCGGACGTTCAGGTTCAGGTGAATCTGGATGCGCGCAAACGCAGCCCTGACCACCAGTTCGAAGTGGTGATGAAGCTCAAGATTGACGCCAAGTCCAAAGGCACCACCAGCCAGTTGTTCCTGATGGAGCTCGAATATGGCGGCGTCTTTCACATCGAAAACGTGCCCGAAGAACAGATGCACCCATTCCTGCTGATCGAATGCCCACGGATGCTGTTCCCGTTTGTTCGTCGCATCGTGTCTGACGTGACCCGCGACGGTGGCTTCCCACCGCTGAACCTGGAAACTATCGACTTTGTTTCGCTCTACCGGAACGAAATTGCGCGTCGTCAAGCCGAACAGCAGACCAAGCGCGCAGACGCCTAAACGGTCAACCCTTTGACCAAAGGGCCTTGTCCCCAAGCTTTGCGACAAAGGCGGCATGTGCCGCCTTTTCCGTTTCAGTGATCCGCGAGGGCAGCGGCACCGCGCGTTTTGCCGGCCGCCAGATCCCGATATCCACAGCACCATTCCGTGTGCTCTGATCCTGCGACAAGCCGAAATCCGGCTGTTTGCCGCCGATCATCTCAAGATAAACTTCGGCCAGAATTTCCGAGTCAAGCAGCGCCCCGTGCAAGGCCCGCGACGAATTATCAATGCCAAAGCGACGGCATAGCGCATCAAGTGACGCAGGCGAGCCTGGGAATTTCTGACGTGCAATCGTCAGCGTGTCCAGGGCCTGATCCATTGGCAAAAGTGGCTTTTTCAGCCAACCCAATTCAGCATTCAGGAATTTCATGTCAAACGATGCGTTGTGGATCACCATCCGAGAGCCTCCGACAAACTCCAGAAAATCATCGGCGATGGCGGCAAAGACTGGCTTGTCGCGCAGAAAATCATCGCCCAGCCCATGCACCTGGAACGCCTCTTGTGGCATAGCGCGTTGCGGATTGATGTACTGATGATAGGTTTTGCCGGTGGGCATGTGGTTTAGCAATTCGACGGCGCCAATCTCGACAATCCGGTCGCCTTGCTGCGGATCAAACCCGGTGGTTTCGGTGTCCAGCACGATTTCACGCATTCGATAGCTGCCTTTCGATATCCCTGAGCACAGATTGCACCTGCTGCCGTGCCGCCTCAAGTGTCTCGGTTTCAATCACATAGTCAGATCGCGCAATCTTGTCAGCGACTGGCATTTGCCG
This sequence comes from Puniceibacterium sp. IMCC21224, assembly GCF_001038505.1. Taxonomy (NCBI): domain Bacteria; kingdom Pseudomonadati; phylum Pseudomonadota; class Alphaproteobacteria; order Rhodobacterales; family Paracoccaceae; genus Puniceibacterium; species Puniceibacterium sp. IMCC21224. Next base: position 249,247 of record NZ_LDPY01000001.1, read on the forward strand.
CGCAAGGATCAGGTTGAACTGCTCTGCGCTCATCGTGCTGCGGGCAAGGACGCGCTTGCGCTGAATGTCCGGCGCAACGGTAACACAGGCCACCGCGTCCATCTCGCGATCTGCTCCCGATTCAAACAGCAGCGGAATGTCGAAAACGCCGATCGCTTCAGGCATGTCAGCAACAAACGCGGCGCGGTCAGCCTGCACCAGTGGATGTACTATCGCTTCGATCTGGGTGATGGCATTCGGGGTTTCCGAAATAATCTGGCGCAGTGCGGCGCGGTCCACGCTGGCGTCACTGATTGCAGCCGGAAACAGAGCCTGTATAGGCCCAACAGCTGCGCCGCCTGCGGTATAAAGCCGATGCACCGCCGCATCTGCATCCCAAAGGACGCAGCCTCTATCGACAAACATCGCGGCTGTCGTCGATTTCCCCATCCCGATAGAGCCGGTCAACCCGAGTCTAAACCTCATCCGAGAACGGCGGCTCGGGCCGCGGCGTCCACTTCGGGTCGATGCCCAAACCAGCGTTCAAATCCCGGAACCGCCTGATGTAGCAACATTCCGACACCATCCACAGTTTGGCAGCCCTGATCTGCCGCGACACGCAAAAGACGGGTCTGCAACGGCGTATAGACCAGATCGGCCACCAAAGTGCCGGCGCGCAACCCATCAAGAGGCACCCGCATCTCAGGTTTACCCACCATACCCAGCGAAGTGGTGTTCACAACAGTGGCGGCATCCTCAAACACGTTGCCGGCTTGAACCCATTCGACCACACGAACCCGGTGGCCAAAATCTTCGCGCAACTTATCGGCGCGAATGCGCGTGCGGTTCGACAGCCTGATCTCGGGTACACCACTGTCCAATAGTGAGACAATGACAGCACGCGCTGCGCCGCCAGCCCCAAGCACGACGGCAGGGCCAGACGCAGGTTGCCAATCCGGCGCATTCTGGCGCAGATTCTCCATAAAACCGTAGCCGTCAGTATTGTCGGCATGGATCTTGCCGTCCGCGCGAAAGATCAATGTATTCGCCGCGCCGATCAGCGTGGCGCGGTCAGTGACCAGGTCCGCCAGTTCCAACACGGCTTCTTTATAGGGGATTGTCACGTTAAGGCCGACAAAGCCCAGCTCGGGCAACATCCGTAACGCCTCGGCCAGTTTTTCTGGCGCGACTTCCATCGGGATGTAATGCCCCTGAATGCCATAGGTCCTTAGCCAGTGACCGTGCAAGCGCGGAGATTTTGAATGGGCGATCGGGGCGCCAAGGACACCCGCCAATGGGATCCGATCTGGTCTCATGAGGGGAGGGTTCCTTTCAGGACAAGATAGTTGAGCAGCTCAATCAGCGGCAGACCGAGAATGGTAAAGTGATCGCCTTCGATCCGGCTGAACAGGCGCACACCTTCTTCCTCGAGCTTATAACCGCCGACAGAATGACGAATACTATCCCAGTTCCGCGCAAGATAGGCATCGACATAGGCGTCAGAGAGCCCTCGCATGTGCAATCTCGCCTGGCCAACATGACGCCAAATAGGCTGACCATCTTCGATCAGCACCACAGCCGAGAGCAGGTTGTGACGCTGCCCCTGAAGACGGCAGATCTGGGCACGCGCCTCAGCCGGATCACGGGGTTTGGCCATGACCTCGCCGTCGATCGCCAAAACCTGATCGCAACCAATCACCAAGCTGCCCGGCAACTTTCTGCTGATTTTGTCGGCTTTGAGTTCGGCCAGCGCATCGGCAATGTCGCGCGGCGACGCATTCTCGGCAACGAGAGCGTCGCGTACAGCGTCTTCGTCGATTCGCGGACGTTCGATTCGGAACGGAACCTGCGCTGATGACAGCATTTGAGCCCTGATCTGCGATCCCGAAGCTAAAATGATCTCCTGTGGCATGTGGAGAAACCCGTTGATATCCCTATGGAGCGTCTGCGTCTGCTTCTGGGGAAAAAGCCCCGCGATTGCAAGCCGGGGGATAAACATATGAGTCGTCCCAGACATTGCTCCGGCTTTTCCTTTGGGGAAAAGGATAACCTAGATCAAGGTATAATCATCAAAATTGAAAGTTTTGCTTGTGGTTATCCACAGCCGTAAGATCGTTAACTTTTCGTTAATCTTTCTTAAAACAAGGGATTTTTAGAACCCACCAAAACTCACGCCAGAATAATCCCAAAACCTATACACAGGTTTGAGAGCTTGGGATAACTTGCGCGCAACAGACTAATCCACAGAAAGAGCGATCCCTTAACCTTCATCATCTCTTTTCTAAAATATCATTAATTTAAGATAGCAAACCGTCCCGGCCAGCTTCACCCATGCAGGTTTGCATGGCATTGACTTGAACGGCCGAGATGCCTAGATAGCCAGAACTCTTCCGTCCGGAAGACGCATTTTCCCACTGACTAAACTGAAATGACCCCAATTTACGGGCTCATGAGGATGTCCCATGATCATCGAAAAACTGAATCTTGCTGATCTCAAGGCGCAGAGCCCCAAAGATCTTTTGGCTATGGCTGAAGAGCTGGATATCGAGAACGCCTCGACCATGCGCAAAGGCGAGATGATGTTCCAGATCCTGCGCGAGCGGGCGGATGAAGGGTGGGAGATTTTTGGCGATGGTGTGCTGGAGGTTTTGCAAGACGGGTTCGGTTTCCTGCGCTCTCCCGAGGCGAACTATCTTCCGGGCCCGGATGACATCTATGTTTCGCCAGAAATGATCCGAAAGTTTTCGCTGCGCACCGGAGATACCATTGAGGGTGAGATCAAAGCACCAGAGAATGACGAGCGGTATTTTGCCCTGACCGACGTGGCGAGAATCAATTTTGAAGATCCGGAAAAGGCGCGTCACAAGATCGCTTTTGACAATCTGACGCCGCTCTATCCTGACGAACGATTCAAGATGGAGATCGAAGATCCGACCATCCGCGACCGCTCGGCCCGGATTATCGACTTGGTGGTGCCGATCGGTAAAGGCCAGCGGGGCCTGATCGTTGCGCCGCCGCGGACCGGTAAAACTGTGCTGTTGCAGAACATCGCAGCGAGCATCGAACATAACCACCCCGAGGTCTATCTGATCGTCCTGCTGATTGACGAACGTCCCGAAGAGGTGACGGACATGCAGCGGTCAGTAAAGGGTGAGGTTGTGTCCTCGACCTTTGACGAACCGGCGACGCGGCACGTGGCTGTATCGGAAATGGTGATCGAAAAGGCGAAACGCCTAGTCGAGCATAAACGAGATGTTGTTATTCTTCTAGACTCGATCACAAGACTTGGTAGAGCGTTCAATACAGTGGTCCCATCTTCGGGTAAGGTTTTGACCGGTGGTGTGGATGCAAATGCATTACAAAGACCTAAGCGGTTCTTTGGCGCTGCGCGGAATATCGAAGAAGGTGGGTCGCTGACCATCATAGCAACCGCGCTGATCGATACCGGTAGCCGGATGGACGAAGTGATCTTTGAAGAATTCAAAGGTACCGGTAACTCTGAAATCGTTCTGGATCGCAAAGTGGCCGACAAGCGCGTGTTCCCGGCGATGGATATCCTCAAATCTGGAACCCGCAAAGAAGAGCTGTTGGTGGACAAAGGTGACCTGCAAAAGACCTTTGTTCTGCGCCGCATCTTGAATCCGATGGGTACGACGGACGCTGTCGAATTCCTGATTTCGAAGCTGAAGCAGACCAAGTCCAATGCTGAATTCTTTGACTCCATGAATACCTGATAAAACTAACGAGGGCAGTATGGAGACCATCTTTGCTCTGGCTACGGCTCAGGGAAAATCTGGCGTAGCCGTCGTTCGGGTATCTGGGTCCTTGGCGTGGTTCGTGGCGGGAAAGATGGGTGGATCGTTGCCATCGCCGCGTGTCGCCGCATTGCGGGTGTTAAAAGCGTCGGACGGCGGGTTTCTGGACGAAGCACTGGTCCTTTTGTTCGAGGAGGGACGAAGCTTTACCGGTGAGCAGGTCGTCGAATTTCACTTGCATGGATCAGTAGCTGTCGTGCGCGCGGTTCTGTCTGAACTTGGGAAGTTTGACGGTATTCGCCAGGCGGAAGCCGGGGAATTTACACGCCGCGCGCTGGAAAATGGGCGGCTTGATCTGACACAAGTCGAAGGTCTCGCTGATCTAATCGAATCCGAAACCGAGGCCCAGAGGCGGCAAGCGCTTCGGGTTCTTTCAGGTGATTTGGGAAAGCGAGTGTCATCCTGGCGACTGGATTTGATTCGCGCCGCTTCGTTGCTAGAGGCGGTGATCGATTTTGCCGATGAAGACGTACCAGTTGACGTGACCGATGAAGTTCTTGAGCTGCTTGCGTCAGTGTTGATAGGCGTCCGGCAGGAACTGCAAGGGTTTTCGGGAGCCGAGAGAATTCGCTCGGGCTTTGAAGTCGCAATTGTCGGGGCTCCAAATGTTGGTAAATCCACATTGCTGAATGCCCTGGCTGGACGTGATGCGGCCATAACGTCGGATATAGCTGGGACCACACGAGATGTTATAGAAGTACGGATGGATATCGGAGGGTTGCCTGTTACCTTGCTGGATACAGCGGGCTTGCGGGACACAGTGGATGAAATTGAAGCTTTGGGCGTCGGGCGTGCACGGGCTCGGGCGGCAACAGCGGATCTTCGGGTTTTTTTGGTTGAGCCAGGGCAGGCGCCAGACATGACGCCAGAAAAGGATGATCTGGTTATTCAATCCAAGGCAGATCTTCGGGTTGATGGACTGGGCGTCTCGGGGTTGACTGGGGTTGGACTGACTCAGTTGATTTCAGATATTCAGGCGCGGCTTTCTGGTCGGATCGGGCAGACAAGCCTAATTACACGCGAACGTCATCGCGTCGCGCTGCGAGAAGGGGTAGACGGACTGGAGACGGCGATGCAAGTAGTCGGACGGGGTCCAAATGAGTATGATATCGCGGCAGAGGAAGTCAGAATCGTGATTCGACGACTTAGCTCGCTTGTGGGTCATGTAGACGTTGAATCGCTATTAGATGAGATTTTTGCCAGCTTCTGTGTTGGTAAGTGAGGAGTGTTTCACGTGAAACATCTGGACTTTGATGTCGTCGTTATCGGTGGTGGGCACGCTGGCGCCGAAGCCGCTCATGCCTCTGCTCGGATGGGCGCACGCACAGCCTTAGTGTCCCTGAAAATTTCAGGCATAGGCGTGATGTCCTGTAATCCGGCAATTGGCGGCCTTGGTAAAGGTCATTTAGTGCGCGAAATTGACGCCCTTGATGGCGTTATGTCGCGCGTCGCAGATCAAGCAGGCATTCAGTTCCGCCTGCTGAACCGTCGCAAGGGTCCGGCTGTTCAAGGGCCTCGGGCGCAGGCTGATCGGTCAATCTACCGTAAAAAAATGCTCGCACTTTTGACGATCATGCCCAACCTGGAAATTATCGAAGGTGAGGTGGTTGATCTTTCGATGACATCTGGCGCTGTTACGGGGGTAACTCTTGCGGATGGTTCGACGATCTCTAGCCGTGCTGTTATTCTTACCACAGGCACTTTCTTACGTGGCGTTATACACATCGGAGATGAATCAAAGCCGGGCGGTCGTATGGGCGATCGTCCTTCAGTGCGCCTTGCTGAACGTCTTGATGGGCTTGATCTTAATCGTGGACGTCTAAAAACCGGAACGCCGCCCCGCTTGAATGGTCGTACGATCGCGTGGAGTGAACTCGAACATCAGCCGGGGGATAGAGATCCGGTGATGTTTTCGTTTTTGAACACGCGGCCATTTGTTCGGCAGGTCACCTGTGGCATCACACACACAAACCCTACAACGCACGATATTATCAGGAAAAACCTCGGGCGTTCTGCGATGTATGGCGGTCGGATTGAGGGTGTTGGCCCCCGGTACTGTCCTTCGATAGAAGATAAGATTGTGCGGTTCGCTGATAAATCGTCCCACCAAATCTTTTTGGAGCCCGAGGGATTAGACGACGATACTGTATACCCCAATGGGATATCGACTTCGCTTCCTGTCGACGTGCAGGAGGAATATGTACGGTCGATCAAGGGTTTGGAATCCGTCGAGATCCTGCAACCTGGATACGCCATCGAATATGATTACATTGACCCCAGATCTTTGGACCTTGCTCTTGCAGTGAAAGGAACGACTGGACTATACTTGGCCGGCCAGATTAATGGCACTACTGGGTATGAAGAAGCGGCAGCGCAAGGGCTTGTTGCGGGGTTAAATGCAGCAAAACTCGCGTGTGGTAGTGAGCCGATCCATTTTAGCCGAGCTGATAGCTATATCGGTGTTATGATTGATGATCTTACATCTCGTGGGGTGACTGAGCCATATCGCATGTTTACATCACGAGCAGAGTTCCGACTTTCATTGCGCGCAGACAATGCCGATCAAAGGTTAACCGAAAAGGGTATTAACTGGGGCTGCGTTTCTGAAACACGCAAGGCCAATTATCTTGCTAAGGCAGAGTCACTTGAGTCTGGTCGAGCACTTCTACAATCGCGCAGTTTTACTCCGCGGGATTTAGATGCCATGGGGGTTAAGGTTAGCCGGGACGGTGCGCGTAGAAATGGGTTTCAGCTGTTGTCTTATCCGGATTTGGGATTTGATGTTCTTTTGGCGCAAGCGCCGGAGCTTACTGCTATCGCGCCAGAGATCCGGCTTCAGCTAGCTACAGACGCACTTTACGCTAATTATGTTGGTCGTCAGCAGCGGGATATAGATGCAGTACGCAAAGACGAAGCGCTTGAAGTGCCTGCGGATTTTGACTTTGAAGCGATTGACGGGTTATCCAGTGAATTGAAACTTAAGCTTTCCAGGGGCAGGCCTGCAAATCTTGCTCAGGCTTCACAAATTGATGGAATGACACCAGCAGCGCTTACTTTGATCCTCGCGTGGCTTCGCCAGGCGGCCCGCAAGAAATCCGCATGACACAAAGCTTTAGGCACGAAGTTCTCCAGGATGTTTCACGTGAAACAATGGAGCAACTAGATGTATATGCTGAGGTTTTAAAAAAATGGAACCGACGCATCAATCTGGTTTCTCCAGCCTCAATGGAGCATCTATGGACACGTCATATCGCGGATTCTGTCCAGATCTATGATCTGGCTCCATCAGATTTCACCCATTGGGCAGACCTAGGTAGTGGGGGCGGGTTTCCCGGACTGGTAGTCGCTATCTTAGCACAGTCAAGGAACCCAACTGCAAAGATCACTTTGGTCGAGAGCGATGCCCGTAAGGCGGCATTTTTGCGAGCTGTCTTACGCGAAACAGGAGCACTGGCAGCGGTGGTAAATGATCGGATTGAGCGTCTTCCTCCTCTGAATGCATCAGTCATTTCTGCTCGGGCACTCAGCGACCTGTCAGATCTTCTCGCCTTTGCGGATCTTCACATGGCTCAGGGGGGGGCCGCGCTATTCCCTAAGGGCGAGCGCTGGAAAAAAGAGTTAGCGCCAGCACGAGACAGATGGTCATTTTCCCTAGAATCGCATACAAGCAAAACTGACCCGTTCGCCGTAATCCTGCAAATCGGAGCGCTAACCCATGTCTGATCTGTCCAGGCCTGTCGGCCCTAAAATCATTGCTATCGCCAATCAGAAGGGTGGAGTGGGAAAAACCACTACAACCATCAACCTCGGGGCGGCACTTGCCGAGCAAGGCCTCAAAGTGCTTGTTGTCGATCTTGATCCTCAGGGAAACGCTTCGACGGGACTTGGTGTCGACCCAGATGATCGCGTTTATACCACCTATGAACTGTTGCTGGATGAGGTGGATCTTAAAGACGTTATTCAGATCACAGCCACGTCCAATCTGTCGCTGATCCCCGCAACGGTTGATCTTAGCTCTGCTGATATCGAATTGATCTCAAACGAAAAGCGCAGTTTCTTGCTGCACGATGCGCTACGGCAGCCAGCGATCGACGCGTTTGAATATGATTTCATTCTTATCGACTGTCCTCCGTCACTAAATCTGCTCACCGTAAATGCAATGGTGGCAGCCCATTCAATCCTCGTGCCTTTGCAGAGCGAGTTTTTTGCCCTCGAAGGCCTGTCGCAGCTAATGCTAACCATTCGCGAGGTTCGGCAAACAGCCAATCCAAATCTTCGGATCGAAGGTGTGGTTCTGACAATGTACGACGCCAGGAACAATCTGTCGCAACAGGTCGAAGCAGACGCCCGCGCCAATCTGGGCGAGCTGGTGTTTGCGTCTGTCATTCCGCGAAATGTTCGCGTCAGTGAGGCGCCATCGTTTGCTCAGCCCGTTTTGGCCTACGATACAACTTCCAAAGGCGCGAGGGCATATCGCGCCCTGGCTTTGGAACTACTCAAGAAAAATGCAAAACTTGCAGCCTGAAGAGGAATTCCCGATGGTGGAAAAACGTGATACCCGCCGCGGCCTTGGGCGCGGCCTCTCGGCGCTGATGGCTGATGTTGAGCCGCATCTCGATACGACGGCTCAAGAAAATGACCGCGCGGATCGAGCAATCCCGGTTGAAAAGATTTTTCCGAACCCGGATCAGCCGCGCCGCACCTTCACGCCGGATCAGCTCGAAGAGCTCGCCAACTCAATCCGCGCTAAGGGAGTCATCCAGCCGCTGATTGTACGGCCCCGTCCCAACTGTGATGGGGAATACGAAATTGTTGCAGGTGAACGGCGCTGGCGTGCGGCGCAAATGGCGCAGCTGCATGAACTACCTGTGCTGATCCGGGATTTCGATGATACCGAAGTTCTCGAAGTTGCAATCATCGAAAACATTCAACGCGCCGACCTGAATCCGATCGAAGAAGCAGCCGGCTATCGCCAGCTGATGGACAAGTTTGGCCATACCCAGGAGAAAATGGCGGAGGCTTTGGGAAAATCCCGGAGCCATATCGCCAATCTTCTGCGATTGCTCAATCTGCCTGACGATGTTCAGATATTGGTGACGAACGGCGATCTCAGCGCCGGCCATGCCCGGGCCCTGATCACGGCGACGAACCCATCGTCGCTGGCATCAGACGTGGTCAAGAAGGGACTTTCGGTTCGGGCAACTGAAAAGCTGGTCAAGTCGCGCGACTCGGACGCCCCAAAACGCAGGCGACCCGAAGGCAGCAATGGGATCGAAAAAGACGCAGATACCAAGGCGCTCGAAGGAGACCTGTCTGCTGCGCTCAGCATGGGCGTGACGATAGAACATCTTCCTGGAAAAGAATCCGGTCGTCTAACGATCAGCTATGAGACGCTAGAACAGCTCGACGCGCTTTGCATGATCCTTAGCGCATCGCGCTAGATTTCAATCGGGTATCAGTTCCGCAACAACCGAATTCAGCACCAGCCGCCCACGGGCGGTGGTGCCCATGCGTCCATCGCGTCGCCAGATCAATCCAAGGGCCTCAAGACGGGAAACTATTTCGGTGTCCAAGGCATCTGGTAGGATCGCGTCTAGACGTACCAAATCAAGGCCAGCGGAAATACGTAGCCCCATCATAAGGTATTCGGATACCATATCTCGGGGCGATACATGCTCGGTCGACATTTCTCCGGATCCAGCCTCGGCAGTCGCCAACCACTTTCCAGGCGATGACCAAGCTATTGTCGCTTGTTTCAATCCTCCCAAAGTCAGACGGCCGTGCGCTCCTGGGCCGACACCGGCGTAATCTCCATACTGCCAGTAGATCAGATTGTGTCGCGATTCGGCCCCGGCGCGGGCGTGGTTTGACACCTCATAGGCCGACATTCCCGCTGCATCGCATAGATCCTGGGTCATTTCGTACAGGTCAGCGCCTAGGTCTTCGTCAGGCAAACCTTTCAACCCACCTCGGGCATATCGATCACCAAAGGCGGTTCCGCCCTCAATCGTCAATTGGTACAGCGACAGATGATCGACAGCCATTGCCAACGCTTCGGTCAATTCTGCCCGCCAGGCGTCGCGCGTCTGATCCTGTCGCGCATAGATCAGATCAAAGCTCACTCGATCAAACACACTCCGTGCGACATCAAACGCCTGTCGCGCCTCGGCGACGTCATGCAGACGACCCAACCGGCGAAGATCCGGATCGTTCAATGCCTGAACGCCCATCGACACACGATTCACGCCGGCATCTGAGTAGCCGCGAAAGCGACCAGCCTCGACTGAGCGTGGATTGGCTTCCAAGGTGATTTCGACATCGTTGGCAAGCGGCCAGGTTCGTCGCACAGTTTCAAGGATGGCGTAAACTGTTTCCGGCAGCATGAGGCTGGGTGTTCCGCCGCCAAAAAAGACTGAGTTCAATACCCGACCTTTTGTCAGTTTTCCGACACGCTCGATTTCGGAACACAAGGCCCGCGCCCAACGAACCTGGTCGATCCCGGACGTTACATGTGAATTGAAATCGCAATAGGGACATTTGGCCTCGCAAAACGGCCAATGGACGTACAGGCCAAAGCCGCCGTGCTGCCAGTCCTGAATCGTACGGGCGCTAGGCAAAGCAACCCTCGACAAGTTTGCTAAAGGCGTCCGCACGATGCGAGATACGATTTTTCTCAAATCGGTCCATCTCGCCAAATGTTATGTCGTATCCTTGCGGCTGAAACATCGGATCATATCCATGACCCTGATCCCCACGCATGGGCCAAACCAACTGACCTTTCATCACTCCGGGAAATACCTCGTCATGCCCATCAGGCCAGGCCAGAACCAGTGTACAGCAGAACTGGGCTAACCTTGGGGCAGGGGCCGCCTTGGCCTGAAGCAGATCGTGAACCTTGGTCATTGCCATCACGAAGTCCCGCCCAGATCCGGTTTCAGCCCAATCCGCTGTATACACGCCGGGCTCACCGTTCAGTGCATCAATAGCGATGCCACTATCGTCGGACAAGGCGGGCAGGCCGGTCGCCTGTGCTGCGGCATGGGCCTTGATCCGGGCATTCTCGGCAAAGGTGGTGCCGGTTTCGTTGGGTTCGGGCAGCCCCATTGCGGCTGCCCCCACCACTGCGACATCAAACGGCTGCAGCAGATCGGCAATTTCTACCAGTTTCCCGGCATTATGCGTTGCCACCAGCAATCGATTGCCGTCAAAGCGCCGTGTCATGCGACGGCTTTCAACTGTGCTTCGACCAGCTGAGCGACGCCGGCTTCTGCCAGATCCATCAATTGACCCATCTGCGCGCGGGAAAAAGTGGACCCCTCGGCCGACATTTGTACTTCGATCAATTGGCCGTCAGCCCGCAGGATGAAATTGCCGTCGACTCCGGCTTCGCTGTCCTCGGGATAATCCAGATCCAGCACGGGCTGGCCTGCGTAGATCCCGCAACTAACTGCCGCGACAGGCGAGATCAGCGGATCGCTCACAATCATGCGCGCCTTGATCAGTTTGTTGACAGCAAGTTTTAGCGCAACCCAGCCGCCCGTGATCGACGCACACCGGGTGCCACCGTCAGCCTGAATGACGTCGCAGTCTACCGTTATCTGTCTCTCACCCAGCGCAACGCGGTCGACTCCGGCACGCAGGCTGCGGCCGATCAGGCGCTGAATCTCGACTGTGCGTCCGCCCTGTTTTCCGGTCGTCGCTTCGCGCCGCATCCGGCTGGTGGTCGACCGAGGCAACATGCCGTATTCCGCTGTGACCCAGCCCAGGCCCGATCCCTTGATGAACGGCGGCACGCGGTCTTCGATTGTAGCGGTGCACAGCACGTGGGTGTCACCCATCCGGATCATGCAGGACCCCTCTGCATGTTTTGTCACACCGGTTTCGATTGAAACGGCGCGCATTTCGCTTAACACTCGTCCAGACGGTCGCATGGTTTTGTTCCTTATTCCTGACATCGCCGGGATAGGGCCCGCACTCTGACAACGCAACCCTGCCCGTATGTGCATGGCCACGACCAACCGGCCTGCCAACGGCGATTGACCTTTGAACTTCAGCGCCTTTAATGACCCCCGCAATGGGAAATATCATGACTGACGGACGGAAAATATTTGACCAAATGAATGACCGCTCGCGCGAGGTATTTCGCCGTGTGGTAGAAGGCTATCTTGATAGCGGGGGGCCAGTCGGCTCCCGCACCCTTACGCGGACTTTGAACGAAAAGGTATCAGCGGCGACGATCAGGAACGTGATGCAGGATCTTGAATATCTTGGATTGCTCGACAGTCCGCATGTCAGTGCGGGACGTATCCCGACGCAGCTTGGCCTGCGGATGTTCGTCGATGGTTTGCTCGAAGTCCGGGATCTTGATGTTCAGGATCGGGAAAAGATCGATGCAACAATGGAAGGCAAGTCCGACAATGTTGGCGGCTTGCTTGATCGCATCGGCTCGGCCCTGTCGGGGGTAACACAAGGCGCGTCGCTTGTTCTGACCCCAAAACACGAGGCGCCAATCCGTCACATCGAATTTGTCAGCCTTGGCCACGACCGTGCGCTGGTAGTTCTGGTGTTCGCAGATGGGCATGTCGAAAATCGTGTTTTCACGCCGCCGCCAGGTCAGACCCCGTCGTCGATGCGTGAGGCCGCGAATTTTCTGAATGCTCTGATCGAAGGTAAAACCCTGTCCGAGACGCGTACCGTCATGGCGCAGGAGATCGCAAACCGACGGCAGGAAATTGACAGCCTGGCCCATGATCTGGTGGAATCCGGGCTTGCCGCTTGGGACAAGGACAGCAATCAATCCGACCGCTTAATCGTTCGCGGTCGCGCCAATCTGCTGGGTGAAAACGGTCAGGCGGACCAGCTCGACCGTATCCGCAGCCTGTTTGACGATCTTGAACGCAAACGTGATATCGCGGATTTCCTGGAATTGACGGAAGATGGCGAGGGTGTGCGCATTTTTATCGGCTCAGAGAACAAACTTTTCTCACTTTCGGGTTCCTCTCTGGTGGTCTCTCCATATATGAACGCGGATCGTAAGATAATTGGTGCAGTTGGAGTCATCGGACCCACGCGCCTGAACTATGGACGTATTGTGCCGATTGTGGATTACACGGCACAGCTGGTCGGCAAGCTGATCTCCGACCGCAGCTAGAGGTGACGAATGGCAGACCCAAGAAAAGATGACTTCCTGGATGATGTGGACGATGCCACAGCCGAGGAATACGCGGCAGATTTTGCCGAAATCGACGATGTCGAGGCCGAGATGGACGCCCTTCGGGCTGAACGCGATGAACTGAAGGACCGGTTCATGCGCGCCCTCGCCGATGCCGAAAACTCGCGCAAGCGGGCGGACAAGGATCGTCGCGAAGCCGAGAATTATGGCGGTTCCAAGCTCGCCCGCGATCTGTTGCCGGTGTATGATAACATGCAGCGCGCATTGGCTGCCGCGACCGAAGAGCAGAAACAAGTTTCCGCCGCCCTTCTTGAAGGGGTGGAACTGACGCTGCGCGAGCTGACCAACGTGTTCAAAAAGCACGGCATCCAGCCGATTTCGCCCGCCGTGGGAGATCGGTTTGATCCACAGCAGCATCAGGCCATGTTCGAGGCACCTTTGCCCGGCACCAAGGCCGGCGATATCATCCAAGTGTCGGCCGAAGGCTTTATGCTTTATGATCGTCTGCTGCGCCCGGCGCAGGTCGGTGTCAGCTCGATGCCCGCGAGCTAAGGCATCGCGGTTCCACGTGAAACACAGGTAGGGCGGGGTTTCCCCGCCTTATTTTTTGGCCAGCGCCTTTAATTCATACAGGGCCTGCAACGCTTCGCGCGGCGACATCTCATCTGGGTGCAGTGCCTCAATCCGTGTCTCTAGTTCGGATGGAGCGAGGTCGGGTTTCTGCCTTGGTGTCGGGGTCTTGGCTGCGATCGAAAATAGCGGCAGATCGTCGATCAACGCTTTTGGGGATGGTTTTTCGCGTTCCCCCTTTTCAAGCGCATTCAACACGCTGCGGGCGCGTGCAATCACAGCGGCCGGCAATCCGGCCAGTTGCGCCACTTGCACACCATAGCTGCGATCAGCGGCACCGGCGCGGACCTCGTGCAGAAAGATGACTTCGCCCTCGAATTCCTTGACCGTGACGGTGGCATTGCTGACACCGGGCAATTTACCGGCAAGCGCGGTCAACTCGTGGTAATGCGTTGCAAACAGTCCCCGCACCCGGTTCACCGCCTGCAAGTGTTCTAGCGTGGCCCAGGCGATGCTGAGCCCGTCATAGGTTGCGGTGCCGCGCCCGATCTCATCCAGAATGACCAGCGCCCGATCATCGGCCTGATTTAGGATTGCCGCCGTTTCAACCATTTCAACCATGAAAGTGGACCGTCCCCGCGCCAGATCATCCGACGCGCCGACACGGCTGAAAATCTGACTGACCAGCCCGATGTGCGCCGACGACGCCGGAACATAGGCACCGATCTGCGCCAGCAACGCGATTAGTGCGTTCTGCCGCAAATAGGTCGATTTACCAGCCATGTTCGGCCCGGTCAGCAATTGCACCGCCGCAACGTCATCTTCGGGAGACAGCTCACAGTCATTGGCGATAAATGCCGCGCCGCCCTGAGATTTGAGAGCACGTTCCACCACGGGATGCCGCCCACCGATTATTTCGAATGCACGGCTGGCGTCGACGCGCGGACGACACCAGTTCAGATCGCTCGCCAGATCCGCCAAACCGCTGGCCAGATCAAATTCGGCCAGCGCGAGAGCAGTTAGAGAAATCTCGGCAGCGCGATCCAGAACAGCATCTTTGAGACTATCAAAGAGCCGCTTTTCAATCTCGATCGCCTGGCCGCCGGCGTTTAGAATCCGGGTTTCCAGCTCGGATAATTCCACCGTGGTAAACCGCACCTGATTGGCAGTTGTTTGTCGGTGAATGAACCGTTCCGATAGTGGCGGCGCCAGCATCTTTTCCGCGTGGGTCGCTGTCGTTTCGATGAAATAGCCCAGAACGTTGTTGTGCTTGATCTTCAGTGACGAAACACTAGTTTCTGCTGCGTATTCGCCCTGCATTCGAGCAATGACACCGCGCCCCTCGTCTCGGAGGGTGCGCGCATCGTCAAGCGCCGGATCATAGCCTTGGTTGATAAATCCGCCGTCTCGTGCCAGCAACGGCGGTTCGGCAATCAGCGCATCCCCCAGCAACGCGATCAGCGACGTGTGACCATTTAGCGATGCGCGTGCGTCGGTTAAATGCTGCGGCAGGTCCAGCGAGGCTAACCGTTGCGCGATCGCTTCAGCTTGTTCCAGCGCATTGCGTACAGCTGCCAAATCCCGTGGTCCGCCGCGATCCAGTCCCAGCCGCGATAACGCCCGGTCTAGGTCGGGCACATGTTTCAGTGCATCTCGCAGGAACAGAGCCGCATCCGGGATCTCAAGGCACCAGGTAACGGCCTGCTGCCGGGCTGTGATGATGGCCAGTTCACGCGACGGGGACGTCACCCGCCGTTCCAGAAGCCGAGCGCCACCTGCCGTGACGGTCCGGTCGATCACCGACAACAGCGATCCGGCCCGGCCGCCGTTTAATCCATGGGTCAATTCCAGATTGCGCCGGGTTGCGGCGTCGATCTGCATCAAGCGCGACACTTGATCCTGGCGGGGGGGTTGCAACAGCGGCAGCTTGCCCTTTTGCGTAATGTCGAGATAGTCGACCAGCGCGCCCATGGCGGCCACCTCGGTACGGGAGAACCGTCCGAACGCCTCAAGCGACTGAACGCCAAACAGGGCGCACATCCGAGCGTCAGCCCCTGTCGAGTCAAAGGATGCCCGGCCAAGCACCGTGGGAACGACGCCAAGATCGCTCAGCACCTCGCGCAGGGTGTCCGCAACCGAGTCCGACACCAACACTTCGGAAGGCGCCAGTCGCGCCAGTTCGGCCCCGATCCGGGCCTGTCCCAGCGACATCACGTGAAACACGCCGGTCGAGATATCGCACCAGGATAGCGCCCATTCGTCTCTGACTTGGCCCAAAGCTGCCAGATAGTTGTGCCTGCGGGCTTCTAACAGGCTCTCTTCGGTCAGCGTTCCGGGCGTGACCAGCCGCACAACATCGCGATGAACCACCGATTTTGCGCCGCGTTTTTTTGCCTCGGCCGGAGTCTCCATCTGTTCGCAGACAGCGACGCGGAACCCCTTGCGAATCAGCGTGAGCAAATACCCTTCGGCGGCATGAACGGGGACGCCGCACATCGGGATATCGTCGCCGTCGTGTTTGCCCCGTTTGGTCAGCGCAATGTCCAACGACGCCGAGGCAGCGACGGCGTCATCGAAAAACATCTCGTAGAAATCGCCCATCCGGTAGAACAGCAATGCGTCCGGATACTGCGCCTTGAGATCAAGATATTGCGCCATCATTGGCGTGACTGCGTTCATTTTAACCCCCTGAAGGCTGCGCCAGACCTTACAAATCCCACCCGTTGCATGAAAGCCCAAACCGACCACAGTTGAGGTGTTGCCGCCCCTGCGCTAATACCACTGAGCTGCCAGGGGAGAACGCCGCACATGTCCAGACAAAAATATACCCGCGAAGAGGCTCTGGCCTTTCACCTCGACCCGACGCCGGGCAAATGGGAAGTGCAGGCCACTGTCCCCATGACGACGCAGCGGGACCTGTCGCTGGCGTATTCGCCGGGGGTTGCGGTGCCATGTCTGGAAATCGCCGAAAACCCCGAACTAGCCTATGATTACACCAACAAGGGTAACCTTGTTGCGGTGATTTCCAACGGCACTGCGGTGCTGGGATTAGGCAATCTGGGCGCGTTGGGGTCGAAACCGGTGATGGAGGGCAAGTCTGTTCTGTTCAAACGCTTTGCCGATGTGAACTCGATCGACATCGAACTGGATACTGAGGACCCGGACGAATTCTGCCGTGCCGTGCGCCTGATGGGGCCGACATTCGGCGGTATCAACCTTGAGGATATTAAGGCGCCGGAATGTTTCATCATCGAGCAGCGTCTCAAGGAAGAAATGGATATCCCGGTCTTTCACGACGACCAGCACGGCACTGCCGTGATTTGTGCTGCGGGTCTGATCAACGCGCTACATCTGTCGGGTAAAAAGATTGGTGAGGTCAAGATTGTCCTGAATGGCGCTGGTGCGGCGGGCATCGCCTGTCTGGAACTGCTCAAGTCGATGGGCGCGACGCATGACAATTGCATTATGTGCGACACCAAAGGCGTCATTTGGCAGGGCCGGACTGAGGGGATGAACCAGTGGAAATCGGCGCACGCGGCCCGGACAGATGCCCGTACACTCGAAGAGGCAATGCAGGATGCTGACGTCTTTCTGGGTGTGTCAGCCAAAGGTGCCGTGACGCAAAAGATGGTGTTGTCGATGGCGCCGAACCCGGTGATTTTTGCGATGGCCAACCCCGATCCTGAGATCACGCCAGAAGAGGCGCATGCCGTGCGCGAAGATGCCATCGTTGCCACCGGGCGCAGCGATTATCCCAATCAAGTAAACAATGTTCTTGGATTTCCATATTTGTTTCGTGGCGCGCTGGATATTCACGCGCGTGCTATCAACGACGATATGAAAATTGCGTGTGCCGAGGCGCTAGCGGCTTTGGCGCGCGAGGATGTGCCGGATGAGGTTGCGCTGGCCTATGGCAAGACGCTGAGCTTTGGTCGCGACTACATCATTCCAACCCCATTTGATCCCCGGCTGATCCATCGCATTCCGACGGCCGTGGCGCGGGCCGGCATGGATACCGGCGTCGCCCGCCGCCCGATCATCGACATGGAGGCCTATGAGCTTTCGCTCAAGTCGCGAATGGATCCGACCGCCAGCATTCTGCGTGGCATTAACACGCGTGCCCGCGCGGCGCAGGCCCGGATGATCTTTGCCGAAGGTGATGACCCCCGCGTGCTGCGCGCTGCTGTGATGTATCAGCGTTCGGGTCTGGGGCAGGCGCTTATCGTTGGTCGCGCTCCGGACGTGAAGGCCAAGCTTGAGGCCGCTGGTATGGGCGATGCGGTCAGTGAGATTGAGGTGGTGAATGCCGCCAACACGCCGCATCTCGATACCTACAAGGCGTTTCTTTATGAACGGCTGCAACGCAAGGGTTTCGACCGGACGGATATTCACCGGCTTGCTTCGCGGGACCGGCATGTCTTTGCGGCACTGATGCTGGCGCATGGTCACGGTGATGGATTGATCACCGGTGTGACGCGAAAGTCGGCGCATGTGATGGAACTGATCAACCACGTCTTTGATGCTGATGCCGAACACGGTGCAGCGGGCGTGACGGCGTTGCTGCAGAAGGGCCGTATCGTGCTGATCGCAGATACCTTGGTCCATGAATGGCCGGACGAGAATGATCTGGCGGACATCGCCGAACACGCGGCCGGCGTTGCCCGGCATCTTGGGCTGGAGCCGCGTGTGGCCTTTGTCTCGTTTTCGACATTCGGCTACCCGGTATCAGAGCGGGCGGAAAAGATGCACAAGGGCGCTCGCGTCCTGGATGAACGAGGCGCCGATTTTGAATACGAGGGCGAGATGACGGTGGATGTCGCGCTCAACGTCAAGGCGCAAGAGGCCTATCCGTTCCAGCGACTTACCGGACCGGCCAACATATTGGTGGTGCCGGCGCGGCACTCTGCCTCGATCTCGGTCAAGCTGATGCAGGAAATGGGAGGGGCGACAGTGATCGGGCCTATTCTGGCCGGTGTCGGTCATTCGATTCAGATCTGCTCGACCAACGCCACGGCGAGTGACATTCTGAATATGGCAGTGTTGGCAGCGTGCAAGGTGGGATGACGGCGCCTGTGGCTGGGGGCGTATTTGCGTATTTTTAAAGAGAAGAAGCAGGAGGTGTCGTGACGGTATTCAACCTTGGTTCGATCAATGCGGATCTGGTTTATCAGGTGCCGCGCCTTCCTGGGCCAGGTGAAACATTGGCCTCGACCGGGGCTTCGCGTGGGCTGGGTGGCAAGGGCGCAAATATGTCGGTGGCTTTGGCGCGAGCGGGTTGCCATGTCGTGCATATCGGCGCGGTCGGTGTGGATGGTGCCTGGGCGGTTGAGCGGCTGTTGGAGTATGGCGTGGATACACGGTTCATTTCGACGGTCGATGCCCCGACCGGGCACGCGTATATTATGGTGGATGACGATGGAGAGAATGCGATCGTTCTATTCCCCGGAGCAAATCTAGAGCTTTCGGGTGATGACATTAATCGCGCGCTAGCGGGGGCGATCTCTGGCGACAACTTTCTAATGCAGAACGAAACCAACGCCCAAGCTGAGTCGGCGACGAGGGCGTCGGCGCTTGGGATGCGGATTGTCTATGCGGCGGCACCTTTTGACGCGTCGGCCGTGATGGCGGTGCTGCCGCTACTGGATATACTGGTGCTGAACGCGGTTGAGGCGGCACAGCTGGAAGAAGCCATCGGACATAATATCGAAGCACTGCCGGTGCGTGACATCGTGGTGACGCTGGGGGCTGACGGGTGTCGCTGGATCAACACCGACACCGGTGTCATGCTGGATTTCCCGGCGATTCCGGTCACGCCGGTGGACACGACCGGGGCCGGCGATACGTTTACCGGCTATCTGTTGGCTGGCCTGGATCGCGGGATGCCGATGCAGCAGGCCATTGGGCTGGCGAGCCGCGCCGCGGCGATCATGGTGACACGCCGGGGGGCGGCTGATGTGATTCCAGATCTGAAGGATATTCACAACGCGCGGCTTTAGCGTTATCCGTGTACAAACGGCGCGGCATCGCCCCAAAGCGCCTTGATCCTGGCGTCGCGGCCGCAGCCCTCGCGGTAGCGTTTGTATGCGTCCGACTGTTTTATTGCTCCAAAGCGGGTCAGGACGCGGTTGCTGCCTTTGTAATAATCCTGATGGTAATCTTCGGCGTTATAGAACGGTAAGGTAGGCAGAATCGGCGTGACTATCTTTTGCCCCAGAGTTTTCTGTGCATCGGTCTTGGCTTTTTCCGCAGCGGTCTTTTGCGCAGGATTCGTGACGAAGATTGCGGTGCGGTAGCTTGCGCCCCGATCACAAAACTGGCCACCGGCATCGGTGGGATCGACCGAGCGAAAGAACATGGCATAAAGCTGGTCAAGATTGACCTTGCGCGGATCGTAGTCGATTTTTACTGCTTCGTAATGCCCGGTGCCGCCCTTGCCGACCTGCTTGTAGGTCGGATTTGCAGTTGTCCCGCCAGTATAGCCGGACACTGCCTCGCGTACACCCGGCACGCTTTCGAAGTCGGATTCAACGCACCAAAAGCAGCCGCCGGCCACGATGATTTCTTCTGCCTGGGCGCGGTCGGGTTGGATGGCCAGCCCGACAAAGGCGAGCAAACCCAGAAGGGCCGGTTTGAACATGTTGGTACGATGCATGATAATTCTCCTCTGGCTGCACGGTGCCTGCCGGGGTGTTGCAATGCAAATGTTGACAGCGCGGGTCACGCCATGTTGAGCAGGCGTGACCGAACACGTTTCAGGGAGACAGTTGATGACATTTAGCCCCGAGGGAGCCGAATAATGCGGATCGCCATGTGGTCCGGGCCGCGCAACCTGTCGACTGCGATGATGTACGCTTTTGGCAATCGCGCCGATTTTCATGTGGTGGACGAACCCTTTTACGGACCTTATTTGCGGCGCAGCGGGTTGAACCATCCAATGCGCGAAGAGATCCTAACCAGTCGCCCGGAGAGTGCCAAGCAAGTGGCCGAAGCCCTGCGGGGACCAGTTCCGGGCGCCAAGCCGCACAGCTATCAAAAGCATATGACGCAGCATATGTTACCCGGTATTGCGCGTGACTGGATGGCACAGGTGGTTAACGTGTTCCTTATCCGTCATCCGGCCCGGGTTGTCGCCAGTTTTGGCGCCAAATATCAGGCGGTCACGCTCGACGATATTGGGTTCGTTCAGCAGGCGGCGCTGTATGATGAGATACGGGCGATGGGGCAGGATCCGGTGATCATCGACAGCGCGGATATCCGTCGCGCGCCCGAAGAGATGCTGCGCAAGCTGTGCGCGGCCATCAATCTGCCCTTTGATCCAGCGATGTTATCCTGGCCCGCTGGCGGACATGCCGCCGACGGTGTCTGGGCGCCGATCTGGTATGGCGCCGTTCATCGTTCGACCAGTTTTGCTGAGGTCGAGGGACCGCTACCGCTTTTGTCAGGGGCGGCTGCAGAGATCGTCGATGCTGCCCTCGTGCCATATGAACGGCTCGCATCCCGTCGGCTAAAATAATTCTCCTGTGTGAAACTCTTTTACAAGGATCTGCGTGGATAATCGGGACGGCCGGGGCCGCGACGCTTTTGCCAATAATCCTTGGGCGTGTTGTCCAAGTGTAATCAGTATTCCTGAAGGCATGTTGCCCGAGCATAACGAGTGCCCCGTGATTGTGTCAGACAGTCACGGGGAACAGTTTTACAGATCTGTTTGGCTGGCTTAGCCTTTTAGCCGCCGGTTGCGGGCGGCCAGAAGTTTGAGACGCAGCGCATTCAGTTGAATAAAGCCCTGTGCATCCTTTTGGTCATAGGCACCGGCATCTTCTTCGAATGTGACATGCGCTTCGGAATACAGGCTGTGCTCTGACCACCGCGCCACGGTGCGAACTGAACCTTTGTAGAGTTTGATCCGGACCGTGCCGGACACGTGCTCTTGGGATTTGTCGATCAGGGCCTGCATCATCTCGCGTTCGGGGCTGAACCAGAAACCATTATAGATCAGTTCGGCGTAGCGCGGCATGATGCTGTCTTTGAGGTGGCCCGCGCCGGAATCGAGTGTGATCTGTTCGATCCCGCGATGTGCCTCGAGTAGGAGCGTGCCGCCGGGGGTTTCGTACATGCCGCGCGACTTCATCCCGACAAAGCGGTTCTCGACCAGGTCGAGCCGCCCGACGCCATGCTTGCCGCCCAGTTCGTTGAGTTTGGTCAGGATGGTCGCGGGCGACATTTCCTCGCCATTGATGGCCACAGCATCACCCTTTTCAAAGGTGATCTCGACCATTTCCGGCGTGTTGGGCGCGTCTTCGGGGTTCACAGTCCGCTGGTAGACGTAATCGGGGGCCTCTTGCGCCGGATCCTCCAGCACCTTGCCCTCGGAAGAGGTGTGCAGCAGGTTGGCATCGACCGAAAACGGCGCCTCGCCCCGCTTGTCTTTGGCAATCGGGATCTGGTTTTTCTCTGCAAACTCAAGAAGTTTGGTCCGCGACGACAGATCCCATTCACGCCACGGCGCGATCACTTTTATATCCGGGTTCAGCGCATAGGCCGCCAGTTCGAACCGCACCTGATCGTTGCCCTTGCCGGTTGCGCCATGCGACACGGCGTCTGCACCGGTTTCGGCGGCAATCTCGACCAGCCGTTTTGAGATCAGCGGCCGTGCGATGGACGTGCCCAGCAGATACAGCCCCTCGTACAGCGCATTGGCGCGGAACATCGGGAATACGAAGTCGCGCACAAATTCCTCGCGCACGTCCTCAATATAGATGTTCTCGGGTTTGATCCCCAGCAGGATCGCCTTTTCCCGCGCCGGCTCAAGCTCTTCGCCCTGGCCCAGATCGGCGGTAAAGGTCACAACCTCGCAACCATATTCGGTTTGCAGCCATTTCAGGATGATCGACGTATCGAGACCACCGGAATAGGCCAGAACGACTTTCTTGGGCGCGGACATGGGCATTTCCTCTGCATGTTTGGCGCGCGAATATCCGGTTTTCCGATGCGGGGCAAGGTTTGCCCCTTTGTGGGCAGGTATCTGCATGTTAACTCTGCGCTGGTGGTAAATTATAGGAGCAACGCGATGAAAGGCTGGCAGATCTTCCTTCATTCGGTGCGGCTGGTGTTTCGCAATCTCGATCAGGCGTTCCGGGTGTCGATTGTTCTTTACCTGGTGCAGGCGGTCAATCAGATCGCTTTGTTTCTGAACCCGCCGCAATTGATTACGAACGATGTTGGCGCGCAGATGCCCGCCATGACGCCGGGATCTGGGCTGCAAGCGCTGGTCATGGGCATCGTTGCGCTTCTGGCCAGTCTGTGGATCGCCGTAGCCTGGCATCGTTTTGTTTTAAAAGAGGAATATCCCGCGGGCTGGCTGCCGCGGTGGCACGGGTCATGTATGGTGGGCTATCTTGGCCGGTCGATCCTGCTGGGGTTCGCCGTTGGTCTGGGGGTCACGATCGCTGCCATACCGGCGGTTGCGGTCCTCTCGGTGGAGCCGGCGGCTTGGGGGGTGGTCTATATGGCGATGATCTGGGTTGCCGCCTTTATCTTTTTCCGGCTTGCGGTGATGTTGCCAGCCTCTGCGCTGGGCGAAAGCCTGCCTTTGTCAGAGGCATGGCGGGCGACATCGGGCGAATCCGGAACCTTCACAGTGCTGGCGGCACTGGTTGTAGGGGCTAGCATCATCGTCATGCTGCCGAGCCTGATCCACAATAATTCGGGATCACTCATCGACCTTGTCTACGGGATCGTGGTGAACTGGTTCATGACCATCATCGGGATTTCCGTACTGACGACGCTATATGGCCATTTTATCCAAAAGCGGCCCATCGACTGACATCTTGCGAAAAGCTCTGTCCTGCGCCATGTCAATGGAATGACCGATTTTCAAACTGCCGCCCGTGCCGCAACCGTTGCCATGCGGGATGTCTTTCCCGCGACGCCACTGCTGCGCAATGCGCATCTGTCGGATCGGTTCGATGCAGATATCTGGCTGAAACGCGAGGATCTGTCGCCGGTCCGCAGCTATAAACTGCGCGGGGCATTCAACGCGATGCGCAAACGTCCCGAAGTGCCTTTGTATGTTTGTGCCTCGGCAGGGAATCACGCGCAGGGCGTCGCCTTTATGTGTCGCCATTTTGGGGTGAATGGCGTGATCTTTATGCCAGTCACGACGCCGCAGCAAAAGATCCAGAAGACCCGGATGTTTGGTGGTGACGCGGTGGAAATCCGCCTTACGGGCGACTATTTCGACGATACTTTGCGTGCGGCACAAACGTACTGCGCTGAAACCAAGGGCTACTTTCTGTCGCCGTTTGACGACGAGGATGTAATAGAAGGTCAGGCATCAGTTGCGGTCGAAATCGAAGAGCAGTTGGGACGTCTGCCGGATCATATCATCATTCCAGTCGGTGGCGGCGGACTGTCGGCAGGCGCGATCAGCTATTTTGGCAACGGCACGCAATACAGCTTTGTCGAACCGCTGGGCGGCGCCTGTTTACGGGCGGCACTTAAGGCTGGACGGCCGGTCAAGCTCGATAAGGTCAACACGTTTGCGGATGGCGCAGCCGTGGGTCAGATCGGTGCGCGCACGTTTGCCCGCCTGCGCGACGTGGGCCTGGCCAACGCACTGACGATCCCCGAGGATCGGCTTTGCACAACCATGCTCGACATGTTGAATGTTGAGGGCATTGTGCTGGAGCCGGCCGGCGCGCTGGCGGTTGATGCTCTCAAAGATCTGGGACAGTCGATCCGTGGCCGCACCGTGGTGTGCGTCACCTCCGGCGGCAATTTCGATTTTGAGCGTTTGCCCGAGGTCAAGGAACGCGCGCAGCGGTTTTCAGGGGTCAAAAAGTACTTTATTCTGCGGTTGCCGCAACGGCCCGGTGCGTTGAAGGACTTTCTTGGGCTTCTGGGTCCAGAGGATGACATCGCCCGGTTCGAGTATCTCAAGAAATCCGCGCGCAACTTTGGATCAGTGCTGATTGGAATCGAAACCACTGATGCCGCCAATTTTGCGACGTTCTTTGCCAAACTCGACACCAACGGGTTCACCTATCAGGACATCACTGATGACGAGGTTCTGGCGCAGTTTCTGATCTGACCGATGCGCGAACCCGGCGGGACGTATCAGGCCGCCATGTGTTTCGGCAGTTCAGTCAGGAACAGCTTTCGTGACATGTTGTAGATCGAGAGAACGTGCCCGGGGTCGATCCCGACAACATCCCCCCCAGCCGCTGCCCGCTCAGCGGCCTGGCAATGCTGCGCCAGCGCCGAAAAGCCCAAGTTCAAGGCGCTTCCCTTAAGGAAATGCAGGGCATTCTCAAGTGCGTTTGCGTCGGACATCCGAGTCGGCAAGGAATCAAGTGTTTCTTCAACCTCGGCAAGAAACAGTTCAACCACTTCGCCAAAATCATCTGCGCCGATTTCATCACACAGTTCGCGCACCCGCGACCAGTCGATCATTCCGAAACCC
Organism: Puniceibacterium sp. IMCC21224; assembly: GCF_001038505.1. Classification (NCBI taxonomy): domain Bacteria; kingdom Pseudomonadati; phylum Pseudomonadota; class Alphaproteobacteria; order Rhodobacterales; family Paracoccaceae; genus Puniceibacterium; species Puniceibacterium sp. IMCC21224. The sequence goes on from NZ_LDPY01000001.1 coordinate 274,244, forward strand.
TCCGTTTGCTGCAACTCTGACGTGTAAACGTAAACAGGGTGTTACCAATAGGGGTCAAATACCGCGCATTTTAGAGTTCACTCGATGTTAAAGACGGGCGCGGTATTCATCGGGAACTGCTCAGTTTCTCTTTCGGACGTAAGGTCATGGTGTGATTCCAATAGCGCAAAATCTGGCTAACACAGAAATGGTTCGCGCAGCGGTGCAGCGGATCCTTGTGGTTGACGATAGCCGACTTCAGCGCAAGATTGTTACCTCGATGCTCGACCGCTGGGGATACCAGGTGATGCAGGCGGAATCCGGTGAGGAGGCGCTTGATATCGCGCAGCGCTTTGCGCCCGATCTGGTGCTGTCGGACTGGATGATGCCAGGTATGGACGGGCTTGAATTTTGTCGTCAATTCAGGAGCTTATCAAGCGATGCTTATGGGTACTTCATTCTGCTCACCTCTAAATCCGACAAGGGAGAGGTGGCGCAGGGGTTGGACGCCGGTGCTGATGATTTCCTGACCAAGCCGGTCAATGCGCATGAATTGCGAGCGCGCATAAATGCCGGCGCTCGCGTCGTGTCGATGGAGCGGGAGCTTAGCGAAAAAAACCGGCTGATCTCGAACACTCTCGCTCAACTGCAAACCGTTTATGATGCTATTGATCAGGATTTGAAACAGGCGCGGCTGATTCAGGAATCACTGGTCCCCGAACGCACACGGCGCTTTGGCACGTCGCAGGTCAGCCTGCTGTTAAAGCCGTGTGGTCATGTCGGTGGCGATTTGGTGGGTATGTTCAGTCCGGCGCACGATAGGCTTGGCGCTTACAGTATCGACGTTTCCGGGCATGGCATCACCTCGGCCCTGGTGACGGCACGGGTGGCGGGCTATCTCAGCAGCCGCTATCCCGATCAGAATCTGGGACTCGAGCGTCGGTTTGACACGTTTCATGCCCTGCGCCCACCCGAAGTGGTGGCGACGATGCTGAATGAGCGACTTTCATCGGATGTAGGGATCGAGGAATATCTGACCATGCTCTACATGACCGCGGACTTGTCCAGCGGAGAGGTGCGGCTGGTGCAGGCTGGGCATCCACCACCGCTGCTGTTGCGCGCTGACGGTCAGGCCGCGTTTGTCGGAAATGGCGGTCTGCCCGTCGGGCTGGTCGAGGCGGCGCAATATGAACGGCAGACCCTATTCTTGCGACCTGGGGACCGTCTTTTGCTCTATACCGATGGCTTCAGCGAGGCGGTGATGAGCGACGGCCAAATGTTGGGAGACGAGGGGCTCTTGCGTCTCGTCCGCGAAACCGCCCGAGGTGCGCAAGGTCCAGAGTTCCTTGACGATTTGTTCTGGCGCCTCACTCAGGGGATGGCTCCGGGCGGTGGTTTGGAAGATGACGTTTCCGCCACTTTGCTGGAATTTGATGTGCTTCAGCCGGAATAATGGGTCACAAAATGCCGATCACCGGGATTTCCCAGAACTTCGGCGGCAAGGGTGGATGCCATCCAGACGGCCTCATGTCCCAATTCTGTTGGGGGACCGATGGGGCGGACGGGATGCGCGCGATAGATGATACAGAGCTTTTCGGCCCACATGTCGTATTCGGGCATAAAGGTGAATCGCCGGAATGCACCCAAGCGGCGAGGCCGAGCGATCAACCACCCGGTTTCTTCAAACACCTCGCGATGCAGGGCCGTCAGGGGTGATTCGCCGGGGTCGATACCGCCGCCGGGCAATTGGTATTCCGGGTGCGGGTCGTCCTGATGGGTCAGCAACAGCGCTGCGCCGCGCGGCAAGATAGCATAGGCTCCGGGTCGTAGACTGTAGCGACGACCTGGTTCTGGTGGCTCTCCGAAACGTGGTGTCATTGCTCTTCCTCTTGGACCCTGCCGACTTGTGCCTATATAGACGCGGTATGCCAACGCGTGGCAGATAAGGAAACCCCATGACCCTTGGACTAAAACTCGCCTGGGACGACACCGTCCTGCCCTTTCAGCTGGACCGTTCGGATATCCGCGGCCGTGTTGCACGGCTTGATGGTGTATTGGACGGTATCCTCAAGCAGCACAATTACCCACCGCAAGTCGAGGCGCTGGTGGCTGAAATGGCGTTGCTCACGGCGCTGATCGGTCAGACGATCAAACTGCGATGGAAGTTGTCGCTTCAGGTTCAATCCAAGGGCCCGGTGCGCATGATCGCGACTGATTTTTACGGCCCCGAGGCGGATGACCAGCCTGCCCGCATTCGCGCCTACGCCAGCTATGACGCTGATCGCCTGACGGATGAGCCGCCGATGGCGCAAGTGGGTGACGGTTATTTTGCCGTGCTCATTGATCAGGGCGAGGGGATGACGCCCTATCAGGGTATTACGCCGCTGACGGGTAAGACGCTGGCAGAATGTGCGCAGGCTTATTTTGCCCAATCCGAACAGCTTCCGACCCGCTTTGCACTTAGCTTTGGCCGTAGTGCAGAACCGGGTGTGGCAGAGCATTGGCGCGCCGGCGGCGTCATGTTGCAACATATGCCCAAGGCGTCGCCATTTGCCAAAGACGGCGGATCGGGGGACGGCGGGCTGTTGCAGCCCAATGATTTGATTGATGGCGAGGAGGGCGAGAATTGGAACCGCGCCAACATCCTGCTCGATACGGTCGAAGAGCTTGAGCTGATCGGCCCGACGCTCCCGCCCACCGACCTGCTGGTCCGACTGTTTCACGAAGAAAATCCCAGGGTCTTTGACGCGCAGCCGGTGCGGTTTGGCTGTACCTGTTCCGAAGACCGTGTGAAGCACAGCCTGTCGATTTATTCTGCCAAGGATATTCAGAAGATGACCACGGATGATGGGCGTGTGACAGCGGATTGCCAGTTTTGCGGCGCGCATTACGATCTGGACCCCGCAACCGTCGGGTTCGAGGCGCAGGGCGCGAATGGCGACTGACCAGCTTGATCAGATCCGCAGGGCGCTGACGCTGGATAGCGCCGCGTCCTCGGATTTTGATCTGAACCCCGAGACAGTATTACCCCCGGACCGTGTTTTGCGGCCTGCTGGCGTGTTGCTGGCTCTTGTACCGGGGTCAGCAGGCTATGACGTGATTCTGACCAAGCGGTCGTCGGCATTGCGGCATCATCCCGGGCAAATCGCCTTTCCTGGAGGCAAGCTTGATCCCGGCGACACGGATGTGATCGCGGCCGCCCTGCGCGAGGCAGAAGAAGAGGTGGGGCTGCCACGCCAACAGGTTGACGTCATCGGGACGCTGCCTAGCCACGAAACAGTCACAAATTTTATCATAACGCCAGTCATCGGGCTGGTCCGTGGCACGTTTGAACCAGTTGCCGAGCCAGGTGAGGTGGCTGAAATTTTTGCCGTGCCGCTGTCTCATATCACTGACCCGACACGATTTTCCACGCAGTCGCGCCGCTGGCGCGGATCGCGCAGAAACTATTTCACCGTGCCATTCGGACCCTACTACATCTGGGGGGCGACGGCGCGAATATTGCGTGCGCTCGCTGATCGTATGTCGGAATGAAGGTTTCGGGTGAATGGCTGGAGCAGTCTGGAACCCAGAGCGTGCTGCGCATGCTGACAGGCGCCGGTCATCAGGCATTCGCCGTTGGGGGCTGTGTGCGCAACGCGGTTCTGAGGATGCCGGTAGCGGATGTGGACATAGCCACCGATGCGCGCCCTGCGATGGTCATGGAGTTGGCGGCCAAAGCCGGATTACGGGCGGTTCCAACCGGCATAGACCATGGTACCGTGACCATTGTGGCGAACGGAACCGGCTACGAAGTGACCACCTTTCGCGCTGATATCGAGACGGATGGTCGCCACGCCACTGTTCGCTTTTCCGATGCCGTGACCGAGGATGCCCGACGCCGCGACTTTACGATGAATGCGCTCTATGTCGATTCCACTGGCCAGCTCTGCGACCCTTTGGCTGGGCTGGCTGACTTGCGCGCGCGTCGCGTGCGTTTCATCGAAGACCCCGACCGCCGCATTAACGAGGATTTCCTGCGCATCCTGCGGTTTTTTCGCTTTGTGGCTTGGTACGGCGATCCTGCTGCCGGCCTGGATCCCCAGGCGCTTGCGGCCATTGCAACCCATCTTGACGGTCTCGATAATTTGTCACGGGAACGGGTCGGAAGCGAGGTTATCAAGCTCCTCGCGGCACCCGATCCTGCGCCTTCGGTGGCGACGATGCGGGCGACCGGGGTGTTGGGTCGTGTGCTGCCGGGTGCGGTGCCGCATGCACTTGGTCCGTTGATTCACATCGAGAGGCAGTTCGCTATAGCGCCTGATGCGTTGCGTCGGCTAGCGGTTCTGGGGTTTGCTGATGGTGCGACCCTGCGATTGTCCCGGGCGGACCAGCGTCATCTTTTGGCTCTGCGCGATGGTATTGAATCGGCTGACGGCGCCGCCGCGCTGGGCTATCGTCATGGCGCGGCTTTTGCACGGGACGTCCTTCTGTTACGCGCAGCATTGTTTGAACTACCATTGAATCCGGCGGCGTTTGTCGCATCAGACCGGGGGGCAACCGCCCGGTTTCCCGTCACGGCCCACGACCTGATGCCAGAGCTTTCCGGCCCGGCTTTGGGTGCCCGACTCAAAAAATTAGAGGACCTCTGGATCGCATCTGACTTTATCCTCGACAGGGATTCGCTGCTACACGGTTCGTGACACCGGCCCGTTTCCGCGCAAATCTTGTCCCTAGCTCCATGGTCATTGTCCGGGAAATCGGTGACAATATGTGGCACCGTCACTCTGACCAAAGCTGTTTCAATGTTCCGGTTTTTTGAAAATCTCGTAGACCCCTATACGCCCTACTCGGAAACGGACACACCACCGACGCGGCTCTTGCCGTTTCTGATGGAGTATGCGCGTCCATTTCACCGGATCTTTTTCTGGACCGGGGTCATGTCGGTTGTGGTGGCCATGGTCGAGATTGGATTGATCTGGGTCATGGGTTGGGTGGTTGACATCCTTTCTGGTGATCCGGCGCAGGTTTGGGCCGATCACGGCGGGGTGCTGCTGGCGCTGGCTGTCTTTATCCTCTTGGTGCGGCCAGTGTTGCAGGCGCTGGATGTGCTGCTGCTCAACAACGCGATTATGCCGAATTTCGGCACCCTGGTACGGTGGCGGGCGCACAGGCAGGTGTTGCGTCAGTCGGTTGGCTGGTTTGAAAATGATTTTGCCGGCCGCATCGCCAACCGTATTATGCAAACCCCGCCTGCCGCGGGTGAGGCGGTGTTCCAGACCTTTGATGCCATCGCTTTTTCGCTGGCTTATCTGGTGGGGGCTACCGCGCTGCTGGGCCAGGTTGAGCCGTGGCTGATCGTGCCGCTTGCGATCTGGATGGGGCTTTACGCCATTCTGATGGTCTGGACCGTGCGGCGCGTCGGGCCGGCGTCCAAAGCGGCATCGGATGCCCGAAGCCTGGTCACCGGGCGGGTTGTGGACAGTTATACCAACATCCATTCGGTCAAGATGTTCGCCCATCACAACACCGAAATTGCCTATGCGCGCGAGGCGATAGATCAGACCCGAACGACGTTTCAGGCTGAAATGCGGCTCTATACCATCATGGACGTGACGCTGGTCTTTCTGAACGGGCTGCTGATTGTGGCAGTTGTCGGTCTGGCGTTGGGGTTCTGGATGCATGGGTTAACCAGTGTCGGGGCTGTCGCCGCCGCTACGGCGCTGACGCTACGATTGAACGCGATGACCGGGTGGATCATGTGGGCGCTGACCACGTTTTTCCGCGAACTCGGGATCGTGGCCGAAGGAATGCAGACGATTGCGCAGCCAGTTACACTGGTGGATGCGCCCGGTGCGGCATCCCTGAATCTGACGGCTGGCCGGATTGAGATTGAGGATCTGTCACATCATTACGGTCGCGGTTCGGGTGGGTTGGACCATGTGTCGCTCAGCATTCAGCCGGGAGAAAAGATCGGCCTGGTGGGACGCTCGGGTGCTGGAAAATCGACTCTGGTCAAGCTGCTGTTGCGGTTTTATGAGGTCGAACAGGGCCGCATTCTGATTGATGGTCAGGACATCGGTTGTGTGACTCAGGACAGTTTGCGGCTGAACATTGGCATGGTCCAACAGGACAGCGCATTGCTGCATCGTTCGGTACGCGACAACATTCTGTATGGCCGCCCCGACGCTTCTGAGGCGCAGATGCTGGCGGCTGCGCATCAGGCGCAGGCGCATGAATTCATTCTCGGGCTTGTGGATATGCATGGTCGTACCGGCTATGATGCTCAGGTGGGCGAACGCGGTGTCAAGCTGTCCGGCGGGCAGCGCCAGCGTGTAACTCTTGCCCGCGTGATCCTGAAGAATGCGCCGATCCTGCTGCTGGACGAGGCGACAAGCGCCCTTGATAGCGAGGTTGAGGCCGCGATTCAGGACACGCTGTATGGCATGATGGAGGGCAAAACCGTGATCGCCATCGCGCACCGATTGTCCACTATTGCCCGAATGGACCGGATTTTGGTGATGGATCAAGGGCGGATTGTGGAACATGGCAGCCATGACGCGCTTTTGGCGCAGGGTGGACTATATGCAGGGTTCTGGTCCCGTCAGTCTGGCGGCTTTCTGGACACCGACCCCGACACAGTGACCGAGGCAACGGAATGAGATTCTCCGACTGGTTAGACCCTTTTGCGCAGGCAAATGGCCCGCCGCCACGGACACTCTGGCCGTTTTTCCGCTGGACGCTGCGTGGTGCGGAAAAGGCGCTGGGCGTCGCAGCCGTTGTGTCGGTGGCCGCCGGTGTGGTCGAAGTCATGGCCGCCCTGATCCTGGGCCTGGTCATCGACGCGGCGCTGTCGTCCGATGCGACCTCAATCTTTGTCGATCAGTCTGGTGTTCTGCTAGTGTCGCTGGCATTTTTTCTGGTGCTGCGCCCAGTGATTTTTGGCGCCAACTCGTATCTGCAAAGCATCGTTGTGGCGCCCAATGTCTTTAACCTCGTGCTGTCGCGGGTGCACCGGTTCACATTGGGCCAGTCGGTGACATTCTTTGACGACGATTTTGCCGGCCGCATCGCGCAAAAGGAAATGCAGACGGCCCGCGCCATGACGGATTCGGTGGTCGAGATCGTGCAGACGGTGCTTTTTGCGCTGGCGTCCGTAATCGGGGCGGCGCTGATGCTGGGCACGGTGGATGTGCGGATCGCGCTGGGGCTCGTGGTATGGTTGGCCGGCTATCTGCTGATGATCCGATATTTCATGCCGCTGATCCGGTCGACATCCAAGGCACGGGCTGCCGCGCGGGCGATGGTTACCGGGCAGGTCGTGGACACCGTGACCAACATCAAGATCGTCAAACTGTTTGCCCACGCAGATTTTGAGGATCGCGCGGCGCTGGGCGCAATGGGCACGTTCCGCGACAGATCGCTGGAATTCGGGCGGATCTCGGTCACGTTCCGGTTCTGGCTGGTGGCGATGGCGGGTGTTTTGCCGGTGCTGCTGGTGGGCGGTGCGCTATGGTACTGGTCGCGTGGATTGGTGACGGCGGGGGATATTGCCGCCACAGGCGCGGTGTCGCTGCGGTTGGCGCAAATGACCGGGTGGGTCAGTTTCACGTTGATGGGGCTCTATGCCAATGTGGGTGAGGTCGAGGATGGGATGCGCACGCTTACCCCGCCGCACACGTTGCTTGATGCCGACGGCGCTGCGGAACTGACGGTGCCAAAAGGGCGCATCACGCTCGACAATGTGGGTTTTGCCTATGGACGCAAAACCGGTGGGGTTGAGCATCTGAACCTCGACATCGCGCCTGGGGAAAAACTGGGCATTGTTGGCGCGTCTGGGGCGGGGAAATCGACGTTGGTGGCTCTGCTCTTGCGGCTTTATGATGCCGAACAGGGACGGATTTTGATCGACGGTCAGGACATTCGCGGCGTCACGCAGGAATCCCTGCGCCGCCAGATCGGCATGGTCACGCAGGAAACCGCAATGTTCAACCGTTCGGCTTTGGACAACATCCGGTACGGCAAACCAGATGCAACCGAGGCCGAGGTTCATGCCGCCGCGCAAAAGGCTGAGGCCCATGATTTCATCGGCGGGCTTGAGGATCACGCTGGTCGCAAGGGCTACCTCGCGCATCTGGGCGAGCGTGGCGTGAAACTGTCGGGTGGTCAGAGACAGCGCATCGCGCTGGCGCGCGCCATCCTCAAAAACGCGCCGATCCTCATTCTGGACGAGGCGACCAGCGCTCTGGATTCTGAAGTTGAGGCGTCAATACAAGAGGCGCTGGAGCAGGTCATGACCGGCAAGACGGTTCTGGCCGTCGCGCACCGCTTGTCGACGATTTCGTCGATGGATCGCATCCTTGTGCTGGATCAGGGTCGTATTGCTGAACTGGGCACACATGACGCGCTGCTGGCGCAGGGTGGTCTGTACGCGCGCTACTGGAACCGGCAGTCGCGCGGTTTCATAGGCTCTGACCAGGGGTCGGATGGTCAGGAGGCAGCGGAATGAGAACCCTTTGGCAGTGGCTCCTTGCTTTGATCGACGTGTTTCAGCCCGCCGAGGGCCCACCGCCGCAGCATCTTTGGCCATTCGCGAAATGGGCCTTGCGCGGGTCGGAACGGGCGATTGCGCTGACCTTTGCCGTTACTTTTGTGGCCGGGATGTCTGAAATCGTGGCTGCTTCGTTCACTGGCTGGGTCATCGACGCGGCGTCTGTGCACGACGGTGGCGGGTTCTGGGCACCTTTCTGGCCAGTCATCGTCTTTGGCGGCCTGTTTTTTCTGGTGTTACGCCCGTTGTTGTTCGCCGCCGATGCCGGGGTGACGGGAATACTGTTGGGGCCGCATTTGTTTCCGCTGGTGCTAAGCCGGGTCAACCGGCACACGCTGGGCCACTCCATGCGCTACTTTGAGAATGATTTTGCCGGGCGGATCAGCCAGAAGGCGTTGCAGACCTCGCGGGCGTTGACCGACGTGGTGATAGAAGTTGCCGATGTTGGAATCTATTCACTGGCCGTCTTTGGTGGATCACTGCTGCTTATGGCGCACATTGATACTCGGTTGTTGCTGATTTTTGTGCTTTGGGGCGGGCTCTATTTTGTCGCGCTTCGCTACTTCATCCCGCGGGTGCAGCGGCGCGCGGCGGCACGGGCAGGCGCGCGAACCCAGGTGACCGGGCAGATTGTCGACACCCTGTCGAATATCGCAGCGGTCAAATTGTTCGCCCACAGCCAGTACGAGGATCGCGCAACCCTGCGCGAGCTTGACCATTTCCGGCAGCGCGCGCTGGAATTTGGCGGCATCTCATCCATGTTCCGGCTGGTGCTGATGACGTTGGGCGGGATGCTGCCGCTGTTCAGTATCCTTGGGGCGCTGTATCTTTGGACGCTTGGCAGCGCGTCGACGGGCGATATTGCCATGACCGCGATGGTCGCCACACGGCTGAGTCAGTTGACCAACCGTCTGGGCCGCGTCGCCATTTCGATCTTTACCAATATCGGTGAGATTGAGGATGGTATCTTAACCCTCGCGCCCCCGCACGAGATTACGGATCGCAGTGGTGCGCAGGACACCGCCAAGGGACCGGGCGCGGTTTTGTTTGAGGGCGTCAAGTTTGCCTATGGCGGGTCAGTTGCAGCGCTTCAGGATCTGACGCTGGATATCAAGGCGGGTGAAAAGGTGGCACTGGTTGGCGCGTCTGGCGCGGGTAAATCCACCACCATGTCATTGCTGCTGCGACTTTATGAGCTGGAAGAGGGTCGTATCCTGCTCGACGGGACCGACATTCGTGATCTCACCCAAGAGGCACTGCGGCGGCAGATTTCGGTCGTGCGGCAAGAGACGTCGATGTTCAACCGTTCGGCTTTGGCCAACATTCGCTACGGGCAACCCGAAGCGACGGATGAAGAAGTGTTTGACGCCGCCCGCCGCGCGTCGGCGCACGAATTTATTCAGGATTTGCAGGATCACAAAGGCAGATCAGGGTATGCCGCGCGCTTGGGTGAACGCGGGGTTAAGCTGTCGGGCGGGCAGCGGCAGCGTATCGCGCTGGCGCGGGCCATCCTCAAGGATGCGCCGGTTCTGGTACTGGACGAGGCGACCTCGGCGCTCGACAGTGAGGTCGAAGCCGAGATTCAAGAGGCGCTGGCCGCAGTGATGGAGGGCAAGACGGTGATCGCTATCGCGCATCGTCTATCCACGATCGCGAGCATGGACCGGATAGTGGTCATGGAACACGGCCGGATCGCCGAAATCGGCACACACGCGGCGCTGTTGGCGCAGGACGGACTCTATGCCCGCTTCTGGAACCGGCAATCGGGTGGATTTCTGGGAGCGCAGGAGGCGGCAGAGTGAAGCGGGTCATGATCGTGGGACAGCCCGGATCGGGAAAATCCACGCTGGCGCGCCGAATTGGGCGAAAAACCGACCTGCCCGTGATTCACATGGATCACATCCACTGGCAGTCTGGTTGGGCAGAGCGCCCGAAGCCGCAAAAAATCATTTTGGCACAAGAGGCCGAGGCCGGTGATCTGTGGGTGTTCGAAGGCGGCCTGTCGGCCACTTATGACACGCGGTTGGCGCGTGCGGATACTCTGGTCATGCTGGACCTGCCACTTTGGCTACGGGCCTGGCGCGTGTTTTACCGTACGTTGCGGTATTATGGTCGAACACGTCCGGACCTGCCTGACGGCTGCCCAGAGCGGTTTGATTATGTCTTTTGGAAATGGATTTGGGACACCCGGCACAGCGGGCGCCAGCAGAACCTTGCACTGATCGACCGGGCCGGACCAGAGACAGATGTACATCGCCTTTGTTCCCCTCGTGAGGTGAATGCGTTTCTGACACGGCTCGACGCGGGCGGATAAACCGGGCAAGAGGCGGATCATGGCAATTTTACGCATCGAACGGTTGGGGCATCAGGGCGACGGGATCGCCCGTGGTCCGGTATTTGTCCCGGGCGCTTTGCCCGGCGAAGAGGTCGAGGGAGAAGTAGTTGACGGCATCCTCGCCGTGCCAAAAATCGTCACACCGTCCTCTGATCGCGTCCGCGGTCCCTGCGCTCATGCCCGATCCTGCGGCGGCTGTCAGTTGCAGCATGCCAGCGACGGCTTTGTCGGTGACTGGAAGACTGATGTGGTGCGACAGGCGTTGTCAGCCCACGGGCTAGACACTGAGCTTCGAACTATCGCGACGTCGCCGTCGCAGACCCGTCGCCGCGCTGCCTTTTCGGTGCGTCGGACCAAAAAGGGCGCGCTCGCTGGGTTTCACATCAAGGCGTCGGACGTGATCGTGGCAGTTCCGAACTGTCTGCTGGTGCATCCCGATATCGCGGCTGCGCTGCCGCTGGTTGAACAGATCGGTATGTTGGGTGCCAGCCGCAAAGGCGAACTATCTGTACTGATCACTCGAACTGATGGCGGGCTGGATGTGGCGGTGCGTGGTGGCAGACCGCTGGACGCGGCGTTGGGCGAAATGCTGGCTGGCCTGGGTCGCCAGCATGACCTTGCCCGTCTGTCGTGGGAGGGCGATGTTGCTGTTGCGCGCCGGCAGCCTGAACTGCGCATGGGCAAGGCCAATGTTGTGCCGCCGCCCGGTGCCTTTCTTCAGGCCACGCCAGAGGGCGAAGCTGCGTTACTTGCGGCAGTTCAAGAGGTCGTGGCAGGCGCGCGTCGGGTTGCCGATCTTTTTGCCGGCTGCGGCACCTTTGCGCTGCCGCTGAGCGGGGCCGCGCCGGTCCATGCCGTAGAGGGCGAGGCGCCGATGCTGGCCGCGCTGGATCACGGCTGGCGCAACGCGCAGGGGCTAAAGCCAGTGACAACCGAAACGCGCGACTTGTTCCGCAATCCGCTGCTGGTTGATGAATTGCGCCGGTTTGATGCCGTGGTGATCGACCCGCCCCGCGCCGGAGCGCAGGCGCAGATCGCCGAGTTGGCGGCGGCCCATATGCCGCGCATCGCCTATGTCTCGTGCAACCCGGTCAGCTTTGCGCGGGATGCAGCGGCGCTGGTGGCGCAGGGCTATACTCTGGACTGGATACAGGTGGTGGATCAGTTCCGCTGGTCGACGCATGTCGAACTTGCCGCCTGCCTGACGCGCACGCGCTGAACGGATCAATTTGTCGTCATTGCTGTCTTGAGCCTGTATTGGAGGGGCTTTTCAGGCTATAAAGCCACAAAAAACGAGCAGGACAGTCAATATGCGTCTTTTCCGGTTTCTGGCACTTTCGTTGCTTGCCCTCAGTCTGGCGGGTTGCGCGACCAGTAAATTCAAAACCTACAACGGCCCGGCAGTGACGCAGGTCGTCGTCCAAAAGGGCGCGCGCAAGATGTATCTGATGCACAATCAAAAAGTGCTCAAGAGCTACGATATCGGTCTCGGGTTTGCTCCGGTCGGCCACAAGCAGATCGAAGGCGACGGCAGAACACCCGAGGGTGTCTATTACATCGACCGTCGTAATCCCAACAGCCGATTCCATCTGTCCATCGGGGTATCCTATCCAAACCAGCTGGACCGGGCGCTGGCGCAGAACATGGGCAAATCACCCGGTGGCGACATCTTTATCCACGGTCGACCGCCCGAGTTTCGCAAGGGCGGGCGCGACTGGACCTGGGGTTGCATTTCGGTGACTGATCGCGAGATCGAGGATGTCTATGCGATGGTACGCGACGGCACACCGATCAGCATAAATCCCTGAGGGGAGCCCGACCGGTGTTGCCCTGAAGCGCGTTCAGTTTGCGTCAAACGCGAGCTGAACTGGGGCGGACGACCCTCCGGTCACCAGTGTCCACCAGATCTTGCCATTGGGTTCCTGGAACCAGGCAAAGCCAAGATCGGTTGCCGACGAATCGACGATTACGTCGCGCGTTGCGGAATCTTCCATCCAGGCGGCCAGCGTTTCCAACTCGGTCTCGTACGTCTCAGAGATGTTTTCACCCAGCAATTGCCCGGAATAGCCAACGCGGCGTGCCCGATCAATCGGTGACGATCCATCCGAGCCAAAGTGCCAGGGTCGGTTTTGCATCGACATGTCACGTGAATGCGTTGCGGCGGCGGCATTGAGCTGCGAATTCAGCGACACCTTGGCGGCGCCTGCAGCTTCGCGCAGTGCGTTGACTGAATCGAGCATCCGATACTCGATCCGTGCCTCGTCAGCCGAATTGATCCGGTACACCCGTGGCAGTGGTTTGCCATCCGGCCCAAGGGTCGGAGTCGTTACAGTTGGAGCACAAGCCGCGAGAGCCAGAGCTGTGGAAACCAAAAGTGTCGCGACACGTATCATATATTTAGCCACCCATCGTTGTTATCCGAGCCTTATCGCGCACAGCGTTGCTAATCAAACCCACATCGGCGTGAGGATGCCATATGACACGGGTTTGATTTGCGACTGCGGCATTCCGGCAATAATGTGACAAACAGCGATTTATGTAAAATGGAGTCGAAACCATGACTGAAACGACAAAGACACAGTTCAACCGCCGTCGTTTCCTTGCCGGCACTGCAATGGCTGGTTCAGCAGCAATATTGGGCGCACCGGCATATGCGCAGGATTTGAACGGCGCGGGAACGGTCGAGATTGAGCGCGACATCTCAAAGGCCGTACGCCGCAATATTTCCAGCTTCCGTTCGCTTGACTGGCAGCCATATTTTTCGGACCTGAACAAGGGTGCCGTGCTGGTCGATACCACCAGCCGCGCGCTGCACTACTGGTCTGAGGACGGCAATACCTACAAGCTATATCCGACGTCGGTGCCCCTGACCGAGGATCTGACCCGCCTTGGCCGTACCAGTATCGTGCTAAAGGATCCCAACCCGGACTGGCGCCCGACGCCGTCGATGAAGGTCCGCAACCCTGAGTGGCCGGATTACGTCGGTCCGGGCCCTGACAACCCGCTGGGCACGCGCGCGCTGCACCTCAGTTGGACCTACTACCGGATCCACGGAACCCACGACACCCGCAAGATCGGGCGGCGATCCTCCAACGGATGCATCGGCCTGTACAACCAGCATATCGAAGAGCTGTACACGCTCGCCAATGTTGGCACTCAGGTGTTGCTTATTTGACGATATTTTGGCGGCCGGCGGCAGGGACACCTAAAGTTGCGTTTGCATTCTCAAGGTTTTACTGCTTAGAACATGTTACAAGGTAGTCTTGGGTGCTTGGCGTAACCATAGTCCTATGGGCTTACGTCAGGCGAATATCTGGAGAATAACATGAAGAAAATCGCTCTCGCCGCCGCAATGTCCGCCGCTGCCACTTCCGCAATGGCTGGCTCCTATGCCAAGAATGACGTCATGATGGAGCCCGTCGTGGTCGTAGAAGAAACCGCTCAGGCGTCTTCTTCCTCGGGCATCCTGGTCCCGCTGATCCTGCTCGCCCTGGTGGCAGCAGCTGTAGCGTCCAGCAACTAAGCCATATCGGCAAGGTTAAGCGAAAAAGGCGGTGTGAAAACACCGCCTTTTTTGCGTCTGATGGCTGGGTATGGCCCGTGTCAGGGCTGAATCCACCCTTGCAGGTTCTCGTCAATAACGGCTGACAGTGCTGCGATATGCGCCGGATCGTCGTTCAGGCAAGGAATATAGGTGAACTGCTGCCCGCCGGCGTGTTCAAAGCTTTCTCTGATCTCTTCGTTGATCTCTTCCAGTGTTTCGATGCAGTCTGCCGAAAATGCAGGCGCACAGATCGCGATGTTCTTTTTGCCCTCATCGGCGGCGATCCGCGCAACCTCTTCGACAGTGTAGGGTTTCAGCCATTCCTCGGGGCCGAATTTCGACTGGAATGTGGTTCTGATTTCGGTCTTGTCCCATCCCAGCCGCTCGCGCAGCAAACGCGTCGTTTTTTGGCACTGGCAATGATAGGGATCACCCTCCATCAAGTAGCGTTTCGGTACGCCATGGTAGGAACACAGTAGTATGTCAGGCTTTGTCTTCAGCTTGGCATAGGCCGTCTCGACCGAGCGGGCGAGCGCATCGATATACTGAGGATGCGCAAAATAGGGATCCACGGTGCGCACAGCGGGTTGCCATTTCTCGTCCATCAGGCAGCGAAAGAACGCGTCGTTGGCCGTCGCCGAAGTGGCGCCGGCGTAGTGCGGATAAAGCGGGAAAAACAGGATCTTGCGGCATCCGGCCTCGATCATCGCCTTGACTTTGGACCGTGTCGACGGGTTGCCATAGCGCATGCAGAAATCGACCATCACGCGGTCGCCGTATTGTGACTGCATCGTGTCGGCAATGGCTGTAGTTTGATCTCTGGTGATCGTCATCAGTGGGCTTTCGCCAGCCTCGTGGTTCCAGATTGATTTGTAGGCTGCACCAGAACGCGAGGGGCGCGTGGTAAGGATCACCAGTTGCAGCAGCGGTTGCCACAACCAGGGGGAATAGTCGATCACGCGCCGGTCCGACAGGAACTCGCTCAGATAGCGGCGCATCGACCAGTAATCGTAATTGTCCGGCGTGCCGAGGTTGGCAAGCAGGATACCGATCTTTTCCGTCGGCAGTGCCGGATGATCCGCCGGTGCGTTTACTGGCTTTTGGGCTGAAATTGCGGCATCCGGCATGGTCTGATCCTGGTTCTGTTGCTGTGCGGGGTAAGTATCGTCTCTGCACCGCAGGTCAATCTTTGAGCGGCGTTTCCTGTGTACCTAACGCCTCGGCCAACCGGGCCGAGGCCGAGCCGGGCCGCAATGCTTGCGGTTGCGACGCATCCGGGGCCCAGCCGGTCAGCACGATAATTTCGAACGTTGCGGTGATACGTCCCTGAGTATCACTATATTCGCGGTCGTAAATCTTGGCCGCCTCATTCAGAACCGCGCGCCGGGTGGGATGTCTGAGCCGTGCGGCCAGCGCGTTGGTCTCGCCCATGGCGCGCAGGTCGTGCATCAGGTTCCACAGGTCTGCGTAGCTCACGTTCAGCGGCACAGAATCCGCGACAGGCAGCGCAAATCCGGCGCGTTGCAGAAGCGCGCCCAGATCACGGATTTCACCCATCGGCGCGACGCGCGGCGAAAGCCCGCCAGTCACGGTAATTTCTGCCTGGCCAAGGGCCGCGCGCAACTGGTGCAGGGTTTGCCCGCCAAACGCCAGAGTCAGGCTTAATCCATCAGGCCGCAAAGCGCGCCGACACTGAATAAGCTGGCCGACTGGATCATCGGCCCAATGCAGCGCCAGCGCGTGGATCACCAGATCATGTGCGCCGGGCTCAAGATCCAGAACCTCGGTATCCGCGACAATTGTGGCGTCAGGAAAGGCCGCGCGCCAGATTTCCGGAAAAGCGGTGACGATTGCTGGCGCAGTAAATGATTTGTTAACCATGGCGAGCCGATCCTGAGCCTCGTCACGCACGGTGTCGTGCAGGAACAGTGCGTCGCGCCGCGCGCGGGCGCGATGCAAGGTCAGGGCCGAGAGATCGGTCAGTTTTGTCGGGCTCGTCATAGGAGGTAGATAGGATGCTGGCGCAGCGGTTGCAAACGGCGCTTCGGGTGATTTATCCGCCCCGCTGCCTGACCTGCGATGGTCTGGTCGAAAGCGATTTTGGCCTATGCGGTGCTTGCTGGCGCGAGACATCTTTTGTCGCGGGCCTGGTTTGCGACCTTTGCGGTGTTCCGTTGCCAGGGTCGTCGGATCAGATTGAACACTGTGACGACTGCCTGACAATTGCGCGGCCATGGGTGCAGGGGCGTGCGGCATTGATATACAAGGATACCGGGCGTCGCATGGTCCTGTCGCTGAAACACGGCGACCGGCACGATATTGTGAACCCTGCGGCGCTGTGGATGGCCCGCGCCGTGCGTCCAATTCTGCGGCCCGGATCGGTTGTCGTGCCGATCCCGCTGCACCCGTTTCGTCTGTTGCGGCGGCGATACAACCAGTCGGCCCTGTTGGCACAGGCCTTGGCGCGCCAGCTAGGGTGCGATTGTTGTCCTGATGCGCTGCAGCGTGTCCGTCATACTCCGTCACTGGATGGCAAAAGCCGCGAGGAACGGTTTGCCACCCTCGACAGTGCCTTGCGGCCCCACCCCAGACGGATGGATGTTTTACGTGATCGTCCGGTTGTGTTGGTTGATGACGTCATGACCACCGGGGCGACCTTTGCCGCCGCCGCAGCGGCGTGTATTGCAGCAGGCGCAACCGAGGTTTGCATCACAATGCTGGCGCGCGTTGCAAAGGATATCTAAATCCCTGACAAAGGGTCAAAGGATACCAACATGCAAACTGTCGAAATTTATACATCGCCGCTCTGCGGTTTCTGCCATGCCGCCAAGCGGCTTCTGACCCAGAAAGGCGTCGCTTTTTCCGAGGTTGATGTGCTCAAACAGCCCGATCGCAAGGCCGAGATGATTCAGCGCGCCAATGGCGGGCGGACGGTGCCGCAGATTTTTGTCGGTGACACCCATGTCGGCGGTTGCGACGACCTGTTCGGGCTGGACCGGGCGGGCAAGCTGGACGCGTTGCTGGCAGGATGAGCCGCGCCGCGCTTTTGCAACTGACATCGTCAGACGATCCGGCGCAGAATCTGGCAATGGTTACGAACCTTGTGGCGCGCGCGGTGGCCGAGGGGGCGGATTTTGTGCTGACCCCCGAAGTCACCAATTGCGTGTCCGCAAGTCGCCCGCATCAGCGCAGGATCCTGCAACGCGAGGGCGCGGATCCAACGCTCGCTGGTCTGCGCGATGCGGCGGCGCGCCAAGGCGTTTGGCTGCTGGCAGGGTCATTGGCACTGAAGTCTGATCCGCCAGAGGAACGGTTCGCGAACCGTTCGTTTCTGATTGCGCCGGACGGAAGCATCGCGGCGCGGTATGACAAAATGCACATGTTCGACGTTCAGGTGTCCGAGGCGGAAACTTACAAAGAATCGTCGGGCTACGCGCCGGGCGATCGCGCAGTTGTGGCCGACACGCCACTTGGCCGGATTGGGCTGACCGTTTGCTATGATGTGCGGTTTGCCTATCTTTACCGCAAACTTGCGCAGGCGGGTGCAAAGATTCTGACCGTGCCTTCGGCCTTTTCCACGGCCACTGGTCCCGCACATTGGGAACCATTGCTGCGCGCCCGCGCGATCGAGACAGGGGCGTATGTTCTTGCTCCTGCGCAGGTCGGGCAACACGCGGCCTCTGACGGCAAACAGCGCTCGACCTATGGGCATTCCATGGCGGTTTCACCTTGGGGCGAAGTGCTGCTGGATGCCGGAACAGTGCCGGGGATTCACATGGTCGATATCGACCTGACGCAGGTGGCTGCCGCGCGCGCCAAGATCCCGTCCCTGCAACATGACCGGACCTTTTCTGGCCCGGCCAGCCTAAAATGAGCGACAATTCCCTCGCCATATCGCTCGTTAGTGAGCTTTTGACCGCTGACCAGTTGTTGCGCGCCAGGCTGACCCGTGTGCTGCCCAACAAAATGGAAATCTCGCATTTTTCAGTTCTAAACGCGCTTGCTCGTGTTGGGTCCGAGCGCAGTCCGGCGCAACTGGCGCGTGCGTTTCACGTGACCCGTGGTGCGATGACCAATACTCTGACCAAGCTGGATATTTCCGGCTATGTCCACATCCGCCCGGATTGGGACGATGCCCGTAAAAAACTGGTGTCGATAAGCCCGGCGGGGCTGGCTGCGCGCGACGCCGCACTGGCGGCGATTACACCGCTGATCACCGAAATGGTGGGGGATCTGGGCGAGGCCAAGGTGCGCGCCGCGCTTCCTGTGTTGCGGGATCTGCGCACTAAGCTCGAATCAGACGACCCGACTCTGACCTGACATGTCGGACAAAAGCGTCCCGCCTAGGGTTTAAGAGCGGCTGTCACGTAGTTGCAGCCAAGATCGCGCGCGGAAATTTTCCATTGCCAGGTGATCGGGTTAAACACGAATCCCTTGCGATCAACTGGGTCAAAACCGGCTTTTGACAGCAGGTCGAACAACTCGTCCGGGGTGATGAACTTGCGCCAGTCATGGGTGCCCTTGGGCAGCCACCGCATCACATGCTCGGCGCCAATGATCGCCATTGCAAAGCTTTTGGGATTGCGGTTGAGGGTCGAACAGATGTGCAGCCCGCCCGGACGCAGCAATTGCTGGCAGGCGGTCAGAAACCCCAGCGGGTCGGCGACATGTTCCACCACCTCCATGTTCAGCACCACGTCGAATTGGGCACCGGTTTCGGCCAACGCCTCGGCTGTGGTGAAACGGTAGTCGATCTCCAATCCGGTTTGCTGCGCGTGCGTTTGCGCCACCGGGATATTGCGTTCGGCCGCGTCAACACCCACCACGTCGGCCCCAAGCCGCGCCATCGGTTCGCACAACAACCCGCCGCCGCAGCCGATATCGAGTATTTTCAGACCGTCAAAAGGCGCGCGTGTCCCAAGATCGCGGTCAAACTCTCCGGCAATTTGCCCGGTGATATAGTCTAGGCGGCAGGGGTTCAGCATATGCAGTGGCTTAAACTTGCCGTTCGGATCCCACCATTCGGCAGCCATTGCCGTAAATTTGGCAATTTCGGACGGATCGACGGTGTTGGTGGTCATGGCGGCATTTCCCGTATTCGCAAGAGCAGTTTTTTCGTGGCCTTTTGTACTCTGCCTCTAATATAGATCAGCCATGGACAAAGACTTGGGCCAAAAGCGCGCAGTGCAGTACCTCTACCCTCCGGTGGATCCGTTTGACCAGCGGATGCTGGATGTCGGGGCAGGGCACACGATCTATGTCGAGCAATGCGGAAACCCGCAAGGCATCCCCGTGATCGTGCTGCATGGGGGGCCGGGTGGCGGGTGTAGCCCGTCGATGCGGCGCTATTTCGACCCGAGCGTCTATCGTGTCGTGCTGTTCGACCAGCGTGGATGTGGACGTTCGCGGCCGCATGCCAGCGTCATCGACAATACCACGTGGGATCTGGTCGCGGATATCGAACAGATTCGCGGAGCACTGGACATTGACCGCTTTATTGTCTTTGGCGGCAGTTGGGGCGCTACGCTAGCGTTGGTCTATGCGATCTCGCATCCTGAATGCGTCCGCCATCTGGTGCTGCGCGGTGTTTTCCTGATGACCCAGGCCGAGCTGGACTGGTTTTACGGCGGTGGTGCGGGGCAGTTCTGGCCCGAACCCTGGGCGCGGTTTGCCGATTTGATCCCCGAGGACGAGCGGGGAGACATGATCGCTGCGTACCACAAGCGGTTGTTTTCCGGCGACCTGCGGATCGAGACGCAATATGCGCGCGCATGGTCGTCGTGGGAAAACGCGCTGGCGTCGGTGCAATCCAATGGGCAGGGGGGTGAAGCACCGGGCGAATATGCCCGCGCCTTTGCCCGGCTTGAAAACCACTATTTCACCCATGCCGGATTCCTTGATCAGGACAACTGGATCCTGAACAATATTGATCGCATCCGGCACATTCCCGGTGTGATCGTTCAGGGGCGCTATGACATGATCTGCCCGCCAGTGCGCGCATGGCGGTTGGCCAAAGCCTGGCCCAATGCCGACCTGCGCATGATCCGCAACTCCGGGCATGCCTTGTCCGAGCCAGGAATCAGCGCCGAACTTGTTCATGTCATGAACCAGATTGCTGTGACCTGACCTGTGTCGTGGGCAATTGCCCGTTATGTGGGCATTTCTGCCATGGTTCGCCAAAGATGTGTTTACACCAGAGATTCTGGCGCTAACGTGACAACACCCTGAAAAGGAGCTTTTTTACAACGTGTCCTCGGTCCTGAAAATAATAGCGCAACGGCTGGCATTTGGTGTGCTGACGCTGTTCGTTGTCTCGGTACTGATCTTCACGGCTGTAAATCTTCTTCCTGGTGACTTTGCGCAGGCGATCCTCGGGCAGGGCGCAACGCCCGAGGCCGTCGACTCCATTCGGCGCGACCTTGGTTTGGACCAGCCCCCAGTCACCCGATATTTCCAATGGCTTGCTGCGGCGGTGCAGGGCGATCTTGGGAATTCCTTTGCACAGGCGAATTTTGCCAGCTTTGTGGGCGCGGATTCTGGCAGCGGGCTTAGTTCCGTCGCCGAGCAGATCGCGCCACGGTTCTGGAATACGATGTTTCTTGCCGGGGTAACGGCCCTGATTGCGGTGCCGTTCTCGGTCGCGCTGGGCATTCTTGCCGCGCTCTATCGCAATTCGGCGTTCGACAAGGCGGCGAACATCTTTACCCTCAGTTCGATCAGCAGCCCGGAATTTTTTCTGGCCTACATCCTGATTCTGTTTCTGGCGGTGCTGAACCCCCTGCTGCCCAGCCTGTCGAATATCTATATCGGCATGGGGCTGGGTGAGCGGTTTGAAAAGACGCTGCTTCCGGCCCTGACACTGACCCTTGTGGTCACGGCGCATATGATGCGGATGACGCGGGCGGCGATCATCAACCTGCTGGCTTCGCCGTACATTGAGATGGCGCGCCTCAAGGGTATGTCGCCGATGCGGGTGATTGTGCGACACGCGCTGCCGAATGCGCTGGCTCCCATCATCAACGTAATCGCGCTGAATCTGGCTTATCTTATTACCGGCGTCGTCGTGGTCGAGGTGGTGTTTGTTTATCCCGGCATCGGCCAGTTGTTCGTCGATAGCGTCAAGATTCGCGACATCCCCGTCGTGCAAGCCTGCTGCCTGATCTTTGCGGCGGCCTACATTCTTCTTAACCTTACGGCGGACATCATGGCGATCCTCAGCAACCCACGTCTGAGGCATCCGAAATGAGTTTTATCCTGCAAATTGCCGCCGTACTTACCTTTTGCCTTGCTGGTGGCTGGGTTCTTCGGGCATTGGGGCAAAAGCTGACAGACAACAAGCCGGTGTTCCGCGACATGCCGCTGAGTGTGGCGTTTGGGTACGTTCTGGGCGCGCTGGTGCTGATCTGGGTGGTCTGGTCCTATTATCTGGCCCGCACGCTCGCGGCACCAGAGGTCAACAAATACTTCTTTTTCCGCGTCGGGATCGAATGGCTGCTGATCTTTGCCGTCTGCGCCTGGGTCTTCCGCCTTCTGGGTCAAAAGATCGGCACGTCGGGCACGCGCAAACTGTTCCGACAGATGCCCCTAACGGCGAGCTTTGGCCTGCTGACCATCCTGATCTACGCACTTCTGGCGATTTTTGCTGCGGTGCTGGCACCTTATGGTCAGGAGCAAATCATACCGGGCGTCGCCGCCAACATCGCGCCGGGCGGAGATCCGGCGCTGGGCGGCAACCCGGATTTTCCGTTGGGCACCGACCAGATTGGTCGCGATATCCTTAGCCGCCTGATCTATGGCGCGCAGAACACGGTTGGTATTGCTTTTGCCACCACGGTTCTGGCGTTCCTGCTGGGCGGCACACTCGGCTTTCTTGCCGCCACGGTGGGCGGCTGGCTGGACCAAGTTCTAAGCCGTGCGGTGGATGTCCTGATGGCGATTCCGTCGCTGATCTTTGCGCTGTTGCTGATGACCATCGCCAGCGCCTGGGCCGGATCGCAAAAGGAACTGCTGACCGTCTATATGGTTTTGATCATTGCGGTGATCGATTCCACCCGTGTGTTCCGTCTGGCCCGCGCGGTGGGCGTCAATATTGTCGTCATGGACTATATCGAAGCGGCCAAACTGCGCGGCGAAGGAATGGCATACCTGATTTTCAAAGAGATCCTGCCGAATGCCACCGCGCCTTTGCTGGCCGAATTTGGGTTGCGGTTCTGCTTTGTGTTCCTGACCATTGCGTCGTTGTCCTTTCTGGGGGTGGGTATTCAGCCACCGCTGGCGGATTGGGGTACGATGGTGCGGGATCTGGCGCAGTTCATCAACTTTGCCGCCTTTGCGCCGCAGGTGGCCAGCGCACCGCTGCTGGCGGCAGGGGCGATTGCCCTGCTGACCGTGGCTGTCAATTTTGTGGTGGACTGGATGCTGCACAGATCGTCGGGGCTCAAGGAATGAGCCGCCTTCTGACAATGAAAAACGTGGTGATCGAGGGGCGGTCAGACGAGACTTGGAATCCGATCATCAACGGCGTTGACCTGCATCTCGACAAGGGAGAAGTGCTGGGCCTTATCGGTGAGTCCGGGGCCGGAAAATCGACAATGGGTTTGGCCGCGATGGGATTCTGTCGCGACGGTGTGCGCATCAGCAGCGGGTCAGTTGAATTCGACGGAATTGACCTGCTTAAGGCGTCCGCAGCGGTAAAACGTGACCTGCTGGGTAAACGTATTGCCTATGTGGCGCAATCGGCGGCGGCGTCCTTTAACCCCGCGCATCAGATCATCGACCAGCACACCGAGGGCCCGGTACAGCACGGCGTCATGTCCAAAGCCGAGAGCGAACAGGACGCAATGACGCTTTATGCCAAGCTGCGTTTGCCTAACCCCGAAGAGATCGGGTTCCGCTATCCGCATCAGGTCTCGGGTGGGCAATTGCAGCGTGCGATGACGGCGATGGCAATGTCCTGCCGTCCCGACCTGATCATCTTTGACGAACCGACCACTGCGCTGGACGTGACCACCCAGATCGAGGTGTTGGCCAGTATCCGTGACATCGTGGCCGAATATGACACGGCGGCGATCTACATCACGCATGATCTGGCCGTGGTCGCGCAGATGGCTGACCGGATCAAAGTTCTGCTCAAGGGGGATGAGGTCGAAGAGGCCGAGACCCGCGAGATGCTGAGCAACCCGCAACAGGAATACACCAAAAGCCTCTGGGCTGTGCGCGAATTCCAGCGCCCGCAAAAACCGGCAGTACACACCAGCGCGACGCCGGTGGTCTCGGTTCAGGGGATCTCGGCGGCCTATGGCAAGGTGGACGTGCTGCGCGATGTCAGCTTTGATATCCACGCCGGGCGCACCGTGGCAGTCGTGGGTGAATCCGGGTCGGGAAAATCAACGACCGCGCGCTGCATCACTGGCCTGTTGCCGCCGCGTCTGGGCGTGATCGAATTCGACGGTGTCGCGCTGCCGCTGGATTATCGCAAGCGCAACAAGATGCAGTTGCGTCAGGCGCAGATGATTTACCAGATGGCCGACACGGCGCTGAACCCGCGAAAATCCATCGGGGAAATCATCGGCCGCCCGGTGCAATTCTACATGGGTCTGACCGGCAAGGCGAAGCGTCGCCGGGTCGAGGAACTGCTGGAGCAGATAGAACTGCCCGCTGCACAGTATTTCGACCGCCTTCCGTCCGAGCTTTCTGGTGGTCAGAAACAGCGCATCGGCATCGCCCGCGCACTGGCGGCCGAGCCAAAGTTCATCATCTGCGATGAGGTGACAAGCGCGCTGGATCAATTGGTGGCCGAGGGTATTCTGCGGCTTCTGGCGCGGCTTCAGGATGATCTGGGCCTGAGCTACATGTTCATCACACATGATCTGGCGACGGTGAAATCCATCGCTGATGAAGTGGTGGTAATGAAGGATGGGCGCGTCGTTGAACAGGGGCCCAAGGTTGAAATGTTCCAACCGCCGCACCACGCCTACACGGATCTGTTGCTGAGTTCGGTGCCCGAAATGGACCCCGACTGGCTGAGCAATCTTTTGGCGGAACGTGGTGTTGATAACATCGGCGATGCCGCAGTTGATAAGATGTAATCAGAATCACCCCGGCCTATGGGGGTATCGCGGGGTAATGCCCGTGCAAGAGACATAACAACGGGAGACGACAAATGACACGGATCAGCAGACGCGGATTGCTCAAGACCGGTGCCGCAGCCGGTGTGCTTGCGGCCTCGGGCCTGCCGCTGCGGGCGCAAGCCATGCGTGGCGGACGCCTGCGGGCTGGCCTGAACGGCTCGAACACCAGCGACAGCTGGGACGGGCGCACACATTCGGATATTTTTATGATCGCTTCGGCTCAGGGTGCGGTCTATGACAGCCTGACCGAAGTCGCCGCCGACGGTTCGCTGGTCGGTGAACTGGCCACCGACTGGGAGGCAACCCCAGACGCTAAAACCTGGACGTTCAACCTGCGTCAGGGCGTAACCTTTCACAACGGCAAGGCGTTCGGCGCCGATGACGTGATCGAATCGCTGCAAATACACGTCGCCGAGGGTGCAAAATCCGCCGCCCAACCGATTGTCGCCGCCATTGCCGAGATGAAAAAGACCGGCGACCATCAGGTGCAGTTCACGCTGGACGCCGGCAATGCCGATTTTCCTTACCTCATGTCAGATTATCACCTGCTGATGTATCCCGCAGGCATGATCGACGAGGCGATCGCCAAAGGTATTGGCACTGGCCTCTATGCGGTGCAGAGCTTTGAGCCCGGCGTGCGGATGGTCGCCAAGAGGGTCGACAGTCACTACAAAGGCGACAGCGCGGGCTTTTTTGACGAGATCGAATATATCGCGATCAACGATTCCACCGCGCGGATGAATGCCCTGCTGACCGGCCAGGTCGACGCGATCAACCGGATTGATTTCAAGACCGAGGCGCTGCTCAAGGCAAATCCAATGGTCCGGGTACAAGAGGTTACAGGCAACCAGCACTACACCTTCCCGATGCTGACCAAAGTGGCGCCGTTCGACGACGTGAACGTGCGCCGCGCTTTGAAATATGGCATCAACCGGCAGGAATTGGTGGACAAGATCCTTCAGGGCCACGGCATGCCGGGCAACGACACGCCAATCGGCCCCGCCAATCAGTATTTCTATGCAGATATGGAGCCGCTGACCTATGACCCCGACAAAGCCAAATTCTACCTGAAAGAGGCGGGCCTGACGTCTCTGGACGTAGACCTTAGCGTGTCAAACGCCGCATTCAACGGCGCCGTGGATTCAGCCCAGCTTTATCAGGCATCAGCCAAGGGGGCGGGCATCAACATCAACGTGGTGCAGGAACCGGCAGATGGCTATTGGTCGAACGTCTGGTTGAAAAAGCCGTTTTGCGCGTCATATTGGTCTGGTCGTGCAACCGAGGACTGGATGTTTGCCAGCGCTTACGAAACTGGCGTGCCGTGGAATGACAGTCAGTGGGACCAGCCGCGGTTCCAGGAATTGCTACTGTCAGCACGGGCGACGCTGGATACGGCGACGCGCAAGGACATGTATCACGAGATGCAGCAGATCCTTCGCGACGATGGCGGCGTAATCATCCCGATGTTCGCCAACTATGTTGAGGCGATCAGCAACAAGATTGTATCGCCCGAGGTGGTCGGCAACCTGTGGCAGATGGACAATGCGCGCATGGCCGAACGTTGGCATATGGCCTGATCCTGCCGGGTTATTGAAATGGAGCGCCCTGCCAACTGGCGGGGCGTTCTGCATTCACGCTTTGGCCTTTGATCACCCTTGCAGGGCGGTCTCAAACTCGGTGCAGAACCCCTCGACCAGTCGCGACATCGGGCGGCCGGGGCGGGTCAGCAGACATGCGGTGATCGGGATCGCCGGGCGAAACGTGCGACTGACCAAATCCATGTTGGGCAGGAACGTGCCAGTGTAACGGTCGACAATCGCGACACCGATGCCAGATTGCGCCAGAACAGCGGCAGTATGACAATAACGTACCTCGACCTGCGGTTCGTAGGGTGTGTGGGCCTTGTCAAAGGCGGCCTGCAACATTTGACCGATACGCGACGCCCGGTCGATACCGATGAAGCCGTGTTCATAGGCCTCTTCCGGGCCAAACTCGGGAAGAGATTCCAGCGGATGGCCCGGTGGGATCATGGCAACCATCCGATCGGTGCGCAACACCCGGACATCTACGCCGGGGTGACTGTCGAGTCCGAGGCAAAGGCCGACATCCACCGCCCCGATCGCCACAGCATCCGACACATTTTCAAGCCGCCGTACATCGTATTGTACCGTCACACCGGGTCGCGTCGCAAGGAACCGCCGCAGCGCCACCGGCACAACTGAATGTCCCAGCGGGGGCGTCGCCATAATCCGCAACTTGCCCACAGTGCCACCGCGCAACTCCCGTACACGGCTTTCGACCCCGCGCAACTGCTCGAATAGCGGTTCTATCTCTTGGAACAGGCTGCGCGCTTCGCTGGTTGCGATCATGCGCTTTTTTTGGCGCTCAAACAGCGCAAAGCCCAACTGATCCTCAAGCTGCTTGATTGCGGTCGAGACCGAGGGTTGCGAGATCCCCAATTCTGTTGCCGTGGCTACGGTGGTCTTGTGCAGCATCATCGTGCCGAAGACTTCCAGCAGACGCAGGGACAGATCGTTGCGGCGTTTGATTTTCATCCGCGCAGACTGCGCGATCAGCCTCCCGAGGCCAAGAGCATTCCCAACGCCATACCCACAGCTGCCTGCGTTGGATCGATAATTGGGCATCCCATGGCGTCCTGCAATCGCGTGCGATGGACCGCCATGCCGGCGCACCCCAGCACCAGCGCCTCGGCTCCGTCGCCAATCAGCGCGCTGCCGATATCTGTCAACCGATCAAAGGTGCCCGCCCCGCGCGCGGTTTCATCCACGCTCATGTTCAGCGCCCGTTCCCCAGCGACCCGGTCCAGCACGCCCATGCGCCGCATATAGAGCCTGTGACGGCGTTCCGAAGCTGACGAAATTGCGATGATGCCAATGCGGTCAGCACGTGCCAATGCGGTCAGCACACCGCTTTCCTGGATGCCAAATACCGGGATTGGTTGCGCCGTGCGACAGGTGTCGATGCCGGGATCGGAATAGCAGGCGATCACAAACGCGCCCGCATCGGGTCGCGACTGCATGAGCGCCAGCATCGGCAGGACGACCTGATCTGAATGCAACTGGCTTTCGATGCCGAATGGCCCTTCGACGAGTGTGACACATTCAATGCCGGGGCCGCCGGGCAGGCGAAACCCGTCCAGTGCCGCGTTCAGGCCATCGGTCACGGCCTGGTTCGAGTTCGGGTTGATGACAACAATCGGCCCGCTCATGGCGCGATCCGCGCGCCAAAGTTGCGTACCGGGTCGAGCTCCAGCTCGGTTCCGCCGGGATGGCCCGTCAGGTCGGTGCGGTCGCGGACGACAAACTGGCCGTGGCCGGGGTCTGCCTTTAGTTCACCGTTCTCGATCACACGTTTGCCGCGGGTCAAAACGGTTGTCGGCCAGCCCGTCAGGGTCCAGCCGTCATACGGCGTGTAGTCCATATTGTCGTGTTGATCGGCCAGCGTGACCTTACGGGTCTCTTTCGGATCCCAGATAGCGATATCCGCGTCCATGCCAATCGCTATCGACCCCTTGGTGCCCAACCCGTACAGTTTGGCCGCGTTGCTGGCTGACAGGGCGACGAACTGTTGTAACGTGATCCGCCCACGGTTCACCCCTTCGGAAAACAACAAAGGCAGGCGCAGACCGATCCCCGGCATACCGTTAGCGATCTGCTTGAACGTTGCATCCGGCCCATTGGCCAGTTTGCCGGTGTCGTCATAGCGATAGGGCGCATGATCCGACGAAAACACCGAAAATGTGCCAGCCTGCAGATGCCGCCACAACACTTCTTGGGTCGCCTCGTCCCGCAGGGGGGGCGAGCACATGAACTTGGCCCCCGCCATACCGGGCTGATCCAGATCGTCGCGGGTCAGGAACAGATATTGCGCACATGTCTCGCCAAAGATCTTGGCGCCTTTCAACCGCGCATCGGCAATCATGTCCGCGCCTTCAGGGGTTGAGACATGGACAATCAGCAGCGCTGCATCGACCAGCTTGGCCAATGCGATGGCGCGGTGAATTGCCTCGGATTCCGCCAGCGCCGGGTGACTTATGGCGTGATAGCGTGGCTTGGTGTGGCCAGCGGCGACCAGCCGGTCGGACATCCAGCCGATCATGCCCGAGTTTTCGGCATGGACCATGGTCAGCGCCCCATGGCTGCGCGCCACCGACAGGATTTCTAGGAATTGCCGGTCATCCACGCGCATCAGGTCGTAGGTCATGAAGACCTTGAACGACGTGACGCCGCGTTTGAAGGCAGCTGGCAATTCCTCGGTCAGGACCTTTTCGGTCGGGTCAGCGACAATCAGATGATAACCGTAGTCAATCACGGAACTGCCCTGCGCCCGGCTGTCGTATAGGTCGAGCGTCTCGGTCACGCCCATGCCGCGATGCTGTGCCGCAAAGGGGACAAAGCAGGAATTGCCGCCAAAGGCCGCAGAGATCGATCCGGTGCGGTAGTCGTCGGCGGTCATGCCACCGGTCGCGCTTTCTTGTGCGATGTGGCAATGCGCCTCGATCCCGCCGGGCAGGACAAGTTTGCCACTGGCGTCGATCTGATCGTGACCTTTCAGCCCGGTGCCAAGGGCGGCAATTTTGCCATCGGTGATGCCGATATCGGCGTGAAAGCGGTCGGTAGCAGTCGCCACTTCTCCGTCTGTAATGACCAGATCAAACATATGCGTTCCCTTTAGACTGACTTGATCGAACCGCCATCGCAGCGGATCAGGCTGCCGGTGACATAACTGGCCTGCTGGCTGGCTAGAAACGTGGCCACAGCAGCAAATTCCGCGACAGTGCCATATCGACCTGCCGGAATGGTGGCACGTGATGCGGCGCGGGTGTCATCAAGCGACGCACCAGAGCGTTTCGCCGCAGCGCCGTCCAATTCATCGACCCGTTCGGTATGAATCCGACCCGGCAGCAACATGTTGACGGTCACACCGTCTGCGGCCACATCCGTGGACAGCGATTTTGACCACCCGACAAGCGCCGACCGGATCGCGTTCGACAGACCCAGCGTCGGGATCGGCTGAATCACGCCAGAGGATCCCAAGGTGATCACCCGACCCCAGCCACGCGCCCGCATTCCGGGCATAACTGCCTGTGTCATGGTCACAACGCTCATCACCATGGCGTCGAAATGTGACGCGAGCACGTCGGTGTCGGCATCGACCATCTTGCCGGGGGGCGGACCGCCGGTGTTGTTTACCAGAATGTCGACGCCACCGCCCAACGTGTCCTCGGCCAACTTGCCCAGTGTCTGCACCGACGCCTTGTCACTCAGGTCTGCAACGATGTAGTCGGCGGTTCCGCCGGTAGCCCGGATGCCTTCAACTGCGGCGGCCAGCTTGTCCTCGCTTCGGCCCGATAACAGGACGGATGCGCCCTCGGCTGCCAGCGCCTGCGCGATGCCCAGACCCAGACCCCGCGACGAGGCCATGACACAGGCGCGTTTTCCGCTAAGTCCCAGATCCATCAGTTCAACTCCTTCAATCTTTTGTCCAGACGGGCCATCAGCCGCGTCAGTTCCTGCTGGTCGGTTGCGGTCAACGACGGACCCGGAGCACGCACCCGCGCCGATGCGATCACACCGCGCCGCCGCAGCACTTCCTTGCGGATTGCCAGACCCAGACCCAGTTGTTGTTCATAGCGAACCATCGGCAGGTAGGCGTCGAACATATCCTCGGCTCCGTCCACGTCCCCGGCCTGATGCCGTGCCACAACTTGCACCAGCATTTCAGGATAGGCAAACCCGGTCATCGCCCCGTCCGCGCCGCGCTGCATTTCCTGCGCGAGGAACAGTGCGGAGTTGCCGGTCAGAATCGACAGGCGCGGCACGTCACTGGTGCCGGATTCGGCTCTGACCCGGCTTAGTTTGGTCAATCCGGGCCAGTCTTCGTGCTTGAGCATGACAATCTGCGGGTGATCCACGGTCAGGCCCAGAATGGTTTCAACCGAAACCTGGACACCTGTGGTTTGCGGGTAATCCTGAAAACAAATCGGCACGTCATCGCCCAGATGTTTGCAGACCTGAGCCATGTAGCCCTTTAGCTTGGCCTCAGTTGCCATGCCGGGCTGGGGGGCGACCATGACGCCGGCGGCACCTGCATCCATCACCGTCGCAGACAGACGCGCCATATTGTCCAGACCGGCGGCAGAGACGCCGACCACGACAGGCACCCGACCTGCAACGCGGTTCAGAACGTGGCGGGCGAAACCGGTTGCCTCGTCCCCGGCCATCTTGGGCGCTTCGCCCATGATCCCAAGGATGGTCATGCCGCTGACGCCGCAATCAAGGTAGAACTCCACCATCCGGTCGGCGCTGGTCAGATCCAATGCGCCGGTATCGTCGAACGGGGTCGCAGAGATGATAAAGACACCATCTGAGTTGCGGTGGATCAGGTGGCTCATGGTGTCGTGTCCTTGAGTGGCAGTTTCGGAATGCTGTGCGGCGCAATTTCGTTCACTTCGGCATATTTGTCGGCAAAGAGCCGGGCGACCGGATAGGCGTCGGCCCAATGCACGTGCCAGTTCGACGGATCGACCAGCCCGTCACGGGCGGCAAAACCAACGGCCTCACCCACGACAATTTCGCGCTCGCGGGAAAATGTCAGGGCGGTGGTGCGGCGGCATTCGATGGCCACCGGCACAACGGCCAGCCGTGGCGGCGCCACATGGGCCGATGGAGCAAGCGCAAGACCCAGGGCCTCTGCCTCGCTGATATCGGGATCATAGGCGGCGGCGGTGTCGACCATCACGCGGGTCAGGTCCGGGGTGGCGATATTGATAACAAACTCGCCGGATCGGCGGATGTTGCGGGTGGTGTCCTTTGGGCTGCCATCGCCGTGATGTTCCAGCCCCAGAATGACCAGCGCCGGATCCTTGCCGAACAGATTAAAGAACGAATACGGCGCAACATTCACGACCCCGTGTTCATTCAGCGTTGTGACCCAGGCAATCGGGCGTGGGATCACAACAGCGGTCAGCAGTTTGTAGCGGTCGCCCGCGGACATCGCCCCCAGGTCAAGCGTCAGTGTCATTCCGGATATTCCACGCCCGTCTGGGCAGTGATCCGGGTGTAATGCTCGACTCGGCGATGGCGGGCAAAATCAAAGATCGTCGATTTTCCAAAGTTGCAAAGATCCATGTCGCAGGCATGTACGATCAGCTCGTCGTCCTCGGTCTGTGCGCGGGCCACGACAAATCCGTTGGGATCTACGATGATGCTACCCGCCATAAGCGGATGCCCGTCCTCATCCCCCGACTTTGCGACGCCGACGACCCACGCGGCATTCTGATAGGCGCCGGACGTCATGGACAGATCGGAATGGTACAGGCGATGCTCCAAACCTTCGGCGCTGTCCTGGCTGTTCACTGATGGTGTGTTGTATCCCAGCATGATCAGCTCTGCCCCCTGCAGACCCATGACGCGATACACCTCGGGCCAGCGGCGGTCGTTGCAGATGCACATACCCATCAGCGCATCCATGTTGCGCCAGACGGGAAAGCCCAGATTGCCGGGTTCGAAATAGCGTTTTTCAAGATGCTGAAACGCTCGCTCGGTGTCGAATTCCGAATGGCCGGGCAGATGCACCTTGCGATATTTTCCGACGATGTTGCCCGCGGTGTCTGTCAGGATCGAGGTGTTGAAATGGTGCCCGTCAGAGGTCTTTTCGGCGTAGCCAAAGCTGATGGCGATGCCATGGTCGCGTGCGCGATCAAACAGTGGCTGGGTGGCCGCGTTGGGCATCTCGGTCTCGAACCATTGATCGACTTCGGCAGGGTCTTCCATCCACCAGCGCGGGAAAAAGGTGGTCAGCGCCAGTTCGGGAAAGACGACAAGCCCGCAACCGGCCTTTGCCGCCTGATCGAGTAGCACGATCATCCGTGCGACCACGCTCTCGCGGCTTTCTGCCCGCTGAATCGGACCCAGTTGTGCCCCGCCAATAACGATTTCGCGCATGATATTCCTCCTGATCAGGTTGAGATGCGCCGCTCAAAGCGGCTGATCACGCGGATCAGCGGCCAGAGCAGCAACAGATATAGGCCAGCCGCCAGAACCAGCGGCGAAGCATTGTAGGTGAGCGACCGGACCAACCCGGCTGCATGAAGCATTTCCCCGAGGCTGACCACCGAAGCGAGCGAGGTCAGCTTGACCACCTCGACAGCGTTCGACAGCAGGTCGGGCAGCACGTTGCGCGTCGCCTGCGGCAGGGTCACGTAAATCAGTGTTTGTGCCTGCGTCAGTCCGGTAGAACGCGCGGCTTCGGTCTGACCCTTTGGCACCGACAGCAGCCCGGCGCGGAAAATTTCGGCGAAATAGGCCGAATTGTTGAGGAAGAAACCGATGGTGACGGCAACAAACGGCGACAGGTTCAGGCCGGCAAAGGGCAGACCGGCGTAGATAAAGATCAGCAAGACCAGCGGCGGCAGCGCGCGAAACAGATCGACAAACCCGATGCTGAGCCAGCGCAGCCAGCGACTTGGCGATACGGACCCCAGCGCCGCCGCCAGCCCGCCGACCAACCCCAGCGGGATCACCACAGCGCAGATCAGCAGGGTTATACCCAACCCCCGGATCACCAATGGTAGCGATTTGGCCATGATGCCCAGGTCAAAAAATTGTGCGAGGATTGCGTCCATGTTTCAGACCCCCGGACGCGCAAACCGCGCCTCGACCCAGCGCGACAGGATCACCAGCGGCAAAAAAATCGCCACATAGGCCAGCGCGGCGAGGGTCAGTGGCGATGCGTTGGCCGAAAAGCTTTGTGCTGTGGTGGCTTGCCCCAGGATATCAGGTACGCCGATCACCATCCCGAGCGCGGTCATCTTGGTGATTGCAATCGCGCGGTTGGTCAGCGGTGGGATCACCATGCGCAGCGCCTGCGGCAAGACCACCCAGCCCAGCGTCTGAGTAAAGCCAAGGCCAGTGGATCGCGCGGCCTCCCACTGGCCTTTTGGGGTCGCGGTGATGCCGGCCCAGACGATTTCTTCGGCAAAGGCGGCAAGGACCAGCGCCAGGATCAGGTAGAGCACCGCAAAGCTGGACAATATGATGCCGATGTTTGGCAGACCAAAATAGACCAGCAGGATCAGCACCAGCGGCGGCAGAGCGCGCATCACATCGGCAAAGATGACGATTACCAGAGAGACCGCCTTGATCCGGTACGCGCGCAGACAGGCCAGAGCTGCGCCGAAAATGATGCCGGTTACAACGATCAGCAGCGACAGGATCAGCGTGACACCGACACCTTGCAGGATCGACGGCGCGTATTTCGCCAGAACCACAGGGTTCAGAAACGTATCGAGAAAGGCGTCCAAGGATCAGTGCCGCCCCGAATACCGGCTTAGAAATGCCTGCGTGCGGGCTTCTTGCGGGTTCTCGAACACTTGTTCTGGTGTGCCCTGTTCGACGATATGACCGCCGTCCATAAAGATCACGCGGTCTGCCGCGTCGCGGGCGAATTTCATCTCGTGGCTGACCACCAGCATGGTCATGCCCTGCGATTTCATATCTCGCATCACATCCAGCACGTCACCGACAAGTTCCGGGTCGAGGGCTGAGGTCGGCTCATCAAACAGCATCACCGTCGGTTCAAGAGCCAGCGCGCGCGCGATTGCCACCCGTTGTTGTTGCCCGCCCGATAGCTGCCCCGGATATCTGTCCGCCTTGGCGGCCAGCCCGACCCGATCCAGCGCCGCCATTGCGCGGGCGTCTGCCTCGTCCCGGTTCTGTCGCAACACACGTCGCAGGGCCAGCGTGACATTTCCCAGCGCTGTCAGGTGCGGGTAAAGGTTGAAGGACTGGAACACCATGCCGATTCGCTGGCGTATGCGGTTCAGGTCGACGCCCGGTCCGGTAACACGGTCGCGCTCAAGAAAGATCGCGCCCGAATCTGGCTCTTCGAGCCGGTTGCAACAGCGCAGCATTGTCGATTTTCCCGACCCCGAAGGGCCAAGGACAAAGACCATTTCACTGCGCGCGATGCTTAGGTCGATGCCTTTCAGCACCAGCTCGGCTCCATAGCTTTTGTGCAGCGCCCGCACGGAGAGGGTCGTCGTGTTCAAGGGCGTTTTTTCCAGGTCGGGCGCTGCGGTCATGTCAGGTACCTTCAGCTACAGCCAAGGGCGTGATCATCCTCGACATAGCCGTCAAAGCCCGGCTGACCGAAACCCGGCATTGGCGTTACCGCCGCAGACCCTTCGGCCGGTACTGTGCCGAACCATTTTTCATGCATCGCGGCGATGGTGCCGTCGGTTTTCATGCATTCGATCGCGGTTTCGACTGACGCGCGCAGCTCTTCGTCACCCTTGCGGAACGGCATGCCCCAGACCAGCCCGGTCGAAAACAAATAGCTTAGTTTAACCGTCGGGTTCTGTTTGGCGGCCCAGGCAGACACAGTATTGCCCGCAACATTGGCAAAGGCACGGCCCGACACGACGGCCTGAACTGCATCGCTGTTGGTGCCGTAGCTTTCGACGATCCAGCCGATATCGGCCTCACGCTCGCGGGCCCAGCTGTCATAGGCGGATCCCTTGTTGACCGCGATCACCTTGCCTTTGAAGCCTTCGAGGTCGGTGACCTCTGCGGCGTCGGACTTGACGATGAACTGAAAGTCGGTGTTCAGGTAGCCCTCGGAGAACAGCAGATTGCCGGCCCGTTCTTCGGTAATCGTCACCGGAGCCACGACAAAATCGTAGGTCCCGGCAGCAAGCCCCGGCAGAATACCCGAAAACTGCGTGGCCACGATGTCCATCTTGGCCCCGAGACGCACGCCGATTTCATTGGCGAGGTCGATATTAAAGCCTTCGGTTCCACCGCTGAGGCTGGGCATCGCGTGGGGGGCAAACGTGCCATCCAGCGCCACAGTATAGGTTGTGTCCTGCGCCATAGCGGCAGTTCCAATGGTCATCGCTGCAACGAGCGCGCCAAATGTGATCTTGGGTATCATTCCGGGACCTCCTGAAGGTTCGTTTCTACAGTGATGTTACATCAATGTGCAGAACGTACCCGCAGGAATTCATAGCCTTTCTATGAATAATCGCATGACTTCATAGTCACAGACTATCAACTAGGCTTCACTCAACCGATGAGGGTGCTAGAGCACATACCGGCTGAGATCCGTGGACCGGCTGAGATCGCCCAAGTGCTGTTCGACAAATCCCGCATCCACCGTCACGCTTTCCCCACCTTTGTCAGGCGCCGAAAACGACAATTCCTCAAATACCCGTTCCATCACGGTATACAGGCGCCTGGCTCCGATATTCTCAATCGACTGATTGACCTCGGCGGCGATGCGGGCAAGCGCGGCAATCCCGTCGGGGGTAAAGGTGACTGTGACGGCTTCTGTCGCCATCAGCGCGGTGTATTGCAGCGTCAGGGCATTGTCTGTTTCGGTCAGGATGCGTACAAAATCCGCTTCGGTCAACGGACGCAGCGTCACACGGATCGGCAGGCGCCCCTGTAACTCGGGCAGCAGGTCCGACGGTTTGGCGATGTGAAATGCGCCTGACGCGATAAACAGGATATGGTCGGTCTTGACGGGTCCATGTTTGGTGCTGACGGTGGTGCCTTCGATCAGCGGAAGCAGATCGCGCTGCACACCTTCGCGGCTGACGTCGCCGCCTCGCGCGTCGGAGCGCGCGCAAACCTTGTCGATCTCGTCAAGAAAGACGATGCCGTTCTGTTCAACGGCGTCCAATGCAGAGAGTTTGACGGCCTCGTCATCCAGCAACTTGTCGGCCTCTTCACCGATCAGCACTTCATAGCTCTGAGAGACAGTCAGGCGCTTGCGGGTTGTGCGCTGGCCAAAGGCCTTGCCAAACATCTCGCCCAGATTGGCCATGCCGGGCATGCCGCCCGGCTGCCCAGGGATGTCCATGCCGGAAAACGGGCTGGCTGTGTCGGCGATTTCGAGCTCGATCATCGTATCGTCCAACTCGCCGGACTTGAGCTTTTTTCGGAACATTTCGCGCGTCGCGTCGCGGGCATCCTCGCCGGCAATCGCGCTGATCACCCGTTCTTCGGCAGCTTGGTGGGCTGCGGCCTTGACGTCCTCGCGCATGCTCTCGCGGGTCAGCGCGATGGCGGCATCGACCAGATCGCGGATGATTTGTTCGACGTCGCGGCCGACATAACCGACTTCGGTGAATTTGGTAGCTTCGACTTTGATAAACGGCGCACGGGCGAGCTTGGCCAGACGGCGACTGATCTCGGTCTTGCCGACGCCGGTCGGCCCGATCATCAGGATGTTTTTGGGATAGACTTCGTCGCGCAGATCATCGGCCAATTGTTTGCGCCGCCAGCGGTTGCGCAGGGCGACAGCCACCGCGCGTTTGGCATCGTTCTGTCCAATGATGAAACGGTCGAGCTCCGAGACGATCTCGCGCGGGGTCAGGTCCGTCATGGGGGTATCCTTTCACTACGGGTGGGTTGGGCCAAATTTCTTTTGAAGAAATTTGTTAAAAGTTTGAGAAAACTTTTATATTCCTATCCGCTCCACCGTCAGATTTCCGTTTGTGTAGACGCATATGTCGGCTGCAATCGCCATGGCGCGGCGGGCAATCGTTTCGGCGTCGTGATCGCTGTCCATCAGCGCCCGTGCGGCCGCGAGCGCGTAATTCCCGCCAGACCCAATAGCGGTCACGTCGTGTTCAGGCTCTAGCACATCGCCAGCGCCGGTGATCACCAACAGGTCTGTCCCATCCGTGACGATTAGCATCGCTTCGAGTTTCTGAAGGTATTTGTCGGTGCGCCAATCCTTGGCCAGCTCGACGCTGGCGCGCTGCAACTGTCCCGGAGTCGCCTCAAGCTTGGCCTCGAGCCGTTCAAGCAGCGTGAATGCATCCGCCGTCGATCCGGCAAACCCCGCCACCACGTCATAGCCGCCCGGTGACAGTCGGCGCACTTTGCGGGCAGTGCCCTTGATCACAGTCTGGCCCAGGCTCACCTGCCCGTCGCCGGCGATCACCACTTGGCCATCCTTGCGGACACCGATGATTGTAGTGCCGTGCCAGCCGGGGAAGTCGTTCTTTGCCATGACTCTTCCTTTTTGTGTCTGGGCGCATATGGGGGCGGACCTTTTGCGCCGCAAGGCGTTCCGCTATCTATGCGAGATGTAGAGTTTGAGGTCGCGGAATGCAAATTCATGATAACCCAGCGCTTTTTGCGCTTTGGCGCAATCTCGCTCAGCAGGCTGGTCTACCGGTCGATGGATGGGAGGCTGCTCTTGCGTCTCAACGCAATGATTCAGAGCGGCGGCGTGTAGTGTATCACCTGACGCGGCAGGGTGTGAGGCTGGCGCTCAAGCTGGTGGGATACCCGGTGGATCGGTCAGGATTTGACGATGAGGTGACAGCACATTTGTCGGTACAAGAGCGGTTTGGTGGAGTGCCGCAGGTATTGGCGGCGGATCTCGAACAGCAGGCCGTATTGATGGAGTGGGCGGGTACAGAAACGCTGTATGACGCGTTGATCAGCTCCAACGCGCCGGACCGGCAGGCGCTTTTGGGTCGGGTCGGCGATTGGGTGGCGCGGTTTCATCGTACCGGTTTGCACGAGTGGCGGGTGTTTCAGCCAAAACATACCGTTCGGCATTTGCAGCGGCTGATGACAGAGGTTGAAACCGGCCAAAAAGCGGTCGCTGCTTCGCAGGACTGGCTCGCGGCGGCCGGGCAGTTGTGTGATCTGCAGCCGCAATTCGAAGGGCGTCAGACGGTGTCTTGTCTCGGGCACGGAGACCTTAACATGCGCAATATTTTGCTCGGTGACAGCGTGGCCGGGATCGACTTTCGGGGCGGCGGACCGGTGCCGGTGGGCCATGATCTTGCGCGACTCTTTGTGCATTTTGGCGCATTGCTTGCGCCCGTTGGGGACTGCATTGACGGAGTGTTGCCAGGTGTCGACATTTCGGGGTTCTGGAACGGATACGACTTGGTTGGGCCAGATGATCCGAGCGTCGGGTTTCTGACTCGGATGCGGATTCTGATCGACTGGCAGACTCTGCCGTCCGACCCGACGCGCTACAGCGCTGCGCAAACGCAGAGGTTTACCGGATTGAAACGTCTGGCAGGCTGCGCCTTTACCTGAGTGGATTTGGTTGTCGGCGCGCAAAGAGCTGTACAGAGCCAGATTGCGTCGTCTCGACCGCGACCGATCAGACGCCTGAATTGCGCCTTAGCTGTCGGCTGTCTTCGACAATTCCTGCTCGAATACGTTGCCTTCGGTATCGCGGGCGCGGATCGTCAGAGACGGCGCGCCGTTATCAGTGTACTGGAACCGGAAGACCGGGTTTTCGCTGATCGAGATGCCGCCTTGCATGGTCCAGAGCATGTCGTCGCCCTGATAGACCTCGATCGTGTCGATAAAATGCGCCGAGATGAACAACTGTGTGATCTGATCGCGTTGTAGCCCGGAATAGTTCGGGTGGCGGATCATGATCTGG
Organism: Puniceibacterium sp. IMCC21224; assembly: GCF_001038505.1. Taxonomy (NCBI): domain Bacteria; kingdom Pseudomonadati; phylum Pseudomonadota; class Alphaproteobacteria; order Rhodobacterales; family Paracoccaceae; genus Puniceibacterium; species Puniceibacterium sp. IMCC21224. The sequence goes on from NZ_LDPY01000001.1 coordinate 313,210, forward strand.
GCGTCGTGTCGGGCGGTCGACATCTTTGGTGGCACCTCGGTGAACTGTCTCAGTCGCATCTGTCCCATCGAAGCCAGCGCCAGTTCCGGATTCTTTGAGGCGGGGGCCGAGCAACCGCCCGAGGCTTTTACAAAGCGGCCGTTCATCAGCGGGCCGGTGGCCGTGTCGGCAATGACCCGGACATTGGAATATTGGTTCACACGCACCCTTACCTCCATCTCGAGAGGAGACATCGCCGGGCCAAAACGGAACTCAGCCGCCAGCGGTGCCGGGTTTTCATCAATCACGATCTTGAGCTCGGAGATCTGCGCGTTAGGGTCGATCTGGCGGATCACAATCGGCACGGTCGCGGCATCGTTTGCCCGGTACGGTGCATCGACGGAAAACACCGCGCTGCCGTCCCCCAGTTCTACGTCTCCGACGATATCGCCGCGCAGCTCGGTCCAGCTCTCACTTTGGGTGAGCGGGTTTTGTGGCTCGTCGGCCGCCATTAGTGGGGTGGCGAGCAAAGCAATCAGCACGGAAACCTGGAAAATCTGCACGGGCAATGTCCTCCTCTACCCCAATACCGTCCATATATGCCACATTTTCCGGCAGAAACCTACTAGACCAATCGTCGGGATGGATCACCATTGCGTGCAGGCGCAGGCTCAGCAGCAGAGGGGGAGGGCGATCTGATGTTCGAAGCGATTGTGTCTCTGTGTTTGGCGACAGAGCCTTGGGTGTGCCGCGACGTGTTGGTGCCCGGGCACCAAGCGACCACTATGGCGGAGTGCGCGGCCACTCTGTCCGGGGGCGTGTTGGAAATCGACGGGCTGAAGCAGGCGGGCGCGCCGATTTGTGCGCCTGTCGGTCTGGTGCTCGACTTTGTCGAAGTGGCTCCGGGCCTGTTTGTGCATCGCGGACAGATCGCAGAACCCGACGCGGGCAACGGCGGTGACGTCTCTAACATTGCGTTTGTCGTCGGGCGGGATTCAGTTGCGGTGATTGATGCCGGGTCGGCTGCGTGGGTGGCCGAAGGCGTGTGGCGCGCGATCCGGATGCGGACCGATCTGCCGGTGAGTCATCTGATTTTGACACATATGCACCCGGATCACGTGCTGGGGGCAGCGGTCTTTGCCCGCGCGGGGGCAGAACTGATTGGTCATGCAGGTCTGGAACGTGCTCTGGCTGACCGGCGCGAAAATTATCGCCAGAGTCTGGCCAGCCTGATTGGGGTGGCGCAGTTCATCGGCAGCGATACCGCGCGCATTGGTTTAGAGGTAGCAGAATCTGCAAAAATTGATCTGGGCGGTCGAATGCTGGACTTGCTGGCCTGGCAGAACGCACACACTGGCACCGATCTGACCGTTCTGGACCGCGAGTCGGGCATCATGCTGACAGGTGATCTGGTCTTTGACCAACACACGCCTGCATTGGACGGGTCGGTGACTGGTTGGCAGGCGGTTCTTGCAGAGATGGCAACCCTTCCGGTGACCCGAATCGTGCCAGGACATGGCGGGCCAGTGCTCGACTGGCCAGAGGCGGGGGAACCGATGTTGCGCTACCTCGGGGTTCTGGCCACTGACACCCGCAACGCCATTGCCGAAGGGCAAAGATTGGGCGATGCCGCCAAGACAATTGCCGAGTCAGAGTCGACGCACTGGCAGCTATTCGATGCCTACAATCGCCGCAATGCGACCGTGGCCTTTACCGAGTTGGAGTGGGAATGATCCGACAGGTGTCGCGCGACGCGGGCGGCGCTTACTCGGCCAAAGTCTGGATCAGCATCTGGGCAATGGCGAACAGCCGCTTTTCCAGCAGTACCGGGGTTTCACAAACATAAGTCAGGGATTTCTGTCGGTCGGTATAAATCCGTTCGTCCCAGTCAGTTTGCTCTTCGAGCTTGTCCACCTTGTCGAAATCCGGCGCGTCTGCCGCCATCTGCTGGTCCATTTCAGTTCGGGCGGTATCGATTCGCTGTGTCATGGCGATCTGGCTAAGCGAGAACTCCTCGATCCCATGAATGATCTGGCCGCGACGGCTGGCCAGATTCTTGAACACCTTTTCGAACACATGCCCCATCAACGGTTCGCCACTGCCATGAACGGCAGAAAAATCCGCCACCAGACTCTGCGCATCCTCCATCGAGACGCGGCGCAGAACGAGGCTTTCGGCCAGTTCATCGGCGGCGCGGGCGGTTTCGGGGGTCAGTTTTATCTCGGCCAGCGGATGCGGCCACATCAGGCCAATCGACAGATTCTCGACCTTGCGCTGCAGGCACGGCCAGGTCGGATCAGCGAAATCGGCGGCTCTGACAGGCATCGTCAAAGCCAGTGTGACAAGCCCTGCGGCCAATACATCATGCAGTTTCATGGTGACTCTCCCTTGGGGGAAATATGCGGCAGACGGGCTTTGGTGTCCATCTCGGGCAATACCAACCATTGTCGCAATTGTTCGGTGACGGGTCGGTTTTATAGTGATCTCAACCGCCACTAGAGCGTCCAAATTACTGGGAGGAAATCAAGTATGCGCACCCGAGCCGCCGTAGCATTGGCAGCAGGCCAGCCGCTTGAAGTTATGGAAGTGAACCTTGCGGGTCCGAAGGCGGGCGAGGTTCTGGTTGAGATCAAGGCGACCGGCCTGTGCCATACCGACGAATTCACCCGCTCGGGTGATGACCCCGAGGGGATCTTTCCCGCCATTCTGGGCCACGAGGGCGCGGGTGTCGTGCTTGAAGTCGGCGAGGGCGTCACCAGTCTGCAACCGGGCGACCACGTCATCCCGCTGTACACCCCCGAATGCCGCGAATGCGAATATTGCCTGTCGGGCAAGACCAACCTGTGCCAAAAGATCCGCGTGACCCAGGGCCAGGGCCTGATGCCCGACGGCACCAGCCGGTTCAGCATGCTCGATGGCACGCCGATTTTCCACTACATGGGCTGCTCGACCTTTGCCAACCACACGGTGCTGCCCGAAATCGCGCTGGCCAAGGTCCGCAAGGACGCACCATTCGACAAGATCTGCTACATCGGCTGCGGTGTGACCACTGGCGTCGGTGCGGTGATCAACACCGCTAAGGTCGAGATTGGCAGCCGCGCCGTGGTCTTTGGCCTCGGCGGGATCGGGCTGAACGTGATTCAGGGCCTGCGGCTGGCGGGTGCGGATCAGATCGTCGGCGTCGACCTGAACGACGACAAGGAAACCATGGGCCGCCACTTCGGCATGACCGATTTTGTGAACCCGAAGAAGGTCGAGGGCGACATCGTGGCCCACCTGGTCGAACTGACCAAGGGCGGCGCGGACTACACCTTTGACGCGACGGGCAACACGACCGTCATGCGCCAGGCGCTGGAATGCGCGCACAAGGGCTGGGGCACATCGATCATCATCGGCGTGGCCAAGGCGGGGGCCGAGATTTCCACGCGGCCATTCCAGCTGGTGACAGGGCGCAACTGGCGCGGCACCGCATTCGGCGGCGCCAAGGGCCGGACCGATGTGCCGAAAATCGTCGACTGGTACATGGACGGCAAGATCGAGATCGACCCGATGATCACCCACACCCTGACTCTGGACGAGATCAACCACGGCTTTGACCTCATGCACGAAGGCAAATCCATCCGCGCCGTCGTTGTGTTCTGAGGGCGAATGATGGAAATCGTTTCAGAAAACCGGTGCTTTGGTGGCGTTCAGACTGTCTACAAACACGCCTCGAAAAGCTGCGGCGTCGATATGACTTTTGCCGCCTACCTCCCGCCGCAGGCAGAGGATGGACCGGTTCCGGTGCTGTGGTATCTGTCGGGGCTGACCTGTACCCATGAAAACGCCATGACCAAGGGTGGGTTTCAGGAACATGCAGCGCGCAACGGCGTGGCGGTGATCTTTCCCGACACCTCGCCGCGCGGTGGCGGTGTCGCCGACGATCAGGCCTATGATCTGGGACAAGGTGCTGGTTTCTACGTCAATGCGACCCGCGATCCATGGAAACCGCATTTCCAGATGTATGACTACATCGTATCCGAGTTGCGGGGACTCGTGCAGGACAATCTGCCGATCAGTGACCGGCACGGCATCACGGGCCATTCCATGGGTGGCCACGGCGCGCTGACTATTGCGCTGCGCAATCCTGATCTGTTCGATTCGGTGTCAGCCTTTGCGCCAATTGCCAACCCGACTCGGTCGGACTGGGGTCGAAAACAGCTCAGCGCGTACCTGGGTGATGATGAAACCGCGTGGTCCTGCCATGACGCGACCATTCTGCTGCAAGAACACGGCTGGAAGGGGGACATCCTTGTCGATCAGGGGTCCGCTGATCAGTTCCTTGATCTTTTGCGACCCGAAGCTCTGGCCGAGGCTATGACAAAACGTCGCCAGCCCGGAATCGTGCGGATTCAGAAGGGGTATGACCATTCGTACTACTTCATAAATACTTTTGCCTGTGATCATATCGAGTGGCACGCGGAACGATTGAGCAAGACGCGGCACTAGGAAAGGAAGACGATGACCCTCAAACTGATTAGCGCGGCGCTTCTTGTGGCCCTGTCGGCAGGATATGCTGCAGCCGAGAGCCACGAATTCGAGATCACTGGCGACGCCGAAAAAGGCGAAAAGACGTTTCGAAAATGCATGGCCTGCCATGCCGTCGGCGAAGATGCCAAGAACAAAGTCGGGCCAGTCCTGAACGGTATCGTCGGTCGCGCCGCCGGTGTCGAAGCCGGTTTCAGCTATTCCGCGCCGCTCATGGACAAGGCCGCCGAAGGGCTGGTCTGGACGCCTGACACATTGGCGCAATTTCTGGAAAAGCCGCGCGATTTCATCAAGGGCACAAAGATGTCCTTTGCCGGTTTGCGCAAGGAAGCGGAGCGCGATGACGTGATCGCCTACCTTGCAACGTTCAAGTCTGAATAGGGAGGTTTACAGACTATTCTCAGCATTTGTCCGGTCGGAGGAGAACAATCCGGGCAGATGTCTACTCTGGTTGGTTTCGGCAGTGGATGCGTCTTCATCCGCGTACTGGGGCCTTCCAGCACCAAAGTAAGATCTGTCAACAAGGGAGTTGGAAATGAAAAAGCTATTAGCTTTGACCTCGGGGATCGCACTTTGCGCCAGTATGGCCAGCGCAAACGATGACCTGATTGAACAAATAAACAACCCGGATCAGTGGGCGATTCAGACCGGCGATTACAAGAACCAGCGCTATTCCAAGCTGGATCAGATCACCGCTGACAACGTCGGCGATCTGCAGGTTGCCTGGACCATGTCCACCGGTGTTCTGCGCGGCCATGAGGGGTCGCCGCTGGTGATTGGCGATACCATGTATCTGCACACGCCGTTCCCGAATATCGTTTACGCGCTGGACCTGGCAAACGACGGCCGCATCCTGTGGAAGTACGAACCCAAGCAGGATCCGGACGTTATTCCGGTGATGTGCTGTGACACGGTCAACCGTGGTGTGGCATATGCCAACGGCAAGATCTTCTTGCATCAGGCTGACACCACTGTTGTGGCGCTGAATGCTGAAACCGGTGCTGTGGAATGGTCCGTGGCAAATGGCGATTCGTCCAAGGGCGAAACCAACACCGCCACTGTGCTTCCGGTCAATGACAAGATCCTCGTTGGCATCTCGGGCGGTGAATTCGGTGTGCGTGGGTCCCTTACGGCTTACAACATGGAAACCGGCGATCTGGAATGGCGTGCCTATTCCATGGGTCCGGACAGCGACATCCTGATGGACCCCGAGAACACCATGAACCTGGGCAAGCCGGTTGGCGCTGACTCGGGTACGAACACCTGGGAAGGTGATCAGTGGATGATCGGTGGCGGCACCACTTGGGGCTGGTATTCCTACGATCCCGATCTGAATCTGGTGTATTACGGTACTGGTAACCCTTCGACCTGGAACCCGGCACAGCGTCCTGGTGACAACCGCTGGTCGATGACCATCATGGCGCGCGATGCCGACACCGGCATGGCCAAGTGGGTCTATCAGATGACCCCGCATGACGAGTGGGATTATGACGGCATCAACGAGATGATCCTGACGGAGCAGACCATTGACGGCACAGAGCGCAAGCTTCTGACCCACTTTGACCGGAACGGCCTGGGCTACACCCTCGACCGCGAAACTGGTGAACTTCTGGTCGCCGAAAAGTTCGACCCGGCCGTGAACTGGACCACCGGCGTCGACATGGACAAAGAATCCGACACCTACGGTCGCCCGGCAGTGGTCGCCCAGTACTCGACCGAGCAGAATGGCGAAGACGTCAACTCGACCAACATCTGCCCGGCCGCTCTGGGATCCAAGGATCAACAGCCTGCGGCTTACTCCCCGGACACCGAACTGTTCTACGTGCCGACAAACCACGTTTGCATGGACTACGAACCGTTCCGCGTGTCGTACACTGCCGGACAGCCCTACGTTGGCGCGACGCTGGCAATGTACCCGGCACCGGACAGCCACGGTGGCATGGGTAACTTCATCGCCTGGGATAACGTCGCGGGTGAGATCAAGTGGTCCATCCCCGAGCAGTTCTCGGTGTGGTCAGGTGCTCTGGCAACTGCGGGCAATGTCGTGTTCTACGGCACGCTCGAAGGTTACCTAAAGGCGATCGACGCTACGACTGGCGATGAACTCTACAAGTTCAAAACCCCGTCGGGCATCATTGGCAACGTGATGACCTACACCCATGAAGGCAAACAGTATGTCGGCATTCTGTCGGGTGTTGGTGGCTGGGCCGGTATCGGTCTTGCGGCTGGTCTGACCAACCCGAACGACGGTCTGGGTGCTGTGGGTGGTTATGCCGCTCTTAGTGACTATACCGCGCTTGGTGGTCAGCTGACTGTGTTTGCTCTGCCGAACTAAGCACTGCACAAAATCGGGGCCGACACTCTTGTCCAGAGTGTCGGCCTCACCTTCCCGGTTTCCCTCCAAACTTGAAAGGTCCGCCTGATGATGCGTACCGCCTCTCCAATTCTCGTCGCCGCGATCCTTGCGCTTGGACTGCCCGTCATGGTCAGTGCCCAATCCTGGAGCGATCAGCCGGTCGACCCCGCCAAGGATCATCCGCAGGTTCCCGTCGCCTATGACGAAGATGGCCGGTATTATACGGACGATGACATTCCGACTTATAACGTGGACGAAGATGGCACCGTCGATTGGCTGACCTTTTCGGGCTTTCGTCGCTATCACTCCGAATGCCACGTCTGCCACGGCCCCGACGGCGAAGGGTCGACCTATGCACCAAAGATCAAGAACTCGGCCGTGCATATGGATTATTACGATTTCGTCAGTGTCGTTGTGAACGGTCGTGCCAACGGCAATTCGGTTATGCCGCACTTTGGCGATAATGCGAACGTCATGTGCTATCTTGACGACATCTATGTCTACCTCAAGGCCCGCGGCATGGACGCTGTCCCCCGTGGCCGTCCGGCCAAGAAGCAAGCGAAATCCGACGTGATTGCCGAGACTGAAAATGCCTGCATGGGCTAAAATAATCTCAGGACTAGTCCTGGTTTCGGCCCTGCTCATCTCCCGGGCGGGTCCGGGAGAGGCGCAGACCTCTGACCTTGTGTCAAAGACCGCGTTCAGGGTCTGCGCTGATCCGGCCAACTTTCCGATGTCCAACAAAGAAGGCACCGGGTTCGAAAATAAGCTGGCCGACTATTTTGCCGCTACGCTGGACTTGCCGCTGCAATATGAATGGTACCCCATGGCGACGGGGTTTATTCGCAACTCGCTGGCTGCCAACAAATGCGACGTGGTCATTGGTTATGCTCAGGGTCACGAGCTGGTGCTGAACACCAACCATTACATGACGTCTGCCTATGCGCTGGTGGTGCCGCGCGATGGTCCGCTGGCGGCGGTCACCAATCTGTCCGATCCCGCCCTTAAGGGACTGCGTATTGGGATCATTGCGGGCAGTCCGCCCGCGACGCATATGGCGCGCAACGGTCTTTTGGGTAAGGCAAAGGCCTATAACCTGGTGGTCGACCGGCGGCATGAGTCGCCCACCGTGGATCTGCTGAACGATGTCAAATCCGGCGACACGGCGGCGGCAATCCTCTGGGGGCCAATCGCCGGCCCGATGGTCAAACAAGAATACCCTGACCTCATGGTGATCCCCCTGTTGCAGGAAACGCTACCACCACGGCTGTTCTTTCGCATCACCATGGGCGTGCGGCTGGGCGAGAAAGTCTGGCAGCGCAAGCTGAACTCGCTCATCCGTCGGAATCAGGCTGAGATCGACGCCATTCTGATCGACGCAGGCGTACCCCTGATCAACGATATGGGCACCGCCGTAATGGATCAGGGCCAGTGAAAACCCGTCTGGCAGCGTGCGTTTTGGCGCTGCTGCCAGGATTGCTCTGGGCGGTCGAAGAGCCTGCGGAATACCGCATGGATGAATTCCGAGCGCCAGTGCCTGCGACTCTGGCCGGTGGCCATGTGGTTGGGCCGGAAGAGGCGCACCAACTCTGGGCGTCTGGCAGCGTTGCATTTATCGACGTTCTGCCGCAGGCGCCTAAACCTGCGGGTCTGCCCAAAGGCACGATCTGGCGTGACAAGAAACGCAACTCTATCCCCGGTGCGCTGTGGCTGCCCAATGTTGGCTATGGAGCTTTGGCAGAAAGCTATCACAGCTATTTCCGCCAAGGGCTCGCGAAAGCGACAAACGGAAACATGGCGCATCCGGTGCTGTTCTTTTGTCTCGAAGATTGCTGGATGTCCTGGAACGCGGCCAAACGGGCGTTGGAATACGGCTATGTCACGGTCTATTGGTTGCCCGAAGGCACCGATGGCTGGGCCCTGTGGGATTATCCGCTGGAAGAGGCCAAGCCAGAACCGGAACCTGCCGCCGCGCAATAGTCGGTCGCGCCGCAGCGTCTTAGATCCGTCAGTACCCCGTCAAACGTTTGTTCGCATGGGTCACGGTGCCGTCTGTGTCCGTCATGGTCACATCTACGGACTGGGTCTGACCCGGAACAGACAGGCTGACGCGGGGATTCTCAGAGAGGGAGATGCTGCCTGTCATATCGACATATCCATGCCCATCGAGGTCAATTTCAACCGTCTCGACATAGCGCATGGGGATGAACAGCAACGAAATCTGGTCCATTTGCATGCCCGACAGACTGGGATGTGAAATATCCAGATCCAACCGCCGCTGACGCATCGACAGGGCGGTCAGCTTTTCGCTGACGCTGCCCTCGCCCATTGTCCCGTCGATTCCAATGGTCATCTCACCCAGCGTCGCCAGCGCCAATGACAGATCAGATCCGGGAGGCGCCGAACAGGCCCCTTGCCCGGACGTTTTGACAAAGGTCTCGGCGACAAACAGTTGACCATCAGTCGTCTCGGCAATCACATGCAGCGGCGTCGGTCCGTTGATCCGCATCGTTACGTCAAAGAAAAATCGTGGCAGCGGCGCATCAAAGTTGAACACGGCTGACACCGGCATCGGGTTCTCATCAAGGATCAGCGTTACGCTGCCCAGCAACAACCCCTGCGGCGCAGCGATCTGCGCAGCGATTTGGGTGCGGGCGTCGTTGCCGGTTCTATACGGCGTGTCGATGGCGATAAACTGGCCGCCATCGTTCAGCACTCGCCCCTCGTACAGCGCGTCAGACAGGTCGGGCCAGGCGGGTTCATAGGCCAGCGCAGGAAACGCCAGCGCAACAAGGGGCATTGTCAGAGCGGTCAGTTTCATATCAGTTCCTCTGCTGAATGAAGGTGCCAAAGGCGCGGGGGCCATCGCCGGTTTCAATTTCGCCGGTGACGGTCAGGGTGTCGGCATCAATCAGGCTCACTATGTTCGAAAACCAGTTTGCCACAACAATGGTGCCGCCGTCGCCTGTCACGTCGATTCCTTCGGGATATTCACCGACCGCGATCAGTCCGACCGACGACAGCGTGGTCAGGTCAATGACGCTTACACTATCGGCGTATTGGTTGGTGACAAAGGCGCGATCCCGCGCAAAGGCCACGCCATAGGGACGCGATCCGGCCGCCACGGTGGCGAGTGTTTCGCCGGACTTTGGGTCAAGGACCGTCACATCGTCCGATCCGACATTGCCAACGAACAACCGCCCGTCCGGCGCAAAGCCTAGGCCAAAGGGGCGAATCCCAACCGCCAAACGGTGGCGCAACGTCAGCGTATCCAGATCAAAGACAGACACCTGATCCGAATCGCGATCAGCCGAGGCAAGCAGAGTGCCGTCTGGCGAAACAGACAGTCCGGCCGGGGCACTGCCGGTTTCAAGTTCGCCCAGCAGGGCCAGGGTTTCGGCGTCCAGCACAAAGATCCGGGCGTTATACCAGTCCGACACCAGAATGCGGTTGTGTCGACCATCAAAGGCCACGCCGATCGGGCCGCCATCAAGCGCCTGTTCCGCGAGAATTGTGCCCGCAGCATCCAGCCGCCGCACCACCTTGCTGTCGGGCGAGACGGTAAAGATGTGCCCGGCACCATCCACCGCGACACCGGCGGGTTTGCCGGGGATCGGAATGCGCGCCACCTCGATGCGGGCGTCGAGGTCAAGAATGCTCAGTTCTTCGCTGTTCTGGTTGGTCACATAAGCAAAATCCCCCGCCGCCAGTGGGCTGGCAGCGAAGGCAATGATCATCCATAGCGTTGCGCTACGGCGCGCCAAATCGTTCGACAAGCGCGTCGAGCCCGCCCTGATAGACACCGGAGACTGCGGCAATCGCCGCCTCGTCACTCAGTTCCGGGGGCGGGTCATTGTTGGGGTAGCCGCGATAGAAGGCGCCGCGCCATTCAACGGTTGATCCGCCCTCGGGGCGGGCTTTGACCGTCAGATGCGACGAATAGTTTGTAACCGGCAGCACTTCGACCAGAACATCGGTGATGCGGTAAGAATAGGTCATCTTGGCCGCGTCGTATTTGTACAGGATCTCTGAAATCGTCGGTCCGCCTTCGGCACCCAGCGTCAGGACGCGGGTGGCGTCGATATCATTGCCGCCCTCACCAATCGACGAGAACACCGCCGGATGCCAGCTCATGTCCTGAAAATTTCCGATCACCTCCCATACGGCGGCAGGTTCTGCGGCCACTATGGTGTTCAGCGTGACTTTCTGCCTCGTCGGCCCGTGGGCGAATGCCAGTTCGGGCAGTACCAGCCCAAGGATGACAAGTAGATATTTGAGTTGTCGCATAGGTCCTCACGTTTGGAAGTGTTTTTGTTTCGTGGTTTTGCCGCCCCCGCTGTCACGCCTCGTCCCATAACGCGGCAGGATATGCGCCTGCCCGATGGCGCAGGATCATGTGTGATCAGCGGTGCCCGGATCATACCGTATCGTGTTGCATCGGGGCCGTGGGCGGCAATGCTCCAAAAGTATCGGTTTGGGTGTTCAAAGATCTCTGGCAAGGTCGGTACAGATCCCGAAACAGGGACAGGCCCGAAACAGGGCAAGGAGGAAATCTTGACCTGTATGCGTATCCTGCTGGTGTGCGGTGTGCTGTCGCTTGCGATCACCGGGCGTGTCGCCGCCGCCGAGGTGCGCGCAGCGGTGTTTCGTATTGATTATCCGACCCTTGCACCGATTTCACGTTTCGACCTGGTGCCCGAGGATATCGGCTTTGCCGGGGCGCGGCTGGCGGATGAGGACAACCAGACCACCGGCCAGTTTCTCGGCAACACGTTCGAGACCGATATGGTTGCTGTCGCCCCTGCGGATGCCGACGCCGCCTTTGACGCGCTGCTGGCGCAAGGTCATGACAAGATCGTGATGATCGCCGCGCAGCAAGATCTGCTGCGTCTGGCAGACAAGGCCGGGGACAATGTGTTGGTGCTGAACGCCAGCGCGCCGGACACCGCGCTGCGGGACGTTGAATGCCGCGCCAATATTCTGCACATTCCGCCCAGCCATGCGATGAAGGCAGATGCGGTGGCGCAGTTCGCGCTGTGGAAGCGTTGGCCGCGGTGGTTTCTGATCCATGGCTCGAACCCGGCGGATCGTTTGCTGGCTGACGCCTACCGCCACGCCGCGCGCAAGTTCGGTGCGAAGCTCGTCGAAGAGCGCGAGTTCGAGGATACAGGCGGATCACGCCGCACAGACACCGGTCATGTTCTGGTGCAGCGGCAGATCCCGGTCTTTACTCAGGACGCAGCGGATCATGATCTGGTGATCGCGGCTGACGAATCGGATGTCTTTGCGCCCTATCTTGGCTATCATCTGTGGACTCCGCGCCCGGTCATGGGGTCTGGTGGGTTGCGTCCCGTGACGTTCCACGCCGCGCATGAGGCCTGGGGCGCGACCCAGTTCCAACGCCGGTTCGAGGCGCTGACAGGCCGCTATATTCGCGAAGAGGATTACCAGGCTTGGCTGGCCCTGCGCGTGATCGGTGAGGCCGTGACCCGCACCGGCAGCGCCGATGCCACCACCTTGCGCGATTATGCCCTGAGCGATGAGTTCGAGCTTGCGGCGTTCAAGGGGGTTGCGGTCACGTTCCGTCCCTGGAATGGCCAGTTGCGCCAGCCTGTGCTGCTTTATGACGGGCGGATCACGGTCAGCGTTTCACCACAAGAGGGGTTCCTGCATCAGCGGTCGCCGCTGGATACGCTGGGGCTGGACGAACCTGAATCCACCTGCGCCGCGTTTGACTGAATATACGGGAGAGAGTGTTATGCAGCGACTGATCCTTACGACCGCGCTGATTGCGACGATGATGACACCGGCGCTCGCGAACAAGGTCTATGTCAGCAACGAAAAGGGCAATACCGTCTCAGTGATCGACAGTGACACCTGGGAGGTGGTGAGCGAATTCGACGCCGGTCACCGCCCGCGCGGAATCACGATCAGCCCGGACGGCAAGCTGCTGTATGTTGCCGCCTCGGACGATGATCAGGTCAAGGTGTTTGATGCCGAAACCTATAAAGAGCTGTATTCGCTGCCTTCTGGTCCCGACCCGGAACTGTTTGTGCTGCACCCCAGTGGCAATCCGCTGTATACCTCGAACGAGGATGACAACATGGTCACGGTGACGGACACCCAAAGCCATACCGTCCTGGCCGAAATTCCAGTGGGCGTCGAACCTGAGGGCATGGCTGTCAGCCCGGATGCTAAATGGGTCGTCAACACCTCTGAGACGACGAACATGGCGCATTTCATCTCGACCGACGATTACAAGATCAAACACAACATTCTTGTCGATCAGCGCCCGCGATACGCACAATTTACCGATGATGGCACGATGCTGTTTGTCACCTCGGAAATCGGTGGCACGCTCAGCGTCATCGACATGGCAGCCGATGGCACCCCGACCCTGCGCCAAAAGATCGGGTTCGAGGTATCGGGCGTCTTGCCAGAATGGCTGCAACCTGTGGGGGTCAAGATCACAAACGACGATAAATGGGCGTTTGTCGCACTGGGGCCGGCGAACCGCGTCGCGGTGATCGATGTCGAAACCCTTGAGGTGGTGAAATACCTGATTACCGGTCAACGAGTCTGGCAATTGGCCTTTACGCCGGATGAAAAGTACCTGATCACCACAAACGGAAATTCCAACGACGTGACCGTAATCGACGTGGCGGCGCAAAAGCCGATCAAGTCGATTCAAGTGGGGCAGCAGCCCTGGGGCGTGGTTGTTGCGCCGGACTGATCCGGCAGAGCATTTGGGAGAATGACGATGAAATCCTTCAAATATGCACTCGGCCTGGTGGCTTCGTTGTCCATGGCTGGGGCGGCGCTGGCGCAGGATGTTCCGGTGATCCGCGCAGCCGTACTCAAGATCGGGACGGTGAATTGGGAGCTGGAGACCATCACCGCAAACGGGTTCGATGCGAAATATGGCTTTGCCCTGGATGTGCAGCCTTTTGCCGACAACGGCGCAACCCGCGTCGCGGTTGAGGGCGGTGAAGCAGACGTTGCCGTGGCCGACTGGATTTGGGTCGCGCGGCAGCGGGCCGAGGGCAAGGATTACGTCTTTGTCCCCTATTCCAAGGCTGTGGGCAGCGTGGTTGTCCCCAATGCCAGCACCGCAGAATCGCTAAAGGATCTGGCGGGGGGCAAGATCGGCATCGCCGGCGGGCCGTTGGACAAAAGCTGGCTGATTCTGCGCGCCTATGCGCAGCAGGAATACGGCATGGATCTCAAGGCCGAGACCGAGCAGGTGTATGGCGCGCCGCCGCTGATCTTCAAGGCCGGGCTGTCCGGCGAACTGGATGGGGCAATCAATTTCTGGCACTTTCTGGCCAAGATGAAGGCCGGAGGCATGCGCGAACTGATCTCGGTCGAGACGGCCGCCACGGCGCTGGGACTGAACCCCGATACGCCGCTTTTGGGTTATTACATGAAGGAAAGCTTTATCACCGAACACCCGGGCATCGCGCAGGCGCTGTATGATGCCTCGCAGGACAGCAAGGCGCTGATGGCCAGCGACCCGGCAGTCTGGGATGCCCTGCGCCCGATGATGAATGCCAGCACGGATGCGCAGTTCGAGACGCTGAAAGCAGACTATGTCGCCGGATCCCCGTCGCGTGGCCCGGTGGATCTGGATGGCGCCGACAAGTTCCTGAAACTGATGGCGGATCTGGGCGGTGCAGAGCTGGTCGGCAAGGCGACAACCCTGCCCGTGGGTCTGTTCGCGGATGTGAAGTGATGTTCGCCCGATGACTGACAAGGGCCTTGTTCCGGCGCTGTCATTGGTCGGGTTGCTGTTGCTGTGGCTGGTGGCTGCGGCGCTGACGGCGGATCCGCAGATCCTGCCGGCGCCGCAGACTCTGGTCGCGCCGTTTCTGGCAGAGCTGCGGTCCGGCGAACTGACTTACCATCTGGGGCATACATTGCTGCGGGTGGTCTGGGCCTTTGTGCTGGCGATGAGCATCGGATTGATACTGGGGCTGGTGATGGGCCGTTCGGAAACCATCAATCGCTGGCTCGACCCGTGGCTGGTGGTGTTTCTGAACCTGCCGGCGCTGGTGCTGATCGTGCTGTGCTATTTGTGGATCGGATTAAACGAGACAGCGGCGATTGTGGCGGTGACGCTGAACAAGGTGCCGAATGTGACGACCGTGATCCGCGAGGGTGCCCGGTCGTTCAGCCCTGATTTGGACGCGATGGCCCGCGTGTACCGCATGCCACTGGCCGCTCGGCTGCGGCATGTGCTGTTGCCGCAGCTTGCGCCGTTCATGGCCGCCGCAGCGCGGTCGGGTATCGCGGTGATCTGGAAAATCGTTCTGGTTGTTGAATTCCTTGGTCGTTCCAGCGGAGTGGGGTTCCAAATCCATCTGTATTTCCAGCTATTCGACGTCAGAATGGTTTTGGTCTACGCGCTGTCCTTCATCTTTGTGATGCTTTTGGTCGAGTGGACTCTTTTGCAGCCTTGGGAACGGCGCGTGCGCCGGTGGCGGGCGGCATGATCAAGGTCGATGTCCTGCGCAAAACCTATGGCGACAGCCAGATTCTGGGCCGCGTCAGTTTCGAAATCGCCAAGGGTGAAACAGTTGCCATTCTGGGGCCTTCGGGCATCGGAAAATCGACCCTGCTGCGGATCATTGCCGGGATCGACCCGGCCTATGAGGGCACTGTGACCCGCCCCGACCGCATGGCGATTGTGTTTCAGGAACCGACGCTACTGCCGTGGCGGTCGGTGTTGCGCAACATCACGCTGGTCCACCCCGATCTGGGGGAATCCGCAGCGATGCAGATGCTGGAAAAGGTCGGGATCGGTGACAAGGCTGCGCTGTTTCCGGGGCAGTTGTCACTGGGGCAGCAACGACGGCTGGCGCTTGCGCGGGCCTTTGCCGGCAGTCCTGAGTTTTTGATCATGGACGAGCCCTTTGTCTCGCTTGATCCCAAGACCGCCGAGGCGATGCTGGCCCTGACCGAAACCCTAATCCACGAGACTGGGCCCGCCACCCTGTTTGTCACCCACGCGCGGGGTGAGGCAGAGCGGTTTCATGCGCGCGTTCTTGAATTGCGCGGGGCACCCGCGACGCTGATGCCCCGCCTCGTCATCTGATTGTAGTGTTCAAATCCGAAAGGAACGCCCATGAAACGCCTGTCACTCTCTGTCCTTCTGGCAATATCTCTGGCGCTGCCCGCTGCGGGGCATGAGTTGGGATTTGCCGGCCTGCTGTCGGCGGGGAACATGGAAGAGTTGCCCGAGATCACGCTGGGGTCCGGCAAGCCTTTGGCTGATGGGCCGCTGATGCTAAAGTCCGGCACCGGCTACGAGATTGAGATCGTGGCGGATGGGTCCGCCGAACTGGGGCTTGAGGGGCCGGGGTTCTTTCGCGCAATCTGGATCAATGAGATTGTGGTGAACGATCTGGAAATCCGTCCGCTGGGGATCGATTCGGTGGAATTCGACAACGCGGGGAGGATGGAGATCGAATTTATCGCAATCAAACCGGGCCGCTATTTCCTGCGTGTGCCGGGTTCGACCGGCGAAAGCCAGCGGGTCGACGTCGTCATTCAGTAACACCGCTGCGGGTCGGGATCCGCTCGAACAGGCCAGAGGGGGAGCTGTGTCCCTCTGGCCTGTTCTTCCGCAACGCGGGAGGAGATCGCTACGAAACCGGGTTGGGCACCGGCTGACCGGCAAAAAAGGCATCAAGGTTGTCCGCGACCATATTGCCCATCTCTTCACGCGTTTCGCGGGTGGCGCTGCCCAGATGTGGCAGAAGCACGGTATTTTCCATCGCGATCAGTTCCGCCGGTACATCCGGCTCACCCTCGAACACATCCAGCCCGGCACCACCAATCGTGCCGTTCTTTAGCGCCGCGATCAGTGCCGTCTGGTCAATGATGTCACCCCGCGCGGAGTTGATCAGCAGCCCCTCGGGTCCGATCAGTGCCAGCCGCTCGGAGTTCATCATATGTGTGTTTGCTCCGCCGCCGGGGATGTGCAGCGATACCACGTCGGCGGCCTTGAGCACATCTTCGACCGTCTCAAGGCGCTGTGCGTCAAGCCCGCTCAGATCGCTGTCGGACGGGGTGCTGCGGTTGAAATAGACGACCTTCATACCAAAAGCAGCCTGTGCGCGACGGGCGGTGGCGATGCCTATCCGGCCCATGCCGATGATACCCAGTACTTTGCCGGACAAGCGCATCCCCATCATGTGGGTCGGACGCCAGCCGGTCCATTTTCCGGCGCGCAGCTCACGTTCTCCCTCACCGGCGCGACGGGCCAGCATCAATAGCAACGTCAGCGCCGTATCGGCGGTGCAATCGGTCAACACGCCGGGGGTGTTGGTCACGGTCAGGCCCGCGCCAGTCGCCGCGGCGATGTCGATGTGGTTAAAACCCACCCCATAGTTGCCCAGAATCTGCGCCCGTTGCCCGCCGGAAAAAATCGACGCGGGCAGTTTGTCCGAAACGGTCGGGCATACCGCGTCGAATTCGTTCAGGGCGATGCCGATCGCCTCGGGCGACATTGGGATATCCTGAGTGTTGAGCGTGGTGTCGTAGGTTTCAGACAGACGCGCCTCGACCGACTGGGGCCAGCGACGCGTCAGCAGTACTTTCTTCTTGGTCATGCAGCTACCTTCTTGCCCGACAGCACGGCTTCGACGGTTTCGCCAAAGGCTGCGGGGTGCGGAATGATAGTGTGGCCAGCCTCGCGGATGATCTCAACCTTTTCCTGCGCGGATTCACCAAAGGCCGACACGATGGCACCGGCATGGCCCATCCGCTTGCCCTTGGGCGCGGACAGACCGGCGACATAGGCCATAAGTGGTTTTTTCATATGCGCGCGCGC
This sequence comes from Puniceibacterium sp. IMCC21224, assembly GCF_001038505.1. Taxonomy (NCBI): domain Bacteria; kingdom Pseudomonadati; phylum Pseudomonadota; class Alphaproteobacteria; order Rhodobacterales; family Paracoccaceae; genus Puniceibacterium; species Puniceibacterium sp. IMCC21224. The sequence goes on from NZ_LDPY01000001.1 coordinate 330,906, forward strand.
CCATTCCGCCGCCTCGGCCTCTTGTGGGCCGCCGATTTCGCCGATCATCACGACGGCATCGGTGTCGGGATCATTCTCGAACAACTCCAGCACATCACGGAAGGAAAAGCCGTTGATCGGATCGCCGCCGATACCGACCGAGGTGGAAACGCCGATGCCGCGCGCCTTCATCTGGCTGGCGGCCTCGTAGCCCAGTGTGCCCGAGCGGCCGACAATGCCGACCCGGCCCGGAATGTAGATGTTGCCCGGCATGATCCCCATCATTGCCTGGCCGGGGGTGATCGTGCCGGCGCAGTTTGGCCCGGTCAGGATCATCCGATCCTCGCGACGATAGCGCCGCATATAGCGCTTCACCCGCATCATGTCCTGCGACGGGATGCCATCGGTGATGCAGACGCAGTATTTGATGCCCGCGTCGGCGGCCTCCATGATCGAATCCGCAGCAAAGGGTGGTGGGACAAAGACAATGGACGCCTCGGCGCCGGTTTCGGCCACCGCGCCCTTGACGGTGTTAAAGATCGGCAGATCCAGATGTGTGCCGCCGCCTTTGCCGGGGGTGACGCCGCCGACAACGTTGGTGCCATACTCCTTCATCTCTTGCGCATGAAAGCTGCCAATGCGCCCGGTAAAGCCCTGGACGATAACGGGGGTCTTGCTGTTGAGCAGAATGGACATCGTGGTTTCCCCTTCTCAGGCGGCAGAGCGTTGCGTGGATTTCAGGGCCGTGACGGCGGCAATCGCGGCATCCTTGAGCGTCTCAGCGATAATGACGCTGGGTGCCTTTTCGCGCAGGATTGCCATGCCCTCGTCAACCTTGGTGCCCGACAGGCGGACGATCAGCGGCATGTTCACGCCAACCTCTTCAATCGCTTTGACCACCCCTTCGGCGACCCAGTCGCAACGGTTGATACCGGCAAAGATGTTGACGAGGATCACCTTGACGTTCTTGTCCTGCAACACCGCGCGGAAGGATTTTGCCACCCTTTCAGGCGACGCACCGCCGCCGATATCCAGAAAATTGGCCGGTTCACCGCCCTCGATCTTGATCATGTCCAGCGTCGCCATGGCGAGGCCGGCACCATTGATGATACAGCCGATGTCACCATCCAGACCGACATAGGAGAGGCCGCGATCCGAGGCGAACGTTTCACGTGGATCCTCCTGCGACTTGTCCCGCAATTCCGAAATCTCGGGTCGCCGAAAGAGTGCGTTTTCGTCGAACGACATCTTGGCATCCAACGCGATCACGGCACCCTTGGACACCACCAGTGGGTTGATCTCCAGCATCGAGGCGTCGAAATCGCGGAACACCCGGTAGCAGCCCAGAATAGTATCCACCGCCTTGCCGATCAGCGCCCCGTCAAGGCCAAGGCCAAAAGCGATCTCGCGCGCCTGGAATTGTTGCATGCCCAACCCGGGATCTACGCTCGCGCGGACCAGCGAATCTGGTTCTTGTTCGGCGATCTGTTCGATCTCCATCCCGCCCGAGGATGAGGCGACGATCATGATCCGCTCTTCCTTGCGATCAAGGACAAAGCCCAGATACAGTTCCTTCTCAATCGGCACGGTTTCTTCGATATAGAGCCGGTTGATCAGCTTGCCGCCCGGGCCGGTTTGATGCGTGACCAGCTTTTGACCCAGCAGTTTTTCGGCGGCGGCGGCGACCTCTTTGTCATCGCGGCACAGGATGATGCCGCCGGCCTTGCCCCGCGCGCCGGAATGCACCTGCGCCTTGACGACCCAGGATTCTCCGCCGATCTCGGTCGCGCGGTAGGCCGCCTGTTCGGGGCTGTAGGCCAGACCGCCGCGCGGCATACGGATGCCATGCGTCGCCAGCAGTTCCTTGGCCTGATATTCGTGGATATCCATCGTGGTCTCCTCCGTTCCGAATTACGCCGCGCGGGCCCTGAGAACCTGCTGCACGGCGAGCACGTTGTTGGCCATCTTCTCGGACGCGGCGTCGATCATCTTGCCATCCAGGCTGGCGGCGCCCTTGCCCTGAGCGGCAGCCTCTTTCAGCGCGACAAGGATGCGTTCGGCACGTTTTACCTCGGCCGGGGTCGGGGAATATTCCTCGTTCGCCATGTCGATTTGACTGGGGTGGATCGCCCATTTGCCTTCGATCCCCAGAGCCGCACCGCGTTTGCAGGCATCGCGGAATCCGTCGGGATCACTGAAATCGCCAAACGGCCCGTCTATGGGGCGCAACCCATAGGCACGGCAGGCCGTCGTCATGCGCGACAGCGCGGCGTGCCACTGGTCGCCGGGGTAATTGGGATTGAGCCCGCCAATGTTGACGGTGCGCGCCTTGTGGAACGCGGCATAGTCTGCCACGCCAAAGTGCATCGCCTCAAGGCGGCTCGGCGCTGCGGCCAGCGCTTCGACATTGGCCATACCCAGTGGCGTTTCGATCAGCGCCTCAAGCCCGACTTTGCGGGTGTATCCCATCGCCATCTCGATCTGGTTGCACATTGCTTCGACCATATAGACATCCGCCGGCAGTCCCACCTTGGGAATCAGGATCACATCCAGCTTGCTGCCGGCCTGTTCCATCACATCCACCACGTCGCGGTACATGTAGTGGGTGTCGAGGCCATTGATGCGCACCGAGGTGACTTTGTTCTTGGCCTTCCAATCGATATCGTTCAGCGCCTCGATGCAGTTCTTGCGGGCCTGTTCCTTGTCATTCGGGGCAACCGCGTCTTCGAGGTCAAGAAAGACAACATCGGCGTTGCTGTCCGCCGCCTTCTGGATCATCGCGACGTTTGATGCCGGGACGGCAAGGGTTGATCGTTGCAGACGCGTGACGCGCATGCCGTGTACGGTATGAGACATTGTTGGTGGTCCTTTGAAATGCGTTGCGCCGGATCAGGCGGCGGCCTGCGTGGCATCGGCGGCTTTGGTCGCGGTGAAATGGCTGATGGCGGCACCGACACCGGAGCCAGGTGCGATCTTCATGCCGACATCAATCATCGCCATTTCCGCAACCGACAGCGCGGTCGTCACCATGCCTTCGTTCATCCATCCCAGATGTCCGATGCGGAACACCTTGCCCATTACCTTGCTCAGACCCGAGCCAAGCGAGGTGTTGTAGGTTCCGTAGGCGCGCGCGATCACATCGCGGGCGTCGACATCACCGGGCACCAGAATGGCGCTGACGGTATCGGAATGCCATTTTGATTCGGTCGCGCAAAGCCGCAGCCCCCAGGCATCGACCGCTGCCCGCACACCAGACGCAAGTCGGTTGTGCCGCGCCCAGATATTTTCGATCCCTTCCGCATGGATCATGTCGCAAGCGGTATCGAGACCACGCAGCAGCTGTGTCGCCGGGGTATACGGGAAATAACCGTTGTCGTTGTTGGCGATCATGTCCTCGAATGAGAAGAAGGTGCGCGGGTATTCCGACCGCTTGTGCGCATCCAGTGCCCATTTCGACACCGACAGGATGCCCAGACCCGCAGGCAGCATGAACCCTTTTTGCGACCCGGATACGGCACAATCGACGCCCCAGGCGTCCTGATCAAATTCGATCGACCCGATGGACGACACCCCATCCACCATCAGCAGCGCCGGGTGATTTGCTGCGTCCAATGCTGCGCGCACGCCCTTGATATCCGAAGTAACGCCGGTTGCCGTCTCGTTATGAGTGGCAAACACCGCCTTGATCCGGTGGCAGGTGTCGGCCTTGAGCCGCTCGGCATATTGTTCGACGGGGACGCCGGTGCCCCAGTCGCAGTCGATCACATCGACATCCAGACCCAGCCGCTGCGCCATATCCACCCAGAGGTGGCTGAACTGGCCAAACCGGCTCATCAACACCTTGTCGCCGGGGCAAAGCGTATTCTGTATCGCCGCCTCCCATGCGCCGGTGCCTGAGGATGGATACAGGAACACGCGGCCCGTGGTGTTTTTGAACACGCGCTGCACCTTTTCGAACAACGGCTTGGTGAACTCCGGGAAATCCGGGGCGCGCATGTCCTGCATGCTGACGTTCATCGCCATGCGGACCTCTTCCGGGACATTGGTGGGCCCGGGGATGAATAGATGCCTGTAACCGGCCATTGGTATTTCCTCCCTGAAATATCGTACTTCTGGGATCAGGATGGCAGCGGGCGCGGCGGCTCAGAACACCTTGGAGGATAGGAAAGCCTGCCGGGGGGAGGGGGTGACGCCTACCCGTTGGGGCGCGCGTCAATCGTCGAAATATGCAGGCAGTCACCTGCCTATATTGACATGCAGTCATTTACCTGCCTTTATTGAGTCGATACCGGAAAGAGTCTCTATGATTGAAGACACACTGTTCAAGGCGCTTGCCGACCCGACCCGACGCAGGGTGCTGGACCTCCTTTGTGAACAGAACGGCCAAACCCTGTCCGGGCTGTGCGATCAGCTGGCAATGACACGCCAATCCGTCACCCAGCACATCGGTCTGCTCGAAGCGGCCAACCTGGTCACGACCGCACGGCGTGGGCGCGAGAAACGGCACTTTATCAATCCAGTGCCGTTGCATGACATCTACGAACGCTGGATCCGGAAATTCGAAACGCAGCGGCTGAGCCTGCTGCATGACCTGAAAACCGAGCTTGAAAGGAAAGACACATGACCGCCGAACGCACCAGTTTTGTATATGTCACCTATATCACAAGCACGCCTGACAAGGTGTTCGACGCCATCACCCGGCCCGATATAACGCGGCGCTACTGGGGGCACGAGAACGTGTCAGACTGGGCGCCGGGGGCGAGCTGGGAACACGTAAGCGACACCGATGCACGATCTGTCGACGTTGTCGGCAAGGTGGTCGAATCAACGCCGCCGCACCGTCTGGTGATCACCTGGACCGGAGCCTCTCAGGCTGACGACCCTGAAAGCTATAGCCGAGTGACATTCGAAATTGATACCGTCGACACGCGGGTTCGCCTGACTGTCACGCATGACGACCTTATTATCGGCAGCGGTATGGAGGTGGGCGTCACCAAAGGCTGGCCGCTGGTTCTGTCGAGCCTCAAGTCCTACCTTGAGACGGGGACTGGATTCGACCTTTCGGGCCGTACCAAAGCGGCCTGAATCGCGCCGCGCCGAGGGTCGTGGACGAAAGACCCTAATCCTCGGCCTCGCGCGAATAGACGGCGACGGCCATGGCGCGATTGCGCACACCCAGTTTATCGTAAAGGTTCTTGAGGTGGTATTTTACCGTATTTTCGGAAATGCCTGTGCGGTTGGCGATCTGCTGATTGGTCCAGCCGCGGGCCAGAACCGCCAGCAATTCGCGTTCGCGCACCGTGAGCTGCGCGAGGGGCGTGTCGTTGATCTGAGTCACGTCGATATAGGGCACGCAGATTCGGCCATTGGCCACCGCGTGCAATGTGTCGAACAGGACCGACGGGTCGTCGAATTGATAACAGAATCCCAGCGCGCCCAACCGCACCGCCTGACGCACATGGCCCAGATCGCGGTTGTTGGAAAAGATCGTGGTGCGCATCGGGCTGTTGCGGGCCTTGAGTGCGCGCAGCACATCGGGCGCGCCCATGTCAGACAATTGCCACGACAGCACCGCCACATCACATGATTCCTCTGCCGCTGCCAGCACATCGGCACCGCTGCCAGTACTCTCGACCAGGGCAAACCGCGGATCGCCCTTGAAACAGATGTGCAGGGCAGACACGACCAGCGGATTGGGTTCAGCCAGAAGGACCCGAATCCGGTCCTCCACCAGATTTGGCGGATTGTGCATCGGTCTCCTCCCCGGCGCGACATGCGAAACGGCAGCGTTCTGCCCTGGCCCAAGGCTGAACAGTGGTGGGATTTTCGTCTACCTATTCTTTCGTCTGCGGCAAATTTTGCGCAATAATATGTCTCCCTGCCCGACCGGGTAGTCCCGAATTTACCGGCGGGAGGGAATCTTGTCGCTAAGGGACGGATCGCTAAATCGCGCAGTTGTCGTGGCGGCCTGTTTCGTGGCAGCACCTTCGACAGAACAAAATACAGCGGAGGAAACCAGATATGAGCGTGAAAACCGACATTGAGATTGCGCGTGGTGCGGCAAAGCAACCGATTCAGGAGGTCGGCGCGCGGCTGGGGATCGGTACAGAGCATCTGCTGCCGTATGGGCATGACAAGGCCAAAGTGAGTCAGGCGTTTATCAATGGGCTGGCAGAGCGGCCCAATGGCAAGCTGATCCTTGTCACCGCGATCAACCCGACGCCCGCAGGTGAGGGCAAGACCACGACCACCGTCGGTCTGGGTGATGGTCTGAACGCCATTGGCAAACGCGCCGCGATCTGCATTCGTGAGGCCAGCCTGGGTCCGAACTTTGGTATGAAGGGCGGCGCTGCCGGTGGTGGCTATGCGCAGGTTGTTCCGATGGAGGACATGAACCTGCATTTCACCGGCGATTTCCACGCCATCACCAGCGCTCACAACCTGCTGTCGGCGATGATCGACAATTCGATTTACTGGGGCAACCCGCTGGACATTGACACCCGCCGCGTCACCTGGCGCCGGGTGCTGGATATGAACGACCGGGCATTGCGCCAGATCACCGCCAGCCTTGGCGGGGTTGCCAATGGTTTTCCGCGCGAGGCGGGGTTCGATATCACCGTTGCGTCCGAGGTCATGGCGATCCTGTGCTTGGCGCGTGATCTGGGCGATCTGCAGCAGCGGCTGGGTGACATGATCGTCGCCTACACCCGCGACAAGACCCCGGTTTATTGCCGCGATATCAAGGCTGACGGCGCAATGACTGTGCTGCTCAAGGACGCGATGCAGCCCAATCTGGTGCAGACGCTTGAGAATAATCCGGCCTTTGTCCACGGTGGACCGTTCGCCAATATCGCCCATGGCTGCAATTCGGTGATCGCCACGACCACGGCGCTGAAGCTGGCGGATTACGTGGTGACCGAAGCCGGGTTCGGCGCTGATCTGGGTGCCGAGAAGTTCATGAATATCAAGTGCCGCAAGGCCGGTCTGGCGCCCGATTGCGTCGTGCTGGTGGCGACCGTGCGGGCAATGAAGATGAACGGCGGCGTGGCCAAGGGGGATCTGGCGGCCGAGAATGTCGGCGCGGTTGAGGCCGGTTGCGACAATCTGGGCCGCCATATCGAAAACCTCAAGGAGTTTGGCGTGCCGGTGGTCGTGGGGATCAACCACTTTTCCGGCGACACCGAGGCCGAGGTGCAGGCGGTGCGCGATTACGTGGCCGGGCAGGGCGCCGAGGCGATCCTGTGCAAACACTGGGCGCATGGGTCGGCGGGCATGACCGAAATGGCCACCCGCGTGGCCGAGATTGCCGATAGCGGTGTGTCACAGTTCCAGGTGCTGTATCCGGATGAAATGCCGCTGGCGGACAAGATCGACACCATCGCGCGACGGATCTATCGCGCTGACGGTGCAGTGATGGACGCGAAAATCCGCGCGCAACTGGCTGAGTGGGAGGCGCAGGGCCACGGCCACCTGCCTGTCTGCATGGCCAAGACGCAGTACTCATTCTCGACCGATCCGACGCAGCGCGGTGCCCCGACCGGGTTCGACATTCCGGTCCGCGAAGTGCGTCTGTCAGCCGGAGCCGGATTTGTCGTGGCGATCTGCGGCGAAATCATGACCATGCCCGGCCTGCCCCGCTCCCCATCGGCCGAATCTATCCGCCTAAACAATGATGGCCAGATTGAAGGGTTGTTCTGAAACCGGGGCGGCACGGCAGGGGCGTCGAGCCCCCGCCGCACCGGCATCCCCCAAGGGGGTCTGCGCGCCCAGCCGCCTGTGGGTCGATCTGGGGCTGGTGGCAGAGCAGGACCCGCCGTACACAAGGCACCAAAGCGGCAGGCCCATGTACCGCAGCGCCCGAATTGCACCAAATGACAGGAGATCCGATGACCGCAACGATTATTGATGGCAAGGCCTTTGCCGCCTCCGTCCGCGACAAGGTCGCGACACATGTTTCCGCCCTCAGGACTGATCACGGGATCATTCCCGGACTGGCCGTCGTGTTGGTGGGCGAAGATCCCGCGAGCCAGGTTTATGTCCGTTCCAAAGGCAAGATGACGGTCGAAGTCGGGATGAATTCCTACGAGCACAAGCTGGAGGCCGACACCACCGAAGCGGATCTGCTGGCCGTGGTCGACAAGCTGAACAAAGATCCGGCAGTGCATGGCATTCTGGTGCAGCTTCCCCTGCCGGCCCATCTCGATTCTGATCTGGTGATCAACGCGATTGATCCGGCCAAGGATGTGGATGGGTTCCATATCTCGAATGTCGGCCTGTTGGGCACCGGGCAGAAATCAATGGTGCCTTGCACACCGCTGGGGTCGCTGATGATGCTGCGCGAACATCACGGCAGCCTGTCGGGGATGAATGCCGTGGTGCTGGGTCGGTCCAACATCGTGGGCAAACCGATGGCGCAGTTGTTGCTGAACGACAGTTGCACGGTGACGATTGCGCATTCCCGCACCCGCGATCTGGCGGATGTGGTACGTAGGGCCGATATCGTCATCGCCGCTGTGGGGCGTCCGCAGATGGTACCGGGCGACTGGATCAAACGGGGCGCGACGGTCATCGACGTTGGCATCAACCGCATCGACGCGCCGGAAAAGGGCGAAGGCAAGACTCGGCTGGTTGGGGATGTCGATTTTGACAGCTGTGCGCAGGTCGCAGGCGCAATTACCCCGGTTCCGGGTGGTGTCGGTCCGATGACCATCGCGTGCCTGCTGGCAAACACTGTAACCGCCTGCTGCCGCGCCAATGGCCTGCCCGAACCGGAAGATCTAACTGTCTGAGTGCTTAGCCCGAAGGAGTGGCGGTGGTTTGCCCGCCAGCCAGAAGGTCAGAGCGCGTTGCGATGCAAATGGCATGCGAATATCCCGGTCTGTCAAAGGCCGGGATTGAACGGCTAGACCTCGGGGCACAAAGCTATAGAACGAATGCTGCTTCGCCTGCCTGATAAAAGTTTGGGACCCAGATATGCTGATTTTGCTGTCGCCAGCGAAAAGACTGAACGAAACGCGCGCGTTGGGACGTGCGACCACCACTCCTAGGTTCATCGAAGAAGCGGAAGAGATTGTAAGCGTTGCCCGAAACTGGTCACCAGAACAAATCTCGGATTTGATGAAAGTCTCACCCGGGATTGCTCAGCTTAACGTGGATCGCTTTGCCTCTTGGTCACGCGAGTCGATGTCGGGGCAGGCGGCGGGCAATATATTTGATGGCGACGTTTACAGATTTCTTGAAATTGAGACGCTGGATGAGGTTGCACGCACCGAAGCCACGAGGCGTCTGAGAATATTGTCAGGGTTGTATGGTTTATTGCGGCCAACGGACGATGTATGCGCGTACCGCCTTGAGATGGGCCGCAAACTGCCAGGGCACGAAAAGGCGAACCTCTACCAGTTTTGGGGTAAAAAGATTGCTCAGGCGATCGTTCAGGATGCGCGTGACCTCAAATCAGACATTCTGCTTAACCTGGCATCGGATGAATACGCCAAGTCAGTCGACCGGTCTGCATTGGATGGACTGACCGTGATTGATCCACGCTTTGAAGAGGACCGCCAGGGAACGCGAAAGGTGATTTCCGTCTCGGCAAAACGGGCCAGAGGCGCAATGGCGCGCTGGGTCTTGGAATTTGGCATTTCCGCGCCGAGTGAGTTGAAAACATTCGATATGGGCGGATATGTGTTCGATCCTGAGGCTTCGAGTCTGGAACGTCCAGTGTTTGTGCGTGCTTGATCAGAGCAATATTAGTTCGTTTCCCACTGCTGTCGGCGCATTCGGCGATAGTAACCAGAGCCGATACTTGCGCCGAACCGTTTCCTGCTCAGTCGGCCAGATACAGGTAGCCGGATCTAGTCTGCACCATGCAGCACGTCCAGAAACGCGGTGCCAAAACGTTCCATACGCCGGTCACCAAGCAACCGCTCAAGGGCCGCATCATCGCCGGGTCGCGTCTGCGCCACTTTCGCCAGCAGGCCGGCTGAACAGCTGAGCGGCTTTTCTGTGCCATCGGCCCCGCGGGCCAAACCGGCTTGGGCCTCAAGCAGCTGGTCGTAGAGATTGCCCGCCCCTTGCCCCGCCAGCTTGCGTCGGGTCGGGTGCATATCCTGTTCAGCGCCAGAGGTCAGCACGGACAGGAACGCAGCTCCATACCGTTCGAGCTTTTTTGCCCCCACGCCACTGATCCGGGCCATCGCGTCCAGACTGTCGGGGCGTGCTTCGACCATCTCGATCAGGGTGCGGTCGGGAAAGATCACATAGGCCGGGACGCGCGCCGCCTCGGCAAGCGCCCGACGCTTGGCCTTGAGCGCCGAAAGCAGCGGCGCATCCTCGTCACTGACCATCGCACGGACGGCAGGGCGCCGGTCTGTGGCGGCGCGGTTCAGGCTGTCGCGACGCAGGGTGATCTGCGCTTCGCCGCGCAGGATCGGGCGGGCCGCCTCTGTCATCACCAGCGCACCGTGACGTTCGGCATCGGGACGCATGAGGTCGTGGCCCATCATCTGGCGAAACACGCCTTGCCAGGCCAAACGGTTCAGATCCTTACCCACACCAAAGGTTGGCAGGGCATCGTGCTGCCGCGCTTTGACCTTGTCCGTCGCATTCCCGGTCAGAATGTCGATCAGATGCCCGGCGCCAAAACTCTCACCGGTGCGCAGCGCAGCAGACAGCGCCTTGCGCACCGCCTCGGTCCCGTCAAACACTGCGGGCGGACTATCGCACAGATCGCATAGCCCGCAGGTCACCTCATGTTCGCCAAAATACCCCAGCAAGGTCTTGCGACGGCACTCCTGCGCCTCGGCCAGCCCCAGCAGGGCATTCAGACGCCCATGATCAGCGGCCCGGCGGTCTGGTGGGGCCAGCCCCTCGTCGATCTGAGATCGCCGCAGGCGGATGTCGTCAGCACCATACAGCGTCAGGGTCTCAGCCGGTGCGCCGTCGCGTCCGGCACGACCAATTTCCTGATAATAGGCTTCGATCGACTTGGGCAGATCGGCATGGGCCACCCATCGGATGTCGGGTTTGTCGACGCCCATACCAAAGGCGACGGTGGCCACGACAATCAACCCGTCCTCTTGCTGAAACCGGGTTTCGACGATGCGGCGGTCGTCGGCTTCCATCCCGCCGTGATAATGGCAGGCCAAATGCTTTTCGTCGCTCAGAGCCTTGGCGAGGCTCTCGGTCTTTGCGCGGGTGCCGCAATAGACGATGCCGGATTGGCCGCGCCGGGCATCGGCGAACCGCAGGATCTGGGCGCGCGGGCCGTCTTTGGGGGCAAAGGCCAGATGCAGATTCGGTCGGTCAAAGCCATGCAGGAACCGCTGCGGCGGCTCACCTTCAAACAGGCGCTGGACGATTTCTTCCTGCGTCTCGGCATCCGCGGTGGCGGTAAAGGCGGCCAAAGGCACACCCAAAGACCGGCGCAGTTCGCCGATACGCAGATAGTCCGGGCGAAAATCATGCCCCCACTGGCTGACGCAATGTGCCTCATCCACCGCGATCAGCGAAATTCCAGCCTGCGATAGCATCCGCTGGGTGCCCGTATTCGCCAGTCGCTCTGGCGCAAGATATAATAGCTTGAGCGTACCGTCTGATAGCTGGTCCCAGACCGCATCCGTCTCTTCCGGTGTGTTGCCCGACGTCAGCGCCCCGGCCACCACACCCGCCTCGCGCAAGCCCCGCACCTGGTCGCGCATCAGCGCGATCAACGGCGATATCACCACGGTAACCCCATCGCGTAACAGCGCTGGTAGCTGGAAACACAGGGATTTTCCGCCCCCCGTCGGCATGATCGCCAGCACGTTGTCGCCGCGCGTCACCGCTTCGACGATGTCCTGTTGTCCGGGACGAAAGGCATCAAACCCAAAGACATCCCGCAACAACGTCGCCGCGCCAGGATCGTGCTTGGAACCATCGGGCATGGGCGAAGAACCTGTCCGTTTTCAAGAAAAACTGCTCTGAGCCGCACAATCACATACTAAGAATCGGGGAACAAGAGCCGCCGCCCACAAAATAGGCCGTGTCTTCTTCTCTTTCTAAATACGCAAAATCCGGCAGATCCGCCCGCGCCGCGTCTCAGTAGCTAAAAAACAGCGCGGCATTATTGGCCAGGACGATGCGCAGCGCATAGACCGCGATCAACACCACCAGCGGCGCCAGATCCAACCCTCCCATGGGCGGCAGAACACTGCGAATCCTTGAATAAAGCGGTTCGAGCAAGCGGTTCAGCCCATCCCAAATCTGCGCGACAAGGGGCTGACGCAGGTTCAGCACCTGAAAATTGATCAGCCAGGACATGATCACATGGGCGATGATAAAGAACCACACGATGTCCAACAACAACATGAGGATCTGGAACAGGGATTGCATGTGGTTTGGTCCTTTTGGATGGCAACGCGCTATTGGGCGCATCAGACCTATGCGCGCAGAGCCCAAAGGGCAAGAGTGCCGCGAGGTCTTGGTTGACGCGGGCCACCTCAGGGTAACGATGCCGCAAAACCAAGGAGCGCCGATGTACCCCTTTATTCGCATGATCAAGGAAGTTTTCGTCAACCGCAACGCTCCGCCACTGGGGGTGGGCGAGGTACATGTATCGCATCACATTTGCTGGCCTTGGGACATTGACCTGTGGATGGAGTTGAACAATGGGCGCACGCTGACACTGTATGATCTGGGCCGGATTCCGCTGGCGCAGCGCAGTGGATTGCCGGGCTTGTTGCGCCGCGAACGGTGGGGCCTGACCATGGCGGGCGCGGTGGTGCGGTATCGCCGCCGGGTACGAACCTTTGACCGGATCGAGATGCGCTCGCGATTGTTGTGCTGGGACGCGCGGTTCATGTATCTCGAACAAAGCATGTGGAAAACTGACGGCGAGTGTGCCAGCCATGCAATCTATCGCGGCGCGGTGACTGATCGCAACGGCATTGTGTCCACTGATCGGCTGATGAGCGGGATGGGTCTGAACGTGCCGTCCCCGCCAATGCCGGACTGGGTGAAAAGCTGGCTCGCCGCCGAGGATCAGCGTCCCTGGCCCCCGATGCAGGACTGACGCGCATTCGCCACAGTTTGGCCAGGGCGGCCTTGCACCCGACCGCGTCACAGGCTCATATCGCGGCCAGATCGGGGGGCATCATGACAACGGCAACGACAGGCGACGCGCCGGACCTCCGCGCCAGCACCATGCGGCGGCGGATCTGGGGCTGGTTCTTTTTCGACTGGGCCAGCCAGCCTTACAACACATTGCTGATCACCTTTATTTTTGCGCCGTATGTCAAGGAACTGATCGGCGACGGTGCGGTGGCCCAGACCGCCTGGGGATTTGGAATCGCCGCCGCCGGGATCGTGATCGCGTTGCTTGCGCCGGTGCTGGGCGCGCTGGCGGACACGGGCGGTAGTCGGATGCGCTGGATTTGGCTCTTTTCTCTGATGTATGTCGCGGGATCGGGGATGCTCTGGTTCGCGGCGCCCGGCGATTTCAACCTTGTTCTGACGCTGATATTCTTTGCGCTTGGCCTGATCGGGATGGAGTTCGCCACCATTTTTACCAATTCGATGCTGCCGGATCTGGGGCCACGGGAACAGATCGGGCGGATTTCCGGCAACGGCTGGGCCTTTGGCTATGTCGGCGGGCTGATCACGCTGGTGTTGATGCTGGTGTTCTTTGCTGAAAGCGCGGCCACCGGAAAAACCTTTGTTGGTCTAACGCCGCTGTTCGGACTCGACCCGGAGATGCGCGAAGGCACCCGGTTTGTCGGGCCGCTGACGGCGATCTGGTACGCCGTGTTTATGATACCGTTCTTTGTCTTTGTCCGCGACCCACGGGCGGGACCGGCACCCAAAGGTGCGGTGAAGCGCGCCCTGAGCGGCCTGCAATCAACCTTGAAATCCCTGCCAAAGACTCCGTCGCTGTTGGCCTATCTTGCCTCTTCGATGTTCTACCGTGATGCGTTGAACGGCATGTATGCGTTCGGCGGCATTTATGCCGCCGGGGTGCTGGGATGGTCGGTGGTCGACACCGGCATTTTTGGCATTCTGGCTATCGTGTCGGGCGCGGTCTTTGCCTGGCTGGGCGGTATGGCTGACACGCGCTTCGGGCCAAAACCGGTGATTACCGTCTGCATCGTGATCCTGACCGGCGTGGCGGTGTCGATTGTTCTGGTATCGCGTGACTCGGTCTTTGGCGTGGCGCAGGCTCCGGGGTCGACTCTGCCCGACCTGATCTTTTACGCGCTTGGCGCACTGATCGGCGCGGCGGGTGGGGTAATTCAGTCGGCCAGCCGCACGATGATGGTTCGTCAGGCCAACCCAGGGCGAATGACCGAAGCGTTTGGCCTCTACGCTTTGTCCGGCAAGGCGACCAGCTTTCTGGCACCAATGTTGATCGGGGTGGCGACCTGGGTCAGCGGATCACAGCAATTCGGCGTGAGCCCGCTGATCGGGCTTTTCGTCATAGGGTTGGTTCTGTTACTCTGGGTGAAACCAGACGGAGACCGAGCAGCATGATCCGCACACTGATGGCCCTGTCCCTGATGTCCGCACTCGCGGCATGCGGATCGCGACCCGCATCCGACACCCAGAGCAGCCTGACGGCGGTCTATGCCTCGCCTGTGGGCGGCGTCGTGTCGTCGAAAAGTGCCAAACAGCTCTTCGGCGCGCAATCCCGCGCCTCTGCGCAATCTTCGGCGCCCTTTGGCAGCTATGCGCGCGGATGTGCCGCCGGCAATGTGCAACTGGCCCAGAGTGGCCCGACCTGGCAGGCGATGCGGCTGTCGCGCAACCGCAATTGGGGCCAGCCGCAGACAATCGACTTTATCCAGGACCTATCGCGCAAGGCGGCGCGGCAGCCCGGATGGTCCGGGCTTTATGTCGGTGACATCAGCCAGCCCAAGGGTGGGCCCATGCTGACTGGTCACGCCAGCCACCAGATTGGTCTGGATGCGGATATCTGGATGCTGCCGCCGAAATCGTTATCGCTGAACGCCTCGGAACGCGAATCGATCTCCTCAATCTCGATGCAGCGCGCCAAGGGGGCCTATGTCAACGGCAGTTGGACCCGCGCCCATCACGAGATCATCAAGGCCGCCGCCAGCGATCCGCGTGTGGCCCGGATTTTCATCTTTCCCGGCGCCAAAGTGCAGATGTGCAAAGACGAAACCGGTGACCGGCGCTGGCTGAACAAGGTGCGGCCATGGTATGGTCACCACTATCACTTCCACGTGCGGCTCTCTTGTCCCAAGGGGGCGACGGGCTGTGTAAATCAGGCCGCGCCGCCCGCCGGGGACGGCTGCGCCGATGCACAATCCTGGGTGAACAACATCCTGAACCCGCCGCCTGCCAAGCCACGCGACCCCAATGCACCCAAGCCTCAACCGAAACGCGAATTGACTCTCGCTGATCTACCCAACCAATGCTCTGGCGTTCTAGCCTCTCGTTAGCCGCGGCGCTGGCAATATTCTTTGCTTGTGTGTCAGATGCCGGATCACCCGGACCGGCACAGCATGTAGGGAGCTTTGTCTGGCGCAGCGATGACCCGGATTTTGGCGGTTTTTCCGGCATTGAGCTTAGCGCCGATGGGGCGGATTTTGTCGTCATTAATGATCGCGCGCGCACCCTGACGGGACGCCTGATCCGCAGGGATGGCAGGATTGTCAGCGCCCAAATTGAACCGCTGACACCGTTGCGCGGGGTCAAGGGTGAGATTCAGCCGCAGCGCTATGCCGATTCCGAGGGGCTCGCGATCGGGTCCGATGGTCGGATGTTTGTGTCCTTTGAGGGCACGCACCGGATCTGGTCATATACCACGCCCGAGGCTGCCGCTTGGTTGCCGCGCGCCGATGCGTTCAGCACTTTTGAAAGAAACGGCGGGATGGAAGCGCTGGCCATAGACGATCACGGCTGGCTCTATACTCTGCCAGAGCGGTCGGGCGCGTTGAACCGGGCGTTCCCGATCTACCGCTATCGCGACGGCGACTGGGATCAGCCCTTTGCGCTGCATCGCGACGGCGGCTTTCTTCCTGTGGGCGCGGATTTTGGTCCTGACGGGCTGTTTTACCTGTTGGAACGCGAATTTACCGGGCTTGGCTTTCGGTCACGGGTGCGTCGGTTCACTATCACCGAAACCCAGCTGACCGGGGGCGAAATCCTGCTGGAAACCACCACCGGAACCCATGACAACCTCGAAGGGTTGGCGGTTTGGCGTGATACCCTGGGGCAGATTCGGCTGACAATGATTGCGGACGACAATTTCAAATTTTTCCAGCGCACAGAGATTGTCGAATACCTGCTACCCAACGACGCCAGGTCCCCCGCCTTGCGCGCCCTGCCGCAAGAGGGTAAAGCCCGCCCGTCCCCATAAGGGGGCCAAGTTCCCGCAACCTTGCAAAAACGGGTTTATCCTATGACGCGACACCACTTTCCCGGCATTCTGGCCATGGCGGCCATTGTCTTTGCCTCTAACATCCTCGTGCAGTTCCTGTTTGGAAACTGGCTGACATGGGGCGCCTTTACCTATCCGCTGGCCTTTTTGGTCACAGACCTGATGAACCGTCTCTATGGCGCGCCCGCAGCGCGCCGCGTGGTGTTTGCGGGCTTTATCGTTGGTATCCTCTGCTCTCTGATCGGCACTCAGATCGTCGGTGACTTCGGTCCGCTGGTCACGCTGCGCATTGCACTTGGATCGGGCATTGCATTCCTGACAGCACAACTGCTGGACGTTGCGGTGTTCGACCGTCTGCGCGGCGGCGCCTGGTGGCGTGCGCCGCTGGCCTCGACCTTGATTGGATCGTCGGTTGATACCACGCTGTTCTTTACGATCGCCTTTTCCGGCGCGCTGACATGGCTCGAACCACTCAACGACGTTTCATGGGCTGCCGAAGCCATGCCGTTGCTGGGTCTGGGACCAATGGCGCCGTTGTGGGTTTCGCTCGCTGTGGCGGATTGGGGGGTAAAGCTGGGCCTCGCGCTGTTGGCACTGATCCCGTTCCGACTGATCGTTTTGAAGGCGCTTGGTGAAAAATCTACCGCCTGATCGAAAAAACGCTTTGTGATTTGGCACACCCGTGCAAGCCTGAGAGGGTAATCAACAAAGCGAAAGGAGGTGTCTCAGTGTCTAGAGAAACATTGGAGAGAGGTGTCGGAACAGTTTGGAGGACCGCGCCCTAGGGCAGCCCCTAAGGTGAAGTTCAACCGGATTGGTGTGTGCCTAACCGGCCCCACCTCCTTATTCTCGAAGGGCCGTCCACAATTGGGCGGCCCTTTCAGTTTGCGTATCGGCTGTATATATAGCGTCAGCGTTTCCCGTCTCGGGCAGAGTGCAGATGAGGAATGACATGCTCAGGATCAACGATCAGATTGGCATTGAGGACTGGGAACTTAGCGAACAGTTCGTCCGTTCCTCCGGTCCTGGTGGCCAGAACGTCAACAAGGTCTCGACGGCGGTCGAACTGCGGTTTGAGGCCGAACGCTCGCCCCACCTGCCGACCGCGGTCAAGATCCGGCTGCGCAAGCTGGCAGGACGCCGTTGGACCAAAGAGGGCGCGCTGATCCTTCAGGTCGAAGAGACCCGCAGCCAGGCCCGCAACCGCGAGATCGCCCGCGAACGGCTGGTAGACCTGATCCTGCGCGCATTGGAGCGGCCCAAGCGGCGTATCCCCACCAAACCGACGTTCGGCGCCAAGAAACGCCGCCTCAAGGCCAAGAAGGAGCGCGGAGAGGTCAAAGCTCTGCGCGGCCGGATCGAAGGCGACAGCTGATTCAGCGAGGCTCGATCACTTCCCGGGCAGGACGTCACATCGCCACCCGCGGCTGAGGAGGACGCGCTCTGCGCGAACGACGAGGTATCATGGGCGCGCGCGCCGCAGGATCAGAATCGCTCAAGCAGCCGTTCCAGGTAATCAAGCTCTGCCTCAGGGCGCTCACCCTCACCGGAACGACGCCTGATTTCGTCCAGCAAGTCGCGAGCGCGCCGATAGACATCTTCGCCCTGCAACAGCCCCTCGTCAGATCCAAGCTGACCGTTGCTGCCGGCATTGCGCCCCAGCGGGTCGCGCTGCTGGCCCGGTTCGGTGCCGTTGGCCATACCCTGTTGCCCTTGATTCTCCTGCCCTTGCTGTGCCAATGCCTCGCCCAGGTTGCGCATGCCGTCGCGCAGGGCTTCCATAGCTTCGGACTGGCGGTCGATGGCTTCGGCCAGATCGTCACCACGCAGCGCCTGCTCTGCGCCTTCCATCGCACCTTCGGCCCGGCCCAGTGCTTCGCGAGCGGCTTCACCCGCTTCGGTTCCCGCGCCCGGAAGATTGCCACGCTGGCGGTTCAACTCGTCGCGCAGGGCGCGCTGACGCTCGGCAAGGTTCTCTTGCAGTGACTCGCCCTGCTGACCCTGCTGACCTTGTTGCTCACCCGATCCCTGACCTTGTCCCTGACCGGGTTCACCGCCGTCCTGCTGACCGCGTCCCTGGCCCTGACCTTGTTGCTGTCCGGGTTGCTCGCCTTGTTCACCCTGCTGGCCCGGCTGCTGGCCACCGGGATTGGACTGATCCTGCAGATCCTGGAATGCCTGATCCGAAAGCCCCTGCTGCTCGCGCAGCGTTTCGGCCAGACCCTCCATTGCCTGTTGTCCGGGCGATCCCTGGCCCTGACCCTGGCCTTGCGTGACGCGCATGTTCTCCATCATCTCGCGCAGCTGTTCTAGCGCCTCCTGTGCCTCGGCCATGCGACCCTCTTCCATCAGTTCCTGAATGCGGTCCATCATGCGCTGGAGGTCGTTTTGGCTCATCTCCATCGAATTCTGATTTTGCGACATCTCGGCGTCGGGATTCTGCTCGGCGTCTTGTTGCGCCTGCCGCGACAGCTGGCGCATGTAATCGTCTGTGGCGTCGCGCAATTCCTGCATCAGCTCGGCAATTTCCTGATCCGAGGCCCCATTTTTCATTGCCTCCGACAGCCGGTCTTGCGCGCGTTTCAGCCGCTCGCGCGCATCCTCAAGATTGCCCTCTTCCAGCAGCGTGGCGAGGTCCCACATTGCGGTCGATAGTTCGGTCTGTTGCTGGTCAGTCATGCCTGCGGCAGCATAACTGTCGATATTGCGCAAGATGGTGCGCAGACGCAGGTAATGTGCTGCCTTTCGAAAAATGTCATCGGGTTTGTTCGATATCGCGCGCAGGATTTGCACGACCGACCGCGCGTTGTCGCGATTCCACAGCAGTGCGCGGCGTTGTTCAACCACAGCCGCTGCCATCGGATCAAAGAACCGTCGACCGGGCAGCGTCAGGACTTCTGGCTCTGACAGACCGGTCTGTTCGGCGGCATCCCCGACCGACAGTGACACCGTAACCGGCAGGTTTGCCCAGGGGTGTTCCGAGAAATTCTCGATCATGGTTTCAGTAAAATCACCGCGATCCCCCGAAATCGGCATTGGCAACGGCACCTCGATCGCGGCGCGTGGCTCGGGGTATACCTTCAGGCCGTAGCGGCGGTCCACCTCCTCCAGCGCCAGTTCGAACCGCGCGGTACCGGTGATCACGCCGTGATCGTCGGTGGCGGCAAACGGCAGTGAGGTCTCACCGTCATATGTGGTGTCAAAATCGCCGTCTCGGGTCACGGATGGCGGCATATCCGCCAGCATCACGACGTCCCAACTGCGCCCACCGGGTCCGTCAATGGCCAGGGTTCCCGATTGCGTCACGGAAAAGTCCTGCGCTGTGGCGCTGGTCGCATCACCCGCAGTATCCGATGTCGCGTCACTGGGCAGCGGATTGCCCGATACCGTTTCGACCACCTTCAGCGCGCCAACCTCACCATACAGACGCAGGGTCAGCCGCGATCCTTCGGGCACTGACAGGGACGCATCGGTGATGTCGTTCAGATATAGTGACGGCAAACGGGTATAGGCAGGCGGCTCGATCCAGCCCTCCCATGCAGGACCTGTGGCCAAATCGGTTCCCGGCCCCATCCCTGTCACTGATTGCACCCGCAGCACCGACCCGAACAGCAGCGCGGTAAACAGCGCCACCAGCGCCACATAGCGCAGCGCAAAAGGATCCGCACGGGCGACACGCAGGTCAGGCTGCACCGCTCGTGCCTGCGTCAGCCGGGCGCGCATCCGCGCCTGATGGGCGCGCCACACGGCGAGCGAGGCGGCATCCTCGGCGCCGATGGCCTGGGTATCCAGTGCGGACTGGATCGGATTTCCGCGCAGCGAAGAATCGAGCCGCGCCAGCGCGCCATCGCGACTGGGCCAGCGGAATTTGCGCACGCCCTGCACCAGCGCCGCCAATGCGACAAGGGACAGCACAGCACCAACGGCCCAAACCACCTCGATTCGGACCAGATCCTGTAGCCCCAACATCAGAGTGGCCACCGCGACAAAGATCACCGACCACAACGGCCAGAACGCGCGCACCACGCGTTCGGCCACCATCCCAACGCGGGTCAGCGCCAGCGGTATGCGCACGGCGCGATAGATTTCCTGCGGGGCGGTTACGCCCGGTGGCGACTTGGGGGTCGGTGATGCGGTGTCATGTGACGCCATGCGGCTCTCCCGGCTCAGGGTGACGGGAGGGCGGATGCCCTACAGCCACTCGGGTATGGTATCGCGGGAAATCATTTCGTCAAAGGTTGGCCGGGCGCGAATGACCGCAAAGTGATCACCTTTCACCAGAACCTCGGGCACCAGCGGCCTTGTATTGTATTCCGAGGCCATGACAGCGCCGTACGCGCCGGCCGAGCGAAAGGCCACAAGATCGCCTGCCTGCAATTTGGGCATCATCCGGCCCCTGGCAAATGTGTCGCCGGATTCGCAGACCGGCCCGACGATGTCGTAAGGCACAAGTTCGCGGCCCGGTTCGGGCTCCACCACCGGGACGATGTCATGCCAGGCATCGTACATCGCCGGGCGGATCAGGTCGTTCATTGCACCGTCGAGGATCAGGAACTGCCGCCCCTCTCCCTGCTTTACGTAGATCACCTGACTGACCAGCAGGCCCGCGTTGCCCGCGATCAGGCGGCCCGGCTCAATCTCGATCTCGCACCCCAGATGGCCAACCGTGCGCTTGATCAACGCGCCATAATCGGACGGCAGCGGCGGCGCTTCGTTGGACCGGGCGTAAGGGATGCCCAACCCGCCCCCCAGATCAAGGCGGCGAATGGTGTGGCCGTCGGCGCGCAGCTGTTCGGTCAGTTCCGCGACTTTTTTGTAAGCCAATTCAAACGGCTCAAGGTCGGTCAGCTGTGATCCGATATGCACGTCGATGCCGATGATTTCGATCCCCGGCAGGGCTGCGGCTTTGGCATAGACTTCGCGGGCGCGGGCGATCGGGATGCCAAACTTGTTCTCTGACTTGCCGGTGGCGATCTTGGCATGGGTGCGGGCGTCCACATCCGGATTCACGCGGATGGTGATCGGCGCGGTCACGCCCATCTGCGTGGCGACCTGCGACAGCACGGCCATTTCCGGTTCGCTTTCGACGTTGAACTGACGAATGCCGCCACTCAGCGCCTGCGCAATCTCTTCGCGGGTCTTGCCGACGCCGGAAAAGACGATGCGGTCGCCGGGCACGCCTGCTGCCCTGGCACGGGCGTATTCGCCGCCTGACACCACGTCCATACCGGCACCAAGCGCCGCCAGTGTTTTCAGGATTGCCTGGTTTGAGGCGGCCTTCATCGCATAGCAAACAAGGTGATCCATGCCGACCAGCGCCTCGTCGAACAGACGGTAGTGCCGTTCCAGCGTGGCGGTGGAATAGACGTAGAACGGTGTGCCGACGCTGGCGGCAATTTCGCTCAGCGGTACGTCTTCGGCAAACAACGCGCCGTCACGATAAAGGAAATGGTCCATGTCACCTGCCCTGTACGCCCTCTTGGGCCAATCGGCGCGGTGATAGCGGAGTCCATCGTTAAATGGAAACCCCTTTGACGGCGCCGCCGCCGCGCATCAGTTTTCGAGTTGCTCTATCCGCGCTGCAAGGGCGTCAAACGCCGCTGTGTGCCCGCGCAATTCGGCCAGCTCGGCTTGTTGATCGGTGATCAGCCGCTGTTGCTCAATGGTGTATAGTGTCAGCTCTTCGACCTTTTGCAGCAGTACCATCTGCATCTGGCTCAGGTTGTGTCCCGTCTGCGCAATTTGTGCCGCCGAAGGCACGTCAGGCAGGTGCCTGTTCAGTTCAATATAGCGTTGCACGTCTGACAGGGGGCGCAGGAGATAACCGGCGTCGAACACATAGTCAGGCACCGGTGTGCCGGAATTTGAGAAATAGTCGCCCTTGATCGTCATGTCGCCAGCGGGGGTCAGGATCATCTCGATCTCGTTTGGTCCGCCCGGTGCCGTGGTGACCCGAAAGGTGCCATTCTGGTTCTGAAAATTCCAGGCCCGCCCGGTGTTCGCGCCCGCAGTGATTGCCGTATTCTCAAGGCTAAAGAAGGTGGTGCCGTTGTTGCGCAGCACAAGTTGACCCAGCGTACCCGCACCCGTCTCTTCGATCAGAAGAGCGGCGGAATTGTCCGAGCGCAGCAGATGCAATCCGACGGTCGGACTCGGGGTGCCCAGCCCGATATGCCCCCCCCCGCCAACAAAGAGGCTGGCCGCTGGCGCACCTTGGGCGACCTCGAATGGGGATCGCCCGGCAGAGGCATCGTGAAGCGCAAACGGACCAGTGTTAAGTAAATCCCAGCTTTGCTGTACCGGACCATCGCCGGGGGTGACCTGCAATCGCAACGCTGCGCTGTCGGCGTGGACCAGATGCATGTCGGTCATCGGCAGGCTGGTGCCCAGCCCCAACCGCCCCTGCGCGGACAACCAGAACGCATTGTCCGGCGCGCCTGCCTCAACACTAAACGGGATCAGGCCCGCCGAAGCGTCGCGCAGCATAAAGCGATTCAGATGTGGCGCAGCATTGTCATTGGCCTGAAGGGTCCAGTCGGTGCCCGCCTCGACCGCGCCGGTCGACGTGTCGAGAAATTCCAGCCGCGTCGTTGTCGCCTTGAGCCGCAAGGTCGTGTGCAGGCCAAAACTCTCGTTTGCGGCGCAGGACATGCCGACGCACAGGCTGTCTCGGATTGTGGGGCTGGTTGCGCTCAGTTGTTCTGCCCGCGCCAAGCCTGACAGCAAAGAGGAACAGATCGCGACATAGACAAATATCCGGAACTTGCTAAACGGGGTCATGTCGATCCTCCTTGTGATCCTTCCATTCCACACTGAACCGCCACGGGATTGCTAGAGGTTGATTTGCCTAACTACGCCGCCACGCCCGATTTCTCCAGAGCGGCGCAGCCCTTTGCCCGACGACTGCGGCGGCAAGTTTTCCGATGGGGTAGGGGCGAGCCGGGTGATGGTGGGATCAGTATCCGGCAGTAGATCGACTGGCAGAGTGTCGGCCCGATGCCAGATCGCGAAACGCGCGCTCGGAATGCGTCTGCTCTGAAGAAAAGCAGATCAATATATGACCGGCCTGATATGTGACGCCAACGGCACCCTGAAAACGGGCACCGTTGGCTGGGTCGTTTCCGGGTTTCAGAATGCGACGTTGTAGTTGCGGGTTAGGTATTCCCGCATCCACTGCTTGGCTTCGGGGCTGATCACGGTGGCGATCTCGAACAGGCGATCCGCCTTGGCGCCGGTGGCTTGTGGATACTCGCCCAGTACATCGGACTTGCGTGCGATCAGTTCCGGGTCCTGAAGCGCATCTGCGAAAGCCTGCGCAAAAGCCGCCACGATGGGTGCAGGCGTCGATTTGGGCAGCAACGCCATTTTCTGTGCCGGAAAACCAGCGCCGAAAAAGGCCATATATGCCTCGAATTTCTCGCTTTTCTCAGGGAGCATGCCGTGCATTGCCTCGTAAGCCTCAAGAAAGTGCGGGATGTCCGGAAAGGTGGGGTCGCGTACGACGTTGCCGTCTTCATCAAGCGCGCCGACAGTGAACAGCGGTACAGCGGTTCCGGCATCGACCATCGGCTGAATATTCGTCAGATAGCTGGCCGAAGTCTGGAAATCTATATTGGCCTCGCCCCTCTCGAACGCGAGACGGGTTTCACCCCGGCTGTTCATGCCGAACACATGCTTGACGTCAAGTCCAAGCATGTCGAAGGCCAGTATCATCACCAGGTCCAGCGAGGTCGGCCCAGTGTTCGGAAAGATCAGCGCCTGATCCTTGAGCTTGCCGATCTGCGAAAGATTCTCGATGCCAAAGCTGGCGGGGATGTAGATCACGGCCCCGGTTGGCGATGCCAGAACGGGAACAAGGTCGCGGTAGTCGTATTGCACCCGCTTGTCGCCCAAAAGGTACGGAAATTGCGTCGACCCCGAGACCCCCAGCATGGCCGTACCATCAGCTGCGGCGCGCTGCGCAAAGGCGTTTGCGCCTGAAATCGAGCCGCCGCCGGGTACGTTGCGCACAATGACATTGGGTGATCCCGGCAGGTATTTCCCCAAATAGGTCGAGAAAAAGCGTGCCCAGGTATCGCTGCCACCACCTTCGCCGAACGGAATGGTCCATTCGATAGTCTTGCCCTCGAAAGAGACGGCCTCCTGTCCGGTGGCCAACGAGGGCGCCATTGCGGATGCACCCGCAGCAACCCCGTAGGCCAGCATTCTTCTGCGTGTATAAGTCATGTTTTTGGTTCCTCCCTCATGTATCTTGGCCGCCCTCATCGACCACCGTGAACTGCGTGTATGAACCACGCTGAGGGACGGTTTGTTGGCTTCGGCCTGAAACCGATAACTTGCCGGATATCGTTTCGATAGGTAGAACGATATCGTTATCTATCAGAACGACTACCAGTGAGCATTGCATCGGTCAACGGTTTGATGCTTGCATCCCACCCCGAAGGAATTTCTGGTAAGCCAATGCTAGGGTGCATGGTTCCCGATCATGCGTCCGGCACAAAACAAGTTTATTAACCTTGGAAGGAAGATTCTGTGCCAACCGTAAGCAGCTCTCTTGGTGAGGGGACGCAGTCCGTTCTTCTGACCGTGGCCATTCTGGAACGATTGGCGCGCGTCGACGGACCGATCAGCATCAGTGAACTCGCGCGCGAGATCGATGCCTCCAAAAGTCGCTTGTTCCGGCATCTGCAAACGCTGGCACACAGCGATTTCGTAGCGCATGACGAAGCCTCGGGCGGTTATGCGGTCGGTAGCCGATTGCTTGAAATCTGTCGCACGCTTAACCGCCGTTATGACCTGCTCAGCATCGCTTTGCCGGTATTGCAGGATTTGCGCAACCAGACCGGGCATACGGCCATTCTGTCACGGGTCGATACGGTGGGGGTGCATGTCCTGACATCGCTGTCCAGTGAATCACCCATCGTGCTGGAGGTGCGGGCCGGTACGGTCCTGCCGTTGGACACCTCGGCACAGGGCCGCGTTGCGCTGGCCTTTGCGCCGGCAAGTCGGTTCACCGGCAACGGACCGTTTTCGCAGGCATTCAAACGTTTGGCGAAAGACAATGCAGGCGAACTGGACCGTATCTTGCAGCAGGGATGGGCGACGGCGCAGATGCGCGAAGGATTGATGGGCAAGGGCGCGCCGGTTCTTGATTCCAGCGGCACTTTGGTCGCTACGCTGGGGCTTCTCGACACTGCCACGGCGATGAAGAGTCAGGACGTGCAGGACACCGATCACTTGAAAGCCGCCGCGAAACGGTTCGAAAGGGAGCTTGCGCAGGCGAAATTCGCTAACGACTAGTCCGCAAAATTGTTCTGGTAGTTGGGAGGTTATTGCCAATAGATGAAACGATAGTTAGTGTGCCTGCTGAGCGGCCTCGTGCTGCGCAGCTTTCAGGAGGCCGTAATGGCAGGCACAACGGAACAAAAAATCAAACGTCCGGCCCCCTCTGGGAAGGTAAGCCATTGATTGATCCCGGCCTTGCCCCTCTGGTGGATGTCCACGCGCATGTTTTTGATGATACTGTGCCGCTGGCATCAACCGCCTGGCATCGCCCTGCACGCCCCGCCCCGACCGAAGATTTTCTAAGCACGCTTGACACCGCAGGTGTCCGGTTTGGGGTAGTAGCCGCGGCCAGTATCTTTGGCGATTACAATGACTACGCTTTGTCTGCTGTGCGACAACACAAGCGGTTGCGGACAACCGTCATTGTCCCGCCCGACATTGATGCCAAAGTGCTTCGTCAGATGGATCAGGACGGGGCTGTAGGAGTGCGCCTTCAGTTCAGAAACGTCGCACATCCACCGGATCTGAGCAGTGCCCCCTACAAGCGGCTTTTCGGGTTGGTCGCGGACCTTGGGTGGCACGTGCATCTGCATGACACTGGCGAGCGACTTCCTGATTACATCCAAGCCATCGAGGCCGCCGGGCCGCGTCTGGTCATTGATCATTTCGGCCGCCCGGATCCATTGGGTGGAGCGTTGTCCAGCGGGTTTCAGGCTGTCCTGCGGGCGGTTCAGCGGGGGCGTACATGGGTGAAGCTGTCGGCCGGTTTCCGGATCGAGCCGCCAGAGGCGACGGGTTCCCTCGCCCGTGTTCTGCTTAGCGAAGCTGGAACGGAACGTCTGCTCTGGGGCAGCGACTGGCCGTTCGTCGCGTATGAAGAGCAGATGACATATGAGCAGGCGGTCGCAAGTTACCATGCCGATGTGCCGGATGCCGCGCGTCGACGGGAAATTGATCTGACAGCCCTCAAATTCTACTTTAACCAAGAGGCCGGAGATGCCGAAGAGCGCAGCGACCACTGACGTCAAGCGTCAGGATTACGATATCGAAACGCTGGATGGAGTCAGCATTGCCGTACGCGTGGTGCGCCCGGTGGTGCCCGGCGACGTCGGGCCTGTTCCCATCCTGATGTTGCACGGCACAAGGCCCGGCGGACGCAGCGAATTTGATCTGCCCGTCGCTGGCGGATCGCTGGCGCAGGACCTCGCCCTGGCTGGTCACAGCAGCATCATTCCCGATGCGCGTGGCTATGGCCGGTCAGAACGGCCCATCAGCATGACGCAGCCGCCGCAGCAGTCGCGCCCCTTTGCCCGGTGTATGGAAATCACCCGCGACATTGATGCCGCCGTGGACGAACTGCGCCGCGTTACCGGTGCGGATCGGATCGCCCTGATGGGGTGGGGTGTCGGCGCGACCGCTGTCCTGGCCCATGCCACGCTCTGGCCCGAAAAGATCAGTCATCTGGTGCTCTACAATCCCCTGTACGGTGGCGGCACCAGCCATCCGCGCTACCGCGATCATCCACTCGAAGACCCCGCGCACCCGGGGCGTTTCAATGCGGAGCATTACGGCGGATACAGCTACAATGATCCGCGTATGCTGATGGATAAATGGGACAAATCGATTCCCATCGACGACAAGGATGCGTGGCGCGATCCGGCTGTCGCCACAGCATTCGCCGCCGAACTGCTGGCCAGCGACGCCACCTCGTCCGAGCGCGATCCGGCAACCTACCGCAGTCCCAATGGCATGCTCGAAGATAGCTATTTCATCGGCAAGGGTGTTGCTTTGGTTCACGCGAGCCAAGTGTATGCCAAGGTGCTGATCATCCGGCCCGAAATGGATTACTTCGCGCGTCCAGAAGATGTTGCCGCGCTTCGATCCGATCTGGTGAATGCCCCACGCGTCGAGCTTTACGAGCCGAAAAACGCCACCCATTTCGTTTTGCTGGACCGTGCCGAGCGTGGGCGGGCCGAAGCAATCGCAAAGATCATTGAATTCATCCGTGCCTGAAACACGCGCGTTTATGAATTCGCACCCACTCATCCTGACCAGAGAAATTGGCGGCGCCTATCATGTTTGATGTTTTTGCGAACGCTCTGTTCGATCTGCTCACCCCGGGGCATATGGGCTTCTTGTTGATCGGCGTTACACTCGGGTTGCTGGTGGGTGTCCTGCCCGGCCTTGGCGGCATTGCGGGCATGTCGCTGCTGTTGCCTTTCCTCTATGGTCTGGATCAATCCTCGGCGCTGGCTATGCTGATCGGTCTGGTTGCGGTGATCCCGACCAGCGACACCTTTGCATCGGTTCTGATGGGAATCCCTGGATCGACGGCGAGTCAGGCAACGGTGTTGGATGGCTTTCCACTTGCCAAGAAAGGGCAGGGTGCCCGCGCATTGTCGGCGGCGTTCTCGGCATCTCTGATCGGCGGGCTGATCGGTGCCGCGATTTTGACGCTATTTGTGCTGGTGGCCCGCCCGTTGGTGCTTGCCTTTGGAACACCAGAGCTGTTTGCGCTCACGATCTTTGGCCTGTCCATCGTGGGGGTTCTTTCCGGGCGAAACTTTGCAAAGGGCGTAGCGGCGGCGGCTTTGGGGCTGGCGTTCGGGTCTATCGGGTCGGCGCCGGCGACGGGTGAATACCGGCTGGAGTTCGGCTCGCTCTATCTGATTGATGGCATCCCGTTGGTGATCGTCGCGCTTGGTCTGTTTGCGGTGCCTGAAATCGTCGACCTTCTGCGCAGCCGGACACGCATCGCCGAAACTTCGGGCCTTGGCCAGGGTTGGCTTCAAGGGCTGAGGGACACCATCGCGAACAAGTGGCTTGTCCTGCGCTGCGCCGGAATTGGCGCACTGGTTGGTGCCATTCCGGGCCTTGGGGGTGCGGTTGTGGATTGGATCGCTTATGCGCATGTCGTGCAGACCAGCAAGGACACGTCGCAATTTGGCAAAGGCGATATTCGAGGTGTCATCGCACCGGAATCCGCCAACAACGCTAAGGAAGGTGGCGGTCTGGTGCCAACGCTGCTGTTTGGGATTCCGGGATCAGGATCAATGGCTGTTTTTCTGTCGGGCTTGGTGCTGCTCGGTGTGCAGCCCGGCCCCGGAATGGTCGGGCGGGACCTGAACCTGACGTATACGGTGATTTGGTCGCTGGCGATGGCCAACGTGATCGGGACAATTTTGTGCATCCTGGTGGCACCGGCCATCTCGCGGCTTACGACCATCCGCTATGCGCTGATCGCTCCGTTCATGATCATGGTCATCGCTTTTGCGTCGTTTCAGGCGACACGATCGCTGAATGACCTCGTGGCTTTGTTGGTCGTTGGCCTGCTCGGCGTGCTGATGCGCCGTTTCGGGTGGGCCCGTCCGGCGTTTTTGATTGGCTTTGTTCTTGCGGGACAGGCAGAACGTTATCTTTATCAGGCTGTCCAATTCTCGGGTTGGGGCTTTGCCGCGCGTCCGTTGGTTCTGGGAATCATCGCGCTGACGGTCGTTTCGGTCTGGTTAGGAATGCGCAACCGGGCCAACAGTCCGGCGGCAGGCGGTGACGACGCGACAAGGACGTCGGGTGCGACCCTGTGGGAACGGATGCCACAAATCGCCTTTTGCGCATTTGTCATTTGCGTTTTCACCTTCGCGCTGGTGGAGAGCCTGTCGCTGTCAATGCTGGGCGCGGTGTTTGTCGTCTCAGCTTCTGCTGTTGGGGCTGTTGCCACCGTGATCGCAACGATACCGCTGTTCACGGACCGCACAGAGTCCACAGCCAATTTCGACATGGATATAGAGCAACGCGAAACTGACGTTCCGGGTGGTGCATGGCTACTGCTGGGCTGGCTGGCTGGGTTTGTCGCGCTTGTCGGTCTGCTGGGTTTTTTCCTGGGCCTCGTGGTGTTCTTTGTCGCGTTTCTGCGCAATGTCGCGCGGATAGGTTGGGTGCGGACGATCTGTCTGACCCTGGCTGCCTGTGCCGCTATGTTGATGCTTGCCAGCGCCATGAACCTGGTTCTTCCGACCGGATTGCTTCAGCACTATTTTGACCTGCCCTGGCCATTACGATGATCGGTACAGCCTGTGCGTGCCATAGGCTGGATCTGTCGGCTTCCTATTACGATATGCTTTCGGCCTGGCGTCCGTTGACGGCCCGCCCCCTTGGGCAACGCAATTGTCGCCGGTTTTAGAAAGACAACAACGGACGGCGAGGGTGCTGGGTCGGATGATCGTTACTCAGATCAGATTCGAGACTTCGATCAGATTGCCGTCCGGGTCCCGAAGGTACAGCGACAGGATTGGTCCCGTTGCGCCGGTGCGGCGCACTGGGCCGGCCTCAATTCGGATGCAGTGGGCCGCGAAATGTGCCTGCCAGTCCACTAGCGGTGTGTCGCTGAGAAAGCAAAGGTCGGCAGAGCCAACTGTGGGGCGTTGCGCCTTGGGTTCGAACTCGTGGCCGGTGCGGTGAAGATTGATCTTTTGGGTGCCAAAGCGCAGCGCCCAGCGTGGTAGACCGCCCGGTGGCGTGAATTGCTGCGGAACCATACCAAGGACGTCGCGATAAAAGGCACAGGTTGCGTCGATGTCCGCAACCGTCAGCACCAGATGATCGAGGCTGTTCAGCTCGGGCGGCATGGGGCATAAATCCTGTGGCAGAGTTCAAGGAGCGCCCGATGCAGTCTGACAGCCCCCCCGAGATGCGTCAAACAGATGCGATGGACCCGGCCCGCGCCTGCGCCTTGCTAGCTGCGCTGGGACTGCCGGATGACGTCAGGGTAGGTGCAGCACTGCCGCCGTTCTTTCACCAGCTGTATTTCTGGGATCCACAGCCACCCGCGGCGCTGGGCAGGGATGGTCATCCGCGTATCGGAAGCGGCCTGATCCCCGATATGGGCCTGCCACGGCGGATGTGGGCCGGTGGCGTGCTCGAATTTTTGGCGCCGTTGCGCGCTGGTTTGCCTGCAACGCGGGTTAGTCGTCTGGCCGGTGCGGAACATAAGAACGGTCGCAGCGGGCCGCTGACCTTTGTCACGCTGGTTCATGAGATTGAACAGGATGATGTCTGCGTGCTGCGCGAGACACAGGATCTGGTTTATCGTCAGAATCCCGACCCCGCCACGCTGCCGCCGACGGCTCTGGTCGCGCGTCAGGACGAGACGCGGGCAGAGCAGATGACGTTCGATTCGACTCTGTTGTTTCGCTATTCCGCGCTGACCTTTAACGGTCACCGCATCCATTATGATGAAGCCTATGCGCGCGAGGTTGAGGGATATTCCGGGCTGGTTGTCCATGGCCCGCTATTGGCGCAACTGCTGATGCTGCGTGCGCCACAACCGCTGCGGCGGTTCCGGTTTCGTGCCACGGCTCCGCTGATGCATTGGGAGACTGCAACGCTGTGCTTTTCCGGGCAAGAGGCGTGGGTGCGTGGACCGGACGGACGGCAATGTATGACCGCCAGTTACGAGACGTGAAAAAGGCCCCGCAAGGGGCCTCTCATCGTCGAAAATTACGGTGTCGTGCTCAGCAGCCGGTGCCGTGTACCACAACCCGAACTGTACGCAGCAGGACGTTGAAATCCGTCCAGAACGACAGGCTTCGCAGGTAGTCGGTGTCAAACTTGGCGCGTTCGGCAAAGCTGGATTCGTTGCGGACCGAGATCTGCCAGAACCCGGTAATTCCCGGACGCAGAGCATAGTACGCGGTGCCAGGATAAAGCGCTTGCTGCTCGACCATCATCGGGCGCGGCCCCACCAGGGTCATGTCGCCAATCAGCACATTCCAAAGCTGCGGTAGCTCATCCAGCGACGTCTTGCGGATGATGCGCCCGATTGGGGTAATGCGCGGGTCATTGCGCAGCTTTTGCGTGCGATCCCATTCCGCGCGGGCAGCCGGGTTGCTGGCCAGATGTGTTTCCAGCATCGCGTCGGCGTCGCTGACCATGCTGCGCAGCTTTAACATGTTAAAGATGCGTCCATTCCGGCCTACACGCCGTTGCAGGTACAGCGGGGATTTGCCATCCAGAGCGACCATCGCGGCCATGACGCCGACGACAAACAGAACAGGAACGGCGGCCGCAAGCACCAGAATGATGTCTATCGCGCGCTTAAGGTAGTCGCGATACAGCACGCTGACGGTTGGCGCCTTCAGCGCTTCGTCTATCAGATACTCAAACTCGACCGTCGGCATTGGGTTACTAAAATGCAGAGACAACAGAACCTCCTTGAGGCAATCGTTACGAAACGTTCACTATTTTAAATCACCAGTACTAAACTCCACTGACATTGGAATTCTGGGGATATCACACTGGCAATTTTCGACAGTTTTACCTTTTACTGCTTGTTTGGCGCCGACTCTCCAGCGCTGCTACAAGATTAACTATAATTGCGGCCAAACTTAGCCAACTTTAGTGTTATGCATCTATGCGAAATTTTAGTCAACTGTGCTGAATTTATACAACCATAGAGTGATTACCGCTCTGAAATTGCAGGATAATAGTGATCGGTCAAGTACATATTTTATTGATCCTGCGCGAAATCTGCGGGGGAGAAACTTGTTTGTGACGCTACGAAAATTCTGCGCGTTCTCATGTGCAAACGCACCAGTTGGAAACCTGTTCGATAGGGTGAGGTATATCACCGTATGCGAAAGCGCGACAATTTTAATGTGGGGTGGCATTGTTGCGGTTGTCTTCACAGTGGCGCCCGAGCCACGGTGCTTTGATTCGGGCATTCTTTGAATATTGGAAACAATGCGTATTGGTACCAGACCCTGCTGTAAGAGCGAATGTTTTTAGCTGGCGGATGTAAACTTCCGGAAAGCGGTCCAAAATAACACACGCTAAAGGAGAGTTGCTGCGCTCGCGAAATGTTTCAGGCGTGAATTGGCCGTGACCAGCGGGCCAATTCACGCAGCTTTGGTGAGTCGAATTTTCGGAATTAACCTACCTCAAGCAAGTGAGCGGAAAAAATGTGGCGCTTTTGCGGGGCCACTTACCGTTGCATCACGCTTGCCCTGTGGCTATGTCACAGCGGCATTGCAACCGCAGCCAGACACAGGATCCAATGGCCAATCATCTTTACAAAGGCGATCTTCCCGATGGGCTGGACCTCGGGTCAGTTGTCGCTATCGACTGTGAGACAATGGGCCTGAATCCGCTACGGGACCGGCTGTGTGTGGTGCAGCTGTCAGGTGGCGATGGGCATGCTCATTTGGTGCAGGTGGCCCTGGGACAGGCTGGCGCGCCGAACTTGTGCCGTCTGTTGCAGGACCCCCAGGTGCTCAAGCTGTTTCACTATGGTCGGTTTGATATCGCGGCGATGAAAAATGCCTTTGGCGTTGTCACCGCGCCGGTTTATTGCACCAAGATCGCCAGCCGACTGATACGCACCTTTACCGACCGGCATGGGCTAAAAACGCTGCTCCAGGAATTGCTGGGCGTCGACATCTCAAAACACCAGCAATCCAGCGACTGGGGTGCAGAGACGCTGACCAATGCGCAGCTCGATTATGCCGCGTCCGATGTACTGTATCTGCACCGTCTTCGCGCGGCGCTGGACGCGATGCTGGTGCGCGAAGGCCGGAGCGAGATTGCACAGGCCTGCTTTGATTTCCTGCCGATGCGGGCGCAGCTAGATCTGGCGGGCTGGCCGGAAACTGATATCTTCGCCCACAGCTGATATGGGCCCGTCGGCGCGGAGGCGTCAGAACCAATGACATATTCAAGGATTGTCGCCTGGCTCAAGATCCTGTTGCCGATGTTGGCGCTGGGATTGCTTTCGACAATCTTTCTGCTGTCGCGCCAGGTGGATCCGACCAACCGGGTTCCTTTCGCCGTGACCGAAGATGAGCAGGGGGTCGCACGCGAACAAGTCACCGAACCCTACTTCGCCGGCACCACGGTCAGTGGCGCCGCGCTGACGATGACCGCGTTGTCGGCCCATCCGGTCAAGGGAACTGATACGGTCGCAGCTGACCAGCTGGAAGCGACACTGGTGATGCAGGACGGCAGTCAGATCGCACTGAGCGCCCCGACCGCAGCGCTGAGCGATCACGACGATTCCGCGCTATTGGACGGCGGGGTTACTGTCACCAGTACAACCGGGTATGTTCTGACCACCGACAGCCTGACGAGTGCACTCAGCAAGGTCGAGATTGAAAGCCTGGGTCCGGTGCAGGGACATGGCCCCGCGGGTACGCTGAACGCGGGCAAGATGCAGGTCAGCGCGGTGCCCGGTGGTGATGAGATCCAATTGCTGTTCACGGACGGTGTAAAGCTGGTATACGATCCCAAAGCAAAGTGAGTACTGTCCATGCTGCGACCCTTTTTCATTATACTGGCTTTGGCGGCTTCTGGCGGCGGAGCGCTGGCCCAGGGCGCTCAGGTTGCGTTTGGCGGGATGCAGCAGGACACCAAGCTGCCAGTCGAGGTCAGCGCTGACAGTCTGTCCGTCAACCAGGCGGATGGCACCGCGCTATATACCGGAAATGTGGTGATCGGGCAGGGCGAGATGCGGCTTGCTGCGCCGCGCGTTCTGGTGGTTTATGCCGAATCCGCTGGTCGCATCGAACGGCTTGAGGCGACGGGCGGAGTTACTCTGGTCAATGGCGACGAGGCGGCCGAGGCCGAGCGCGCGGATTACAACATCGACGCTGGAACGGTTGTGATGACCGGAAACGTTCTTTTGACGCAGGGTGGCAATGCGCTGACCTCTGAGTCGATGACCGTTAACCTCGAATCCGGCACTGCACAGATGTCCGGTCGGGTACGTACCGTATTGCAGCAATCCGACAATCCGTGATGGTATCTCCCGATTTGACGGTGACGGACGGTGACGTCGGCCTGCGCATCACGCATCTGCGCAAGAGCTATCGCAAACGTGTCGTGATCCGCGATTTTTCGATGACCCTGAACCGGGGTGAGGTGGTGGCGCTGTTGGGTCCGAATGGATCGGGTAAGACCACGACATTCTACGCCATCGCCGGTCTGGTGAATCCCGAAAGTGGCCAGGTGCTGATTGACGGGCAGGACGCGACCTATCTGCCGATGTATCGCCGGGCCCGCATGGGCATTGGCTATCTTCCGCAGGAAATGTCGATCTTTCGGGGGCTGTCGGTCGAGGACAATATCGGTGCCATTCTCGACATCAGCCTGCCCGACCATCACAAACGCCGTGAGCGGTTGGAAGAGTTGCTGGGTGAATTTTCCATCGAACATCTGCGCCGCGCCCCTGCGCTGGCTTTGTCAGGCGGCGAACGGCGGCGGGTCGAGATTGCCCGCTGTCTTGCGGCCAATCCAAAATATTTGTTGCTGGACGAGCCGTTCGCGGGTGTCGATCCGATCAGCGTTGGTGATATTCGCCATCTGGTCGCGGACCTCAAGAAACGTGGTATCGGCGTCCTGATCACTGACCACAATGTACGTGAGACACTGGAGATCGTTGATCGCGCCTATATCCTGCATGATGGCACCGTTCTGATGTCCGGGACGCCGGACGATGTGGTGCGCAATGAAAACGTTCGGCGCGTCTATCTGGGCGATAACTTCCGCATAAGCTGAGTTTCCGGTCTTTCAGACTGGCAGGAATTTGGACAATTGCCAGCGGGATTCGATTGACAGGACGCCCTGTTTCCTTCTCAAATGTAAGGTATGACGCTTTTGTGGCACGCATGTCGGAACGTTGCTTCCCTGTCTTTCAGGGCGGTCAGGATCAGACCGGCGACAGGCCATGACCAGTGGCGTCACCCCCCGTCCAGACGCGGCATCATGCCGGGCGGCTTCGCCTTGCGTTGCGTCTGGCGTGCATAAGAAAAGGACAAACAATGCGCTATCAGATCACAGGTAAGCAAATCGATATCGGCGAAGCGTTGCAGACTCATGTGCAAAGTCAGCTAAGTGACGTGATTGGCAAATATGCCGGCCGCCCGACAGACGCCATGGTGATCTTTTCCAAGAGCGCACACGAATTCGTCTGCGAGGCGACGGTGCATCTGTCAACCGGGCTGACGGCCACAGCCAAGGCGCACGCGACTGAGATTTATGCTGCCTTTGATAGCTGTGGCGAGAAGATGGACAAGCAGCTCAGGCGGTATAAGAGGCGGCTCAAGGATCATCACCGCGACCGAACGGAACCCGTTGAACTCTTTGGTGCGTCCTCGTATATCCTCGCCTCTGAAGAGGACTATGCCGAGACGGCCGAGCCGGAGACACTGCAGCCGATCATTGTGGCGGAAATGCAGACCAAGATTCCGTCGCTGTCGGTTGGCGAGGCCGTGATGCAGATGGAACTTGCCGGGGCACCCGTGTTGGTGTTCCGCAATGAGAAAAAGGACGGGGTCAACGTGGTCTACCGCCGCGATGACGGCAACATCGGCTGGATTGAACCATAATCCGGCACCGCAGCAGTCAAGTCGGGACCCCCGGACCGCAAGCCAGAAAATGAGCAGTACAGCATGAAATTTGTCAACCTGATCAAACCCTCGGCGATCAAGGTCCTGAGCGCGACGTCGAGTAAGAAACGGTTGATGCATGACGTCGCGGATCTGGCGCAAGCGGCCTATGGGATTCCGGCTGGACGCGCCGTCGAGGCGCTGATGGATCGGGAAAGCCTGGGACCAACGGGCGTGGGGCATGGCGTTGCCTTGCCCCACGCCCGTATCAGCGATCTGGACGAGGTGTCCGGCGTGTTCATCCTGCTGGAAAAACCGATCGATTTCGAAGCGGTGGACCGGCAGCCGGTGGACGTCATCTTTGGTCTATTCGCGCCCGAGGATGCCGGGGTTGAACACCTCAAGGCGCTGGCTCTGGTGTCGCGTACCCTGCGCGACGACAGCGTTTGTGCCAAGTTGCGGGCAAACCGCGATCCCGGCACGTTATACACCATCCTGACCGAAGCGCATTCGGTACGGGCTGCGTAAGGCACGAAACAAGATTACACAGGACTCTGGGTGACCAGGGCCTTTCTTTGCTGCCGGTTGGTTTAGTCCCAGTCGGGAAATCCGAACATTACATAGTCGCGTTGATACGCCTCGCGGGCGAGCTGTTCGATATCGTCGTCATAGATCTCGGCCAGCGAATATGGCGCGAGCGTTGGCAACGGTTCGGGATCGGGCGGGGCTGGATGGCCGACCTGCATCGCCAGTGCGGGCAGGTAGTTGGCCATTTCACCCTCGCGTACAATCATGTCCGGCAGGGTGAATTCCGCCATGCCGGACAGAATTTGCGCCTGACTGGCCCAATGTGCATCCACCCGTACCGCCGTCTGTCCCGCCAGATTCGCCTTGAGAAATGCAAGCCACGCCGTAAAGGCGTTGCGATGCGCCGACAGGTCGTAATCGGGGCCGGGTTCCTGTTCGGGGATGGGCAGATTGTGGGCGCGGTGCAGAGTCTTGCGGATCTGGGAATAGCTGCCCGGCCCTGTGGTCAGGATCTTGCTGCAAAAGGCGTCATGCGCCCGTGCGACCGGGTGGCGCAGCACGGTGAAACTGCGATGCCCATCATGGGTGCGCTTCCACTGGCGCAGGCTTTTCTGAGTGAAATCGGACAGCAGGTCGCCCTCATCCACGGTGTCGAGCGCGGCCAGCCAGCGACGTATCGCGAGCTCGGGTCCCGATCTGATCGGCATGTACAATAGTCCAGTCTGAGCTGCCGCCACATAGGTCGGTACAACCGCCCCCCGGCGCGGTTCGAAATTAGGCGTCCGGTTTAGGTTAAATCGGTCGAGCCGGGACAGAGCCGCCTCCATCTGCGGGAAATTCTCGACTTTTTCCGACACCGGTTCTGGGTTCTGGCGTTTCAGCGCTGTGTTCAGGCTGCCCAGTTGCGCGGACACGCCCAGCCACCGGGCAAGCCCGTTCATCACAGCGACGTCCTGAAGATCCTCATACGCCACATAGAACGCCGTCTGCCCGCTGGTTTGTAGCGCCTTCATCAGCGTGACTTGAAACGTCTGAAGGTCGGCCAGATGTGCCTCGAACTCGGCCGGATCAAACGCAGCCTGGGCATCTTTGCGTCGTTTGACATTGGTCAGCTTCCACTGCCCGGTGGTTTGGGCGATTTTCCAGCTGACATAGCTGTCCACGGGATTGCGGGTCAGAATAATCTTGGCGCAGCGCGGATCGTCGAGGATCTGCGGTAGCACACGCGGGTCGTGATCATGGAAATAGCGAAACCCGCCCAGACCGCCGTGCGTCGCATGTGCGATCTGGCGCAGCAGGCGCGCGGGACTGGCGTTGCGTTCGTCTTCGGTAATGGTCAGGATTTCTGTGGACTTTGGGTAGCCGATGAAATGGGGGTTAAACGCCTCACCGTGGCAGGTGATGCCGTCAAAGGCGTTCAGGTTCGCCTCAAGGAAATTCGACCCGGTTCGCATCTCTGCGAACACTACAAAATAGTCGAATGTGTCTGACATGGGGGCCTACTTCTTGACCAGGTAAGGTTTACGAGCGGGCTGACCCGAATTGCGCGGGACCGGGTCGACCGGGAAATCCCCCATGAGATAGGGGTGCATCCCCTGATTTTTGAGATTTTGCAGGAATTGGCCAAAGCCTGCAAGCTCCTCCATGCGCGGAGCCTCGGACAGACGCCGGGTGCCTGTTTGCCCGATCTCATCAATGATGACCTGCAATGGTTCCATCGGCGCTTCGATGAATTCGGCCATGGTCCAGATCCGTATTCGCGCCTTGACGTCGGCTGAGCGCAGGTCATCCAGCATCCTGTTCTCGATTTTTTGCAGCGCGGCGGCCTCTTTGCGGATGAGGGCGAAATCGGCGTCTGACTTGAACAATGGCACCGCCCAGGCACCCGTGATGACCGAGATCTGTGCATTCGGATCACGTGTGAGGAACCAGTTGATTTTGATGTTATCGCCGGGGCCAAACTGAAAACATTGGCGTTGGCCCCGCGTGTTCCAGATCAGATTGGTCAGAAACGCCTGCGGATTGGCATCGCGCAGGTTTGCATCGTCCGGCAGCGCACCGTTGATCACCGTTTGGCCGTCGGTAAATTCAGCGCGGTGCGGGCCAAAGAGATGTCCATGCACCTGCGCCCCGGTGGCCCGCGCGAGCCAGAGGTCAAAGTCCTGAAACAGCTCGGCAAAGCCCTGAAACACGGAATATTTGCTTGCCGTTACGCCGTTTTCCCAGCCGTAATTGGGATAGCGGCTGTGCATGTACAGGCCCGCGCGCCCGCGTGTCCGTCGATCCACCGCGCGGGCAAAGATGCGGTCAATCTTGCCGGGGTTGGGCTCGGTTCTGTTCATGGCGCTGGTAGGGTCGGTCAGGAATGCGCTGTACAACCGTTCCGCGTGTGGCCAGATTTTGCGGGCAACAAAGCAGTCGCTTCGACGCAAAAGCTGCAGATGGTCGTCGTAAAAGATGTGCGGTTTGCCCTGAAAATCGAACTTGGACAGGGTCAGCGACCGGCTTTCGATATTGGTCGAATAGAGCCGCGCGAGCGTTTGAAAATAACTCTCGTCCGGGATCCAGACGTGGCGGAAATATCGGTCATACTTTTGGCGTTCGGGATCGTGCAGGATCGACGACAGGGTTTGCCGCGTCAGACACCACCACTGGCTGCCCATATGCGGCGTGATTCCACGCGGGATACTGCGGCTGTAGCCCAACGCGCGCTGCCATTGAACAAATTTATCAAAGAGATAGCGTTGATTGCGCCATGAGAATGGGAACCGCAGGGTGAACCGTTCCTGATCCAGCCCGCCCACTGTCCAGGGGACGTCGGCGGTGGTCGCGCTTTCGATGAAGTCGGTACGTGGGCGCGCAGCAAGGTAGCCAATCAGTTCCTCGACCGGGCGCAGCGGCAGGCAGGACCCGGAGGTCAGATAGACGTGGCGCACCTGGTCAAACCGGGCCAGCATCAGTTCGCCTGCGTCCTGTGTCGCGGCGACCAGACCCCAGGTGCCCCAGTCGCAGCGGTGCCGACGGGAAAACAGGATTGTCGGCACGTTCGCAACTGCGGCGACAAACCGGTCGTAGATGCCTTGTGAAACACTGGCGTCGACATGAATCACCACCGGACAGCCCGCGCGGGTCCAATGTCGCGCCACCTGTTCCGCCTGATCCAGAGCGGTATGGACCAGCATGATGATCCCGAGGCTCATGCCCAGTTCCCCTTGGACATCAGGCCCAGGATTTCGAGTTGGCGCCAGTTGATGTATCTTTCCGACCACTTGCACCAGAGGTCAGGATTTTCCTTTAGGCCGGCGGCATAGGCAAGGTATTCTTTAGACCCGGCATAGTGTTCCTTGCGCTCCAGCTCTTCCTGCGCCTTGACCGAGAAAGTGTCGAGGAATTTGGTGTGCAGCAACATTCCCGAAGCTTTTTCGCCACCCCATTCGTCATAAACCTGATTTAGCCCGCGCGGCAAAAGCTGATGGGTTGAACTGGCATAGGCGTATTTTCTGTCCCACTTCACCAGCGGTATCTTGTTCAACGCCGGTGCGCGTTCGGGCTGATCGGTGAAAAAGGCGCGGGCACGTGGGCCACCTTGAATCCAGAGGTTGCCGTACAAGGGGTTCTTTTTGATCGAGTAGTTACCGGAGTCAAACCACGAAGCAATTTCAATCGGGTTCTGGCCTGCCCGGTAGGGTTCCGCGTCCAACCGCCCCTTGGGGTACATATCCAGCAGCATCGCGCTGAACGATTTGATGGACGAGGAATCGAGCCAATCGGTCAATGCGCGCAGCGGGCGCGTGTCGCAGAACGGGTATAGAAACAGTTCGTCCGGATCGACAACCAGGGTCCAGTGACCATGGCCGTATTTCATCTGGAGCCAGTTCAGCCAATCCACCCCAAACCGTGACCGACGATAGCTGGCCCGGGTGGTCCAGATCGACACATCGTCCTGTTGAGCAAGGTAATCACGCGATCCATCGGTGCTGTCATTGTCGACAAAGAAGAAGTGATTGACACCCATATCCCGGTAATATTTCAGGAAATACGGCAGGCGCACGGCCTCATTGCGCTGAGTGGAAAAGACAAAAATGTCATCGGCCCGCAATTTTTCGGTGCGCAGGGCGACGGGATTGAGGTCACGCCGCTTGCGAAACGCACGGATACGCCAGCGCTTTCGCTGGAGCCTCAGCCGGTATGACTGCCATGCGCCCAAATTCGTCCCTCTGCACGGCCAGTGCTGCCGCTTTGGTGGCTATCAGATCGACGTTAAGATGCGGTTGAAGTGCGTATCCCAGTCGGGCGGGGCAATGGGGTCGGGTGTCCGCGCGCCTGTTCGCCACATTTCCGTAAGTCGGTCAATTGTCTGGGACCAAAGATAACCATCTGACACGTCTGCGTAAATGGGAATGTTCTCCAACACTTCGTGGTAGATATCCAAGTCGTTGCAGACGACCGGAACCCCGAGTGCCGCAGCCTCGATCGGGGGCAGGCCATAGCCCTCGGCAAAACTGGGAAACAGCAACCCGGCACTGTGTTTAAGCAGCGCGAACACCGCATCGTCCTCGAGGTTCGCAATTTCGTGCACGCGGGGCAGACCCTGATCAAGTTGGGCGAATACAGCTTTATTCCGCCAGCCACGAGTCCCGAGAATGAGAAGGTGCGGCGCGTCCTCCCCCTTCATCTGCTGCCAGAGGTCGAGCAGGAGGGCGTGATTTTTGCGCGGCTCGATGGTGCCGAGGGTGACAAAATAGGGCGCGCTGTCCCAAGGACCGCTGGGGGCGATTCCGGGCGCGGGGTGCGGTACGCCTAGATGGGCGACAAGGCTTGGAGGGACGCGACCAGAGGATTTGCAATGGCGGATGACATCAGCCTCGGTCTGAGCAGAATTGCAGATCACCAGATCAGCGGCGCGGCTGACGCGTGCGATAAACGCGGAAAAGGCGGCGTGGGTTTCGG
Source organism: Puniceibacterium sp. IMCC21224 (assembly GCF_001038505.1). Classification (NCBI taxonomy): domain Bacteria; kingdom Pseudomonadati; phylum Pseudomonadota; class Alphaproteobacteria; order Rhodobacterales; family Paracoccaceae; genus Puniceibacterium; species Puniceibacterium sp. IMCC21224. Next base: position 372,399 of record NZ_LDPY01000001.1, read on the forward strand.
GCCGCTGGTATTGCGGCATGTCGAGGGGGATGGTGTCGTGGACCAGCACGGCGATGCGGTTGTCTGGCAGGCAGTTCACCGCCGCGATCACCCGATCCGACAGGTTGCTGTGCCCGGTGTTGAGATAGGTACAGCCCGGCGGCAGATGTCTGCGCAACATCCGTGACAGCCCCGGTGGCCATGTTCGGGTCAGGCACCAGCGCCGCAGATCGGCCTCGGCGTTTGGCCCCCAGCTGTTGTCCAGTACAGCGTCGCGCACACGGTCACAGCCAACCTGATCCAGAAGCATATAGCCCAGCCGGGTTCGCACCAGCGCAAACAGCGGCACAGAGTCGGCGACTAGATGTTTAAGATAGGCGAATTCGACCCGGTCGACCCCGGTCATCCGCCGCCCTGCACGGCGGAACAGCCGGGTCAGGTCCAGCAGACGTGCGCGCGGCTCACTTTTCAAAATGCCCCGTCTGATGCCAGCGCCAAGCGTCTGCAATCATTTGCTCAAGAGTCGAGCGTTGCGGTGTCCAGCCCAGTTCGTTGATCGCGCGGGACGAGCCTGAAACCAGCTTGGTACAATCGCCGGCTCTGCGCGGGCCCTCGCTGTACGGAACCTCGCGATTGGTGACGGCACGGCTGGCAACCATGACCTCGCGTACGGAAAACCCGCTGCCGGTGCCAAGGTTAAAGACCCGGCTGCCTTTGTTGCCCTCAAGCCAGCGCAGGCCCAGCACATGGGCGTCCACCAGATCGCAGACATGCACATAATCGCGGATGCAGGTGCCGTCGGGCGTGGCATAATCGGTGCCATGGATGGTCAACGCGGGTCGCTTGCCTTGCAGTGCCTCTAGCATCACGGGGATCAGATGCGTCTCGGGCTGGTGATGTTCGCCAACTTCCGCATCCGGGTCGGCGCCCGCGACATTGAAGTAGCGAAAGATCACGTGGCGCAGGCCATACGCGGCCTCGAAATCGCGCAGGATATCTTCGATCGCGCGTTTTGATGCGCCGTAGGCATTGACGGGAAATTGTGCGCTGTTCTCGTCCAGCACGACATTGTCTTGCTCGCCATAGGTGGCGCAGGTCGAACTGAAGACAAAATTCAGGCAACCGGCCTCGACTGCCGCCTCGATCAGGGTCAGCGACCCTTCGACATTGTTACGCCAGTAAAGGCCGGGTTTGGCCATCGCCTCGCCCACCTGGCTCAGTGCAGCAAAGTGCATCACGGCAACCGGTTTCCAGGTGGCAAATACCTGATCCAGCCGGACCCGGTCGGTCAGGTCGCCCTGCTCGAACGGGCCGAATTGCACCGCGTCCTGCCAGCCAGTGGACAGGTTGTCGTAAGTGACGGGCGTATAGCCCGCCCGCGCAAGCGCCTTGCACGCGTGCGCGCCAATGTAGCCGGCACCGCCGGTCACAAGGACATTTGCCAAGCGCTTATTCCGCCGCTTTTTCGAGCGCGACAAGCTCGTGCAGGTAGCGGCGCAGGTCATCCTTGAGTTCGTCCCGCGCCAAGCCAAAGGCAACTGTTGCCTGCAGGAAACCGGCCTTGGAGCCGCAATCGAACCGCTGACCACGGAATCGCAGGCCATACACGCCCTCTTTGCCGCCGATTTCTTGGGCGATGGCGTCGGTCAATTGGATCTCTCCGCCCGCGCCGGTCTTCATCTTGTTGAGGTTCTTGAGGATGCTTGGCGACAGGATATACCGCCCAATCACGGCGAGGTTTGACGGTTCGGTGCCGGGCGCAGGTTTTTCGACCATCCCCTTGACCGAGACCATGGATCCCATGTCTTTCTTGATGTCGAGAATTCCGTACGAGCTGGCCTTGTCCGTCGGCACTTCCATGGCGGCGACCATATTGCCGCCGGTTTCTTCATAGGCTTCGATCATTTGCTGAAGGCAGGGTTTTTCGGCTGCGATCACGTCATCGGGCAGGATCACGGCGAAGGGTTCGTTGCCGATCAGGCGGCGCGCGCACCAAACCGCGTGACCTAGACCAAGCGCCTTGTGCTGGCGCATATAGGCGACCTCACCGGAATCCATGTTGGTGGATTTTAGGATGTCCAGCAGCTCATCCTTGCCTTGACGACGCAATTCCGCCTCAAGTTGGGGGGAATGGTCAAAGTAATCCTCTAGCGCGCCTTTGCCGCGTGAGGTGACGAACAAAAATTCTTTGATGCCGGCCGCACGGGCCTCGTCAATGGCGTATTGCACCAATGGACGATCGACGAGGGTCATGATTTCTTTGGGTACTGATTTTGTCGCTGGCAGAAAGCGTGTTCCCAGACCTGCGACCGGAAAAATTGCCTTTGTTACCTTATTACGCATGCATCTGCTCCTTTATTCAATACCCGACTATAGCGCGTCGATCTGTTTGCACCACTACACTAAATCGGAAGTGCGGATACACAGTTATCGTGACAGTTCTGCGTGGGTGGATCAACTTTTGCGCAACATGTCGCCGGGATAGTTCCGCTGAGTCAATTGGGCAACACGCGCAGCCCGGCGAGGCGCGCGACCTCGGCGTCGACCCGCCGACGCAGGCTGGTAATGCGCCGCCAGCGGCTTTGTCGGTCGCTGCGTCCGAACTGGCCGCCGGTGTGTTCCCAATAGCCATCGGGGTGAAACCGCACATGATGCCAGAGTGTGGTGGGCGACAGCAGGAACAGCGTGACGATCTTGTCGGCGGTGGCTTCGGATTGCGCCTGTGTGCGGAGCGCACTGGCCCCATAAGGGCGGCCGAAAAGGACCATATGTCTGGCCCTTGGGCGACCGGGATAGGCGCGCAACCCCTCGGCGGCGCGGGGCAGGGGCACGATCCTGCCAATGTCGCGGTTCTGTCCTTCGCGCCAGCCGCGATCAAGCCCGCGCAACAGACGCAGAACATCGTCCGGCCCCAGCGGGCCGCGTTGCATCAGCCGCAACAGGCGTTGGCGTTGGGCGTTGCGGAACTTTTGCCAGGCAGCGGGATGATCCGCCACAGTGGCATGTTTGCGCAGGTAAACAGCCAGCGATGCGCCGATCTGCGTCAGATCGCGTGGTGTGCGATCCGCGGCGCGGCGCGGGCTGGCGGCATAGCCGTGGTGCACCTGCGCCAGAGGCACAATCGCGGTGGCATACCCCGCGCGGGCCAGGCGCATGTTCAGGTCGGTTTCGTCCAGGTAAAAGTGCAGCGCCGGGTCAAAGCCACCCAGATCGGCCAGCACCTCGCGGCGCAGCGCCATGTTGCAACCTTCGGTCTTGATCGCGCGGCCTTTTGTGGGGTGCAGCACTTGTGCGGCGTCGCCATCCAGCGCAAGAGCCACGGCATCGCCGCGGGTATCGACCGTGCGGGCCTGCCACTGATAGCTGACACCATTACGCCCGCGCACATAGCCGCCCGCCGCCGCCACATCAGCCGAGTCGAACGGGGCGGCGAGGTGGCGCAGCCAGGTCGGTTCCGGCACGGCATCGTCGTCAAGAAAGGCGACCACCTCGCCCGCCGCCTGCGCCACGCCAAGGTTGCGCGCGACCGAGATGTTGTCGTCGTCAAATGCCACCAGCTTGATCAATGCGGCATCGGCGCGGGCCTGAACCTGCGCCACACCTGCCGCACAGGCCACCACCACCACTTCGTAGGTCGGATAGTCAAGCTGACTGACCCCGGTCAGGCACAGGTCTAGCGCGTCGGGCCGGTCGCGGCTGACGATGATCACGCTGACGGGCGGGGTGGACATCGGTTCAGGCGTCTTTCAGCGTGACCCCCGGCGCATAGGCGATGAAGAACGGGTTGGCATATCCGACCTTACCATAGACCAGTGGCGTGTGGTCGTCGAACCGCACCACCTGTCCGCCGGCGCCTGCCAGAACGGCGTGGCCTGCGGCCGTGTCCCATTCCATCGTGCGGCCCAGCCGGGGGTAGATGTCGGCCTCGCCCGTCGCGACAAGGCAGAACTTGAGCGAAGATCCCGCGCTGGTCATGTCCTTGACGTTGTATTTGGCGATGTAGTCGTCGGTGGCCTGATCGCGGTGCGATTTTGACGCGACGACCATCAGCCCGTCGTTGTTGGGGCTGGTGACGCTGAGCAGGGTGCATTCGCCGGGGACATTTTTGTCGAACGGGCCGGTTTCTTCCACCGACTGGCCGACTGAATTTGTGTAGAACATACGGCCTTTGGCGGGGGCATAGACGACACCGCGCACTGGCACGCCATCTTCGATCAGCGCGATGTTGACAGTGAAGTCACCGCGCCGGTTGATGAATTCCTTGGTTCCGTCCAGCGGATCGACGATCAGGAAATGCGCGGCTGTTTCGGTATGGCTCGCGGCTTGTTCCTCGGTCACCAGGAGAGTGTCTGGAAACGCCTCGTGCAGCCCATCTGAAATCAGCGCATCGGCGGCTTCGTCAGCTTCGGTCACAGGGCTCGAATCAGACTTTACCTTGACGTCGAATTCGTCCGAGGAATAAATCTCCATGATCTTGTCGCCGGCTTCCAGCGCCAGGCGACGCATTACCTGAGTGAGTGTCTCATAGTTCACAATACCGCTCCTTTATCCGCGCTTGGGCGTGGATTCATTGCTTAAAAAGGTCCCACCCCTTATGCTGCCTCGGAACAGGAACGGCAAGAACACCGTGGCTCTGCCCATCCGGGCGCGCCCGGAACTCGCTGAGGTACGGGAGTCCTGATATGTTTCAATCTTCCGCCCCACGGACGCGGATCGGTTCCGCGCTGTATATCTGCGAACTGATTTACCATAATTCGGTCCGATCCGTGCGCAAGACGCATGGCAACGCAGTCATGTCGATCCTGATGAATATGCTGCAAACGGCGATTTTTGTGCTGGCCTTCTACTTCATGTTCATGATCCTTGGCATGCGCGGCACTGCCCTGCGCGGCGATTTCATGATCTACATCATGACCGGCATCTTTCTTTATATGACCCATACCAAAACGCTGGGCGCCGTCGCCGCATCCGAAGGGCCTGCATCACCGATGATGCAGCACGCACCGATGAACACGGCTGTCGCGATCGCAGCAGCGATGCTCTCGACGCTCTATATCCAGATGCTGTCGTTGCTGGTGATCCTGTTCGTTTACGATGTCGCGTTCAATCCCTTTGTTCTGCAGGAAATCCATGATCCGATCGGCTGTATCGGGATGATCCTGCTGTCGTGGTTTTCGGGGGCGGCGATTGGCATGGTGTTGCTCGCGGCCAAGCCGTGGTTCCCGACGCCGGTTTCGATCATCTCGACCGTTTACCAGAGGGCCAACATGATCGCGTCGGGTAAGATGTTTGTCGCCAACACGCTGCCCAACTACATGCTGGTGATGTTCAGCTGGAACCCGCTGTTCCACACGATCGACCAGTCGCGCGGCTATGCCTTTGTCGACTACAACCCGCGCAATTCGAACTGGGAATATGCGTTGTATTTCTCGCTCGTGTTCCTGATGATCGGACTGATGGGTGAATTCTACACACGCAAACATGCCTCGGCATCGTGGTCTGCCCGCCGGTGACAGGTTAGGTCACAACGCGCAGCGTCAGATTGATTCGCCCGCCATTTGGCAGCAGGGTACTCGATCCCGGACGGATACGGTCTACGCCGTGATAGGCTAGGCGCGACGCCCCCTCCAGCACCAGCACATCGCCGGATTGCAGCCAGAGCGATTCCGTGCTGCCCTTGCGCTCTGTACCGCCGATGCGGAACAGTCCCTCGTCCCCCAGCGAAATCGATACCACCGGCATCGTCAGATCTGATTCGTCGCGGTCCTGATGCAGGCTCATCCGGGCACTGGCTGCGTACCAGTTGATCAGGCAGCATTCCGGTTGTCGCGCAACGCCGCTGAGGGCATCCCAAAGCGTCAAAATCTGTTGCGGGATCGCAGGCCAGGGCATGCCTTGGGGATGGGTCGCGCTATAGCGATAGCCCTTGGCGTCACTGATCCAGCCGAACTGCCCCGCAGCGGACATGCGCACTGACATCGGCTGACCACGCGGCGTCACCGGCTGAAACAGCGGCGCCTTGGTCAGCAAAAGACGCAGGCGATCCACCAGCGTCTCTTGGGCCGAACGGTCCAGATATCCGCGCAGAACCCGGCAGCCACGCAATGCTAAAATATCGGTCATGCGGGTATTTCCGCCGTGTTGCGTCTGGAATGTAAAGAAAAAGCCTCCAATTGGCTGATTCCGTCCGGTTCCGACGCTTGCAGGGCCAATGACCCCTCCTTATATACGCCCAGACGCAATGCACGGGGCATTCCTGTGCTGCATCGCTCATAACACGGGGCAGGATGCCGAAACGGGTCTGCGCCTCGGCATATCGCCTTGAAGCAAGAAGGGATCGAACAACATGGCCAAAGTGATTGGTATTGACCTCGGTACGACAAACAGCTGCGTTGCCATCATGGATGGATCGCAGCCGCGCGTGATCGAAAACGCCGAAGGCGCACGTACGACACCGTCCATCGTCGCCTTTACCGACGACGAACGTCTGGTCGGCCAGCCCGCCAAGCGGCAGGCTGTCACCAACCCCGACAACACGATTTTTGGTGTGAAGCGCCTGATCGGTCGCCGCGCCGACGACGAGCACCTCGCCAAAGATAAAAAGAACCTGCCGTTTGACCTGATCGATGGCGGCAATGGCGATGCATGGGTGCGGGCTCGTGGCGAAAAATACAGCCCGTCGCAAATTTCCGCTTTTATCCTTCAGAAGATGAAGGAAACCGCCGAGTCGTATCTTGGCGAAGAGGTGACGCAGGCTGTCATCACCGTGCCCGCCTATTTCAACGACGCCCAGCGTCAGGCAACCAAGGACGCGGGCAAGATTGCCGGCCTCGAAGTCCTGCGGATCATCAACGAACCGACGGCGGCTGCGCTGGCCTATGGCCTCGACAAGAAAGAATCGCGCACCATTGCGGTCTACGACCTTGGGGGCGGCACCTTCGATGTGACCATCCTGGAAATCGACGATGGCCTGTTCGAAGTGAAATCGACCAACGGCGACACCTTCCTGGGTGGTGAAGACTTTGACATGCGTATCGTCAACTACCTTGCCGATCAGTTCAAGAAAGAGAACAATGTCGATCTGACGCAGGACAAGATGGCCCTGCAACGTCTGAAAGAGGCGGCTGAAAAAGCCAAGATCGAACTATCCTCGTCCAGCCAGACTGAGATCAACCAGCCCTTCATCTCGATGGGTGCAAACGGCCAGCCGCTGCACATGGTGATGAAACTGACCCGCGCCAAACTGGAATCGCTGGTTGGCGATCTGATCAAGGCGTCGATCAAGCCGTGTCAGGCCGCGCTCAAAGATGCCGGTCTTAGCGTTGGTGACATTGACGAGGTTGTTCTGGTTGGTGGTATGACCCGCATGCCGCGCGTCGTCGAAGAAGTAACCAAGTACTTTGGCAAAGAGCCGCACAAGGGTGTGAACCCGGACGAGGTTGTGGCCCTGGGCGCTGCCATTCAGGCCGGCGTTCTGCAAGGCGACGTCAAGGATGTTGTCCTGCTCGACGTGACCCCGCTGTCACTGGGTATCGAGACGCTGGGTGGCGTGTTCACCCGTCTGATCGACCGCAACACCACGATCCCGACCAAGAAATCGCAGATCTTTTCGACCGCCGAGGACAACCAGAACGCCGTGACGATCCGGGTGTTCCAGGGTGAGCGTGAGATGGCCGCCGATAACAAGATGCTGGGCCAGTTCAACATGGAAAGCATCCCGCCGGCACCGCGCGGTATGCCCCAGATCGAAGTGACCTTTGACATCGACGCCAATGGCATCGTTTCTGTGTCGGCCAAAGACAAGGGCACGAACAAAGAGCACAAGATCACGATCCAGGCATCTGGCGGTCTGTCGGACGCTGATATCGAAAAGATGGTCAAGGATGCGGAGGCAAATGCCGAAGGCGACAAGGCCCGTCGCGAACTGGTCGAGGCCCGCAATCAGGCCGAAAGCCTGATCCATTCGACCGAAAAATCGGTCGAAGAGCATGCGGACAAGGTGGATCCGACCACGGTCGAAGCGATCGAGCTGGCCATTGCCGCACTCAAGGATGAGCTTGAGGCCGACAATGCCGACAAGATCAAGTCGGGCATCCAGAACGTGACCGAAGCTGCGATGAAGCTGGGCGAGGCGATCTACAAATCGCAGTCCGAAGAGTCCGATGATGGCCCTGCCGCTGCGGATCAGGGCGGTGATGACGACATCGTCGACGCTGATTTCGAGGATCTTGACGACAGCAAGCGGGCATAAAACCCGCCGTGGATATATCTAGGGGCCGGACCGGATACCGGGCCGGCCCTTGGCATTCCACGCGAGAGGAGGGCATTGATGTCCAAACGCGACTTTTACGATGTGCTCGGCGTGAAAAAGGGGGCCTCTCCCGACGAGATCAAGAAGGCCTACCGCACCAAAGCGAAAGAGCTGCACCCCGACCGCAATTCCGATAATCCCGAAGCTGAAAATCAGTTCAAAGAGGCCAACGCGGCCTATGAAATTCTAAAGGATGCCGAAAAAAAGGCTGCCTATGATCGCTATGGTCATGCCGCGTTTGAGGGCGGCATGGGCGGTGGCGGCGGTCAGCGCCCTGGCCAGCAGGGCGATTTTGCCAGCGCATTTTCGGATGTGTTCGACGATCTTTTCGGCGACTTCATGGGTGGCCAGCGCGGCGGACGCCAGCGTGCGACCCGTGGTGCCGACCTACGGTACAATCTGCGAGTGACCTTGGAAGACGCCTATGGCGGTCTGCAAAAAACCATCAATGTTCCGACCTCGGTGCAATGTGGGTCCTGCCGTGGCTCGGGGGCCGAGGGTGGGGTCGAACCCACGACCTGCCCAACCTGCTCTGGTATGGGTAAGGTGCGTGCGACGCAGGGGTTCTTTACGGTTGAGCGAACCTGCCCGACCTGTTCGGGGCTGGGGCAGATAATCAAAAACCCTTGCAAGACGTGCCATGGCGCGGGACGGGTTCAGAAGGAAAAGGCGCTGTCGGTCAATATCCCCGCAGGGGTCGAGACCGGAACGCGGATTCGTCTTGCCGGTGAAGGCGAGGCAGGTATGCGTGGTGGCCCGCCGGGGGATCTCTATATCTTCCTCGAAGTGGTGCCGCATGCCCTGTTCGAGCGCGAGGCCAACAACCTGCATTGCCGCGTGCCGGTGTCGATGAGCGCTGCCGCACTGGGGGGTGACATCGAGGTTCCGACAATCGACGGCGGCCGCAGCCGGGTCAAGATCCCGGCGGGCAGTCAGTCGGGTCGGCAGATGCGCCTGCGCAACAAAGGCATGCCAGCCCTTCGGGGTGGTGCATCTGGGGACATGTTCATCGAACTGGCGGTGGAAACACCGGTAAACTTGACCTCGAAACAGCGCGAACTGCTGCGCGAATTCGAGGCGCTGTCCGAAGACAACAACCCGGAATCCAAGAGCTTCTTCTCGTCGGTCAAGTCCTTTTGGGACAGCATGAAGGGATGAAGCATGCGCTGGCGACGGTCCGATGGACCTTGGCCAGCGCCGCATAGTCAGGATGTCAGCTTGGCCTCTATAGCGTAGCGGATAAGCTCCGTTGTCCGGCTCAGCCCCAGCTTTTTCTTGATGCTGGACGATGTATTCGCCGCAGTCTTGTAGCTGATGCGCAGCGCGTTTGCGACGGATTGCAGATCCTCGCCCTGTCCGATCAAACGCAGCACTTGATGTTCGCGTTCCGTCAGCGACGACAGCGGATCGGCCTTTCCGCCGATCCGGGACGCCGCCACGGCAAGGGCCATGTCGTGGGACAGATAGAGACGGTCGGCCTCAAGCGCGCTGATTGCGTCACAGAAATCTTCGGGACCGGAGTTCTTGGAGAGATAGCCGGTGGCACCCGCCTCAAGCGCCTTGGAGACAAAGACGGTCTGTTCGTTCATCGAAAAGATTAGAATCCGTGTGTCTGGCGCCCGCAGCAACAGTGGCGCGATGAGGCCTAAACCGCCAAGGCCGGGCATCCCAAGATCCAGAACAATCAGATCCGGTTTGTGCGCATCAGAAAGGCGCAGGGCATCGTTATCATGCAATGCTTCGAAAACCGGATCGTATCCGCGTTCGGACAACAGCTGACGGCACCCCAGCCGCGCAATCGGGTGATCGTCGATAACCAGCGCAGATTTCACGATGCCAACCCCAATCTCGCATCCAACCTGTCGGATTGTGGCAAGGGGAGACCGACGGACAATCGCGTGCCGCCATCGTCGGTACGTGTGATCATCAGCTGACCGCCAACGGCACTGATCCGGTCGCGCATGGATGTCAGGCCCCGGCCTTCGGTGTGGCTGTCAGGAATCCCAAGCCCGTCATCTTCGAGCATCAGGCGCAATGTCGTGCAATCAGTTTCGATCCGTAGCTGGATGTGCTGCGGGTTGCCGTGGCGCAGGGCGTTGGTCGTGCCCTCCTGAAAGAACCGGTAAACCGTCAGGTCCAGGATCTCAGGCGTTTCGGGCAGTGATGCGGGCAAGTCGAGGTGCCAATCCACAGCCGGATGGGTTTTGCGAAAGGCGTCGAACAGGTCGCGCAACGCTTCAAGCAACGGTAACTGCCCAATCGCCATGGGGCGCAAGGTGGTCAGAAGTCGCGTGTTCGACGCCTGAATCTGCGCCACGATAGACAGGATCACGTCGGCCTCGGCTGCCAGAGCGGCGTTTCCGTCGGCACGGGCTGCACGCGCAATACCGGACGCCTTGACCCGCAGACCAAATAGGCATGGCCCGAATTCGTCGTGCAATTCCATTGCGATGGCGCGACGTTCTGCATCGCCCAACTCAACGATCCGGCGGTTGAGCACAGCGCGGTCGGACTCGGCGATTTGCAGGCTTTCGGACAGCGCGTCAAACCCGGCAAGAATCGGTTCGAGGTCGGCGCTGCCGCGATGACCCAGACGAGCGGTCAGATCACCCTCGCGCAGGCGACGAAGCGCCATGCGTAAATCATCCAGCGGACGCAGCGACCGATGGACCAGCACCGCTAGCATCACCGCAGATAGCAGCGCGGTCAGGGCAACGATCCAGAACAGGCTGGTCACGTCCTGCCAGACTTCGGCTATTTCGTCGTCAGGCGCGGTGGTCATCGAGACATAGCCATAAACAACGCCGTTGGCTTGCACCGGGATTCGGGTTTCCCGCAGGGTCGGCATCACCAGTCGCCGGAACCAATCGGGGGCGGTGTCGGGCTGGGTTCTGTCGCCAATTTCGGGCAGAGGCAGCACGCCGCGGCGGGCGTCAATCAGCGCAAGATCGACGTGGCGCGGCGCGACCAGAATATCAGCGAGGCGCGGCAAGACGTCGGCGGGGGCGGTGTCCCGCATGGCCGCCCCAAGGGTGGCGATTACCAGCGCGCGCGCGCTTTGCGCCCCTGACGTCACCTCTAGATCGACCGCGTCGCGCGCGTTGAACACAAGCACACCGGCGCCAATGGCGAGCGTGGCAAGCTGAATGCCCACAATGCCAAACACCACTTGCCGTCTCAGATACATGCGTCCGAACATGCTGTTGAATTCCTGTGTCGCGGGGCACCAGCGTATCGGGATGACCGGTCTCCGTCGATTGTCAAACGTCGGACCGGGAAATATTCCCGCTGACCTTGCCGAATGTTCCCGGACCTTTTTGGGACGCGCGGCGCGGACCCCTCATGCTAGCCAGATAGCAGGAGGAGTTGAGGAAGTAGTCATGCCCAGCATTGTGAATCATCGATTGCGTCTCCCTTTCCTGAGCAGGTGCCTGGTGCTGTCTCTGACGGTGCTTGGCATTGCTGTGGCGTCTTCTCCCGCTGCGGCACAGGATGTACGCGCGGCCGTGATCCGGGTGGATTACCCTTCGCTCCTCCCTCTGTCGCGCCTGGATCTTCCGGCAGACAATCGTGGTTTTGCCGGGGCGCGTCTGGCGACGGATGACAATCGCACCACGGGTCAGTTTCTGGGGCAATCCTATGCGACCAAAGAGGTCAGCGTGCCACCGCAAGAGACGCAGGCTGCCTTTCAGGCGCTCATGGATGCGGGCATTCGGTTGGTTGTGGTGATCGGCAATGCTACAGATCTGATCGCGATGGCGGACGGCGCACCTGACGACGCGCTCTTGCTGAACGCTGCCAGCGGGGATATCACGCTGCGGTCAGGATCGTGCCGTGCCAATGTGCTGCACATTGCCCCCAGCGATGCGATGCGTACCGACGCAGTGGCGCAGTTTCTGGTCTGGAAACGCTGGACCGACTGGTTCTTGATCGAGGGGTCCAACCCCCGGGATCAGGCGCTGGGTCAGGCATATCGGACCTCAGCCCGCAAGTTCGGCGCAAAGATCACCGTAGAGCGCATCTTTGAAGATACCGGCGGCAGCCGAGTGTCGGATTCGGGGCATGTTCTGGTGCAGCGTCAGATCCCGGTGTTCACGCAGGATGCTGCCGCGCATGACGTGGTGGTGGCTGCCGATGCGTCGGACGTCTTTGCCGAATATCTGCCCTATCATCTGTGGGATGCCGCCCCTGTGGCCGGCTCTGCCGGGCTGCGGCCCCTGACCTGGGCACCTACCCACGAAAGCTGGGGCGCCACGCAGATTCAGCGCCGATTCGAGGCGCTGGCAGGCCGCAGCATGACCGATATCGACTACCAGACCTGGTTGGCCTTGCGGGTACTGGGCGAGGCGGCGACGCGCACCTCAAGTGCCGATCCCGCCACTTTGCGCGATTACATCCTGTCCCCGGACTTTGAACTTGCGGCATTCAAGGGCGTGCCGGTGACATTCCGACCGTGGAACGGGCAGTTGCGTCAGCCGATCCTGCTGTCCAACGGCCGGATGACTGTCAGCGTCAGCCCGCAGGACGGGTTCCTGCACGAAGCTTCGCCGTTGGATACGCTGGGGCTGGATCGCCCTGAATCAGACTGCACAGCCTTTGAAGGGGAAAACTGATGTTCCGAGCTTTACTGCTTTCCACAGTGGCGCTGACGGCGCCGGCCTATGCGAACAACGTCTTTGTCACCAATGAAAAAGGCAATTCTGTCACCGTTCTGGACAGTGAGACGTGGGAGGTCATCACCGAATTTCCGGCAGGCAATCGCCCGCGTGGCATCACCATCGCGCCGGACGGGAGCGAGCTGTATATCTGCGCGTCCGACGACGATCTGGTGCGGGTGTTTGACCCTGTGACGTTTGAGGAATTGCATGTCTTGCCATCTGGACCGGACCCGGAATTGTTCGTGCTGCATCCGTCTGGCAACCCGCTTTATATTGCGAATGAGGATGACAACCTTGTCACTGTCGTCGACACAAAAACTCATATGGTTCTGGCGGAAATCCCGGTGGGGGTCGAACCCGAGGGCATGGCGATCAGTCCGGACGCCAGCATCGTCATCAACACGTCCGAGACGACGAATATGGCGCATTTCATCAACACCGAAACGTTCGAGATCGTGCAGAATGTGCTGGTTGATCAGCGCCCGCGCTATGCAGAATTCACCCGCGACGGTCAAAAGCTATACGTCAGCGCCGAGATTGGCGGCACAGTCAGCGTCATTGACCACGCGGCAGAAACCCCATCGATCACCAAAAAGATCAGCTTTGATGTGCCGGGTGTGCTGTCGGAATGGCTTCAGCCGGTAGGGATCAAGATCACATCGGATGCGAGCCGCGTCTTTGTTGCGCTGGGGCCAGCCAACCGGGTCGCGGTGATCGACGGGCAGACAGACGAGGTGATCGACTATCTTCTGGTGGGGCAGCGGGTTTGGCAACTCGCTTTCACACCGGATGAAAAGTTCCTGATCACCACCAACGGCAATTCCAACGATGTGTCGGTCATCGACGTTGAAACGCTGAAAGTCATCAAATCGGTGCAGGTCGGGCAACAACCCTGGGGGGTTGTCGTCGCGCCGGATTCATAAACCACAAGGGAGAGAGACGTGAAAAAACTGGCTTTTGTTCTGGCTGCGCTGGTGGCCACGCCTGCCGCCGCAGCACCATTGTGCGACGAAATGGGATTTGCCGGGCTGTTGGCAAAGTGCAACCGTGGCGACACGGTTGAGCTGACGCTGTCGTCGGGCAAGCCGCTCTATGATGGTGATGGCCCGATTGCGTTGCAATCTGGCGCTTATTATGCGGTCAACATTACCGCAGATGGCACCGCTGAGCTGGCGGTTTCGGGGGCAGAATTCTTTCGCGCCATCTGGATGAACGAAATAGTCATAAACGACATCGAAATCCGCCCGATGGCCATCGACAGCATCGAATTTGATGCCGGTGGCAGTGCGCGACTGTCATTTATCGCGATCAAACCCGGCAGCTATACGGTGCGCATTCCCGGTTCGACCGGCGACGCGCAATCCGTGACGTTTTCGATCCAGTAATCCAAAGGAGATTTACAATGTTTCGCAAGAGCCTCACCGCGCTTGTTCTGATTGCGCCCGTTGCTGTGTTTGCCGCTGACGACGCGGTGTCCGCTGAAGTGCAGGAGCAGATCGTCTCTATGCTTGCCGATATGCAATGCGAAATGGACGTGGACGACATCGAAGCTGACGACGGCGGATACGAGTTGGACGATGTGTACTGCGCGGACGGCCAGTATGACATCAACCTTGATGGCGATCTGAAGGTGACAAACAAACGCAAGGAATGATTGGCATCGCTCTGCGGGTCGCTGCAATCCGCCCATGAGGATTTCGTCACTGGCGGTTTGAACGCAGCGAAATGGAACCGCCAGATTTATCGTCAATAAAAAACGCCACCCCGAAAGGGTGGCGTTCTGTCGTTTCGGCAAAAGCGGTGGATTTTAGAATCCAAGGCCTTCGTATTTCTTTTTGAACTTCGACACGCGACCGCCGGCATCCATCAGGCGCGAACTGCCGCCGGTCCAGGCCGGGTGAACCGTCGGGTCGATATCGAGGGTCAGCGTATCGCCCTCTTTGCCCCAGGTGGAGCGGGTCTCGAATGTGGTGCCGTCGGTCATCTTGACGGTGACCATGTGGTACGCGGGGTGAATTTCTTTTCTCATCGGTCCGCTCCTTACGCGTTGACGCCCTTGGGCGCCTTGTAGTTGGTGACCTCGGCGATGCGGGCGGATTTGCCGCGACGGGCGCGCAGGTAATACAACTTGGCGCGACGGACATGGCCACGACGGACAACTTCGATCGTGTCGATGTTGGTCGAGAAAAGCGGGAATACGCGCTCGACGCCTTCGCCAAAGGAAATCTTGCGGACGGTAAAGGAACCGGCGATGCCCTTGCCATTGTTACGGGCGATGCAGACGCCTTCGTAATTCTGGACGCGGGTGCGGGTGCCTTCGGTCACTTTGTAACCGACGCGAATGGTGTCGCCGGCCTTGAAGTCGGGAATGGTTTTCCCGAGGGAGGCGATCTGTTCCGCCTCCAGTTGTTCGATCAGGTTCATCTGATCATCTCCTAATGCTGCTTGCGGTTGTCCCGCAAAGGTGTGCGCGGCCTCAGAGCTCTTGGTCTTCGTCCGGGTCCGTCCGCTGCCATGCAAGGGGCGCCCGCCAGAGGTTAGGTCGTCGTTGTCATATCCATGGTCCAGGGCAGCAAGGCGCGTATGAGAGCCGTTCGAAGTGGACGGAAAAAGAGCGCCGAGAATCCGGAGGAGGACAGGCGGCATAAATCAGACAATGACGAAGATTTCAACTGTTATTCGGTGGTGTCGCCGGTGTTACGGTCGTTGTGACGCTGCCATAGATCCGGTCGCCGTTCGCGGGTCAGCGCACGGGCCTGTTCGCGACGCCACCGGGCTATTTCACCATGGTTTCCCGACAGCAGGATCGATGGAATGTCGAGATCCTGCCAGGACGCCGGTTTGGTGTATTGCGGATGCTCCAACAGGTCGTCCGCAAAGCTTTCTTCCTGCGCCGAGGCCGAATTACCCAACACACCAGGCAGCAGCCGCACTGTGGCATCGAGCAGGGCCTGCGCTGCGATTTCACCCCCGGTCAGGATAAAGTCGCCCATCGACACTTCGGTCACGCCAAAGGCGTCGATGACGCGCTGATCCATCCCTTCGAATCGGCCACAGATCAGCGTGACACCGGGGGTACGGGCAAGGTTCTGCGCCATCGGCTGATCAAAGCGGCGTCCGCGCGGCGACAGGTAGAGGATGGGGGCCGTTGCAGGCATCCGGGCACGGCAATGCGACAATGCGCGGCCCATGATGTCGGCGCGCAGGACCATACCCGCACCGCCGCCTGCGGGCGTGTCGTCCACGTTGCGGTGGCGACCTTCGCCAAATTCACGCAGGAATACCGGGTCGAGTTGCCACAGACCGTCTTTGAGCGCCTTACCAGTGAGCGACAGGCCAAGGGTGCCGGGAAATGCCTCTGGAAAAAGGGTGATGACCTGCGCCTTCCAGGCATTTTGCAGTTCTGGCGTGTGGGTCATCAGCTCGCTGGGTTTCAGCGAGGCAGAAATAGCCTTGCGGCCATGGGATCGTGTGAGACGCTCAGACATCGGGCCCTCGGATTGCGGCGGCTGTGTTGTCCTACAGGCAAGTTGCGACTCGGGTAAAGGGTGGTTGCGCGGGCTCGTAGGGGCAACGATGGCAAACCTGCGCATGTCAATCGGGGTTTGATTTCGCGGGCAGGCCTTACCAAAGCACTGCCGACATCGTAGTCTTGTCCGAGCAACAATAAATGCGGAGCGTTCGGTTCGTTGGAAAAAAGCGATCAGACTCAGCCAAACCGAAGCCAGAGCACATATCAGGCGATTCTGCTGGCGATCCGGAACGGCGTTTATCGCCCTGGCGACAGGCTTCGGGAAGAAGAGGTCGCGCAGCGGCTGGGGGTCAGCCGGACTCCCGTGCGCGAGGCCCTTGGACGTCTGTTGGAAAAGGGACTTATTGAGGTTGCCAGCAGTCGCGGATTGGCCGTCAGCGTTCTGAGTATGCCTAAGGTGTTCGAACTCTATGCGATGCGGCGCGAACTCGAAGGGTTGGTGGCCCGCTTTGCCGCCCAGCACGCGACCGATGTCGAGATTGAGAATTTCGAACAGTTAAATCACGAGTTTACGGCCACGGATGATCCAAGGGTGGCTGCGGAACTGAACCGAATCCTGCACGAACGGTTTGCCGATGCCTGTGGCAACCGGTACTTGCGAACGGCGGTCAAGGAATTGCAGGCCAACACGCTGTTGCTTGTCCAGACGACGTTCGAAGCGCCCGGACGTGTTCAGACTGCCTCGGCCGAACATGCCCGGATCATCGACGCGATCAAACAGCGGGATGAAGAGGCGGCGCAGGTCGCGGCCGCAGACCATATTGCGCGAGCGCTGAAGACCCGTCTGAGAATCGCCAAGGAAAATTCACCCGCGATCTAAGGCGAGCGGTCTTCGATGGCGGGCCGATTTCTGGCGGTTCTAATTAGCATGTCGCAATCGGTCAGCGTTTGCGGCCCATAGGCCCGCTGTGGGCCGACCTTTCGGCCCATTACATGCGCGGTTCGCCATAGAAAGTGATCCTAAGGTCAACTGATTCGGCTTGTCGGGCACGAGATCGGGGTGTCGTTTCAGCGGCGACCGGACACCGACCGGGCCATGGTGTCTGGTACGTCATCCATCAAGATACTGCGCGCAATGCCTTGGTATTTTGTGCTGGGCCGATGATCCGCCGTCGGGAGCTTACGAAAAATAAACCACCTTTGCCTACCGTCGCACTGTCGCAGAATGCAACGGTGAGGACGATGACAGGACGAACAGAAAATTCCGCAGGGCGGGACCGGGCTGACGGGTCCTGCGTATGAACCTCAGTTTTTCCAAGTCTCTGTTCCGGCCCACAGTCCTTCTTGCGGTGGCGCTGATGGCGGTCATCGTCATGATGATTCTGCCGGTCCCGTCCTGGGTGCTGGACGTTGGCCTTGCCACATCTTTTGCGCTGGCAATTCTGATCTTTACCGTGACGCTCTTTATTGAGCGACCTCTGGATTTTTCGGCCTTTCCGACCATCTTGCTTGCGTCGCTGATGTTGAGACTGTCGCTGAATGTAAGTTCGACCAAACTGATCATCGGCAGCGGTCACGAAGGCACCGACGCGGCGGGGGACGTCATCCAGGGCTTTGCCAATTTTGTCATGGGTGGCAGCGTCTTTATGGGGCTGGTGGTGTTCGGGGTGCTGATGATCGTCAACTTCACCGTCATCACCAAGGGCGCTGCCCGAATGGCCGAAGTTGGCGCGCGTTTCGCGTTGGACGGGATGCCGGGCAAGCAACTGGCGATTGACAGCGATATGGCCGCTGGGGCGATTGATCATGCCGAGGCCAAGGCGCGGCGCGAGCGTGAATTGCAGGAGACGACTTTTTTCGGATCGCTCGATGGTGCGTCGAAATTCGTCAAGGGCGATGCTGTCGCTGGTTTGTTGATCACGCTGCTGAACCTTGTGATGGGCGTCATCATGGGGTCATTTGTGCATGGGATGAGCCTGTCAAACGCGTTTGAGACATACGCTATTTTGACAGTCGGCGACGGTCTGGTGTCGCAAATCCCGGCGGTGATCATCTCGATTGCATCCGCGTTGTTGCTGGCGCGTGGCGGCGCAACGGGGGCGACCGATCTGGCGCTGGTCGCGCAATTGGGGCGCTATCCGGCAGCTCTGGGAACGGTTTCGGTGCTGATGGTATTGTTTGCGCTGGTGCCTGGTCTGCCGTTCCTGCCCTTTATTGCGGGCGGCGCTGTGTTGGGCGGCGCGGCCTTCTACATGGCGCGCAAACCGCTGCCCAAAGAGAGCGGTACAACAGAGGAACCGGTGCCAACGGGTCCGGTGATCAAAGCAATTGCCGATGTCCTGGATCTAGACGACATTCACCTCGAATTTGCCCCGGATCTGGTCAATATGGTGCTGGATCCGGGGACCGGGCTCGATGTGCGTATTTCGAACATGCGCACGCATATCGCGTCGACCTTTGGCCTGATCATGCCTGAAATCCGGCTTACCGATGCCGCGGCTTTGACGCCCGGAACATATGTGATCCGCATTCAGGGGGTCGAGGTGGCGACAGGGGTGCTGAATCCGGATCTGGTACTTGCGCTGGTGCCGGAAACCCATACGTCGCTGCCCGACGGCAAGGACGTGAACGAACCGGTCTACGGTGCCCCCGCGCGCTGGATCAAACCGGAACATCAGGAACGCGCTGCACTGACCGGAGTCACCATCGTCACCCCGACCGAGGTGCTGGCGACGCATCTTCTCGAAGTGATCAAGCGCAACTTTGGCCGCCTGCTTAGTCTGAAATCCCTGCGTCGGTTGCTGGACGAAATGGTCGCCCTGACCAATCCCACCCGTGCCGAGGCAAACCGCCGCCTGATCGACGAGCTGATCCCGGACCGGGTGCAGATTGATGTCCTGCATGCGGTGTTGCGGCTGTTGCTGGACGAACAGGTGTCGATCCGCAATCTGCCCTTGATCCTCGAAGCGATTGCAGAGACGCGGGGCCAGGCGGCCCGTCCCGAGGCGATCTGCGAACATGTGCGCCAGCGGCTTGGCTTTCAGCTGGTGGCTGGGATGCGGCGCAAGGACGGCACCATCCCACTGATCCAGCTTGCGCCAGAGTGGGAAGAGGTATTCAGCCATTACCAGATTGATGGCGACCGGGGCGGCATCGACATCGCCCTGCCACCCGAACAGTTCGAGTCGCTGACCAGTGGCGTGTCAAAAGAGGTCGGTGAAGCCGGCGCGCGTGGCATGTTTCCGGCACTGGTGACGTCCGGCCGTCGCCGCAGGTTCCTGCGCACGATCTTAGCGGCCAAGGGAATACCGAATCCGGTGCTGTCGTTCGAAGAGATTGGCATCGAAGCGCGCCCCTCTCTGGTTGGCGTGGTCGCGGCATGACGGCGTTGCTGGAGGGCGTTCAGACCGGGCTATGGGGTGCTTTCCTGGTATTTCTGCGGACGGGATCGGCACTTATGGTGCTCCCGGTTTTTGGCGAACGAATGGTACCGGTTCGCGTGCGGCTTTTAATCTCGCTTGGCCTGACAGCCATCGTCGCACCCGCAGTCCTGGGGACTGTGCGAATCCCGGGCGCCTCCGTCGGCGCGCTGGCGCTCTGCCTGGGAACTGAAACGGTCTCGGGCCTCGCTATCGGGTTGTCCTTGCGGCTTTTTGTGCTCGCTTTGCAGACCGCCGGGTCGATCGCGGCGCAATCCACGTCGCTGTCACAGCTCTTCGGTGGCAATGTCACAGACCCGCTGCCAGCAGTGGGCCACATCCTGACCGTTGCCGGCATGGCGTTGCTGGTGATGACCGGCCTGCACGTCAAAGCCGCGGCCTATTTCATCTTTTCCTACCGGATGCTGCCGCTGGCCAGCTTTCCCGATGGCGCGATGCTTAGCAACTGGGGGCAGGCGCATATCAACCAGATGTTCGGTCTTGCCTTTACGCTTGCCGCGCCGTTTATAATCCTGTCGATACTTTACAACCTGACCCTGGGCGTCATCAACAAGGCGATGCCACAGCTCATGGTCGCCTTTGTCGGCGCACCGGTGATTACATTTGGCACGATCGCCCTGCTGTTTTTCGCAGCTCCGGTATTGTTGACGGTCTGGGTTCAGGCGTTTGATCATTTCCTGACCAACCCGTTTGGTATGCCCTGATGGCTGGCGATGACGACAGTGACAAGACACATGACGCCTCTCAGCACAAGCTTGAGGAGGCGCGCAAAAAGGGTGAAATCGCACGGTCTGCAGACCTTTTGACCGCCGTCGCCTATGCAGGTTTGCTGCTGGCGTTTCTGACGCTTGGGCAGGGTACATTGACCGGGTTGGGCAACGCGCTGATACCCCTGATAGATCAGCCCGACCGGCTGGCACCGCTGTTCTTTTCCGGGACGGCTCTGGTGCCGACAGGTGAATTGATGCGTCAGGCGGTCCGCCCGATTCTGCCATGGCTGCTGGTTCCGGCACTCGCCGTCTTTTTGGCGTTGGTGGCACAGCGCGGCCTGTTGTTCACACCGACCAAGCTTTCGCCCAAGATGTCACGCCTGTCGATGATCGAGAATGCCAAGAACAAATACGGTCGCCGCGGTCTGTTCGAATTCGCCAAGAGTTTTGTCAAACTAATGGTCTACTCCACCTGTCTCGGCTTTTTCCTGTCGGCACATCTGGAAACGATTGTCGGCAGTCTTCAGGGGGGGCCGGGGGCCGTGATGCAGATTCTTGGCGGGTTGCTGATCAAGTTGATGACATTGGTAGTCTGCATCGCCGCCGCGATCGGTACAATAGACGTATTGTGGCAGCAGCAGGAACATCAAAGAAAAAATCGAATGTCGCACAAAGAATTGCGCGACGAATACAAGGAATCCGAGGGTGATCCGGCGATGAAGCAGCATCGCCGCGCGCGGGCGCAGGAAATCGCCATGAATCATATGATCCTCGACGTGCCCAAGGCGGATGTCATCATCGTGAACCCGACCCACTATGCTGTCGCCCTCACCTGGAGCCGCGAGCCAGGAGAGGCGCCAGTCTGTGTCGCCAAAGGCGTGGATGCCGTCGCGGCACGTATCCGCGAGATAGCGATGAAAGAAAATATCCCGATCCATTCGGATCCGCCGACGGCCCGCGCGCTGCACGCCACTGTCGAAATCGGCGCGCAGATTGATCAGCAACACTATCGCCCGGTTGCTGCGGCCATTCGCTTTGCCGAGGATATGCAGCGCCGGGCTCGGGAAAGGGGACGATAGTGCCATCTGATTTTGACGATATGACCGTGATCACCGCTCTGATGCAGGATCGGGCGCTGGCCAGTTACCGGCGGACGCTGGAAGAAGAAGTGTCGCTGCGTCAGGAGCTTGGCGAGATCGAGCAACTGCGTATCGCGGCGCTGCATCGTGACTCTCAGGATATTGCGCGCCGTGTGACGGGGGCCGACGGATTGTGGCAGGGCTGGATTGCGCGCCGTCGTACGGGCTTGAATCAGGAACTCGCGATGTTGCAGATCCGCAAGAGCGCCCAGCGTACTCTGGCGCAGACAGCCTTTGCGCGCAATCAGGTGGCTGAAGAGTTGGCAAAGGGCGACAACACGCAAAAAAACAGGCGTCGCGAAGCAATGCTGGATCAGCGGTTGCGCGACGCCTGTTCCGGTTTCACCGAATGATGGAAATTTCAGGCATCCTGACGGGCAATTTCGGTGATCAGCACATCAGTCACCGACGGGCCGATATGGTCCTTGGCAACCTGCATCAATGCGCGCCGCAGCGTGTCGAGCTTGTCCGACTGGGTGAACGATCCCTTGAACCCGCCAAGGTTGGCGTGATCAAAGAGAACCTGCAGAAACCCATCCCTGAGCCGCGGCTCACGGGAATAGACGGCTTCTGTTGCGCCGGGTTTCACCTCAACGCTGAGCGACACCACGACGAGCGATGATATCCGGTCCTCTCCGACGATTGGCACGACGAATTGATTGCTCATTTTGACATATTCGCGCTGGGCGAGCAGGTCGACCTCCTCTAGCAGCGCCGCCGCAGCCAGATTGTGCGTATTCTCCGAGGTCAGCGGGCCGCAATCCGCCAGCGTTGCGTGCTCTTCGCCTGGTTTCATCACGATGCCGGCGCCGACGCCGGCGCCGACACCCATCAGGGCCAATAGGATGGGAAGTAGTTTCTTCATTTCAATGTCCTCTCAGAATGGCAAAATGACGTCGAGCACCTGTTGCCCATAGCGCGGTTGCTGAACATCGGTGATTTGCCCGCGACCGCCGTACGAGATGCGGGCCGACGCGATTTTGTCGTATGTAATCTCGTTCTGGCGCGAAATGTCGGCAGGGCGGACGTACCCCGAGACCAGCATCTCGCGGAGTTCGAAATTTACCCGCACCTCTTGCGAGCCTTCGATGGCGAGGATGCCATTGGGCAGTACTTGGACAATGGTGGCGGCGACGCGCAACGTCAGTTTTTCATTGCGTTTGACGGACCCATTACCTTTTGATCCGCTGGAACTATCGAGTGAAACCGCCTGATCCATGCTGGCACCGTCAGGCAGATTTTCATCGGCGCGCTGAGGCAAGCCGAAGAGGTGGGGAATGCCAAGCGTTTCTGAACCTGAACGGGACCGCGCGGTGGCGTTTGAAATCTCGGCCTCTTCGTCAATCTCGACCACAACCGTCAGGATGTCGCCGCGGTTCATCGCGCGCCGGTCCCCCAGCAACGATTGCCGCCCACCATCCCAGAGCGATGCACTGTCAACACCACGGGCATGCGGAAGGCTCGTCTCCAAGCTCGCGTAGAGCATGGCGTCGTGTTCCTGTCCGTCCTGAATCGGAGAGAAATCCGGTTCTTTGCCGATATGGCCAACGCGATTGCAGGCGGTCAGCGAAAGCAGGAGGCAGGTTGTCAGCGGCAGAAGGTTGGGGGTCATCTGATCCTCACTGGGAGACGTGGACAGAGCCGTCAGGCGATACTGTTCCAAAAAGGTTGACGTGTGACGCGATGTTCATCACCCGGATCCGTTCGCCTACGGCGCCGCGGTCAAGCGCGCGGGCCTCGGAGGTGATGCGCAGCCCACCGGTTTCAAACACCAGTTCGACGATCTGGTTGCGGGCAATCAGGGCGGGGGGCATCACATGAGCGGTCAGGATTGGCCGACCGGGATAGAGCGCAACGCGCGCCTCCATCCCGATGATATCATCGAGCTTGACGCCGGTATTGCCGCCCGCGTCCCCCCGCACCGCGTCCGGGCCAATGATTTCCTGCGCCCGGATGGTGCGCGTCGCGACCACGGTCTCGGCAGCGGCCGGCAGACCGGCGATGAGGCTGAACAGAAGCAAAAGACGCATCAGCGGATCTGTGTCGTTGCGCCGAGCATCTGGTCAGCGGCGGAAATGACCTTGGCGTTCAACTCGTAACCACGCTGTGCTTCGATCAGTTCGGTCACCTCGCGTACGGCATCGACCGAACTGTCCTCCAGATACCCCTGTCGCAGCGTTCCCAGCCCGTCCTGTCCGGCGGTGGTCACATTGGCCGGCCCCGAAGCTTCGGTTTCAACAAAGAGATTGCCGCCGATGGCCTCAAGCCCCTTTGAATTGCTGAATCCGGACAGGGTAAACTGTCCCAGCAACTGGGCCTCTGCCTCGAGGGCGAAATAGGCATAGACCTCACCATCCGAGTTGATCGAAATGCTGCGGGCGTCGTCGGGAATGGTGATCTCGGGTGCGACTGGATAGCCGTCCGAGTTGACGATCAACCCTTCGCCGGTACGTTTGAGGCCACCATCACGGGTATAGGCTGCTTGGCCCGAGGGCAGCGTTACTTCGAGGTATCCCTGACCGTCGATTGCAAGGTCGAGATCGCCGCCAGTGGCCGACAGGGAACCCTGCGCGAGCTGAACCGACACTGCGGAGGGACGGACGCCAAGGCCAAGCTGCACACCGGTCGGCAAAACCGTTCCGTCGGCAGCGTTCACAGTGCCCGCCCGAGCGACCTGCTGATAGTGTAGATCGGCAAATTCGGCGCGCCGCGCGTTGTAGCCCGTGGTGCTCATGTTTGAGAGATTGTTCGAGATGACCTCGACCCGCATCTGTTGGGCGCTCATGCCCGTGGCCGCAATTTTCAGCGCACGCATTGTGTGGCTCCTTTGTTATCGGATGAACGTCTTGAGTGCGTCGCGCACCCGTTCGTTTTCAGCGTCCAGAAAGCTTTGACCCATTTCGTAGGCGCGTTGGACGTCGATCATGCGCGCGATCTGACCGACGGGGTCGACATTGGACCCCTCTAGAAAACCCTGTTTGACACGCGGCAGTTCGACCGGATCATACCCTGCATCGGCGCGGAACATCACGCCGCCCTCGCGCTGCATATCCAGCGGGGCAATGGGCATGACGACCCCCAACTGCCCAATAGGCCGACCATCGGTGCTGATTGTCCCGTCGCCGGAGATAGCGAGATCGTCGGCATCGGGCGGCACAAACAGGGGCGCGCCCCCGGCGTCCAGAACGGGATATCCGTCCATAGTAACCAGATCGCCGTTGGCGCTGGGCGAAAACGCCCCGGCGCGGCTCAGCCGTTCGCCCTGCGGAGTCTGTATCAGAAAGAACCCATCGCCCTCGATCCCGACGTCAAATTTGCCGCCGGTCCGGGTCAGGGCGCCCTGCAGTGCCGACGTGTTTTGGATGCGCGCTGTCGCCATCGACACGCTTTGACCAGTGTCAGTACGTTGCACGTATTCGGAAAAAATAACCCCCTCCTGACGGTAGCCGGTGGTCGCGGAGTTGGCGATGTTGTTGGCGATGACCTGCATTTCGCGCATCAGCCCGGACTGACGGGTCAGGGTGGTATAGCCGGTGGCTTCCATCTCAGCCTCCTGTAATGATCGGGATCAGTTGATCCTGGAAAAACGACACCAGAGTTTGTGTCATGAAGCTCATCGATATCCAGAACACGACGACGATGGCCCCCAGTTTCGGGACAAAGGTCAGGGTCATTTCCTGGATCGAGGTGAGAGCCTGAAACAAGCCCACCGTGACCCCCGCAACCAAGGCGGCCGACAGGATTGGCACCGACGTGATGGTGGCGATCCAGAGCCCCTGGCGCAGTGTGTCAAAGAAAATGGCTTCGGTTAGCATGATTGGCCCTCAGACCGGCATCCGCAGGATTTCCTGATAGGCCTCAACCACCTTGTTACGGACGGTCACCACCGCCTCGACGGCGAGTTCTGATTGCGCCAGCGCCTGCACAAGGGCGTGCGGATCGGCGTCACCGGTCAGGGCTGATTCGGCGATACCCTCGCTTTCGCGCAGGGTGGTGGCAAAGTCCTCGGCAAAGTCGACAACGCCCTGTTGCGCCGGCGCCATTTCGGGCGTGGGTTCTGTCGCAGGGCGAGAGGCCGCATATTTCTGTGCGGCAAAGAGTGAGCGGACGTCCATTCTGGTCTCCATTCATGTTGAGTGTGGGGGGTTAACGTCGCAACAGCTCCATCAGGCTGGTTGACATCTGTCGTGCCTGATCGAACATCTTGAGGTTGGCTTCGTAGGATCTCTGAGCTTCGCGAGAGTCAGCGATCTCGATGATCACATTGACGTTTGATCCCTCGTAGACGCCATCCGCGTTGGCCATCGGGTGTGAGGGATCAAAAATTTCTGTCAGTTCGGACTGGTCAAGGTTGACCCGACCGGTGCTGATGGTTTGCACATCGTCGTTTGCGCTGCGGTCGAGTTCAAACGGGATCGTCTTGCGGCGATATCCGGGGGTGTCGGTGTTGGCGATGTTTTCGGACAGGATCCGCAGCCGCATCGACTGCGCCCGCAATCCGCTGGAAGACACCGATAAGGAATCGTTGAAATCGCTCATGTAAAGGCCTCCTTCTTAGCCACGACCGAGGCTAGTACGCAGCAGGGTCATGTTGGATCTGTAAATGGCGAGGGCGCGTTCGTGGTCGCGTTTGGCTTCGACTGCGACCAGCATTTCCTCTTCCAAGGCAACGCCATTACCGTTGGGGTCAACAAGGCTGCGACTTTCGGTGATGGTGGCCGTGTCGGATGTGCGCTGGCCCAGCATGTGGCCGGAGCGCGTCGCGCGCAGCGGCAGGCTGCCAGCGCCCGGGCGGTTTTTCCCCGCCTGAACCGTTTCGGCAAAATCAGATACCACACGGGCCTGATATCCCGGTGTATCCGCATTCGCGATATTTTGCGCGCTCACGGCCTGACGGGTTCCGGCGTGCCTGGCCAGCGCCATGGCGGTCTTGAATATGTCCAGATTCTGGAACATCGGGGCTTCTCCCTCGATTGGCTTCAACCAAGGCTTAACTGTGATTCCTTTAGAAACGGTTTGCAGAGCTTTAAGGGAGCGACCGATGGACAGGACCGAGATTTCAGGCTTGAGGGCACAGATAAGCAGTTTGCATGCCGTCCGCGCGATGGGGCGGGTGCGGTCTGTTGATGGCACGGTGATCTGGGTGCGCGGTCTGGCGCGCAATGCGTCAATTGGCGATCGCGTGCGGTTGTTGCGCCGCGCAGGGTTGCCGCTGTTAGAGGGTGAAGTGTTGCGTATCAGGGATGAGGAAATTGCAATGTTGCCGGATAGCGGTGTCGACGGCGTCGCGCAGGGGGACCGGGTCGCGGTTCTGGGGCCGCCGACCCTGGCACCCTGCGATTCGTGGATTGGTCGGGTCATCGATCCTTATGGCCAGCCGATCGACGGGTTTCCGCTGGTGCCAGGATCGCGGCGGCGTCCGTTTCGTGCCGCGCCTCCGCCCGCTGCACAGCGCCGTCCGTTGGGTGGACGTCTGGCGACGGGGTTGGCCGTGTTTGACACGCTTTTACCGATCGTTCGCGGCCAGCGGATCGGGCTCTTTGCTGGGTCCGGTGTTGGAAAATCACGTCTTCTGGCGCAGCTTGCGCGTGGGATGCAGGCGGATATCGTCGTTCTGGCGTTAGTGGGGGAACGTGGCCGCGAGGTCAGTGAATTTGTCGCCAATGTGCTCGGACCAGAAGGGATGGCCCGCGCCGTGGTGGTGGCCGCAACATCGGATCGGTCCCCACTCGAGCGGCGGCGCTGCCCTCAGGCTGCGATGACGATTGCCGAGCATTTCCGCGATCAGGGCGCGCATGTGCTGTACCTCGCCGATTCGATCACCCGCTTTGCCGAGGCGCATCGAGAGGTTGCCATCGCTTCGGGCGAAATGCCCGCGCTGCGCGGGTTTCCCCCCTCGACGGCGCATCAGATCATGACGCTGGCCGAGCGCGCGGGTCCGGGGATTCGCGATACAGGCGACATAACGGCGGTATTTTCTGTGCTTGTAGCCGGGTCCGACATGGACGAGCCAGTGGCCGATATCCTGCGCGGGGTGCTTGATGGACATGTGGTGCTGGACCGGCAGATTGCCGAACGTGGCCGGTTTCCGGCGATTGACCTACTGCGTTCGGTTTCCCGCAGTCTGCCAGAAGCGGCAAGCGAGGATGAAAACGTTCTGATTGGGCAGGTGCGCCGTTTGTTGGGGGCTTACGCGCGGTCTGAGACGATGATTCGCGCTGGGCTGTACCGTGATGGCACCGACCCGTTGCTGGATCAGGCGATCCGCGCCTGGCCTGAACTCGAACAGTTTCTGGGGGACTCTGCGCCCGCAGGTGTCGAAAACGCCTTTTCCCGTCTCAAGCTGTTGATGCGGCGGGTCAGCGCTGGATCTGGCACTGCCGCAGGGACGCCGGCACCGCGACCAGCCCGCAACTCCTCGGCCATATAAAGGTGATGGAGGCCGACGGCCGAAATTTGCGCGACGTTCAGCCCCTTGTTCCTTTCTGCCAAAATACGACCGTCTTCGCGCCGAAAGAGGGGATAACAGGGAACAGACGTTGGCCAGCGGGACTGTGGTTTAGGTTTAACATCCCGCTGATACGGAACATCGCGGATCAGTGGCAGTGCCTTCACGCTCCGGCGTGAATTGTCCTCTCCTCGTTCGCAGCATTATGCTGCTGGGCTGCGGAAAACCGAACTGTGTCGACCGTTCAGATTTTCCGCGCGGGATCTCAGGACAGCCACTGGGCATAGTCCCCGACAAGCAGATGAGTGGGGGCTACATCCTCTTGGATATGTGCGAACCGTCCGATGGGTTCGCGAAAAATGTTGTCGGTGGTGTCGTCATTCACTGTCGAGACTTCGCCGATTAGAACATCGCCGCCCTCGCCCCAGAAGGCGTGCCAGTCACCCGGCATCAGTGTGACGCTTTCGCCTGGGGCAAACCGCAGTTTCTCGCCGGGCGCAAAATCGCGCGCAATGCCGTCGCAGAACACCATGCCGCCACGATCCTCGGCAAAGTTACCCTGATCGTCCGAGCCGTAGAGTTCAACCACCATGGTGGCGCCACCGCGGTTGATGATATCCTCGGCTTTGATGACATGGGTGTGCATCGGGCTAAGCTGATCCTGTCGCGAGATCAGCAATTTTTCAGCGTAACACATGCCGCCGCCGCGTTGCAGATCGGCGAGGCGACCATTGCGCAGAGTGAACAGGAACAACCCCATCTCGTCAAACCGCTCATCGCCGTAGTCGGTGATGTCCCAGCCGCAGCGGGCATCAATCAGAGAGCGGGCCGCGCTGGCGCGGGATACAAATTCGTCCGGGGTCCAATAGGCAAAGGGCGGCAGGGTAAATCCGTAGTGGCGGATCATGTCGTCTGCCTGTGCCATGATGTCGTTGATGCGGGATCGTTTCATGCGGGAACCTTTGCGCGACGGAAAAATTCGATGACCATGGCGGCGGACTGGGTATCGCGTCCGCCTTCGCAACCCGCGCCATTCTGGGGCTGGTGATATTCGTCAAAGCGGTCGTACTCAACAATTTGCGAAGATGCGGCAGAAAGATTTTTGCGCACCCGCCGTCATGCGTGGGGAATGGACCCGCGTCGGGGCAGGCCCAGCCAAGCCTAACCAATCATGCGCTTGATCATCGTCGCATGGGTCACATCCGCCGCCATGGTGTCGGTTGCCAGTGTGCGGCAGGTCTGGTGCAGATCCGCAGGCTCGCTCAGACGGTCCAGCAGACCCCAGTCGAGCGCCTCTTGGGTGTCGATCTTTTGCCCCGCCATCAGGATCATCCTCGCGCGGGACGGGCCGATCAGTGCAACCAGACGTGCCGGATCGGACGGTTGCGGCAAAAAGCCCAGCTTCATTACCGGATAGAACACGCGGGTTCCAGGCACGGCGACACGCAGATCGCAGGCCAAAACCATACCCATGGCACCGCCGGCCACGGTGCCGTTCAGCGCCGCGATGCTGAGTCCAGGCAGCGCCGCAATGGCAGTTGAAAGCCGTTCCCAGAGCGGTGAGACAGCCAGCCCGGCCCGTGCGGCCTCCAGATCGGCGCCGGCGCTGAACACGCGGCCGGTGCCGGTCAGGATCACGGCACGCGCTTCTTGGGCGGCCTCCATGATCCGGCTCAACTCATCCAGCATCGCCTCTGTCAGGGCGTTGGCCTTGTCCGGCCGGTCGAGCGTGACGGTCCACAACCCGCCAACCTGATCCAGCCGGATCATGTCAGGCCGACCTTTTTCCGAATGTCGTCGTCGCGCAGAGAAATCTCATCGCCGAGCCATGCGTCAGCCTCGGGGGTGCACATCCACAGCAGCGCCCGTGCGGGCCAGTCGGCGGGAATATGCACCTCCCAGTCCAGCTGGCTGACCGGGTTGATGCCGCTGGACTTGATCTCGCGCTGCATCTGGGTCGCGACGGTGCCGGGGGACAGGCCAATGGCGCGAATGCCTGCATCGCGCTCTTCCTTGTCGACGCAGCGGGTCAGCATCGCGGCGGCGGCTTTGGAGGCGCAGTAATGCGACCACGCCTCGACCGGGCCATGCGCTGCGCCCGAACTGATCGTCAGGATGGTGCCGCCGCCTGCGGACTTCATCACCGGCAATGCCGCGCGCATTCCGTGGAACACGCCCTTGAGGTTGATGTCGATGACTTGGCCCCAGCCGTCGGGGTCGGCCTCATCCATGCGCGCGATGGGTTCGATCACGCCTGCGTTGTTGATCAGCACATCCAGTGTGCCAAAGGCGGTGAGGCAATTGCGTACCGCCTGATTGACCTCCCAATAGCGTGAGATATCGCAGGGGATCGCCACGGCGCGCGGCCCGATCTCACCGGCGAGTTCCGCCACCGCATCAGCCGAACGCGCGACCAATGCGACATTGGCGCCAGCGTCGGCAAAAATCCGCGCGGCCGAGGCACCGATGCCGCGGCTCGCTCCGGTGATCATCACAGTTTTTCCCGTCATATCCATGGCAAGCTCCTGTTCCCGCTACTCTCATGTGTTAAAGCCCCGATCAGTCATGGTCCAGCCCCTTGACCCAAGGCCCGCCAGCACGGAAGCTTGGGTATTCGTTGGGGCACAGAAAGGATATATTATGTTCGACAAGACAGGTTTTTGGGGCAGTACCGCCCTCGCATTGGCCCTGACAGCGGGGGCGGCGCAGGCTGATGTCACCCCGCAACAGGTCTGGGATGAGCTTGAGACGTATTTTCAGGATTTCGGCTATGTCGTGAACGCGACCGAAACACAAACCGGCAATGTTCTGACCGTGACCGATTTCAGCGTCACCATGGACATGCCAGAAGAGGACGGCAGCCTGCGCTTTGACGCCTCAGAGGTGGTGTTGACCGACCTGGGGGATGGGCGCATTTCGATTGATTTTCCGAATGTGATGCCGATCACGATGTCGATCTCTGCGCCGGACGAGGACCCGATCGAACTGGTGGTGAACTACACTCAGGACGGGCTCGATATGATCGCGTCGGGTGCGCCGGGCGATCTGGTCTATGATTACACGGCTGACGGGCTGAGCATGATTCTGGTTGAGTTGGTGGTCGACGGAAAGCCAATTGACCGCAGCGCTGCCCGTGTCGAGGTCACTATGACCGGACTTGAGGGCCAGTCCATGGTCAAAAATACCACGACGCGGGACATCAGTCAGGTTATGAAGATGTCCGGGCTAAGCTATGATTTGGCCTTTAACGACCCTGACAGTGACGGCGCAGGCCTGTTTTCGGGCACGCTCAGCGATCTGACCTTTGAGGGATCGACCTCGATCCCGGCGGATCTGGACATGAATGCCCCCTCGGCGCTGGCGACCTCGGGACTGAAAGGGTCGGGCCGGTTCGACTATGCCGCCGGTCAGTCGCAATTCTCGGCGACCGAGCGGGGCGATACAACAGCGGGCCAGACCTCGTCCGAGGGGGCAAGCCTGCTGGTTGGGTTCTCGGGAGAGGCGATCACTTATGCGCAAACCGGCAAGAACATGACCGTCGCGATGAGCGGTGGAGAACTGCCGTTCCCGGTTACGGTTGCGATGGAAGAGACCGCATTCAACCTGACGATGCCGGTGGCCGAGTCCGAAGAGCCGCAGAAGGTCGCGATGGGCGTCACGCTGGGCGGCTTCACCATGTCGGATCTGTTGTGGAACCTCTTTGATCCGGCCAAGGCGCTGCCGCGCGATCCGGCGACGGTGTCGTTTGATCTGGTCGGGCTGGCCACACCGTTCATCAATCTGTTCGACCCTGCGGCGGTCGAGGCGCTGGATGCCACGGGCGGGGTGCCGGGCGAACTGAATTCTCTGACGTTGAACAACCTGACCGTCGATGCGGCGGGGACTCGGTTGACGGGCGTTGGCGACTTCACCTTCGACAACTCGGATCTTGAAACCTATGATGGCATGCCGCTGCCGGTTGGGTCGGTGATGCTAGAAGTGAGCGGTGCCAATGCGCTAATCGACAAGTTGATCGCCATGGGGCTGATGGCCGAACAGGATGCCATGGGCGCACGGATGATGATGAGCATGTTCACTGTGCCGGGGGATTCGCCGGACAACCTGAAATCCAAGCTTGAGTTCAACGAGCAGGGGCACATTTCTGCCAATGGCCAGCGGATCAAGTGACAGCACCGCCACGAGGCGGAGGCGCTAGAAATCAGACCGGACGCTCTGTGTAGAGCGTCCGGTCTGATTGAAGGCGGGAAACAGTGCAAGCGCTCAGCGCACCAGAACCGTCCGGTAGCCTGATCCGCCGCTCTCGGCCACAGGTGCCGGTTCGGTGTTGATCTCATAGGCGCTTTCAAGTTGCGCACCACACCCGGTGACACGGTAGTTTCCTCCAAGGGATACGTTTTGCTGGGCCTCGAAATACAGCCCGCCAGCGCTCCTCATTGCGCCGCCGGGATGGAACTGCGCCCCTGCGCCAACGACCCCGTACAACCCTGTGGCGCCGCCCAGCGACAGGTAGTTGAGGGAAAAGATATAGGTGTTGAACGTGCCTGTGTCACAGTAGTGATCGGGATCGCCCCAGCGCACGGAACCGGATGCGTTAAAGCTGCTGCCGGCCAGAAAGAATGATCGCTCAAAGGCCAGATTGGCCCCGCCACCGATGGTGATCTGCGACGCGGCGATGATGGCGATGTCGTTCGCGTCCACATTCCCTTCGAGCGACACTGACCCCTTGGTCACAAAGATCGTGTCTGAGTTCATCTCGAAGATGCCGCCCCAGTTTTCCCATGGCTGCATGGTTCCGGGTGCCTTGAGAACGGTGTAGCTTTCCTTCAGCCACTGAACCTTTTTGCCCTGAAACTCAGGGGGCAATTCGCTGCCCATGTAGATGTCGCCGCTCGCATAGTTCCTGAGTTCAGCGAAAATCGCATCGTAGCGCGCAGGAAGCGCGTCGAGGAGAGGGGTCTCTAGCGACTTGGCGCGTTTCAGAAGGTCGGGATCGTTTGCGCCGTAGCTGCCGTTGCGCACGTGGTTGACGGTAACGTTTTCGATACGCGCCGCACTGAGTTCGTTGCCGGGGCCGTACCAGTCGTCGCCGCCGGTGCGCAGGCCGGTTTCGCCATGCAGGCAAACCGCGCCAAGCCATTCGTTGCCGCCGCCGGTTTCCATGAAACCTTTGGTCATGATCATGGCATTGTTGCACGGAGCCGCCACAGGCGTCCCGCCACCAGTTGGCGCGCCGGTGGGGGCCATGGCGATTGCGTCGGCCGATACCTGCCAGTCCGAATGCCCCAGCAGCTGCAACAGATACAGGTCCACAGCGTTGTCGCGCAGATCAACCCGTTCGGAGGATACTCTGGCCGCGTTGATATCCGCCGGATCCGCGAGCTCTGATACCACGGTGAAATCACCCGTTGCGGTATCGTACCAGCCCAATTCGATATCGGCTTCGACAATGGCGTCGCCGTGTTCTTCGATAGGCAGGTTGCGATGTGCGACCTCCATCGCGCGGTCCATCGCCAGACTTCTGTCCGATACATTCGATGCCGCAGCCATGGCTGTCGCGTCGACAGCCATCTGCATCTGTTTCTTGACGCGGAATACGTTGGTCACGTCCATCGAAATCCCGGCCCCCAGAAGTATCACGATGACCAAGAACAGGGATGTGACGGTGCTGAATCCCTCTTCTGTCCGTGCAAAGCGGCTGATCATCACATGTCCTCGGGCGCTGCAACGACTTCGATCCACATTGTGGACCGCGCTTCGAGCGTACCGGGAAGAACGTGGTTGAGGAACACAGCGACAGATTCGACAGGAACCCGGATGACCGACGTAACATAGCCGTCTTCGGATGTAATCTCGACCTCGAGCCCATCGCGGCTTGCTTCGCGTTCCGCAATCTGTTGCTCGGCTTCTTCTGCCGTGTGGATGCCCAGGGACACCTGTCGCGACCCGTTATAGGCGTCTTCGTACAGCATTTGCTGGTTGTAAAACAGCATGACAAGGTCCGTGGACCCCATCATGAAAAAGAGGATAAATGGGAACCACAGGGCGAATTCTACGGTCGAAGAACCGTCAGCCGAGCGGCAAAACCGTTTGAGAAAGTTGGAGAGCATTCGCGTACCTCTACTGCGTTGCCATCCATCTCCTGCTGAATCGCGTAAGAAATTTGCTGAAAATGCGTCCGACATGGGGCACAGGCCCGTTTCTAGTCAAATTTGTTAAAACTATATGGATTCGTAGGCATCGCGCATTTTGTTTGTGCTCAAATGATAGGCAGACCTTTCGGCCTACATGCTTGGCGACTTGCTGCGTGCCGGTTGACCGCAGTCTAACCGCGCAGTGCCGGCAGGCCGACCCCGGTTGATTCGAACCCCCCATCCACGGCGATGACCTGCCCGGTGACGTACGAGGCTTTGTCCGACGACAAAAAGGCGATGACTTCGGCAATTTCACGCTCTGACCCGTACCGGTTGAGCGGGATCGCGTCATGATAGGCGTCAATAATGGCCTGACTGTGGACGGCCATGGCCAGTTTGGTGCGCACCGGTCCGGGGCAGACGCAATTGGCGCGGATGCCGTATTCCCCCAACTCGGCGGCTTGTTGTTTTGTCAGGTGGATTACCCCGGCCTTGGATGTCCCATAGGCCACCCGCAGGGTCGACGCGCGCAGCCCGCTGATTGAGGCGATGTTGACGATAGCACCCCGTGTGTCGCGCAACGCCGCGATACAGGCCTGCGTGCACAGGAACGCGCCATCAAGATTGGTTTCCATCACCCGGCGCCAGCGTTTGAAATCGGTCTCTTCGATCGGGCCGAAATCAGCGACGCCAGCGTTGTTGACCAGCGCGTCGATCCGCCCGGACCAGTCCAGTGCGGCCTGTGCCATTGTGGCCACCGCGTCGGGGTCTGACACATCAACGCTGAGGGGGTGCACGCTCTGACGGGGGCCTGCGGCCTCGGCCAATTCTTCGCGGTCACGATCCACCATGACCACCCGCCACCCCATCTCAAGAAACAGGTCTGTGGTGGCAAGACCGATGCCGCGCGCGGCGCCCGTCACAAGTGCGGTTTTCTGGTCCATCTCAAACCCCTGTTTCTGCAATGCTGCGCCCTTAGTGGCATGGTGTGTTGGGCTGGGAAAGGGGGCATAGGGCCCCATTCACGGGCTTAGTCCCGCATCAGGTCCGGCAGATCACCGGACAGACCCGCCGCTTCGCGCATGGCGCCACGTCGCAGGGCAGGGGCTGCGTTGACCAGCGCCATACCCAGATCACGCGTCGCACGCAGCAGCGGATTGTCACTGGAAAAGAGCCGGTTGAAGATGTCTGTCGCAGCGGCAAGCGTCGCGGTGTCGAACCGCCGCCACTGGGCATAGCGATCAAGGACAAGCGGGCTGGCGATATCCTCTCCGCGTCGCTGGGCGTGGTCCAGCACATGCACCAGCGCAGCGACATCGCGCAGCCCGGCATTCAGGCCTTGTCCGGCGATGGGATGCACCGCATGTGCCGCATCTCCCACCAACGCCAGACGGTCCGCGACGATGTGATTGGCAAGGCTGAGTCCCAGCGGGTAGCTGTAGCGCGCCCCGGCAAGGGTGATCTGCCCAAGAAAATCACCGAACCGAGGCCGCAGGACCGCCAGATAATCAGCGTCGCTCAGCGCATTGATCTGTGCGGCCAACGCGGTTTCTTCGGTCCAGACGATGGCGCTTTGATTGCCGGTCAACGGCAGGATTGCCAGTGGGCCCGACGGCAGGAAAAGTTGATGCGCGGTGCCTTCATGCCGGGCTTCATGTGCTATGGCGCAGACCAGCGCGCTCTGCCGGTACTGCCACCCGGTGCGGGTGATCCCTGCACGCCGGGCGGTGCCGCTGCCCTTACCATCCGCGCCGACGATCAGCTGCGCCGTCAGGGTTGTGCCGCTGGCGAGGGTCAGGCTTGCACCATCTGGTCCGGTGGACTGCGCAACAACTGTCTCGCCCGCGCGATGGTCGATGCCGGGTGTTGCGGCCAGTGCATCAAGCAGGGCAAGACGGAGGTGGCGGTCTTCGATCATATAGCCGGTCGGGCCGTCCGCAATCTCTGCAGCATCAAAGTCGAGACCAAGGAATGTTGTCCCCATCCCGATGCGACCGTCACTGACCTGAACCCTGCGGATTGGCTCTGCGTTGGGGTCAAGTGCCTGCCATAGATCCAACGCCGCCAGCATCCGCTGCGACCCAAGAGCAAGCGCGTAAGAGCGTCCGTCGAACGCTGGCAGGGCGCGGGTCGCGACTGGTAGCGCGTCGATCAGCGCCACCCTCAGCCCCAGGCGGGCGCAGGCGAGCGCGAGCGCACAGCCATTCAGGCCACCTCCGACGATTGCAATATCTGTATCCCGTATCATGCGCTGCAATATGGCGGCGCGGGCGGGATTGTCCATGCGCCGCACTGCCGCTACCGTCCGGCCAAAGCAGGAGAGATGCAGATGACGAACTGGACCCGGAC
Organism: Puniceibacterium sp. IMCC21224; assembly: GCF_001038505.1. NCBI lineage: Bacteria > Pseudomonadati > Pseudomonadota > Alphaproteobacteria > Rhodobacterales > Paracoccaceae > Puniceibacterium > Puniceibacterium sp. IMCC21224. The sequence goes on from NZ_LDPY01000001.1 coordinate 409,036, forward strand.
CACCGCCGCAGAGTTGGGGCGCGGCATCGCACGGGGCGAGATTGACCCGGTCGCATTGACCACGCAATTTCTGGACGCGATCGCAGCGCATCCGATGCGCGACCGGATCTATGCGCGGGTGATGCCGGATCGCGCCCTGAGCGAGGCGCGCGCCGCGTCGGTGCGGGCGGTGGCGGGGCAACGGCTGTCAGCGCTGGACGGGGTTCCGGTCAGCTGGAAGGATCTGTTCGACACAGCAGGCGTCGCAACTGAATCAGGTACGGCCCTACTGAAAGGGCGCGTCCCGTCGACCGATGCCGAGGTGCTTCGGGTTGCGACGGCGATGGGGCTGGTTTGCCTGGGCAAGACGCATATGTCCGAACTGGCGTTTTCCGGGTTGGGGTTGAACCCGGTCACGGCCTCGCCGCCTTGCGTGAATGACGCAGATGCGGTGGCGGGGGGGTCATCTTCGGGGGCGGCGGCGTCGGTGGCGTTTGGCCTTGCGGCGGCGGCAATCGGTTCGGACACTGGCGGATCGGTTCGGATTCCTGCCGCGTGGAACGATCTGGTCGGCCTCAAGACCACGTCGGGACGCCTGTCGCTAAAAGGGGTCGTGCCGCTGGCCGCGCGTTTTGACACCGTTGGTCCGCTGACCCGGACGGTCGAAGATGCGGCGCTGATGCTGGGTGCGCTGGAAGGGCAGGGGGGGCTGGATTGTCGTGCGGTGCCAGACCTCAAGGGGCGCCGCTTTGCTGCGCTACAGACCATTGTGGTGGACGATTTGCGGGATGCCCCACGTGCGGCCTATCTTTCGGCGCTTGAGCGGATGCAGGCGGCTGGCGCAATCATCGAGCCGCTGGAGGTGCCCGAAATACGCGGGCCGATGGGCGACGCCGGTGTGCTTTATACGACCGAAGCCTGGGGCACCTGGCGCGAGCTGATTGAGGCGCATCCCGACGCGATGTTCGCACCAATCCGCGAACGCTTTGCTGCCGGTGCGCAGTTCTCGGGGGCGGACTATGTCGCGGCTTGGCAACGACTGGATCAGGTGCGCATGGTTTGGGCGTCGGCCGTGGCCGGATATGACGCCGTGCTGTGCCCCAGCGCGCCAAACCTGCCGCCCAAAGCAGACAAGCTGATGGAGCAGGGTGAATATTACGTCACCGAGAATCTGATGACCTTGCGCAACACGCGGGTTGGCAACCTGATGGGGCTAGCGGCAATCACGTTGCCCACCGGCGTGCCGAGTTGCGGCATTCAGGTGATGGGGCAGCCAATGGGCGAAGATGCACTGCTGCGGCTGGCGCTGTCGGTCGAAGCGGCTTTGGCCTGATGCACTGGCCCTGCGGTGCAGGGTCAATGCCTTTGGCGGCGATAAATTTTACCGGACCGCAGTGACAGCGGGTCTGACAGGTGCGCCGGACGATGATTCCCGCAGGCCAGAGCATCGGATTCTTCGGCGCTGCGATTTTCCTGCCACAGCTGCCCGATTGCATTGGCTTTTTCTGGACGGCCAGCGCGCCATTGCGTATCCTGCGTCAAAGCGGGGCGTTCATGATCCCGCATCCAGAGGCAGTTGAATATGTTTCCCGAGCGGTTTTCGAACCTTCCGGCCTATGCGTTCCCGCGTCTGCGGAGCCTTTTGGACGTCCACACACCGGGCGGCCCGGTCATGCACATGACGATTGGCGAACCAAAGCATGATTTCCCCGGCTGGGTCGGTGGACTCATCGCCGAGAATGTTGGCGCGTTTGGGAAATATCCGCCCAATGATGGCACCCCCGAACTGCGCGCGGGGATTCGCGACTGGATCGCGCGGCGCTATGGCGTTGAGGTCGACGCCGATCAACAGGTTGTGGCGGTAAATGGCACGCGCGAGGGGCTGTATAACGCTGCAATGGCGCTCTGCCCCGAACGCAAGGATGACCAACAGCCCATCGTCCTGACGCCGAACCCGTTTTATCAGGTTTACATGGTGGCGGCGATTTCAGTCGGAGCCGAGCCGGTGTTTGTCGCCGCGACCGCCGAAACCGGGTTCCTGCCCGATTTCATGGGGCTGTCAGAGCAGGTGCTGAAACGTACGGCGCTGGCCTATATCTGCTCACCGGCCAATCCACAGGGGGCGGTTGCGGATCGGGTGTATTGGGAACAGCTGATCGGCCTGGCAGAAAAATACGATTTTCAGATCCTGGCCGATGAATGCTATTGCGAGATCTACCGCGATACGCCGCCTGTAGGTGCGCTGGAAGTCGCGCGCGACATGGGCGCGGATCCCGAACGGGTGCTGAGCTTTCATTCTCTGTCCAAACGGTCGAACCTTCCGGGATTGCGCTCAGGGTTCGTTGCTGGCGGGCCGCAAAGTATCGCACGCATCAAACAGCTGCGGGCCTATTCCGGGGCGCCGATTCCGCTCCCGCTTCAGCATGTGTCCGAAAAGGTTTGGGCCGACGAGACGCATGTCGAGGAGAACCGCAGGCTCTATCAGCAGAAGTTCGCACTGGCCGACCGGCTGTTTGGCAATGTGGCCGGGTACATCCCGCCCGAAGGTGGTTTTTTCCTGTGGCTGCCCGTTGACGATGGCGAAGCGGCGGCGCTGAAGCTGTGGCAAGAGACAGGGATCAGGGTGCTGCCCGGAGCCTATCTGGCGCAGGGAACCGGGGATCAAAACCCCGGACAAGGATACATTCGCGTGGCCATGGTGGCCCCGCTGGAGGACTTGCAGGAAGGGCTCACGCGTCTGCGTGACTGCCTGTACGAAAGATAAGACCGATCAAGAGGCGAGACATGGCATATCAGGCACGCGGGCGCGATCCGCTCTTCGACACCAACATGCAGGCGGCGATTGAAAAGCGCGGCAAGGAACTTGTGGGGCTTGGCCTCATGGTTCTGGGTCTGATGGCGGCGGCGATGATTGCCTCCTATACGCCGGATGATCCCAGCTGGCTGTCGGCCACCGATGCGCCGGTCCAGAACTGGATGGGGCGGATCGGGGCGTCGATCGCGGCGCCGCTGTTCATGATCGTGGGCTGGGGCAGCTGGGGCTTGGCGTTGGTACTGATCGTCTGGGGGGTGCGGATGATGCTGCACCGCGGGGATGAGCGTGCGGTGTCGCGTCTGATCTTTGCGCCGATCTGGGTCGCCCTGGCCGCTGTCTATGCCGCTGGGCAAACTGTGGGGCCGGAGTGGAACCACAGCTTTGGTCTGGGTGGGCTCTTTGGCGACATGATGATGGGATCGTTCCTGGGTGTGTTGCCCATGGGGGCCAGCATTGGGCTCAAGCTGGCGATGCTGGTGCTGGGGGCCGGGATCGTGGCGCTGGGCGCATTTGTTCTGGGCTTTACCAAGGTTGAGTTGCGCAACATTGGCCGGTTCCTGGCGATGGGGCTGGTGATGACCTATGCGACCTTGTTGAACGTTCTGGGGCGCGGCGCGAACGGTGCTGTGCGGGCTGCCTTTGGCGTGCAGGCTGCGCATATCGAGCGACGCGAGCGGCGCCGGATCGAAGTGGCCGAAGCCGAGGCCTGGGCCGCAGCCCAAGAAGCCGTGCCAGCAGTTCCGACCCGGCGCGCGATTCCAGGCGTGCGGCGCACCGAGCCGCTTCCGGTTGCAGACCTGCCCGAAGAGCCGATGGCGGCACGTCCGGTCGAAAAGACTTCGTTCCTGTCGCGTATGCCCGCTCTGATCAAGCGCCCCGACACGATGCCTGAGCCAGAGCTGGTCGAGCATGAGCTGCCGGACGATATGGATCTGGACGATGCCCCGGGCGACGACAGGATTCGCGCCAAGATCGCAGATGTGATCAAGGCCCGCATCCGCGCCACGCCCGAAGCCCGGATTGCCGCCGAAGCACCGCTGACCAAAGGTCGTGGACGCCGCCCGGACCCGCTGATTGTCAACACGCAGGGTTCCACCACCACGCTGCGGCCCGAACCGCCCCTGACCGCCCGACATGCTGCCGCGCAGCCCAGAGTAGAGCCGGTGCTAACGGCCACCCGCGCGGCACCAGTTGCTGCAGTGGCGGCGGCTCCGGTCGTTGCCCGCGTTGCCCATGTGCCGTCTGCACCGATCCCCGAGGTTGAGCAATATGAGCCAGAGCCGAACGTAGCATTTGAGGCTTATGAAGACGAGATTATCGACCGCGATCAGGATGATTATGCGGCTGACGACGGATATGATGCGCTAAGCTATGCCGCCGAGGCACCCGTCCGCGCGCCGATCCCTGTGGCGCAGCCCAAGAAGGTTGTGCAGCAAGTTGTGCGCAAGCCTGTGCCCACCTCGCGCCGCGCACAGGAAGAGGCGCAGCCAAGTCTGAAGTTTGACGAGACCGAAGTGACGTATGAATTGCCGCCGCTGAATCTGCTGATGAATCCCGATACCATCACGCGACATCATCTGAGCGACGAGGCGCTTGAGGAAAATGCCCGGATGCTGGAATCCGTGCTCGACGATTATGGCGTGAAGGGAGAGATCGTGTCGGTCCGTCCCGGTCCCGTGGTCACGATGTATGAACTTGAGCCTGCGCCGGGTCTAAAGGCCAGCCGCGTTATTGGCCTTGCCGATGATATCGCACGGTCGATGTCGGCGCTGTCCGCGCGGGTTTCAACCGTGCCGGGGCGCAGCGTGATCGGCATCGAACTGCCGAACGACAATCGCGAGATGGTCGGTTTTCGCGAAATCCTGTCGACCCGCGATTACGGCGACGGCAACCAGAAACTACCGCTGGCGCTGGGCAAGGATATCGGTGGCGATCCCATCGTTGCCAACCTTGCCAAGATGCCACATTTGCTGATCGCGGGTACGACCGGCTCTGGTAAATCGGTGGCGATCAACACGATGATCCTGTCGCTGCTGTACAAGCTGACCCCCGAAGACTGCCGGATGATCATGATCGATCCCAAGATGCTGGAATTGTCAGTCTATGACGGCATTCCGCATCTACTGTCGCCGGTTGTGACCGACCCGAAAAAGGCGGTGGTTGCCCTGAAATGGGTCGTCGGAGAGATGGAAGAGCGCTATCGCAAGATGTCCAAGATGGGCGTGCGCAATATCGACGGCTACAATGGCCGGGTCGCCGATGCCCTTGGCCGCAATGAGATGTTCGAGCGCACGGTGCAGACTGGGTTTGACGACGATACCGGCGAGCCGATCTTTGAGAGCGAAGAGTTCGAGCCCAAGAAAATGCCTTATATCGTCGTGATCGTTGACGAGATGGCCGACCTGATGATGGTCGCAGGCAAAGAGATCGAAGCGTGCATCCAGCGTCTGGCGCAGATGGCGCGGGCGTCCGGCATCCACCTGATCATGGCGACTCAGCGTCCATCCGTTGACGTGATCACCGGCACGATCAAGGCGAACTTTCCCACCCGGATCTCGTTCCAAGTGACGTCCAAGATCGATTCGCGCACCATTCTGGGCGAAATGGGTGCCGAGCAGCTGCTGGGCATGGGCGACATGCTTTATATGGCCGGCGGGTCCAAAATTATCCGCTGCCACGGGCCGTTTGTGTCTGACGAGGAAGTTGAGGAGGTGGTCAACCACCTCAAGGCCTTTGGTCCGCCGTCTTATATCGGCAGCGTGGTTGAGGGCGCGGATGATGAGCGCGAGGCCGATATCGACGCGGTCCTGGGGCTGAACACCGGCGGCAATACCGACGGCGAAGACGCGCTGTATGACACGGCGGTGGCGATTGTAGTCAAAGACCGCAAGTGCTCGACCTCGTACATCCAGCGCAAATTGGCGATCGGCTATAACAAGGCCGCGCGACTGGTTGAGCAGATGGAAGACGAGGGCGTCGTCTCGTCGGCGAACCATGTCGGCAAGCGCGAGATTTTGGTGCCTGAACAGCACTAAGGTTCGGTCGCCAAGAATGATAGGTTTGCGCTGCTTTGATGATGGCGCAGACTCGGACCCGACAGGCGCAGCGGTCAGGGTCCGGCCAAGGATCTCGGCCTGCGGGCTTGGCATTGGTCGAAATTCGGAAGCCCTGGCGCAAGAAGCCCTGGCGCAAATTGGTTCCACGATCCGGGCGCGGCACTGACAAACCGCGCCGTTCGTGTATTTGATGTGAACCGGGGCTCGGGCTGACGGCGGGCTCCCGCCTGCGCGGGGCGTGCGGACTTGATATGCGGCGCACGCGCGCTTTTATCCTCTGTCTGGCGGGCTGCTATCGCATAACACTGCGGCCTCTGCCAAAACAGATGTGACACGAGTGAGCAGACAGGACCTGAATCATGAAACTACGCCGCCTATGCGCCACCGCTGCAATCCTGCTGGGAACCGCCTTGCCAGTTGCTGCTGCGCAGCTGTCACTGAACGAGGTATCCGCCTATCTCAACACGCTGACCTCGGCCAAGGGGCAGTTCACCCAGATCAATGGCGACGGCACCATTTCCACCGGGACGCTCTACCTCAAGCGGCCCGGAAAGGTGCGATTTGAATACAACCCGCCCGAACAGGCGCTGGTTATGGCGAATTCCGGTCAGGTGGTGATCTTTGATAAAAAGCTCAGAGGACAGCCCGAAAGCTATCCCCTGAGCCAGACACCGCTAAGCATCATTCTGGCGCGTAACGTGAATTTGGGACAGGCCGGGATGGTCACCGGCCAAAACTATGACGGCACCGCGACGACGGTTGTGGCGCAGGATCCCGACCGGCGGGAATACGGCTCGATCGAGCTGAAGTTCACCGACAACCCGGTCGAGTTGCGCCAGTGGATCATCCGCGATGGCAACGGTAGCGCTACCACAGTTGTCCTGGGCGCGCTGGACAAGACCGAAGTGCGCAACGGGTTGTTCAACATCCAGGGCGAAATCGGCCGTCAGGAACGCTAGGCCAACTGGCCTAGCGCGCCGCGCGGCAGCCCACCAGCTGCGACTGATAGGTGTTTGAGCGGCTGCCAACGTCATCCGCGACACGGATCAGCCAGCTTTTGGCGTTGTAGCTGCCGCGCAAATAGCCGGTGCGCCCCTCGTGATAAGCGAGGTAGTGGTTGCGCGCATCCCACATCGGAATCCCGAGGCTGTTGCGCGTCTGCGCCATGTACCACCCCATGAAATCCGTGGCGTCGCGGATATCGTCCCGTTTGGCCCGGCGGTTGCCGGTGGCAACCAGATATTCATCCCACGTCGCGTCCAGCGCCTGGCTGTAGCCAAACGCTGAACTTTGCCGTCCCATCGGGATCACGCCCAATGAGTATCGGAACGGCGTACGGGCGTTGCCGATGAATTTGCTTTCCTGATAGATCGTCGCCATCTGCACATGCACCGGAACGCCCCATTTGCGTTCTGCGGCGCGGAAGGCGCGGATGTATTGCGGGCGCTGCTGGATAATCGAACACGCGTTTTCCAGATCCCGGGGCGCGGAGTAGTTTCCGCCACCGCCACAGGACGCTGTCAACAGCACGATCACCAATGCGCGAAGAGTTCTGCTCATCTGCCTCTCGCTTTTTGTTTTTTTAGTTTCTTATTGGGCGGCAGTTTAGCGGAATTAGCGCCGCGAGGAAATCACAATTCCCTCAGGGGCGATAATCCGCGGCGCCCTGCTCGGGGGCGCTGGTTTTCCGTGTCCGTGGACCTATGTTGAACTGTCGTTGGGTGGGGACAGTGTGTTTCCACTGAAATGTGGCCAAAAGTTGGACAAACTGCCATTGAAAGGTCTAGATACGATCTGTAGAGGGTCACAGCATGTATTCACAGCGCGCGAAATATCATCTTGGTCAGGTCGTCCGGCATCGCAAGCATCCGTTCCGGGGCGTGGTCTTTGACGTGGATCCGACATTCAACAATTCAGACGAATGGTACGAGGCCATCCCCGAGGACAGCCGCCCATCGAAAGAGCAGCCGTTCTACCACCTGCTGGCAGAAAACGATCAGAGCTTTTATGTGGCTTATGTGTCGGAACAGAATCTGATTGCAGACTACTCGGGTGAGCCGGTCGACCATCCTGACATCCCGGATCTGTTCGGCGCGTTCAACGACGGCAGCTATGAGCTGCATTTCCATATGAACTGATCCTTTGGGATCGGTCATTGGACATAACCTCCGTCAGTTGCGCAGCAACGCGTGAAATCTTGCGATATCTTCGGATTGTAGCGACCAGTCACAGACAAACCGTGCCGTCAAAAGGTCGTCGGGGTTGGTGCCATCCAGGTTTCCGGACCAGAGGTGATACTGGGCGCCCGCAGCCATCAGCCGCTGGTGGGTGGTGCGCGGCAGGCTGGCAAAGACCATATTGGCGGTCGGCTCATTCTCGATCCCGGCGATACCGCTCAGGCTATCCACCAGTTCTGCACAGCGGGCGTTGGCCGTCGTGGCCAGGTCGCGCCACAGGTCGTTGCGCAGGTAACCAGCCATCTGCGCCGCAAGGTAGCGGTGCTTGGAGAAAAGATGCGCACCGCGTTTGCGCCGCAATTCAAACGTGCGGGCAAGGTCGGGATCAAAAAAGATCACCGCCTCGACCCCCATCAGGCCGTTCTTGGTACCGCCGAATACAGCGACATCAATGCCGACTTTCCACGACATCTCGGCTGGGGTGCAACCCAGCGCGACGCAAGCGTTGGCAAAGCGTGCGCCGTCCAAATGCACCGGCACGCCGAATTCCTGGGCGACGCTGCAAAGCGCGTTCAGCGCATCAAGGCTGTAGACGTTGCCGGCCTCTGTGACCTGAGTGATTGATACCGGGCCGCGCATCGGGCCATGAACGCCGCGGGTTCCTTCATTTGCGATTGTGGCGCGCAGGGCATCAGGCGTCATGCGATCATTACCGGGCACCAGAGTCAGCTTGGCCCCGCCGCTGAAGAATTCGGGCGCATTGCATTCGTCCAGGTGGATATGGGCAACGGGCGAACAGAACGTCGTGGCGTAGGGCGGGCAGAGAGTCGCGAGCGCCAGCGAGTTGGCCGCCGTGCCCGTAGGCACCAGAAACACGGCCGCATCGGGGGCTTCGAACAGGTCGCGCAGACTTTGCGTGACCTCTGTGGTCAGCGGGTCCGCGCCATAGGCCGGAGCGTGGCCGGTATTTGCCTGCACCAGTGCATCAAGCACCGCCTGTGGGATTGGTCCGGTATTGTCTGAGGCGAAATACATTACTGCGGTTCCTCGATGATGTGATCTTCCCAGTCGTCTTCGTCCACCTCGAACTCTGCCACAGTGCGGTGGCGCATCGAAACGCCTGCATCGTGGACCGAATCAGGGGTGCCTGAAATCAACGGATGCCAGTCGAACAGGCGCTTGCCCTCCCATAGCAGGCGGTAGGCGCAGGTGCGGGGCATCCAGTAGGCGTGCTGGTCGATATTGGACGGCTTTAGCACGATGCATTCCGGAACGAACTGGTGGCGGATCGGATACTGTGCACAGCGGCAGGTTGTGTCGTCGAACAGGCGGCAGGCGACGCGCGTCAGTTCGACGTGCCCGGTGTCTTCATCCTCAAGCTTGTTAAGACAGCATTTGCCGCATCCGTCGCACAGCGCCTCCCATTCCTTTGGGGACAGTTTGGTCAGCGGCTTGTTTTCCCAGAATCGGGGGGGCAGGCCGTCGCGGTCAATCGGATCACTCATAGCGCGGCCAGAATGGTGCGGGCGCGGGCACAATCGGCATCCATTTGGGTGATCAACGCCTCAAGGCTGTCAAACTTTTCCTCGGGTCGCAGGTAGTCAACCAGGGCAACTGACAGTGTCGCGCCATAAAGATCACCTTTGAAATCAAAGAGAAAGGATTCCAGATTGGCGTGATTTTCGCCAAACATCGGCCGCACTCCGATCGACGCGGCGCCCATGTATTGGCCTTGATGCGGACCGTTGCGGACCTCGACCAGCACGGCATAGACGCCGAATTTAGGCGGATGCAGGCCGTCGATGGACATATTCGCGGTGGGAAAGCCCAGTTCGCGACCGCGCTGTTCGCCGCCGATCACCTTGCCTTCGATGCGGTGCCAGTGGCCCAGCTGCGCGGCTGCCTTGCGCGGTTCGCCATTGCTGAGCGCGGCACGGATCGACGTTGAGCTCACTTGCCCGGATCCCGCCTCGACCAGCTCAGCCACCGTTACGCCAAAGCCCATCTGTTCCCCAAACTGCTGTAAATTTGACGCCTTGCCGGCACGGTCCTTGCCAAAGGCAAAGTCAGCGCCGACGACGACATGACTTAGCCCCAGTCCCTGGGACAGCACCCGGCGTGCGAATTCTTCGGGTGTTAGGGCGGCCATCGCAGAGTTGAAGTTCAACTCATATAGCTTTTCCACCCCGAGTTTGGCCAGTCGCGAGGCGCGTGCCTCTTGGCCCATCAGGCGGAAAGGCGATGCGTTGGGGGCAAAAAATTTGCGGGGATGCGGCTCGAATGTCAGGACACCCAGCGGGGCGGCGCTGTCTGCCTCGCGCGCCAGACGAATGACCGACTGATGGCCCAGATGCACGCCGTCGAAATTTCCGATCGCGGCGCTGGCACCCCGATCCCGAGGCTCAACAAATTGGTAATCCCGGATGATCCGCATGGGCTGAGGGTTAGCCGCGCGACAGGGTCAGCGCAAGCGCTGATCCGCCCCAAAGACCGCCTTTGGCGGTCAGGGCTGCAGGGCGCCTGTCGGATTGGCCGGGTCAGTCGAACTTGCGGCTGGGGGCAAGGACAACTGCCTCACCGATCAGCACTTTCTTTCCATCCACAGCGCAATGACACTCGAGTTTGACGCGGCGTTTGCCAAGGTCGATGTCGATCACCTTGACCTCGGCAAAGACCATGTCGCCGGGGCGCACGGGGGCAAGAAATTTGAGGGTCTGACCCATGTAGACGGTGCCGTGGCCGGGCAGCTGTTCGCCGATCACCGCAGAAATCAGCCCGGCGGTCAGCATGCCGTGGGCGATGCGCCCCTCAAAGATCGTGTCGCGGGCGTAATCGTCGTCCAGATGCACCGGGTTGCGGTCAGTCGATACCTCGGCAAAGAGTTCGATGTCGCGATCCGTCACCTGTTTGCGCAGGGAACGGGTCATGCCCATCTCGATATCTTCGATACAAATCGTTCCGCGTGGCATGTTGTCCAACATTTTGACCCCCCTGCTTGCATCTACCGGGTAATAATAAGTGAATAGTAACCCGAATTTTGTAACTTAATTACTTTGCAGGTGCAGAAAATCAAGCCCTACCTTGGTCAACACGTTAAAATTTAGCCGATGCATCCATTATGCCGCAGGTGAGGTCGCCGTTGAATCGGGCGCTTCCTGTGCCTGTTGTTCGGCCCAGAGGCTGCGCAGAGTGGCCCCTTACCCGACGAATCGGGTCTCTAGAACGGTGCCGCGTTCGATCCGGTCGCTGCGGAAATGCCGGAACCCGGACCGCAATTCGCACCAGGCGGCGATCATCACGCAGTCAATATGATAGATCACAGCGAGGGGCCGGACGATGCGGCAGGTCTCGGCTCTGTCGGCGTCGGTGTAAACCAGTTCCAGTTTGTGTTCGGACCGGATCGCGTCGCGCAATGCAGCGATGGACACGCACCCTAGCGCCGGATCGTCGCGTGGCGCACCCCAAGGCGCGACGACCAGCCAGTCTGACGGGCCGTGCAACGCTTCGACCTTTTGGGTCACGCGCCGCGCGGCGCGTTGCAGTTCAGTGTCGCCGGTGCGCGCCAACAGGGCAAGCCCGACGCGCAGCGCCTCGATCTCTTGGGTGTCGAAATTGAGCGGTGGCAAATCATAGCCGCGGCGCATGACATAGCCCAGACCCGGTGCACCTTCGACGGGCACCCGCATCGCCTGAAGGGTCGCCATATCACGGTAGATCGTGCGAACCGACACCTCAAGCAGGTCGGCCAGCCGTTCGGCGCTGAGCGGTGCGGTTGCTGCCCGCAGGGTCTGGATCGCTTCGAACAAGCGGCTGGTACGGGGCATATGCTCTCCTGTCGTGGGGCCTGTCAGGCTGCTGACACCCTAGCACAGCCCCCTGACAGGGGATGTCAGGGGTGAGGGCGCATTTTGCCATCGCCGGATAATATGGAGTTCACCGATATGCGCGCCAAACACGTACCCACGCGCCTTGCCCTCGGGTTGCTAAGCAAACCACCGGGCGCAGAGCCTGAACGCTCAGTCGCCCCGCCGCGTCTGCTGTCGGTGGGGTTGACCGATCGGCTAAGCCGCCTGTTTCAGCGTAAAAAGCCGATGGCAAAGGTGGGTGTGGCCTGTTCGCGCTCAAGATAACTGCGCAGCGCGTCAGGATCGGGCTGTTCGCGGGTCAGGGTGTCGGCGGCGGCCAGACCGCCGGTGATGAACAGTGAATCGATATCCTCGCCCATTGCGCCATCGATATCGGTGTGAACCCCGTCCCCGATCGCCAGAATGCCAGAGTTGGGGACATCGCGCCCCAGTTCGGTCAGCCGGGCGCGGGCCAGATCGTAGATCGGCGGATGCGGTTTACCAAAATACAGGCTTTCTCCGCCCATCTCGGTATAGAGCCGCGCCAGCGCTCCGGCGCACCATTCCCGCGATTCTCCGCGATCCACGACAATGTCCGGGTTGGCGCAGAGCAGCTTGAGGCCCTTTTGCTTGGCATAGAGGAACTGCGGCCGGTTCACGTCCGGGTCGGCATGGGGATCAAACGGTCCGCAGCAGACGATGCCTTCGGCCTCTTCCAGCGGAACGCGGGTGACCTTAATGGGGTCGTGGACCAGTTTGATCGGATCAAAGAAGCCGTTGTCATGCGTTTCACCCATGAACCAGATTTTTGTGCCAACGATGCCGCGATACATTGCCGAACGCGCAGAATCGCCTGAGGTGGCGATGGTGTCCCAGGCGTCGGTCGGCACACCCATGCGCGCGATCTGGCGTTCCACATCGGTGCGCGGGCGCGGTGCATTGGTCAGCAGAACCACCGTGCCACCACGTTTGCGGTAGGCTTGCAAGGCCGCAACCGCATCGGGATAGGCGGTGACGCCGTTGTGCACACACCCCCAAAGATCGACAAATAGCGCGTCATACCGGTCGGAAATGTCAGCGAGCTGAGTGATGATCTGTGTCATGGGCATGCCTGATTGCAAGTTCGGTTTCCGGGGGTCATCCCATATCGCACGTCATGTGCAAAGGGTCTTGCCGTGCAGAAGTGCGTTTTAGGCTCGGCACCGCGCGGGACCGGCCGTCACGCGCCCAAAAACAGCAGTCCGGAAAAATCGAGGCCGAGCAGGTTCGCGACCGCCTCGTGAAAATACACGAGTGCAGCGATCAATCCCCAATAAACCGGAATGCGGTTCAGTCGTGTACGAAACGGTTCTTTGCTCGTTTTGTGGCGGAATTTGCGCTGGCCCAGTTTTGCGCCCACCCAGCCACCAAAAAAGGCCAGCGTCAGCAGCGTGCGTTCCGGGGTGCGCTGACGTTGGCCGATGGCCTGACGCTTGTCCCACCAAAAGGCGGCAAAGGCCCAGACATTCATCAGCAGAACGACAGTGCTGACGATCAGAATAAGTTGTGGAACATGGGGCATGGTGCATCCAGCCGCAGCGCGCCGATATGTGGCGCGCCGCAGCTTAGTAGCCTCAGACCTTGAGATTCGGGATGATCTGCTTTTTGCGGCTCATGATGCCGGGCAGGACCACAGTGTCGCCGGTGACTGTGACGCCAAAGCTTTTCTCGGCCACGGTTTTCACCAGATCGTTGGGGACCAGCAGCGTTGCCTCTTCGTTGAGGATGTCGACGACAAACAGCAGCACCTGATCTGCACCGTCTTCCTGGGCCACGTCCACCATTGCGGCCATCAGGCTGTCCTTGCGATCCAGCACGGTCTTGGGCGCGGTGGTTTCCAGCACCGAGACGCGAAAATCCTTGCCATCCACGGTGTATTCCTTGGAATCCATCCGCAGCAGTTCGGCGTCAGAAAAGCTGGATACGTCAGATTTGGCGGCGAACATTTCGGCGGCATATGCGGGAATGTCGATGCCCAGATCAGCGGCCAGCGATTCGGCTACGGCCTTGTCGACGGGGGTGGTGGTGGGCGAGCGGAATTCCAGGGTGTCTGACAGGATACAGGTCAGCATCGCGCCTTTGATGCCCTTGGGCGCCTTGGCCAGATCGTCGCCGATCATCTTGTGCATGATGGTGGCGGTGCAGGCCAGAGGTTCGATGCGGATGTCGATCGGGCCTTTGGTTTCCAGTCCGCCGACCAGCTTGTGGTGGTCGATGATGGCGCGAATGTCGGCCTTGTTGATGCCAGCGGGCAGTTCAGCAGGGTTGTTGGTGTCGACGATCACGACCGGCGCGCCCTCAGCAACGTCTGCGATGATTTCGGGTTTGTCGAGGTTCCAGTGGGTCAGCATGAACGCCGCTTCGGTGTTGGGTTCCCCCAGGAGGACGGGCTTGGCGGCCTCACCCTTGATTTCGGTCATGTACCAGGCCCAGATGATCGGGCTGCCGGTGCTGTCGGTGTCGGGGGATTTATGGCCGAGAACCTGAATGGTCATGGGACGTCCTTCGCGTTGCGGATCGGTGTTTCGCGGGCGTTATAGGGGCGGGACGACATGTTGTCACCTGCGGCAATGTGGACGCCGGCGCCGAAGTTGGATCAGCGTGGCAGCGGGGTCTCTGCGCGGTTGTAGGGCGTCCAGTCGGTGATCTCTGGATAATACTGCGCCCGCCAGTCGCGCACCCGCCGGTTCATCACGCGGCGCCAGAGCGGTGGGATCATCGCGGCCATTGTCATCACCGGATAACCATAGGGCAATTGCGGCGCAGCCTCTGGTGCATAGGTTTGCAGCAATGGGAACCGGCGGTCGGGCTTGTAGTGATGGTCCGAGTGGCGTTGCAAATTGATCAGCAGCCAGTTTGACGCGGTTTGCGCGGCATTCCAGGAATGGCGTGGCAGGACATGTTCGTATTTCCCATCTCCGAGGTGTTTGCGGGTCAGGCCGTAATGTTCGACGTAGTTTGTCAGCTCAAGCTGCCAGATGGCAACGCCCGCCTGGATCGCAAACAAAACCAGCCCTGATAGCCCGCCTAACGCAAAGGCAAGCACCAACATCGTCAGTTGCAGCGTCCAGTAGCGCCAGAACGGATTGCTGGGATGGGTCCACGGCAGGCTCTTGCGCGCCAGCATGTCACGCTCGGCGTGAAAGGCGGACCGCAGGCTTTCGCGCAGGACGCGCGGGTAATAGCGGTGAAACCCTTCATTGTACCGGGCCGAGACCGGATCGCGCGGAGTACCGACATAGCGATGGTGGATCAGCAGATGCTCGGATCGAAAGTGGGAATAGAGCACCATTGCCAGCAGCAGATCCGCAAGGTTGCGTTCCAGCCGGTTTCTTTGGTGCATCAACTCGTGGGAATAGTTGATCCCGATCGTGCCGGTCATCACGCCGACGCCAAAGAACAGGCCGAATTTCTCAAGTGAGGCAAGATGTGCCGTATGGGTGGCGTACCAGATCAGACCAAACAGATTGATAAACTGGAGCGGCGCCCAGATCAGCGTGACCAGCCGATACCAAAATAGCGCAATGTCGGGGGTCTGCGGGTCGGCGTTGACCTCATTCCGCCCGAGCGCGGCATCGAGGGCCGAGAACAGATACCACGTCATCACCGGGGGCAGCAGCACCCAAAGGCCCCCCTGAATCGCGCCGACCCAGACGATCGGGATCAGCAACAGGGACATCCAGAATGGCAGTGCCGCCCAGAGGGGTGTGGCGGATCGGGTCAGGTTCTGATCGCTCATCTCGTGCCTCCGGATATTGTATAGCCTGCTGCGCCCTGCGTCGCCAAGCGGTGTCAGCCACCACAGGCGAGGTGATAGGCCTTGCGCATCACGGTTGGCAGATCGGCGGGGTCAAAATCGGGCAACTCGATGAAATCTCCGCGATCCGGTCGGCGCTCCATCGGAACTAGCGCGGTTCTGACCGACAGGCGCAGGTGGAAATGGGTAAATGTGTGCAGTGCCTCACCGGGCACGATTTTCCATTCGGCGCGGATCGGCGGTGCCTCTTGCGGTGCCTCGTTCCAGTCAGATCCCGGCCATCCCAGCATACCGCCCAACAGCCCCTTGTCGGGGCGGCGTTCCAGCAGCCACGCGCCATCCACCCGGCGGGTCAGATAGATAAAGCCGAGCCGGATCGGCTTTTTCGCCCTGGGACTCTTGCGTGGCAGGTCGTCGGCGGTGCCCATGTCCCAAGCGGCGCAGGCCCTGCGCCATGGACAAAGCCCACAAGCCGGTTTGCGCGGCGTGCATATCGTCGCGCCAAGGTCCATCACCGCCTGAGCATAGTCGCCGGGCCGCTCTTGGGGCGTCAAAACCGCAGCATACCCGGTCAGGATCGGTTTGGCGGCGGGCAGGGGGGTATGTTCATCATGCAGTCGCGCCATGACCCGTTCGACATTGCCATCTACCACCGTCTCAGCCGTGTCAAACGCGATGGCACTGATCGCGGCGGCCGTATAGGGGCCAACGCCCGGCAGCATCAGCAACGTCGCATGGTCGCGCGGAAAGGTGCCGCCGTGATCCGCGGTTATAACCCGCGCGCATTTCAGCAGATTGCGGGCGCGGGCATAGTACCCCAGCCCGGCCCATGCGGCCATCACGTCAGCGTCCTCGGCAGCGGCCAGATCCGCGACGCGGGGCCAGCGCGTGGTGAACACCTCAAAATAGCTTTTGACGGCGGCGACGGTGGTCTGTTGCAACATGATTTCGGACAGCCAGATGCGATAGGGGTCCGGCTGCACGCCTGCGGCCCGCGCGGCTGGACTTATGCGCCACGGCAGGGCCCGCGCATGGCGGTCGTACCATTCAAGCAGCGCCTGCGGGGTGGCGGGTTCACGTGTCACTGACATAAGTTTGATCGAATCTGTTGCGGGGCTAGGGGGTTTCCGGGCTGGCGCTTGGGCCCGGGGACACTAGAATAGCGTTTGACAGAGGGATTCAAGTCATGGCCCAGCGACCCTATTTCAAGCGCCCCAAAGGCACCGGCGGATTTTCCCGCACCTCGGCGCTGTTGCAGGGGCAGATTCGCAAGGCAAGCGAAACCCGTGGCTTTGCCCAATCGCGTCTGTTGACCCATTGGTCCGAGATCGCGGGCGAAGATGTCGCCGCCATGTCCCGCCCGGTTGAGGTGAGCTATTCCAAAGGCGGCTTTGGCGCGACGCTGGTGCTGCTGACCACAGGTGCCAACGCGCCAATGCTGGAAATGCAAAAGGTCAAGATCCGCGAGCGGGTGAACGCTGTCTACGGCTATAACGCCATTGCCCGGGTGCGGATTACACAAACTGCCGCCAGCGGGTTCTCTGAGGGGCGGGTGTCGTTTGATCATCGCCCCGGCCGGTCCGGACCGACGGAACCCGACGCCGCCTGCGTTGAACAGGGACACAAGGTTGCCGCAGGGGTCGGAGACGACAGCCTGCGCGCCGCACTTGAACGTCTGGCCGCAAACGTCATAAGCAAATCCAAAGGTTCGGCCTGAGGGCCGTAGCAACTGAAACAAACGATGAATAACAAAGAGGTTTCCACCATGAAACGGATTATCCCGGTCGCCGCCCTGGCCCTGACCCTGATTGCCGGGGGTGGCTGGCTGCTGTCTCAGCCGCGCACGACCGCCAGTGGCGGTTTTGACCTGCCTGGCGCAGCGTCGGCGCAGGAAAGCACCGCCGCAGACGTCGAGATCACCGATATGGTGCAAGGCGATGTGAATGCCCCGGTCGAAGTGGTGGAATACGCCTCCTTCACCTGCCCGCATTGCGCCAATTTCCATGCGACGGTCTATGACCAGCTCAAGGAAAACTATATCGACACCGGCAAGATCAAGTTCGTCTACCGCGAGGTTTATTTTGATAAATACGGCGTCTGGGCGTCAATGATCGCGCGCTGTGGCGGGCCCGAGAAATTCTTTGGCATCACCGGTCTGATGTATAAAGGTCAGTCCGAGTGGGTCCGCGCCGGTGCAGATGGCGCGATCGCGGATGAACTTCGCAAGATCGGCCTGCTGGCGGGGATCACCAAGGATCAGCTCGACACCTGCCTCGCCGATAGTGATCAGCTGCGCGGGTTGGTGGCCTGGTATCAGGAAAACGCGACCCGCGACGACGTCACTTCGACGCCGACCTTTCTGATCGACGGCAAGAAGTATTCCAACATGAACTATGCCGATTTCTCGGCTGTGTTGGACGAAAAGCTCGGCGAATGAGTGCAGCGCCTGACGGCCCGCTTGCTGGGCTGAAAGTCATCGAACTGGCCCGCATTCTGGCGGGCCCGTGGGCTGGTCAGACACTGGCCGACCTGGGTGCCGAGGTGACCAAGATCGAGGCACCGCAGGGTGACGATACCCGCCGATGGGGCCCACCGTTCATCGAACGCGAGGGCGACCGGACTGCCGCCTATTTCCACTCCTGCAACCGGGGCAAAAAATCTGTCGTCGTCGATCTGGCGGATCCGGCAGGCCAGCAACAGATGCGTGATCTGGTGGCTGATGCCGATATCCTGATCGAGAATTTCAAGGTCGGCGGCCTGACCAAATACGGCATGGACTACGCCAGTCTTTCGGCGCTCAATCCCCGGCTGATCTACTGCTCGATCACCGGGTTCGGGCAGGACGGCCCCTACGCGCATCGCGCAGGATATGACTACATCATTCAAGGCATGTCCGGGCTGATGTCGATCACCGGCGATCCTGATGGTCAGCCGCAGCGCACCGGCGTGGCGGTGACGGATATCTTTACCGGTGTTTATTCGGTCGCCGGCATCCTGGCCGCATTGTACCAGCGTTCGATCACGGGGCGGGGCCAGCAAATCGACATGGCGCTGCTGGATGTGGCGGTGTCGGTCACGGCCAATCAGGCGATGAACTATCTGGCCACAGGCACTCCGCCGGGGCGGACGGGGAACTACCATCCCAACCTCACGCCGTATCAAGTGTTTGACTGCTCTGATGGGTTTATTATCATCGCCACTGGCAACGATGCACAATACCAGCGCTTGTGTCATCTGCTGGGTTTGCCCGACCTCGCCGAGGCGGCGGACTTTCTGACCAATGCTGACCGTATCGCGCATCGCGCCGAACTGACCCGCCTGCTGACCGAGGCGACCGTGCAACGCACCAAGGCCGCTCTTCTGGCCGCGTGCGAGGCGCAGGGTGTTCCGGCCGGTCCGATCAACGATCTGGCCGAAGTCATGGCCGATCCGCAGGTGCAGGCGCGCGGAATGCAAATCGCGCCTGACGGTGTTCCCGGCCTGCGCGCGCCGCTGCGGTTCTCGGACGCGGAACTTGTCCTTGATCGGGCGTCACCAAAGCTGGGGCAGGGCTGATACTGCGCAACTGTCGGGCCGGATGCGCCTGATCAAAAAAGTATCGCGACTGGCGGCATAAATGCCTCTGGCGCGATTGACGGGCCAGCGCGGCATATGATGGCCCTTGCCCCGGCTTGCATGACACGCTCCTATGACAGCAACACAGCGGAGCCTTTATGCAGAACAGTTTCGAACTTGGCGATGTGACCTTGCTGCCGGGTCAGCGTCGCACCATCGACCTGCCGGTGTCGGTCATGTCCGACCATACTCCCGTCACACTGTCGGCCCACGTGGTCCACGGACGCAAGCCGGGGCCGGTGATGTTCGTCTCAGCCGCGATTCACGGGGACGAGGTGATCGGTGCCGAAATTGTGCGCCGCCTGCTGCGCGCCGCGCCGGTTCAGCGGCTTGCTGGCACGCTGATCGCGGTGCCGATTGTCAACGCCTACGGGTTTCTAAACCATTCGCGCTATCTGCCGGACCGGCGCGACCTGAACCGCTGCTTTCCCGGTCATTCCGAGGGATCGCTCGCCGCGCGTTTGGCGCATCTGTTCCTGAATCAGATCGTCAAGCGATGTGACGTCGGGATTGACCTGCACTCAGCTGCACAGGGTCGCACCAATCTGCCGCAAATCCGGCTGACACCAGGCAGCGAAACATTGCGCGCGCTGGGCGACGCGTTTGCCGCCCCGGTTACCCTGACCTCCAAAGTGCGCGACGGCTCTTTGCGACAGGCGGCCGAGGCGCAGGGCGTTGACGTGCTGCTCTATGAAGCGGGCGAGGGCTTACGATTCGATGAATTTGCGGCCCGTGCCGGTGTTGCCGGGATCCTGCGGGTGATGGCACAGCTTGACATGATCCCGGCCCGCACCGCCCCCGCCCGCGTGGGTCTGCGGTGTTTTGCGAACGCTCGGGCTGGGCCCGGGCGCCATCAGGAGGCCTGCTGCGCACGCTCAAAGCCAGCGGAGACTATGTTGAGATTGGCACGGTGCTGGGCCTGATCTCGGACCCGTTCGGTGAGATCGAGACCGAGGTCGTGTCGACGGAAACCGGGATCATCGTCGGCCGCACAAACCTGCCGGTGGTGAACGAGGGCGATGCGTTGTTTCATATCGCAGTGCCAAAACGCGCGGCCCACGCCGAAGCTGCGGCGCAGGGGATGGGCGAACACCTTGAGGCTGCGCCGCTGTTTGATGAGGACGAAATTATCTGAGTCGGGAACAGCATATTGCGTCGATATCGGCGCTGACCGGGCTGAATTTGCGTCAGAAAACCGGTATTCAACGATGGTTGCCGCACGTCACTTGACCGTATTTGCCATCTGATCGCTGTCTTCCAGCAACACTTCGCGCGAGGCGGATGTGAACTCCCGGCGCATGACCACCAACAGGGTAAATGTTGCGGCGACCAGCAGTGGCCAGGCTCCCAGCAGCCAGGCGGCGGATGCGATACCAAAATAGACCGATCGCAAGCCCCGGTTGTAGCTGCGTGCGGCGGTAACGTTGATCTCGGCTGCTTTGGCGGCGCGCGGAAAGGCAAGCGGACTCGTTGGATCATTCGGAACCGCCGCCATGAGGACGGCGCAATAGCCGAACAGCCGGTGGGACCAGACGAATTTGAGAAAGGCGTTGGTGGCGAAGCCGAGCATCAGCATCAGCTTGATCTCCCACACGATGGTCGGTGCGCTGCCCAGCGTCAGATCCTGCGCCACGCCACGAAGAATGTCGGCATTGCCGATCAGGGCGAACCCTCCACCGATGGCGATCATGCTTGCCGAGGCAAAGAAAGCGGTGCCCTGACGCATGTTGCCGATGATCTGGGAATCAAAGATCCGCGGTTCGCGGGTTACGAAATGGCGCATCCATTCCCGCCGGTAATCCGCCATCAGCGCCGACACCGAAGGCCGCCGCGTCGGCGGATGCTCGATCACCGGAGTACAGAGCAACCAGCCGACCAGCAGCACAGCCAGTGCCGTATAATCGAGACGGGTGAACAGCGTCATCTGATCCATCCAGAGCATGTATGCGCCTTTCTAAAACGGCTTGACGACAACGACCCAGAGGATGGCGATCACACCGATCACGCTAAGTTCGTTGAAAACGCGCAGGTAGCGGTCCGATTCGGTAAAGATGCCGCGGCGGGCGCGCAGCACCAACCGCCCGGTCCAGCCGTAATGCGCCGCCAGCACCAATACCAGCCCAAGCTTGAGCCAGACCCAGTCTGGAAACCCGTGGACAGACGCCAGCCACAGCCCGGTCAGCAGCGCGATCACCCCCAGCCCGGCGGAAAAGCGATATAGTCTGATCGTCAGATCCCCAAGCGGGCCGAACGTTCGGGTCGCGGCAAAATCGCGTTTCCAGTAAATCAACGCACGTGGCACGGCAAAGATACTGGTCATCCAGCCCATGACGCACAGAAGGTGTATGATCTTGACCCAGTCCATGGTTGGATCCCTGCGATAGCTATGGCAAATGCGCAAGTCGCAGCGCCATCCTGACAAGAAATGTTTTGGTTTTCGGCATTTTTGGTTATATAAGTTTACCAATTACAGGAAGAATGCCATGCAAATGCCCCGCCCTGATGACTCGATCCTCGCTCGAAAGACCGAAATCGTCTCCGGGTTACTTAGGTTGCTGCCCGGGGATGCAGTGATATCGGACGCCGCCGAAACCCGTGCGTATGAATGTGACGCGCTGACCGCTTATCGCTGCCCGCCACTGGCCGTGGTGCTGCCACGCACGACGGCAGAGGTCGCGGATGTGCTGCGTTTTTGTCACGCTCAGGGGGTGCCGGTGGTGCCGCGCGGCTCTGGCACGTCGCTCGCAGGGGGTGCGTTACCGACGGCGGATTGCGTGCTGTTGGGCGTGGCGCGGATGAATGAGGTGCTTGAGACGGATTACGAGAACAGGTTTATCCGGGTGCAGACTGGCCGCACCAACCTAAGCGTGACCGGCGCCGTCGAGCAGGAAGATTTCTTTTATGCCCCCGACCCGTCGTCGCAACTGGCCTGCGCCATCGCGGGCAATATCGCGATGAATTCGGGCGGGGCGCATTGCCTGAAATACGGCGTGACCACCAACAATCTGATGGGCGTCACGCTGGTTTTGATGGACGGCACAGTGACGCAAATCGGCGGCGCGCATCTGGATGCCCCTGGGCTGGACCTGCTGGGGCTGATCTGCGGCTCCGAAGGGCAACTGGGCGTGGTGACCGAGGCAACCCTGCGCATCCTGCGCAAGCCCGAAGGCGCGCGACCGGTGTTGATGGGCTTTGACGACAACGAAGTGGCGGGTGCCTGCGTGTCCGACATCATCAAGGCGGGCGTGTTGCCGGTGGCGATCGAATTCATGGACCGCCCCTGCATTGAGGCATGCGAGGCCTTTGCCCATGCCGGCTATCCGATGTGCGAGGCACTGTTGATCGTCGAGGTCGAAGGATCACCCGCCGAGATCGACGAACAGCTGGCTCTGATCCTTGAGATTGCCCGCCGCCATAACCCGGTGGAACTGCGCGAGGCGCGGGATGCCGAAGAGGCCGGTCGCATTTGGCTGGGCCGCAAGTCAGCCTTTGGTGCCATGGGGCAGATCAACGATTACATGTGTCTGGACGGTACGATCCCGGTCACGTCTTTGCCCTACGTGCTGCGTCGGATCGGTGAATTTTCCAAACAATATGGCCTTGGCGTTGCCAACGTGTTCCACGCCGGTGACGGCAATATGCATCCGCTGATCCTGTTCGACGCCAACAAACCCGGAGATCTGGAACTCTGCGAGGAAATGGGTGCGGATATCCTGCGGCTCTGTGTCGAGGTTGGTGGTTGCCTGACAGGCGAACATGGCGTCGGCATCGAAAAGCGTGACCTGATGGTCGATCAGTTCGCCCCCGAGGATCTGGAAATTCAGATGGCGGTCAAGGATGTGTTCGACCCCAATTGGTTGCTCAACCCGGCCAAGGTGTTTCCACTGGCGGCGTCTCAGGCACGCCGTGAATCAGCGGTCGCGGCCGAATAGCCGTCGCACAATTCGGGGTTCGTGTCCCCGCTCCCCAGGAAATTGAGGCCAGACAACGAATATGAGACCGGAATCCGAGGCCGAACTGGCCGCAATGATCAAAGATGCCGTTGCGCCGCTGCACATCAAAGGTGGCGGTACGCGTGAGATCGGGCAACCGGTGACGGGGGCCGTGCTGGAGACGGGCGGACTGTCCGGTATCACGCTATACGAACCGGGTGCGCTGACGATCGTCGCCGGAGCCGGTACACCACTGGCCGAGGTTGAAGCGGCTTTGGACGCCGAGGGGCAAAGATTGGCCTTTGAGCCGATGGATCATCGCGGGCTGCTTGGCACTGTTGGAACGCCGACGCTGGGCGGTGTGGTGGCGGGAAACGTGTCCGGTCCACGCCGAATTCAGTCCGGGGCTGCGCGGGATTTCATGCTTGGGGTGCGGTTCGTCGATGGGCGCGGCACGATCCTCAAGAACGGTGGCCGGGTGATGAAGAACGTCACGGGCTATGATCTGGTCAAACTGATGGCCGGTAGCAGGGGCACGCTTGGCGTGGTGAGCCAGGTCAGTCTCAAGGTATTGCCGAAACCCGAAAGCGCCGCGACGCTGGTGTTTCAGGGTCTCACCGACGGTGAGGCGGTGAAGGTGATGAATGCGGCGCTGGGCTCACCTTTTGAGATCACTGGTGCGGCACATGCACCCGGTGCCGATGGGGCCACCTGGCTGCGGATCGAAGGCTTTGAAAAGTCTGTCGACTATCGTGCGGGCCGGTTGCATGCACTTTTTTCTGCGTATTCCCCCCGGATCGTGACCAGCACGGACGAGGTTTCCGCGATCTGGCAGGCGGTTCGCGATGTCGATGTGATGAAGGGCCAGAGCGGGGATGTCTGGCGGTTATCGGTCAAGCCGTCGCAAGCGGCGGACCTGGCCGCGCGATTGCGGGCCAAGGCGCTGTTGTATGACTGGGGCGGCGGGCTGATCTGGGCGCTGCTGGCTGATGGCACCGATGCGCGGGCGCATCTGGGCGGTTTCGACGGCCACGCTACATTGGTGCGCGGCTCTGCCCAGCACCGGGCGGCGCTCGGGGTGTTTCAGCCGGAATCGGCGCCACTGGCGCGGCTCAGTCAGGGTCTGCGGGCCCGGTTTGATCCGCGTGGATTGCTTAATCCCGGGTTGATGGGCGGATGATGCTTGGCTCTTTGCTGACCCGGCGGCCTGCGCGGGCATTGCCTGATGTGATAACTTTGCCTTGGTTCAGGTTGACCACGGCCCGAATGGTGACCATCTGATATGCAGACTACCTTTTCTCCCGAGCAGCTGAGCGACCCCGAGATCCAGCGCAGCAATGAGATCCTGCGCTCTTGCGTGCATTGCGGTTTTTGCACCGCGACCTGTCCGACCTATCAGGTGTTGGGTGACGAATTGGATAGCCCGCGTGGCCGGATCTATCTGATCAAGGACATGCTGGAAAACGCTCGCAAGCCCGATGCCAAGACGGTCAAGCATATCGACCGCTGCCTGAGCTGTCTTGCCTGTATGACCACCTGCCCGTCCGGTGTGCATTACATGCATCTGGTGGATCATGCCCGCAGCTATATTGAAGCGAATTATAACCGTCCGTGGTCTGACCGCGCGCTGCGCTGGCTGTTGGCGCGGATTCTGCCGTATCCGACCCGATTCCGTATCGCGCTGCTGGGGGCCAGAATCGGACGCCCATTCGCCTTTCTGATGCCGGATGCACGCCTGCGCGCGATGCTGGAAATGGCGCCAAAAAAGATCCCTCCGGTCAGTCGCAACGACGATCCACAAAGCTTTGCGCCCGAAGGGCCGCGCCGCAAACGCGTGGCGCTGATGACGGGCTGTGCGCAAAAGGCACTGAACACCGATATCAACGACGCAACGATTCGGCTGCTGACCCGACTGGGTTGCGAGGTGGTTGTCGCCAAAGGTGCGGGGTGCTGCGGTGCGCTGACCCATCACATGGGCAAGACCGGCGAAAGCCACGCTGCTGCGGCGCAGAATATTCGCGCCTGGACCCGTGAAATCGACGGCGCGGGATTGGATGCCATTGTGATCAACACCAGTGGTTGCGGGACCACGGTCAAGGATTACGGCCATATGTTTCGCAATGACCCTCTGGCTGCGGACGCAGCCCGTGTATCAGGTGTCGCGATGGATATCAGCGAACTGCTGATGACTCTGGGCCTGCCCGAGGCGGTGCCGCAGAATCTGACAGTGGCCTATCATGCGGCCTGTTCGCTCCAACATGGGCAAAAGATCAAGACGTACCCCAAAGAATTGTTGAAGCGCGCCGGTTTCACTGTGGTCGAGCCGTCAGACAGCCATTTGTGCTGCGGCTCAGCCGGAACCTACAATCTGATGCAGCCAGAGATTTCAAAGCAGTTGAAAACTCGCAAGGTTCGCACACTCGAGGCGCGTAATCCGGATGTGATCGCTGCGGGGAATATCGGCTGCATGATGCAGATCGGATCTGGCACCGCCATACCCATCGTGCATACGGTTGAGCTGCTGGATTGGGCACTGGGCGGGCCGATTCCGCCTGCGCTGGCGCTCACGACATCGTGATCGCGAGAATTACGGTTTAATTTATCCTTTTTGCCCCAATTTTGCCAAAGCCGGTCAATAGACCCAGAGAAAAATTGGAGTGATTTGGTGCCACGGCGGATATGCGTCATAATTTTGTCCCTGCTGTGTCTGTCAACGGCGCCTTTGCTGGCTCAGCAAAGCGGGCTGTTCTTGATGGAGAGCGCCGAAGACGGACGCAATTGGGAGGCGGTTGGCCGCCTCGAAATCGCAGGCGAGGCGTTCTGCACTGGTGCCCTGATCGAACCGGGGCTGGTGCTGACAGCGGCGCATTGCCTGTTCAATCCCGAAACTGGCGCGCGTGTGCCCGCCGACCAGATGCAGTTCCTTGTCGGATGGCGCAACGGTCGCGCGGCGGCCTACCGGCGGGTGCGGCGCGCAGAACCGCACCCGGATTACGATTACCGCAGCGCTACGGATGCTGATCGGGTGCGCGTGGATGTGGCCCTGCTCGAACTACAGCATCCGGTGCGCAACGGCAGCATCGTTCCGTTCGAGACAGACCACCGCCCTGAAAACGGCGATCGCGTCGGCGTCGTTTCCTATGCGCATAACCGGTCCGAGGCACCGTCCCTGCAAGAGATCTGCGACGTCAAGGCACAGCAGCGGGGCGTTCTGATTCTGACCTGTCAGGTGGATTTTGGTAGCTCTGGCTCTCCGGTTTTTTCTTTTGATACCGGTACACCGCGCATCGTTTCTGTGGTCTCTGCTAAAGCCGAAGCCAATGGCGAGCCGGTGTCGCTGGGCACCACGCTCGAAATCCCGATCGCGCTGATCAAAGAGGTATTGGCCCGCAAAGACGGCCTTGCTGCGACTGGTATTACCGGCGTCAGCCGCGTAGGCGCCATCCCGAGGAACACCGGAGCAAAGTTCATAACGCCATGAAATATATTATTTTTCTCCTGGTGTGCTCGCTCGGTCTGCCTGCTGCGGCTGAGAGCTCGGATGGTCTTTTGGTCATGCAGCGCCGGGGTGAAATTCTGGGATGGGAGGGGGTCGGCCGGATCGACATGCCAGGTGGCCTATGTACCGGCGTGCTGATCGGGCCCGATATCGTGCTGACGGCGGCGCATTGCGTGGCGGGGCGCAGTGCGCGGGACCGGATTACCTTTCGGGCCGGCTATCGCAATGGTGGCTCGATGGCGGATCGGCGTGTGGCGCGTATCGCTGTCGCGCCCGGCTATCACGCCTCTTCGGGGGGGCTGATACGGTCCGATATGATTGTTCACGATGTGGCGCTGCTGCGCCTCGCCGCGCCTATTTCCAGCGCCGAAGCCAACCCTTTCAAGCTTTTTGACGGTGTCAGTTCCGGTGATGCCGTTAGTGTTGTGTCTTATGGTCGGGGCCGTGAAGAGGTTCTGTCACGTCAGCCTGATTGTGCCGTGACTGGCCGCTTTCGTGATGGATTGATGTCGTTTGACTGCAATGTGACCTTTGGGTCGTCCGGCGCGCCGGTTTTTGTGCGTGATCAGGGGCGGATGCGGATCCTATCGTTGATTTCGGCAGGTACCGATCTGGGTTCGGGTCACAGCACTGCCTACGGCATGTCACTCCCAGAGGTGGTGTCTGGTTTGATGCGTGAACTGACCAACGCAGACTCGCAGCCTCGGATTTCGGCGGGCGCGCGCCGGGTCAGCGTTGGCCAGCGCATGACCGGAAATGGTGCGCGGTTCGTGCGACCCTGACACTGATCGCGGGCCTTGAAACCCGCAAAACCCTACCCACATTCTTGCCATCGGGGCGCCAATCAATGGGCCTCGGATCACCTCCGCTTGTCCCGGGACGGGAAGGCGGATTATCGAAAATGGTATCGCTCACTGGAGGATGACCCATGCGTAGCTTTGATTTTGCACCACTTTACCGTGCCACCGTCGGATTTGACCAGATCGCCGACATGATGGATCGGGTACTGGCCAACGATGTGGCCCAGCCGACCTATCCCCCCTACAATATCGAAAAGACCGCTGACGACGCGTATCGCATCTCAATTGCTGTTGCGGGTTTCACGGACGCTGACCTGTCGGTCGATGTCAGGGAACATGCGCTGATCGTGTCGGCCCGCAAGGCGGACTCCAACGAGGCCCGTTCTTTTCTGCATAGGGGCATTGCCACTCGGGCGTTTGAACGTCGGTTCCAGCTGGCTGACCACGTTCGCGTCACCGGAGCCAGCCATGCGGATGGCATGTTGCATATCGACCTCGCCCGCGAGGTCCCCGAGGCATTGAAGCCGCGCCGGATCGAGATTGCCAAGGCCGAAAGCACCAGAAAAGATGTCGTTGACGCGCAGGCCGTCAACTGAGGTTGCGAGGATAGATCAGGCATTTTGCCGATCTAATTCACATTGAAGGTGTCCGGCTCTGAGGGCCGGACATTTCCGATAGGTTGTTGACACGGGCGCGGCATGGCCGACTTGCGTACAAGAGCAAAGGTGTCGGCGGTAATCGGGGTGTGCACGTGATGGGCGGCATGCCTATCGAAGACTCTATCAACCAAGTATATGGCAAGGCGCCCAACCGAACGCGCTTGATCGGGTTCATCGGATCGCTTTCGCATCCAGACCGGGCACGTCAGTTGAAACTTAGCGCGTGCGCCATTGATCAAGAATATATCGGCTCACCATCAGATCGAGATGAGCGCCGCCACCGTTCTTGAAAAGCGTGATATCCTCTGGCGTGCGACGAAACGCGGACAGATTGTAGTAGTCTGCCACGACGTGATCGTGCGAGATGACGCCCTGAGCCAATGGGATTTTCAGTTCGCCGATATGGCCCAGAACAGTGTCGATATTGTCCACGTGGACACGCGACCGAAGCAACGCAGTGTCATCCGCCTCGCGCATGTCGGGGCGATATGCGCCGATCAGATCGACGTGCTGGCCGGGGCGCAACCAATCGCCACGCAGCACCGGCGCTGTTGTCATGGTGGCACAGGTGATGATGTCTGCCTGCGTCACTGCCGCCTCCAGATCGTCGGCCACCCGTACTCCGGGAAACTTTGCCGCGAGTCGCTCGGCCCCGGCGCGGGTGCGGTTCCATACGGCAAAGCGCGCCGCTGGAAAGGCAGCGCTGTAGGCTTCAATCAGCGTGCCCGCCACGGTACCCGCGCCAACAATCAAGATTTCGCGACTGTCGGGCCGCGCCAGTTTGCGCGCCGCCAAGAGGCTGTCGCCTGCTGTCTTCCATTTGGTCACCAGATGAAAGTCGATATAAGCTTCGAGCCCGCCATCCCGGTCGGAAAACAGGCACACCGCACCATTTACCCCCGGCATCCCCAACGCGGCATTGCCGGGAAAGATCGTTGCCGACTTGACCGCCAGCCCCATTCCGTCGATCCAGGCTGCCCGGTTCAGCAGGGTATCTTTGCCGCGATATAGAAAGGTATCCGCAATCTCGGCCTTGGGCAAAAGATGCCCTGCCTCCAGTGCAGCCGTCAGCTCCAGCCAGTCAAGCTGCGCTTCGCCTTGGTCAAAGGGAATGATGACAGGAGTGTTCATGCCGCCTCTTCCCGCGTGAGCAATCCTTGATCGACGAGCACCTGCGCCCACCCCAAAGGTCCTTCAAAAAGGTGCGCCTGCCAGCCCCGTGTCTTGGCGGCGGCGATATTATCGGCACGATCGTCAGTGAACAGCAGGGCCTGTGGCGCAATCCCGCAATCGGCCTCAACCATAGCATAGATCTCTGGATCGGGCTTGATCACCCCCAGTTGGGCCGAAATGTAGCGCCGGTCAAATTCGCCAAGAAACGGATATCGCGGCTCTGCCAATGCAAACGTCCCGATGCCGAAATTTGTCAGTGCAAAGACTGGCACCGCTTTGACTCGCAAAGCACGCAAGAGGCGAACCGAATGCGCAATCTCTGGCGTGGCCAGATCCAGCCAGTTGTCGTGCCACATCCGGATTGCGTCCCGCCAGGCGGGGTAGGTTTCGGCGCAGGCATAGACCGTGTCACGAAAATCCGCGCCGCGGTCAACCACGTCGTTCATTGCGTGAAGGTTTACCTCGGCGAACAACGCGTTGCGCTGTTCAACACCCAGGACGCGATCAAAAAACCGCTCGGGCTGCCATTCGATCAGTACGTTGCCGATATCGAAAATCACTGCCTGTGGTGTCATCCTGCCCTCGCTATCCTCGCTCAAAAGCTGTGCGGCCCGATGTCACCGTTGTGCGGCCCGTAGTTCCCGCTCCAGCGCCTCAAGGAAACGGGACCGGTCCGCCTTTGTAAAGCCTTTCCCGCCGCCCTGCCGGAACGGGTCTGCCGCCCGCAGGTCTGTCATGAGATCCCGCATCGCCAGTTGTTGCCCGATGTTGGCCGGGGTGAACGCGTCGCCGTTGTGGCGCAACACCCGAGCGCCAGCGGCCACACATTTTGCGGCCAGCGGGATGTCCCCGGTTACAACCACATCGCCGGGGCCTGCGCGGTCTGCGATCCACATGTCAGCCACGTCGGGTCCGTCCGGCACCACCACCAGTTCGACCAGCGGATTGCGTGGCGGGCGAAGACCGCCATTGGCGACCAAATACATCCGCACACCGTGCCGTGTGGCCACCCGCTCGGCCTCTTCCTTGACAGGGCAGGCGTCCGCGTCGATGTAGACTGCGGTCACGTGTACAGCGCCTCAGCCGCAAAGGTGACGTGATCCTCCATAAAGCTCGCCATGAAGAAATAGCTGTGATCGTAGCCTTTTTGCATCCGCAAGAGTCCCTCTTGGCGACGCCTGACCATTGCTTCGGCCAGTGTTTCGGGCCGAAGCAGGTCGAGGAACTGATCGGCACTGCCCTGGTCAATCAGGACCGGGCCGTCAAACCCGACCTCGGCCATTTGCAGGCTCGCGTCATGCTTGCTCCATTGTCCCTTGTCGTCGCCCAGATAGGCGTTCAGCTGTTTCTGCCCCCACGCGCTTTGAGTCGGGTTGGCGATTGGCGCAAACGCCGAGACCGAGCGGAACCGCCCGGGAAGGCCCATCGCCAGCGTCAGGGCGCCATGCCCGCCCATGGAATGGCCGGTGATCGCCTGCCGTTCGAGATCGATCGCAAATTCGCGCCCCAGCAGGGTGGGCAGTTCGTCTGCAAGATAATCCCACATACGAAAGTGCGGGGCCCACGGCGTTTGGGTCGCATTTACGTAAAAACCCGCGCCTTTCCCCAGATCATAGGCGTCATCGTCGGCAACATCTTCGCCGCGCGGGCTGGTGTCGGGAAAGACAAGGGCGATGCCCTGCTCTGCGGCCCATCCCTGGGCACCGGCCTTGGTCATTGCGTTTTCGTGGGTGCAGGTCAGTCCCGACAAATACCACAGTACCGGAACGGGGCCTTGGCTAGCCTCTTCTGGCAGGAACAGGCCAAAGGTCATGTCGCCCGCAGTGGAGTCCGAGGCATGAGAGTAGACACCCTGCACGCCGCCATGGCAGCGATTTTCTGATACAATTTTCATGTCTGTCCTCTGATCATTTGTCAGTTTGGCTACCGCAGGGTGTTCTGTCCGACAACCCCCATCAGCCGCCGACCGCACCGCCAGTGACCCAGGCAATGACAGCCGAAACCGTGACGATGCTTAGCGCGGTGGACACCAGAATTGCCGCCGACACCCGCTGTGGGGCCACGCCATAGTGTTGGGCAAGGATGAACACGTTGCCCGCCACTGGCAACGCTGCGGCCGACACGACAACAACCGCCTGATACGGTGTGACCGGGAAGAAAAGGTATGCCCCGGCCGCAACGAACAATGGATGAAGGATGAGTTTGCAAAAGCTCAGCCAGCCCGCGATTTGGATCCGTTCGGCCGATTTGCTAGCCAGCGACGCGCCGATGGCGAACAATGCGCCGGGCGTGGCCGCATTCCCCAGCGTCGTCAGGAATTCGTTGACCGGGACCGGCACCGGCAGACCAGAGCCTGAAACGGCAAGGCCCAGAACGATGGACACGATCATCGGATTTTTGACCAGCCCAAGGCTCACGGTTCGCAACACCCCTGCCGACATTTTGCCGTCCTGCGACCCGGTCACCAGGATCACCAAAAGAGACGAAAATACGATCAGATCGATTGCCAGAATCAGGATGATCGGGCCAACGGCCTCTTGCCCCAGCAGCAGCGCCAGCATCGGCACGCCCAGAAACCCGGTGTTGCCGATGGCGGCACATTGCGCTTCGATCGCGGCGGTGCGCACGTCCAGTCCGCGCAGAAATGCCACAGCGGTCGCAACGCCATAAACAAACGCCGTTCCCCAGAGATAGGCCGCTGCCAATCGCGCATCAAAAATCTCGCCAAAGCTCAGGTTCGCTGAAAACCGGAACAGCATCGCGGAGAGGGCGAAATAAAACACGAACTTGGTCAGGCTGGCCGTCGCCGCTTCGGTAAAAAAGCGTGTGCGCCCGGCCATGTAACCCAGCCCTATCAGGGCGAAAAATGGCAGCGTCTTGAGGAAGATATCCAGCATGACCGCTTTGGTAGCAGCCTCAGCGCAATCGTCAATCTATTGACGCCGTTTGGTATTGACAGGGCCAGTCATTCGCCGTCGGATCAGCGGCCTTCAGTCAGGCAACTCATCGGATGGAATCATTGGAAAGAATGAGCCCTGCGACCACAGGCCAAACCAGCGCGCGCCCGCAACCTCGTGATGCGCACACAGATCTGCCAGCCGGTAAAAGCTTTTGCGGTCGATAAGCGCCTCAAGGTTGCTACGGACGAGGATATAGGGCGACGGTTCGGACGTTTCAGGGTCGCGATCAACACGGATCGAGTGATCGGGGCCTGCGACGGCCACATCGCCGACATGGGTGTGGAACGTCAGCTTCTGTTCTTTGCCTTTGCCCTCGGCCTCAAAATCGACCGCAACAAACGGGGCGTCATCGACGGTGATCCCCACCTTTTCCACCGGCGTAACCAGGAAATAGCTGTCGCCCTCGCGTTTCAGGATGGACGAGAACAGCCGCACCAGCGCAGGCCGCCCGATAGGCGTGCCCAGATAAAACCAGGTCCCGTCGCGGGCGATACGCATGTCCAGATCGCCGCAGAACGGCGGGTTCCACAAATGGACCGGCGGCAGGCCACGACCTTTTGTGGCGCGAACTGAGGCAGCGATCCCTTCCGCCGACGGGGTTACAACATTTTGTGTGCTCATTGCTTTTGCCATTTCCTCGCTGCGCGATACACTCATAACAGAGTTTAGCGTTCAAGGGAGCAATGTCATGGCCGAAGCCGACGATCTGGTCGCCGAAATCGAGGCGCTGGAAGGGAAATTGGCTGAGGCCAAGCAAGCGATCACCAAACGGTTCATCGGACAGGAGCGGGTCGTTGACCTGACGCTGTCGGCGTTGCTGTGTGGCGGCCATGCGATTCTGATCGGCCTGCCCGGACTGGGCAAGACCCGGCTGGTCGAAACGCTGAGCACGGTGATGGGGCTGGATGGCAAGCGGGTGCAGTTCACACCCGACCTGATGCCGGCCGACATTCTGGGGTCCGAAGTGCTGGAAACCGGCAGCGACGGCAGCCGTGCGTTCAAATTCATCCCCGGCCCAATCTTTTGCCAACTTCTGATGGCGGACGAGATCAACCGCGCCTCGCCCCGCACCCAGTCGGCACTGTTGCAGGCGATGCAGGAGAAGGTTGTCACGGTGGCGGGCCAGAACCGTCCGCTCGATGCGCCGTTCCATGTGCTGGCGACGCAGAACCCGATTGAGCAGGAAGGTACCTATCCCCTGCCCGAGGCCCAGCTTGACCGTTTCCTTGTTCAGATCGACGTGGCCTATCCGGATCGCAAGACTGAGCGCGACATCCTGCTGGCCACAACCGGCACCGAAGAGGCGCAGGCGCATCAGGTGTTCGATGGTGCCACTCTGGTCGCGGCGCAGCGACTGCTGCGGCGGATGCCGGTGGGCGATGCTGTGGTTGAGATGATCCTGGATCTGGTGCGTGCCTTTCGGCCTGACGATCCGTCGGCGGGGGAACGGGTCCGCGACACCGTGGCATGGGGCCCCGGCCCACGTGCGGCGCAGGCGCTGATGATGACGGTTCGCGCCCGCGCGCTGTTGCAGGGTCGGCTCGCCCCGTCGCCAGAGGATGTGCTGAACATGGCACGCCCGGTGCTGACGCACCGCATGGCGCTGACCTTTTCCGCCCGCGCGCGGGGTGAGGATCTGGGCGCGCTGATCGACATGGTGGCGGACGGCATGATGCGCCAAGAGGCGGCTGCGTGAAACCAGCCCTCGCCCTGCGGCAACGCGCACAGGAAGAGGCGAGCCGCCTTCCGGCGCTGCTGGCGCGCGCCGAGCATCTGGCGGGCACGGTCATGTTTGGCGATCATGGGCGGCGGCGCTCAGGGATGGGGGATGATTTCTGGCAATACCGCCCGCTGCAAACCGGCGATTCTCTGCGTAGTATCGACTGGCGTCGTTCAGCGCGCAGCGATGGGCAGTTTGTGCGCGAACGCGAATGGCAAATCGCCCAGAGTGTGATCGCCTGGCTCGATCAGGGGGCGTCGATGCGCTTTACCTCGGCCAAAGACCTTCCGACCAAGGGTGAGCGCGCCCGCCTGCTGATGCTGGCCACCACGATCCTGCTGATTCGGGGCGGCGAACGTGTGGGCCTGACCGGCTGGTCGCTGCCCCCCCGACGTGGCGAGCAGCAGATCCTGAGATTGGCCGAGGCGTTTAGTACCGACGACGACGCCGATTACAGCGAACCTGAGGCGCGGGGGATGCTGCCCCATGCCCGCGCGATCTTTGTCTCGGATTTCCTCGGTGATCTGGAACCGGTCGAGGCCGCGCTGACCAAGGCTGCGGATCGCGGGGTGCGGGGCGCGCTTCTACAGGTGCTCGACCCCGCCGAAGAGGCGTTTCCGTTCGAGGGGCGCACAATCTTTGAAAGCGTCGGCAAATCGCTGGCGCATGAGACGCTCAAGGCTGGGGATCTGCGCGCACGGTATCTGGAACGGCTCGCCGCCCGCAAGGCGCGGCTGGAACAACTCTGCCGCCTGACCGGCTGGCAATACGAGTGCCACCACACCAATACTTCAGCGCAATCGGCCCTGCTGTGGGTCTATCGCGCCATGGACGGAGGCCACGGATGACCCTGTTTGGCGCACTAGGCTTTGTGACCCCCTGGCTTTTGCTGGGGTTACTGGCGCTGCCGGTGCTGTGGCTGATCCTGCGCGCGGTGCCACCTGCGCCGATCCGGCGGCTGTTTCCCGGCGTGGTGCTGTTGCTCGGCCTCAAGGACGAAGAGCAGGTCAGCGACCGCACACCCTGGTGGCTGCTGTTGCTGCGGATGCTTGCCGTGGCGGCGGTGATCATCGGCCTTGCCGGTCCGGTGCTGAATCCCGAGGACAAGGCGCAGGCAGGCGGCAATGCGCCGCTACTGGTTCTGATGGACGCGAGCTGGGCCAGCGCCGCGGATTGGCGCGCGCGGGTCGAGGCGATGGATGCGCTGTTGACCCGTGCCGCGCGCGACGACCGGCCGGTGGCGCTGGTTCGGCTGACCGCGCCCGAGGCACCGCAATTTCAGACCGCCGACAGCTGGCGCACGCGCCTGAGTGGTGTAATGCCGGAACCATGGGAGCCGGACGCTGCCCGCATGACCCGCATGGCGACCCTGCTGCCCACAACCGGTTTTGACACCTACTGGCTGTCCGACGGGCTGGCCCGCGACGGCCGCGCGCCCCTGCTGTCGGCGCTTGAGGCGCAGGGCAATGTCACCGTCTTTGAATCCCCCCGCAGCCTTTATGCCTTGGAGCCCGCAGGCTTTGCCGAGGGCAACGTCGCGCTGACCCTGCGCCGCCTGCGCCCCGGCACCGCATCCGAGGTGGCCGTGGTCGCGCAGGGTCTTGACCCCGCCGGCAACCCCGCGACGTTGGCCCGCGTGTCAGTAACATTCGAACCCGACGCGATCAACGCCACAACCGAGCTGTCGCTGCCGTCCGAATTGCGCGCCCGCATCACACGGTTCGAAGTCGAGGGCACCCGCAGCGCCGGTGCCGTCAGCCTGCCCGATGACAGCCTGCGCCGACGCGAAGTCGCGCTGATCGCAGGTCGTGAGGATCGCGAAGGGCTGGAGCTTCTTTCGCCGTTGCACTACCTGCACCGCGCGCTGGAACCGACTGCCGATCTGCTGGACGGGGCGCTGCTGGATATCCTGCCCGCCAACCCGGATGTTATCGTGCTGGCCGATGTCGCGACACTCGGCGGCGCAGAGCAAGAGACGCTGCTGGACTGGATCGACAAGGGCGGGCTGCTGCTGCGCTTTGCCGGGCCGCGCCTTGCTGCGTCGGATGTCAGTCGCGACGCTGAGGATCCGCTGATGCCCGTGCGCCTGCGCGCCGGTGGGCGCAGCGTCGGTGGCGCGATGAGCTGGGGGGAACCCAAATCGCTGGCCCCGTTTGATACCCAAAGCCCCTTTGCCGGACTGGCGATACCGGCGGATGTCACAGTAACTGCGCAGGTCATGGCACAGCCCGATCCGACGCTGGCGGACCGGGTTATTGCGCAACTGACCGACGGCACACCGCTGGTCACACGCAAACGGATCGGTCAGGGGCAGGTGGTGCTGTTTCACGTCTCGGCCAACGCCGAATGGTCGTCGCTGCCGCTATCGGGCCTGTTCGTGCAGATGCTGGAACGCATGGCGGTATCGTCGACCCCCACCACGCCCGAGGCTGACGATTTGGTCGGCACGGTCTGGCAGCCGGAGACCGTCCTCGACGCCTTTGGTGCCGAACGCGATGGTGGCACTCTGCCCGGCGTCGCGGGTGAGGATCTGGTGATCTCGCCGCTTGGTCCTGACCTGCGCCCTGGACTCTATTCGGGCAGCGACCGCAGTCTGGCCCGCAACGTGATTTCAGCCGAAACCGTGCTGGCCGCCGCCGCATGGCCCCCCGGCATCCCGGTTGAGGGGCTGACCCATTCCCGGGAAACACCGCTGTCGGGCTGGTTGCTCGGTTTGGCGACATTGTTGCTGCTGGCAGATGTGATCGCATCGCTGACGCTGTCGGGAAGGTTGCGCAGAGCGCGGGTGGTGACGCCGGTTCTGGCGTTGCTACTGGTAATCCCGCAGCTGGGACGCGCGCAGGATGCCTTTGCCCTTGCCGCGACGTCGGAACTGGTGCTGGCGCATGTCATTACCGGCGATGCGCAACTGGATGATCTGGCGCATGCCGGGTTGCGCGGGCTGTCGGAAACGCTGTTTTTTCGCACCTCGGTCGAACCGTCGGACCCAATGGCGGTGAACCTTGAGACGGATGAGCTGGCGTTTTTTCCGATCTTGTATTGGCCAGTCACGCCGTCACAACCAACCCCGTCAGACGAGGCTTATGCCAAGCTGAACACCTATCTGCGCTCGGGTGGGATGATCCTGTTCGATACTCGCGACAGCGATATCGCCCGGTTTGGCACCAGCAGCCCCAATGGCCGCAAACTTCAGGCGCTGGCCGCACCGCTGGATATTCCACCGCTGGAGCCGATCCCACAGGACCACGTCCTGACCCGCACTTTTTACCTGCTGCAGGATTTCCCCGGCCGCTTCACCGCCCGCGATGTCTGGGTCGAAGCCGCCCCGCCCGACGCCGAGTTGATCGAAGGAATGCCGTTCCGCAACCTCAACGACAATGTGACGCCCGTGGTGATTGGTGGCAACGACTGGGCGTCGGCCTGGGCGATGGACACGCGCGGCAACCCGCTGGTGCCGATCGGGCGCGGCTTTGCCGGCGAACGTCAGCGCGAGATCGCCTACCGCTTTGGCGTCAATTTGGTCATGCATGTGCTGACCGGAAACTATAAATCCGATCAGGTGCATGTGCCCGCCCTGCTCGATCGATTGGGGCAGTGATGACCGGAACCATCGTTTTTGATCCACTTTTGCCATGGCCGTTGATCGCGGTCCTTGCGGCCTTGGCTGTGCTGGGGGTGGCGCTTGCCTTGTGGCGTGGGCTGTCGGGCTGGTGGTTGCGGGCGCTGACCGGGCTGGTGCTGGTCGCCGCCCTGTCGCAGCCGTCTTATCAGGTCGAGGATCGCGCGCCGCTATCCGATATTGTGCTGATGCTGGTGGATCAAAGCGCCAGCCAGTCGCTGGCCGAACGCGCGGGCGTCACCGCCGACGCCGCCACAACGCTTGAGGCACGGTTGACTGCCCGTCCAAATACCGAGGTGCGTAGAGTCAATGTTGGTGACGGCGAAGGCGACGCAGGCACCCTGCTGATGACCGCCCTAAACGAAGCGCTGGCCGAAGAACCCCGTTCGCGAATCGCCGGCATTTTGTTGCTGTCCGATGGTCGTCTGCATGATCTGGAACGGGCGCCCGACCTGCCCGCGCCGCTGCATCTGCTGATGACCGGCCGCGAAACTGACTGGGACCGGCGGCTGATCGTCAAGAACGCCCCGGCTTTTGCGATTCTGGGCGAACCTGTCATCCTGACTCTGATGGTCGAAGATGACGGCGCAGCCCCGTCGGCGCTAAGCACCACGCTGGAAATCTCGGTTGATGGCGGTGAACCACAGGTCTTTGAGATGCCGATCGGGCAGGAATTCGAGCTGCCGGTGCCGCTGCCACATGGCGGGTTGAACGTCATCCAGTTCACCGTGCCCGAAGCTGAGGGTGAGTTGACCGACCGCAATAACACCGCCCTCGTGCAGATAAATGGCGTGCGCGACCGCCTGCGGGTGCTGCTGGTGTCGGGCGAACCCCATGCTGGAGGGCGCACATGGCGCAACCTGCTGAAGTCGGATTCCTCGGTTGATCTGGTGCATTTCACCATCCTGCGTCCGCCTGAAAAACAAGACGGCGTGCCGGTCACGGAACTGTCGCTGATCGCCTTTCCCACGC
Organism: Puniceibacterium sp. IMCC21224; assembly: GCF_001038505.1. NCBI lineage: Bacteria > Pseudomonadati > Pseudomonadota > Alphaproteobacteria > Rhodobacterales > Paracoccaceae > Puniceibacterium > Puniceibacterium sp. IMCC21224. The sequence goes on from NZ_LDPY01000001.1 coordinate 447,653, forward strand.
GCGAGCTGTTTCTGGAAAAGATCGAAGATTTCGATCTGATTATCTTTGACCGCTACAAGCGCCGCGGGATTTTGCCGTCGATCTACCTAGACAATGTACGCAATTATGTCGAGCAGGGAGGTGCGGTTCTGATTGCTGCCGGGCCGGATTTTGCCAGCGCCGACAGTCTGTATCGGTCGCCGCTGTCGGAAATTCTGCCCGCTGCCCCGACAGCACGGGTGATTGACGAGGGCTACCGCCCGGTGGTGACTGATCTGGGGCAGCGACATCCGGTCACCAACGGCATGACGGGAGAAGGCACGTGGGGCCGCTGGTTGCGCCAGATCGAGGTGGAACCGAACGACACCGCCAATGTCGTCATGTCTGGTGTCGACGACAAACCGCTGCTGATCCTTGATCGTGTGGGTGAGGGGCGGGTGGCGCTTATGGCGTCGGATCAGGCGTGGCTTTGGTCGCGCGGGTTTGAGGGCGGCGGGCCGCAACTCGAATTGCTGCGACGGCTGGCGCATTGGATGATGAAAGAACCCGAGCTTGAGGAAGAGGCGCTCTGGGCTGAACCGGCGGGCCAAACCATGCGCATCATTCGGCGCACACTCGGGGAAACGGTCGGCGCCGTGACGATAACCCGACCGGATGGCAGCACCGAAGAGGTGCCCCTGACCGAAGTCAGTCCTGGCCGGTTCGAAGCCCTGTATCAGGGGGAAGAGATTGGCCTCTACCGCCTGCAAGAGGGTGATGAGAGTGCCGTAATCGGCCTCGGCCCTGCTGCGCCGCGCGAGTTCGAGCAGACCATCGCGACCGCCACATTGCTGGAACCGGTGATCGATGCGGTGCGTGGCGGAGCGCCCCGGCTAGAGGATGGGGTGCCCGCGATCCGCGAGGTCAGTGCCGGACGTCCCGCTGCGGGACGTGGCTGGATCGGCCTGACTCCGCGCAACGCCTTCGAGACGATGGACGTGACGCAGACGCCGTTGCTGCCTGCGTGGTTGGTTCTGCTGCTCGCGGCGGGGTTGATCGTCGGCGCCTGGCTGCGCGAAGGGCGCAGCTGATGGAGGTATGGATGGTGCGCAATGCGCCACATTTGCAGAGGCTCAAAGAACGGGCGACGTCGGGCACCTCACGTTCAGTGGGGTGCCGTAACTTCGATCTGATGCAGCGGGCCGGGCGCAGATTAACTCCTGCATCGCGGGGGTGGGATTAGTCGTTGGCGGCCAAATCGCTGAGAATCGGGCAATCGGGGCGGCTATCCCCGGCGCAGGCGTGGACAAGGTCTGCCAGAGTGGTCCGCATCGCCTGAAGCTGCGCAACTTTGTCGTCAATCTGCTGCAGATGCTGTTGGGCGACCCGTTTCACATCCGACGAGGCGCGGGTTTCGTCCGCGTAGAGCGCCATCAGCGTTCGGCAATCGTCAATGGTAAACCCCAAAGTACGGGCGCGGCTGAGAAACGCCAGCTTGTGAAGATCCTGATCACGAAAGGCGCGATAGCCATTGGTGTCACGCAATGGTTTGATCAGGCCAATGTCTTCGTAATAGCGGATCGTCTTGGGCGGCAGATCCGCATGTTTGGCCGCTTCACCAATGTTCATGGCTGTCCCCTCGGGTTACGTACCCCTGACATAAAGGTTCCCACAACAAGAAGGTCAAGTGCAGGCGCCTAAGGGTCGGTGAGACGCCGCCGGTTGTCAGCCGTCACGCATCGCTCGTTGTAGGCGGCAACGGCTTTCGCGGCAGATCAGTGGCAGACCCAACCGCCCGGCGGCCAGAAACAACGGCAACATCGCTGCAGGTGTCACCAAAAAGAGCGCGTGTTGCAGCGCCTCTTCGCGGTCCGCCTCGACGCACATCAGCACAAAGCGGGCAAAGTTGCGTTCCTGCTCGGACAGAGGCGCCTGCGGCGCACCGGGTGTAAGACGCCCCCATCCGTGCTGCCGTATCAGGCGCAGCACTTCGTCAAAGGCCAGCAGACAGGCGCTGGCGCGCTCTGCCCCCAGATCGTGGCTTAGGGAATTCCAGACTCTTGACTGGCCACTGATACCGTTGGTCCAGAAACGGAGCATCGTGATCAGTTGCGCCTCGGGTTCGCGCAGATCAATGGTGACGGGATGGCCGTCATCGGCGGTCAGGAACGTGTGCTGCATCTGTGGCGGCTCTTTGGATAAGATAGGCGAAACATGCGCGGGCGCAGGGGGTCTTGTCAATCCTGATAATTTTAATCGGGTACTGTGCGCGCTTTCCCGCATGGGCCAGGCAGCATCCCGTCAGGCGGTCTGCGGCGCGCGCTGCAACACCGTTGCGGTAAAACGGGACGTGCATTCGCCGCCAAAGGGCTGACCTTGCGCCCTCAGCCTTGGCCTGTTTCGGCGGCGACCTGCGCGCGCGATTTTCGGGCGCGTTCCGTGGCGGATTTGAGCTGGCCGCAGGCCGCCATGATATCCTCGCCCCGGGGGGTGCGGATCGGGCTGGCATAACCGGCCTTGTAGATGATGTCCGCAAAGGCGTGGATACGATTGCCCGACGACCGCTGATAGGGCGCTCCTGGCCATTCGTTGAACGGGATCAGGTTGATCTTGGCCGGGATACCCTTGATCAGTTCGACCAGACGATGGGCGTCTTCATCACTGTCATTCACACCCTTGAGCATAACGTATTCAAAGGTGATGCGTTCCGAGTTCGAGACTCGCGGATAGTCGCGCAAGGTGTTCAGCAGCGTCTCGATGTTCCAGCGTTTGTTGATCGGTACCAGCTTGTCGCGCACCTCGTCCGTGGTGGCGTGAAAGGACACAGCCAGCAGGCAGCCGATCTGTTCGGCGGTCTTGGCGATTTCCGGTACGACACCCGAAGTGGACAGAGTGATGCGGCGGCGCGACAGACTGATGCCTTCGGGATCCATGGCGATTTTCATCGCATCTCGGACATTGTCGAAATTATACAGCGGTTCACCCATGCCCATAAGCACAACATTGGACAGCAGGCGTGTCTCATCCTTGCGAGCGCCGGGCTGCGGCCATTCACCCAGATCGTCACGGGCCAGCATGATCTGACCGACAATTTCGGCGGCCGTCAGGTTGCGCACCAGCTTTTGCGTGCCGGTGTGGCAGAACGAACATGTCAGCGTGCAGCCAACCTGAGACGAGATGCACAGCGTACCCCGGTCAGTTTCGGGAATATAAACCACTTCAACCTCGTGCCCGCCGGCGATCCGCACCAGAAATTTGCGCGTGCCATCGTCCGAGACCTGTTTGGTCACCACTTCAGGCAGAGAGATCACGAATCGCTCCGCCAGCAGGGCGCGGAACGGTTTGGCCAGATTGGTCATCGCGTCGAAATCGCGCACGCCCCAGTGATAGACCCATTGCCAGACCTGATTGACGCGCATCTTGGCCTGCTTTTCCGGGGTCCCGGCAGCAATCAGCGCTTCGCGCATGGCATCGCGGGTCATCCCGACAAGGTTCTGTGGTCCCTCCGGCAGTTTGCGGGGGATCGTCAGAACATCCTGGGTGATCGGCGTGGTCGCAGTCATCGGTCGCATCCTCGAAAAACAAGCCCGGTCCCTACCAGAACGCGCGTCCGAATCCAAAGCAAAAAGGGCGTGGCACAAGGTCCTGCCCTAGGCTTCTTCTCTTTCCAAATACGCACTCACTGCGTTGCAACCAACACGACCTGACCGTTTTGACACGGCATCAGGGGCGACGGATCAACTGGCGCAGCGCTTCTCTGCATCCTCGACAGCAGCGGTAAAGCCAAGCAACGAAAAGGTATCCTTGGTCGCCGTACCGCGCGACGATCGCGCGCTTACGGCAGCGTCGGTTCCGCGCTTCAGCGCAGTGATCAGCTTGGCATCATCCGCCGGACTGGCGGGCCAGGCCCATTCGCCCTCGGTAAACAGCTCGAACTCAGTACCGCCCACATTGACGTTGACCGTCGATCCGTCTGCAAAGGGATAGCCGCCAGTGAACGCAACCTGACCGGTTACCCCAGCGGCAGGGCGGAAAAACACCATCAGCAGAATTTCGCCGCGTGTCACGGCGACGACACGGCCATCCTTGGTGTTCACGCTTTCCTTGTAGGTGGTCACAGCCCAGCATTCCCGCGGGGTCTGTTCTTCGAACACCGACCAGTCGGTCATGGCGTCCACACGATTGTTGCTTTCTTCCTGCGCTGACGCAGTGGTTGCGGCCAGCGCCGCGAAAGCTCCGGTCAAGACACGTGTCTTGAATGAATTCATACGTCCAGCCTCCAGCTGCCTTTGCCCTCAATACTCAAAGTTGCGCCCTTGGTGTTCCGGCTTATGCTGCCGCGCAACAGTTTTTTTCTCGACCCGGACAGAATAGCCTGAAATACCGACCCCGCGAAAGCCCTGTTGGCAGAATATCGCTTAGAAGTGAGGACCTCATGACCCGATCCCCCGCCCCCCTGGCCGAAATCTGGCGCGGACCCTTTGCCGAAAGCCTGCATCTGGGCCATGCGGTGATCTGTGACGCGGGCGGAGAGATTGTCGAGGCCTGGGGGGATCCCGAAGCTGTGGCGCTTCCGCGTAGCTCGTCCAAGATGATTCAGGCGCTGCCGCTGATCACTTCGGGTGCAGCGGATGCACGGGGACTGACAGAGCGTCAGCTAGCGCTGGCCTGCGCCTCACATCAGGGCGCGCCGATGCATGTTGAGGCGGTGCAGGCCTGGCTCGGCGATCTGGGGCTGACTGAAGGTGATTTGCGTTGTGGTGCAGAGGTGACCCGCGACCCCGATCTGGCGCGCGAGATGATCCGGCATGACCAGGCTCCGTGCCAGTTGCACAACAATTGCTCCGGCAAACACGCGGGGTTTTTGACGCTGGCGCAGCATCTTGGGGCCGGGCCGGAATATGTCGCGCCAGATCATCCGGTGCAGATGGCCTGCCTTGATGCGTTCGAAACTGTAACAGGTCGTGATTCGGATGGATTTGGTATCGACGGATGCTCAGCCCCGAACCATGCCACGACCCTGCACGCCATGGCGCGCGCGATGGCGTTTTTCGCGTCTGCCAGAACGCGGTTCGACCCGCTGAGCGCCGCCGCTGCGCGGCTGACCACGGCGATGTACAACCAACCCGAAATGGTGGCGGGTACTGGCCGCGCCTGCACCTTGCTGATGGGCGCGGCAAAGGAACAGATTGCATTGAAGACTGGGGCCGAAGGTTATTTTGTCGCCATCCTACCGGAACGCGGGATGGGACTGGCACTCAAGGTGCAGGATGGCGCAACGCGTGCGTCGGAATGCGCTCTGGCGGCACTGTTGGTGCGTTTAGATGTGGTCGATGCGGCTGACCCAACAGTGGCCGCATTCCTAAACCCCGACATCATGAACCGGCGCGGAATGATCACCGGACAAATCCGCCCGGCTGCGGGGCTTCTTTCCTGACCTTGCAGTTGATCACCCAAGAGTTTTCGAAAAACTCTTGGCAAAACTTTTTAAAAGTTTTGCGCCGCGCCGCTGGTCAGGTGGCAAAATCGCTTTTGGCGAAGCCCTGAAGAAATAGGAGTGCCGTGAGGTCTCCGTGATTCACCCGCACTTGGCATTGCGCCTGAACGGAAGGTTTGGCGTGCAACGCTACGCCCAAACCGGCCGCGTCAAGCATGCCCAGGTCATTGGCCCCGTCGCCGACTGCAAGGACATCGGCGGGCGTCAGGCCCAGCCGTGCCGAGATTTCGTTCAGCGCTTGAACTTTGGCATCGCGACCAAGGATGGGACGCGCGACTGTGCCGGTCAGGAAGCCTGCTTCAGACTCGAGCATATTGGCGCGATTTTCATCAAAGCCCAACTGTGCTGCGACGCGCGACGTGAAGGCGGTGAAACCACCGGATACCAGTGCGGCATACGCGCCTTGCACTTTCATCGTGGTCAGTAGTGTGGCACCTCCGGGCATCAATGTGATGTGGCTTTCCAGGACTTGCGCAATAAGCGCTTCTGGCTGTCCCCGCAGCAGTGCCACGCGTTCGGTCAGCGCACCTTCAAAATCCAGCTCTCCGTTCATTGCGCGCGCGGTGATCTCTTTGACCTGCGCTCCGACACCGGCGGCGTCCGCCAGTTCATCGATGCATTCCTGCTGAATCATCGTGCTGTCCATATCAGCAAGCAGCACGCGTTTAGCCCGGTTTTGGGCCGGGAGCAGATTCAGGTCAACGCCCTGTGTCTGCAAATCCTGCCAGATCTGTGCGACGTGGCCCGGGGCGGTGCCAAGGGTAAATTCCGCGGCTTCGTCCGGCGCGAGCCATTGTAGATCACCGCCCCCCAGGGCGTTACGCAGTGAGACGGCCAGTTCGGGGTTCAGGCCACCGGCACGGGCAATAAGAGAGAGAATGACCACGGTCAGATTCCTACAAGAGGCGCGGCGTGCCGCATAACAGGTTCTGGCGGCTGGGTAGCGGCATTCGCGCGATTGTGGAACCGCATATTGCACCGGACCCGGACTGTCGCGCGAAAAATGACATCTCACATGGGCTGGCGGCCGTCAGGGGCGCGCGTCAACGCGGCAAGGCGAAATCGGCAAGGACCGGGTAATGATCCGTGGGCCATTCACCCAGAAACTTTTGCCGGAGCACGACCGGGGGGCCAAGCGGCATCAGATCCGGCGTCGCGCCCAGATGGTCAATCGCGCCAAATAGGTTGATGCCGCGATTGAAATGATAGGTGGCACCGTCAACCGGAGCAAAGCGCAGCCCCGCCTCTGTGAGCAGGTCCATCGTGGCTGATCCGTGCCGCGCGTTGATGTCTCCTGCCAGAAACGCGGGCGTGCCTCCTGCGATCACGGGGGCTATCCGGTCGCGGACTAAGGCAGCGGACAGGCGGCGGTTTGATCCGCTTTTGTATTCGAAATGCACGTTGTAGACGCGAAACGGTTTGCTGCCGTCCTGCGGCTGAAATTCCGCCCACGAGGCGAAGGCCGGGTATGATCCGTTGAACGTTCGTGAATAGATCACGTCCGGAGTGTCCGAGAAAAAGAACCAGCCCTGATCCAACAGCCGCAAACTGTCACGGCGATATAGAATTGGTTGGGTCGCGGGGAAATCGCGCCAGTCGCCCACGGCAGCTGCGCGATATTCGGGGTTCTGCGCGAGAAGATAGTCCAGTGTCAGGTTGACGCCACCATCGTCGCCGCGGGAAAAACTCTCCATCTCCTGAAAGGCAATCACGTCGGCATCCACCGCCTTGACCGCTGCATCCAGCGGCGCTTTGCGTCGGTCCCAATCGCCAAGGGACCACGGGCCGGTGCCCTGATTTAGAAGGATGTAATGCACGTTATAGCTGGCCAAACGCAGGCTGCCGGGTGGCTTGGGTGGGATCTGCGACTGACCAGAGTTGGCAAGGATCATCGCGCAGGCAACCAAAGACAGGCCAAGCAATCCCAGCACTGCCACTTTTAACATTGCTCTCAGAAGTCTGGCCGCCATTGTCGTGGTATCCTGTTGGTGCCTGTTCCGCCCCACAGCAGATTAGCAGCTCTTGCGGGGCAGGCCAGTCACGCTATCCGGCGCAAGATGTTATTGGGCGGGCACGGGGCGTTCGACCCGAAAGACGGCCAGATACAGCGCCGGGACAAACACCAGTGTGATCACCGTGCCGGCGATGATCCCACCCATCATGGCAAAGGCCATCGGCCCCCAGAAGATTTGCCGCGATATCGGGATCAGCGCCAGACTTGCCGCTGCCGCCGTCAGCAGGATCGGCCGGGCGCGGCTGTCGGACGCCTCGAACACCGCGTCCCAGGCGGTCCGCCCGGCGCGGCGTAGCTCTTCGATCTCGTGGACCAGAATGATCGAGTTGCGGATCAGGATGCCGACCAGCGCCAGCACGCCCAGAATAGCGACAAAGCCCAGCGGCGCCCCGGAGGGCACAAGCGCCGCCACCACCCCGATCAGACCCAGCGGTGCCACGCAGAGCACCACAAAAGTCAGCCGGAAACCCTGCATCTGCACCATGATCAACGTCACCATGATCAGCATCATCAGCGGCACCACAGCGGCAATCGGGCCTTGACTGTCGGCGCTCGATTCCACCGACCCACCAACGACGACCGAATAGCCGAACGGCAGATCGTCGCGGAAAGCGGCAATCTTGTCCGTCAGCGCCGCCACAATGGTGTCCGGCTGATCAGAGGTGGTGATGGCCCCTTTGACGGTGATCGTTGGCATCCGGTCGCGCTGATGGATCACTGGCTGTTCGGTGCCGTATTCAAAGGTCGCAACCGCCCGCAGCGGGATCACTGCCCCGCCGGTGGCGTTCAGTTGCAAATTTCCCAACGCCTCAACCGAGGTGCGGTCCTGCACCGCGCCACGCGTTACGATATCGACCAGATAGGTCGCATCGCGCAGCTGTGTCACGGTTGTCCCGTCGTAGATCGCGTTCAGCGCACCTGCGATATCCGAAGCCGAGATACCCAGCTGCCGCGCCTTGTCCTGAAGGATGTTGACCCGGATCACCCGTGCCGGTTCATTCCAGTCCATCACGATGCTGGTCAGCCGGTCGTCGGTTGCCATCAGTGCGGCCAGATCGCGGGCGGTATCGCGCACTGTTTCGATATCCGTGCCGCTTAGGCGATATTGTACCGGACGTCCCACTGGTGGCCCGATTTCCAGCAGTTTGACATAGATGTCGACGCCGGGGAAATCGGTGGCTGCGGCCGCTCGCAACTGCGCGCGCAGGGCATTGCGGGCCTCGATTGACGGGGTCTGGATCACGATTTGCCCGGTGTTCGATCCCGGCGTCAGCGTGTCAAACGACAGCAGGAACCGGGGCGCGCCCCGGCCGACATATGAGGTCCAGAACGACACGTTTTCATTGTCGTGCAGATGTTCCTCCATCCGGTCCATTTCTGCTTCGGTGGCAGAGATGGCGGCATTGTGGGGCAGGGTGAAATCGACCAGAAGTTCGGGCCGGTCGGATGAGGGGAAAAACTGGTTCTCGACAAAGCGCATGCCAAAGATCGCGCCGCCAAACACCGCGATGGTCGCGATGATCGTCAGCCAGCGGAACCGCATCGCGCCGCGCAGGATCCCGTGGAACATCCGCCGGATTCGGCCCGGCCCCTCGTGATGCGCCTTCATCTTGGCGGGCAGGAGCGTCACACCCAGCAATGGGGCAAACAGCACTGCGACAATCCACGACACCAGCAACGATACCGCAATCACCACAAACAGCGAAAAGGTGAATTCCCCGGCGGCCGAGGTGTTCAGCCCGATGGGAATGAAACCTGCAACCGTGATCAACGTACCAGTCAGCATCGGAGCGGCAATCGAGGTCCAGGCATAGGACGCGGCCTTGACCAGAGACGCGCCTTTTTCAAGTTGCGAAATCATCGTCTCGATGGCGATCATCGCATCGTCCACCAGCAGACCCAGCGCGATGATCAGCGCACCCAGCGAAATCCGCTGCAGGGTGATGCCGTAATAGTCGATGATGACAAAGGTGATCGCCAGCACCAGCGGGATGGTGATCGTCACCACCAGCCCGGCGCGGACGCCAAGGCTGACAAAGCTGACGGCGAGCACGATCAGCACTGCCTCAACCAGCGCCTGAATGAAATGGCCGACGGCCTCGTCCACCACATGCGGCTGGTCGGCGACCTGATGGATCTGAATCCCCACCGGCAGATCGGCCTGCGCCTGCGCGATGGTGGCGGTCAACTCCTCACCAAAGTTGATGATGTTGGCACCCTTGCGCATTCCGACCGAGAGGCCCACCGCCTCTTGGCCCTGAAAGCGGAAAATCTCGGATGGTGGGTCTGCATAGGCGCGGCGGATTTCGGCGACGTCGGTCAGGCGGAAAAAGCGTTCGCCCACCCGCAGGTTGATATCCTCAAGGCTCTGGGTGTCCTCGAACTGGCCACCGACCCGCACAAGTACCTGTTCGGGACCGGCGTCGATCACGCCTGACGGGATGATTGCGTTCTGCGCCTGCAACGTGCCCAATACTGCCTGCTGGTTCAGGCCCAGCGCGGCCAACCGGTCGGACGAGAATTCGAGGTAAATCGTCTCGTCCCGGACGCCAAAAATCTCGACCTTTCCGGAATCATCCAGCGCTTGCACGGATCGGCGCACACGCTCAACATAGTCGCGCACTTCGCGCGGACTAAAGCCGTCTGACGTAAAGGCGAAGATATTGCCAAACACATCGCCAAAGGTGTCGTTGAACTGAAATCCGGCGAATTCTGACGGGAATTCGCCCTGAATATCGGTCAGAGAATTGCGCACAAGTTGCCAGATGCGGGGCAGTTCGCCGGGCTTTGTCGATGCCAGAAGTTCGATATAGACGATGGCCACACCCGGCGCGGTGATTGAGCGGGTGAAATCCAGCTCTTCGATATCCTCTAGCTTTTTTTCGATGCGGTCAGTGACCTGACTCAGCGTTTCGGCGGTCGATGCACCGGGCAGGGCGGCCTGCACCACCATGGTTTTGATCGAGAAATCAGGATCTTCTTCACGACCGATGCTAATGTAGGACAATGTGCCCGCAAGGATCGAGACGATCATCAGAAACCAGACAAATGACCGGTGCTGAAGCGCCCAGTCCGACATGTTGAAACGCTTCATGGCAGTGACACGCGCGGGCCGACGATTTGCCCGTCCTTCAGACTGTGAATTCCCTTGAGGACAACTTCGTCCCCGACTTTCAGACCTTCGCTCACGCGGGTGCGTGTGCCGAACACTTCGCCCAAGGCGACGGACCGCCGCTGTACCGTGTCGTTGCTGCGATCCACCAGCCAGACTTGCGGTGGATTGTCAGCATCACCGGGGTCGATGATGGCAGATGATGGCAGGCTGAACACCGCATCCGTAGAGTAGTCCGGCGTCACCCCGGCGAGCGAGCCCAGCCGAAAGCCCGCAGGCGCATCGTCCGCCAGTGCCAGATGCAAGCGGCGTGTACGTGTGGTGCGTTCGGCCACCGGATCTATTCGGGTCAGCGTCGCCTTGGCCGCAACAGCCGGGCTGGAGAGCAGCACGGCGTCAAAGGTGGCCCCGACTTCCAGACTAGCCACGTCCTGTTCGCTCAGGTCGATGACAACCTCGCGCCCCTCGCTCGCGGCAAGGGTGACGATGGTGTCGCCGGCTGCAACCGTGGCGCCCGGTTCAAAACGTACCTGCGTGATAATCCCGTCCTGCGGCGCACGCAGGGTGGCATAGCTGCGGATTTCCTGCGCGCTGGCCAGCGATGCCTGCGCCTGATCCAGCCGCGCCTGTGCCGCAGCAAGCGCACGGTTGGAATCCTCGAGCCGGGTTTCGGCATCGACACCCCGACCGGCCAGTTGTGCCGCGCGGCTCTGCGCGTCGCTGGCGGATCGCAGGTTCGCAGTGGCCACGGCGACACCCGCTTCGGCGGCGCGAACGTCTGCCTCCAGATCCTCGGGGTCGAGCTGGGCGATGGTTTCCCCGCGCGCCACACGCTGCCCGGTGTCGACGGGTCGCGAGGCCAGCGTGCCGATCACAGGAAACCCAAGGTCGGTTTCCGTCCGGGCCGCGACTGTGCCGACAAAGCTGGCCCTGTCGCGGACGGCCAAGCTGATGATTTCAGAAATGACCGGGCGGGGTTGATCCAGAACCGGCAGACCGGCGGGCCTGTCCTCGGCCAAAGCTGGCAGGGCGGGCAGTGTGGTCAGCAGCCAGAATGCGGCGTGAAGACTCCTCATTTCGCGGGTTCCTCAAAGATAACTGGGCGTCCGGGGTACATCAGTTGCGCGCCATCTGTGACAATCAACGTGCCTTCGTCCAGGCCGTCGCGGACAATGATGCGTTCCGTCTCGAACCGGTCGATGGTGATCTGGCGTAGGGAAACGGTACCATTTGCAGGGTCCACCACCCATACCGCCGGGCCATCGCGTGTGGCCGACATGGCGGCAAACGGCAGCACGATATGGTCGTCAACCTGTCGCTGCACGGTGCCGCGCACTGCATCGCCATAGCTGGTCCATGCGGGCGCGCCGGTCGCGGATATTGTCACCTCGACGGTGCCGGTTGTGGCATCTACCAGGGGCGACACCTCGCGCACATCGCCGGAAAACTCGGTCTCGGGCGCATTGAGCAGCGCAAGCCGGAGCGAGTCGGGTTTGACATGTGAGGTCAGCATCGTCTCGGGCACATCGAACAGTGCGTCAAGTTCTGTACCCAAGGCCAGTTCTAATACCGGTTGCGCCGCGCCGACAACCTGTCCCGGCTCGACCATGCGGTCTGTGATCGACCCGGCCTCGGGGGCGAGCAGCACGGTGTCGTTCATCGCCTTCTGAGCCTGATCCAAAACCGCCTGCGCCTGCGCCTGCGTCCCTTCGGAGATGGCGACCGCATCCTCGGCGGTGTCGCGGGCGATGCGGGTCGTGGCACCGCGTTCGAGCAGGGCGGACTGACGTTCCAGATCGGCCTGAGCCTGATGAAAATCTGCTGTGGCGGTGGCAACACCGGCCTCGGCCGCGCGCAGGGATTGCTGTTGCTGGACCGATTCCATCCGCGCCAGCACCGTGCCTGCCTCGACGTTGTCGCCTTCTTCGACTTCGACGCTGGCGATGCGGCCACCAGTCGGAAAGGACGCGATCAGCGTGTTGCGGGCCACGATCTCACCGACAAGGGTGTCGGTGCGGGTGTCGGACACGCTGCGGGCGCTGACCACGTTGACCAACAGGGGGGCGTCGGCCTGAACCGCGGGTGTCAAAAGCAGGGCGGACAGCAAACAAAGGACACGGATCATCGGCGACCTCATGGGATCAGGTGTTTCATTTCTGGCTCGCGCCGTGCCGGGCGCGCATACGCATCGCCTGGCACGCCTATCTAACACCCGAATTTCTAAACTCAACAGTTCAGTTTTTCGGAAATGACATATTTGTCGCCATGCTACGGGGTGACGCAACGGAACTTTTGGTGGCAAAGCCCGACGGATTTGCGGGTAGCGTGTTTGATCTCGTTGCCGGAACCGTAATAGTAGACCTGTCGGGGTATGGCGTTCGGCTCTGTGCTGTCAGCGCCGCGCCAGAATCCCGGCGTGCGGTTCGGCAGAGGTGGCAGGTGGCGGATATTTTCGATGCATTGGTGATTGGCGGAGGGCCGGCAGGGGCGCAATGCGCGCTTTGGCTGCGCAAACTGGGGGTGCGATCGACACTGATCGAACCGATCCGCATCGGCGGGCTTCAGGCCCGTTCACCCTATACCAATTCCTGGCTTTCAGTGGTGCAAGCCACCACCGCAGCACATTCCGTTGCGCGCAACATCGAGAATAATCTGATCGCACAGGATTGTAGTATCCAGCGCGCCGAATGTCTGAATGTGTCGCAAAGGGCTAGGGACGGCCTGTTCGAGGTGCGAACCAACGAAGGTCTGCAGCTTTGCCGCCATGTCGTGCTGGCCACCGGCACCCGCGAACGCACCGGCGGGCTGGCGACCCTGCGTGATACGGCAGTTGGGCTGGTCGGGGTGTTCCACGCCGAAAGCGCGGGGCGTCGCGTCGCCATTCTGGGCGGCGGTGATGCCGCCGGCGAGGCGTATGACATTGTGCAGTCCAAAGGCGCGTCCGATATCCGCGTCTTTGCCCGTACCGTGCGCGCACGCGGGCCGCTGTGGTCGAAAATTCCGCCGGACCGTATTCACAGCGGCGGCTATGAAGTGTCCGAGGGACAGGTCGTGGCTGCGGATCAACGCTTTGATTGCGACCTGATGGTGATTTGTTATGGCTGGACGCCGGTCCTGCCTGACTTGGGGTTTACCCTGCAAAAAGACGCAATCGGGCATGTGACCGTCGATGCCGCGATGGAGACGAGCCTGCCGGGGTGCTTTGCCATTGGTGATTTGAACGACCGCCCCTATCCTTGCGTGACCACCGCCCTGTCGGACGGTGTCTTTGCTGCCAAAGCGATTGAGGCAAGGGTGCAGGCATGAATATATCCAATCAGGTGCAGATGATCTTTATCCCGTGGTGGATACGAATTCTGGTGGCGGTGCTGGTTCTTGTTTATGTCGGGTTGGCTGGATACCTTTTGCATGGCGGACTGATTGCGGGCGACAAGCCGGACTGGTTCGCGGCTGGCACGCAGCTGCTTGGCGTTGGCTTTCCGATCTTGCTGGTTGCGATCGTGATCGCCGGTGCGTCGTTTGGCGAACGGTCGATCATCAGACGCACGGAAAAGATGCTCGTGCGGACAATCCCTTACCATCTGCAATTCATCCCCGAGGAAACCCGCCGCTTTGCCGATTTTCGATCCCATTCCCGCCCGCCGATGACGGCGCAGCGGGAATTGGCGCAGGTGTCTTTGTTCATGTCGCGGGGCCGGTGTTGCGCGGATTACATCCTCAAAGTGCCGAACAATGACGCTTACCTGACGCTGAACCTGCGGGTCGAATTGAACGTCAAGCGCGCCAATATCAACGTGGCCTTCCTGCGCAGCCATCTGGATCAGCTTATGGCGGGTGAACAGTTCGATGGCTGCTATGGCGACTTTCTACGCGGCAAATTTTCGCATTCACTCGCCATCGAGGCGCTACAGGCCCGCGAGCACAGCACAGGCGAGGACCGTTCGACCATTGCCTATGCCTTTAACAGCGAATTTTTGTCTCGAACGGTTGATGGCCAGGACTATGTGGTGGTCGTGGCGTCGACGGGTGTATCCTATGATACGGTCTGGAACCCATCTGAACGGGTGTTTTTTGCGCAGGATTTGATGTTCATGATCCGGGCGTTCATGCAGGAATGCCCGGAAATCTTTGAATAGGGTTGCAGGAACAGTGGAAACCAAAAAAACGACGACGCCCGGCATCCTGATCACTGGCGGGGCCAAACGGATCGGTGCCGAGATGGCACGCCGCTTTGTCCGCGAAGGGTTTCGCGTCATGGTGCATTATCAATCCTCGCAGAGCGAGGCAGAGGCATTGCGCGACGAACTAAACGCTGGAGGCGAGGTTTGCCGTCTGGTGCAGGGCGACCTGTCCCGCCGCGCGGATGTGTCGGCGGTGTTTGCTGCGGCGCAGGACTGGTTGGGGCGGATCGACCTATGCCTCAACAATGCGTCGATGTTCCGGGGGGACGATATCTTTGGGGTCGAAGAGGCGCAGTTTGATGCGCATCTGGCGGTCAATCTCAAGGCGCCGGTCTATCTGGCGGAACTGACCGCGACGCAGGACATGGCGGTCGGGGATTGTCTGATCCTCAACATGCTGGATAATAAGGTGTTTGCGATCAACCCGGATTTCTTCACCTATACCCTCAGCAAGGCGGCGCTGCTGACGGCGACGGAAATGCTCGCTATGCGATTCGACGGGGCGCCACGGGTGTGCGGCATTGCGCCCAGCATCACGTTGATCAGTGGCAAACAAAATCAGGCAAATTTTGAGAAAAGCGCGCGGGTGAACCCGCTAGGGCGTCGGGTCTTTCCCTCGGATTTGGCGGATGCCGCCGTTTATCTGTGGAACGCCAAAAGCAGCAATGGTCAGGTGATCACCATCGACGGCGGGCAATCGCTGCTGAAACTGGACCGCGATGTCGCCTATCTGGTCAAGGAGGGACTGCTGGATGGCTAAGTTTACGATCCAGCTCGAAGAGCTGTGTATTGAGATGTATCTGGGCATCCACGATTTTGAACGCGACACGATGCAACGGGTGCTTGTAACAGTTGAAATTGGCGTCGAGATTGGCGATTTCCGCGATGGTGGGTTCTTTGATTATGACCGGATCGCGGATTTCCTGCGTGGTTTTAGCGGTCGCCACATCGACACGCAGGAAGAGCTGATTGTGACTACGCACGGGTTCATTCTGGCGCTTGAGGGCGTCATCAGTGCGACCGTCTGTTCGAAAAAGCCGGACGTCTATCCCGACGCGCAGTCGGTTGGCGTCTGTTACAGTGGAGGCTAGGCGCTGCAAATCACAGATTGGCGGCCAATAGCACCTCGACCCGGATCTTTTCTTGCGA
The DNA here is from genome assembly GCF_001038505.1 of Puniceibacterium sp. IMCC21224. NCBI lineage: Bacteria > Pseudomonadati > Pseudomonadota > Alphaproteobacteria > Rhodobacterales > Paracoccaceae > Puniceibacterium > Puniceibacterium sp. IMCC21224. Next base: position 463,564 of record NZ_LDPY01000001.1, read on the forward strand.
TTTCAGCGTATTGCGCATATCTGCCATAGCCCGAAGCTTGCGAATGGCGCTGCGTACAAGATGGCCGGGGTCTTGTGTCACCAGCGCGTCCAGCGTCCCGTCGCGCAGCGCTTGCTCGGTAAACGGTGTGCGTTCGTGCGCGATTGTCACCACGTGTCGGGGCTTGGACAGATCCTGCAGCACGGCCAATGGCACCCGGGCCTCAGAAGACAGGATATACGCGCCGACGATATCGGGGTTGCGGGCGAACGTCTCGGAAATGATGTCGTGGGCCCGGTCCGCAGAGCCGTATGTTTCCAGCGACGGCAGGTTGCACAGATGCGGAAACGACGCGTTAATCACGGCGTCAAAGCCAAGCCGTCGTTCCAGGCTGTCGCGCAGTTGCATGCTCTCGGCGACGACCAGCAATCGGCCGGCCGTGGCATGGATAAACCGACCCAGAAGGGTGGCCGCAGTGGCTCCGGCCGCATGATTGTCGATCCCGACCCAGTGATCCCCGGTCAGCGTCTGGTTCGAGATAAAGGGCAGCGCCCGGATGCCGCGTTCCTGCAGTCGCAGCATGGCGTCGCGCACCTGCGGTGTTTCGGGCGCCATAATGGCCACGCCGTCGTAATCCACGGATGAGAGGCCGGACAAAAAACTGGCGATGCGGTGCGGATCATTCTCGTCCACATGGTGCACATCGGCCCAAACCATGTCGGCGGCAAACGCGGTCTCGGCCTCTTCTATATGGCGCAGGATCTCGGTCAGGAACAAATCCCCGGATTTAGGCAGCACAAAGAGAAAGCGGTAGGTCTTGCCCTTGGCCAGATTCGCTGCCGAAATATTGCGCACAAAACCCAATTGTTCGATCGCCGCATTGACCCGGTCGACGGTCTTTTGCTTGACGCCCTCGCGGCCATTCAGCACGCGATCCACGGTGGCACGACTGACGCCTGCCACCTTTGCAAGATCTTTCGTCGTTGGACGCAACATGGTGGACCGATCATCCCTCTCAGGAAGTTCGGGCGTTTTATCAGTATCTTGGGCGTGTTCTGGGGGCATTCTGACTCGGGTATTTTCCACTATGCGTCAGGGTTCATAGCACACTATGAGGCACGTGCATCATTTTTTACTTGTTTTGAGGCACGTGTCTCAATACCAATATAAACACAGACGAGTCGGGGCGAGGAGGTCCCAGCCGTCGCTATCCAGGGGAGGGTAAAAAAATGAATTCCAAATTATTGACAACGGCCTGTGTGGGCGCATTGATGACTGTCGCGGCGACAACGGCGCAGGCGGATGATCTGACGCTATGCTGGGCCGCATGGGATCCCGCGAATGCGCTGGTTGAGCTAAGCAAGGAGTTCGAAGCGCAGTCCGGTCACAACATGAGCTTTGAGTTTGTGCCGTGGCCCAATTTCGCCGACCGGATGCTGAACGAACTGAATTCGGGAGGCAAATTGTGCGACCTGATGATCGGTGACAGCCAGTGGATCGGTGGCGCGGCCGAAAGCGGTCAGTACCTCAAGATGAACGACTTTTTTGATGCCAACGGCATCACTATGGACGATTTCATCCCGGCGACCGTTGCGGGCTATTCCGAATGGCCCAAAGGCACGCCGAACTACTGGGCGCTGCCTGCGTTTGGCGACGTGGTCGGCTGGACCTATCGCAAGGATTGGTTCGAACGCCCCGAGCTTCAGGCCGAGTTCCAGGAAAAGTACGGTCATGCGCTGGATGTTCCGACGACCTTTGCCGAACTTCAGCAGATCGCCGAATTCTTTCAGGGCCGCGAGATTGACGGCACCACGGTATACGGTGCCGCGATCTATACCGAGCGTGGTTCTGAGGGCATCACTATGGGCGCGATGGACGTGCTCTATAGCTATGGCTTCCAGTATGAAAACCCGGACAAGCCCTATGATGTCGACGGCTTTGTGAACGCGCCCAACGCTGTGGCAGGGCTGGAGTTCTACAAGTCGCTCTACGATTGCTGCACCCCGCCGGGGTCGTCCAACGCTTATATGTCCGAAAACATCGACGCCTATAAATCCGGGCAGGTCGCGCTTCAGATGAACTTTGCCTTCATCTGGCCGGGGATCGAGGCAGACGCCAATGTCGGCGGCGGCAAATCCGGCTATTTCCCGAACCCGGCTGGTCCTGATGGCGACGCTTATGCGCAGCTCGGCGGGCAGGGCATTTCGGTTGTCGCCAACAGTGAATCGGTTGATGCGGCGCTTGAGTATATCAAGTGGTTCGCAGAGCCTGCGGTGCAGGCAAAATGGTGGGAGCTGGGCGGTTATTCGGCCCTGCGCGCCGTGGTCGAAGATCCCGGTTTTGCCACCAGCCAGCCCTATGCTCAGACGTTCCTGGACTCCATGGCCATCGTCAAGGATTTCTGGGCCGAACCCAGCTATGCCTCGCTTCTTCAGGCCTCCCAGCGCCGCTTTCATGACTATGTGATCGCAGGCAATGGTACGGCCCAAGAGGCAATGGACGGTCTGGTCGAGGACTGGATTGAAGTGTTCGACGACGAAGGCAAGTACTAAACGAAACTGACCTCCCGTCCCCTCCCTGACGGGCTAAGGTTCAATCACGAGGGCGCGGCATTGCCGCCGCCGCCCTCGTGCTTTGCGCATTCACATCAATCAGAGGACGCATGATGTCCAACGCACCATCAGATCTCGCAGCACGGGCGACGCCGGAACCTGTTGCCCGGCGGATCAGGGGCCTGTCAGACCGGGCCATTGCCTGGATATTTGTGGGCCCGACAATTCTGATCCTGCTGGCGGTGAATATCTTTCCGCTGATCTGGACGATCCGGCTTAGCTTTACCAATTTTCGCGTCAATCGCCCCAATGCCGAGGTCGAGTGGGTTGGGCTCAAGAACTATTCCCGCGTGCTGAACGACCCGGATATCTGGATGTCGATGCAAGCCACGGCGCATTTCCTGATCTGGACCATCGTGTTGCAGGTGCTGATCGGCTTTTCGCTGGCCTACCTGATCAACAAGAAATTCAAGGGCAACGACATGTGGACTACGATCATCGTGCTGCCGATGATGTTGTCGCCCGCCGTTGTCGGCAACTTCTGGACCTTCCTGTATCAACCGCAGATTGGCCTGTTCAACTATGTCGTCGGTTTCCTGATCGGCGCAGACCCGTCAAGCTTTTCGATGATCGGTGACGTCAATCTGGCGCCGTGGTCCATCGTGATCGTGGACACCTGGATGTGGACGCCGTTTGTGATGCTGATCTGTCTGGCTGGGCTTCGATCCATCCCTGACAGCATCTACGAGGCGGCGGAATGTGACCGCGCCAGCAAATGGCGGCAGTTCTGGACGATTACGATCCCCATGGCGCTGCCGTTCCTGATGCTGGCCGTGCTGTTCCGCGGGATCGAGAATTTCAAGATGTTCGATCTTGTGGTGCAGCTGACTGGCGGCGGTCCGGGATCAATCACTGAACTGACCTCGATCAACCTCAAACGTGAAGCGTTCGAAAAGTGGCGCACCGGTTATGCCAGCGCCTACGCGGTCATCCTTTTTGTCACGGTGTTCGGGCTGGCCTCGATCTACGTCAAAGCCCTCAACAAGGTGAAAGACAGATGAGCTTTTCAGTAACCGAGCCGTCACAACGGCAGAAATGGATCGCCGGGATCCTGGTCATTGGCTACGCCCTGATCACGATCATGCCGCTGCTGTGGATCATTGCCACAGGGTTCAAATCCCCCTCGGACGCCATCGCCTATCCGCCCAAAGTGGTGTTCGAACCGACGCTTGAGGGGTACGTCAACCTGTTCACAACCCGCACCCGCGTCACAGAAGAGGCGTTCGCCGCCTTGCCACCGCCCGCCACTTGGTACGAAGAAATCGTGCGGGATTCGGGTGTCGTGATCGCCGGGCCGTCCCGCTATGGCGAACGGTTCCTGAATTCGGTGATCATCGGCTTTGGCTCGACCTTCTTGTGTATCGTGCTGGGGACGGCGGCGGCCTATGCCTTTAGCCGGTTCAAGGTGCCGCTCAAGGATGATCTGCTGTTCTTTATCCTCAGCACCCGGATGATGCCGCCGATTGCCGTGGCGATCCCTATCTTTCTGATGTTCCGCCAGTTAGGGCTGAACGATACCCATGCGGGGATGATCCTGCTCTATACGGCGGTAAACCTGTCGTTGTCGGTCTGGCTGCTCAAGGGGTTCATCGACGAGATCCCGATTGAGTACGAAGAGGCGGCGCTGATCGACGGCTACACCCGGTTTCAGGCGTTCTACAAGGTTGTGCTGCCGCAGGCGGCGACCGGCATCGCCTCGACCGCGATCTTTTGCCTGATCTTTGCCTGGAATGAATACGCCTTTGCGGTGCTGCTGACATCCGGCACGGCGCAGACGGCACCACCCTTCATCCCGACGATCATCGGTGTTGGCGGTCAGGACTGGCCCGCTGTTGCGGCTGGGGCGTCAATCTTCCTCTTGCCGGTGATGATCTTCACCATCCTGCTGCGCAAACATCTGCTGCGCGGAATCACATTCGGAGCGGTGCGCAAATGACGAGTTTTATCAATGGCCTGCTGCGGTTGCGCCGTGGCCCGTGGGAAATGGTCGCCACAATCCTGATCGCGCTGGGGGTGGTGATGCTGATGCAGCCTTTTGCGCTGTGGATGTACACCTGGTCGTTCCTCGTCACCCTGACCGGCACGGTGATGTTCATCATCGTCAGCCATTTTCCGGAGTAGCCCTGATGCTGGAACAAATCTGTCCGATCCTGCCGTCGCGCGACTTTGACGTGACCGAGGCATTCTATGCCCGGCTTGGGTTCGCAACGCGCTATAAACAGACGGGTCAATACCTGCTGATGACACATGACCCGGTCGAGGTGCATTTCTTTGCCCACCCGGCGCATGAAGCGGCCACCTGCGATCATGGCGCCTATCTGCGGCCCGCTGATGTCGATGCCTTTTCGGCCGAAGTGGAAACATTGGGGCTGCCCCGCGACGGCACTTTCCCAAAATTCATGCCTGCCGAGGACAAGCCATGGGGCATGCGTGAGGCGGCGCTATGGGATCCGGATGGCAATCTGCTCCGTGTCGGACAGGAGATCGCATAATGGCCCAGATCAGAATTGAAAACGTACGCAAGGATTTCGGGTCGTTCAACGCGGTCAAATCCTCGACTTTCACGGTTGAGGATGGCGAATTCTTTATGCTGCTCGGCCCCTCGGGCTGCGGCAAAACGACAACGCTGCGGATGATGGCGGGGCTGGAGCTGCCAACCTCTGGCCAAATCTACATTGATGGTGAAGAGGTGGGCCAGAAGCCCGCCAGCCAACGCGATATCGCGTTTGTGTTCCAGATGTTCGCGCTTTACCCGCATCTGAATGTTGGCAAGAACATCAGCTATCCGCTGTTGAGTCAGGGCATGCCCCGCGCGCAGGTCAAGGCCAAGGTGGCCGAAGTGGCCAAGATTCTCGGGATTGAGGATATCCTGAACCGGCCCGTCGGCGGCCTGTCGGGCGGTGACCGTCAGCGTGTCGCGCTGGGTCGGGCCATTGTGCGTGAACCCAAGGCGTTCTTTATGGATGAACCGCTGGGTGCGCTGGATGCCGAGTTCCGCGAGCATATGTCCGAAGAGCTGCGCGCCCTGCACGACCGGATGGGCGCAACCACAGTCTATGTCACCCACGATCAGCTAGAGGCGATGCAGATGGGTGACAAGATCGTGGTGATGAACCATGGATCGGTCGAACAGTTCGGCGTGCCGCAGCAGATCTATGACTGGCCTGCGACGCGGTTTGTGGCGCAATTCATTGGCTCACCGCCGATGAATTTTCTCGATTTCGATGGGACCGTGGGCAAGGGCGCGACCGCGGTGCAGTTTGGCGGCGTCAGCTTTGCTGTGCCGCAACAACTCGAAGGGGCCAGCGGTGCGCTGACTTTGGGTGTGCGCCCCGAACATGTGCGCCTGAACGACGCCGCGCCCTATCGAGGCGAGGTGGTGGCCAGCGAATACCTTGGCACCACGCAGATCGTCACGGTCAAGACGCAGCACGGCGCTGTCAAGGCGCGCATCGCATCACACGAGGTTATCCGCACCGGCACCATCACAGGGCTGGATCTGGATGCGCGCACATTGACTGTGTTTGATGCCCGCACGGGACGCGCGCTGACCTCGATCGCCAACAAGGAGGTGCTGGGACATGGCTGAAGTCATCCTTGCAAATGTCTCGAAACGTTTTGGCACCGATGTGGCGCTGGACGATGTCACCATGACTGTGCCGGACGGCGCCTTTGTGGTGCTGTTGGGGCCAACGGGGGCGGGCAAGACCACGACCCTGCGCATGGTCTCGGGCCTCGACAATCCCGACAGCGGCACGGTGTCCATCGGCGGCCGACCCATGGCGGGGCTGACACCAGCACAGCGCGATGTGGCGATGGTTTTCCAGCAATATTCGCTTTACCCGCATCTGACGGTGCGCGAAAATCTGGAATTCCCGCTGAAATCCCCGATCCTGCGTACCCCAAGGGCCGAAATTGACCGCAAGGTCGGTGAGGTGGCCGAGGTGCTGCAAATCTCTCACAAGCTGGGCAACAAGGCGACGGCGCTGTCGGGCGGTGAAATGCAGCGCGTGTCCATCGGTCGCGCGTTGGTGCGCAGCCCTTCGGTGTACCTTATGGACGAACCTCTGAGTTCGCTGGATGCCAAGCTGCGTTCGGACCTTCGGGTTGAGTTGAAGAATATTCAGGCCAATCTGGGCGCGACGATGCTTTATGTGACGCACGACCAGATCGAAGCGATGACCATGGCCACGCATGTAGGTGTGCTGGATCACGGGAAATTGGTGCAGTTCGGCACCCCGCGCGAGATCTATGAAAACCCGGTCAGCATCTATGCGGCCAGCCGTCTGGGTCAGCCTCGGATCAACGTGCTGCCGGCGGATGTGTTTGGCGACGCGCCTGCGGGGGCCAAATTCATCGGGCTGCGCCCGGAACAGATCGGACAGGGCGATGGGCAGGAAAGCTTTGTCAAACGGGTCGAGCATCTGGGAGATCAGACCCGCCTGCATCTATCGTTCAGATCGTATGACCTGATCACGGTCACAGACGCGCATACCACGCTGGAGGATGGCGATATTGTCCGCATCCAGCCACGCAACCCATTCTATTTTGACGCCGCCGGCGACCGGCTCGTGTGAGGGAGAGACACATGGCACATTTTATGAACCGCAAAGACGACATGGTTACCGAGGCGATCGACGGCGCCATCGCTGCCTCGGGCGGGGCATTGTCCCGGTTGGACGGCTATCCGCACATCCGCGTCGTGGTCCGATCCGACTGGGACAAATCCCGCGTGGCGCTGGTGTCGGGCGGTGGGTCGGGTCACGAACCGGCCCATGCGGGTTTTGTTGGCAAGGGCATGCTGACGGCGGCTGTTTGTGGCGATATCTTTGCCTCGCCGTCGGTGGATGCGGTGCTGGCCGGGATTCTTTCCGTCACGGGATCAGCGGGTTGCCTGTTGATCGTCAAGAATTACACCGGCGACCGTCTGAACTTTGGGCTCGCTGCGGAACGCGCGCGGGCCTTTGGCCTGCGGGTCGAGATGGTTGTGGTCGATGACGACATTGCGCTGCCCGATCTGCCCCAGGCGCGCGGCGTCGCCGGCACGCTGTTTGTGCACAAGATCGCTGGGGCGTTGGCCGAACAAGGCGCGGATCTGGCACAGGTCGCAAAGGCCGCGACTCGTGTGATCAACGGCACCCGTAGCATTGGCATGTCTCTGGACACCTGCACCGTTCCCGGTTCGCCCAAGGAACACCGCATCGCGGCGGGCAAGGCGGAATTGGGTCTGGGTATTCATGGCGAAGCAGGGGTCGAGCAGATCGCCTTTCCGTCGGCGCAGCAAGCGATGGCCATTGTGGCTGGCCGGCTGGCGGCGACAATGACCGAGGGGCGGCATGTGGTGTTGCTGAACAACCTTGGTGGCGTCTCGGTGCTGGAAATGTCTGTGCTGGCGAATGAAATCACGCAATCCGCGCTAGCCGGGTCGGTCGATCTGATGGTGGGACCGGCGTCGATGATGACCTCGCTCGACATGCGCGGCTTTTCGGTGTCGGTCTATGCCCTGGGCGATGGTGACGCCGATAGTCTGGCCGCCACCACCACTGCACCTGGCTGGCCCGGTTGCGTGGCGCTGACGCCACCGACTGTACTGCCGTTGCCCGACGGACTGGCCCCGATCAAGGCGATGCCGTCGCCGCATGATGCGACCAAAGCCTTTCTGACCGATTGCTGCGAACTGCTGATCACTGCCGAGGCGGATCTGAACGCGCTGGACGCCAAGACTGGCGATGGTGATACGGGGTCGACGCTGGCCGGGGCGGCGCGGGCGCTGATCGGGGCGATGGACACGCTGCCACTCGCCGATCATACGCAGCTCTATCGCGCCATTGGTCAGGAACTCAGCCAGACGATGGGCGGATCGTCCGGCGTGCTTTTGGCGATCTTTTTTGCTGCGGCGGGGGATGCGTCATCGGCCGGCATGCCGATGCGCGATGCGCTGATCGCGGGGCTTGAGCGGATGCAGCAGATCGGCGGCGCGAACCTTGGCGACCGGACGATGGTTGACGCGTTGGCGCCGGCGCTGGATGCGCTGGGCACTGGGCTGGGTACAGCGGCGCAGGCCGCCCGCCAGGGCGCGGATCACACCGCCACCCTGACCAAAGCCAATGCCGGACGCGCCGCCTATATCAATGCCGAACAACTGACCGGTCATGTCGATCCGGGGGCCGAAGCCGTTGCACGGCTGTTCGAGCATCTGGCGGGCTGACCCGATCGGGGGGCGTTAGCGCAGGCGCGCCCCCAGCGACGATGCCGTCCAAGCAGCGAATTCGCTCAGCAGGCTTTGGCTGGCGCGGTCAAACGCCTCGACCACGCTTTGGGCATCGGTGTCGGTGGCTTGCGCCGTTGCGGTAAAGCTGCGGCTGGCGGTGATCCGGGCGTCGCGTTCACGCACCAGACTTGAACTTATGCGCAAGCGGATCGTCACGGGCATATCTTCGCCTGCGGTCTCGGCCTCGAAATTGGTGATTTCGGTCAGGATGGCGATGTCACTGGTGCCGCCCAGCGGCGTTCGGGCGATGTACCGGAACGCGCCTGTATCTTCGAGCGATCGCAACATCAGCGTCTGGACAAACACCGGGGTTGTCTCACTCCAGCGGACATCTGGCAGATACTGCGCCTGTAGCGGGCTGGGGCGGATCAGGATCCGGTCGGTCTGCAACGCGCCGCCGGTGGTTGGCAATTCGACGGTCAGCGACAGCGGCAGGGCGCGGGTGGCTTGCCGGACATCCGTCGGCGCGCGCAGATCAAACACATCCAGCGGCTGCGACGCATCGCTGAGCGCCGAAAGCGCGGAACATCCCGACAACGCCAGAACCGCAATCAGAGGTACCAATTTTGAGGGACTAAAGCGTATCATGGGCATCACCTAGCGTCTGTATTCCGGGGTCGATTTGTTCAGAAAGAACCGTGTCGGGTCGCGCTGAATCTGCGTCGTCAGCCGATCGAGATTGCTGATCAGCGTCCGCGTTTCCTGCGCCAGACGGGCATAAAGCGGCAGACCGTCATTGGCAAATGCCGTGACGGCCCCCCCCGACGATGCGACGATGCGCTGCACCTCGGCAAAGGTGGCCTCGGCTGAGCGGCTGGCTGCGCGCAGATCGGACGTCACGCCGGGAATGTCCTCGGACACCTGGGCGATCACCCCGTTAAGCTGCGAGATCGAGGCGCGCAGATCCCCGGTGATGGCCGAAACATCCTCGTTCATCACCCGGTCCGCGCCGTCAAACGCCCGCTCTGCAGCCTCCAGCGCGCCTTGTCCGGTGGCAAGGGCAGAGTTGACCGCACTCAGCGTCAGGTTGGCATTGGAAAATGTGTTGGTGACCGTGCTCAGAGTGGTCTGGGCGGCCAGAGACAGCGTGTCAATCCGGCCGGTTGCGGCGGTCAGATCGGCGCCGACCTGTTGTACAACTTGGTTCGCGGAGTCGGTCGCGGCACGGATATCCGCCACAATCACCGGCAGATCGGTGTCGGTGATCGCGGTGATCTGACGCACGGCATTGGTGGCCTCGTCGATCATCACACGGGCCTCTGCGACCATTTCGGTGGCGTCCGTCTCCATCAGCAGGTCGAAGTCAATCGCGGCCTGATCCATATTGTTCACCGCGACATCAAGATTGGCGATCATGTCGACGGTGTTGTCGATCAGCACTTCGGCTTCTTGCAGGCGGGCGGTTGCTGTTGTCCCGGTCTGGGAAAAGATACCAAGCGTCGTTTGCGCCGAGGCGCTGAGCGTCGCGATCTCGGTGCGTGCTTCGCTCACCGTCTCGCGCAGCGCATCAGTCAGGGCGGGCAGATCGCTGGCCAGATACCCCTCGGCGGTTGTCAGGGTTCCGGTGGCGGCGTTCAGGGTCTCTGATCCGTCATCCAGAAATCCCTTGGCCTGTTCGGACAATTCACCAATCGACGCCAGGGTGTTGTCGGCGGTATTGAGCACCTCGGACATATCCCCGGTCAGAACTTCGAGTGTGCTGTTAAAGCGGTCGATTTGTTGGGCGAAATCCGCAACAGAGGATGTGACCGACGAAAACCCCTTGAGGGTTGCGGCAAAATCGTCGGACGCGGCCTCGACATTGATCAGGATATGTTCAACCCTGCTCTGGTTCTCGGGGTTCAGCAATTCGCTGATACCGGTGATTACGTTCAGCGATTCCTGAAGCAGGCGCGGCGCATCTTCGGACAGGGATTGGATTACGGATCGGCCTGGCTGAATATGCGGCACGCCGTCGGGCGTTTCGGGTTCCAGCATCGGGGCCTCGGGTGTGCCTGCGCTGATGCCGACATAGGATACGCCGGTGACGCCCTGCGATTCGATGGTGGCTACGCTGTCACTGCGAACCGGCGTGGCGGCGTCCACCTCGACCCGCACGGTGACTGATCCATCGCGGTCCGGCGACAGGCGGACATCTACAACCTGACCCACCGGCAGGCCGGAAAACCGGACATCCGAGGCGTTCGACAGCCCCGCGACCGATTCAAACGACACATCGTAATAGGAAAACTGGCGGTCCAGCTCGACCTGAGCAAACCACAGGAAAAAGGCCAGAATCCCACCCAGACCCAGCAGGGTAAAGACGCCGATCAGGACATAATTCGCGCGTGTTTCCATGTCGTCCGTTTACCTTTGATCGTTGCCCGCAGGCGGCTGTACCGAATCCTGCGCAGCGCGGGCGCGCGGTCCGTGAAAATATTCGTGAACCCAGGGGTGATCCACCTTCAGCATGTCCTGCATCGTTCCGGTGACCAGTACACGCTTTTCCGCCAAGACCGCGATGCGGTCACAGGTCGCGTGCAATGTATCCAGATCATGCGTGACGAGGAAGACCGTCAATCCGAGCGAATGGCTGAGTCCACGGATCAGCCGGTCGAAATCCGCCGCACCAATCGGGTCTAGCCCGGCGGTGGGTTCGTCCAGAAATACGATTTCAGGGTCCAAGGCCAAGGCGCGCGCCAGCCCGGCGCGTTTGCGCATCCCCCCGGACAGTTCCGACGGTATGTTGTCGCCCGCCTTGTAGGGCAGGCCGACCATCGACACCTTAAGATCTGCAAGCTGACTGCGGATCGCAGGGTCCAGACCGGGGATGGCGCGCATCGGCACTTCGACATTTTCGCGCACATTGAGCGACGAAAACAGTGCGCCGTCCTGAAACATCACCCCCCAGCGTTGCTCCAGCGCAGTGCGGGCATCCTCGTCCGCTGTGCGCACGTTGACGCCCAGAACGTCGATTTCCCCGGCCTTGGGGATCTGCAGGCCACAGATTGTGCGCAGCAACACCGATTTTCCGGTGCCTGATCCACCAACGACGCCCAAAATCTCGCCGCGCCGCACGTCCAGGTCCAGGTCGTCATGCACCACATGGCTGCCAAACTGATTGCGAATACCGCGCAGCCGGATAACGATGTCTGAGGTGTCGTTCATCTCTAGACCCCCAGCTGCGCGAAAAAGATCGAAAACACGGCGTCCGCGACGATCACGGTGAAAATCGCTGTCACCACGGCGTTTGATGTCATCCGCCCCAGCGATTCCGCGTTGCTGCCAACCTGCATGCCGGCGTGGCAGCCCACGACGCCGATAATGACAGCAAAGAATGGCGCCTTGACCATGCCGACGACGACATGGCCGATATCCGTCCCCTCAACCAACCGGGTGACGAACATCGCTGGCGAAATGCCGAGGTCGATCCAGGCCATCAGCCCGCCCCCGATCAGCCCCATCAGATTTGCGACCAGTCCCAGGATCGGCAGCATCAGCAGCAGCGCCAGAATCCGCGGCACAAACAGCACCATCGCGGGATCAAGGCCAAGGGTGCGCATGGCGTCGATCTCTTCGCGCATTTTCATCGACCCGATCGCGGCGGTAAAGGCAGACGCGGTGCGCCCGGCCACGATGATCGAGGTCAGCAAAATCCCCAATTCCCGCAGGATTGATACCGCAATCAGGTCGACGACAAAAACTTCGGCTCCGAACTGGCGCAACTGGGTTGACCCCTGAAAGGCCAGCACCACACCGATCAGGAACGACATCAGCGCGACGATCGGCACGGCGCGCACGCCAACCTCGTCGCAATGATGTACCAATGCGGTCAGTCGAAATTCGCGCGGGTGACGGATGGCGCGGGCGATCCGGGCGAGGAACAGCCCAAGATAGCCAGTGAGGTCGAGAACAAAATTCGCCCCCTCCATGACGCGTCGCCCCACCCCCTCGACCAGATCGGTCAGGCTGCGGCGCGGCGCGGTACGGGTTTCGGCCTCAGGCATTGTATCGCTGATCGTGACCAGCAAGCTTTCGACGCCGGGGCTTGCGCCTTTGATCGTCAGATTTTGTCCTGCTGCTTCAAGACGCTGGCGCAGACGTGTCAGCGCCCATGCGCCAGACGTATCGAGGTGGCTGACCTCACTCAGATCGACGGTGGCCGCCTGATCAGCGCTGATTGTATCCAGCGTTTGCACCAGGTTGGTCACATGCGCGATGGTGATCGCCCCGCGCAGGGTGACATGCGGGCCGTCCGCACCGGGCAGAACGTCGATCAGGGGAGGAGACTTGACGAGCATGTGCGGGCATGCACCCTTACCAGCGAACCATTCGGGCCGGGTTACCATGGCTTGCGCGGAATGATAAGGCGCGTTAACCGGCGCCGGTCCATTCTGGGCGACGACGAGCGGGGAACAGAACCCTAGCGCTATGCGTTGGACAAAAAGTGCGCGAACCAGCGCAAAAGTGAGGCATGTATGAGTTTTTATCCAGTCCGTATCAGCCAGTCCCTGTTTCTATCCCTATGCGGGGTGCTGATCGGCCTGATGCTTGCCTCACCAGTCGGGGCGCAATTTGTGCCGTCGGTTGGCACATCGGCGTCAGACTCCGCCACAACTGACGCACCCGCCGCAGATGATCCGCTGGCGCCGCTGCTGGACGTGCTCAGGGATGACGTGGCGCGCGCCAGGCTGATTGCCGAGCTGGAAAAGACCGTTCCTGCCGACGCCGACCCAACTGCCGAGTCGGCCGCCGCCGCCGAGGCTGCGCCTGCACAGCTGTCGTTTGGCGGGCGCGTCGCGCTATTGACGCAAGGTATTGTCGAAAGCACGGTGGCAGAAGCCACGCAGGTCATAGCCGCCTTTGGTCAGACTGGCAGTGTGTTCAGCGGGCTGCATGGCAATGAATTGCCGGTGTTGTTCGACGCGTTCAAATCGCTGCTTCTGGTGATTGCAATTACGGTGGCGGTGTTTCTGACCTTGCGGACCATGGCGATCCCGCTGTTCCGGTCATTGGGGCAGCGCGCCAGTGCGCGCGGGCTGTCGGCCAAAGTGGGGCTGTTCATTGCCTCTGTGCTGATCGACCTGATGATCGTGCTGGTGGCCTGGGCGATTGGCTATGGTGTGACCACTTTTGCGCTGGGCGAATTTGGCCAGATCGACCTGCGTCAGACGCTCTATCTGAATGCGTTTGTGCTGGTCGAAGCGATCAAGGTGGCGGTGCGAGCAGTGCTGTCACCCTCAGCCGGAGGGCTGCGGATTCTGCCCATAGGCAACCGTGCCGCCAAATCGCTGAACCGGGCGACAAATATCGTCGTCAGCGTGCTGGGCTATGGTCAACTGCTGATCGTGCCCATCGTCAACCAAAACGCGTCCTTTGCCGCTGGTCTGGGTGTTTCGGCGCTGCTGTCGGTGCTGGTGCTGCTCTATCTCATTGTTTTGGTGCTGCAGCAGCGCAAGGCAGTGACGGCATGGCTAACCGACCGCTTTGCCGATCCGGTGCTGGTCGCAGATGCAGATGGGCAACTAAGCGAAGCTGACCCCGACGCGCCACCGCCGAACCGCAAGCTGCATGGCTTTGTTGGCGGGATCATGATGCACTGGCACTGGCTGGCGCTGGTCTATCTGGCCTTTATGTTCATCGCGGTGATGAGCCAGCCGACCGAAGTTGTCTTTGGCTACCTTGCCGCGTCAGGCAAGATATTGCTGGCAGTGCTGATCGCTTCGCTGATCACCGGGGCCTTGTCGTCGTCAATGAGAAACGGCGTCGTCCTGCCAGACGATGTGATGCAGCGCCTGCCGCTGTTGCAACCGCGCCTGAACCGGATCGTACCCAAGATCCTGTTGGTTGTTCGGATGTTTGTGGCGCTGCTAGTGGTGCTGTTTGCCTTTGACACGCTGGGTCTGATTGGTCTGCGCGGCTGGATGGAAAGCCAGTTCGGTCAGAATTTGACCGGCGCTATCGTATCGGTGTTTCTGACGCTTCTGGTCGCCTATGGCATATGGATTGCCATGATCTCGTGGGTGGATTACCGGCTGAACCCCGATTACGGCAAAGTGCCAACCGCCCGCGAAACCACGCTTTTGTCGTTGCTGCGCAATGCTGCCACCATTGCGCTGATTGTCCTGACGCTGATGTTCGTGCTGAGCGAGATCGGTTTGAATATCGGGCCGCTGCTGGCGTCGGCGGGGGTGCTGGGTCTGGCGATTGGCTTTGGCGCGCAAAAGATGGTGCAGGACATCATCACAGGCGTGTTTATCCAGTTTGAAAATGCCATCAATGTCGGGGATGTGATCACCGTGGGGGGCATCACTGGCGGCGTTGAAAAGCTGACGGTGCGGTCCGTGTCCCTGCGCGATGTGAACGGTGTGTTTCATATCATTCCGTTTTCGTCAGTGGACATGGTGTCGAACTTTACCCGCGAGTTTTCGTATTTTGTCTGCGACATGGGGGTCGCCTACCGCGAGAATGTCGATGAAGTGAAAGAGGCAATGCATCAAGGCTTTGACGAGCTGCGCGCGATCCCTGAACAGGGCGCTGTGATCCTCGGCGATATGGAATGGTTCGGCCTCAATTCCTTTGGTGACAGCGCCGTGGTGCTGCGGTCAAGGATCAAGACGCTGCCGGGCAAGCAATGGGGTCTGGGTCGCGCCTATAACGAGATCCTCAAGCGTATCTTTGATGAACGTGGCATCGAAATTCCATTCCCGCACCAGACCATCTTTTTCGGAGAGGCCAAGGACGGAACGACGCAGCCGATCACCATCACGCAGCAAACCCCTCCGCGCGTCGAGAAAGAGCCAGAGCAACCTGTCACCCCACCGCGAACCGATCACGACGAGGGCAAGATTGACCTATCGACCACGGATGCGCCAGAGGACGACGATTAGGCCCCCAGCGGTGACATTTGGGATAAACGTCCCAAAATGTCGCTGAAATGGCCGAACTGACGGCAGGATCATTGAGCGATGGCGCCAGGGTCCCATATGATCTGAAAGATCATTGTTCGGGAACAGTATTATGGTGAGCATGTTGCGTCTGACTCTGGCTGTGTTTTTTGGCTTGCTCGCGTGTCAGCCCGCCTGGGCGCAAGGGCGCGATGGTGCCCGCGTCTATGCGTTTGGTAATTCGCTGATGCATCATCTGGGGGATCTGCCTGATAGCAACGTGCCGCATTGGCTGAATGCCTTGGCGCAGGCGGACGGGCGTGCCTTTGCGCTGGACGGGCAATGGGGGTTTCTGCGGGATTTCGCATCCGGGTTGCCACCCACGGCGAATTGGGGGTTTCCGGAGGTGCAGGGGGCATGGAACCCCGACCGTGGGCCGTTCGGCGGTGCGGGATTTGACACCGTCCTGATCAATCCAGCCAATTTTATCCAGTATCAGCCGCCTGATGCGCCCTATGACGGTGACAATCGGGACCGGGCCAGCCCGCTGTCCGCCACGCTGGAGGTGTTCGACTGGGTGTCAACCGAGGCGCCCGAGGTACGTTTCCTGATCTACGAAGGCTGGGCCGAGATGGCGACGCAGGTCAGCTATCCGCCGAACAGCCGTGGATTGCGCCGCTATCAGGATTTCAACCGGGCAGCGTATCACGATTGGTACGTGGACTATGTCGATGCGCTGCGCGCGGCACTGCCTGATCGGGATGTCCGGCTGATCCCGGTGGCGTCGGTTCTGGCCGAGGTTCTGAGCACAGAGCCGCTGATTATTCTGCCCGCGCAGGCACTTTATGTCGATGATGCGCCACATGGCACGCCAACGCTGTATTTCCTTGCGGCGATGGTGACTTATGCGGCTATCTATGACGCGCCCCCGCCCGCAGATTTTGACGTGCCCGAGGGGATTGATCCGGCTGTCCGCGCGGCGTATCCGCAACTGCGTCAACTGATCTGGCAATCCGTTTCAGATGATGAGCGGCAGTCCCGCCAGGTGACTGGGGGCGATACAATCGTGGCCGACGCGGCACCACAACCACCCACCGGCAAAGCGGATACGGATGCCGCAGATGCGCCGGATATGACCGAAGACCAGCTCGTTCCGGGTGCGATACCAGCGTTGGCCATGGGGTTGAATGGCATTTCCGACTGGTCAACTCAGCACCCCTTTGTCGACGTGATGAAGACGGCGCGGACATGGACGGGTCACAAACCCGGCCAATGGGGCGGCATGGACGAAGCGGCGTTGCGGAACGGTGGTTATCTCGATCTCGATGGGTGGCCGCTGGATATCCCGCCGGGCATCGAACGGATCGAGACCGTGATCCTGACCGATCAGCCCCCAGGTGCGACCCATTTGTCGGGCACCTATGTCCTGACCTATCAGGGGCGGGCTGACATCACCCTGACCGGGCGCGCGGACAGGATCAGCGCGCAGCCGGGCAAAATCACGTTTCAATATACGCCGGGCGAGGGGCTTGTCGGTATTTCGCTGTCGGGCATCGACGCGCGTGATCCGATCCACGACATGCATGTTGTGCGGGCCGACCACCTGCCGCTCTACGAGGCGGGGGTGCTGTTCAATCCCGACTGGATCGCGCGGGTACAGGATTTGCGCGCTGTGCGGTTCATGGACTGGATGTTCACCAACGGTTCTTCGATTGCGACATGGGATGATCGCCCGCGCCTGACGGATTACAGCTGGACCTCGCGCGGGGTGCCCATCGAGGTGATGGTGGCGCTGGCCAATCAGATCGGCGTCGATCCGTGGTTCAGCATGCCGCATCTGGCGGACGATGGCTATGTTCGCAGCTTTGCCCAACAGGTGCATGACACGCTTGATCCGCGACTTATGGCATATGTCGAATATTCCAACGAGGTCTGGAATTATATCTTTCCGCAGGCGCATTGGGCCAGCGCGCAGGCAACTGCGCTCTGGGGCGAGAGCGAAACCGGCTGGATGCAGTTTTACGGGCTGCGCGCGGCGCAGGTGATGGATCTGTGGTCCGAAGTGTTTGCGGCGGACGCGTCGGCGCGATTGATGCGGATCATGTCGACCCACACCGGCTGGCCGGGCCTCGAAGAGGCCGTGCTGCGCGGTCCACTTGCCGCCGAGACACTCGGTCAACCGCCGCAGGACAGTTTTGATGCCTACGCTGTCAGCGGCTATTTCGGTTACGAGATCGGCATCGATGAGGGAGTTCCGCAGGTGCGGGGTTGGCTGGACGCCTCTGAGGGCGCGGCAAGGAAGGCGGGCGAGGCGCTGGGACTGACCCGCGTCGCGCTGCGCGAATATATTCTTGCGCATCGGTTTGATCTGGCAACCGCGCCCGTGGCGGGGGCCTTGCGCGACGGGTCCGTGGCTGAAATGGTTGGGCAGGTCTGGCCATATCACGCCCGCGCCGCGCAACAGGTCGGCCTGGATCTGATCATGTACGAAGGTGGCACCCATGTGAGCGCCGCAGGCGAGGCCGTCAACGATGACCGCCTGACCGCATTTTTCGAGATGTTCAATTACAGCCCCCAGATGACCGGGCTGTACGATGTGCTGCTGGCGGGATGGACGGCGGCAGGCGGGCAGATGTTCAACGCCTTTGTCGACGTTGCCCCGCCCAGTAAATGGGGCAGCTGGGGCGCGTTGCGGCACCTGAACGACAAAAATCCGCGTTGGGATGCGCTGATGCGGTACAATGCGCGCGGGGCCGGGGATCAATCCGGGCGCGCACCTGCCGCCTTTTCAAACGGAGTGCTGCTGCAGGCCGACAGCAGCGGTGCGATACTGACCGGCACCCCGCAGGCGGATATCCTGCTGGGTGGTCCGGGTGACGATGTGCTGATCTCGGCAGGTGGTGCCGACCATTTGCACGGCGGCGCGGGGCAGGACCGGGCTGTGCTGCCCGGTCAGCCAGACGATTACGCGTTCGAATTTCTGGACACTGCGCTGATGGCAACCGGCCCGGCGGGGCCGGTGATGTTAGCCGGGATCGAGGTGGTCGGATTTGACGCCTCGGACAGTGAGATCACGATGCCTGACGGCCCGTAACAATCGGGTCCGGCGACGGCGCGGCAGAAACCCGCGCCGCTTCGATTTCGGACACCAGCGTTTCTGCCCCCAGCGCAGACCGGAAATGTGCCACCACATGTGCGCGCCCGGCGGCGGCCAGCTGTACGGCAAGATCGCTGTCATGCACCAGATCGCGGATGGCATGGGCCAGCGTTTGCGGGTCTTTCGGGGGGACAAGTCGCCCGGTACGACCGTCGGTGATCAGCTCGCGTACACCACCGGCGTCGGTGCCGATGGTGGGCACACCACAGGCCATCGCCTCCATATACGCGACGCCCAGCGGCTCGTGCCAGCTGGCCAGCACAAAGACGTGGGCGTTCAGCAGCTTTTGCCGTACCGCGCTGGCGTCAATTGCGCCCAGCAGTTTGACGTGGTCGCGCAGATGCAGACGTTTCAGTTCCGCCTCCAGAACCTTGCGATATCCGGCGCCGCCGGCATCGTCCTCGCCCGCGATCTCAAGGCGCACATCGACGCCCTGATCCAGCAGCAACCGGACGGCGGTCATCAGATCCTGATGCCCCTTGACCACATTCAGCCGCGCGCAAGAGAATAGCCGCATCGGAGTGCCGTGGGGCGCAGGCTGGTAGGGCGTGTCACGGTGCAGAATGTCGGTGTCGACCCCCATGGGCCGGATCACGATGCGCTCGGGCAGAAAGCCCGCCAGTTCTTCACGGACCTCTGCCTCAAGCTTGCGGGTGATGATGGTGGCAAAGGCGGCGTCGGCCCATTTGAAACGCTGCCCCGGCCCATAATCCGACAGCGGCCCGTGCAGGGTCAGCGAATAGGGTGGGCCGCCCATCTTGTGCGCGAGCGCTGCGATCAGCGCCGCGCGGCCACAGGAATGCACATGGATATGGTCAAGCTGTTCGGCGTGGGCATGGCGCACAAGCTGCTCTGCCGCCGAAAGTGTCAGCACGATATCCCGCGCGAAACCCGCGCCGTGTTGCGCCATCCACAGTGGCAATCCGCGCGGCAGCAGACGGCCCGCAGCAGTCAGCGCCAGCAGCGGTTGTACCATGCCCAGATAAGTGGTGCGGGCCATCGCCTCTTGCGACCAGTCGTGCGCAATCAGCCCCGGCGGCGGCACGCGCGTCGAGATCAGGTCGATATGATGCCCCATCTGTTCGAGCGCGAGAACCTCGCGCCAGAAAAAGATATGGGTCTGCCCCGGAAATTGGGGCACAAGATATCCGATCCGCAAATTCTGCGACACACCACCGGCCTTTGATTGTCGAACGCACCGTCTGACGCGGTGCTACGGATTATTTTTAGACGAATTCATTCTTTGGCCATAGTTTGGTGGCAACCGGGACACCAAGTCTGGTGTTGAATTTCGCAATGTGTGGCTGCTTTGGTACGATTTATAGCGGAAAGCGGGGCTGGCGCGGCATGTGTGCTTAGCGTTCTTATCCCCGCCAGCAATGAATCCGCGCTGATTGGCGGATGCCTTGATGCTGTACTGGCGTCCGTCTGGACACGTCCGGGGGCGGTGCAGGTGTTGGTCATTGCCAATGGCTGCGGCGACGACACCGCCGACGTCGCGTGCCACAGGCTGGATGCCTTTGCCGCGCGGGGCTGGCGGTTGGACGTGATCGAGCGGGCAGCGGGCGGCAAGTTGGCCGCGCTGAACGCCGGTGATTTGGCCGCCGAGGCAGAGAGCCGGGTCTATCTCGACGCTGATGTGACAGTCAGCCCTGAGCTGATGATGCAGCTATACGATGTGCTGGATGTGGAATCGCCGCGCTATGCCAGCGGACGGTTGCGCATCACAGTGCCCGACAATTGGGTCAGCCGGGCCTACGCGAGGATTTACCGGCAGGTGCCCTTTATGACGCACGGAGTTCCGGGATGCGGGCTGTTTGCTGTGAACGCAGTGGGGCGGGCACGTTGGGGGGATTTTCCAGATATCATTTCGGACGATACCTATGTGCGGCTGAACTTTGCACCAAGGGAACGCGTGGCGGTTGATGCCGCGTACGACTGGCCGGTGGTCAAGGGGCTGCGCAACCTGATACGTGTGCGGCGGCGGCAGGATATCGGGGTAACGGAATTGCGCGAACACTATCCTGACCTCATGCGCAACGAAGGCAAGCCGCCGTTTCCGACGACCCGCAAACTGGCCATGGCGCTGCGTGATCCGCTGGGGTTTGCGGTCTATTGTGGGGTTGCGCTGGCGGTGCGGCTGACGCCGGGCATCGCGGCGGGTTGGAGCAGGGGGCGATGATCCTCGCCCTCCCTCATCGGTTGCAAGGCGCGTCGCTAACTGCGCGGGCGCTGCGATCCGCGTTGCTGACGATGGGTGGTTTTGGGTTCAGCCAGATCGTCCGGTTGGCGTCGAACCTGCTGCTGACCCGGCTGCTGTTCCCCGAAGCGTTCGGCATGATGGCGCTGGTGCTGGTGTTCCTTCAGGGGCTAGCGATGTTTTCCGACGTCGGCGTCGCCCCCGCGATCCTGCAAAGCAAGCGCGGCGACGATCCCGATTTCCTGAATACGGCCTGGAGCATTCAGGTGATGCGTGGCCTTGGCCTGTGGCTGGCGGCTTGTCTCTGCGCCTGGCCAATGGCGGCGTTTTATGGCGAACCGCAGTTGCTGCATCTTTTGCCGGTGGCCAGCCTGACGCTGGTGATCGCCGGGTTCAATCCAACACGTCTGGACACGGCGAACCGGCATCTGATGTTGGGCCGGGTCACGGTGCTGGATGTGTTCGTCCAGCTGTCGGGAATCCTCAGCGCGGTGCTGATTGCCTGGGTCACTGGGTCCGTCTGGGCGCTGGTCATCAGCGGCATTGTTAGCGGGTTGATGCAACTGACGCTTTATACCCGATTCCTGCCGGGTCAGCACAACCGCTTTCGCTGGGAACCAGAGGCCGCGTCAGAGCTGATCAATTTCGGCAAATGGATCTTTTTGTCGACGGTTTGCGGGTTCCTGTTCAGTCAGGGCGACAAGATTATCATCGGGAAATACCTTCCGCTTGACCTGTTCGGGGTCTACAATATCGGCTTTTTCCTAGCATCTTTTCCTATGCTTCTGGGCGGCATGGTCACCCGCAAGGTGCTGATCCCGATCTACCGTGAATGCCCACCGACCGATAGCCGCGCCAATTTCCTGCGGCTGCGCAAGATGCGCTGTCTGGTGACGGGATCGCTGCTGATCCTTGTGGGCATCTTTGCGGCGCTGGGCGTCTGGCTGGTCAATCTGATGTATGATCCACGGTATGCGGCGGCCGGGGCGATTGTGGTGCTGATCGGCTGTATGCAAATCCCGCAAATCATCGTGCTGACCTATGATCAGGCGGCGCTGGCGGCGGGCGATTCCAGACGGTTTTTTGTTCTGGCTGTGGCGCGGGCTGTGTTCATGGTGGGCTGTCTGCTGCTGGGGCTGGAACTGGCAGGTCTGATTGGCGCGTTGCTGGCGCAGGGGGTGGCGATCCTGCTGGCCTATCCAGTTGTGGTGTGGCTGTCGCGGAGGATGGGGGCGTGGGACGGGCTGCATGACGCTGGCTTTGCCCTTGTCGGGGCGGCAATTGCGGCCATGGCGCTGTGGCTGAACTGGGGTGCAATTGTGGCGCTGGCCGGGGCCGGGACCTGAGTCACGGCGCTACAGCCGGGGATAATAATTCCGATATGCCGTATTGTTTCCAGATGTGTGGCTGATCGGGGCAGGGTGTCAACAAAATGTGGCAAATGCCGGGGTGATATCTAGAATTTGCCACATTTTCTCCCCATTTCAACCGTATCCCGAACTGGGGCGTGACGGCAAGATTGTGCGATTATGAATAGTCAGAATCACTTATCCAGCGACAGCGATATTGCGATTGTCGGTATGGCGGCCCACCTTCCGGGGGCCGGTACAATTGCAGAATATTGGCGCAACTTGCGCGATGGTGTATCGTCGATCCGCCATCTGTCCGAAGATGCGCTGCGTGACGCAGGCGAAACCCCCGGCCTGATCCGGCACAAGAATTATGTGCCTTACGCCGCGCCGCTCGATGGGTTCGAAATGTTCGACGCGGATTTCTTTGGGTTCAGCCCCAAAGAGGCGGCGATCATGGATCCGCAGCACCGGCAATTCCTTGAGACCGCTTGGGAGGCGTTCGAGAGCGCGGGCCACGTACCTGAGGGTTTCGATGGCCAGATCGGTGTTTACGCGGGCTGCGGCATGGGCAGCTATTTCTATTTCAACGTCTGCTCGAATCCGGATCTGGTCGCGAACACCGGCATGTTCCTGTTGCGCCACACCGGCAACGACAAAGATTTCATGACGACGCGGGCAAGCCATGTATTCGATCTGACGGGGCCGTCGATCAACCTGCAAACCGCGTGTTCGACCTCACTCGTGGCGACGCATTATGCCTGTCAGGCGTTGCTGAATGGCGAATGCGATATGGCGCTGGCAGGCGGTGCCACGATCGAGTTGCCACAGGGACGCGGCTATCTGTTCAAAGAGAATGAGATTCTGTCGCCGGATGGTCAGTGCCATGCCTTTGATCATCGGGCGCAGGGAACAGTATTCGGGTCAGGCGCGGGTGTCGTTGTGCTGCGACGGCTGGCAGATGCTGTGGCGGATGGCGACCATATCTGGGCGGTGATCAAAGGCTCGGCTGTCAACAACGACGGTGCGGCCAAGGCGGGCTATCTCGCTCCTTCGGTTGACGGTCAGGCACAGGCCATTGCCGAGGCGCAGGCGGTTGCCGGCATCACGGCGGACACGGTCGGCTATGTGGAATGCCACGGCACCGGAACCTATCTGGGCGACCCTATCGAAGTCGCC
This sequence comes from Puniceibacterium sp. IMCC21224, assembly GCF_001038505.1. Classification (NCBI taxonomy): domain Bacteria; kingdom Pseudomonadati; phylum Pseudomonadota; class Alphaproteobacteria; order Rhodobacterales; family Paracoccaceae; genus Puniceibacterium; species Puniceibacterium sp. IMCC21224. The sequence goes on from NZ_LDPY01000001.1 coordinate 487,177, forward strand.
GCGCTGACACAGGCGTTTTCGCAAACCACTGACGCGAGGGGATTTTGTCGCATCGGATCGGTCAAGACCAATATCGGCCACCTCGATACGGCGGCGGGTGTGGCGTCGCTGATCAAGGCCGGGCTGGCGCTGCACAACCGGCAGATGCCGCCCAGCCTTGGGTATGAGGCAACAAATCCGGCGATTGATTTCGAGGCGTCACCGTTTCGCGTCAACGACCGGCTCACCGACTGGCCAGCGGGGGCATCGCCGCGCCGGGCCGGGGTGAATTCGCTGGGTGTCGGCGGCACCAACGCGCATGTGGTATTGGAAGAGGCGCCCGAACGCGCAGTGTCCGACGATAGTGACTGGCCGTTCCAGATCCTTACCCTGTCGGGGCGCAGTAAGGCGGCGCTGGACGACAACGCCAAACGTCTGGCCGCACATCTGCGCGCCAATCCGCAGCAATCGCTGGCCGACGTTGCCTTTACCCTGCGCCATGGCCGTCAGGCGTTTGAAAAGCGCCGGGTGATTGTCGCCGAGACGTCTGGGGAGGCGGCGAAGCTGTTGGAGGAGGACACGCCGCGCCGGGTGCATTCCCACACCGCCTTGCATGCGCCCGATGTGGCATTTTTGTTCCCCGGCGGCGGTGCGCAATATGCCGGAATGGCGCGCGACTTGTACGAGACCGAGCCGGTCTTTGCCGAATGGATGGATCGCGGACTAGAGGTTCTGGCCACGATCGAGGATCGCGATATTCGGGCGCTGTGGCTGCCGGATGACGCCAACCGGGCGCAGGCCGACGCGGCGCTGACCCGGCCTTCGCTGCAACTGCCGCTGATCATGATCAGCGAATATGCGTTGGCGCAATTGTGGATCAGTTGGGGCGTGACGCCGACGGTGCTGTCCGGGCACAGCATGGGCGAAAACACCGCCGCCTGTGTCGCCGGCGTGATGTCGTTCGAAGATTGTATCGGGCTGGTGCATCTGCGCGGACGGCTGTTTGACACGGTTCCTCAGGGGGGGATGCTGTCGGTCAGCCTGTCAGCGGACCGGTTGCAGCCGCTGCTGGGCGACGCGCTCGACCTCGGGGCGGTGAATGCCCCGGAACTTAGCGTTGCCTCGGGGCCGCAGGTCGCTCTGGATCAGCTTGAGGCGCAGCTCAGGGCGCTGGATATTGATTGTCGGCGCATTCCCATCGACGTCGCTGCGCATTCGCGGATGTTAGAGCCGATCCTTAACGATTTCCGTAGCTATCTACGGGCCATCGACCTGAACCCGCCGCAGATTCCTCTGACCTCGAACCGCACTGGCGCGATGATGACCGACGCGCAGGCGACGGACCCGGAGTATTGGGTCGATCATCTGCGCGGCACCGTGCATTTCGCAGATTGTATTGGCACGCTGGCACAGGACAACCGCATTTTCCTTGAGGTCGGACCAGGCAAGGCGCTGTCGGCGCTGGCGCGTCAGCATGGCGCGGTGCCAGGACAGCAGGTGCTGTCGTCGCTGCGTCACCCCGACGAGGATGTCGCCGACGATAAATATCACCTTGAAACGCTGGGTCGCCTTTGGGCGTTGGGTGCAGAGTTCGATTGGGATCAGATCTGGGGTGACGCGCGGCGCAACCGGGTGCCGCTGCCGACCTATGCCTTTCAGCGCGCGCCGTATTTTATTGCCCCCGGCACTGCGCAGCAGGATGGCGCATCGCATTATCTGATGCGCAGCGATGATGTTGCCGGATGGGGCTGGGCCCCGGTCTGGCGGCCCCGCTCGGCGGAACCCGAGGTTGATGTCGCTGAGGGATTGGATGAGGGCGAACCGCAGACCTGGCTCATGTTCATGGACGACGCCGGGCTGGCGCAGAGCTGCGCCAAACGGTTGCGCGGTGCCGGTCATACGGTTGTTGAATTGCGCGCGGGCGACACCTTTTCGCGGGTGTCGGAAGAAAGCTATGTTCTGGCGCCCGAACGTGGCCGCGAAGGCTATGATCTGCTGGTGCAGGATATGCTGTCGCGCGGTCAGGTGCCCAGTCGGATCGCGCATTTCTGGATGGTCACGGCCGATGAAACCCACCGCCCGGGGTCAAGCTTTTTCCACCGCCTTCAGGAGCAGGGATTTTACGCGCTGCTGTTCCTTGCTCAGGTGATGGCCGAGGAAAATCTGCCGCGCCCGCTGCACATCCACATTGTGACCAATGGCGCTGCTCAGGTCCGCGACGAACCACTGCTGTGGCCCGCCAAGTCAACCATCGCGGGCCCCGCACGGGTGATTTCGCGCGAATTGCCCGGGGTCACGGTGTCGACGCTGGATATCAGCCTGCCGGTGCCGCCGTCCGCCGCGTTGTGGCGGCGCGGTACTGTGCAGGCGCAATTCAGGGCGACGCAGGATGCGCTGACCCTGCGCCTGCTCGAAGAGCTGATGTCACCCCCCGCAAACCGGATCGTCGCCCTGCGCGCTGATCGGCGGTTTGAATGTGCGCAACGCCCCGTGCCGCTGAGCGATCCGGCCCGTCCGGTGGCGCGCGACGGCACCTATCTGATCACCGGCGGGTTTGGCGGAATCGGTCTGTCTCTGGCGCGGGATTTTGCGGCACAGGGCGCGAATCTGATTCTTGTGGCGCGGGGCGATTTACCGGCCCGCAAGGATTGGCCGGACTATCTCGCCCGGCACGCGCCGCAGGACCGTATCGCCGCCCGCATTCGCGCGGTGCAGGATTTGGAGCAGGCCGGCGGCCACGTGATGATCGCCGCCGCCGATGTCTGCAACCTGACGCAGATGCGCGGTGTGGTTGATGCCGCTATCGACCGTTTCGGCGTGATCACTGGCGTGATCCACGCCGCGGGTGTCATCGCCGATGCGCCGCTGCAAACCAAATCCCCGGCATCGATCGAGGATGTGTTCACGCCCAAGATCCACGGGACCCAGGTGCTCGACCAGCTGTTCCCTGACGGGACGCTGGAATGGATGGTGCTGTTTGCCTCATCCTCGACCGTTACGGCACCAGCGGGGCAGGTCGACTATGTGGCTGCCAACGAATATCTCAACGCCTACGCCCGGTCGCGCCGGGGTGGGCAGACCCGCGTGGTCGCTATCAACTGGGGCATCTGGAACGAAGTCGGCATGGCCGCCGAGGCAGTTGCCGCCCGCAATGGCGACGTACCGCAGGCGCCGATCGCAGAGGCGGGTGTGCCGATGTTGGACAAGGCGACGTTTGACGCTGCGGGCAACCGGCTTTTTACCGCGCGTTACGACGCCAGCGACTGGTTCATTGGCGAACATCGCACGGCGTCAGGTGATGCGCTGCTGCCCGGCACCGGATATCTGACTTTGGCGGCCCATGCGCTAAGGGCGCAGGCCGAGACGGGGCCGTTTGAGATCCGCGACCTGACATTCTTGCGGCCTCTGTACGTCCCCGAAGGCGGCGCGCGCGACATCCGTCTGCGGTTGAAACGGGGCGAGGCGGGCTATGGTTTGGATGTGCTGGGCGATGTGACCCTGAACGGCAGATCCGGCCATGCGCTGACCGCGCAGGGGCGCCTTGTTCTGGTGCCGATGGCACAGCCGCGCGCGCTGGATCTGACGGAGGTCCGGCGGCGCTGTGGTGCGGCGCAAAACGCGGCGGACGGAGGCAAACTGCGCACGGCGCAAGAGGTGCATCTGGCCTTTGGCCCGCGCTGGAGGGTGCTGGACACCCGCGCGCTGGGCGACGACGAGGGGATCGCCGATCTGTCGCTGCCGCTTGCCGCGCAGGACGACACCGGGTTCGTGCTGCATCCCGCGCTTTTGGATATAGCGACCGGTTGGGCGATGGATCTGATTGACGGCTATCGCCCGGACCATTTGTGGGTGCCGGTGTCCTATGCCCGTGTCCGGGTCCACCATCCCCTGCCTGCGCGCATCGTGAGTTGGGTGCGCAATGCCGGCGACAATCAGGGTTCCGGTGAAACAGCGAGCTTTGATGTGACGCTGTGTGCGCCAGACGGTACGGTCTGTGTCGAAATCGACGGCTTTTCGATCCGGCGGCTAGAGGACGCGCATGTGTTGTCAGCCGCGCCGCGACTGACCAAAGCCGAGGTTGAGTTCGACGTCCCCCAAGATGGCGTCAGCCAGCCACTGTCCCCGGCCGAAGAGCGCCTGCACCATAACCTGTCGCAAGGCATCCTGCCCGCCGAAGGGGTCGCGGCGTTCCACCGCGCGCTGGGTTTGGGCCTGCCGCAGGTGGCGGTGTCTTCGATGAACCTTGATGCGTTGACTGCGCAGACAGCGGCCAGCACGGCCAAGGTGTCAGACGGCCAGACATTTGACCGCCCTCAGCTTGACGGTGACTATGTTGCGCCCGAAACGGATATCGAACGCACACTCGCCGGGTTTTGGCAGGATCTTCTGGGCGTGTCCGCGCCCGGAGTCGAGGACAGTTTTTTTGATCTGGGTGGGCATTCCCTGATTGCCGTGCGCCTGTTTTCTATGGTGAAAAAGGCCTACCGGATCGAATTCCCGATCTCGGTCCTGTTCGAGGCGCCGACAATCCGTAAATGTGCCGCGCTGATCGCCGAACAAACCGGCCTGAATGACGCCACCACAAGCGACGCGCCGACCCGGTCGCGCGGACCCGAACGGCGGTTCAAACATCTGGTCGCCATGCACGATGGCGAGGGGGGGCCGCGTACCCCGTTTTTCCTGGTGGCCGGCATGTTCGGCAACGTGTTGAACCTGCGCCATCTGGCACATCTTTTGGGGGCAGACCGACCGTTTTATGGATTGCAGGCGCGCGGCCTTTACGGCGACGAGTCGCCGCATGATGATCTGCCCCAGATGGCGCGCGACTACATCGCCGAGATGAAGCAGGTTCAACCGCAGGGGCCTTATCTGCTGGGTGGCTTTTCGGGTGGTGGGATTACCGCCTATGAGATCGCGCAGCAATTGCGCGCGATGGGGGACGAGGTGGCGATGATTGTGCTGCTTGATACGCCGCTGCCGCAACGCCGGCCCCTGACGCGCCGCGACCGTCTGCTGATTCAAGTGCACGAGGTGCGGCGCAAGGGATTGCGGTATCCGCTGATCTGGGCGCGCAATCGTATCGCCTGGGAAATCGCCAAGCGGCGTGGCGGGGTCGAACCCACTGTAACCGAAGCTGCGTTCCACAATGCCGAGATCGAGGCCGCGTTCCTGCGCGCCGTCGACGCCTATCGGATGCGACCCTGGGATGCGCCGATTGCGCTGTTCCGGCCACCGCAGCATGGCCGTTGGACGGTGTCGGGCGGCCAAATGGTCGACAGCCAGCGGGCTTATGTCTTTCCGGACAATGACTGGGGGCAATACACACCGCAGATCGCGGTGTTCGAGGTGCCGGGCGATCACGATTCCATGGTGCTTGAGCCGAATGTTCGCGTCCTTGCGGGGTTGATGAAGACCGCTATCGTGCAGGCCGAGGCATCCGCGCATGAGCACGGGACTGTTGTTCCCTTTCCCTTAACGCAAGCGGCGGAATAGTCATGCAGCAGCCGCGTCTGTTGACGGTGGTTTTGAATTACCGCACGCCTGATATGACCCTGCGGGCGGTCGAAGCGGCGGTGCGCGAGCTCGTCGATTTGAGGGCCGAGGTGGTGGTGGTCGACAACGCGTCGGGCGACGGGTCGTTCGAAAAGCTGACGGCCGGTATCGCTCGCGCATCTTGGGGGCGTGATGTTCCGGTGCGCGTGGTGGCATCCCCGGTGAACGGCGGATTTGGGGCGGGCAATAATTTCGGCATCCGTGCCGGGCTGGCTGATGGATCGCGGCCCGACTATGTCTATATCCTGAACTCGGACGCCTTTCCTGACCCCGGGTCGATCCGTTGTCTGCTGACGCATCTGCAAACGCATCCCGATGCCGGGTTCGCGGGCAGCTATATCCATGGACCCGAGGGCGACGCCCACATCACTGCGTTTCGGTTCCCGTCGATCCTGTCCGAACTCGAAGGGTCGGCGCGCTTTGGGCCGATCAGCCGGCTGCTGCGCTACCGTGCCGTCCCGATTGGCGTGCCAAGTGTGACGGTGCGTGTTGACTGGCTTGCCGGGGCGTCGATGTTGATGCGGATGGATGTGCTGGACGAGATTGGCCTGTTTGACGAAGAGTTTTTTCTTTATTTCGAGGAAACCGATCTGTGTCTGCGGGCGGCGCGTGCCGGACATGAGACGCATTATGTCCGTGGTTCAGAGGTCACGCATATCGGGTCTGTTTCCACCGGAATGAAAACCTGGGCGCGGATGCCGACCTATTGGTTCGACAGCCGCTGGTATTATTTTTCGCACAACCACGGACGCTTCTATGCAGCTTTGGCGACGCTGGCCCACGCCACCGGCGGGCTGCTGTGGCGGTTGCGACGGTTGGTCCAGTCCAAACCTTCCGCAGATCCGCCACAGTTTTTGCGCGATCTTCTGTTACACGATTTCAAGGCGCTGACGGGCGCGCCGCCGGAAAAGCGACTGGCGGTTCGCGCCACGCCGGTTCGGATCGCAGCTAAGGCACGAGCGGAGCAACCAAGATGACCAAGTTTTCCTGCGTTGTGATGGGCAACGAATCTCTGTTGATACAATGCAGTGAAAAACTGTTGGCGGCCGGGCGTCTGCTGCGCGCGGTGATCACACGGTCCGGTGTGATTGCGGACTGGGCTGCTGCGCGCGGTCTGCCGGTGGTGGCGCCCGGACGCGAACTGGCCGCACGGCTGGGCACCGCGCTGGACGGGCAGCCCGTGGACTGGCTGCTGAGCATTGCGAACCTCGACATGGTCCCGCGCGACGTGCTTGCGTTGCCGGTGCGAGGTGCCGTGAACTTTCACGACGGTCCATTACCGCGTCACGCCGGTCTGAACGCGCCGGTCTGGGCGCTGATTGAGGGTGAAGCGCGTCACGGCATAACCTGGCACATGATCGAGGGTGGCGTGGACGAGGGGGATATCCTGGTTCAGCGCCTGTTCGACGTTTCCGACACGGATACCGCGTTGACGCTGAATACCAAATGCTTTGCCGCTGCGATCGACAGCTTCGATGATCTGATCGTGGCACTGGCGAGCGGTGCGCCCAAACGTTCGGCGCAGGATTTGAGTCACCGCAGCTATCACGCGCGTGCGGATCGGCCGGCACTGAACGGCGGTCTGGATTTCGGCGGTCCTGCCGCGCAGGCGGAGCGGTTGGTCCGGGCGCTGGATCACGGCGGCTACTGGAATCCGCTGTGCACCGCCAAGGTCGTGGCGCGGGGGGCTGTGCTGCATATCGGCAAAGCTGTGAACGTGGCGGCTGCGGGCGCGCCGGGCGCGGTGCTGTCGGCTGATGACGATCAGATGACTGTGGCGTTTGATATCGGGGCGCTTTCGCTGTCGGGATTGCGCGACGGAACCGGGGCGACGATCCGACCCAAGGATGTTGTGGCGGTCGGCGAAGTTCTGACCATGCCCGAGCTGGAAGCGGATCTGGCGGCGTCTGATGCGTTCTGGCGCGGCGAGCTCGCCAAATTTTCCGCAACAGAGATTCCGTCCATCGGCGTGGGACAGGGCGCGATCAAGTCGCTGCCGTTGGACGGCGCTGGTGCGGGCCACTTGTTGGCGTTGGCCGCTCAGTTGGGCGAGGGAACCGTCGGCGTCGCCTATGCCCACCGCGATCTGCAAAAGCTGGCCGAAGGTGGGAACGTCTGTCCCTGGGTGCCGTTTGTGGCGGAAACGGACAAGAGCCTTGGGGCGCTTGTCGATAGCGCCGCAGCAACTCAGGAGCGTTTGCGGTCTCACACGGGGTTTGCCGCCGATTTGCTGCTGCGCGACCCCGCACTTAGGGCTATCGGGACGCCGCAGATCGGTCTGTCTGACGGTGTCGGTATGATTTCTGGTACCGCGCTGACCATGGATGTCGCGGCGCGAGAGTTGCATTACGACAGTGTCCGGCTCCCTGAAGTTTTGGCGCAGGTGATCGCCGCACGGCTGCTCCACATCGCGACGCAGCCCGCCGGGACGCCGTTGGCGGACCTACTGCTGATGCCACCGGACGAGCGTAGCCTGATGCTCGACCACTGGAACGCCACTGCCACGGATCACGACCGCAACCAGACCATGCATCGCGCCTTTGAGGCGCAGGTCGCTCGCACCCCGGACGCCCCCGCGTTGGTGTTTGAGGCGACGACGCTTAGCTACGCCGCGCTGAACGCCCGTGCCAACCGCGCCGCGCATGTGCTGCGCGACATGGGCGTGGGGCCGGGCAAAGTGGTGGGGCTGTGTACGCGCCGTTCGGTCGATCTGATGGTGGGGGCGCTGGCGATCCTCAAGGCCGGGGGCGCCTATCTGCCGCTCGACCCTGCCTATCCTGCCAGCCGTCTGGCGCATTTCATCAGTGACAGCGCCGCGCCGGTGATTGTCACACAGGCGGGGCTGGTTGCCGACCTGCCGCCGCATGCGGCTGAGCTGCTGGTGTTGGACAGCGATCCGCGCCTTGTTTCCGCCGCGGACACGAACCTGCCCGACACCAGCGGGCCACAGGATCTGGCCTATCTGATCTACACCAGCGGATCGACCGGCACGCCCAAGGGAGTCATGGTCGAACACCGCAACGTCGCCAATTTCTACGTCGGCATGGATCAGCGCCTGAACCACGATCCGGCTGGCACCTGGTTGGCCGTGACAAGCCTGTCGTTTGACATTTCGGTGCTGGAACTGTTCTACGCCACCGCGCGTGGGTTCAAGGTGGTGCTGACCTCGGACGAGGATCGGGGTCTGATTTCGAACGGGCCAATGGCGACGTCAGGCGGGATGGAGTTTTCGGTCTATTACTGGGGTAATGACGATGGTGCCGGGCGCGACAAATATCGCCTATTGCTGGAGGGCGCAAAATTTGCTGATCAGCACGGCTTTTGCGCAGTCTGGACGCCCGAGCGGCATTTCCACGCCTTTGGCGGGCCCTATCCGAACCCGTCGGTGACGGGAGCGGCTGTTGCCGCAGTGACGCAGAACATCGGCGTTCGGGGCGGCAGTTGTGTCGCGCCGCTGCACCATCCCGCAAGGATTGCCGAGGAATGGGCCGTCATCGACAACCTGACAGGGGGGCGCGCGGGCATGGCCATCGCCTCTGGCTGGCAGCCCGACGATTTTGTCCTGCGTCCCGAAAACACGCCGCCCAACAACAAGGCGGCGATGATCGACAGCATCGAAACCGTGCGCAAACTCTGGCGAGGAGAGGCGGTCGCGTTTCCAAAACAGGACGGAACCTTGCACGAGGTGATCACGCAACCCCGCCCGGTGTCGAAAGAATTGCCGGTCTGGGTTACCACGGCGGGCAATCCCGAGACATGGAAAGAGGCGGGGCGGCTGGGCTGCAATGTGCTGACGCATCTGCTGGGTCAGACGGTTGATGAGGTTGCAGGCAAGATCACGCTGTATCATGCGGCTCTGCGCGAGGCCGGGCATGACCCGGCGCAGTTCAAGGTGACGCTGATGTTGCACAGCTATATCGCCGGAACTCTGGACGAGGCGCGCGAAACCGCCCGCGAACCGATGAAGGATTACCTGCGTTCGGCTGCTGGTCTGATCAAGCAATACGCCTGGGCGTTTCCGGCGTTCAAAAAGCCTGAAGGCGTGAAAAATCCGTTTGAACTCGACCTTGGATCGCTCTCGGACGAAGAGATGGATGGAATTCTGGAATTCGCGTTTGAGCGGTATTTTAACGATTCCGGCTTGTTCGGGACCATTGATGACGCCGTGGCGCGGACTGAAGAATTGAAAAAGATCGGCGTGACAGAAATTGCCTGCCTGATCGACTATGGCATCGACACGGATACAGTGCTGGAAGGGCTAAAGCCGCTGGCCGAGGTTCTGCGGCGTACCAATCTGTCGACCGAACTGGCGGCGGATGATTTTTCGATCGCGGCGCAGATTGTGCGACATGATGTGACGCATCTGCAATGCACCCCGTCGATGGCGCGGATGATCGCGATGAATGACGAGGCGCGTTTTGCCTTGTCCCGCGTGCAGCATATCATGCTGGGCGGCGAACCTTTGCCGGGTGCGCTGGTCGCGGAATTTGCACAAATGACAAACGCCAGCCTCACCAACATGTATGGCCCGACCGAAACCACGATCTGGTCCGCGACCGAGGTGGCGCATGCCACCGATGGTGTGGTCAACATCGGCCTGCCGATTGCCAATACGCAGTTATACGTCCTGGATGACGCCCAGCAGCCGGTGCCGCTGGGCGTGCCGGGTGAATTGTGGATCGGTGGCGAAGGCGTCACGCGGGGCTATTGGAACCGGGCCGATCTGACAGCGGAACGCTTTGTGGCGAACCCGTTTCATCCGGGGCGGATGTATCGCACCGGCGATCTGGTCCGCCGCCGCGCCGATGGCAAGATCGACTTTGTCGGTCGGGTCGATCATCAGGTCAAGCTGCGCGGTTTCCGCATTGAACTGGGCGAGATCGAGGCCGTGATTGAAGCGCAACCTGGCATCCGCCAGGCGGTTGTTGCCGCGCGCGAGGATCAGCCGGGGGATGTTCGGCTGGTGGCCTATGTGACTTCGGATGCGACGGTGGACGAGACCGCTTTGAAAGCCGCGATGGGGGGCAGCCTGCCCGATTACATGTTGCCGTCGCGGATACTTCGGCTGGATGCATTCCCGCTGACACCGAACAAAAAAGTGGATCGCGGTGCGTTGCCTGCACCTACCGCCATTGTGGTGCCAAAGCGGGTGCCGCGACTGAGCGCGCCGATAGCAAATGGCGCAGCCCACAGCGATGCCGCGATCGAGGTGCAGATTGCCGAAATCTGGAGCCGGGTGCTGGGCACATCGGCGATCACCGGGCGGGATAATTTCTTTGACCTTGGCGGACATTCGCTGTTGGCGGTGCAGACCCACCGCCTGATCCGCGATGAGATCGGCGCGCGCAAGCTGTCGATCACCGATATATTCCGCTTTCCGACGCTGTCTGGCCTGGCCGGACGGGTCGCCGCACTGATCCAGCCGACGCAGGCCGCCGACAAAGGTACAGCTTTGACTGCAGCGCCTGAGGTGCCTGCCGCCGCCATCGGGGCACGTGTCGTCGGAGCATCGCCCACTCCGGTCAATGATCGGGCATCCGCGCGCAATGATGCCATGGCCCGTCGGCGCGCCATGCGTGCCCGCCGTTCGGCCTGAGTAGCGACTATGGTGCAAGATCTGAAACGGCTGCTGGACGTCGCCCGCGCCGATTTACCTTCGTGGCTGTCGGTTGCGGTCAGCGATCCGCGTGACCCGCAATCGCCTCTCTTCCCGGTCGAGGAAGCCGCGATCGCCCGCGCCATTGTCGCCCGCCGCAAGGAGTTTTCGGCTGGGCGCGTGGCCGCTCGTTCTGCACTGTCAGCCTTTGATCTGGTCGATATCGCCGTCCCCATGGCCGAGGATCGCACCCCGGTTTGGCCTGCGGGCATCATCGGCAGCATTACCCATACGGATACCGCCTGCGTCGCGGTCGTCGCCCGAAATCGAGACGCGCGAAGTGTCGGAATCGACCTGGAACCACTGACACCGCTGCCGCCCGAGACGGTGACGCAAGTCTGTTCGCTGAGTGAATTGCAATGTCTGCCCGATGCGCCATTGATCGCCGCGCGTCGGATCTTTTGCGCCAAAGAGGCGGCCTACAAAGCGCAATATGCGCTTAGCAATACGCTGTTTGATTTCAAAATGCTGACCTATGGCCACAATTCCCGTGGCGCGCCACATTTGCGATTCGATAAACCGGTACCGCCCTTTATCCGTGGCGACCGCCTAGCCTTGCGTCAATGGACTGGATTCGGGCTGATCCTGTCGCTTGTGACGCTTCCGGTGCTGCATGACGCGCTCTGATCTGTCGTTTGCGTTGAAATCTACCGAAAATGCGGTCAAATAAGGCGAAATTGTGGCCGCAATCACGGTTCTGGAAATGATCTGTTTCCGGCCTTTGCTGGCTTAGATGTGGCGGAACTGTGTCGGTCGCGCTAGATTGTGTCATCAAGGCGGCAGATCCGCGGCGCATAACGACTGACACTCGGGCGCGCTGGCTTCTTCGCTCTCTGATCGCATTGGGGGCCCTTTGCGGGAGCATTTGTAAGATGAACCAGTTCCAGTCCGTTGCCGAGGTGTTCGCCGCGCTGCGCCGCCGCGCTTTTCTGATTCTTGTGATTGTGGCGATTGGCTGCGTCTTGTCCTTGCGGTTTGCGGTGGACCAGACCCGGCTGTATGAAACCACCGCCGTTGTCCAGATCGAGGATGCGCGGGTGCCTGACAGCCTTGCGGGGGCCGGGGCTCAGGCTGATGATGCCGCGCATCGTGTGCGTCTGATCGAACAGCGCCTGATGTCGCGCGACAACCTCATGGCGATCATGGAAAAGCACAATCTTTTTGTGGGGGATTCGTCGCAGTCGTTGAACGAACGTGTGTTCATGATGCGCGAAGCGGCCCGGATCGAAGAGATCGTGAATTCGGCGCAAAGCTGGCAGCCTGGCGTCACCCCTTCGGGTCTGCGGATCAGCGTGACGCTGGATGATCCGCAGATGGCTGCGGATCTTGCCAATGAGCTGATGTATTCGGTGATCGAACAGTCGCGCGAACGCAGTCTGTCCCGTGCCCGCGATACGTTTTCATTCTTTGCCGAGGAATCCGCTCGTGCCGAGGAAGAGATCGCGGCGATGGAAGAGAAGATTGCCACCTTCAAGCGCGACAATGCAGACAATTTGCCCGCAGGAACCGCTGCGCTGCGTGATCAGATCCGCACATTGCGCGACAATGAAATGCTGCTGGATCAGGAAATCGTGACGCTGCGGTCAACCGCAGATCGGCAGCGCGAAGAGGTGCAGGCCCGCCAGATCGGTCTTCTCGAAGAACAGAAATCTCTGGTGTCGCGCCGCATCGAAGCGATCGAGGCGACGATCCGCAGCGCACCCGAGGTTGAGAGGGCGCTGAATGGCCTGGAGCGGGAACTGTCCCGGTTGCAGGAAAAATATTCAGTGATCACCCGTCGCAAGGCCGAAGCTGAGATGGGCCAGATGCTGGAGGACCGTCAACAGTCCGACAGATTCGAGATTCTGGAAACCGCGCTCGTGCCCGAGTATCCGGTGTCGCGAAGCCGCAAGAAGACTGCCATCATGGGCGCCGTAGCCAGTGTGATTGTGGCGTTGGGAGTGGCCTTTGTTTTTGAGCTGATGAACCCTGCGATCCGCAATGCCGCACAGATGGAACGGATGCTGGGCATTCAGCCTGTGGTGTCGATCCCGCATATTTCTACCCGCGCGGACCGTCGCCGCCGGGGGCTTGGACTCGTGGGCGTGGTTTTGGCATTGATTGCGGGCATCATTGCGGTGATCCGTTTTGCCGCAAACAAACTTCCGGCTCTTGGGCTAGATCGGTTCCTGCCGCGGGTGCCGCAGATCTGACGGCCGCGGATGCGATGCTCGCATTGATCAGCGCTTCCAATGGCCTCTGGCTTTCGCAAGTGCGGGACGTTTTCAGAGGCACAGGCCGGTCGTCAGTAGCTGTATTTGCGTGGGTTCGCACCCTCGGCCTTGTTCAGGACAACGCCCAGCAGTGGCGTATCTTTGCCAAGACGGCGCTCGACTTCTTTGATTTCGTCCTGCGTGGTCATACCGCCGCCAACCACCAACAGTACCCCGTCATACTGTGGCCGAAAGGCGATAACGTCATCGTAGTACAGCGCTGGCGGCAGATCGAACAGAACGACATCTGGGGCCAGTTGCGTTTCGAGGTCGTGCAGGGCCTGTGTGCTTTGCGGGTCTTGCAATAATTCCGAGGCATAGGGTTCGGCAGTATCGTTAAAAGCAAAGGCGATGCTTCGACCAGCGTGAATTGTGTTTCTGGCGGGCCGTTGCAGATGCGCAGCTGCGTTGGTCTCGGCCCGCAAAAGAGCCCCGATGCTGCCAGGCGACTTGACGCCAAATATCTTGTGCATGCTGGGATTGCGCAAATCCATGTCGAGCAGCAGAGTGCGGCAATTTTCCTGCCGTGACAGGCTGATGGCGAGGTTTGCTGCGGTGAATGTCTTGCCGCAATCCTTGGTCGGTGAGGTGATGGCGACGCGTTTCCAGCCATTTTGGGCCAGGGCCTGCAACAGCCGCGTGCGCAACACGTCAAATGAGGCATGCGCAGGATCGTCCCGGTGCGCGGTCACAATCCGGTTGCGTTCAAGCAACTGCTCGTTGATGGGGAATTCGCGCATTCGCGCCCAGGTGTCGACTGGGACTGGGGCAGGATCATGCGGGCGGATCAAAGTGCCGCTTTGGGGGGCGCCGGGATCTGGCGGCGCCACTTCGACCCGCTTCCTGCTGGCCTCTGCCACCATGTGCGCGCGCCGTTCCGAGGCAAGTTGCTTGAGCCGCTCCGCTTTGACACGAACTGCTTCGTCGCGCGTGACGCGCTCTGCTTCGGCCCGCTCAGTGGCTTCGCGTTTTAGCCGCTCGGAAGCCTGCGTTTCTTCGGCGCGAAGGACAGCCTGAGCGGCAGCAGCGGCGCGGGGGGCCTGAGCTTTGGCCTGCGCGTCTGCTCTACGCTGCGTCTGCTCTTCGACAATGCTCTGGGCTGCGTTCGCACGGATTCGTTCTGCTGTACGGCGGGCTTGCCGCTCGGCCCGGGTTTCGAGCGGGCTGATCGGGGCCAGATCTTCGGCTGGCTGGGTGCCGGTCGCATCCTGCGTCGGGCCGTGCCTGCGGTGGAACTTGCGCCGTTCGGCCATACTCATGTCTCCGCAGCCTGCTCCTGCACCGGTCGGGTCGCGCCGTGCAGAGTCATGCCCCAAATTTGTGCAGATACTATCGTCATCCGAGGTGCCTGTCCTGTCGTGCCGATCCGGGGGAAATCCCGACCGTGTGGAAATATGTTCCTGCTTAGACCTCTTACACCAGATGATTTAGGCGGGAATAAGTCGGAATGGCGGGGATTGTTGCGCGAACGTGCATTCAGAAGCCCATGAGATTTGCATCGCGGATCGCGTTTGCGACAAATCTCTCGCGCATAGGTTCAGGGGCCCATCCAAGGACCGCCTTGGGACGGTCGTTGACGAACGGTGAAAAATGCGCCCGGCTTTTCCAGTCGGCAAGGCTGGGCCGGATCAGGCCGGGGCGGCGCAGTGCATATTTCTTGAGCAGGTGTTTCACCGCATCCGAAGCGTAAAACGCATAGAGATTGCCGGAACTCACCCGGAGTCGCGCACCGAGCGCCGTGTGGATCGCATCGAAATAGTCGCGGCCCGAGAACATCGGTTCCCCCACAAGATTAAAGCTCTGACCTAGGGCGGCGTCGTTGTCCATCATCCGTACAAGGCCATCGGTCACATCGTCGATCAGCACAAACGGCAGGATGTTGCGGCCATGGCCCCAGATCCGCACCGCGCCAGCCCCGTGCCAGCGACCGATGCCCCAATGTTGCAGCGGTCCGCCCGCACCGACGACGATGCCGGGGCGGGCGATGACCAGCGGCAGGCCCCGGTCGCGGTGCATCTGCATCAGCTGCGCCTCGCATTCCGCTTTGGAGCGGGCATAAAGGTTGCGGTCACTCATATTCGCGGCGAAACCGGTGTCCTCGGTGATCCTGGTGTTGGGGTTGGACATATCGTAGCTGGCGATGGTGCCGGTATAGATCAGTCGGCGGACATTGGCGGCCAGCACGGCCTCGGCCACATTTATGGCAGTGCCGACGTCGTTCTTCAGGCAATCCTCCCAGGATTTGTCCATGGATTTTGCAAGGTTAAAGACCACGTCGATGCCCTGCATCGCCTGCTCTAGCCCGGCGCGGTCGTGTAGCGAAACGCCAACGGTTTCGACCCGATCCGGCAGGTCAGGAAAGGGGCCGTGACGGCCACGGCTCAGGACGCGAACGTCATGCCCATCTGCCACCAGCCGCCGTGTCAGCGCCCGACCGATAAAGCCGGTGCCGCCTATAACCATCGCCGTAGGCTTGGGCTGCCGGGTCTGAATGGCGGGCGCGGCGACGGCCAGCTGATCGGCGGGCAGCCGCGCCAGCGCGTCGTCAAGCGCCTGCATCACGGTCACGGCCGAGGCGCCAGAAAATCGCGCATCGGGGGGGCTATCATCACGCAAAGGGCCGTAAATGTCCGCATCCATGCCCAGAAAGCTGAGGCCATAGGGGGATTTGGCATTCAGCGAGGCGAGTTGAACGGCGGCATTGCGGCCGCCTTCGCGCAGGTGTTGCCAGCTGAGGTCCAGTTGCCGCCGCAGCGGATTCACCACCAGATCCGAGGCATTCTCGCGCTCAACAATCAACGTGTCCGAGGCATAGTCGAGCCGGGCGCGCGCTGTTGATCCACGCAGTGTCACCGACCGGTCATCCATCGTTTCGACCAGCGAGATGGTGAAGGTCAAATCGACATCTCCGACCTTGGCCAGAATGTGCCAGCCTTGTGGGCGCATGTCATCGCCGGGCAGGGCGACGGGTTTGGACAGTTCCGCATGGAGGATCTCGGGGGTACCAAACAGATCGACAGCAAACGCCATCAGGTGCGGACCCAGCTCTAGCAGCAGGTTCTTTGGCTCGCGCAGCAGCCACAGGCCGAACGGCCCGGACCGCAGTGGAGACAGCGGGAAACACCAAGTGATGTCGGCGGTCGAGACCCGGCCAAGCGCGCCGCTGGTCATCAGGTTCTTGAGGCGCTGATAGGACGGAATCCCGAGAAAGTTGTGCCCTGCGTGAAAACGCTTGCCTGCGGTCTGCGCGGCGGCTTCGATCTCGTGCGTTTGGGCAGCGCTTTCTGCGACGGGTTTTTCCACCAGCACATGTAATCCGCCCGAGAGGCATTGCAGGGCAAGCGGCTGATGCAGATGCGGGGGGGTCAGGATGTGAACCGCGTCGCAGGTCCCAGAGGCGATCAAATCCTCGACTGATGCGAAGGCCTGCGCGCCATATGCTTCGGCCAACCCGCGTGCAGCGCCAATTGACACATCGCAAACCGCAGCCAGCGTCGCACCGTCAGTGGCGCGCAGCGCGTCGGCATGCCAGGTGGCGATGTATCCGGCCCCGATCAGGCCAACGCGGATTGGATCACTGGACATGGGGTACCCTTTTATTTGTACTCGATAATATGCATTGGTGCGCGGCGCAGGCGGCGCAAGTGAAACCGCGCCATACCGATCAGATTCGGAAATTTCGACAGGCTTAGCAGGATCCCGTGGCGTACTGCCTCGGATATGGGCAAACCTTCGCGGGTCAGGCCCTGCACGGTGCGCAGGTAGCTAAGCACGTAAAGCGCCAGTACCAGAATCGGCAGCCACCAAGTATAGAACGACGTCAGTATCGCCACCAAAGGCAGGGCCAGCGCATAAAGCAGCACACGTCGTCGTTCGCGCAGGAAATATTCGGGGTGCAAATATCCGACCTGGGCAAAGCCGTGACCCGAGCGCACCGCGCGTTGCCACCACTGACCAAAGCGGGTCATCGCAGCGTCATGGCGGGTCATCTCGCACGGCAGACGTTCGAGGACCCAGCCACCTTTGCGCAAACGGGTGCAAAATTCATCATCCTCGGCCGCGATCACCGAGGGGTTGTAGCCGCCGATGGCGCGGAATGCCTCGGACCGGACCAGCATGTCACCGCCACAGGCCAGAATTTCTCCGGCGGGGCGGCGCCATTCGAAATCGCAGAGCTGATTATAAAGGCTGGCGTTGCGGTGGATCTCGCTGCGCCAGCCGGTGACCATGCCGACGCGAGGGGTGCGGTCAAGATGGGCGCGGGCCTGGTCGATCCAACCGGCGACAAGGGCGCAGTCACCGTCGATGAACTGTACATAGGCCGGCTTGGATCCGGTGGCGTCGAGCGCGGCAAACCCCGCATTGCGCGCCCGCGCGGCCGTGAACGGCACCGACAGATCGAGCATCACCACCTCGGCCCCGGCGCGACTGGCGGCCGCGACGCTGCCATCGTCTGAACCGGAATCGACATAAATCACACGCCGCACCTGCCCGCGCACCGCATCCAAGGCTGCGACCAGTCGCGCGCCTTCGTTGCGGCCGATCAGAACGGCATCGACGGGCGTGGATGGTTGGATCACGGGGTGCCTCCGGGGCGTTTGCCAGGCAGGGTGCGGCCCTCGGCGCTGGCTTGGAACAGTTCCGACAACCAGGCCGCCTCGATCCCGATGTTGTAGGCGCTTGCGACAGTGGCGCGCCCGACCCGCCCCATCCGGCGGCGCAGATCAGGGTTGTCGAGGACGCGGCTCAGGGCGGTACGCAGTGCCTGCGTATCGCCGGGGGGCACCAGAACGCCGCTTTCGCCGTCGCGCACCAGTTCAGGGATGCCGGCGATGCGGGTGGTGACCACCGGCAGACTGGCGGCCATCGCTTCCATTAGCACGACGGGTACACCTTCGGCAAAGCTGGGCAGAACAAACACATCGGTGTCGCGCAGCGCCTGCGCCACCTCGGCCTGCGACTTGTAGCCAACAAAATCAACGCATTCCGCAACGCCGAGCACCCGCGCGCGTGCTTCAAGTGCGGCGCGTTCCGGGCCGTCGCCGATCAGTGTCAGCCGCAGGTTCGGGTGGGTGTGGCGCAGGCCGACCAGCGCGTCCAGCAGAACTGGCACACCTTTGACCCCGGCCAAGCGACCGACAAACAGCAGCCGCGTGCCGTCGCGCGTGCCGCCGCTGTAGCGGTCGGGGTTGATGCCACAATGCACCACTGCCAGTCGGCCCCAATGTTCGGGCGCGGCAAAGCACATCAGTTGCGAGCGGGCGAAGTCACTGATGCAGGCGACAAAGGCAGCGCGGGCGGCCTTTTCGTCGATCCGCCAGTGATGCGGCTCAAAAAAGATATCCGGCCCGTGGATTGTAAACGAATAGCGGATGCCGGACAGCGCCCCGGCCAGCATTGCCACGGTGCAGGATGCCTTGGCGATATGGTTGTGAATATGTTCGATCCCGCGGTCCGCCAGTTCCGCCGCCAGTACACCGGCTTCGGCGAAGTAGATCATTTGATAGACCCGACCTCGCAGCCCCTTGGGGGCAGTGCGCCAGGCCAGCGCCAGCGCCCGCAGATACCGCGCCGGATCGCGCATCCAGCGACCATGGGCGCGAAAGGCGCGTTTCCAGTCCTTCAGTGCCTCAAGTACATGAAAAGTTCCCGCCTGTTCGGCGCGCTGTTCCGGCCCGACCAGATGTTCGGCCCCGGTGCGACGGATCGAGCAGGTCAGAACTTCGTGTCCGAGCCCGCGCAGGGACGCAACCTCGCGCTGGATAAAGGTGTCCGACGCGCGCGGGTATTCACCGGTCAGATAGGCGAGTTTGGGTCGTGTCATCGGCTGCCCCCGGCGATGGATGCGGCCATCAGCACCTCAAAGGTGCGGGCCTGTCGCCCGCCGAGTGCCTTGCGCATCGCCCGGTTGCAATAGCGGAGTGGCATAATGCGGGCCCGCAGCACGGGTTCGCGCAACAGGCCGGGCAGATGGGCCGACCGTCGCCGCAAGGCTCTTGCGATGCTGTTCAGGAGTTTCCAGTGCAGCGGCACCACAAAACGCGGCCAGCCCGAACGCCGCATCGCTGTCAGAAAGCGATCCCGGTCGGGCAGATCGTCGTCGAGAACATTCAACGCCCTGATGCCGCCGGGATCGGTCATCGCCGCCTTGACCAGTGCCCAGCCGCAGCGTCTGATGTGGCACAAAGGCACCTCGCCCGTGTCCCCCACACGCAGCAGGACAGGCCCGAGCCCAACCCCCAGATGCGCATTCCACAGCCGGTCGGGGCCAAACACCGCCCCCGGTCGCATCAGCCATAGACCGAAACCATCCCGCGCGGCGGCCTCGCGGCACAGACGCTCTTGGGCCAGCTTGCCCGCGACGTAGGGATCGCGGGCGGCGTTTTCGGGTTCCAGCGGACAGGCTTCGGTCAGAATGGCGCCGGGTCTTAGGGTCATCGTGTCGTAGACCGCGATCGAACTGACCAGGACCAGCCGCCTTGCGTCCGATCCGGTCATTGCATCCAATATGGTGCGGGTGCCGGTCAGGGTATCCACGGCATGGGCATCCGCGTCGCCCCCCAGATGCGCGGCAGCGTGGATCACCGTATCGACGCCGGATAGGGCGGTGCGCAGCGTGGCAACACCATCAGGATCTGCCAGATCACAGCGCAGCACCTCGATCCCTGGATCTGCGGCCCAGTCTTGTGGCGCGGCGCGACGCACCAAGGCGACAACTGCCAGCCCGGCCTCGCGCGCCTCGGTCACTGTGCTGCGGCCAATAAATCCGGCGGCACCGGTGATGAGAACGCGCGTTATTTCGCCCATGGCATCGGCTCCATCGCCTTGCAGGTGGTGGTCATTTGCTGCGCGCCGGTGTCGTCGCCCGCATTCTGGATCGCCAGCGTTACTTCGGTCAGATGCAAAGCGAGGTCATTGGACAGTCGTGGGGGACGACCCTGTGCCAATGCCTCGACCATCTCTGCGGGGCCAAGCATGAAATTCATCGCAGCGGCCCCCCAGCGTCCGACCTTGGGATGGGTCGGGCCGGGCAGGCGGACACGCCGGGGCAGCGGATGTTCCAGCAACCGACGCCGAATGCGCAGGCGGCGGGCAAAGCGGACCTTGGCGCTATTGTCCCACGCGGCTTTGCACCACAGCACGCCCTTGTCACCGACAATGCGAATGCCGTGGTCATGTGGGGCGATGATCGAACAGGTCAGTCGCACCACCGGGCCATCGGCAAAAAACAACGTTGCGACCGACAGATCCGGCGCCATCGGACCGCGCCCTTGTTTTTCGTCGATGCATTCAGCCGAGGCCGCGACCACCCGCCGCACAGGTCCGAACCACGCCATCAGCCAGGTCAGGTAGTAGCCCGCGTGTTCCAACGTGCAGCCAACCTGAAACTCATCCTCATAGGGCCAGGGCGCACCGGTCTCGCTCAGCCACTTTTCATAAGCGGCCTGGGCGATATAGCCATCGTCCAGCTCGGCATAGATGACGCGGGGGCGACCGACCATGCCATTACGCAGGGCGTGGCCCAGCGTCTGCGCCGCCTCACCCAATGCGCTGCACGGGGCAGAGGCCAGCATCAGCCCTTTTTCATCGGCCAGTGAATGCAGCGCTTTGGCCTGTTTCAGGGTCAGCGCCAGAGGCTTTTCACAGTATACATGACAGCAGACCTCAAGCGCGGCCTTGTTGATTTCGAAGTGTGCGCGCGGATTGGTCAGATTCAGCACGACGCCATCCTTGGGATGCGCATCGAGCAAGGCGTTCAGGCTCGGCGCCGCCGCGATCTTCCAATGGTCGCAGAACACCTTTAGTCGCTCGGCGTCGTGATCCCAGACTTGCACGACCTGCAATTCCGGGTGCGCGGCCAGAGAACGCATGTACAGATCCGCGACAAAGCCGCAGCCAATGATCGATAGGCTGCCATTGCTCATCGCGTCTGCCACCAGGTGGTCATCGGGCGCGGAAACTCAGCGGCGGGGCTGGGGAAAATCATCATATCCGTGCTGCTCGTGATTCGCTTTTCGCGCCCATTTTTACGGTCTTAACCAGTTCACCATGTCAGAAATTTGGCGGCTGTTCACAGTTTTGCCGTAATTTCCCGAATTGAGGCGGGATTGTTGCGGCTTGCCTTAATGTGAACACCTTTTGCCACAATTTCCCTGCGCCGAGCGCCCAAATGTGGTTAAACAATGGCTCAACACAGGATGGATCAGGGTCATGCGGTTCTCAGTCGGTCAGCAAAATGTGCGCATCAACGTCCCGTCATGGGATGAACTTCGCAGGGTTGTTGGATCGCGATTGAAAGCGCGACAGGGATTCGCCCTTGCGACGCTGAATCTTGATCATTTGGTCAAGCTGTCCGCGGCCTCGGATTTCAGTGCGGCCTATGCGGCGCAGGATCTAGTTGTGGCTGATGGCAACCCCATCGTTTGGATGTCGCGTCTGGCCGGGCAGCCGGTTGATCTGATCCCCGGCTCCGACGCGATCCTGCCTTTGGCCAGCATCGCGGCAGAAGAGGGCGTGACCGTGGCGCTGGTCGGCAGCACGGACGATACGCTGAACAGTGCTGTTCGCCACATGGAACAGAACGTGCCGGGCCTGCGTGTGGTGCGCTGCATCGCCCCCGCGTTTGGTTTCGATCCCAAGGGCGAAGAGGCGCTGGAGATTTTTGAGCAACTCAATCGCTCGGGTGCCGGTCTGTGCTTTGTCGCGCTCGGCGCGCCCAAACAAGAGGTCTTTGCCGCGATGGGTCGCATCCATGCACCCGAGATCGGTTTTGCCAGCATTGGCGCGGGTCTGGACTTTTACTCGGGTGCCCAGGAACGGGCGCCGCAGTGGGTTCGTACCCTGGCGTTGGAATGGGCCTGGCGCATGGTTAGCAATCCGGCACGGTTGGCTCCGCGCTATGCTCGGTGCATGGCGATCTTGCCGGGGCAGATGCTACAGGCTGTGTCGCAGCGGTTCGCCGCAGAACAGACCGCCCGGCGGGCACTGCGCCCGGTTCGTCGCCCCGAAGTCATCCTGTAACTTAAGTGTTTCGGCCAACAGGCTGAACTTGGGCGCGGCCTAGTCGAGCCGTCTTGGCTGCGCCACCTTTCGCATCAGCAGTCGATCCCGCACCCGCGCCTTGATGCCGCGCGGCGGCAACAGTTCGATCGCCTGTTCAAAAACCGCGCCGTTCAGATCCGGGTCCAGCCGGAGGGCCAGTTCGGCCCCCCAATGCGCCGCGATCTTTGGGTCAATCCCGTCGGGGATCCCCATCTCTGTGCGCAGCATTCCGGGCATCCAGTCGCCGATGACGATGCCGGGAAACCGATCACCCAGATCCGCGACCAGCGCCCGCGTGAACACCCGCGCCGCGCCTTTGGATACGGCATAGGCTGAAGCGGTCGGCAGGGGGGCGATATCGGCAAAGGTCGCCACATTGACGATCCGCCCGCGCCCGCGCGCCACCATCCCCTGCAACGCCGCATGGGTACAGTTGACCATCCCGCCCAGATTGACGCCCACGCTGGCCATAAAGCTTTGCGGTGTTTCGTCCAGAAAATCGCGGTGGGGATACACTGCGGCGCAGTTGATCAACAGCGCTACCGGGCCAAGTTCGGCTTCGATCGCGGCAAAGCTTTGCGCCACTGCGTCCGGCGCACTCACATCCAGGGCGCGGCTGTGGAATCTGCCGCCTGCCTTGACCTGCGTTTCCTCAAGCGCCGCTAGGCGGCGGCCAAAGCCGACGACGGTTAACCCCTGTCCAGCCAGTTCCAGCGCCAGCGCACGGCCCAGACCTGACCCGGCCCCTGTGACCACGGCGATGCCATCCACGGGGGTCAGTCGGGTCATGTCACACTCTCACTTGTCATGTGCGCCGCGACGCGTAGCGCATTGGCGGCAATCGTCAGGCTGGGGTTCACCCCCATTGATGTCGGCATAAAGGAAGCATCGACCACATAGAGGTTGTCAATCTCGTGGCTGCGGCATTCGGGTGTCAAGACCGAGTTTTCCGGAGTCAGCCCGAACCGTAATGTCCCGCAGGGATGGCCAAAGTTCAACTCGGGAGTGAGTCCCAGAAACGCCTTGCGCTGACCCCGGAACGCAGCACGGATCGCGCGACGAAATGCACGGCGGCGTTGCAGCAGTTCCGGGTGAAAGGTGTAGTCAATGGCCAGCCGATTGTGATCCCCGGGGTCAAGGAGGACGCGGTTTTCAGGATATGGCAGATCTTCGAGCAAGCCGACAAAGATTTTGGCACGGCCAAACAATCGGGCGGCGAGGGCTGCGGGAATCCGCGTCAGCGGGCGCAGGAATCGTAAGGATCGCAGGCCTGAGCGTTCCAGCATATTATTCAGGTAAAACACGATTTCGCCGTATGCCGCGTCGATGCCCATGGCCTGCACGGTGCCGAAACGCTGCCCGTCGCGGTGATAGAGGTCGCGCAGCGACAGGGCCTTGGACGGGCCGCTGTCGGGGGCTCCGCGCGGCGGCCAGATGGCCAGCATCTCGTTCATGTGGAACATCAGGTTGCGTCCGACCAGCCCGCTGCCATTGCCCGCCCCCTGCGGCCACGAGTCATTGGCCGAGGCAAGCATCAGCCGAGGCGAGCCCAATGCGCCCCCCGCCAGCACATAGCGGTTCGCGCGGAAGGTCAGTGTTTCGCCGTCTCGATGTGCCTCGACCGCTGCGATTTCACGGCCGACGCCGATCAGCCGCGTCACATCACAACGGTCGAGCAGTTGTGCCTGACCGGTCGCCAGCGCGGGTTCAACTCCGGCAGACCGCCCATCCATCTTGCAGGGGCGCGGGCATTTGCGCCCCATGCAGGATGCGCATCCGGGCAGGTGCTGGATCGCGGCATGCAGGTGATAGGGGTGCAGGCCACTGCCTTCAAACGCCGATTTCAGCGCGGCATCGCCGGACGACAGGGGGGCGGGCGCACGCAGCGGCATTTCGGGCTCTGACGACAGCGGATCGGGACTGCCCGAAAGGCGGTACATCCGTGCAGCCTGCGCATACCACGGCAACATGGCATCAAAGCCAACGGGCCAGCCGCCGGTGGGATGTGGTCGCGTGTCGGAATGGTCCAGATCGTGCCGCTCGGGCCGTTCCAGCGTTGCGGCATAGAACACCGATGACCCACCAACGCCGGCACCCAGCGGTGCATAAAAATCCGACGCGCGCCCATTCAACAGGGCATGCAGTTTATCGGGCCAGTAGCCGCGCACGGTGCGCGCCTCGGGAAGAAACACCGCATCGTTCAGGCCATGCGCTTCGGCCCGGTGACCGCGCGGACCCTTTTCCAGAAACAACACGCGCTGCCCGGCCTCGGCCAGCGCGCGGCCAATGGTGCCGCCGCCGATGCCTGTGCCGATCACAATCACATCCCAGACCTCTTGGGATAACGTCTGTGCGTCGGTTTGTTGTCCGAATTGTATCATGGTGCGCCCGGAGTAAAGACTGGCGCAAACAGATCCCGCAGGGCCAGCGCCGCGCTGTTGGTCACATGGTTGTTGTCAAAATAATAGCCAACCCCATCGTGAACTGCGGTGCAGGTCCCGTCTTGGCACAGCTCTGGCCAGGGGTCGATGACGTCAATCTTTCCCTGCACCTCAAGTGCGCGGAACGGTGCCTCGGCGGGATCTATTCGATCACTCAAGGTGGCTTCGCTCACGTGATCTTGGGTTTGGGCGGTTCGGGTCAGTGGCCAGCTGGCCAGCGCCGCTTCGCGTGCTGCGGCGCGGCTGTCATATTCAGGAATTTCGGGTACCTGACGCAACACACTGATCCTGTCGAAATGTTGGCTAAGGACGTCGATTGTACGCCTCACGGACTTGGCCATAAGGATGTTCTGCGGCTTGCCCGTGTCCACCGGCCCCTCGGACGGGTACATGGCGATGTTGTTGTCGGCGTCCCGTCCGATACCCGTGCCGCTGGCATAATAAGTCCAGCGCCCGATCAGCAGGATGCGGCGCGTTTCAGGCATGCGGCCAAAGCTTTGCTTGATCTGAAGGTTGGCCAGCGTGCAAGCGGAATCCTGTGCCAGGGTGGCCGTCGCTTCGACCTTGCGCAGGCCAAAGAGTGGCGGACAGCCCGCCCGCCACAGGATGATTGCGGGGGTCCCCGCCTCGTGCGCCGCAAGGTCGAGCCCCTCTTTGAAGGCGCGCACATGGCTGTCACCCCAGACCAGCACCTGCGGCGGGCCTTCGGGGCCGATCGGGCAAACCTCAAGCCCCATGAGCGGGCCAGTGTCGGGGATTGTGCAGCGGCTCCAATCCTGAAGAAAATCCTGCGTTGCCGCGATCTGCACTCTCGCTAGGGGTCCAAAACGACCGGGCAGGCCCTCACCTTTGTAGATCCCCGCACCTATCGCCAGCAGCACGACCGATCCGCAGGCGACAGCCCCCAGAACCCGCAGATCAGGAAAGGCGGCGGCGCGGCGTACCGGCTGTTCGATCCAGCGCCAAGAGGCCCATGCCAGCCCGACCGCCAGTGCCAGCCAGATCGCAGCCTCTGACCCTTGCACCACGTCGCCGCGCAGGTAGATGGCCAGCACCAGCACGGGCCAGTGCCACAGATACAGTGAATAGGAAATCAGGCCGATGGTCACCGGCAGGCGCGACCGCAGGACGCGATTCACGGTGCTGTTGCCGCGCCCGTTGGCCAGCAGCAGCACCGTGCCCAACACCGGAGGCACTGCTTGGACACCCGGAAACCCTGCTCCGGGCCGGATCGCAACAATCGACACGATGACCAACGCCAGTCCCAGCCAGGCAAGGGCGGGATGGCCGGTCCAGTCGCGGTCGCTCTCGTAGCCCCAAATTGCCAGCAGCACGCCTGCGCCCATCTCCCAGGCGCGAAACGGAAAGAGGTAAAAGGTCGCCTCGGGGGCGCTGGGGGTCATGAGAACGCAGGCCAAAAGCGAGGCCGCAAAGACGGTGATCAATGCGGGCAGTCGCAGTGTCGGCCAGCGCGCGAGCAGTAGCAGGACCAGAGGCAGGAACAGGTAAAACTGTTCCTCAACCGACAGGGACCAGGTGTGCAGCAGCGGCTTTTCCTCGGACGCACCGTCAAAATATCCGGCACCGCGATAGAAAAACACGTTCGACAAATAGACCACCGCCGCGATCAGCGTCTTGCCATATTCGCGAAACTCGAACGGCAGCAACAGCGCCCAACCCAGCAGCGTCGTCACCAGCGCCATGGCAAAAAACGCAGGCGCGAGACGCCGGAACCGCCGGACATAGAACCGTCGCAGATTCAGTTTGCCGGTCTCGTCCTGTTCGCGCCACAGGATGCCGCCGATCAGAAAGCCCGAGATTACAAAGAAGATGTCGACCCCGACAAAGCCGCCGCCCAGCACAGGCACGCCAAAATGATACAGCACCACCGAAAGGACCGCGATGGCGCGAAGTCCGTCGATCTCGGGCCGATAGGGCAGCGAAGTGTGGGATTGCGCGGCAGCGGGGTGCGACTCGGGGGGTAATGAAGGCGCGCGTAATGTCATGCTTGGCCCATTCCGGCCGACGGTCTTTCAAAGGTCACTCGCATACCACGTCCAAATTTGTTTTCGTGGCCCCCACCATCTCTCTTTAAGGTTAACGGAGTATCGCCTGTCAAGCGAACCAATTGCATGAAACAATGTGTCACATGGCCAATGTTGCTGTGTGGTCAACAGGATGCGGGATGCGCGGCTATTGCCGCCGTATCGTTTGACAGTCCGCGCGGAAACCCGCCAGCGAGGAGAGATTGCCTTCTGTTCACTATCGCTAAAATCTGCATCATGGCCTGACAACAGGCGCTCCGATCCACGGGCGCCCACCAAAAGGGTGCACCCGTGAGCGAACAGGCGCAGATTTCGGCTCAGGTGCCTGACTGGTCGCGCGAAGCCGTGCGAAAATTTTGGGATCCGGGGCAGAAATTGTTGCGCGCGATCCGTCGCTATCAGGCTTGCCGTGCGCAGGCGGGCGTTGTTGCGCGCCTAATGTCGAAATACTGGGTGCTCAATCACATATTCTGGTCGACGATCACGCAATGCGAAATCCATCTGCAGACGCAGATCGGGGGCGGTCTGCGGCTGACCCATCCGCAGGGGATCGTGATCCACCCGGATGCAGTGATCGGGGTGAATTGCATGATCTTTCATCAAGTGACACTGGCCGGATCCGTGGTTCTGGGGGGGCATGTGGATATCGGCACCGGCGCCAAGCTGATCGGCCCGTTGCAGGTTGGCGATGACGCAAGAATCGGCGCAAATGCCGTGGTCACACGGGATGTGGCAGCGGGAACCACCGTCGCAGGGAACCCGGCGCGAGTGCTGTCAACGCGCACGAAAACGGAACCACCATCCGTGCAGAGCGACAGTTAAGTTCTAGAAAAATGCAGGCGCATCATGCTGTCGCGGGCCCAGCGTCCAGCCATAGACCTGAGCAACCTGGCGCGCCTTTTGATCCCAGGTGAAATGGCTTTGGATTCGGGCGCGTGCCGCCTGACCGCTGGTGCGCAGACTGGTGGGGTCGTTGGCCATCCGCACCAGCTCGGCCCGAAAGGCAGATACGATCTGGTCGCGTGAGCCACAGGGCACTTTGACTCCGGTGCCTGGTATCACCAGCTCGCCGGGGCCGGCGTAATCGACAACCAGCGGCGTCACACCAAGCGCCATCGCCTCGAGGACGACTCCGCCGCCGAATTCGCGGATCGACGGAAACGCCAGAACGTGGCACTTGGCCATGACATCCTGCACCGCGCCATGTTCCATCCAGCCGTGAAAGGTGACACCCGTTAGCCCCTGCGCCTGTGCCTGAAGCGGCTGCATCATTGGCCCGTCGCCGATGACATCCAATGTCATGCGCCCGGCCCGCAACAGCTCATCTGCCGCCTCGATCAGCATGTCGCAGCCCTTGTATGGCACCAGCCGTCCGACAAAACAGGCGCGCAGCACGTCATCCACCGGCGCGGCCACGCGCCCAAAACGGGCGGGATCTATGCCATTTTCCGGCAGGTAGACCACTTTGGATTGATGCCGCGCGGGAATTTCCCCGGCGGTGTGATGTGAACCGGCCATGATTGCGCTGGTCCGGTCCAGCGTTGCGCCGCGCCCCGGCAGTGCTTTGTAGGCGCCGCGCAGATAGCTCAGCCATTCCTTTTCGGCGCGCCGCTCAGCCTCAAACCCCTCGGGCCAGGGCACACCGCCGTTCAGCGGCCCAAGCACAAACGGCACACCGGCGGCGGCGCATTTACGCGCCAGTGACGACGTGATCGTCGGGCTCAGCGGGGTGATCCGGTGCACGATATCATACGCCCCGGCGCGGATCTGTGTGCCGAACTGACGCCAGACCAGATGTTCGAACCATGGGTAACTTAGCGCGTTGATCGCCTGCACCATGGTCCAGCCCTTGCCGTCACCCATGCGCAGTCGTTCGGCCAGTCTCCACATCGGGCGGGCAAAGGTTTCGGAATCTATGGCGGTGAAATCCACGCCTTCGGTCAGACCGGCCCGCAGGATTGCGTCGCGGTTGCGCACCTGCGTCACCAGATGCACGTCAGCCACGCCGCGCAATGCCTGCGCCAGTGACCAGCCAACCAGCGGTACGCTGACCCATTCGGGGTTCGCCGCCTCGGCAATGGCCAGCACGCGGGGGCGTATGGGGGTCTCGCTCATGGCGCCCTCACAGAATTGATTGCCAGCGCAGGGCGCGCATATTGCCTGATTTCATTCGTGCGGCTTTAAGCGCCTCGGCATACCCCATCAGGCAACCCGCGATGAGCCAGGTCAGCGGAGTCAGGGTGGCGTTGGGCAGCATGTCAAAGATGTTCACGGCCAGCAGCAGCGACAGAGGCGCAATAAAGGGCGAAATGTCGCCCTCGTGCGCCACGGTCGTCTCGCGCCACAGCAGCAGAAGGGGCAGCAGAAGCAGGCCGAATTCGGCCAGAAAGCCGACCCAGCCATAGACCCCGATCACGATGATCCAGCGCCCGTCGGTCACAGTCAGGATATTGCCACTCACGGGGTCAAGGATGTGATTGCGTCCCCAGCTGCCCCAGCCAAAGACCGGTTTGCGATAGGCGCGGTCTAGCAGGATGTTTTCGTTGTCGAACCGAAATTGCAACGAGGCCGCGCGTTCGGGATCAATGCTGGCGGCCTGTTGCAGCAATCGGTCTTGCGGCACCAGATCAGCCCCCTTGAGGATCGGATAGCTTACCGCCAGTGCGCCGATCAGGATTGCGACCTTGATCTGCATTACTCGGCTCAGCAGCAGCACACAGGGCACGAGTGCCACGGCAAAGATCAGCGCCCCCAGCGATTTCGCCAGCACCAGAATCGCCGACAGATACAGCGCGGCGAGCAGAAACCCGCTCCGGTTTGTGCGCGCATCCATCCGCCATAGGGCAAAGGCGCTGACCACGGCGGTCATGGTGAAAAATGCAACCCAAAGCCCATGATACAGGAACACCACAGGCCGGTAACCGCCCCCCCGGATCGATTGGCCAAAATAGTGCTGGTAGTAGCCGTACACCCAGAGGTTCAGCTGTGGCGACAACCGGATCTCGATCAGCATGAGCACGGAATAGACCAGCCCACCAACCATAAAGGCGATCAGCAACTCGCGTTGTGCGCCACCCTGGGTCAGGAATTGCCGCGCCAGCAGGAAGGGCAGGATCAGCAGGAATTGCTGCAACGTCAGCGCCACCATGTCCTTGAGGCCCAGCGCAGGCAGCCCGACCTGACCGTAGAGCACCGGATCCCCGTTGGTGGCGACGGTGGCGATCGGGGACAGCACAAAGGTCAGCAACAGCACCTTGCCCGCCACCGACTCGGGCAGGACCGACCCTCGAACGCCATACATCCACAGACAGCAGACGAACGCGCTAAGGGCCGGCAGGTTGTGTTTGTTCAGCGGCGGGAACAGTGGCAGGTCAAAGACGGCGGGCACTTCGGGCAGGAACAGATAGCCCACCAGCAGCGACAGGATCAGCGCCCGCTCTGCCTCGAATCGGCGAAACAGCGCGACTGTCACCAGCGGCCAGATTGCCAGCATTGCAAAGGCTATCGGGTTGGGCATCCGTTATGCACGGCCTTTTGATTGCCACGCCCGCAGGCCCCGTCGGCCCCGGATCGCTGTCCAGACCCTAGCCCATAGGTGCGGCAAAGTCGTGTCCGGTTTGTGAAAAACCAGCGCAATTGCTGCGGCTGCACAGGTTTTCCCTGCAAGGGTCAATTTGACGCCCCATTTTCACGTCACGATGACACCAGTCAAGACCAGCGGACCAAGCCCGTATTGACCGCGAGCCGTATTTCGGGAGATTGACCAGTGAACGCATTTCCAAAGGCCATTATGCCCCAGTCTGATATGCCTCGGCGCGATAGCCGCTCTGGGAAACGGTTGCGCGTCGCCTATCTGTGCGACATCTCGCCGTTGAACCGGAACCTGTATTCTGGCGGGAACGCCCGAATCCACGCGGCCTTACAGGAACACGTGGGCGATGTGACGATCCTGTCCAATTCCTGGCATTTGGCGGAACCGGCGCGCCGCTTGCTGCATGCCATGCCGACCGCCATCAACATGCGGGCCCGCTGGCGGATGCATTTGGCGCTGGGGCGGCTGATCGCTGCAGGGGTCCGGCGTGAATTGGCGCAGGGTGAATATGATGTGCTGTTCGGTGCCTATAGCTTTCAGTCGATGCACCGGCTGAAACTGCCCTATCCGATGGTGCAGGTCTTTTCGTCTGACGCGACACAATCGACCTATCGCGAGTCCGAGATCGGCGCGTTTCACAAATCCTATGTGTCGCTGTCGCGGCGGCTCGACCCTTGGATACAGCGCTGCGAAGAGCGGGTGTTTCAATCCTGCGACCTGCTGCTCTGGCCGTCAGAATGGCTCAAGAACAAGGCTGACGCGATGTACGGTCTGACCGATGCCACGTCGAAGCATGTGTCCTGGGGCGCAAATCTTTCGACTCCGGCGCCGCGTATCACACCAACCACGATTTCGCGCGACGGG
Organism: Puniceibacterium sp. IMCC21224; assembly: GCF_001038505.1. Classification (NCBI taxonomy): domain Bacteria; kingdom Pseudomonadati; phylum Pseudomonadota; class Alphaproteobacteria; order Rhodobacterales; family Paracoccaceae; genus Puniceibacterium; species Puniceibacterium sp. IMCC21224. Next base: position 518,601 of record NZ_LDPY01000001.1, read on the forward strand.
CCGGTGCGTCTGCTGCTGATTGGCCGCGACTGGTTCGCCAAGGGCGGGCCGCTGGCCTTTGATACCATGAAGGCGCTGCGCGACCGTGGCATCGACGCACGCCTGACCGTGATCGGCAGTCAACCACCGGATTTTCACCTGAATGAATTTGTCACGGTCCACCGGCACCTCGACAAGGCCGAGCCGGACCAGCTGAAAACCTTTGAGGCGGCGCTGGATCAGGCGCATTTTTTGGTCATGCCAAGTTACGAATCCTTTGGTTTTGTGTTCTGCGAGGCGTCTGCCTATGGGGTGCCGTCGCTGTGCCTGCGAGTTGGGGGCGTGCCGATTCGCGATGGGGTAAACGGTCATGCGCTGCCGCAAGGGGCGGGAGTTACAGAGTTTGCGGACCTGATATTTGGATACCTCGATACGCCCGCGGCCTATTGGGCGCTAAGTCAGTCAACGCGGGCGGAATTCGAACAGCGCCTGAATTGGGACAGTTTTGGCCGCCGCACCGCCGCGCTGATCCACCAAGCCCGTGTCGCCAAGGGGCTTGCGGACTGAACTGGTCCTAAGTTGGCGGATCTTCTGGCCCTATCTGTTGCCTTGCAGTGGCTTTACCCTGTGCCAAAGCGCCGTCACCTAAGGCGCCGTCACGCATGGGGAGCGCCGCTATGAAAATGACCACCGAAGAAGCCTTTGTCAAAACGCTGCAACGCCATGGCATCGAACATGCTTTTGGCATCATCGGTTCGGCCTTTATGCCGATTTCGGATCTGTTCCCCCGCGCTGGCATCACCTTTTGGGATTGTGCACACGAAGGGTCAGGCGGGATGATGGCCGACGGCTACACCCGCGCATCGGGCAAGATGTCGATGATGATCGCCCAGAACGGCCCCGGCATCACCAATTTTGTTACTGCTGTGAAAACCGCCTACTGGAATCACACGCCGCTGTTGCTGGTCACGCCGCAGGCCGCGAACAAGACCATCGGCATGGGTGGCTTCCAAGAGGTCGAGCAGATGAAACTGTTCGAAGATATGGTCGCCTATCAGGAAGAGGTCCGCGATCCGTCGCGCGTCGCAGAAGTGCTGAACCGCGTGATCCTGCAGGCCAAACGCGCCAGCGCCCCAGCGCAGATCAACATGCCGCGTGATTTCTGGACTCAGGTGATCGATATCGAAATTCCCGAGGTGGTGGAATTCGAACGCCCCGCAGGCGGCGATGCGGCGATTGCCAAGGCGGCAGATCTGCTGTCTTCGGCGAAATTTCCCGTCATTCTGAATGGGGCCGGGGTGGTGCTGGCGGGCGCAATTCCATCGACCATCACGCTGGCTGAAAAACTCGCTGCGCCGGTCTGTGTCGGCTACCAACACAACGACGCCTTTCCCGGATCGCACCCGCAATTTGCTGGTCCGCTGGGATACAACGGGTCCAAGGCGGGGATGGAACTGATCGCGCAGGCGGATGTCGTTTTGTGCCTGGGCACGCGGTTGAACCCGTTCTCGACCCTGCCGGGATATGGCATCGACTATTGGCCCAAAGATGCGGCGATCATTCAGGTCGATCTGAACCCCGACCGTATCGGCCTGACCAAAAAAGTAAGCGTCGGCATTGTTGGTGACGCGAAAAAGGTGGCGGATGCGTTGATTGAAAAGATCGACGATATTGCCGGTGAAAGCAAACGCGACCGGCTCGATCTGATCTCAAAGACGAAATCGGCCTGGGCGCAGCAATTGTCGTCGATGGACCACGAAGAGGACGACCCCGGCACCACCTGGAACCAGCGTGCCCGTGATGCAAAACCCGACTGGCTGAGCCCGCGCAAGGCGTGGCGGGCGATCCAGTCCGCCCTGCCACGCGAGGCGATCATTTCGTCGGATATCGGCAACAACTGCGCCATCGGCAACGCCTATCCCAGCTTTGAAGAGGGGCGCAAATATCTGGCCCCCGGCCTGTTCGGGCCTTGCGGCTATGGGCTGCCGTCCATTGTCGGCGCCAAGATCGCCCGCCCCGATGTGCCGGTCGTGGGATTTTCAGGTGATGGCGCGTTCGGCATCGCTGTGACCGAACTGACCGCGATTGGTCGCCCTGAATGGCCCGCGATCACCATGGTTGTGTTCCGCAACTATCAATGGGGCGCGGAAAAGCGCAACTCGACCCTGTGGTATGACGACAACTTTGTCGGCACAGAACTGGACGATGGCGTCAGTTATGCCGGGATCGCGCAGGCTTGCGGGCTCAAGGGGGTGCAGGCGCGCACGATGGATGACCTTAAGGATGCGTTGGCCACGGCGATCACCGATCAGATGCAGCACGGTCGCACCACATTGATCGAGGCGCTGATCAACCAGGAACTGGGCGAACCGTTCCGGCGCGATGCGATGAAGAAACCCGTGGCGGTGGCCGGTATTTCGGCGTCGGACATGCGCCAGCAGGTCGTCTGACCCTGTGACCACACCCGGTAGCATCCTTGTCTTCAACGTCGGGTCAGCGTCGATCAGGGCGGCGGTGTTTGATGCATCCCTGACCGAGACGCTGAGCGCGACCGCGCTGGGCATCTCGACACCGGGGCAGGGACGACTGCGCTGCGGGCATCTGTGCGCCGTGCGCGATCTGCCGGATCATGAGGTGGCGCTTGAGGCGGTGCTGGAAGTATTGGCAGATCAGGGCGTTCGCCTGTCCGATCTGATGGCCGCCGGGCACCGGGTGGTGCATGGTGGGGCGTCGCTGACCGGGCCCGCGCGCGTGAACGCAAATATATTGGCGCAGATCCGCGCCTGCATCCCGTTGGCGCCGCTGCACAACCCGCACAACCTCGCCGGGATCAAGGCGCTGGCCCGGCTTGTTCCGGGTCTGCCGCAATACGTGAGCTTTGACACTGCGTTCCATGCCACCAACCCCGAGGTGGCGCGGAGCTACGCATTGCCGCCCGAATATGCCGAACGCGGTCTGCGCCGGTATGGGTTTCACGGGCTGAGCTATGCGGCGCTCTGCGCCAATCTGCCGGAACTCAGCGGTGCGCCGCTGCCGCGGCGTCTGCTGGCCTGTCATCTGGGCAACGGTGCCAGCCTGTGTGCCATTCTGGACGGTCAGTCGGTCGCGACGACGATGGGGTATTCCCCGCTCGAAGGGCTGACAATGGGCACGCGGGCGGGGTCGATGGATCCCAATGCGGTGCTGGCGTTGGTCGATGAGTTGGGGTCGGAGGGTGCTTCGCGACTTTTGAATTTTGGCTCTGGCCTGCGTGGCATGTCGGGCGGGATGTCGGATATGCGCCAGCTGCTGGCGGACCCCTCGCCGCAAGCGCGGTTCGCGGTTGATCACTTTGTCTATTGGGTGCAGCGTCATGCCGGATCAATGATCGCCGCAATGCAGGGGGTAGATGCCATTGCCCTGACCGGCGGTATTGGCGAACACGCTGCTGTGGTGCGGGGGCGCATCCTCAAAGGGCTGGGTTGGACCGGGTTGCAACTGGGCGGAAATTTGCCCGCGCTGCATAGCGTCACCTCAGCGGTGCAGGCTTGGGTTGTTCCAGCGCAAGAGGAACGCCAGATCGCTGCCGATACGTTCGGGTTGGTTCAGGGGGTATGAGCCGCACAGAATAATACCCTGTCTGCCTTGGTCCGGCGATGTGGGTCACAGTTCTGTCAACGCGCTGCGCCGTAGAAAATTCTGGTCCCTCTTGGCACATTCCCTTAGCGTCGCCCTGAACCACTGCCTGAGGCATAGCATGGGTCACAACCAGCCAGAGATCGACCTGTCCCCGAGCGTTTCGGACGAGGTTCGCAAAACCACATGTTACATGTGCGCGTGCCGCTGTGGCATCGACGTTCACATGAAGGATGGCAAGGTCGCCTATATCGAGGGCAACCGCGATCATCCGGTAAACAAGGGTGTGCTGTGCGCCAAAGGCGCGGCTGGAATCATGCAACACAACGCCCCGTCGCGCCTGCGCGCGCCGCTGCGGCGTGTCGGTCCGCGCGGGTCTGGTAAGTTCAAAGAGATAACCTGGGACGAGGCATTGGAAACGGCCGTCGGCTGGATGAAGCCGCTTCGTGAGACGGCGCCGGAAACGCTCGCTTTTTTCACCGGGCGCGACCAGTCGCAGTCTTTTACCAGCTACTGGGCGCAGAACTTTGGCACGCCGAATTACGCCGCGCATGGCGGGTTCTGTTCGGTCAACATGGCCACGGCCGGCATTTACACAATGGGTGGTGCGTTCTGGGAATTCGGCCAGCCCGATTGGGAGCACACAAAGCTGTTTATGCTGTTCGGCGTGGCCGAGGATCACGACAGCAACCCGATCAAGATGGGTCTGGGGCGGCTCAAGGAACGCGGCGCCAAGGTGATCGGCGTCAATCCGATCCGGTCGGGCTACAATGCCATTGCCGATGAATGGGTCGGGATCACACCGGGGACGGACGGGCTGTTTATCCTGGCGCTGGTGCATGAGCTATTGAAGGCAGGCAAGATCGACCTCGACTATCTGGCCCGCTATACCAATGCGCCGGTGCTGGTGAACGGTGATCCGAAATCGCCAGACTACGGGCTGTTCCTGCGGGATGGCAATGACAAACCGCTGGTCATTGATCGCAACACTGGCAAGCTTAGCGCGTTTGATGCGCCGGGTATTCTGCCGGATTTGGCGGCAACCCACCGGCATGCGGGCATCACCCATCGCCCGGTGTTGCATCTGATGGCTGAACGCTATCTCGATCCGCAATATGCGCCCGACGCGGTGGCCACGCGCTGCGGCATCAGCGCCGACAAGATCCGGCGCATCGCGCTTGAACTGGCCGAGGTGGCATTTGGTGATCCTGTCATTCTGGACCGTCCCTGGACAGATTTTCGCGGCGAACGCCATGAACAGATGATCGGTCGCCCGGTCAGCTTTCACGCGATGCGCGGCATCTCGGCCCATTCCAACGGGTTTCAGACCTGTCGTGCGCTGCATGTGCTGCAAATTCTGTTGGGGTCGGTTGAGACGCCGGGCGGCTACCGATTCAAACCGCCCTATCCCAAACCCGCGACGGCGCATCCAAAACCCCACAGCAAAGCCGCTCCGGGTGTTCCGCTGGACGGGCCGCATCTGGGGTTCGTGCAAGGGCCAGAGGATCTTGCGCTTAGGGAGGACGGCAGCCCAGTGCGTATCGACAAGGCGTTCACATGGGAAAACCCCATGGCGTCGCACGGGCTGATGCATATGGTCATCTCAAACGCCCACGCCGGCGATCCTTACAAGATCGACACGCTGTTTCTGTATATGGCGAACATGGCGTGGAATTCGTCAATGAACACGCGCGGCGTGATCGAGATGCTGACCGACACCGACGAAGACGGCGAATACGTCATCCCCAGGATCATCTACTCGGACGCCTACAGTTCGGAAATGGTTGCCTATGCTGACCTTATCCTGCCGGATACGACCTATCTGGAACGGTACGATTGTATCTCGCTGCTTGATCGACCGATCTGCGAGCCGGATGCCGCTGCGGACGCGATCCGCTGGCCGGTGGTTGAACCGGATCGGGAGGTGCGTGGTTTTCAATCGGTGCTGTGCGATCTGGGCCACAGGCTGAACCTGCCAGGATTTGTTGCCGAAGATGGCAGCGCCAAATACGTCGATTACGCAGATTATATCGTCAACCATCAACGCAAGCCGGGCGTTGGCCCACTGGCAGGGTTTCGCATGGGCGAAGCGGGGCTGACCCATGGGCGCGGCGGACCGAATGCCGCACAGCTCGACAGCTATATCGCCAACGGCGGCTTTTTCATCCGCCATGTGCCCAAAAATGCCGCCTATTTCAAGCCCTGGAACACCGGCTATCAGGACTGGGCGGTCGAGATGGGGTTCTTTGACGCGCCGCAGCCCTACCTGTTCCAGCTGTATGTCGAGCCACTGCGCAAATTCCAGATCGCCGCCGAAGGGCATGGCACGCGACAGCCGCCCGACCACTTGCGCGGGCGGATCAAGGCGACGATGGACCCGCTGCCGATCTGGTATCCGCCGTTGTCAGACGGTCACGAAGATCCGGTGGAATATCCGATCCACGCCCTGACCCAGCGCCCGATGGCGATGTATCATTCATGGGGATCACAGAACGCCTGGCTGCGGCAGATCCATGGCCGCAATCCTCTGTATATGCCGACCCGGCTGATGCAGCAGCACACGCTGCACGACGGCGACTGGGTGCGGGTGATCTCGTCGCACGGATCAATCACCGTGCCTGTGGCGCATATGGCCGCGCTAAACGAAAACACCGTCTGGACCTGGAACGCGATCGGCAAACGCAAAGGCACCTGGGCACTGGACAATGAGGCGCCAGAAGCCACCAAAGGATTCCTGCTGAATCACCTGATCCACGAACTTCTTCCGCCCAAGGGTGACGGGCTGCGCTGGGCCAATTCCGACCCGATCACCGGTCAGGCGGCGTGGTTCGACCTGCGCGTAAGGATTGAAAAATCCGCAGCACCGGACGAATGCCAGCCGACCTTTGGGCGCATACAATCTCCGGTGCCTTCCGCACCGTCGATATTGACGTGGAAGGTGGGGCAATGACGCTTCTGCGAAAATTTTTTGAAAATTTTTGGCAAAAGTATTCGCAAGACTTTGTGTGCCGATCTCTGGTTTTGCGTTCGAAAATTTCGTCGCATGACAGAGTGTGCAGGAAACCATATTTGGGCGAGGTGGAATGACCGATTTACCCACCGCCACCCATCGTAAACTGGGCCTTGTCATTGACCTTGACACCTGTGTCGGATGTCATGCCTGCGTCGTGTCCTGTAAGGGCTGGAATACCGAAAACTACGGCGCGCCGCTGTCGGATCAGGACCCTTATGGCGCCGACCCATCAGGCACCTTCCTTAACCGGGTCCACAGCTACGAGGTGCAGCCAGACACCGGCCCGGCGCAGTTGGTGCATTTCCCCAAATCCTGCCTGCATTGCGATGACGCGCCCTGCGTCACCGTCTGCCCCACCGGTGCCAGCTACAAGCGGGTCGAGGATGGCATCGTTCTGGTGAATGAGAGTGATTGCATCGGTTGCGGTCTCTGCGCCTGGGCGTGTCCCTATGGCGCACGCGAGCTGGATCAGGCCGCTGGCGTGATGAAGAAATGCACCCTTTGCGTCGACCGTATCTATAACGACAACCTACCCAAAGCAGATCGCGAACCAGCCTGTGTTCGAACCTGTCCATCGAATGCGCGGCATTTCGGGGATTTTTCCGACCCGGATAGCGAGGTATCGCGATTGGTTGCCGCACGTGGTGGCATCGACCTCATGCCGGAACAGGGTACGCGGCCCGTCAACAAATATCTGCCGCCGCGCCCAAAAGATCAATGGGAGCCTCAGATCGACATTCTGGCCCCGTTTCTGGAACCCGTCGCGACCGAACCACGCGGTTTTCTGGGCTGGCTCGACAAGACGCTGAGCAAGATCTGAAGGTTCCTGACCCACATGCATCCCGCCCCCTCCATTATTGCGTTCACAACGTTTTCCGGTCTTGGCCTTGGTCTTCTTGCCTGGCTTGGGGTTGATCCGACCCCGCCTACTGGCTGGGTGGCCTTTGTGTTCTTCTTTATTGGCTTTGCAATGGCGATTGGCGGTCTTGCGGCCTCGGCGTTTCATCTGGGCCGACCCGAGAGGGCGCTGAAGGCGTTCAGCCAATGGCGCAGCAGTTGGCTGTCGCGCGAAGCCTGGCTGGCCGCTACCGCGCTTGGGCTTATGGGGATCTATGCCGCCGGCCTGATCTTTGCGAGCTGGCGTCTGGCGTTGCTGGGCTGGCTAGGCGCGGCGCTGTGTCTGACGACAGTCTATGCGACCTCGATGATTTATGGACAGCTAAAGACCGTTCCGCGTTGGGACAGCCCATGGACTTCGCTGCTGTTTCTGATGCTGTCGGTGGCGGGCGGAGCGCTGCTGTCCGGGCGAATTCATGTGGCAATGGTACTGATTGTGCTGGCCGGAGCGGTGCAGGTCTGGTGGTGGTATAGTGGCGACCGGCGGTTCAACACCTCGGACAGCACGCTGGCGACGGCAACCGGTCTTGGCGCAATTGGCGCCGTTCGCGCATTCGAACCGCCGCACACAGGCCCCAACTATCTGCTGCGCGAGATGGTGCATGTGGTTGGGCGCCGCCATGCCGCCCGGCTGCGGGTGATCGCACTGGCGTTGATGGTTGTGCTGCCGGTGGGCCTGTTGCTGCTGCCCGGCCCGCATCATCTGTGGGCATTGCTGGCGGTGGTCAGCCACATCTTGGGTGTGCTGACCGCCCGCTGGCTGTTCTTTGCCGAGGCCGAGCATGTCGTCGGCCTCTACTATGGCAAACATTAGGGCGTGGCGGCTATGACTTGCTGCGCCAGCTGTCGATCCAGCGGTTAAAGCGCCCGCGCCGTTCGGCCATGCGGTCACCGGCTGCCTCGAACGAGTCGCCGACATCCTCAAGCACCGGGTCGATCCGCCGCCGCCGGAACCGCCGCCAGCGCACCCAGATGGCCCAGACGAATGCGACCAGTAGCGTCAGGATGACAATGTTGATCCATGGAATGATCCGCACATCCGGTCCGTCCACCGCCCGAACGCTAATCGCGTTGGGAAAAATCGTGTAAAATTCATTGCGCCAGCCGTAATGCGTGATCACCACCCATTGCGGCGATCCCGAGGTCGAGCGCAGGTCGTTTGCCTCGGCTTGCAGGTTCGAGGTGTCGAATTTGAAATAGGGGGGCCAGCTCCAGCCGGTGTCCTCGTTGCGGTAGACCATCACGCTGTTGTCTGCCCGCCGCGTCTGAATAAAGAACACGTCCCGGTTCACGACCGTGCCATCGGTTCCGACATCCGCCTGCGCCCAGAACAGGCTGTTTTCGCCCGGATCGACGCGTTTTTCGTAGGTATCGGTGATCCGCGCAATATCGTGTTGCGGCAGCGTATAATGCAGGAAACCCGCAATACAGCCCCAGAAGAGCACGATAAACACCCATTTCACATAGACCATCCCGGCCCCCTTTTAGTGGAAATTCGTCAGGTAAATGATCACGGCCATCAGCGTGAACGGCACCACATACACCCCTAGGATCAGCTTGCGGCGCAGTGATCCGTCATAGTCGCGCAGCCCCTCAGTGATCCAGGCGTCGCGGTCACCTGTCATGCCCTCTTCGTCCCATTCCGCCTCAAGCTTGCCGCGCCGCACCGAGCGCGAATAGAGCGATACACCGATATAGACCAGCGTCAGGATCACAAGGGCGGGGATCATCAGTTGCAGGAATGCGAACATTGTCTCACCTCTTTACTGCGCCCCACGGGCCGATCTGTTCTGGCTGCGGCTCGGACATCGGCGCGTCATGACCAAAGAGTGCGCGGCGTGCCCCCACCTTGTCCATCTGATACTCGCGCGTCAGGAAATCCACCACATAGGTTTTCTTGGCCTCGCCCCAGTCGCGATAGAGCCGGTAGAACAGATCCTTGTGGCAAATGAACAGCTGTCGGATATCCATCGGCGTCAGCTCTGCCAGCAGCATATTGACCAGATCGCGATCCGCATGGTCTGCCGCCCGCAGGGTGTAGAAATAGGCAGGATCGTCCGAACTGACCCGCGGCCAGACGCCGTTGCCTTCGGCCCATGCGAGCAGCCGGTTCAGTGTATGCCAGGCTTCGGGTAGTTGATCGCCGTGTTGACGCGCCAACATGCGAATGTCGCGCCGTGTTGCCCCCGCCAGATCAATCCCGGCGTCCTGCGCCGCATCGACCACGATGAAATCCATCTTTTGCCGCAGGATCGCCGCGGCATCAATACCGCGCGCCTTGACGATCGGTTCAGCCAGCCCGTTCGCGTCCAAAAACTTGGCGATGCGGTTCCGGTCGCTCAACCTCAGTTGCGATTTTACCGGCAATGCGGCCGCGTCCGGCAACGGGTCAGCCACGCTCTGGATCAGCGCCGGTTCACGGACGTCGCGAAAGATATACAGCCCGCCAAAATGCGCGGTCCAGAAATTATCCTGCCGGAACCGCATTTGTTGCAGCTTGACCGGATTGCGCACCACATCGCCGGTTTTTTTGGCCAGTGTGATCATGTCCGCGATCAGAACGTCATCGAACCAGCCATCTTCGGCTGTCTTGAACTTGTCGACCATAGCGCCCAGCTTTTCCGCGTCGCGCACGGTGCCGACGGTGGTGTCTGCCTCGATCCGGATTTCGTGGATATCAAACAGGCGGGCAGGTTTCGATACGTCATAGACGGAATTGAGCATCTCACCCGCCACAGCATCCCGCGCGGTCAGGGCAAACAGCGCTGTCTCATTCGTCTCAATGAACTGCCGCAGGATCCCCCGGCTGGACGAGAATTTGGCATTGAGCAGCGGCGCGGTCTTTTGTTGGGTCGTCAGCAAAATGAACTGCCGGTTTACCCCGCGCGGGTTGAGGTAAAGCGGATCGTCCAGCTCATCACCCACCTCGGGCGCGTATCCCGAGATATCGACGTGGAAATCCGCCAACTGCGTGGTCTTACCAGTCAGGTGTTTCAGCGCCCGGTTATACCGCTCGATCAGGGCTGGGCTGTCGATGCGGATGAGGTTGCCGAACATCAGGCCGGCGGTGATCAGACGCTGCATGGTGTCGCCTCCTCTACGCTCTTGTGCAGATGTCGCATGCTAGCTGAGCCCATCACCACACGTTCTTTTTCCAGCGTCCTGGCACGCTGGCCACCGCAAGGATCAGCACGGGTGCCCAGATCAGGCCGGCGCCCAAGCCCAGCCGGACAAAATGCCCCATCGCTCACCCCTTACTCTCCAGATACCGGCGCTTGGCCTCTTCCTGACGCTGAAAGTCGCGGACCATGCCGTCAATCGCCACCTCGTCTGACTTGTCGGCATAGCGAAACTCGGAATCTGCGTAGCGGTTGATCTCTTGCACGACCATGTCGACCGTGATTGGCACGCGCAGCTCCGAAATCATCGCGGCCTTGACGTCATACGGCTGGAACAGGAACAGGTCGGGGCTCTCCATCCACTCATCCGGCAGCTCAAAATCCATGGCCCGCACCTTGACCGCGTCGGTGATGTTCTTGATCGCCCGCCCGGTGAACCGTTCGTCCGCCTGTTGGATCGCCTTGAGGTATGTGCCCAGCTTGGCAATCGTGTTCAGATCACCGATCTCTGCGTGCACCTGGTCAAAGACGCGGATCAGCCCCTCTTCATGCGGGCGGGAATGCGACTCGAACGAAGCAGCCACGGCGCGCTTGATCTCTTGCGCGGAAAACAATTTGTGCGCGCCCAGCGGGATGTCGTGGTTCCGCCCCATCAGCAGGGCCAGAATGTCGATGTAATCCTCGCGGGTTTGCGGCCCGTCGACCAAAAACCGCGCCCCCGCCCGCTGGCGCAGGGCGTCGTCGACATTCTCGGGGTAGTTCGAGAACATGCCAAAGGTGCAATTGCCGCGCACAACCGTGTTGGCGCCGGTAAAGCTCTCCATCAGGACAGCGGTGATTTCCAACTGACCGGCTGACGATTGCCGGTCGCCACGCTTGCCGGCAAGCTGGTCGATATCGTCGATGGTGCCAAAGCCGATGGCCGACGGGTCGATGATGGTGTTGATGAACGCTTTGGCATTCTGGCCGGATTTCCCCTGATAGCTGTCGATATTGTCGGTGCTCAGGTTCTGGTAGCGGAACGGATAACCCGCCACCTCGCAATAGCCATGCAGCAATCCCGCCATCATCTGGATCAGCGTGGTCTTGCCCGTGCCCGGTTTACCGTCACCCATAAAGGTAAAGATGAATCCGCCCAGCTCGGCAAAAGGGTTAAGCCGTCGGTCGAAATCATACGCCATCAGCATCTTGGACAGCCGCAGCGCCTGGTACTTGGCGATATGGTTGCCCACCACCTCTTCGGGTTTCTTAAAAGTCATGGTTAGCGTAGTGCTGCGCGCCGTCCGCGACGGCTCGAAGCCGCGGATCACCAGATCGTCCGCCTCGACCCGCCAACTGGCGTTGGCAAAGGCCGCAATTCGCGCCGCGCCCTGCGCCCGCAGCGCAACCTTCTCCATCAGCGCCTCGGCAAAGGCGGCGAGGGTGGCAACCAGACGCGCATCATCCGAGGCATGCGCCTCAAGCGACTGATCCAGCGCCCACAGCGCGCCATGCAGGGCAAGGGCAGAATTTTCAGTCAGCACCTCCTCGACCTCACCAACCTCGACAGTCGTCTCGCTGGCCTTTGACGCCAGCAGAAAGGCCAGTGCGTTGCCAAACACATGCGCGACGGCCAGCGCCTCGGCGGTCAGCAACTCGCCGAATTCTGTCTTGCGGGCGGCAGGCAGGGCGCCTTGCAGGTTGGCACGCTTCAGATCGCTTAGTCCAGTTGCGTCGCCAAACGTGTCGCCAACCGCCAGCGCAATTGCCAGCCCCCGCCGCAGGGCTGCCAATACGCTGGCCTGCACCGGCGAAACCAATGGATCTTCTGCGTCGACCGCCTCGACACGGGTTTTCAGATGCACACCTTCGGGCCGTGCGGTCCTGCGTCCGGCCAGGCCCGGCGTCGTGCTGCGAAATCGCCGCGTGGATGCGACGCCCGGGGATCGTTCCGCGACCGGGGCCGACGGGCGCGCGCTTGCGATCCGCGGTGTGTGGTCAAACCCGTCGAGCAATGCCAGCGCTGCGGAATAGTGCTTGCGAATATCCGCTTCGCGCAACTCCATCAGATCGGATGTCTTGCTCATCTGGCGCGGCTCCCCTGCTTCTTCTCTTCAAAAGTACGCAAAATCAAACCCTCACAAACGGCACTGACGTTCAGTGGTTCAGGACTCGGCCCGCCGGGCTCACTACAAATTTGCGCACGCTGGCAAATCCGGCCGGATTTTGTTCTGCCAACACCTGAAAGGGCCTCTCGGGCAGGACAATCATCCGCTCGGTCCGGGTGGCGCCGGTGTCCACCCCGCGGCCTGCGAATGGGTCGAGCGCGAAGATCTCGCGCTCTACTTTGCCGAACCAGCCCGCGCGCTCTTCACGCACCCGGTCGCTTAGCAATTCCTCCCAGGTCCAGGCCAGCGCCCAGTCCTGCCCCTGCGGCGCGCGGGCGGCGGCAAGCACGTCGCGGATCGGGCCGGACTGACGGGTGTATTGATGCGAATACATCGGGCCGATGTGCAGCCGCCGCAGCCGCTTTGGATGCAGATGGTCAAAGCTTTCGTCGAACCCCTTGGCGATTGTCAGCAACTTTAGTCCGCCCAGTGATTGCCCGATCAGATGCGCCTGCACTTCGGGCCAGCGGCGCAGATCGCGTGGCAGGGCGTCGCGACCGGAATCCTCAACCTCCATCAGGTAGATCACTGGCAGGTTGATCTGGCTGTCATAGACCGCCCAATGCAGCAGATAGGTGCGCCGCGGCTCGGTCCCGCTCAGCCAGACGGCAATCGGATCGTTGCGGGCCCAGAAAAGCTGTCCGCGTTGCAATTCCTCATAGTACAGCCGCTGGCTCAGCGCGAATTGCAGCCGGGTTGGTACGGATTGTTCGCCGATGATCTGCCGCACCATCTGATCCTTCAGGGCGTCGGTCGTGGGCAGGCCGTCCAAGTGTGCCGCCGCCTGCATCGCGTCATTGGCCATCACCATCAGTTCCGGCGCAACGGGAAAGCCGCTTTCGTGATCGTCCATGGTGAGCGAGCCAAAGAACTGCCCGGTGTCGCGCCCGACCAGCAGGTATTTCATGCTCAGCGCGCGAAAGGTGAACGCGATGCTCTGGACATACCGCGCCAGCACCTCGACCTCGGTTTTGCTGAGCGTGCCTTCGGCCTGCAATAGTGCCGCAACCCGTCCAAGGTGCCCGGTGATCGCGGCGAATTTGGCGAAATACCTGCGGCTCGCGAACAGATCGCTCAGTCCGACATGATCGTTTGCGGGGTCAATCTCCACCGTCGCCCCCCCCACCATCACAACCATCGCTGTCGACCCACGAAGACCCCGTTCCGGAGGCATTGTCTCTGCGCCGATAGGGGCGGTTGCTGATGCGTGCGGCCACGACCATGCATAGCACTGCGAACAACACGAGCCCGGCAATTGCGCTGTAACTCATATCTGTTCCTTGCCTGCGCGCGTTGTTCCCGCCATGGCCTTAGCCCCCGTATAGGTTTTTGTCGTGCTTTTCGACGATCGCCGCAAACCGACGGGCAAAGCGTTCGTCGGCCTTGGCTTTTTGTGCCAGCACGTCGCGGGCAAAGACCATGTGATCCTCGTGCGCCTCGAGCATGTCACCCATGCGCTGATTGGTGGCGGTGCCGATGGCGGCCATGGCGGCCTGCGCCTCTTTGTCGGTCTCGACGCCGATCTCGTTGATCCGATGCGCCACATCCTGTTGCTGCGCCGTCTTGAGCGATTTGGTCAGTGCGTCGTACAGCACCACGCGCTGTTTGGTATCGGTCTGTAATTTGTTGATCAGTACCATCTGCGTCGCCGCCTGGTTTTGCAGCGAATCGATCCAGGTTTTGCCCTTTTCGATGTAGCGTTCCAGCGTCTGGGATTTTGCCAGCTTGACTTGTTCGTCCTGCACCAGCGCGTTGTAGCCACGGTTCAGATCGGCCAGTTCGGTTTCCAATTTGGTGCGTGCGGCGGCGTCCTGTTCCATGCCGATGCGGTTTTCCAGCTCGATGATCTTTGGATCCATCGCCAGAATCCCGGCGCGGGTGGCTTCTAGTTCGCCCACGGTAAATTCGCGCTCGTCCAGGGTTTCGGTCAGATTGGTTTCAACCTTGTCCTTTTGGTCGTTAAGCAGGGACAGCTGCCCTTCGAGCAGTTTGACGATCACGTCGGATTTCCCGATCAGATCCTGCAATTTGTCGTCGATGCTGGCGGTCTTGACCCGCTCCTGCCGCATCGAATCCGATTTCGCCTGCGAAAAGATGCCGACAAAGCTTTCCCAACCGGTCTTGGTCCGCATTTCGTCAAAGTCGCGCGAAAAGGCCGAGGTAACGTCGTCCAGCCCCATAATCAGTTCGGCGATATTGGCGTTCATCACGTCGGTGTGGGCGTGAACATCTTCCAGTGTGGCGTTTTCGATGTCGATCATCGCGTCGTCGCCTGATTTCATCTTGGATCGGGCGGTTTCGATTCGCGTCGTCAGTTCGGAAATCTTGGACTGTGCGGCGGCGACCTGCGCCTGGCTTTCGCGCACCTGTGTGTCAAAATCGGCCATCGTCTCTGCCTTCTCCCAGTCAATCGCTTTTGATGTAGATGGGGAATGTAATGCCAATTTACATTGGCGTCCCCGCAAAATTTTATTGTTGTGGAAAACTGCCCCAACCGACGCGGCGGCGCAACGCTGATCTGTCAGGCTGGCGGTCAGCGCGTGTTCAGTGCGCCCGAAATCTGTCGCAGCTTAGTTTGCAAATCGCGGATCTCGTCCACCGCCATCCCGGTGTTGCGCGCCACGCACATCGGGATGGCCGCCGCGTCAGCCTCAAGTGCTGCACCCGCGTCTGTCAGCGTCACAAGCACCCGACGCTCGTCATTTTGGTCGCGGCTGCGGGTGACGCGCCCGGCTGCCGCCAGCCGCTTGATCACCGGGGTCAGGGTATTGGATGACAACCCAAGCCGCTGACCGATCTGTCCGACGCTTTGGCCACCTTGCGACCAGAGCACCAGAAGCACCAGATATTGCGGATAAGTCAGGCCCATCGGATCAAGCAACGGCTTGTAGAACCGCCCGAACGCGTGGTTCGCGGCATAAAGGTCAAAGCAAAGCATTTGCTCCAGCCCGTCAATCTTGTCTCCGGTGTCTGTCATAATTCTGAGGTAGATCGTGCGCGATGTATTCGCAAGCCCTTGACCCAGTGACGTTCGGCACTATTTATATCGTACACGATAAAATCGCCTGGGATCAAAGATAGGAGCTCATCATGCCGACCAAGATTATATATTCCACCAGCGCCACAGCTACCGGCGGCGGCCGCGATGGTCACACCCAAACCGACGATGGTACGCTGTCGCTCGACCTTGCTGTGCCCACGGCAATGGGCGGTCCGGGTGGCGATGCAGCCAACCCGGAAAAACTGTTCGCGGCGGGCTATGCCGCCTGCTTCATGGGCGCGATGCGGTTCTACGCAGGTCAAAAAAAGCTGAGCGTGCCGGATGACGCATCGGTCAATGTCCAGGTCGGTATCGGCCCGCGCGAAGACATGGGCTTTGGCCTGGATATCCAGATCAAAGTGTCACTGCCGGGTGTGGATGAAGCAACCGCCAAAGACCTGATCGACGGCGGTCACGGCGTCTGCCCCTACTCCAACGCGATCACCAAGGGTCTGACGATTACACCTGTCCTGGCCTAAAAGTTCGGGTCGTCAGATCTGAACTTCGGATGTGGCTGCCGGCCCAGTTGTGCCGCCGGCCACATTTGTTCGATGCCGCCCCAGATTGTGCGGGGAATAAACCTCATTTGCGCCTGATCCGGGGCGCGATGCCCGGCCAACGCCACTTGCGTGATGATCACCCATGGCTAAGATCAGTGCATCAAGACATCATTTATCTTTCCGGAGAAATTCATGCCTTTTCCAATTTACCTTCGCCGCTTTTCCGTCCTGCTAATCCCGGCATTTCTGCTGCCGCAGATCGTCGTTGCTGACGAGGTGACGGATGCTTTGCAATCCGCCCTTTCGGCCTACGAAGACGGCGACGTGCAATACGCGATCGAAGAACTTGATTTCGCCCGCAACAAGCTGCTGGCGCTCAAGACCGATGCGCTGGGTGGGTATCTGCCAGCCGCGCCCGAAGGGTGGACGCGCGAGGATGACGAGGACATGAATGCCGGTCTGGCGATGATGGGCGGTGGCGTCGGGGCGCAGGCAACCTATACCGACGCGACGGCGTCCAGCACGTATACCATCACCATGATGGCGGATAATCCGATGGTGGCGGGTATGTCAGCCATGGTGGCCAATGCCGCCGCCATGGGAATGACGGTCGAACGCATCGGCAGCCAGCGTTTCGCCATTCAGGACGGCCAGATCATGGGTCTGGTCGGCAACCGTATTCTGGTTCAGGCCGAAGGCGCGGACAAGGCGGCGATGCTCGAAGCGCTTGGCACCATCGACTACACGGCGCTGGCCAACTTCGGCCAATAACCGCTATTTTGACAGTCAGCCCATCGCCCTGGGCGGGACGGCGGGCTGACCGGGCATGTGACACAGATCGCTTACGCGGCGCCGACCACGTTGAAACCGGGACCGTAAGGGTAGTGTGTGATATCTTCGGCGTTATCTGCGCCGATCACCAGAATATCATGTTCGCGGTATCCGCCTGCGCCCGGTTGGCCCTCGGGGATGGTCAGCATCGGCTCCATCGAGATGACCATCCCCGGCTCCAGCACAGTGTCGATATCTTCGCGCAGTTCCAGACCGGCTTCGCGGCCATAGAAATGCGACAGCACCCCAAAGCTGTGACCATAGCCAAAAGTGCGGTATTGCAGCATCTCCCGCTCGGCCAGAAAGTCGTTGATCTTGTGGGTGATTTCGGCACAGGACGCGCCGGGGCGCAGCAGGGACATGCCATATTCATGCGCTGCCACGTTGGCCTCCCAGATCCGCAAGGACGCATCGTCGACGTCACCCACAAACAATGTCCGTTCCAGCGCGGTGTAATACCCCGAGATCATCGGAAAGCAGTTCAGCGACAGGATATCGCCATGCTGCAACACGCGCCCGGTCACTGGGTTGTGTGCGCCGTCGGTGTTTAACCCGCTCTGGAACCAGACCCAGGTATCGCGATATTCGGCGTCCGGAAAGGCGTGGGCAATCTCGACCTCCATCGCGTCGCGCCCGGCCATGGTCACGTCGATTTCGCTGACACCTTCGCGGATGGCGTCCCGGATAGCATAGCCACCGATATCGGCGACACGCGCGCCTTCGCGGATCAGGGCGATTTCGGCGGCGGATTTGTGCATCCTCTGGCGCATTGTCGCGTCGTTGACGGCCACTTTGGATCTTGGCGTCAGGAATGAATCGAGCTTGGCCAGACCCTGCAAGGTCAGGTGATCCTCCTCGAACCCGATGATGCGGTCTGTTCCGGTGACCGAACGGATCGCGCGCCAATAGTTGTCCCGCGTCCAGTCGGTATAGGTGATATTGTCACCATGACAGCGCCGCCACGGCTGGCCCGCGTCGATCCCTGCCGAAATCGTGACACTGTCAGTCGGTGTGACGACCAGCGCGTAGGGACGCCCGAAACTGCAATACAGAAAGCCCGAGTAGTAGGCGATATTGTGCATCGAACTCAGCACACATGCGTCGACCCCGGCCTCAGTCATGATCCGGCGCAACCCGGACAAGCGGGCTTCATATTCGGCGACTGCAAAGGGCAGGGACGCCTTTTCACCATTGTGAAAACGATAGAATTCTGGACGTTGCATGGAATGACCCTCCGACAATGTACCGCAGGTCCGGGGGAAACTCTGTTGTCCACCCTCACAGCACTGCAGCACGAGAAAGGTCCCGGCGTTCAGGACGGAAAACAGATCGTACCATATCGGGCACGCGGGCGACGCCATCGCCTTGCCACAGCGTTACGCCAGGATCTTGAATCCGGCAAGCGATGTTTTGCGTCTCTTGTGCGAACATATCAGCCGTGACGCCTTTTATGATCAGCGGTCAATTGCGCTGATCAGCAGTCAGAAAGCCGACCCCGGCTTCTTCTCTTTTCAAATACGCAAGGAACCCTGGCAACAGACGGCAACTCAAATGGCCAATAGCGCCTGGCTGATCGCAGAATCAGCGTCGGACAACCCGTCAACCACAGTGAAATGATTGGCTCCGGGTTGGATTACATGCCGGGCATCCCACGCCTCGGCCAGCCAGCGCGACTGATCAAGGAAGGCGGGGCGCTCGTCTGATCCGACCCACACGGTGACAGACATCGCCGGGCGCGGTTGTAAGACGGGGCTTTCGGCCTGCGCTTCAGCTGCGTCCAGTCGGAAATCTGTGTTCATTCGGGTCTGTACCAGCGGTCGCACGTCTGACACGGATGAAATAGGCATCAGCCTGTCCACACGTGTTGCCACGTCCGGGGGCAGCATGTTGGGCGCGGCCAGTCGCGCAACCAGATGGCCGCCTGCGGAATGTCCCACCAGCCGCAGCGGCCCGCCAACTTCGCGAGACGCAACTGTCACGGCCCGCGCAACTTGACGCGTGATGTCGCTGATCCGCACCTGCGGAACCAGATCGTAGGACGGCATCGCCACCGCCCAGCCCCGCGCGACCGCGCCCTGCGCCAGATGCGAGAATACCGTCCGGTCGAATCGTCGCCAGTAGCCGCCATGGACAAAGACGACCAACCCCTGTTGCGCGCCCTCGGGCAGGAACAAATCCAGCACCTGCCGCGCCGTGGGACCATACATCAGTCCCAGACGCGCGCGTCTGGGAGCGGCCATTCGCTGGCGAAAGGTCTTGGCCAGCGCGCTCCAGCGCGGCTCGTATCCGGCGGCGTCCGGAATATACGATATGTTGTCGTAGGCGTCGTCGATGTCCATCGCTTCCCTCCGCGCTGGGGCTGGACTATATGCATAGCAGACGAACTGCGGGCCGCAGTATCAAAATCGGAGATGACCATGCTCGATCAAGCCACAAACCTCGCCAGCCTTCTCAAAGACCCCAGCCTTCTGGAAACCCGCGCCTATATCGGCGGTCAGTGGGTGGATGGCGACAAGGGCACCTTTGACGTCACCAACCCCGCGCGCGGGGATGTGGTGGCGCAAGTGGCGGATCTGAGCCGCGCGCAGGTCGCGGGTGCCATCGCCCAGGCCGAAGCGGCGCAAAAGGAATGGGCCAGCTGGACCGGCAAGGAACGCGCAGCGGTGATGCGCAAATGGTTCGATCTGATGATGGAGAATCAGCACGATCTGGGTGTGATTTTGACCGCCGAGCAGGGCAAGCCGCTGGCCGAGGCCAAGGGCGAGATCGCTTATGGTGCGTCCTTTATCGAGTTTTTTGGCGAAGAGGCCAAGCGGATCTACGGCGAGATGATCCCCGGCCACCAGCGCGACAAGCGGATCATGGTGATCAAGCAGCCGATCGGCGTCGCCGCGTCGATCACACCGTGGAATTTTCCCAACGCGATGATCACCCGCAAGGCGGGTCCGGCGCTGGCGGCAGGCTGCGCCTTTGTCGCGCGCCCGGCCAAAGAAACACCGCTGTCGGCCATCGTGCTGGCCGTTCTGGCCGAGCGGGCCGGCATTCCGGCGGGGGTGTTCAGTGTGGTACCGTCGTCATCCGCGTCGGAAATCGGCAAGGAATTCTGCGAGAACCCGGCAGTGCGCAAGCTGACCTTTACCGGATCGACCGAGGTGGGGCGCATCCTGCTGCGGCAGGCCGCCGAGCAGGTGATGAAATGTTCGATGGAGCTGGGGGGCAACGCGCCTTTCATCGTGTTCGACGATGCGGATCTGGATGCCGCGGTCGAGGGCGCGATCACGTGCAAGTTCCGCAACAACGGCCAGACCTGCGTTTGTGCAAACCGGCTGTATGTGCAAGCTGGTGTCTATGACGCCTTTGCCGAAAAGCTGCGCGCCCGTGTCGCGGCAATGAAGGTTGGCGACGGACTGGAGGATGGCACCGATTTGGGCCCGCTGATCAATGTTGAGGCCATCGATAAGGTACGTGAGCATATTGCCGACGCCAAGGCCAAGGGTGGTACGGTCATTCTGGGCGGCGAAGACGCCGGGGCCAAAGGCAACTTCTTTGGGCCGACCATTGTCACCGGCGCCACCAAAGATATGGCAGTGTCGACGGAAGAGACCTTTGGCCCCTTTGCGCCACTGTTCAAGTTCGAGGACGAGGATGAAGTGATTGCACTGGCCAATGACACGATCTTTGGCCTTGCATCCTATTTCTATGCCAAGGATCTGCGGCGCGTCTACAAGGTGGCCGAGGCGCTGGAATATGGGATTGTTGGCGTGAACACTGGCATCATCTCGACCGAGCTGGCACCATTTGGTGGGGTCAAGCAATCGGGTCTGGGGCGCGAAGGCAGCCACCACGGCATCGAGGATTACCTTGAGATGAAATACGTCTGCCTGGCCGTCTGAGCCATTTTCACCAGCTGCTTTTACCAAATGGTGCGCGCCTTGCGGCGCGCGCCTGATATCTCGTCACCCGCCTCTGGCGGGTTCCTCGGGTTGGCGCCGGTGGCAATGGTGCGGCGTCATCACAACGTTACATAAGTGTCGCACGGGTGTCGTCATAGCGGCGCACACCGCCTCCAGACTCAAATGGGGGACTCCATGACTATCCGTACGATCTGTCTGACTTCGAGCCTCGCGCTTTGCGCGGGCACGGCCATGGCCGACATGAATTTCAACCGCATCGCCAGTTTTGCCACGCCGCGCAATATGGCGGAAGGCGAAGATCTGGGGCGCGAAACCTCGGCCGAGATTATTTCGGTCAGCGGCGACGGTATGACATTGGCCTATACCGACAGCCCGCTGGGTGTTCTGGGCCGGATCGACATCACCGATGCCACTGATCCGCAGCCGCTGGGCAATATCGAACTGGGCGGTGAGCCGACCGCAGTCAGCATTGTCGGCAACACTGCCTATGTCGCGGTGAACACTTCCGAGAGCTATGAAACGCCGTCGGGCCATCTGTCGGCCATTGATTTGGCGTCGGGCGACGAACTGGCACAGTGCGATCTGGGCGGGCAGCCCGACAGCACCGCCTTTGCCAAGGACGGATCGTTCATCGCTGTTGCGATCGAGAATGAGCGCGACGAGGATGCCGGCGACGGTCGTGTGCCGCAGATGCCTGCAGGGGATGTGGTCCTGATCGACCTTGGCGACGGCACGATGGATTGTGCCACGCTGCGCCACGCTGTTGTGACAGGCCTGGCGGACATCTCACCCGAAGATCCTGAACCCGAGTTTGGCGATATCAACGGTCTGGGCGAAGTGGCCGTGACGATGCAGGAAAACAATCATATCGTCATTCTGGGCCGTGACGGCGCGGTGCTGAACCATTTCAGCGCCGGTGCGGTGGACCTCGAGGGCATTGATACCACTGACGACCGTGCCTCCATTGTGTTCGATTCTGCGCAGCCCGGTCGCCTGCGCGAACCGGATGCGGTGCAGTGGCTGGATGACGACCACATCGTGATTGCCAACGAGGGCGACATGGACGGTGGATCGCGCGGCTTTACTGTGTTCAACAAAGACGGCACGCTGGTCTACGAGAGCGGCCCGAGCTTTGAACATGCGGTGGCGCAGGTCGGCCATTACCCTGACAAGCGTTCGGATGCCAAAGGGATCGAGCCTGAGGGCATGGAAATCGCCACCTTTGATAGTGTGCCTTACATGTTCCTGCTGGCCGAGCGCGCCTCGGTCGTTGGTGTCTATGACATGAGCGATCCGGCAAGCCCGGTGCTCAAGCAGATCCTGCCGTCGGGCATCGCGCCCGAGGGTGTCGTGGCAATCCCGTCGCGCAATCTGATGGTTGTCGCAAATGAGGCGGATCTAATCGAAGATGGCGGCGTGCGTGCGCATGTCATGATCTTTGAATACGGCGAAGGCGCTGCCGCCTATCCGACGTTGACCTCGGCTGGGGCTGATGAGCTGATCGGCTGGGGTGCGATCTCTGGCATGGTGGCGGGCGAGGGTTCGACCCTCTATGCTGTGAATGACAGCTTTTACAGCTATCAGCCGACGATCTTTACCATCGACACCTCGGTCACACCGGCGCAGATCACCGATGCGCTGCCAGTAACGCGTGGCGGTGTGCCTGCGCAAAAGCTGGATATGGAGGGCATCACGGTTGACGGAGACGGCGGCTTCTGGATCGCCTCAGAAGGGAACACCGACAAGCTGGTGCCGCATGCCTTGTATCACGTGAACGCCAAAGGTGAGATCAAGGACGAGATCGCCCTGCCGGCCGAATTGCTGGCGCACGAGGTCCGCTTTGGCTTTGAAGGGATTACTCAGGTTGGTGACTGGCTCTGGATGGCTGTTCAGCGCGAATGGGGGGATGACCCCAAGAACCATGTGAAACTGGTGGCCTACAACCCCGAAACCCAGGAATGGGGTGCCGTCCTGTATCCGAAAGCCGAACCTGCCAAGGGTTGGGTTGGTCTGTCCGAGATCGTCGCGCATGGCGATTGGGTCTATGTGGTCGAGCGGGACAACCAGATCGGCGATGCGGCCGTGACAAAAAAGGTCTACCGGATACCCGCCGCTGAGTTCGTTGCGGCCCCGCTGGGTGGTGATCTGCCGGTGGTCAGCAAAGAAGAAGTGCGTGACCTGATCCCCGACCTCAAGGCTTGGGGCGGTTATGTTGTCGACAAGGTCGAAGGTCTGGCTGTGATGTCGGATGGCACGATGTGGATGTCGACTGACAATGACGGCGTCGATGACAGCTCGGGCGAAACCTTTCTCTGGTCGATCGGCAAGATGTGATCGTCGGCGCAGCCGAACCAACATGACAAAGACGGCCCCGGCAGAACAATCTGTCGGGGCCGTTTGCGTTTGGGAATGTCCCGAGGCTGGACGCGAGGAATGGATTTAGTCCCCGGAGGCGGCCTCTTCTGTGCCCATCGGTGACAGGGTCAGTCGATACAGCGGCGCAGTCCAGCCTTCGACCGAGCATTTTGTGCGAATGTATATTTCGCGTACACCATCCGGCAGTATGACGGCATTGAGCGAACGGGTGAACGGTTGCTCTGTGACATGGGGATGCATCAGCTCGCGGGTGCCCAGCACCCGGCCGGTCGCGTCGACAATTTCCCAGCCCTGCGCATAATGATCCCAACCGGTGTCGGGATGCGATAGCGTGACCGAGATGCGCCAGCCCATGCCCGATTTTTCAGCGTGGGCCGCGACAACTTGGGGACCATCGGCCCAGGCCATGGTCGCGGTGGATATCAGCAGGGATATGAGGGCGCGTCGTTTCATGCCGGTTTCGTAGCACAGCCGGATGCAGGCGCGTGTCACTTGGCTGTGTTTATCGTGTGATCGCTGTGTTCCGGCAACACTTCACCTGAGCGAGACGTCAATTTGCTGTCCGTGCACGACACCGCATGACCCAGCCATATGGGCCATGCAGATGAATTGATCGTGTGCGGAAGCATCAGATGTAGATCGGAAAATCCCGGAGCAGGGACGCCACTTTGCCCCGTACGGTGTCTTCGACCACGGCGTTGCCGTCTTGGCCATTAGCCACCAGCCCGTCGATGACCTCAAGGATAAGGCGCCCGATTTCACGCGTCTCACTTTGGCCCAACCCGCGTGTGGTGATGGCGGGGGTGCCCAGACGAATCCCTGATGGTTTCATCGGCGGAGCGGGATCAAAGGGGATGCCGTTCTTGTTGCAGGTGATGTGGGCGCGCCCCAGTGATTCCTCGACCGCCTTGCCAGACAGTCCCTTGGGACGCAGATCGGCCAGCGTCAGATGGGTGTCAGTGCCCCCCGAGACGATATCGACGCCACCCTGTTGCAAAGTGTCTGCCAATGCCTGGGCGTTGCGGACCACTTGCGTGATGTAATCGCGATATTGCGGCGTCAGCGCCTCGCCGAATGCCACGGCCTTGGCTGCGATCACATGCATCAAAGGCCCCCCCTGAAGTCCGGGGAATACGGCAGAATTCAGTTTCTTGCCCAGCGCCGGATCGTTAGACAGGATGATGCCGCCGCGCGGGCCGCGCAGGGTCTTGTGCGTGGTCGAGGTCACGACATCTGCATATGGCAGCGGCGATGGATGCGCGCCCCCTGCGACCAACCCGGCAAAATGCGCCATGTCGACAAACAGCTTGGCCCCGACCGTATCAGCAATCGCCCGAAACGCGGCAAAATCGATATGGCGTGAATAGGCCGATCCGCCGGCGACAATGACTTTGGGTTTGTGCTCATCCGCCAGACGCGCCACCTGTTCCATGTCCAGCAGGTGATCATCCTCTCGCACCGAATAATGCACGGCGTTGAACCATTTGCCCGATTGATTCACCGAGGCACCATGGGTCAGATGCCCCCCGGCGGCAAGGTTGAGGCCCAGAAACGTATCGCCCGGCTGCATCAGGGTCATGAACACGGCCTGATTGGCCTGTGACCCGGAATTTGGCTGCACATTGGCATATTCGCAGCCGAACAGCGTCTTGACCCGGTCAATGGCAATATTCTCGGCTTCGTCGACATACTGGCAGCCGCCATAATAGCGCCGACCGGGATAGCCTTCGGCGTATTTGTTGGTCATCACCGACCCTTGGGCGTCCATGACGGCCTGGCTGACGATGTTTTCGGATGCGATCAACTCGACTTCATCGCGCTGGCGGCCCAGTTCGCGGGTGATGGTGCCAAACAGTTCGGGGTCGGACTCCGACACGGGGCGGTGAAAGAATGCCTCTCTGGATGACATGGATTTGGTTACGATGTTCATTGCTATCCTCCCTTGGATTTTTGGTTGCGGTCAGCCGGTCCAGCCCAGGCCGGTTGAAATGACGTGAATCGACATGAGCAGGGCATCGACATCTGCCGGGTCCGCATGATCCGATCCACCGACGCGACGCACCCGGTCCAGCAGGTCGATCTGAAGATGATGAACGCCACCCATCTGCGCGCTGATGCCCTGCACCTGTTCGCGAAATACCGGGAACCGTTGGGCCAGTTCAGTGCCGCCGGTCACCGACAGGATCATGCTGCGGGTCAGGGCATGCTCGGCCTCGATCCGGGACAGTACGCGGGCGCGGGTGTCAGAATCCTGCACCAGCCTAGCATAGGCGCGGGCTATCTCCATATCGGACTGGAACAGTACTTTTTCCGCCTCGTCGATCACCAGCCGAAACAGCCGGGACCGATCGAACATGCGCTGCAGCAGATCCTTGCCGCTATCACCCCGTACGCGGGTGAACGATGACAACGCTGAACCGATCCCGTACCAGCCGCTGAGCATGTGGCGGTTCTGGCTCCAGGCAAAGACCCAGGGGATCGCGCGCAGATCGGCCAGGTCGCGGGCGCCGGTGCCAAAGCGTTTGGCGGGACGCGAACCGATCTTGAGCAGTGCTAATTCGTCGACCGGGCTTGCTTCATGGAAATAATCGACAAAGCTGGGGGCACGCACAAGGTCGAGATAGCGCACCTGCGCCAGACCGGACAGGGCCTCGAAGGCCTCGTTGAACTCAGGTGTTTCGGCCTGCTGACGGTCGCTGTCAGGTTCAATGGTATGGCGCAAGACAGCCGCACAGAGATGTTCGAGGTTGCCAAGCGCCGTGCCCCGGTTGGCGAATTTGGCAGACACGATCTCGCCCTGTTCGGTCACGCGCAGTCGACCATCTACCGTGCCGACTGGCTGCGCTGCAATCGCGCGCCCCGCAGGCGCCCCACCGCGGCTGACCGACCCACCGCGTCCATGGAAAAACGAAACCCGAACGCGGTGCTTTTCGCCGGTACGGCGCACGGCGGTCTGTGCCTTTGACAATTCCCAGTTCGACGTCAGGAACCCGCCATCCTTGTTGCTGTCGGAATAACCCAGCATGATTTCCTGCACATCGCCCGCCTCGCGCACGGCGCGGCGCACCGCCCGGTTGCTGAACAGGGTATCCAGGATGTCGGTCGCGGCGCGCAGATCGTCGATGGTTTCCAGCAGCGGCACCACTTCGATCCCGGTCGGCGCGTCGCAGGCGGCCCGCGGCGCAGTCCAGCGGGCCAGCAGGTAAACGGCAAAGATATCGTCAGCCGAGGTGGTCATCGACAGGATCACCGTGCCGATCGACTGCCGGTCCCGGGCGCGGGCCTGGGTCACAAGGGCAAACAGGTCCAGCGTTTCACGCGCCTCATCCGGCAGATCCCTGAATGTCGTAAGGTCAAGCGGGGCGTCGGAAAGACAATCGGTCAACCGGCGGGACCATTCGGGTGTGTTGATAGGTGGCACCGGGCTGGCATCGCGCGCCGACAACACGGCGGCGACTGTGCGGTTGATCACGGTCGCGTTCTGCCGGATATCCAGCGAGACGGTGCAGAACCCAAACGTCTGGATTCGTCGCAGCAGGGGCCCGGTGCGCCGCGCCGCCGCCCGTTCGGCACCGGCAGCGCACAGCGCATCGTCGAGCAAAGCGACCAGGCCTTCGAATTCGCGTGCTGACGCAAAGGGTGTCACCCCACTATCTGGGGTCAGCGTGGCGTCGAGGCGCAACAACAGTGCCGTTGCGCATTGTCGGAACGGCTCTGCGGTGTTGTGCAACCGGGTCTCTTCGGCGGACCCGCCACAGAGATCAAGTTGCGCCGCGACGGTCGCCAAAAACCCTTGTGGCACATTGGTGGTACTGCGGCTGATTGACAGGTCTCTGCACAGGTCCGCCAACGCTGGCCGGTAGGATTTGATCGCGGCGTTGCGGTATTCGGTCAGCGCGTCGCGGGTGACGTCTGCGGTGACATGCGGGTTGCCGTCGCGGTCGCCACCGATCCAGCTGGAAAACCGTAGGAACGGGCCGGGCCGCACCCCGGAATAGTGGTCCCCCAGCGCGTGGTTCAGGGTGTCGTGCAGCGCGGGCAGCGCCGTGAACAGCACCTCGCGAAAGAAATATAGCCCCCACGAAACTTCTTGCGCGACAGTTGGCTTTTCCAATCGCAGTTCGCCAGTCAGCCAAAGCAGTTCAATCTCACCCATGAGCGCCTGCAGATAGGCCTCTTGCTCGCGCGGGGCCCAGGCGCGTCCGAGCAGATCGGTCAGGCGGCGATAGATCCGGCGGTGGATTTCCAGAACGGTGACGCGCTTGGTCTCGGTCGGATGGGCGGTCATTGTGGGGCAAACACGCAGCCGGGACAGGGCATTGTTCATCCGCTCGGTTGTCAGACCTCGGTCTGCGGCGCGCCCGACGACATCGGCAAAAGATCCCGGGATGGCACGGGCGGAACTGGCGCGCTCGATTTCCCGCCGCATCTGCACCGCATCGAATTCACGGGCAATCGCGAGCAGCTGATGCCATGTGCCAAGCGCCTGAAGGGCAGCAAAACGGCCCTGCGACGGCAATTGGTCCAGCGGCAGGCGACCATCAAGTAGGCGGTCCACATCAGGTACCCTGGTGGCAATCACAGAAACCAGGCAGCGTTTGAGCAATTCCCGGACGTCGTGGGATACGTCGCGAGACGGGAAAAGCGGTTCATTGCCGTGGGATAGGTTATCGGGTGCCGCGTCGGGCGGAGCATAGGCTAGGGTCATGGCGATGCGGGTCCAGTTCAGTTTGACAGGACCCATCAGAGGCGTTTCGGTTCCGCCACACCAGCACCGACGGTATAGAAACCGCCTTCCGATCGTAGAGTATCGAGTTACCCGTTCGGACAAACCCGTTGTCGCAATCAGCAGCGACCCATTGGTTCGATACATGCGGTTGCGGCGCTGCGCTTTTGATCTCGGGCATCGCATCGCCGCCAATCATTCGCTGCGCAATCGGCAGTCCCGTTGCCCGGCGGGGCATTGCAAATGCCCGAAAAGCGGCAATGGACGGCCATGGCGAACGGGACCGGGCTACGCCTTGTCGATCAAGCACCGAAAGCGGATGCCTCGGCTGTGCCAGTCCTGTCGATGATCGACACTCTGCCGGTGGATACCGCATGACGCCGGGCGCGGCGGGATCGGACGGCTTTGATGGCTTATGTCCAGCGCGGGCGCGCCGAGCTTTACCCAGATCTCAGCGCTTGGTGGTCCGCGTCCGGCTGACCTTGCGTTTGGTCTTGGCGTCTTTCTTCTGGGCTGCGGATGCCTTGCGACGGGGCGGACCACCCGGTTTGCCACGTCCGCGCCCGCGGAACGGACGTGCGCCACCATGGCCGCGCGGCATTTCCTCGTCCTCGATCTGGAGCAGTTCCAGCCCGATCCCGCCTGTCACCGGCGCCGCCTCGACCAGCTTGACCTTGACCCGCAGGCCTAGACCGATGACGCGACCCGAATCGGCACCCATCAGTGTGGCGCTGTCGCGATCGAAATGAAAATATTCGTTTCCAAGGCTGCGGATCGGGATCAGCCCGTCTGCGCCGGTTTCATCCAGTTTTACAAATACGCCGAACTTGGCGATGCCGCTGATCCGCCCGTCGAATTCGGCCCCCAGCCGATCCGACAGATAGGCGGCCAGATAGCGATCTGTGGTGTCGCGCTCGGCTACCATCGACCGGCGTTCGGTGTCCGAGATATGTGTCGCAGTTGCTTCGAGCCGTTCGATATCCTCGGGCCGCAGCCCGTCATCACCCCAGCCATGCGCGGTGATCAGCGCGCGGTGTACCACCAGATCCGAATAGCGCCGGATCGGTGAGGTGAAATGTGCGTAGGATTGCAGGGCCAACCCGAAATGGCCGAAATTCTTGGGGCTGTAATAGGCCTGTGTCATCGACCGCAGCGTGGCGATGTTGATCAGCTCGGATTCATCCGATCCAGCGGCATCGTGCAGCAATTTGTTGAGATGCGCGGTTTTGAGGACCTGCCCCTTGGCCAGTGTAAAGCCCGCCGCATCGACGGTGTCGCGCAGCGATTCCAGCTTTTCGGGTGGCGGTTCCTCGTGGACGCGGAACAGCAGCGGGGTCTTTTTCGCGTTCAGCGTCTCAGCCGCAGCGACATTGGCGAGGACCATAAACTCCTCGATCAGTTTGTGTGCATCCATCCGCATGGTGAAATTGACAGAGGTTACGGTGCCTTCATCAGAAAGCTGGATCTTGCGCTCCGGCAGATCCAGATCCAGCGGTTGCCGCCGCTCGCGTGCCGCCCTAAGCGCAGCGTAAGCTGCATAAAGCGGCTTTAGCACCGGTTCCAGCAGCGGCGCGGTCTTGTCGTTGGGGGTGCCGTTGATAGCCTCTTGCACCTCTTCGTAGTTCAACGAGGCCGGGGATCGCATGAGCCCGCGGACAAAGGTCTGCCCACGTTTGTTTCCATCAGCGTCGATGACCATACGCACGGCGATACAGGCGCGCGGCACCCCTTCGTGCAGCGAACACAGATCACCCGACAGCCGGTCGGGCAGCATCGGCACCACACGATCGGGGAAATAGCTGGAATTGCCGCGCTTGCGGGCCTCGTGATCCAGCGCGGTGCCGGGACGCACGTAATGCGCCACATCAGCAATCGCGACCCAGAGGATATAGCCGCCGGGGTTCTTGGGATCGTCATCAGCCTCGGCAAAGCAGGCATCATCGTGATCGCGGGCATCCCAGGGGTCAATTGTGATCAGGGGCAGGTCCCGCAGATCTTTGCGACCCTTGAGGCCCGCGGGTTTTTGGCTGTCGGCTTCTGCGACCACATCGTCGGGGAAATCGTCGGGAATGCCGTGTTGGTGAATGGCGATCAGCGACACCGCGCGCGGCGCGGTCGGATCACCCAGACGCATGACAATGCGGGCGCGGGGCAGACCCATGCGACCTTTGGGACCGGACTGCTCGGCCTCGACCAGCTCGCCGTCTTTGGCGCCGCCGGTGGCGTCGTCCGCGACAGCCCATTCGCGATCGGACCCTTTGTCGATCGGCAGGATACGCCCGCCCTCGGACGCTTTGCGAAAGATACCGATGATCTTTTGCGGGTTCGACCCGATGCGGCGGATCAGCCGCGCTTCGTAATGGTGGTCATCGCCTTCAACCAGTTGCAGCCGGGCAAGGATGCGGTCCCCCTCGCCCAGAGCCGGGTCACTGTCGCGGGGGATGATCAGCACGACAGGTTCGACACCTTCACCATGCCATTCCAACGGTTTGGCATAAAGATCACCATCCGGCGACGGGGCGCGGACCTGCAACACGCTGACCGGGGGCAGCCGGTCCGGGTCACGATAGGTTTTCTTGCGCTTTTCCAGATGGCCGTCCTGCTCAAGCTCTTTGAGCATGCGTTTGAGGTCGATCCGCGCAGCCCCTTTGATGCCAAAGGCCTTGGCGATGTCGCGTTTGGCGGTGAGGGTCGGATGCTCGGAAATCCAGACGAGGATGTCCGATTTGCTCGGCAATGTGCTCATGGCTCTGGCCTATCATGGTCGTGGGGTGCCGTCATCAGCGAAGCGACGCGCGGTCGTATAGACGCCCAGGGGTCAGGCAAAATAGTCGCGCAAAATGCGGGTATAGATTGATTTGAGCTGGCGGATCTGCGCCACTTCGACCCGCTCGTCGATCTGATGCATCGTCTTGCCGACAAGGCCAAATTCAACCACCGGGCAGTGATCCTTGACAAACCGTGCGTCGGACGTGCCGCCGGTCGTCGACAGCTCTGGCACAACGCCGGTTTCCGCCTCGACTGAACGGGCAACCAGATCCGACAGCGGCCCTGGCGGCGTGACGAAACTTTCGCCGGAAATCTTGATCTGCACCTCGGTTGAGGTGCCAAAATCGGCGTCGATGGCGGCGGATTCGGCGATCAGCCAGTCAGACAGGGACGCGCCAGAGTGGTGATCGTTGAACCGGATGTTGAGCGTGGCTCGGGTCTGGGCCGGGATCACGTTGGTTGCCGGATTGCCGGTGTCGATGGTCACAACCGCCAGGGTTGAGGCGTCGAAATGCGCTGTGCCTTCGTCAAGAACATGCGACGACAACCGGTCCATCAGCCGCGCCATGGCAGGCATCGGATTGCAGGCGCGGTGCGGATAGGCGGAATGGCCTTGCTGGCCGGTCACGGTAAAATGCGCGTTCATCGACCCGCGGCGCCCGATCTTTATCATTTGGCCCATATGGTCGGGGCAGGTCGGTTCGCCCACCAGACAGACAGCCATCTGTTCGCCCTGGTGCGTCATCCAGTCCAGCAGCGCAACGGTGCCGTCGGTGGCGTCGCCCTCTTCATCACCAGTGATCGCCAGGATTACGGCCCCGTCCGGCGGGGTGTCGCGCACAAAATCCACAGCGGCTGCGGCAAAGGCGGCGACGCCGGATTTCATGTCGGTTGCGCCGCGGCCATACATTATCCCACTCTTTATTTCGGCACCAAACGGCGGCATGGTCCAGTCCGCCGGATCCCCCAACGGCACCACATCCGTGTGCCCGTTAAAGCCGAAACTGCGCGCGTGTGCCTTGTCGCCCCAACGCGCAAAAAGGTTGCCGATCCCGCCACGCTCAACCCGTGTGCAGATAAACCCTGCATCCGAAAGCAGGGTTTCCAGCAGGTTTAGCGCGCCACCGTCCTCGGGGGTGACCGAGGGGCATTTAATCAGGGCGGCGGTCAAGGCGACGGGATCGGTGGTCATGGCTCTGGGCTCCGTTCGGGACAGCCCAAGCGGTAGCGCAGTCGCGGGCCAAGTTCAAATGCGCCAACACGGCACAGGCAACTGTGTCGCGCGGTGGGCTACTCGGGCTTGTCGAAGAAGGGTGTGACCTGAGCGACGATGACCGAATTTTCCGCCAGCGCGCGGGCCATCAGTTCGGCCTCGTCTTCGTCAATCTCGTGGCCCTCGGCGCGGCGCTCGTCTTCGGTGCCATAGCCGGTGACGTCCAGCGGTGCCATGTCTGCCTGTTTCAGGATCGCGACGGTTTCGCGCACGGCCTCGGCCTCATCGACGCCAGAGGCATAGCACATCAGCGCCGCACCGGTCGCGCCCTTGGGCAGGCCATCGCCGGTCTTGCGACCGACCTCGACCAGCAGGGTAAAGACCTGCTGGCGGTTGGGTTTCTTAGGCTCGGTCATGGCAGTTCGCCCCGTCAGTGCCTGCGTCAGTCCCGCAGCAATTCGTTGATGCCGGTTTTCGAACGGGTCTTGGCATCGACCCGTTTGACGATCACCGCGCAATAGAGGTTCACGTTGTTCTTGGACGGCATCGAACCGGACACAACAACGGAGTAGGGCGGTACTTCTCCGTAGGTCACGTCACCGGTTTCACGGTCGATGATCTTGGTCGACTGGCCAATATAGACGCCCATACCCAGCACCGATCCTTCGCGGATGATACAGCCTTCGACCACTTCGGAACGCGCACCGATAAAGCAGTTATCCTCAATGATCGTCGGGCCGGCCTGCATTGGTTCCAGCACGCCGCCGATGCCGACGCCGCCGGACAGGTGGACGTTCTTGCCGATCTGCGCGCAGGATCCGACGGTGGCCCAGGCATCCACCATGGTGCCGCTGTCGACATAGGCGCCAAGGTTCACAAAGGATGGCATCAGCACCACGCCGGGGGCGATATAGGCCGACTTGCGGACAACGCAGTTGGGAACGGCGCGGAACCCGGCCTTTTTCCAGTCTTTCTTTTTCCAGCCCATAAATTTGCTGTCGACCTTGTCCCACCAGCCGCCGCCCTGCGGGCCGCCGGACTGGGGCTCCATGTCCTTGATCCGAAAGCCCAGAAGAACGGCTTTTTTCGCCCATTGGTTGACGTGCCAGTCGCCGCTGTCCTGCCGTTCGGCCACCCGCAGGGTGCCGCTGTCGAGCGCGTTCAGCGTTGTTTCGATGGCGTCGCGGGTTTCGCCCTTGGTGTCGGGGGTGATGGTTTCGCGGGCCTCCCAGGCGGCTTCGATGGCGGTTTCGAGTGCGGCGTTGGACATCGTATAGCTCCTGAGAACGGCTGCTGGCGTTTGGGTGCATACGCACCAATGATTGCGCGGGTCTTAGACACCAAAGTCAGGCGGCGCGCAATCCCGCGAGGATCGCTGCCCGCCGTCCGAGCAGGCCCGGCCTAGCCCAGCGGATCCGGGGCGATATTGCCGCCACACAACAGGACTGCCACTTTTTCCCCCGCTGCGGGCTGATAGGCGCCCGATGTGAGCGCCGCGAGGGCCGTGGCGCCCGCCGGTTCAACCAGCAGGCGGTGGGCCTGCCACAATCTGCGCTGGGCGTCAGAAATTGCGGCGTCGCTGACCAGCAGGGTCGGCGTGCCCCGCGCCGAGGCGAGGCCAAAACAGATGTCGCCTATGCGCCGTGCGCCCAGTGCGTTTGCCGCGATGCCGGACACTGCAACATCGGTCGGCGCGCCAGCACCCAGGGCTGCGTGCAGGGTCGGTGTGCCCTCGGACTCGATCGCGATCACCCTGCGCCGCCCCTGCCACCAGGCCAGAGCACCGGATATCAGACCACCGCCGCCGACGGCAATCAGCACGGTGTCGGCATCCAGCCCCTGATCGTCCCACTCGGCAAAGCAACTGCCCTGTCCCGCAACCGTCGCGGCTGCGTCATAGGCGTGGATCTGTAGCGCGCCGGTTTGTGCGGCAAATTCCTGCGCCGCGTTCAGCGCATTGGCATATTCCCCCGGCATTACATGCAATGTGGCGCCCGTGCGTTCGATCAATGCGATCTTGGCGGGACCGGCCAGTTCGGGCACGAATATTGTCGCGGCGTGGCCCAGTGCGCGTGCGGCATAGGCCACCGCCGCACCATGGTTGCCGCCAGAGGCAGCCGCGACCCCCGCCGCCGGGACCGGAGAAGAGAGCAGCGTATTGAACGCCCCGCGCGCCTTGAAACTGCCGGTGTGCTGAAGGTGTTCGAGCTTGAATGCCACCGGCGTGCCTGTCAGGGCGCTGCTGGTCAGGACGGGCGTGCGCAGCACATGGCCCGCAATGCGGGCAGTCGCGGCTGATATGTCGGTCGTCCAGTCCATCACGGTGCCCTGTCTCTGGTGTCGGTCGTGCGAAGGCTATAGCTAAGAGAAAAGAGACGAAAGGCCCGAAAATGACAGACCACCGCCGCAGCCCGTTCCGCGATGCCCGCCTTGACCGCGTCGCCGCAGGCCACGTGCCAGATACGCCACAAACCCAGGCGCCAACCTATCGTCTGGCCTTTGCGGACGAGGATTTTCTTGGCCATGAGGCGCTTCGCCCGGTACGGCTGCAACTGGAGCTGATGAAGCCGGAATTGGCGCTGGACGCGCATGGCATTGAATCGACGGTTGTGATGTTTGGCGGCGCGCGTATTCCCGCGCCCGAGGACAAGGCCAGTGCGCGAACCCAAACGCTGGCCGATCTGTCGCGGTTCTACGACGAAGCGCGGCTGTTTGCGCAGCAGATGACCCGCAAATCCCAAGAGACCGGCGGCCACGAATTCGTCATCGTGACGGGTGGCGGACCGGGGGTCATGGAGGCCGGAAACCGCGGCGCCGTGGACGCAGGCGGCGTGTCAATCGGTCTGAACATCGTGCTGCCGCACGAGCAGGCACCCAACGCCTATGTCACGCCGGACCTGTGCTTTAACTTCCACTATTTCGCGATTCGCAAGATGCATTTCCTGATGCGGGCGCGGGCGATATGTGTGTTTCCTGGTGGTTTCGGCACTCTGGACGAAATGTTTGAGGCGCTGACCCTGATCCAGACCGGGCGGATGAAGCGGGTGCCATTCCTGCTGTTCGGCCGCGACTTTTGGGAAAAGATCATCAACTGGGATGCGCTGGCCGATGCCGGCACCATCAGCGCCGAGGATCTGGATCTGTTCCGCTTTGTCGAAACTGCAGCCGAAGCCGGTGCGATCATTGAAAATTGGGAACCTGAGGGGCGTCGCGAGGGGCTGCCGGGGCGCTAGGCGCCACCTTGCGCCTTGTTGTCAGGGCGGTCAGAAATAGGGGCGCGCAGTCAGATGAGCGCCTCTGCCTGCTCACCCTCGAGGCTACGTTCGACCCAGCGGGCGATCACAGCCTTGGCGGCGTCTTCATCCAGATTCAGGATGGAACGGCGCAGTTCCTTGAGGGCGTTGGCCATCTCGATCTCGGACAAATAGCTTTCCTGAGCGCGCAGGATCTTGTTGTGCGGGGTGGTCAGCATGTCGGGTGAAATCAACAGCTCTTCGTGCAGTTTCTCGCCGCGGCGCAGGCCGGTGATCTGGATCTCGATGTCGCCATCGGGGTTTTGGGCATCACGAACCGAGTGACCGGCACCTTCGATCATCTGGCGCGCCAGTTTGGCGATTGGCACCGGGTCACCCATATCAAGCACAAAGACATCGCCGCCACGGGCAAAAGATCCGGCCAACAGCACCAGCCGCGCCGCTTCGGAAATGGTCATGAAATACCGGGTCACAGCGCCGTGGGTCAGGGTCACAGGACCGCCGCGACCGATCTGCTCTTCGAACAGGGGAATGACGGACCCCGAAGAGCCAAGCACATTGCCAAAACGCACCATGGAAAAACGGGTGCCCGACGACCGTGTCGCCATATCCTGCACCACGAGTTCGGCCAGACGCTTGGACGCGCCCATGACGTTGGTCGGGCGCACGGCCTTGTCAGACGACACCAGAATAAAGCGTTCGACCCCGGCGTCACGCGAGGCATCGGCCAGAACTTTGGTTCCGATGACGTTGTTGCTAAGGCCGGCAATCGGGTTGCATTCGACCAGCGGCAGATGCTTGTAGGCGGCGGCATGCAGAACCACGTCTATGTCGTAGGACGCCAGCAGCTCGCGCATCTTTGCATCATCTAGCACGGTGCCAAGGATCGGCACGATATGCAGGGTAGAAGCCAGTTCACGCAGTTCTTTGTCGATGTTGTAAAGTGCCAGTTCGGAATGGTCGAGCAGCACAATGCACTGCGGCTTGCAGGCGATCAGCTGACGGCAAAGCTCAGACCCAATGGACCCGCCGGCCCCGGTGATCAGGATACGGCGACCGGAATAGGCGTGGCTGACGCCAGGCAATTCCGCCTCGAGCCGGTTGCGGCCCAGCAGATCGTCGAGTGAAACAGGAGAGACCCGCTTGCGCAGCTCGCCTTCGCCGACAAGTTCAGCAAAGGAGGGCAGGGCGTGAACCTCGCAGCCGATCTCGCGCAGGCGATGGGCGATACGCGATTGTTTGGACTGGCTGATTGATGGCATGGCCAGCACGACGCGGTCGATCAGTTTGTCCGCGATCAGATCCTTGATCTTGGACGGTGCATGAACCGGCAGACCGGCGATCATCAGGCTTTGAAGTGTTGGGTTGTCGTCGACAAACGCGATCGGACGAATTGCATCGTCACTGCGCAGTGCAGCGACCAACTGTTGCCCGGTCTGGCCCGCGCCGTAAATCAGGACACGCATTCGGCTTTGGCCGTGGCGATAGACGTTGAGCACGAACTGGCGCAGTCCGACGCGCCACGCGCCGCCATAGACCAGAAACATCACGCTGAAGATCAGAAACACCTCGACCGGAAGGCGCGGCGAAAACAGCCCGTTGAACGCCGCACCAATCACGCTGACCGCGATGGAATAGAGCGCCGTCGCCCAAACGCCCCGCATCTCGTAAGCGTTGAGCTTGGTTCTGGGCAGCCCGAGGTAGCTGGAAATTGGCAGCCCGAGCAGCGACATGATGACAACAAGAGGGGCGATCTGCCACAATACGTCTACTTCGACGGCGACAGAGGAATTGAGCAGCAAAGCGGACAGAAAGGCGGCGAAAATCATCACCACGTCAATAAACATGAAGAAATACTGTTTCTGAGCCCGCGTCAGTGATGTCGCGATCGTATAAAGCATCGAAACTGGCTCCTCTGCGATTACGCAGTCGTGATCAACTTATTTTCAAATAACGGTTTGCCGTCCAAGTGTCACATTCATATGAATTTGAGACTGAGACACACGGCACACCTGATTCCTTCTAACAACTTCCAACATTTATGCGACCGCTCAAACAATAGACAAGTGACAAATGCTGCACTTGCAGAAATTGGCAGGATTCCACCGACGAAATGCCGATCAATTGGGCGATTTGGCGAAATAATCTTTCATTTATCTGTATTTGGTCGGCGGCTCGGCGCGCAATCAACCTGTGGTTGAGGCGAGTAAGGGGCACAGGGCGATTCGCGGAATATGTTCAAAACCTAAGCATATGTCACGGCGCGCAGGCACAGGGCAGACCGCAAGACACCCCTTTTACACAGCCACGTGCTGCGATAAGGACCGCGCACGCGGCGCAGGCATTGGTC
This sequence comes from Puniceibacterium sp. IMCC21224, assembly GCF_001038505.1. Classification (NCBI taxonomy): domain Bacteria; kingdom Pseudomonadati; phylum Pseudomonadota; class Alphaproteobacteria; order Rhodobacterales; family Paracoccaceae; genus Puniceibacterium; species Puniceibacterium sp. IMCC21224. Next base: position 556,344 of record NZ_LDPY01000001.1, read on the forward strand.
TGTGCTGCAAGTACCCACCAAGAAGGAGCCATCCATGGGCTACAAAGTAGTTGTCGCAGGGGCCACGGGTAACGTTGGCCGCGAAATGTTGAACATCCTCGCCGAGCGCGAGTTCCCGGTGGACGAAATCGTCGCACTGGCGAGCCGCAAGTCACTGGGCACTGAGGTTAGCTTTGGCGACAAGACACTCAAGACCAAGGATCTGGACACCTTTGATTTTGCTGGCTGGGACATGGCGCTGTTTGCCATTGGGTCCGACGCGACCAAGATCTATGCCCCGAGGGCAGCCAAGGCCGGTTGCGTGGTGATCGACAATTCGTCACTCTACCGCTACGATCCTGACGTGCCGCTGATCGTGCCCGAGGTGAACGCCGACGCGATCATGGGCTATTCCAAAAAGAACATCATCGCCAATCCCAACTGTTCGACCGCGCAGATGGTTGTCGCGCTCAAACCGCTGCACGACCGCGCCACGATAAAGCGGGTTGTGGTGTCGACCTACCAATCGGTGTCGGGCGCGGGCAAGTCCGGGCTGGACGAGTTGTGGGACCAGACCAAGTCGATCTACAACCCGACCGACAGCAAGCCGCCCCGGACCTTTACCAAGCAAATCGCGTTCAACGTGATCCCGCATATTGATGTCTTTCTGGACGACGGATCGACTAAAGAAGAATGGAAGATGGTCGCCGAGACGAAAAAGATCATCGACACCAAGATCAAGGTTACGGCGACATGCGTTCGGGTTCCGGTCTTTGTCGGCCATTCGGAAGCAATCAATATTGAGTTCGAAGAGTTCCTGGACGAGGACGAGGCTCGCGACATCCTGCGCGAGGCGCCGGGGGTTATGGTTATCGACAAGCGTGAGGACGGTGGATACATCACGCCCGTCGAATGCGTCGGAGATTTTGCCACCTTTATCAGCCGTATCCGTCAGGATAGTACGATCGACAACGGGCTGAACCTGTGGTGCGTGTCGGACAACCTGCGCAAGGGCGCCGCCCTGAACGCGGTACAGATCGCCGAAGTGCTGGGCCAGCGGGTCCTGAAAAAAGGCTGATCCTGTCAAACCCCCGCGATTGTATTCTACGGGCCGCCGGTGGGTGGCCCGTTTGCGGTTTTCGAAACCGCAGCGCGAAATTTTCGCTGAAACAAGTGCGTTCAAGCCTGTTCGGCGACATTTCTGTCACAATTTGACGGCGAGATGAAAATGGGCCCGAAATGGCCCTGTTCTTGCCGAAAAGCGGTGGCACTACTGAATATCGTAGAATCGAGAAAGTAAAATACGATGCAGTACGAGTTGCCTCCGGTATCCTCAACGGCCGCTGATCAGACGAACGCCATCGTTTCGCTGCCGGCGCCTCTGGATTGTGAGACCCAGGCGCTGTTGCGCGCCTTTCTCACCCCGATCATGGAAAAAGCCCGCAGTTGGTCGGACCTGTCCACCCTGCTGCGGATCAAGGGTTATGGCATTGCCTTTCGCGAAGGTCATCTGGTGCTGATCAATGCCGACACCGGCACGCCGCTTTGCACCGGTGCGACCTTGGGCGTACCGCTGCGCACATTGGCCGCACGTCTGGGCCGACCCTGCGTCGTGGCGCATCGCGACGGGATCAGCGGCCACCTAGCCTGATACCCGCCGACGATCCGCCATTGGCCGAGCGGCTAAAGACCGCCGGCCGCCCGGTCCGCGACAGGAACAAATGCTGTTGTTCTGGGATCATACCATTCCAGCCCGCCGGCGCCGATCTCGGTCCACAGACCATGCAGCGTCAGTTCGTCCCTTTCGACGGCCTCGCGGACAAATGGAAAGGTCATGAGGTTTTCAAGCGACACCAGAACCGCCTCTTTTTCCAGCTTGCGGGCGCGCAGGGCATCATCCGGTTCATCCTTGACCCGTTCGTAGCCCGGCCGCAGGATGTCCATCCAGCGTCCCACAAAGCTTGACGTTTCCTCAAGATGCGGGGCGTGGCCGGAACACATATCAAGGCATCCGGCGACGCCACCACAGTTGGAGTGACCCAGCACGATCAGATGCACCACCTTGAGCGCAACCACGGCATATTCCACCGCCGCCGAGGTGCCGTGCTGCGCGCCGTCCGGCTCATACCCAGGGACGAGATTGGCAATGTTGCGGTGGATAAAGAATTCGCCCGAATCCGCGCCAAAGATCGACGTGACATGCACCCGACTGTCGCAGCACGAAATCACCATCGCGCGCGGGCGCTGGCCTTCGGTTGCAAGGCGGCGATACCACGAGGCGTTGTCGGCATAGGTTGTCGCCTTCCAGCCCTGATAGCGCTGGACCAGGTAGGCAGGCAGGGGTTTGGCAGCCTTCATTTCGCTCTCCTTGGTGGTGCGGGTGGGTCTGAGTTACGCTGAATTCGACAGGAATTCGAGAGATAATCCAAGCCAAGCCTAACCTTTTGGGAACCTCGATAGGACACCCTGTCATCGCCGTGGGGGCCTTTCTGAGAGGATGGTAAGGTGGGAAATATCGTGATGCTGAAACCGCGCGAAGGCGCGCGGCTGGATGCTGGCCGGGTCGAGATGCTGTATGTGCAGCTTGGCCCAAGCGGAGCTGAGGATGTCGTCTGCCGCGCAATGGAGGAACTGGCCTATCGTCTGACCTATATTGACCGGATGTATTGTGACCAGAACTGGGCTGAGATGCGCAAGAACACGCGGGCACTAAATGCGATAGCGGTGCAGATCGGCATGAACGGATTGTCGCGGGTTGCGGGTGATGTGATCAGCTGCATAGACGACGCGGATGTGATCGCGCTGGCGGCGACCTTGTCGCGCCTGATACGCACCGGGGAATTGTCACTGACCGAGATCTGGGATTTGCAGGATCTTTCGGTCTGAACTCACTTGCGGGGCGGCGCACAGGGGCTAGGGTACGGCGTGTCACCAACAAAGGGGTTGCCCGATGCCGTTTTCCTTTGCCTCTGCCGACGCGGGGTCTTTGCCAGTTCATGTACTTAGCCCGGATGATGTCGCCCCATGGGCGGCACAGCAGGGCGATGTCACGCGCAATTGGGTCGGGGCAAGCGGTTTTAACGGTGCCATCGGCACGGCGCTGATGCTGCCCGACGCTGACGGTACGCCACAGGGCGCGCTGATTGGCTATGGCACGCCGTCTCAACGTCGCAGGGTGCGATTCGTACTGGCGGGCGCGGTGCCAAATCTGGCGCCGGGCCTCTATCACATTGCGAGCGGTCTGCCCGCTGAGGATGTCGCGACCGAGGCGTTGGGCTGGTTGTTGTCGACCTACGGCTTTTCGCGTTACCATGATCAAAGCCCGAAGGTGCCGCAGCTTGTGGCGCCCGATGGCATTGATGCCACACGGACCGAAGTTCTGGCGGCATCCGAGGCGCTGACCCGTGACCTGATCAACACGCCTGCCTCGGATATGGGGCCGGCGGACCTTGATGCCGCAGCGCGGGCCTTGGCCGATGAATTTGATGCCGATATCCGGGTCATCATTGGTGCCGAGTTGTTGGCGCAGAATTTTCCGATGATCCACGCCGTGGGCCGCGCGGCCGAGCAAGAGCCGCGGCTAATCGACATGCGTTGGGGTACCGTCGGCCCGACATTGACGCTGGTGGGCAAGGGCGTGTGTTTTGACACCGGGGGGTTAAACCTGAAACCCGGTGCGTCGATGGGGTTGATGAAAAAGGACATGGGGGGGGCAGCCAACGTGCTGGGCCTTGCGCGGATGATCATGGCGCTGGCTCTGCCGCTGCGGTTGCGCGTGCTGATCCCGGCAGTCGAAAACGCGGTCAGCGGCAACAGTTTCCGCCCGCAGGACATTCTGACCTCGCGCAAGGGGCTGACGGTTGAAATCAACAACACCGACGCGGAGGGGCGGCTGGTGCTGGCCGACGCTCTGGCGCTGGCAGACGAGGAAATGCCTGACCTCATCATTTCGATGGCCACGTTGACTGGTGCCGCGCGGGTCGCGGTGGGGCCGGATCTGGCCCCATATTTCACCGATGACGATGCCGTCGCCGCAACGCTAGGACAGGCCGGCGCCAAAATGGCTGACCCGGTCTGGCGCCTGCCATTCTGGGAGCCGTACGAGACGATGATCGAACCGGGGATCGCTGATCTGGACAATGCGCCGGCCGGCGGCTTTGGTGGGGCGATCACGGCGGCACTGTTCCTACGCCGGTTTGTCGAAGCGACCCCAAGATATGTGCATTTCGACATCTACGGCTGGCAACCACAGCCCGCACCGGGGCGCACAAAGGGTGGATTTGGGCAAGGTCCGCGCGCCATTCTGGACGCACTGCCGAACCTTTTGAACCTGTGATCGCCATGGCGGACCGCCGTCTGATGCCGACAAACGGCCGGGTGGCGCATGTCTCGCTGATGGGCGAGCTCGCGGCGGAGCAGTTCACTGACGGCACCGAACGCTGCGTCGCACGGGACATGGTCTGGTTGTGGTCTGCGCCCGACGGCAATCGCGAGCGTACTCTGCTGTTTGGCGAACGGTTTTGCGTGCTTGAGGTGCGGCAGGAATTCGCCTTTGGTTTTGTTCCCTACAATGGCTATGTCGGATACCTAAGGGCGCAGGCCCTCGATGATCTGCCCGCGCCGACGCATGTTGTGAGCGCGCGACTGACCAGCAGTCTGGATCAGCCGGATTTCAAACGATTCACCGACCTGGCAGAGCTGTCTTTGGGCGCGCAGCTGCATGTTGATGATGTCGGCGGCCGGTTCGCGCGCTATGCCACTCCGAGCGGGGCACGGTATGTGCCTGCTTTGCATCTGCGCCCCGTCGGCTTGCCCGAAACCGACCCGGTCGCGGTTGCAGAACGGCTGCTGGGCACGCCGTATGTCTGGGGTGGGAATTCAGCGCGCGGGATTGACTGTTCGGGGTTGGTTCAGGCAGGCTTGCGCGCCTGCGGTCAAACCTGCCCCGGCGACAGTGACTTGCAAGAGCGTGCGCTGGGCGTCACGATGTCGCCCGGCACGCCATATCAGCGCGGTGACCTGCTGTTCTGGAAGGGGCATGTCGCCTGGGTCGCTGACCCGGTGACGCTGCTGCACGCCAACGCCCATAGCATGAGCGTCGCATTCGAGCCGCTGCAATCTGCCATTGACCGTATCGCCAAAAGCGACGGCCCTGTTATACGCCACGCCAGAATAGAACCGCAAGGAAGCCCGCCATGACCACCGATCCGTTCTTTCACCCCATCTCGGGGTTTGACCTGCCGCGGTTTGCCGGCATTCCGACCTTTATGCGCTTGCCTTATGTGCCGCCCGGCCACGCCCGGTTCGAAGAGGTGCAGGTGGGCGTGGTCGGCGTGCCCTGGGACAGCGGCACCACCAACCGTCCCGGCCCGCGCCATGCGCCGCGTCAGTTGCGCGATGCCTCGACCATGATCCGGGCGCAGCACGGCGTCAGCGGCGTGCGCCCGTTTGAGATGGTGCGCTGCGCCGATGTTGGGGATGTCGGACCAAATCCGGCGGATATTCAGGACAGCATGACCCGGATTACCGCGTTTTATGATGGGTTGCGGGCGGCGGGCATCATGCCCCTCACTGCGGGCGGCGATCACCTGTCGTCGCTGCCAATCTTGCGGTCATTGGGTCGCGATGCGCCGCTGGGTATGGTGCATTTCGACAGCCATACCGACCTGTTCCATTCCTATTTCGGTGGCACGATGTACACCCATGGCACACCGTTCCGCCGTGCAATCGAAGAGGGGCTGTTGGACCCGAAACGTGTGGTGATGATCGGCATTCGCGGCTCGGCTTATGACACCGAAGACCGTGATTTTGCCGCCGCCAACGGCATTCGTATCGTCCCGATCGAAGAATTCCACGCCCGCGGCCCCGAAGATGTCATGGCCGAGGCACGCGAGATTGTCGGCACCGAACCGACTTATGTCAGCTATGACATCGACTTTGTCGATCCGACTTTTGCGCCCGGCACCGGCACACCCGAAGTGGGCGGCCCGAATTCCTATCAGGCCTTGCAGGTGGTGCGGGCGCTTGAGGGGCTGAATATCGTCGGTGCGGACATGGTCGAAGTGTCACCGCCGTTTGATACCTCGGGCGGAACGGCGTTTCTGGGCGTCACTGTGATGTTTGAACTGCTTTGCGTCATGGCACCGATGATCGCCGTGCGGTGACGGGGCCCCGGCGCGGAACGCCATCTCCAGGCGACATCCAACCGCGCGGTCAGTCGATCGCGCGGATCATCTTGCGCTCTAACACCCGCAGCACCGTGCGCAGGTCTGACCCGCGTTTCAGCACCTGGCCATCTATGCTGACCACGGCATATTGGCCCTGCTTTCCGCGCAGCTTTGGCCGTTTTTCGACCCGGTATAACGGGTTTTCGGCGGTGCGGCGAAAGATCGAGAACACCGCCACATCGCGCAGACACGAGATACCGTAATCGCGCCACTCACCCGCCGCGACCATGCGGCCATACAGCGCCAGGATCAGCGATAGCTCGGTTCGGTGAAAGGCCACGACCTCGGATCCCGATTGGGTGGCTTGGAACGGCGTTAGCGAATTCATGGACTCATGCTTGCGCTGATCGGAGGGCAGCGCAAGCGTTTTCAAAATGTCAGCCCCGGCGGCGTGGACTGTGATGCACCAATGCCAGAGGAAACCGGACCTGTCAGGGTTTGGGTTGGGGGCGGATTGCTGCGCACCCGGCGGCAAACGGGGGGTGCTTGTTAAATTCAAACCGCTCACCACCCTCCGTATGAGGGTGCTTGTTTCCGACGAAAAGCTGGTCTAGCTTGGCGCCACGTCACGACGGGAGAACCGGGTTATCCGGTGCCGAAGGAGCAACCGCCCCGGAAACTCTCAGGCCCAAGGGACCGTCGCGACCAACAGAACTCTGGAGAGTGGTGCAATCGTATGCATCCGCCGACGGGATAGCGATCTCAGGCAAAGGGACAGAGGGGGCATTCCGGGCGTGGGAATTTTACCGCGCTGTGAATGCCGTGGCGCCCCAATGTGTCGCCGAACGGATGTCAGAAATGGATGAACGCATGAGCGGTAAACAGGGCGAAAACGGATCAGGTAGCGACGATCTGGCACGATTTGAGGTCCAGGATGTCTGCGGTTGTGGTGTTGACCACGGCCCCGGCGGACATCCCGCGGATGACCACGAACCCGAGGATGAAGGTGGTTTGAAGCGCACCCCGCTGCATGCGCTGCACCTTGAGCTGGGAGCGAAGATGGTTGAATTCGCTGGCTACGAAATGCCGGTGCAATATCCCATGGGTGTGCTCAAGGAACATCTGCACACCCGCGCGGCTGCCGGTCTGTTTGATGTCAGCCACATGGGGCAGGTTGTACTGCGCGGACGCACTTGCGATGTGGCGCTGGCGCTGGAAACCCTTGTGCCGGTCGATGTCGCCGGGATCGTTGAGGGCCGTCAGCGCTATGGGTTCTTCACCAACGATCAGGGCGGGATCGAGGATGATCTGATGATCGCCAATCGTGGCGATCACCTGTTTGTTGTGGTCAACGCAGCCTGCAAGGATGCAGATGTCGCGCGGATGCGCGCGGAGCTTGAGCCCGGCGTTGTGGTCAAGCTGCTCGACAATCGGGCTCTGCTCGCACTGCAGGGGCCGGGCGCCGCAGACGCGCTGGCCAAGCTGAACCCGGCAGTGAGGGAGATGCGGTTCATGGATGTGGCCACGCTGGAACTGGCCGGGGCTGAATGCTGGATTTCGCGGTCTGGCTACACTGGCGAGGATGGATTCGAGATTTCTGTGCCCGATGCGGCGGCTGAGACGCTGGCCCGCGCCCTGCTGACAATCGACGCGGTTGAGCCTATTGGCCTTGGTGCTCGCGATTCGCTGCGGCTTGAGGCTGGGCTTTGCCTTTATGGCCATGACATCGATGCGGACACGTCACCGATCGAAGCGGCGCTGGTCTGGGCCATCCAGAAGGTGCGCCGCCCGGGTGGTGCCCGCGCAGGCGGATACCCCGGAGCCGAGCGTATAGCCGGTGATCTGGCCGAAGGTGTGGCCCGCAAACGCGTTGGCGTGCGCCCCGAGGGCCGCGCGCCGATGCGCGAAGGTATCCAGCTTTTCGCTGGCGAAACGGGCGGAGAGCCGGTTGGGATCGTGACCTCGGGTGGTTTTGGCCCAACCCTTGGCGCGCCAGTGGCGATGGGCTATGTGCCCGCTGCCCTGTCAAAGGCAGGTACACAGATTTTTGGTGAGGTACGGGGCAAACGACTGGCCGTTGAGGTTGTGTCGCTGCCCTTTGTACCCGCAGGATTCAAACGCTGAACACATCCACGGGAGATAATGATGAAGTTCACCGAAGAGCATGAATGGCTTTTGGAAGAAGATGATGGCATCGTCACTGTCGGTATCACGGCACATGCCGCCGAGCAGTTGGGCGATGTGGTGTTTGTCGAACTGCCCGATGTCGGCGCAACCGTGTCCAAGGATGACGAAGTTGTGGTGATCGAGAGCGTCAAGGCGGCGTCCGACATCCTTGCCCCGATTGATGGTGAGATTGTCGAGGTCAACGAGTCGATCGTGGCTGAACCGGGCAAGGTCAACGAAGATCCCGAGGGCGAAGCCTGGTTCTTTAAGGTCCGGGTTGAGGCCGACGATATGGCCGTCATGGACGATTACATGGACGAGGCGGCCTACAAGAAGTTTGTGGGCTGACCAGGGCACACCCGCGTCAGCTGGCCGATCGGTGGCCGACCCGGAAAATGCGTATTTTTGAAGAGAAGAAGCGGCGGCCTGTCCGGTTTGGCCGCCGCTTTGTCCTGTTCCAGACGAGGTGAGACATGAGCTTTGCGCCGATAGACTATCTGCCATACGATTTTGCCAACCGCCGCCATATCGGTCCGTCCCCCGCCGAGATGCAGGATATGTTCGGGGTGCTTGGCGTGCCGGATCTGACGACGCTGATCGATCAGACCGTGCCCCAGCCGATCCGTCAGGCCGCGCCGCTTGATTTTGGCAAGGCGATGTCTGAACGCGAGCTGCTGCATCACATGCGTGAAGTGGCGGATCAGAACGTGGTGCTGACTTCGCTGATCGGGATGGGGTATCACGGGACCGTCACGCCGCCGGCGATCCAGCGCAACATTTTTGAAAACCCTGCTTGGTACACGGCCTACACGCCCTATCAACCCGAGATCAGTCAGGGGCGGCTTGAGGCGTTGTTGAACTATCAGACGATGATTTCGGATTTGACCGGGCTGGAAATTGCCAACGCCTCGTTGTTGGATGAGGCGACAGCCTGCGCCGAGGCGATGACCATGGCGCAGCGCGTCGCCAAGTCCAAGGCGCGCGCGTTTTTTGTTGATGAGAACTGCCATCCGCAGAATATTGCCGTTGTGCGCACTCGGGCCCAGCCGCTGGGGATCGAGGTGGTTGTGGGCAGCCCGGACGCGCTGGACCCGACCGCTGTGTTTGGGGCGTTGTTCCAGTATCCCGGCACTTATGGCCATGTGCGTGATTTCAGCGACCTGATCGCCACGTTGCACGCGGCGGGGGCGATTGCCGTCGTCAGCGCCGACCCGATGGCACTGTGTCTGCTGAAGGAACCGGGTGCCATGGGGGCCGATATCGCCGTGGGATCAACCCAGCGGTTCGGTGTGCCGATGGGCTATGGCGGGCCGCACGCGGCTTATATGGCCACCAAAGATGCCTATAAACGGGCGATGCCGGGGCGCATTGTCGGCGTCTCTGTCGATGCGCATGGAAACCGTGCCTACCGTTTGGCGCTGCAAACCCGCGAACAGCATATCCGCCGCGAAAAGGCTACGTCCAACGTTTGCACGGCGCAGGCGCTACTGGCGGTGATGGCCGGGTTCTACGCGGTGTTTCATGGACCCAAGGGACTGCGCGCCATTGCGCAGCGCATCCATCGCAAGACGACACGTCTGGCCAGCGGGCTTGAGGCCGCGGGATTTGTGGTTGAGCCTGCGACGTTCTTTGACACGATTACTGTCGATGTGGGGCTGTTGCAGCGCGGGGTGATGCAGGCGGCGGTCACGCAAGGCGTGAACCTGCGTGCCGTGGGCAAGACGCACGTCGGCATCACGCTGGATGAAACAACCCGGCCCGCGACGATCGAAGCGGTCTGGCGGGCCTTTGGTCTTGACCGGAAAGATGATGAGCTGACCCCGGCCTATCGCCTTCCCGAGCCGATGCTGCGGACCTCGGACTACCTTCAGCATGACGTGTTCCACATGAACCGGGCTGAGACCGAGATGATGCGCTATATGCGGCGTCTGGCGGATCGCGACCTTGCCCTGGATCGGGCGATGATCCCGCTGGGGTCCTGCACGATGAAGCTGAATTCGGCCGCCGAGATGATGCCGGTGAGTTGGCCCGAGTTTTCCGGCTTGCATCCCTATGTGCCTGACAATCAGGCACGCGGCTATGCCGAATTGATTGGAAATCTCAATCACAAGCTATGCCAGATTACCGGCTATGATGCGATTTCGATGCAGCCCAATTCCGGCGCGCAAGGCGAATATGCAGGCCTGCTGACCATTGCCGACTGGCACCGGACGCAGGGGCAGGGGCATCGCAACGTCAGCCTGATTCCGGTCAATGCGCATGGCACCAACCCGGCCAGCGCGCAGATGGTGGGGTGGAAAGTGGTGCCGGTGCAATGCGACGCCAACGGCTCAATCGACTTGGATGATTTTAGGGCCAAGGCGGAAAAGCATTCAGATGCGCTGGCTGCGTGCATGATCACCTATCCGTCCACCCATGGCGTGTTCGAGGAAACGGTGATTGACGTTTGCAAGATCACCCACGACCACGGCGGGCAGGTCTATATCGACGGGGCCAACATGAACGCCATGGTCGGCCTGTCGCGGCCCGGCGATCTGGGCGGCGATGTGAGCCACCTGAACCTGCACAAGACCTTTTGCATCCCTCATGGCGGCGGTGGCCCCGGCATGGGCCCGATCGGTGTCAAGGCGCATCTGGTGCCGCATCTGCCGTCGCACCCGCTGAAGCCGGGTGTCGGATCGGTGTCGGCGGCGCCGTTTGGTTCGCCGTCGCTGCTGCCGATCAGCTGGGCCTATTGCCTGATGATGGGTGGTGAGGGGCTGACGCAGGCCACGCGGGTTGCGATTCTGAACGCGAACTACATCGCACAGCGATTGGAGGGGGCGTACAAGGTGCTTTATCGCGGGTCTGAGGGGCGTGTGGCGCATGAATGTATCCTCGATGTGCGGCCATTTGCCGACAGCGCGGGGGTCTCGGTCGAGGATATTGCCAAGCGGCTGATTGATTGCGGGTTTCACGCCCCGACGATGAGCTGGCCGGTGGCTGGCACCTTGATGGTCGAACCGACAGAATCCGAGACCAAGGCAGAGCTGGACCGGTTTTGCGATGCGATGCTGGCGATCCGCGATGAGATCCGCGCGATCGAAGATGGCACCATGCCGCACGATAATAACCCGCTGGCCAATGCCCCCCATACGGTCGAGGATCTGGTGGGGGACTGGGACCGGCCCTACAGCCGCGAACAGGGTTGTTTCCCTCCGGGTGCGTTTCGGGTCGACAAATACTGGCCGCCGGTCAACCGGGTGGACAATGTCTATGGCGACCGCCACCTGATTTGCACCTGCCCGCCGATGTCGGATTATGCCGACGCGGCTGAGTAAACAGCGGTGCCGCCTGCGCCGTGGATCGGCGCAGGCAAGCGGTTCATTCCGCCAAAAGAAAGGAAAAGACGTCGCGCAGGCGTCCCCAGGTCGCCGTGTCCGACGCCGCCAGAATATACCCTTCGCGGGGGGCATCGGCACGGTAATCTGATCCGTCAAGCTGCGCGACATGCCCGCCCGCGCGCTGGGCAATCAGCACGCCGGCTGCGTGATCCCATGGCGTGAGCCCGGCGCAGAATACAAAATCGACATTGCCCTGGGCCAACATACGGAATTCATGGCAGGCGCAGCGCAGCGATGTCGCGCGGTCAAACCGGGGAAAGGTTGCGGCCATCGCGGCACGCTGGTCTTGCGGCAGGTTGTAGAGGCCGACATAGCCGGTCAGCTGTTCGATCGGGCCACCTTTGGACACCGACAGCGTTTGCGCGGCGCGGCGCGGGCGTAGCATTTGTGCCGGGCCAGTGTCGTCCGCGATGATCGAATCGTCCATGACCGGATCGTAGAGCAGGCCGAACACTGGTGTGCCGTAGCGCGTCATCGACAGGATGACGCCGAATGTTGTCAACCCATTGGCATAGTTCCAGGTGCCGTCCACCGGGTCGATGGTAAAGGCCATCTCGGCCCCGGCGATCTTGTCCACGATGTCCGGGTTCTTGGAAACATCCTCTTCGCCGACGATCAGCGCGTTGGGGAACAGGCCCAGCAGCCCACGAGCGATCATTGCCTCGGCGGCGCGGTCAGCTTCGGTCACCAGATCCTGCGGGCCGGTTTTCTGGTCAATCTCGTGCGCGGCCAGCGCGCGGAACCGCGGCAGGATCTCGGCCTTGGCCGCGCGGCGGACGAGGTTCACGATGCTTGTGCGTTGGGCTGGTGTTAGCGGGGCGGGGACGGTCATCGGCAGGCTGTCGGTCACGGGGCGGCTCCTTGGGTGGGTCGGTCGTTCCGGGGTCATGCCAGCCATGCCAGCCCCGGCCCCTCTGCGCAAGGCAGGACTGGCGCTATTCGCGCGCCCGCAGCACCTGCGCCGGTCGTGCCGCCAGTGGTCGCCACGCAAACGCCAGACCGGCGCATAAAGTGGCAAGGATACCGCCGATGATGATCGCAAGCGCCGATCCCCAGATCACGGTAAAGCTGGTGTCCATGATGAATGTGCTCACCGCCCAGCCACCAAGTACGCCAGCCGCAAGCGCGACAACCCCGGCGCCAAGACCCAGCAGACCGGCCCGCAGCGCAAAGCTGCGCAGGATGCGGGCGCGGCTTGCCCCCAAGGTCTTGAGTACGGCGGCCTCATAGGTGCGGGCCTGTTCGCCCGCCGCCGCAGCGCCGATCAGCACCAGGAAACCAGTCAGCAGCGTGGCGGCCGCGCCCCAGCGCGTGGCCTCGGCAATGCCGTCCAGCAGTTCCGACACCCGGTCGATTGCGTCGCGCACCCGGATCGCAGTGATGTTGGGGTAATCACGCGCCAGATCGCGCAGTATCTGTGCTTCGGCTGGCGCGTCGGCGTAGACGGTCGAGATGAAGGTATGCGGTGCGTTCTCTAACGCGGCGGCATTCATAGCCATCACAAAACCGATCCCCGCGGTTGAGAAATCAACCTCGCGAAAGCTGGTGATCGTGGCGGTGATGTCGCGGCCAAGGATGTTGACGGTGATGGTGTCACCGAGTTTCAGACCGATCTCGTCGGCCTCTTCCTGGGCAAAGCTGATTTGCGGCGGGCCGGTGTAGCCTTGGGGCCAGAATTCACCGCCGGTGATGGTCGTTTCCTCGCCCGGTGTATCGGCATAGGTGATGCCCCGATCGCCGCGCACGACCCAGTGATCGCCGGCAGTGTCGCGCGCGGGAAACCCGTTGATTTCAGTGATGACACCGCGCAGCATTGGGGCGCTCTGGACCTTATGCACCGCCGGGTCCGCGTCGAGTCGCTCCAGATACCCCGGCATCTGATCTTTTTGGATGTCGACAAAGAAATACGACGGCGCAACTTCGGGCAGGTCGCGGCTGATCGCATTGCGCAGGTTGCCGTCGATCTGCCCAACAGCGGCCAGAACCGACAGCCCCAACCCCAGTGACAGGACGACTGACGCGGCACCTTCACGCGGGCCACCGATTGCCCCCAGCGCCCAACGCAACACCGGACGACCCCGCGCTGCAGTGGCGCTGCGCCGGGCTGCCCAGCGTATCGCCACCGCCGCCAGCGCCAGAATGACCAACGCCGCCAAGATGCCGCCCGCAGTCCACAGCGTCAGCCAGGCATTGCCGGAAAACAGTACTGCCACCCCAACCAGCAACGCCAGCAGAACAGCCGTGGCGACCACGAACTGTGGTGCTGGCAAGGCGCGCGCTGTGCTGAGCGCGTCGCGAAACAGAGTGGCGGCGCGGACCTCTTCGGTGCGGGCCAGCGGCCAGAGGGTAAAGATCAGCGCGGTCAGGATGCCGTAGATCGCGGCCTCGATCAGCGGCTGGGGATGCAGGGCAAACAGCGCGGGCACCGGCAGGCTGGCAGTGATCATCGGCGCGAATAGCAGGGGGACCGCCGCGCCAAGGATCAGACCCAATGTGATGCCGATCAGGCTCAGCACGCCGATCTGGATGAAATAGGTCTGAAAGATCGTCGCCCGGCTGGCGCCCAATGTGCGCAGCGTCGCGATGACGGATGTCTTACGGGCCAGATAGGATCGCACCGCTGCCGAGACGCCGATGCCGCCAACCGCCAGCCCCGACAGGCCAACCAGCACCAGAAACGATCCCAGCCGCTCGACGAACCGCGACACGCCGGGCGCACCGTTGCGGGCGTCACGCCAGCGCAGGCCGGTGTTGCGGAACTGCGCGTCGGCCTTGGCGGCCAGCGCATCCAGATCGGTGCCTTCGGGCAGGGTCAGGCGGTATTGGCTGTCAAACAACGTCCCCGGTTGCAGCAGACCCGCGTTGGCCAGATCGGATGTCAGCATCATCGTGCGCGGACCCAGTTCAAAGCCACCGCCTGCATCGTCAGGTTCGGATACGATGACAGCGGTAAGTGTAAAATCCTGCGCGCCAAGACGAAAGACATCACCGGGCTTGAGGCCAAGACGGTCGGCCAGAACGGGCGCCATGACAGCACCGGGCAAATCACCGCCTGTGAAGGCATCAGCCAGAGCCATCGGCGGATCTAACACCATTTTACCCAAGAGGGGATAAGCGCCATCAACCGATTTCACCTGTGTCAACGCGCGTTCGGCAGCCCCGTCGGGATCAACCACCACCATTGAGCGGAAATCCGTGACCTCGGACACCTTGGTCGCGATAGAGCCGAGCCAGTCGCGTTCCTCAGCTGTGGCAAACCGATAGGTGAACTGTGCCTCGGCATCGCCGCCCAGCAGAACAGCGCCCTGATCCGTCAACCCGGCCTCGATCGCGGAGCGGACGGAACCAACGCCGGCAATCGCCGCGACGCCAAGCGCCAGACAGGCCAGAAATATGCGAAACCCGTGCAGGCCGCCGCGCAGTTCCCTTCGGGCGAACCGGGCCGCGATGCGCAGGCTCATTCGGCCGCCCGCAACTGGTCCGCCGCCACCCGGCCATCAGTCAGGCGCACCACGCGGTCGCAGCGTTGCGCCAGCGTATTGGAATGTGTCACCAACACCAGCGTCGCGCCGTGCCGGTCGCGCAGATCAAACAGCATGTCGATGATCGCGGCGCCATTCGCACCGTCCAGATTACCGGTCGGCTCGTCCGCGAGCAGGATCTTGGGCCGCGGCGCCGAGGCGCGGGCCAGCGCAACCCGCTGTTGTTCCCCACCCGACATCTGAGACGGGAAATGATCAGCTCGATGGGCCAGGCCTACAGTCTCAAGCTCGGCCCTCGCACGGTCAAAAGCATCCGCGTGCCCGGCAAGTTCCAACGGCGTGGCGACATTTTCCAGCGCGGTCATGGTCGGGATCAGGTGAAAGGACTGAAACACAATGCCCATGTGATCGCGACGGAACCGGGCCAGCGCATCCTCGGACATGTCAGTGATATCCTGCCCCAGCGCGGCGACGCGCCCGGTGGTCGCCCGCTCTAACCCGCCCATGATCATCAGCAGGGACGATTTTCCGGACCCGGACGGACCGATCAGGCCCAAAGTCTCGCCCTTGTGAACGTTCATTGAAATTCCGTGCAGAATTTCGACCATTCCGGCATTGCCGCTGAGGCTGAGCGTGACATCTTTAAGCGCAAGTACGGGATCGGTCATAAAAAGGGGTCCGGGCATGGTGGGTCTGGTGACATATGGGGCCGCAAGGCTGAGGAGCAAGGCTGCGCTGGCCATCTTGATGGTATGGGGCGCGGTTGCACAGGCCGAACCGGTGGAAATTGTCGCGTTGGGCGATTCTCTGACCCAAGGATACGGCCTGCCGACCGAGGACGGGTTTGTGCCGCAGATGCAGGCCTGGCTGAGTGCGCGCGGGCACGAGGTGACGCTGGTCAATGCCGGCGTGTCGGGCGACACCACCGCAGGCGGGCTAAGCCGGGTGGACTGGTCGCTGAGCGAACAAACCGACGCATTGATCGTGACGCTTGGGGGAAACGACCTGCTGCGCGGCCTGCCACCGGAGAATGCGCGCGCCAATCTCGACGGTATTCTGCAAGCGGCGCAGCGTCGGGAACTGCCCGTGCTTCTGGTCGGTCTGGACGCGCCGGGCAATTACGGCCCCGCCTACAAAGAGGCGTTCGATGCGATCTACCCCGATCTGGCCCACGTGTATGGTGCGCTGCTGTTTGACAACTTTTTTAGTGGCTTGCAGGAGAATGGCGCGCAACCCGCCGATCTGAGCGCCTATATGCAGGCGGACGGCATCCATCCTAACGCAGCCGGGCTGTTGCGGATCGTCGCGGCCATGGGACCAGAGGTCGAGGCACTGATTCAACGGGCGCAGGATTAATTGCACCGTCGCGTCAGCGCATGTTGGGTGCAGGTCGTACAAAACGGGCGCCTCGCAGAGGCGCCCGTTTGCGTATTTCACTCAGAGTGGGCCGGATCAGGCGAGCGAGATGTTGATCGCCGCCTCGCGGCCATCGCGACCGGGTTCGACATCAAAACTTACTTTTTGATTGTCTGCAAGACCGGTCAGACCTGACCGCTCAACAGCTGAAATATGGACAAAGATATCGTTTTTTCCGCCGTCGGGCGCGATAAATCCATAGCCCTTGGTGGTGTTGAACCATTTGACGGTGCCGGTTGCCATCGTCGGTACTCCTTCAAATTGCTGCCCGCAGAATCGCGGCAGGTCGGCTAAGTCATTGCAAGATCGAGTGACTGAGCCGTAAAGGAGCAGTGGGTCGATAGTGTTAACGTCGCAGCGACAATTTATGCGATTTGATCTGAGTCGTTGCAAGAAAAAATCTGGGCATACGCGGATACACGTCGAAACCGTTAGCTTCATCACGCGGAAGTACGTGCGAGTTATGGGAGCTCAACGCAAAAACACGTACCTTCTACGATCATGTAACATTGACCAGAAACCGATCAGTACGAATGGTGGCGTCAATTATACGTTTGGTCAGCCTCTGCCCCGCGCCAGCTCTGCGGGTATTTGCGGCCCATTTGTGTCAAATTTAGTCATTTCCCGAATCATGTTGCCGGCAATCAGAACCGAGGCGAGACACAGACTTGTTGCAAAATAGAGCCCGCAGGCGGGCAGTAAACTGAAATCCAGAACCGCCCAACCAAATACGGCTGCGAAGAAGCCGATAATGCTGCCGAAAATCAAACTGACAATTGCCATGTCCAATCTCTCCTTCTTAGCTCATCGTGGTCGCAATTTCTTACTAAGGCATTAAGTGCGCAGAAATGGGGCTGGATTATGTCGCCGGTGGGGCAACGTTCTGTTTTCGCAAAATTGCGCCGGTGGCGGCGCGCCAGATCATAGACGGTACGCGGGCCATGGTCTTGCGGGTGATCTCATCATACTCGGTCTCGCCGGCCAAAAGGCGCATATAGTCGCGCCGCAGGCTGCGGGACTGTCGGAATCCGGCGGTAAACCCGTCACGAAAGGCGGGTGCAAAAAGAAAGGGACGGATCAGCCGCGCCTGAGTGATCGACTGATGCACTGGAATTAGGCCGGTGCGGTAGCGCAGCAACGCCGATTCCGGATTCCCGGCGGCGAGTGACGCAATAGCGGCCTGCGCTGCCAATTGACCGCTCTTCATGGCGTAGGCGATTCCCTCTCCGGTGATCGGATCGACCAGACCCGCAGCATCCCCGGCAAGAAGAACTGGCCCGCGTCCGGGTTTGCGACGATAATCCCCGAATGGCAGAAACTGACCTTTGACCGGGCGGTTGTCGGGTAACCCCAGACGATCAAGATACCGGCGCAACGCCACCTTCATGTCAGCGTTCTTGTGCATTACGCCGCCGACTCCGATGGTGCGACCACAGGTCTTGGGGAAATCCCACCCATACCCCCAGTCGGCGGCACCAAAATCAATCCGAACCGGCGAATCAGCGGGACCGTCCTGCGGGTGTTCAACCTCAAGCGCAAAGCCGATGCGGTTGTGATTGAATGCCTGGCCAAACAGCGCACGGGCCGTGGCGCTGTTGACGCCATCCGCGCCGATCAGCAGCGGTGCGGTAAGTGTGATGGCGTCCAGCGTCACCGACGGGCCCGAAGGGTCGATATCGCGCACGCGTACCCCGGTAAAATCCGTGGCCCCGGCATCCAGTGCTCGTTGTAGCAACGCCTGATCCAAGGTGGTGCGCATGGTCATATGCAACTGCGGCACATCCCGATAGGTGCCCATCAACGTGCCAAAGACGCAGAATGTCACCGCATCGCGCGATAGAATCGGTGCGTCGGGCCGGTCATTGCCAAAGATCTCACGATAATAGCGCATCGACCGACCGGTAAATCCACCACCGCACAGCTTTTCGCGCGGAAAGCGGCGCTTATCCACCAGGGCTACGCGCAGTCCGGCTGCTGCAGCGGTACGGGCCGCAGCGCTGCCAGCCGGGCCCGCACCCAGAACGATGACGTCAAATTGGGTGATCGGAGCGTTGGCTGCCCCTTGCGATGCCGGTGTCACAGAACGGTGACGGTGGTGCCGATCGGAATGCGTTCATACAGGTCAGTCACATGCTCGTTCAGCATGCGGATGCACCCGTTCGAAACTGACCGTCCGATCGTTTCCGGTGCAGTGGTGCCATGAATGCGGAAATAGGTGTCGCGCCCGTTCTGGAACAGGTACAGCGCCCGCGCGCCCAAGGGGTTGCCGGGGCCACCGGGCTGGACATAGTCGTTGTCCTTGAACTTGGAATAGGACTGTGGCTCGCGTTCAATCATTTCGTTTGTCGGACGCCAGGTCGGCCATTCCTTTTTCACGCTGATGGTCGCGGTGCCGGTGAATTCCAGTCCAGCTTTGCCGACGCCAACGCCATAGCGCAGCGCCTGTCCAGGGGCCGTGATGTAATAGAGAAAATGCGCTTTGGGCACGATCAGGATCTGGCCGGGGGCGTAATTGGCCAAGAAATTCACCGATTGCGGCGCAAACTTCGGCGCAACCTGGAACCCTTGGGCTTGCGCGGGCAGCGTCGGGAGGACTGCGGCGGCCGCAGCGGCGGCGATGAAATGACGTCGGGAGATCATGGCAGTTCTCTCTTTTCGTGAACAGATCAGGGGTTTGTTGCGTATACACCCAGTAAAATCAATCCTTGAGGCACCTACCCCTGTCACGTTCGCGCAGGGTGTGTTCCTGATGCCCTGATGATCGCGAAGGCATGGCGACGCAAAGCCGTAAAACGCAAACGGCCGCCCGAATGGGGCGGCCGAGTGTTTAAATCTTTAGAAAGACTTAGGCGAGGGCGAGGTTGATCGCGCTCTCACGGCCATCACGGCCGGCTTCGATGTCGAAGGTCACCTTCTGGTCGTCTTTCAGGCCGGTCAGGCCCGAACGCTCAACTGCAGAGATGTGCACAAACACATCCTTGGAGCCGCCATCGGGCTGAATGAAGCCAAAACCTTTGGTTGCGTTGAACCATTTCACTGTGCCAGTGGCCATGTGAATATTCCTTATCGTTTTCGTTGCTGTCCGCGGAGTGCGACAGCCCGGCGAGGTCACGTTCGAATCGATAGCCTGAGCGCCGGTTAGGGAAAACAGAGGGTCGAAGAGAAGTTCGTCAGCCCGCACCATATGACACGCCATTCGCATTCTGGCAAGACATTTCGCAGTTGATCTGACGCCATGGCGCGTCGGGAGTGTGACCGTAAACAAATTTTGCAAAACCGGCGATGAGGGGTCGCACATAGGATTTCGCGGCAGAATGCTCTGGGATATAACTGCCTGAGCAGGGCCGAAATACAGGAGGTGCCGCATGACTTTCGCCGTTCAGGCCCCGTCGCAGGACAAGTATGACGTGGTGATCGTCGGTGGCGGCATGATGGGCGCTTCGGTCGCGTGGTTTCTGACCGGGGAACAGGGGTTTGACGGCCGGGTTCTGGTGGTCGAGAGGGACCGGACCTATCGCGACGCCTCGACCACGCACACCAACAGCTGCATGCGGCAGCAATTCTCGAACACGCTCAACATCCGAATTTCGCAATTCGCGGCAGAGTTCGTCAAGAATCTGCGGCAGTTCATGGGCGGGGACGACCGGGTACCAGAACTGAAGATCCACAATTTCGGCTATATGTATCTGGCGGACAACGCGGCTGCGGCAGATGTCCTGCGTATGAAACACGCGACGCAGGTTGCTGCCGGGGCGGGTACGCAGTTGATGTACCCGGACGAGATCGGCGCAGCTTACCCGTTTTACAATCTCGATGGGATTATCCTTGGATCACATAACCGCATCGACGAAGGTTTTTGGGATGCTACGGCGGTGTTCGACTGCTGGCGGCGGCAGGCGCGTGAGCGCGGGGTCGAGTTTGTCGAGAACGAAGTGGTCGCGATGACGTTGAACACTGCCGGTACCAGGGTCGACAGCGTGACGCTGAAATCGGGCGAAGTGGTGGCCTGCGGACAGGTGGTCAACGCCTCTGGTCCGCGCGCGGCTGCGACGGCGCGGATGGCGGGAATCGCTTTGCCGGTTGAACCGCGCAAGCGCTTTACCTGGGTGTTTTCGGCGGAAACGCCGCTGGATCGCGATTTGCCGCTGACGATCGACCCGTCGGGCGTGCATGTGCGCGAATATGGTGGCGGCAGTTACCAATGCGGAGCGCATACCGCGCTTGATCCGGCGGTGGCCTACGACGATTTCACCATGGACCCGGATATCTGGCAGGATCACGTCTGGCCCATCCTCGCCAACCGCATCCCGCAGTTCGAGGCGATTCGGGTGCAATCGGAGTGGGCCGGCCACTATGCCTACAATACGCTGGACCAGAACGCCATCAGCGGGCCCCACACCACGATTGCGAACTTTTTCTTTCTCAACGGGTTTTCCGGCCACGGATTGCAGCAATCGCCCGCCATGGGGCGTGGCACCGCCGAATATCTGGTGCATGGCGAATACCGGACCCTCGACCTAAGCCCGTTTCATTTCGAACGAATCGCGGCCAATCGCCCAATAGTTGAAGAGGCAATCATATAACCGCTTTTAACCGCGTTGCATGGCGGTGCGTCTCGGGCCATTCACGTAGGCGTCGGATCGACTGTCGGCAAAGTGGCGTGACCAACTGGCGGTACAGACCCTTATAGAAGGAACCAAACAGATGAAAAAACTCGTCCTGACCGGGGCTGCAGGCCGCCTGGGATCGTATCTGCGCGAACCACTTAGCAGGATGTGTGACACGTTGGTGTCAACGGATATTGTGGATGATCTGGGCACGCTCTATCCCGGTGAAACCTATGTTCGCGCCGATCTGGCCGACCTCGCTCCGATGGTCGAGCTGTCAAAAGACGCTGATATGATTGTGCATTTCGGTGCCGTCTGCGACGAGGCCCCGTTCGAGCAGCTGCTTGGCCCGAACTTTGTTGGCGCCTACAATGTCTGGGAAGCGGCCTACCGCAACAATGTGCGTCGCGTGATCTATGCATCGTCGATCCATGCGGTTGGGATGCATCCCAAAACCGATTTTATCGGCATTGATGCACCGCATCGGCCTGACACCTTTTACGGTCTGGCCAAGTGCTTTGCCGAGGATCTGGCCAGCCTGTATTGGGACAAGCGCCAGATCGAGGCGGTGTGCTTGCGGATTCTGAGCTGCGCGCAGGTCAGTAATCCGCGCGCTGTCGGATCGTGGCTGAGCTATGATGATCTGATCCAGTTGGTGACGCGGGCCATTGATACGCCGGTCACCGGGTTCTCGGTGATCTATGGCGTGTCGAACAACGACCGCGCCCCGGTGGACAATTCCGGCGCGGCCTATCTGGGCTACCGACCAAAGGACAACGCCGAAGAGCATGCTGTAGCAATCTTTGCCGAGGCAGGTCCGCTTGACCCGGCAGATCCCGGCAACATGTGCCACGGTGGCCCGTTTGCGTCGGTCCAACTGGGCAACAGTGGCGTCGCGACCATGAACATCGTCGACGATCGCAAGAAGACCTAAGTCAGTCTCGTCCGAGGTGCAGGAACGGAAAAGGCCAGACCCGGTGCCCCGGATCTGGCCTTTTCATTGATACGCTGGGGCAGCGTCAGCCGACAAACAGGAAGTCGTCGACCCCAAGGTTCGCGGCGCTGATGCCCGTGACGTTGATGGTATGACCGTTAAAGCTCATCGTGATGCCCGCTGCCGTTGCATTGCCGGCGTCGCCGTCGATGTCGATGAGTGCATTGGTGATGTTGAGTGCATCAACCCGTCCCTGAAGCCCCTGACCGGTGACGCCGGACAGTCGGATGGTGTCGATGCCGTCTTCGAAGTTCAGGATCAGATCGATTTCACCCGGCGTCAGTTCGTTGAAGATAAAGATATCTTCACCAGCACCGCCATTCATAGTGTCGTTACCCGCACCGCCGTTAAGCCGGTCGTCACCCGCGCCGCCAAAGATCAGGTCGTTGCGCCCGCCACCGGCAAGGAAATCGTTGCCGGTGCCGCCGTCCACGGTGTCGTCACCTTCGCCACCGCCGATGTCGTCGTTGCCATTGCCACCAATCAGGCTGTCCCGTCCGGTGCCACCGCCAAGGCTGTCGTCACCGTCGCCGCCATCCACAGTGTCGTTGCCGAACGAGGCACCCATGGTGTCGTTGCCATTGCCGCCCCGCGTGCTGTCGTCGCCCGGGCCGCCGTTGACAATGTCGTTGCCTTCGCCACCGTCCATGACGTCGTTGTCCTGACCGCCGCCCATGGTGTCGTTGCCGCCGCCACCGTTCATGGTGTCGTTGCCTTTGCCTCCGCCCATGTTGTCGTTGCCGCCGTTGCCGTTCACCACATCGTTGCCGTCGGCCCCCGAGACCCGATCATTGCCCGCGCCACCATTTACGGTGTCGTTGCCTTCTCCGCCACCGACCAGGTCGTCGCCGCCTGCACCATCGATAGAGTCGTCGCCGCCTTTGCCATCAATGGTGTCGTCGCCGATGCCCCCTTCAAGAGTATTGTTCCCCTCGGTGCCGGAAATATTCTGATCCGGGTTGGGGTTGACGATCGCGGCTGTGTTGGCAGACAGCACCGATTCTGCGGTGCCCTGCCCGTCGATGTAATCGACCGCGACTCTGATGGTTTGCCCGACATCGGCAAGCGTCGGCGCATAGGCCGCCGCGTTCGCGCCCGCAATCTCGGCCCCGCCGCGCAGCCACTGGAAGCTGAAGGCACCCAGACCGTCCTCGTCCGCAATGGTCGAGGTGTTGACGCTTAGCGTGCCGCCGACAGTGGCAGAGCCACTGACATTCGCCGCACCGTTGGGTGCATCGTTGACGTTTGTGACGTCTGCGGTGGTGGTGCCAATCACGCTCTCGTCTGTACCAAATCCGTCGGTATAGCTCAACCGGACCGAGATACGCGCGCCCACATCCGCCTGACCCAAGGCCAGCGTGGTGACGGTCGCGCCAGAGATCGCCACCCCGTCCCGCAGCCACTGGAGCGAGAGGGCGCCCAGCCCATCAACATCGCCGATACCGGAGAACGACACCGACAATATCTGATCTTCGGCAAGCGTACCACTGATCACCGGGGTGCCAGTGGGTGCGTCGTTGACATTAAGCACCGTGGCGGCAACCGGAGCGGCGGTCACGGTTTCATCGACACCGCGCCCGTCGGTATAGCTGACCCGCAGGGAAATCGCCTGGCCGACATCGTCCTGCCCAAGAAGATAGGTTGATCCAGTTGCGCCCGAGATGTCGGTGCCGCCGCGCAGCCACTGGAAGTTCAGTGTGCCCAGCCCATCCGCATCCGCAAGTGCGCTTGTGTTGGCAGAGAGCGTCTGGCCCTGGGTCGAGATGCCGGTGATTGTTACGCCGCCCGTTGGTGGGTTGTTCGGCTCGACCACAGATTGGGTTTCGCCGCTCTCAACAGTTTCGTCGGTGCCGAACCCGTCAGTATAGCTGACCCGGACCGAGATCGAGGAACCCGCGTCGCCGATAGTCAGATCATAGGTTGTCCCGGTTTCGCCATCGATGTCGCTGCCGTTCCGCATCCATTGGAAGCTGAACGTACCCAACCCGTCGTCGTCGGTCAGGCCGCTGGCATCCGCCGTGAGTGTGCTGTTGACCGCCGCGGTACCGTTGATGATCACTTCGCCATCCGGCAGGTCATTGACGTTCGACACTGCAGGCGTCGGATCGCTGGTCGCCGTCTCAGCCGCGCCACCGTTGATCGAGGCGGTCACAGTCAGCGTCATTTCGGCGTTCACATCCGCCTGTTGCAGCACATATGTGGATGCCGTCGCCCCGTTGACCGGCGTGCCGTCCCGCAGCCATTGAAAGGTGACATCTGACACTGTGCCAAAGGCTGACAGGCCATCGGTGTTGCCGGTCAGAGTCTCGCCCTGCGTCGGCGTCCCTTCGATGATCACCGGGTCGGGACTGACGATTGCCACTGCCTCATCTTCGGTCGGGATCAGCACAGACGCCGCCGAGTCAATGAACGACAGACGGCCCGTCAAGGCAAAGTCCAGCACCGCGTTGTCAAAGTTGACAGTGCCCGGCAGCACACCGGCATTGCTGACAACCTCGGTCGCCAGCGCGATTTGCTGCGGGGTCAGATCAGCCAGTGTGACAATGTCGTCGGGGGTGCTGAATCCGTTAAAGAAATCGTCAAAGCTTTCGCCAGAACCATAGTGAAACAGGCTGTCGCTTTCGAACTGAAGACGCCAGTCCCCGGCATAGTCACCATAAAGCGTCTCGAATTCCAGCGGGCGGTCCACCGGGAAGCCATCGACAAAGGCGATATCGTTGTCGGGGTTGCCGTCACCGTTGCCCAGCAAACCCTCAAGCGTGCCGCTGTATTCGGACGACAGGCGAATATCCACATCGACGCGTCCGTCAATCACGGTCACGATCAACTGGCCATCACCATCCTCAATAGTGCCGTTCGCGCCGGCATAGACCACCGTGTAGGTGTCACCCTCGCGGTAAATCCGGTCATTGCCGATGTCGAGGAAGCTGAAGTCAGTGATGTTGACGGCAGTGCCGTTGATGAACACCGGCGTTGTCTCGGACCCGTCGATCATTACGGACGAGGTGCCCATCTGGGTCGCCACTGCCTCGGTCACGCTGACATTGGCGACGCCGTCCAGAGCGACAAAGCGCGCCTGAATTTCGAACGCTGCGGGACCGGTGCCCGGGGTGACACCATCGGTGCGCAGCAGCACAAACTCGCCAACCGCCTGGAAGTCATAGGCCAGCCCGTCCAGCGTCACGATATGCGGATCGCCCGAGGTCCAGCCAGTCAGATTTGCGTCGGGCAAGTCAGGCACCAGCGAAGTCAGGAAGTTGCCGTCGCGCACAAAGAATTCCCACAGGCCAGGAAGGCCAGTGTTGCCCAGCGTGGCGTCCAGCGCCAGCATCTCTTCCTGATTGCCGGATTGCGTCAGCTCGAAAAAGCTGCCGCCGGTGCCGGTGGACCAGCCAGCTCGGGCCACGACGCCGCCCAGACCGTCGGTGCCGCCGGTGAAATCACCGGAGGTCCAGTTGATATCTTCGTAGCGGAATTCGATGTTGAAATCGCCGTCGCCAGTATCGGTCAGAACCAGCTGGAAGGCATTGGGAATATCAGCACGGTTGTTGAAGAACCCGACATCGTCCCAGGTGATGATGATCTCGTTCGTATCCGGGTTGATATCCCAGAAGATGAGATTGGTGCCGGTCGAATTGCCACCCGGCGTAATGGCGCCGGGGCCGCTGTCTGTGTCCACATCGGCAAAGAACGGCGCAATGATCGGGTTACCCGTCGAGCCGTTGATCGCGGTCGGGCTGAACGCGCCCGACGCGGTTTCAAAGGTCACGTTGCCGTTGGAGTTGATGAACATCGAATTGTAGGTGGTGCCGTTCAGCAGGATGCCGCCTTCGAACACCGACGTGATATCAATCGACTGCGACCCATCGTCGATACGCGCCAAGGCGTTTTCGCCAAAACCGCTTGACCCGCCCAGACCGGTGCGCAGCGCCAGGCCGCGCTGCATTTCGTTCAGATCGACCGAGATGTCGGTGGTCATGTCGTCGAACTGGATCCGTTCGATGCCGATCAGCGTGTTCACATCACCTGACGAGGTGTGGGTCAGCTCACGCGTCTGTTCATCGACAATCGCCATCGTGTAATCCGAAGCATTGCCCGAGAATACGGCCGTGTCGAGGCCCTGACCACCCACAAGGGTATCGCGGCCTTCGCCTGCGATCAGAGTATCCTCACCGGTGCCGCCTTCGATGCTGTCGTCGCGGACACCGCCGTCCAGCACATCGTCGCCCTCATCGCCGCGCAGCGTGTCATCGCCATTGTCGCCGCGCAGCGTGTCGTTGCCGATGCGGCCCCACATCAGGTCGTCGCCGGTGCCGCCGTCAATGCTGTCGTCGCCGTCGCCACCATCGAGTGTATCCAGCCCCGAACCACCGTCGATCAGGTCATTGCCACGCTCGCCCAGAATGGAATCGTCGCCGTTGCCGCCCAGCAGGGTATCCTGTCCGCGGTTGCCGCGGATTGTGTCATTGCCGCCCAGTCCGACCAGACTGTCGTCAAAGATCGTGCCGTCCAACGCGTTGGCGTCATCGTCGCCAGTTTCGGTCTTGCCCAGCAGCGACGACACGGTCACCGTCTGGTCGCTAAAGCGCAGCAATTCGACATCATCCAGTTCGTCAATGCCGTCGGCCGAGGTCACGATGACGGTTGAGGTGCTGCCAGCCTTCAGCGCCACGGTGCTGTTGGCCAGCGTGTCGTTGAACACCGCAACGTCAAGCTCGCCCGAGCCGCCGTCGATGGTGTCGTCGCCAAGGCCACCTTCGAGTTCATCATCCTCTTCGTTGCCAAACAGTTCGTCGTCGCCGGCACCACCGCGCACCGTGTCTTCGCCCTGGTTGCCGCGCACTGTATCGTTGCCGTCGCCGCCATCTGCGGTATCATTGCCGTCGCCTGCGATCAGCTGGTCGTTGCCGGCGTCGCCGTTCAGAAGGTCGTTGCCGACGCCGGAATTCAGCGTGTCGGCGCCATTACCGCCGTTCATGACATCGTCGCCATCGCTGTCGATCAGCGTGTCGTTGCCTTCGCCGCCGCTGAGTGTGTCATCGTCGTCGCCGCCGGTCAGGGAATCCGCGCCGATGCCGCCAATGATCTCGTCATCGCCGCTGCCGCCATCGACGGTGTCGTTGCCGGTGCCCGCGTCGATAGTGTCGTCGTCATCGCCGCCAAAGATGTTGTCGTTGTTATCGCCGCCCCTGATCGAGTCATCACCTGAGCCGCCAAAGAGCGTGTCATTCCCGACACCGCCGTCGATGGTGTCGTCGCCGTCGATACCATCAATTGCGTCTGTTCCCGAGCCGCCCAAGAGGGAATCGTCCCCGGCGCTGCCGAAAATATCATCGTTGTCGTCGCCGCCGTCGACGATGGCGGACGTGCTGCCCTGCATCGAGATGGTGTCGTTGCCAGATCCGCCCTGTACGGTATTGTTCCCGTCGACGTCAAAGATGGCGTCGTCGCCCGCGCCGCCGTCCAGGCTGTCATCGTCTCCTGCGCCCTGCAGGGTATCATTGCCGTCGCCGCCCAACAGTGTGTCGTTGCCATCGCCGCCATCAAGGCTATCGTCCTCGGACCCGCCGTCCAGGCTGTCGTTGTCGTCGCCCCCCTCAAGGGTGTCATTGTCGGTACCACCGAACAGCGTGTCATTGCCGTCGTCGCCCTTTAGGGTGTCGTTGCCGGTGCCGCCATCAAGGCTATCGTCGCCGTCGTCGCCGAACAGGCTGTCATCCCCTTCTGACCCCAGCAAGGTGTCGTTTCCGGACCCACCGTCCAGAGTGTCGTTGCCGATTCCACCGTCCAGAGAGTCGTCATCCGCATCGCCGAGCAGGGAGTCATTGCCGCCGAGCCCAAAGATTGTGTCATTTCCGCCACCGCCCGGGATGGTTTCATCAGTGGCATCCCCAAAGATGGATTCGGGGTCGGGTGTGTTTTGGCGGATAAGGGACATGGCAGATGATCTCCGGTAAAAGTATAAAAGGATCGGTTAGGTGAGTGAAATTATGGAATAATACAAAAACAACTCGTCTAATTAAACGACATATTTCAATAACTCCAATGACCCCGCGCGACAGCAGGGTACTTTGCGCGGTAGGGTACTCACGAATGGTTTAACCGGACAACTGTTCTTTGGTCTTGACATTGGGTCGTCGGGCCGATTTGCGATGCGCCTTCTGAATGGCCCTCTGGGGTGCTGCGATGCGGCACTCTGGCGTCAAGCGGCCGAGGCGGCGGGTTGTGTTCCGTAACGTCATGGGAAGGTGCAATGTTTTTCAGATACGGAACGGGCATTTATTGAACCAATGCAGCTGTCTGGCTGGCGAACAGTTCAGAGTTAGGCGCTGGATGAGCGATCTCAGCCGGAAAAAAACTTTTCCGATTCGGCAGCTTAGCAGCATATCGGGCTGGGCGATGTCTCTTATGCGATTGTCGATTCGGCGCGACTCGTTCATAGGTTGTTTTGCGCGACATATTTTCGGCATCACGAACCTTCGCTGGCTCTGCGCTTCCGCGCCTGCAATCTATGAGCGTAAGCGCAATAAATTCCGTCACTTATCGCTGTTCTAGGCGCCGGCCAGATGCCGATGCCAGCTTTGGCATTTTACACAGGCGTGGTTTCCAGCCAAACTGCGGCCATGCCATCCGCCTCTGGGTTTATGGAGTGCCGCACCATGCAAGCCAGTTTTTCCCGTCGCAGCCTGATCGCGCCTGACCGTCTGCGGGCACTAATGCAACGATCCGACCTGCGTGGCGGGCTGCAATTGGGCGGCCATCTCGGAGCACTGTGTCTGACGGGTGCTGTGCTTTGGCAGCTTTGGGGCAGCTGGTGGGCGGTGCCAGTTTTCATGGCGCATGGCGTGCTGATCAACTTTCTTTACGCTGGCCAGCACGAGCTGAGCCACGAAACCGTGTTTCGCACCAAGCCGTTGAACGCGCTGTTTGGGCGGATCTTTGGCTTTGTGCTGATCTATCCGCGCGATTTCGACAAGATCCAGCATTGGGCACATCACCAGCACACGCAGAACTGGGAAAAGGACGGCGAATTGGTGCGCGAACCCTATACTCTGCGGACTTATCTGCTGTGGTTCTGGGGGCTGACCTATTGGCAGACGCGGGTGACGCGGATCGTGCGGTTCTGTCGTGGTGTGGTGGTCGAACCCTATATCCGTCCCGACGAAAATCGCATCGTGATCCGCGAGGCGCGCATTCACGCGGCGCTATATGCCACGATTGCAGGGGTGTCGCTTGTCACCGGCAGTTGGGCGGCGGTGATCCTATGGCTGGCGCCGATGATGCTGATGAAGCCGGTGCATCAGTTGCAAAACACGATTGAACATCTGGGTCTGAGTCACAAGAACGACATTCTCGAAAACACCCGCTCGACCCGCGCGAACGCGATACTACGCTGGCTGTGCTGGCAAATGCCCTATCACACCGCGCATCATACCTTTCCGGCGGTTCCGTTCTGGCAGTTAGGGCAGCTGGACGCCGTGATGCGTGAAAACGGTGCTGCGCCTCATGCGATGGGCTGGATCGAATTCCAGATCGAGGTGATCCGCAAACTACGCGCCAAATCCGAGGCGGACTATCCCTATGACGAGGTCTGGATCGTGCCGCGGGGCGATGGCCGCAGCCAGCGGGTTGAGGCCACATGAGACGTTTGCGCATCTTTCAATCGCTCTGGGCGATGCAGCCACACGATCAAAGCGGTGAGATGCTGCCATTGGACCGGGTGGCGGGCATGGTGGCGGACGCGGGATATGCCGGGCTGGCGATTGATCTGGGGGCGGCGGATATCGAGGTGGCGCATGCGGTGCGTCCGCATCTGGCACGCGAAGGGTTGACGCCGCTGATCGTCGCCTTTCCCCGCAGTGTCGAAAGCCTGCGAGACACGTTGAAAATGGCGGTGGATTTTGGGTCGCCCTATGTCAACGTGGTCGGGCAGGTGTTCCCGCTGACGGTCGAAGGCGCGATCCCGGTGATCCGCCGCTGGA
Organism: Puniceibacterium sp. IMCC21224; assembly: GCF_001038505.1. Classification (NCBI taxonomy): domain Bacteria; kingdom Pseudomonadati; phylum Pseudomonadota; class Alphaproteobacteria; order Rhodobacterales; family Paracoccaceae; genus Puniceibacterium; species Puniceibacterium sp. IMCC21224. Next base: position 586,520 of record NZ_LDPY01000001.1, read on the forward strand.
TTGAGATGTCGGATGAAATCGGCATGCCGATACATTTTGAAACCCACCGTAACTGCATCACCAACGATCTGTTTTCCACGCTGTCGCTGCTGGATGCAGTGCCCGAGATGCGATTGGCGGCGGATCTGTCGCATTACATCGTCGACCGCGAATTCAAACTTCCGCTCGCGGATTGGGAACGTGGCCTGCTATCGCGCTGTCTGTCACGATCCGACAGCTTTCAGGGCCGGGTGGCCAGCCGCCAGCAAATCCAGCTTCAGATCGGATTTGCCCAACACGCGAAATGGGTCACGCTGTTCGAATCCTTCTGGGCCGAAGGGTTTGCCGACTGGCGCGCCCGCAACGATACCGGCGATCTGGTGTTTTTGTGCGAACTTGGCCCGCCGGAATACGCCATGACGGGGGCGGACGGGCGGGAATTGTCGGACCGCTGGTCCGAGGCGCGCACGCTTATGGCGACGGCCGAGGCGCTGTGGGCGGATCTGGGTGGCGATGGATGAACGCTACAATGCGCCGCCACTGTCGAGTGGTCTGACACCGCTGGCCTGACCTTTGGATGCCAGGCAGCGCCAGCGGTCTTGCGGCGATCCAACGCCGACGATGACCAGCGTGTTGGCCGGGGTGAAGTCCGAGCTGATGACCGTGCCAGTTTGCCTTGCGGCGGTCTGCACGGCGCCCAGGCAGGCAGATTCGTCAGCGGTACTTCCGGTACGCAGGGCCGAGGGGGTGCGGTCTGACCCACCACTGCTGCACCCTGCCAGCGCGAGAAATGTCGAGACCATGATGATCCAGCGGTGTGACGTTGCCATTTTGTCGTCTCCGATCCGTTCGCTTTGACGATAGGGAAGCACAGATCGCTGCGGCGGGGCAACGCGAAATCCCAATGGGGTGCGCGCTCAGGCCTTTGAGCGGCTTAGAAAGCTGGCGACCGTCGCCGCAGCCGCGACGCCGTCGATGATTGGCGCCATGATACGCCCTCGCGCGCGGCGTGGGATGTCGACCATACCGGCGCAGCCCAGCACCAGCGCGTTGATGCAATCCTCGGCCTCGGCGCGTGCCATCTCGTCCAACACCCGCTCAGCGGCCGCGTCGGGATCATTCTCAAGCGCCAGCACCGGCACACCGCTGGCCCGGACACGGGCGCAGGCACCGCGCAGCCCGTAGGTTGTTATATTCCCTTCGAGAATCGGGATCGACACGGCAAGCGTTGTGACCACCGAAAACCGCGCCCCCGCCATCGCCGCAGCGTGATAGCCCGCCTGCCCGATGCCGATGACCGGACAGCGCGCCGCGCTGCGTGCTGCGGCCAGTGCCGTGTCGTCAAAGCATCCGATGATGATCGCGCCCGCGCCGTTGTCTGACGCCGCGCGCACCAGTTCCAGCAGCGGAGCGGTGGCGCGCTCTCCATCTTCAACTCCCTGGATCGACGGCGGCCCCTGATGCGAGGTCACGCCGATAAACCCGCCGCCCGGCACGGCCCGCCGTGCGGCGTCAAGCATCGCCGCCGTCATTGACACTGTGGCGTTCGGATTGATGATTGTAACGGTCATTCAGGTCAGACCATGCCCTTGCCTGCGTCTGAACCGGCCCGCGCCTGACGCCGGTTCATCAGCCATACGGTGATCAGAAATACGCCGATCACCAGAAATGAGAAGACAGTGGTCATTGTCCCCAGCGCAAAGATCACTGGCGTGGTGACGTTGGTGGTCATGCCGTAAATCTCAAGCGGCAGCGTGTTATAGCTGCCCGCCGTCAGCAAAGTGCGGGCGAACTCGTCATAGCTCAGGGTAAAGCCGAACAGCGCCACCCCGATCAGTGACGGCGCGATGATCGGCAACACCACATGGCGGATCGTCTGCCAGTTGGTCGCGCCCTGATCGCGGGCGGCCTCCTCATAGCTTTTGTCAAAACGGTTGAAGACTGCGAACATGATTAGCAGGCCAAAGGGCAGGGTCCATGTCAGTTGTGAGCCAAGGCCCGAGGTGGCCCAGTGGATCTTGAACCCCAGCTGCGAAAAGATCAGCCCGACGCCCAGCGACACCAGAATCGACGGGATCACCAGCGACGTGATGATCAGATAGAACAGCACTGCTGACCCGGCGAACCGCTTGCGAAACGCAAGGCCACCCATCACCGACACCACCACCGTGACCACCATCACAATCACCCCGAGCGCGAGCGATCGGCGGAATGATCCCCAGATGTCGCCGACGGCCTGCTGCTGAAACAGGTCGCGGAACCAGTGTATCGACGTGCCGCGCATCGGAAAGGTCAGCCCGCCTTGCGGCCCCTGAAACGACAGGATCGCAATGGTGATCGTCGGGCCATACAGAAACAACAGGAACAGGCCAAAGAATGTCGCCAGCACATAAAAGGACCGGGGTCTGGGTTCCATGTTCACAGCTCCTTTCGGATGTCGACAAAGCGCAGGAAGATGCCGATGGTGATCAGCACCGTACACAGCAGCACGACTGCGGTGGCCGAGGCCGAGGGGTATTGCAGTAGCGCAATATCGTTCGAGATCAGGCGCCCGACATTGGCGGATTGCGATCCTGACATGAACCGCACGGTGATGAAATCGCCCATGACTAGAGTGACGACAAAGATTGTGCCGATCATGATGCCGGGTTTTGTCAGCGGAATGATCACGTTCCACAGTATCTGACCGCCAGTGGCACCGGCGTCTCGGGCGGCCTCGATCAGGGATTTGTCGATCCGCATCATAGTGTTAAAGATCGGCACCACCATGAACAGCGTATAAAGATGCACAAAGGCAAGGATCACCGAAAAGTCGGAAAACAGCAGCCATTCCAGCGGCTCATCTATCACGCCCCAGCTGATCAGCGTCTCATTGGCCAGCCCGTTGCGGCCAAGGAACGGGATCCACGAGATCATGCGGATGATGTTCGAGGTCCAGAATGGGATCGTGCACAGCAGAAACAGCGCGATCTGCCAGGTCAGTGACCGCACGTGAAACGCCAGGAAATAGGCGACCCAAAAGCCGATTCCCAGCGTCAGTGCCCAGGTGATCGCGGCATATTTGAAGGTGTTGCCAAACACCCGGTAGGTCACGGGTGACCCAAAGAGGAAATCGTAATTCTCACCGGACAAGGCCGGGATGATGGAAAACTCGGTCGCCTGCCAGAAACTGACAATCACGATCACAATGATCGGTAGCACCAGGAACATCGCCAGGATCAGCGCCATGGGGGCGGCCATAAGCCAGCCGGTCACATGGCGGCTTTGAAGGGCCTGTTTCAGCATCATTGGCAGTCTTCCCCTGAGTCGGTGCAGGTCTGGAATGCCGCGCCCCCAGACAGCAGGGGCGCGGCGTGTTGTCTGTGTCAGCGCCAGATCAGGCCGCGATGAATTCGTTCCATTTGCGGACCATGTACTGGTTTTCGTCCATCACGGCGTTCCAGCAGGCCACTGCCCCCATCCGGTCGTTGAACGAACCGCCGTCGCGCACGTCGCCCGCAGCGGCCAGCTGGTCGCCGGTCGGGCTGCTAATGACGTCGGTGGCGGGCTTGCCTTCGAACCAGTAGCCCCATTCGTTTTCGGACATGAATTCTTTGGAGGTTTCCGGAACAGCCGAATAATAACCCTGACGCATCAGGTAGCCGCCGACCCAGCCGCTGAGGTACCAGTTGATGTATTCATACGCCGCTTCGAGTTCGAGGCCGCTCAGGCTGCTCGACAGACCGATGCCGCCGCCCCAGCTGCGATACCCCTCTTCCAACGGCTGGTAGACGCATTCAATGCCGCGCGATTTGACCGCTGTGATGGCGGGGGACCACATCGACTGGATGACCACTTCGCCTGATGCCATCAGGTTGACGCTTTCGTCGAAAGTTTTCCAGAAGGCGCGGAACTGGCCGGCTTTCTTGGCCTCGGTAAAGATCCCGAGGGTCATGTCGATCTCTTCTTTCGTCATGTTGCCCTTGTCGGGGTATTTATATTCGCCCATGGATTCCACGACCATCGCCATGTCCATGATCCCGATGGACGAGATGTCGAGGATCGACGCCTTGCCCTTGAATTCGGGGTTGAGCAGTTCCGACCATTTGCTGATCGGACGGCCAATCAGATCGGGGCGGATGCCCAGTGTATCGGCGTTGTAGATCGTCGGGATCAGGGTCATCCAGCCGGATTCTTCCTGAACAAAGTCGGTGCCGCCGGGACCAGAAGTAAAGCCGACGCTATGCGGTGCGGTGCCCTGCGCGATAGTGCTTTCGGGGGTCAGTTTACCACTGCGAAAGATGCCGACGATCTTGTCGTAATTGGCAATTTTGCTGGTATCCATCGCCTGAAGGTTGCCGGTCGGCCAGACCTTTTTGCAGATCCAGTATTCGATATCGGCAATGTCAAAGCTGTCGGGCTGCGTCGCGGCGCGTTGTGTCACCGCGTCACTGTCCAGTGCCGTCATTTCGAGGGTAAAGCCAAGGTCTTCTTTCACCTTGTTCGCGACGTCGTTCAGGTTTGATACCCCGGTGCCGAACTGGCGCAGGGTCACGTTCTTGATGTTTTGCGCCCAAAGCATCGGTGCCGGAAACGCCGAAGCGGCGGCAGCGGCCGTCGCGCCCTTGAGCACGCTGCGGCGGTTCAGTTTTGTCGATTTCATATCCATGTCTCTCTCCTTGTCAGACGTTCTGCGTGTGGCTGAGGGGGCCTCAGGCCAGCGCATGCAGTTGGGTGGCGTCCCAGCTCAGACCGATCTGGTCCCCTGGGCTTCGTGGTTTGTCGAAAAATGTGCTTTCGGGGACTAGGGCAGTGACCTCCTGATCGCCGGTCATGCGGGCCGTCACGGCCACATGGGTGCCCTGATATTCCACATGCATCACCGCTGCCTGTGTTTCGGATGCGGCAGGGTCAGTGATGGTAATGGCATCCGAGCGGACGGCAAAATGTCCGCGCGGCAGGGCGATCACGTTATGCCCGCCCATGAAACGGGCAACAAATTCAGTACGCGGCGCGTTGAATACATCACGCGCCGGGCCGGCCTGTTCGATCACCGCATTGTTCATCACGACGATCTCGTCAGCCAGCGCCAGCGCCTCGTCCTGACCGTGGGTGACATGCAGAAAGGAAATGCCCAACTCGCGTTGCAGCTTTTTCAGCTCACCCCGCATCCGAATGCGCAGGAACGGATCCAGCGCTGACAGCGGTTCGTCCAGCAGCAGCACTTGGGGCCGCGTGATCAGCGCACGCGCCAATGCGACGCGCTGTTGCTGTCCGCCGGACAGTTGCGCGGGCAGGCGGTCGGCATATTGGATCATATCGACCAGTTCTAGCATTTCCAACGCAGTTTTGTGCCGTTCCGTCTGATCGACGCCCTTCATCTTGAGGCTGAAGGCGACGTTGTCCTTGACGCTGAGATGCGGAAACAGGGCATAGCTTTGAAACATCATCGCGGTGCCGCGCTGGGCAGGGGGCAGATAGGAAATGTCGCGCCCCGCCAGCACGATTGAGCCGTCGCTGACCGTCTCATGCCCCGCGATCATCCGCAGAGTCGAAGATTTACCGCATCCCGATGGCCCAAGCAGGCAAACATACGAGCCAGAGGCGAAATGATGATTGATCGCATTTACGGCGACCGTACTGCCATAGCGTTTGGTCAACGACACCAGTTCAAGATCGTTCTGTTCCATTGTCGTCGAAGCCCCCGTTAGCGATTTGGACTGATGCGACAATGGCGGCAGTTTTCAGGCAATGAAAAACCCGGCGATGGGGCGCGACAGACGCAAGGCGATGAAAATTTACGCACATGCGATGGGGGTGTGCCCGCTGATTGCGCACATGATTGTATACAATGACCCAGAAGATCGCATCCAGACGGGAATCGGCTTGCCCACATCTGAACAGAGCGGCACCCTAAGCGTATGGCGCATACAGATTTGAACAAACAGATGATCCAGATGCCAGCTCAGGGGCGCGACGGCGGATCAAAGGCGGTGGTCGACGGGCTGTCGCTGGCGATCCACGAACATCGGCTGGCTCCGGGCACCAAGCTGGGCGAAGATGAGATCGGAGAGATCTACGGCGTCTCGCGCACGGTGGTCCGGGCCGCATTGCAGCAACTGTCGCATACGCAACTGGTACAGATCGAACGCAACCGGGGGGCCTATGTGGCGCAACCCACGCTGCGCGAAGCACGCGAGGTGTTCGAGGCCCGCGCCCTTCTTGAGGGCCGCACCGCCTGCTGGGCTGCGGAACGGGCCACGCCGCGGGATGTTGATCGGCTGGAACGCCACATCGCAGAGGAGCACGCCGCGCTTGATGTGCAGGACATGGGCCGGGCGCTGCGCCTGTCAGGGCAGTTTCATATCGAACTGGCGCGGATCGCGGATCAGGACACTATCGCAGGTTTTGTCGAAACTCTGATTGCGCGCTCGTCGCTGGTGATCGCGCTTTACTGGCGCCGCTCGGCTGCCTTGTGTGAAAGCAACGCGCATCACGCGCTGATTCAGGCGATCGCGGCCAATGACGGTCCCCGCGCTCAAGAGCAGATGTCGTCGCATTTGATCGACATTCTGTCATCGCTTGACCTGCGTGATCGAACCGCGCCGCCGCGGACCCTGCGCGATGCGTTGCTTGGCCATGCGTGAGGGCGCGCAGATCACGGTGATGACACTGCTGGATCTGGCGCAGGTGCTGGATTGGGCGGCGGCCGAGGGCTGGAATCCCGGCTTGGACGATGCGGATGCCTTTCTGGCCGCCGATCCTGCAGGGTTTCTGGTCCGCAAGGTCGATGAAACTCCGGTTGCCGCAATTTCGGTGGTGAACCACGATCCTGACTTTGCCTTTCTGGGGCTTTACCTCTGTGCGCCAGAGTGGCGCGGGCAGGGGCATGGTTTGGCGATCTGGCAGGCTGGTCTGGTTCACGCCGACGGGCGCACGGTCGGTCTGGACGGCGTTCCCGCGCAAGAGTCGAATTATGTCCGCTCGGGCTTTGTCCGTACTGGTGGCACCGCGCGTTTTGTCGGTCTTCTGACCGGGGCAATAGCCAAGGCGACCGGGTCAGATGTGCCCGGTGCAGTGGCGCCTGACCAGATCCCGGCACTGCTGGCGCGCGAATGGGTTCTGACCGGCATGGCGCGCGAAAGATACCTGACCAATTGGTTTGCCGAGACGCCGACGCGCCGCACCCGCGTGCTGTGCCGCCACGGTGCTGTGGCCGGGTATGGCACGGTCCGCCGCTGTCGTGACGGCGTCAAGGTCGGGCCGTTCTGGGCCATCGACAGCGCAGCCGCCGAAGCGCTGCTGGCCGATCTCGCGGCGGTGTTTGGGGTGACCGAGTATATATTTGACCTCCCGGACAGCGCGACAGATTTTCGGGAAATGCTGGCGGCGCGCGGCTTTGTTAGCACGTTTGACACCGCCCGCATGTATCTGGGGCCAGCGCCCGTCGCCGCGCCCGCGATGTTTCAGGCGGTCACGACGCTGGAGCTGAGTTAACCGGCGCCAGTCCTGCTTGACCCGCGATACTGCTTGCTCTTGACTGGCCGCAATACCGAAGGGGGAGGGAGCCAATGCGACCGATCATCGCCGCGATCTGCGCCGCAGTCGCGACCTCTGGATGGGCCGCGCAAGAGGTCGCGCTGCCCAAGCCATTCACCGACGCGGATTTTATCACGGTGAGCCAGGCCGAAGCCGCATTGGGCCAGCTGCTGTTCTACGATCCGATCCTGTCGGGCAACCGCAACATTTCTTGCGCGACCTGCCACCATCCGCGCTTTGCCACCGGCGACGGGCTGTCGCTGGGGTTGGGCGAGGGCGGCATCGGTCTGGGGCCAGAGCGGGTGGCCAACCCGGACAACCCGCCCGAACAGCGCATCCCACGCAATGCGCCGCCGCTCTTTAACCTTGGCCTGCGGGACATCCGTGTGATGTTCCATGATGGCAGGATCGAAGTTGACCCGACACGCCCATCAGGTTTTCGCACGCCGCTTGAGACCGATATGGAGCAGGGGTTTGTCAGCCTGCTCTCGGCGCAGACCATGTTTCCTGTGTTGTCACCGGACGAAATGGCCGGGCATTACGACGAAAGCGATGTGTCGCAGGCGGTCAGGCGCGGACAGCTGACGGGCGAGGGCGGCGCGTGGCAGATCCTGTCGCAACGGGTCGCTGCGCTTCCGGCCTATGCCGATGCATTTGCGCAGGTTTACCCGGCGATTGCCGGTGGCGCGCCGATCCGGTTTACCGATATATCCAACGCCATCGCCGCCTTTGTTGCGCTGGAATGGCGCGCCGATAACAGCGCTTTTGATGCTGCCCTGCGGGGCGAGGCGCCGCTGAATCCGCAGGCGCAGCGCGGGGCGGATCTGTTCTATGGGGCGGCGGGATGTGCGGCCTGCCATTCGGGCACCATGCTCAGCGATCAGGGTTTTCATGCCATGGGCCAGCCCCAGCTTGGCCCCGGAAAAGCTGAGCGGTTCGAAAATCACCAGCGTGACCTTGGCCGGATGCGTGTGACCGGGCGTTTGTCGCAGGCCTATGCCTTTCGCACGCCGCCGCTGCGCAACGTAACCCGCACCGGCCCATGGGGCCATGCCGGGGCATATGCCGATCTGCGCGCCTTTCTACGCCAGCATGCTGATCCGGCGGCGGGGCTGGCGCGTTATCAACCGCAGGCCGTGCTGACCAAAGGTGAGGTGGGCAAACCGGACTGGACGATCCTCGACGATCCTGCCGAGCGCGCAGAGATTGCCGCCGCAGTCACGATGGTCCCGGTGCCGCTGGCCAAAGTCGATCTGGACGCATTGATGGCGTTTCTCGACAGTCTCACCGATGCGGGGGCGATAACGGGCCGAATGGGGGTGCCGGATACGGTGCCGAGCGGACTGCCGATTGATCGCTGAGGCGGCTACTGGCCAGGTGTGTTTCTGAGGATCTCAATCCGCTGGTCTGATTGGACCATCTGCCAGGGATCCACGGTGCCATCTGGCCAGGTGATCTGCACCTGCACCTCCTGCGCATCGCCCAGACCAAAATGCATCGGCCCGGCCTGTCCGCTGCCATGCCCGCCGCCGATTGTCACCTCCTGCACCCATTTCGCGTCTTCGCCTGCCCGAACCGTGACCCAGGCACCAACCGCGCGGCTGTTGACGCCCTTTTGGCGTGGCTCGACCGCCAGCCAGTGGCTCGCGCCGGGGGTCAGATTCTGCCACAGTTCCAGCGGCGCGCGGCGATTCACCACCACAAGATCCAGCCGACCGTCACCGTCGAAATCCGCCAGACCCGCACCGCGTGAGCGCTGCGGCCCCGCGATCCCCGCCGCGCCGCCTGCTTCGGCAAAGGTGCCGTCCGGCTGTTGCATCAACAGGTTATTGGGGTCGGCCATGGCGTTTGAAGGCATCTGATCCACATTGCCCTTGGCGATGAACAGGTCGATCCGCCCGTCATTGTCCACATCGCCGAACTGCGCGTGCCAGCCAGTCGAAGGTCGCCCGTCGTCGCCCTGATAGGGTCGTTGCGCATAGGTGCCAAAGGCGTAGGGCACCGACCGCAGCGTCCCACCTTCATTGATCTGCAAGAGTTGATCGCCCATTGAGGTCAGCATCACATCCGGCAACCCGTCGCCAGATATGTCGCCGCTGGCGATCCCCATACCCCAGAGCGACACACGGTCCCAACCGTCCGCCTCGGTCCGAGGGGTCAGGGGATCCAGCCGCCACATTTCTTCGTAGCCGCCGCGCACATAGTAATGCCGGTCGTTCGAGATCCGCAGTTCAGGCACGCCAATACGCATCCAATCCGAGATCAGCATCGACAGCGCGCAAAAACCCGGTTCGAGCAGTATGGGCGCGCGGTAACCCGCCGCCCTGGGCCGGTGCAATTCATTGACGTCGCAGGCCTCGAACGGGCCATCGGGATCATCTCGGTTGACGTAATTACCAATCGCCAGGGTCGGCCAGTCGCGGTCTGCCTCCCATGTGGCGGAAAACGCGGTACTCCAGCGGTCGCGGCCGTGAAATCCCCAATCGGCGCGAGTGAAACCGCAGGCGCCGTCACCACGAAGCAGCAGGTTTTCGCCCACCCGCAGCAGCATCAGGTCCAGTGCTCCGTCACTGTCTACATCCAGCGGATATGCTCCGGTCACGCCGGTGAAGTCTTGGATTGTGCCAAGGTCAAACGCCAGCGGTGCACCCGGCGCGCTGGTGCGGTTGATGAACAGCCGCCCGGTGTTTTCGCCACCGGCGGCGTAGAAATCCGGCAGTGTATCGCCGTTGCAATCCAGCACGGCGACGCCACCGCCGACAAAATGCTCCCATCCGCCGCCATAGATGTGCTGCACGGGCAAAGCGCCAGCGCGGTCTTCAAAAACCGGGCCGGCAACGGCGCTGCAGGCCGACACAACCCAGATGGCGAATGCCTTCATCCGCTGACACCGTCGCGCGACTTGCTCAGACGAGCTTCAGTGACAGAGGACAGGGCCAACGCCGCCGCGCCGCGCGCCCAAAGCAGATCACCCCAGGCATGAACCTCGATCGCGGGGGCAGGGCGACCCGAGCGCAGGATCAGGTTTTCCATCTCGGCCAGAGTGTCGTCAGCATAGAGGTAGTCAAAGCGCATTCTCTCACCGCTTAGAATGATCAGCGCAGGGTCAAACAGGTTGGCGATATTGGCAAGCCCTACCGCCAGATAGCGACCCGCCCGGCGAAAGATCGACCGCGCCGCGCCATTCCCGGCCTTGGCATGATCAAAGAGGCTTTCGAGCAAAATTGACATGCTCTGCCCGTCCTTGTGCATCCAGTTCAATGCCGTCGTCGCCTCGCGCGCCAACGCATAATCGGCGACATATGCCTCAAGACAGCCGCGCTGACCGCAGCGGCACAGCGCCCCGTCCAACTGCACCTTGGTATGGCCCAGCTCAAGCCCCAGCCCCTGCGAGCCGCGATACAGCCGATGGTTCAGCACGAGACCCATGCCGACACCGTGTTCGATTGTCACAACGGCAAAATCCGCCATGGCACGTCCGGCACCGAACCACAGTTCGGCCAAGGCGACCAGATTGGCGTCGTTGTCGATGATTACTGGCAGGCCCAGCCGTTCGCTGACGATCCCGGCAAAGTCCAGATCCGATTCCTGCATGATCGGCGACCAGAATACCCGGCCCTGCGAATGATCGACAAATCCCGGCAGTCCCATGCCCAATGCTGAAATCTGCGAGCGCTCAAAACCGGCCGCCTGTATGACGCGATCAACGAGTTGCTCACAACCGGTCAGGATGTCCTCGGTGCTGCGCCGTCCCGGTTCGGCCGGGATCACTTGCGACGCGATCACGTTGCCGGTGAAGTCGACGACAACCGCAGTATGTTCGCGATCCGAAAACTTCATTCCGACGACGTAATGCGCATTGGCCCGCACCCCCAGCGCCACCGGGGGGCGTCCGCGCCCGGAATCGGCACCGTCGCGCGAAATTGCCACCTCTTCGAGCAGTCCAGCCTCGATCAGGTCAGAAGTCAGGGTGGTCACGGACGCCGGGCTGACGCCCAGCTCTTTGGCGACCTGAACGCGGGGCATCGTGCCAACCGCCCGCACCCGCTCAAATATCTGCTGGCGCAGCGGGCGCATTGCTTCGCTCAGCGGCGCGATCAGAGGACCGCAGCCATTTCGGTCAGTGGCGGGGGCGTTCGCGGTCTCTGCATCAAGTGACATTTTTTTGTTTGCCCGTAAAAGTAAAGCTGCGTCGAATTCTTTGCGTTCACCCTGCTTACTATCACTTTGCGCAAAAATCCTGCAAAATATTTATGCCATCGACGAAATCGTCGCGATTTTTATTTTGACAGCTAAATTAAACTAAGGCATCGTCACAGCACTCCGGAGAATCTGCCGGACGGGCCCGCAAAGGGGTCCCGTATCTATGGGAGGATACCTATGAAACGCACAATTCAGGCCGCCACATTGGCGGCCGCATGTTTTGCAGCGCCTGCATTCGCGCAAGATATGACCGTCGGCGTAAGCTGGTCCAACTTTCAGGAGGAGCGCTGGAAAACCGACGAAGCTGCCATCAAAGGCGCGCTTGACGCTGCCGGCATCGGCTATGTGTCGTCGGACGCGCAATCATCCTCGGCCAAGCAGCTGTCGGATGTAGAAAGCCTGATCGCGCAGGGCGTTGACGCACTGATCATTGTGGCGCAGGACGCAGCTGCCATTGGACCGGCCGTGGAGGCCGCGTCGGACGAAGGCATTCCCGTGGTCGCCTATGACCGCCTGATCGAAGATCCCCGGGCCTATTACCTGACCTTTGACAATGTCGAGGTTGGCCGGATGCAGGCCCGCGCGGTATTTGCTGCGCAGCCCACAGGCAATTACGTCATGATCAAGGGCTCGGCCCAGGATCCCAACGCGGATTTCCTGCGCGGCGGCCAGCAAGAGATTATTCAGGCCGCAGTTGACGCGGGCGACATCACCATCGTTGGCGAGGCCTATACCGATGGCTGGCTGCCCGCCAACGCGCAGCGCAACATGGAGCAGATCCTGACCGCGACGGACAACCAGGTCGACGCGGTTGTGGCTTCGAACGACGGTACCGCGGGTGGTGTCGTCGCGGCGCTGACGGCGCAGGGCATGGACGGCATTCCGGTGTCAGGTCAGGACGGTGATCATGCCGCGCTGAACCGCGTCGCACTGGGCACGCAGACCGTGTCGGTCTGGAAGGACGCACGTGAGCTGGGCAAGAATGCGGGCATGATTGCCGTCGCTCTGGCCAATGGTTCCGCAATGGAAGCGGTTGGCGGGTCGGTGAAATTCACCACCCCCGGTGGCAACGAGATGAACGCCACCTTCCTCGCCCCCGTTGCCGTGACCAAGGACAACCTGTCCGTTGTGGTCGATGCGGGCTGGATCACGCAAGAGGCGCTGTGCCAGGGTGTGACCGCAGGCCCCGCGCCCTGCAACTAAGCCACTGACGCGCCTCCGGCTGTGACCGGGGGCGCGACACCAGGGCGGATACCGCAGGCCGATGGTGCCGCGACACCGCCCTCCCAACTTACACGCGCAGATGAACGAGGTACGCCCATGGCCGATACCGCTACAAACGCTCTGACCGGGCGCAAAAAGAGTATTTTCGAGACACTCGAACTGGATACCCGCCTGCTGGGCATGATCGGTGCGTTCATTGTCCTGTGCCTGGTGTTCAATGTCTTTACAGATGGCCGGTTCCTGACACCGCGCAACATCTTTAACCTGACGATTCAGACGGTCAGCGTGGCGATCATGGCGACCGGGATGGTCTTTGTGATCGTCACACGCCACATTGATTTGTCGGTCGGCTCGCTCCTCGCGACCTGTTCCGCCGTGATGGCGATGACGCAGACCGTGGTGATCCCGCAGTGGCTGGGCCTTGGACTTGATTCGGCGTTGACCACGCCTGTGGCCATTCTGGTCGGGCTGGTTGTAGGCGGAGGCATCGGCGCGCTGAATGGCTGGTTCATTGGATATCTGGCGATACCGTCCTTTATTGTGACGCTGGGTGGGCTTCTGGTCTGGCGCAACACCGGCTGGTATCTGACCAACGGCCAGACCATTGGCCCGCTGGACGAGACGTTCCAGCTGTTTGGCGGCACCAACGGTACGCTGGGGGAAACGGCATCCTGGGTGGTGGGGGTCGTGGCCGTGGTGGCGGCGCTGTTGGCGCTGATATCGGCACGGCGCTCCAAAATCCGGCATGAGTTCCAGGTCAAACCGATGTGGGCCGAAATCCTGCTGGGCGCGATCATCGCCGGCGTTATTCTTGGCTTTGTCGCCCTGCTGAACGCTTACGAGGTTCCGGGTCCCCGACTGGAGCGGATGTTCGAAGCGCGCGGAGAGGTCATGCCCGAGGGCTATACCCAAGGGTACGGCATCCCGATTTCAGTCCTGCTATTGATCATCATCACCGTGACAATGACAGTGGTGGCGCGGCGCACCCGATTGGGGCGCTATATCTTTGCCACCGGCGGCAACCCGGATGCGGCGGAACTGTCGGGCATCAACACCCGCCTGCTGACGGTCAAGGTGTTTGCCCTGATGGGTGTGCTTTGCGCAATCTCGGCGGTGGTCGCGTCGTCGCGGCTGACCTTTCATTCCAACGATATCGGCTCGCTGGACGAGTTGCGCGTGATCGCGGCTGCCGTGATTGGCGGCACAGCGCTGGCAGGTGGGATCGGCACGATCTACGGCGCCATCCTGGGTGCGCTGATCATGCAGTCGCTGCAATCGGGCATGGCCATGGTCGGCGTCGATGCACCATTCCAGAACATCGTGGTCGGCATGGTGCTGGTGGCCGCCGTCTTTATCGACATCCTTTACCGCAAGCGCACGGGAGCGAAATGATGACCGAGACCAAGCTTGTTGAACTCCGCGACATCTCGATCTCGTTTGGTGGGATCAAGGCTGTCGATCACGTCAGCGTCGATCTGTATCCGGGCGAAGTCGTCGGTCTGCTGGGCCACAACGGCGCGGGGAAGTCGACGCTGATCAAATGCCTGTCCGGGGCGTACCGGCAGGACAGCGGCGACGTGTTCGTGAACGGCGAAAAGGCCGTGATCAACAACCCCCGCGACGCGCGGCGCTATAATATCGAGACGATTTACCAGACGCTTGCGCTGGCGGATAACCTTGATGCGGCGTCCAACCTGTTTCTGGGGCGTGAATTGGTCACGTCCTTGGGGCTGGTCGACGATGGCGCGATGGAGGCCGAGACCCGCAAGATCATGGCGCGGCTGAATCCGAACTTCCAGAAATTCTCGGCCCCTGTATCCGCGCTGTCGGGGGGGCAGCGCCAATCGGTGGCGATCGCCCGTGCGGTCTATTTCAACGCCAAGATCCTGATCATGGACGAACCGACTGCCGCCCTTGGCCCGCAGGAAACCCAGATGGTGGCCGAGCTTATTCAGGAACTCAAACGGCAGGGGCTGGGCATCTTCCTGATTGATCACGATGTGCATCAGGTCAAACGCCTCTGTGATCGTGCCGCCGTGATGAAGAATGGCGAACTGGTCGGCGTGGTCAAAGTCGATGACGTGACCGAGGATGATCTGCTGGCCATGATCATTCTGGGCAAGAAACCTGAACATTTGGCGGCGTGATGTATATTGGACTGGATCTTGGGACTTCGGGTCTCAAAGGAATTGTGATCGACGATGCGCAGCGCGTGGTGGCCGAGGCCACTGCGCCACTGACAGTCAGCCGCCCCCGCGATGGTTGGTCGGAACAGAACCCGGCTGACTGGATCTCAGCGTCAGAGCATGTGCTTGATGCGCTGTCGGCGACTGTATCTCTGGGCGCGGTTCGGGCGATTGGACTGTCAGGGCAGATGCATGGCGCGACCGTGTTGGACACCGCTGACGAGGTGCTGCGCCCCTGTATCCTGTGGAATGACACGCGTTCTGCGACGCAGGCCGCAGCAATGGACGCTGATCCGCATTGGCGGGCGATTTCGGGCAGCATCGTCTTTCCCGGATTTACCGCACCCAAGATTGCCTGGCTTCGCGAGAATGAACCGCAGGTATTCGACAGGATCGCCCGCGTGCTGCTGCCCAAGGATTTCCTGCGGCTGTGGCTGACGGGCGAACACGTGGCCGAAATGTCGGATGCGGCGGGGACAAGCTGGCTCGACACTGGCGCGCGGGATTGGAGCGATGATTTGCTGAACGCCTCGGGCCTGACTCGCGCTGCGATGCCGCGCCTGGTCGAGGGGTCTGACGTTTCGGGAACATTGCGTGCGGATATTGCCGGGCGCTGGGGTCTGCCTGCGTCCGTTGTGGTGGCTGGCGGCGGCGGTGACAACGCCGCATCGGCCATCGGCATGGGCGTGGTGCGGGCTGGTCAGGCGTTTGTTTCGCTGGGCACCTCGGGAGTGCTGTTTGCCGCCAATGACGGGTATCAGCCCGACCCAGCGACTGCTGTACACACTTTTTGCCATGCGCTGCCCGGCAAATGGCATCAGATGGGGGTGATCCTGGCCGCGACCGACGCGCTCAATTGGTATGCGGGGCTGGTGGGCAGTACTGCGACCGAACTCACAACAAATCTTGGCAGCCTGCAAGCTCCTGGAAAGACGCGGTTCCTGCCCTATCTTGGAGGCGAGCGGACGCCACTGAATTCGGCCACCGTGCGCGGTGCCTTTCTGGGGCTGGAACATGCTACTGACCGCGCTGCCGCAACGCGCGCCGTTCTCGAAGGTGTGGCGTTTGCGCTTTGTGATTGCCGCGATGCGCTGGCGGCCACTGGCACGACGATCAACACCTGCGTGGCAGTGGGGGGCGGCAGCCGGTCAGACTACTGGCTGCGTCTAATCGCTACCGCGCTGGATCTGTCGCTGTCGGTGCCCAAGGACGGCGATGTCGGCGCGGCCCTTGGGGCGGCGCGTCTTGGCATGATGGCGGCAACGGGCGATACCACCCTCGCCACGCTGCCGGTCCTGTCCCACACAATCGAACCAGAGCCCGCCCTGCGGGACGCCTTTGCTGCGGGCCATGCCCGCTATCGCGCCGCATCTGCGGCCCTTTCGGAGCTCACATGACTGATTTCTTCAAAGATATCCCCGCCGTCACCTATGAAGGTCCAGACAGCAGCAACGAATTCGCCTTTCGCCACTACAACCCGGACGAGGTTGTGCTGGGCAAGCGGATGGAAGATCACCTGCGCTTTGCCGTCGCCTACTGGCACAGCTTTGCCTGGCCGGGCGGCGATCCGTTTGGTGGCCAGACCTTTGATCGCCCATGGTTCGGCGACACGATGGATCTGGCGAAACTCAAGGCCGATGTCGCGTTCGAAATGTTCGACCTGCTGGGCGCACCGTACTTCTGTTTCCACGATGCGGATGCCCGCCCCGAGGGCGGCAGTTTTGCCGAGACGCGCCGCAATCTCGAGGAAATCGTCGATTACTTCGGCGAAAAGATGACCACCGCCAAAACCAAGTTGCTTTGGGGAACGGCGAATATGTTCACCCACCGCCGCTATATGGCGGGTGCTGCGACCAACCCTGATCCAGAGGTTTTTGCATATGCCGCCGCCACGGTGAAAAGCTGTATGGATGCGACGCAGAAACTTGGGGGCGAAAACTATGTCCTCTGGGGCGGGCGCGAAGGCTACGAGACGCTGCTGAACACCGATCTCGGGCGCGAGACGGAACAGGCTGGCCGGTTCCTGTCGATGGTGGTCGAATACAAACACAAGATTGGTTTCAAAGGCGCGATCCTGATCGAACCCAAACCGCAAGAGCCATCCAAGCATCAGTATGACTATGACGTCGCGACGGTCTTTGGCTTTCTCAAGCGGTTTGGACTGGAGAACGAAGTGCAGGTCAATATCGAGCAGGGTCATGCCATCCTTGCGGGGCATTCGTTCGAACATGAAATCGCGCTCGCCTCGGCATTAGGGATCTTTGGGTCCATCGACATGAACCGCAACGACTATCAGTCCGGCTGGGACACTGACCAGTTCCCCAACAATGGGCCAGAGGTGGCGCTGGCCTATTACGAGATCCTGCGCGCAGGTGGATTCACCACCGGAGGCACCAATTTCGACGCGAAACTGCGGCGCCAGTCACTGGACCCTCAGGATCTGATTTTGGCTCATGTCGGCGGAATGGACAGCTGCGCGCGCGGGCTCAAGGCGGCGGCAGCGATGCTGGCGGATGGCGGGCTTGAGGCTGCTCGTTCCGACCGTTATGCGGGCTGGGACACGCCAGAGGCGCGGGCTATGTTGACGAGCGATCTTGCCACGATCGCCACTGGAGTTGAGGTCAACGCTACCGATCCTGCGCCGCGCTCGGGTCGTCAGGAACGGCTTGAGAATCTCGTCAACCGCTTTGTCTGATCTTGTCGGGTGGTCGGCAACGCGTCGACCACCCAGTTTGCGGGGCAACAGTGCTGTGGCGTCAGTCTAGCCCGTCCGCCGCACTGGTGACTTTCAGCTTCCAATCTGCGATTAGAGTTCCTTCGGTCTGGAGCCTGCTTGCCAGATAATAGAGCCGTTGCGTCGCCGGGCCAGTCGGTGCCGTGACAAACCGCTGGCGCAGGTAATAAGGCGGAATCGCCTGCGAATAGAGCGTCGCCGTCACTGTGACTTTTTTGAGGTCGATGCCTGCGGGCAGGGAAATTCGATATTCTGTCCGGTCCGTGCCGGGTTTGAAATCCGGGTCCTGTAATGCGCGCCCTTCGGGTCGTGTCGCCTTCATGAAAGCTTCGGTCACTGCGCTGTCGCCGAATTTGGCCTGGAACGCGTCACTGCCCGGATCCAACGTGCCATGTGGTGTCAGCCGGTTGTCCTTGGGGTGGAAATCGCGCTGGACAAAACTGGTGGTGAATTCGCGTTTCGCATTCTGGGTCAGCTCCTCGTAGATTTGTACCTGATTTTGGTCATAGATCACCTGATGGTGCGGCTGATACAGCGCTTCGGTCGCACCTTCGGGCACAACATCCAGAAACTCGGTCTTGAGTGGTGTCTTGTCCGCGCCCAGGATCACCCCGGCGCCATTGGTACATCCCGAACACCACAGCATGTCACCATCGGCATCCACGGCGCGAACCTCAAGAAACGCGCGGCGAAATCCAACGCCCGAGGGCAGGCGATGCCCGGTCTTGTTGGTCACATCGACTTGCGCCAGCAGCCCGTCATAGCCCGCGGTCACAGCAACTGTGACATCAGCCGTTTCGTCCCGCGCCTGTAGCGCCATGGTGTCGATCGACAGTTGCGCGCCGTTGGTGGCTGACGTCATCGGATCGGTGCGGCTCATCCCCAGCTCGGCGCTGAATTGGCGAAGCATCTCGACCATAAAGACATTCAGCCCGACAAAGCTGTGACGTTTGTAGTCGTCTCGGAAGGGGACATCGACCTCATCCGTCGGCAGCAGATTTTCGACATCCGGCATCATGGAGTCCTGGATCGACGCGATCTGGGTTGTGATGCTGTCCAGTTTAACCTTGCCGTCCGCGCTTTCGAAATTGCCCTTCATGTGGCAATCTTGACAGGATTGTGCCGTGCCAGGTTCGTTGTAGATCGAGTTGACCCATTCCAGATAGGTTGCCTGTTCGACCGAATGCTGGAAATCGGTCAGCGCCTCGGGAAAGGTGACGCCGTACTGATCCTTGAGGAACGCCGCGCCATTGGCGCCGGCCGCATTGAATACGGCCTGATCGGCGGCGGTGTACCCTTCGAGAGGTTCGGACATATTTGCATCGACATTAGGCAGGTTGATCGTGTGGCAGGCGCCGCACAGTTCACTGTCCTTGATATAGTCGTCATGAACCGGGGTGATCCCCATAGCGTTCTGCATCGGTTTCTGCCGCACGTCCTGAAACGGGCCGATCAGGCGGTCGCTGTCGTTCAGGCGAAACACCCCTGTGGTGCCGTTCATCAGGTAGGTGTCGAGGGTGTTGTAATCCGGCTGTCCTTCGGCGCGCTGCGGCGGGGCAATGTGGTGGCAGACGGCGCAAGAAATGCCCTCACGCGCGAGATTGCCGTATTCATGGTAGGGCAGGGTGCCATCAGCCTCTTGCTTGGCCTTCTCTGCCTCGGTCAAGGGGTCGTGTAGCAAGGTGTAGGCGACCTTGAAATTGTTGGGATCCAACCCTTTGTTGGGCATCGCATGGGCGTCGATGCCAAGCTGGCGCTGGCCCATCGCACCGTGGCACGACAGGCATGTCGTGCCAAGATTCGAGGTAAGATCGCCGTTGCCCGCCTGTTTCAGCAGGGCGAATTCGCTCTCCAACTGGGCGTAGAAGATCGGGTCGCGCCCGGCCAGCCCCATCGGAGACCAGCGCCATTCGCCATATTCCGAGATGTTATAGCCTTCGCCGTAATTCGGCCCGGTCTGAAGGAACATTGTCGTTCCGTAGGGGGGACCGCCCAGCCCACCGTGACAGCCGACGCAATTGTCCGAACTCAGGAAGTGCTGCGGTGTGTCCGGGCGCGACGGCACGTGATCCAGCCATTGGCTGGGCAATGTCTGCACCTGAGTCACGTCGATGCCGCCTGCAGGCGGGAATGTTGCTGCAAACGCCGGATTGACCGCAGTGGGGGATGCCTCGGCCATGGCGTTAAGCTGACGCAACGCAGACTCGTCGTGAAAGAAATCGTCGATCAGGGCGGCTTCGGTTGCGCCCATCGCGGGGCGCTGCCACTTTGGCAAGTTGAAGGGGCCGGGAGGGAAGCCGGACAGATTGCGCCAGCTTTCATCGACGTTAAAAATTAACGGTTCGCCCGGAAAACCTTCGATATTGGCGAGCGCAGAGAAGATCAGTTCCTCGGCGGCAGAGGCGTGGCAGCGCATGCACGTCCCTGCGCCGGCCTGACCCGACGCCGGGCTGTAAGGCGGCTGGAAATTGTCAATCGCAGCGTCTTGCCCCACGGATGCAAAGAACCAGCCCCCGTGCGATATGGTCTGATCCTTGACCATCACCGTCCAGTTCAGCCCACCATCCTTGCGCAGATAGTCGAGCATCTCTTCCTCGACCTTGGCGGGGTCGTCGGGGTGCAAAAAGGTTAGCATTTCCCGGTATTCATTATAGTGGGCAGAGGGCGGAGACACCATTTCCTTGACCACCATCGCGCCGTCGGGAATGGCGCCGGTGCGCCCCCCCTCAAGCCAGGTCAAAACCTCGGGCGAATAGTAGATCCGCACGGCAGGGTGGACGCCGTAGCTGGTGCCAAGGACAAACGGCCCGGTGTCGCGCCAGCTTTTGTCGCGGGTCCAGCCAAGGACCGCAAAATCCCGCTCAGCGATAAAAGGATACAGCGCGCTTTCGTAGTCTAGCAGGGGTAGATCTGACGGCAAAGGCAGGGTGGCGGGCGCTTCGGATTGCGCCTGTGCAAGGCCCGGCTGGCCTGACATTCCAAGGGCAAGCGCCGCCAAAAGTATGAAACGAGCCATTCCAAAATCCTCCCTCAAATGCCTGACGTCAGAATGACCACAGGGATCCGATCACGCAACTTTTAATTGAAGTTTATTTTTTAACTCTCCGAATCGCGCGATGCATCCGGCTGATGGGGGTGCGGTCGCATGCATAAACTGGGTTAGTTTAGCGAACAAATTACTAAGATCGGACCGGGATATCTGGAAGCAACCGCACAATAGCCGCTGTGCGGGGTCTGGCCTGCCGCCATTCGTCTGATCCCGGGCTTGAGCTGACACAGTTCGATGGTTCAGGCGGGACAACATCGTGACACCACTTGACCTGGGCGCGGGCGCTGCCTAACCCTTTGGCCGTCGGTCCGGCGATCAGCATCCATTCTGTCCGCCGGCAAAAGGGAATACGGTGCGCCCATCGGGCAAACCCGGAGCTGCCCCCGCAACTGTGAGCGGTGAGCGACGCTGAACATGCCACTGGTACGGGATACCCGCACCGGGAAGGCCAGCCGAGCCACGACCCGCAAGCCAGGAGACCTGCCGACGCATTCACCCATACCTTGACGCGGGGCGCGTCGGGGTGGCGGAGAGTCCGCAGTGGTGTCATCCACGTCCTGCGGACAGGTCTTCCGGTCCCTGGGCATAGCGACACGTGACAGACCCTGACTGGGGTTCGCTCTGAAACAAGGACAGATCTTGCGCAATTTCTTTCGATCCGTCGTGGCGCCGACCGCGCTATTGCTGTCCGTCCTGATCGGGGCTGCTCAGGCCGATACTGATGTGCCAAGCGTGGTCTCGATGAACCTGTGCACGGATCAGCTGGCAATGCTGCTGGCTGCGCCGGGTCAGCTGCTGTCTGTCACGCGGGTCAGCGCTGATCCCAAAAGCTCGCCTATGGCGGAGGCCGCCGCGGCCTACCCGCTGAACAACGGTCACGCCGAGGAAATCGCGCTGTTTCAGCCTGACATTGTCCTGGCCGGGGCGTATTCCGATCCGCTGGCGATCGACATGCTGCGGCGCATCGGAGTCCGTGTCGTACAATTTCCGCTGACCTATGCGCTGGCCGAAATTCCCGACCAGATCCGCCAGATCGGTCAGGCCCTGAACCGCCCCGACGCTGCCGAGGATATGGCCCGCGACGTGGAACGCCGCCTTGATTCACTGCCCGCCGTGCCAGAACATCGCCCGCTGGCCGCATTCTTTTACGCCAATGGCTATTCGCTGGGAACCGGCACACTGGGCGACGATATTCTGACCTCTGCCGGGTTCGAGAACCTCTCGACCCGGTTAGGCCGCAGTCAAAGCGGCGCACTGCCATTGGAGATACTCGTCCTTGCGCAGCCGGATGCCCTTGTGTCGTCGATGCCGTATGGCGGCGCATCGCGCGCCGAGGACCTGCCGCAGCATCCGGCGCTGCGGCGCTATGTCGCCGAAGATCGCGTGCTGTTCAGCACCGCGGATTGGGTTTGCGGCACTCCATTTACCCTGCGCGCTGTCGAAGAGATGGCCGCCGCCCGTCTGGCTCTTACCCAAAGGATCGCGTTTCGATGACCGAAGATATCAACGCCAAGCACACCGAAAAGATGAAAAAGGTGCAGGCCGCGCGCAAAAAGATGATGGCCAAAAAGACCGTCACCAAGGGGTTGATCATCGTCCATACCGGCAATGGCAAGGGCAAGAGCAGCTCGGGTTTTGGGATGATCCTGCGCTGCATCGGGCATGGGATGCCTTGCGCGGTGGTGCAGTTCATCAAGGGGTCGATGCAATCCGCCGAGCGGGATCTTTTGAAAGAGCGGTTTGCCGATAAGTGCGCGTTTCATGTGATGGGCGAAGGCTTTACCTGGGACACGCAGGACCGCGAACGCGACATCGCCGCCGCCGCCAAGGCGTGGGACAAGGCCAAGGAGTTGATCCGCGATCCGGCAAACCGCATGGTGCTGTTGGATGAGATCAACATCGCCCTGCGATACGACTATTTGGTGGCCGAGGATGTGGCGCAATTCCTGCTGACCGAAAAGCCCGAGATGACGCATGTGGTGATGACCGGGCGCAACGCGCCGGACCGGTTGATCGAGATAGCCGATCTTGTGACCGAGATGAAAGAGATTAAGCATCCCTTTGCCAAGCAGGGCATCGCCGCCCAGCCCGGCGTCGAGTTCTAGGGCACGATGCCGCGCGCATTGATGATTCAGGGCACCGGCTCGAACGTCGGGAAATCAGTGTTGGTGGCGGGGCTGTGCCGCGTCGCTTTGCGGCGCGGGATCTCTGTTGCGCCGTTCAAGCCGCAGAACATGTCAAACAATGCTGCCGTGACGGAGGACGGCGGAGAGATTGGCCGCGCGCAGGCGTTGCAGGCGTTGGCATCGGGCCGTGCGCCGGTGGTGGATATGAACCCGGTGCTGCTAAAGCCCGACACGGACACCGGTGCCCAGGTCGTCGTGCTGGGCCGGTCGCGCGGACGGCTTTTGGCGCGCGATTACACCGGGATCAAACCGCAGCTTCTGGCCGAGGTGGCCGGCAGTTTTCGTCGTTTGGCGTCAACCGCTGATCTGGTGATCGTCGAAGGGGCCGGGTCCCCCGCCGAGGTCAATTTGCGCGGGGGTGACATCGCCAACATGGGCTTTGCCCGCGCCGCTGGTGTGCCGGTGGTGCTGGCGGGGGATATCGACCGGGGTGGGGTGATTGCGCAAATCGTCGGAACCCGCGCCGTGCTGGACGCAGGTGACTGCGCGCAGATCAAGGGATTTCTGGTCAACAAATTCCGTGGCGATCCCCGGCTGTTTGACGATGGTTATGATCTGATCGCGCAGCACTCGGGCTGGCCCGGTTTCGGGGTGGTGCCGTGGTTCGACCGGGCGCATCTGCTGCCTGCAGAGGATGCGGTCGACCTTGGCTCGGGCCCCGGTGATGGTCCGTTCCACATCGTATGTCTAATGCTGTCGCGGATTTCGAATTTCGACGACCTTGACCCCCTAAAGGTAGAACCATCAGTGCGCATGACCATGGTGCCGCCGGGCCACCCTTTGCCCGGCGATGCTGATCTGGTGATTTTGCCCGGCACCAAATCGACTCGTGGCGATCTGGCGTTTCTGCGCGCGCAGGGCTGGGATATCGACTTGTACGCCCATGTGCGGCGCGGTGGGCAGGTGCTGGGGATCTGCGGCGGATATCAAATGCTGGGCCACTGCGTTGCCGATCCCGACGGGATCGAGGGCGCGCCGGGAACCTCACCCGGCCTTGGCCTGCTGGACGTTGAGACAACGATGATCGCGAACAAAACCCTGAGTCGCGTCACCGCCGTTCATCTCGCGACCGGTGAAGGCGTTTCGGCCTACGAAATCCACATCGGCCAGACCACCGGCCCCGACACTTCGCGCCCCTTTGCTCGTATCGCTGAGCGGTCTGAGGGTGCCGTTTCGCCTTGTGGCCGGATTATGGGCACATATCTGCACGGGTTGTTTGGTGCGGACGGGTTTCGTGCTGCGTGGCTGCGCGGGCAGGGGCAAGTGCCGGGGGTGACGCAGTATTCTGCAACGGTTGAAACGATCCTCGATGCGCTGGCGAACCATCTTGAGGCGCATCTTGATATTGACGGGCTGTTCGCTCTGGCACAAGAGGTCCGTACCCCCACCTGAACCCGGAGCCGTCTCATGCCCCATATCATGCTTGTCACCGGTGGTGCAAAATCTGGCAAGAGCGCCTTTGCCGAGGCACAGGCGCGCACCCACTCCGGTCAGCCGGTTTATATCGCAACGGCTGAGCGCGGCGATGCCGAGATGCGCGCGCGAATTGACCGGCACCAGCTCCAGCGTGGCCCGGATTGGCGCACAATCGAAGAGCCGCTGAACCTGCTGGGTGCGCTGGAGCGCGCGCAGGGCAATGGTGCGGTGCTGGTGGATTGTCTCACACTCTGGCTGTCGAACCTGATGCTGGCGGGCGCGGACTGGCAGGGTGCGGTTGCACAGCTGTGTGCCGCGCTGCCGATGCAGCCCGATCCGGTCATCCTTGTCACCAACGAGGTCGGGCAGGGGATTGTCCCGGCAAATGCGCTGGCACGCGAATATTGCGATGCCTCCGGCGTGATGAATCAGGCGCTGGGCGCTGTGGCCGATTCCGTTGTTCTGGTCGTTTGCGGCCAGAGCCTGCGCATCAAGTGACCCTTAGTCCTTGGGCGAAAAACTGGCGGCGTCAGCCCGCGCCCAGCGTTCGGTGTACCCCTTGTCATCGCCAGACCCGTTGATCAGGAACCCGGCTGGCATGTAGGGAAACGCCTCGTCTCCGGTGACCATCTGATTGTCCGACTGCCGTGTCATGAAATGCCGCGGTAGAAAGGCGCGGGGATCGTCCAGACCGGCAGCCCCCGCCATTTCCCCCAGCGCCTTGAGGGTGTTGGTGTGGAACCGGGCGACACGCAGGCTTTTGTCGCCCACGTCCAGCGCTCGTTGACGCAGAGGGTCCTGCGTGGCCACGCCGACCGGGCAGTGGTTGGTGTGACAGGCCTGCGCCTGAATGCAGCCGATGGCGAACATAAAGCCACGCGCCGCGTTGCACCAATCCGCCCCCAGTGCCAGCGCCCTTGCGATGTCAAAGGCCGATGTGATCTTGCCTGCCGCCCCGATCTTGACCTGATCGCGCAGCCCCGCGCCAAGCAGGGTGTTGTGTACGAACGTCAGCCCCTCGTTCATCGGCATACCGACATGGTTGGAAAATTCCAGTGGGGCTGCGCCTGTGCCGCCCTCGGTGCCATCGACGACGATAAAATCGGGGACGATCCCGGTCTCGAGCATCGCCTTGACGATGCACATGAATTCCCGGCGATGCCCGATACACAGCTTGAAACCGACGGGTTTTCCCCCCGACAGATCGCGCAGGTCACCGATGAATCGCATCATCTCCAGCGGAGTCGAAAACGCCGAATGCCCGGCGGGCGATACACAGTCGATCCCCATCGGAATCCCCCGCGCCTCGGCAATCTCGGGCGATATCTTTGAGGCAGGCAGCATACCGCCATGGCCGGGCTTGGCGCCCTGACTTAGCTTGAGTTCGATCATCTTGATCTGATCCAGCGACGCCGTCTCGCGGAACTTGTCGCGGTCAAAGGTGCCGTCTGCCGCCCGTGCGCCAAAATAGCCCGACGCGACCTGATAGATCAGATCGCCGCCGCCAGCCTTGTGATAACGACTGACTGATCCTTCGCCAGTGTCATGGGCAAAGCCACCCAGCTTGGCGCCAGTGTTCAACGCCTGAATCGCGTTTGCCGACAACGATCCAAAGCTCATCGCCGAGATATTGTACAGCGAGGCATCGTAGGGCTGTGAACAGGCGGGATTGCCGATCCGAACCCGGAAATCGCTGTTGTCGAGATGCTTGGGCGCGATGGAGTGGGTCAACCAGGAATATCCGGCATCGTATACCCGCTTGCGGGTGCCAAAGGGGCGCTTGTCCTCGACCCCTTTGGCCCGCTGATAGACCAGCGCGCGGGAATCGCGGCTGAACGGTTCCTCATCCTGATCGCTTTCGATCAGGTATTGGCGGATCTCGGGGCGCACACCTTCGAACAGGAACCGCATATGACCCATCACCGGATAGTTGCGCAGAATCGAATGGCTGGTTTGGCGCAGGTCGTGAAACCCCAGCAGCGTCAACGCCACAAAGATGACGAGAGGGATCAGCATCCAACCCGACCACAAGCTGGCGACAAGGCACAGAATTGCGATCAGGGCGCAGCCAAAGAGCGTTGCATAGCGGTCCAGAGTGGCGAGGTGTTTCATAAAGTTTCCTGATTGGGCAATCGTTGCGGCGGCGTCATTTGACCAAAGTGCTATAGGGGTGAATTGTAAAAATCGTCAGAACGTGGCGGGGGTGCAGGCGCTGATCAACACGCAGCGCGCCTCACCCGAATTGCGAAACCGGTGTGGGGTCCGACTGTCAAAGATATAGGCATCACCTGCACCAAGGGTCGATGTTCTGTCGCCAACTGTCAGTTCGATCTCACCTTCAATGATGATGCCGGCCTCTTCTGCGGCGTGGCTGTAAAGTTCGGGTCCGGTGTCAGCCCCCGGCGAATAGGTTTCCCGCAGCATCTGGATGGTGTGGCGCGCGGCGTCGCCGACCTGACGTAATGACAATAGTCGCGCGGCATCGCGCGGCAGGTTCAGCGCCTCGGCCGGATTGATCTCTCGCAGCTCGTGGGCGCGAAAGATCATCGTGTCGCCGGGTTCGTCCGGCAGGTCGTTGGAAAAAAACTCGGAAAATGTCATCGGAACCGCATCCAGAATCCGCTTGAGCGAGGCGATTGACGGGCTGGATCGATTCTGTTCGATCATCGAAATCAGGCCGTTTGTCACCCCCGCCCGTTTGGCCAGTTCGCGCTGCGAGAATCCGTTCGCGTTGCGCAGGGTTTTTAGGCGCCGACCAATATCCATGTTCATTTCGAATCCCCCGGGTGACGTTCAATATGCTGAAAGAAAAAGAATAAATCGCGCATTGTGGACGTCTTTCCAAACCCGACCGTAACCGACTTGATCGAAATAATAAACAATACTACGCTGAGTCGACTCGTCGGTGCATACACCGGGAGCAGGGCACAAGACCCGTGGTAATGAAACATTTGCCGTCAGGCAGCCCAAGGGGGGGCACCGCGCGCCAAAGCCAGGGTGCAGGAGCGGCGGAAAACTGGACCATAGATTTTCAGGACGTCGGGGCATGATGCTTTGACACCACAGAAGACGTGTATTCTATCGCTGGATCCGCCGACGACCGGATGCACCTTTACGACCAACTACATCATTCAGGGAGACACGAATGACCTATCTCAAATCCATCGCCTTGGCCTCGGGGTTACTTGCCTCGACTGCTGCCATGGCGCAGGAAAAGTTCATCACCATCGGCACCGGTGGTCAGACCGGCGTGTATTTCGTCGTCGGCCAGTCGATCTGCCGTCTGGTGAACCGCAACAGCGCTGAGACCGGCCTGAAATGCACCGCCCCGTCGACCGGCGGCTCGATCGCCAACATCAACGCGATCAAGGCGGGTGACATGGACATGGGCGTCGCCCAGTCCGACTGGCAATACCACGCGTACAACGGCTCTTCGCAGTTTGAGGGCGACAAGTTCGACAAGGAACGCGCGGTGTTCTCGGTTCACTCCGAACCCTTTACCGTGATCGCCCGCAAGGATGCCAACATCAATTCCTTTGACGATCTCAAGGGGAAGCGCGTCAACGTCGGCAACCCCGGTTCCGGCCAGCTTGCCACGATGGAAGTGGTTCTCGACGCCAAGGGCTGGACCATGGCCGACTTCGCGCTCGCTTCCGAGCTGAAGCCCGCCGAACAAGCTGCTGCGCTGGGCGATAACAAGGTGGATGCGATCATCTACACCGTCGGCCACCCCAACGGATCGATCCAAGAAGCCGTATCCACCATCGAGGCCAACCTCGTGCCGGTGCAGGGCGAAGCCATCGACAAGCTGATCGCCGACAACCCGTTTTACGCGACAGCTACCATTCCGGGCGGCATGTATGCAGGCACGGACGACGATGTAACCACGTTCGGCGTCAAGGCGACATTTGTGACCTCGGCTGATGTTCCCGACGATGTGGTTTATGAAGTGGTCAAGGCAGTCTTTGACAATTTTGACCGCTTCAAAAAACTGCACCCGGCGTTCGAGAACCTCAAGGAAGAGGACATGATCAAGGACGGTCTGTCCGCGCCGCTGCATCCTGGCGCTGTGAAATACTACACCGAACGTGGCTGGATGTAATCCACACCCGGCGTCCCTGCGGGGACGGTAGCAACAATCAGGGTGGCGGCCAGATCGCCGCCCTGCTCTAACGATGTTCCCGGGTAGCAAGCCCGGCTCGGGGCGATGACCCTACAGGGATAATGTGACATGTCGGACAAAGACCAACAGCAGGCCGCCGCCGTTGAAATGGAAGCCGCAGGCCACGGGGGCCTGAGCCAGAACGAGCTGGATGAGCTTGTTGCCTCCTCCGACACTGGCGGGCGCAGCGTTGCGGGCCCGGTCGGCACGTTTCTTATGTTGGTCGCGCTGGCTTGGTCGCTGTTCCAGCTCTGGTTCGCCTCGCCGATCCCGTTCATCGTCGGCTGGGGTGTCTTTAACGATACCGAGGCGCGCTCGATCCATCTGGCATTCGCGGTGTTTCTCGCCTTTGCTGCCTTTCCCGCCACACGTACAAAATTCCAGCTTGGGCTGGGCATTCTGATCCCGGTGATCCTTGGCGTGCTGTTCATGATGGGGGCCAAGGATGGATCGTCGATCTGGTGGATCCCGATTGTGGTGATCGCGCTGGTGGCCTGCATTGTGCTCGGTTCACCCAAGAATAAGGTGCCTGTCTGGGAATGGGCATTGGCGATCATTGGCGCTGCGACCGCGCTGTATCTCTATGTCTTTTACCGCGACATTGCCGGGCGGGTCGGTGCGCCGATCACGCAGGATTTTGTCGTCGCGGTTATCGGCATAATGATCCTGCTTGAGGCGACCCGCCGCGCATTGGGCCCCGCCCTGATGATCGTGGCCTCGGTGTTCCTGATGTACACGGTGCTTGGCCCGTATATGCCCGGCATCATCGCCCACAAGGGCAACAATCTGTCGGAAATCGTCAATCACCAGTGGATCACCACCGAAGGTGTGTTCGGCATCGCGCTGGGGGTTTCGACCAGTTTCGTATTCCTCTTTGTGTTGTTCGGCTCTTTGCTGGACCGCGCCGGGGCGGGCAATTATTTCATCCAGGTGGCGTTTTCGCTGATGGGTCATATGAAGGGCGGACCGGCCAAGGCGGCTGTCGTATCCTCAGCCATGACCGGCCTGATTTCGGGATCTAGCATTGCGAACGTCGTGACCACCGGCACATTCACCATTCCGCTGATGAAGAAGGTCGGCTTTAGCTCGGAAAAGGCCGGAGCCGTCGAAGTGGCAAGTTCGGTCAACGGCCAGATCATGCCGCCGGTGATGGGGGCTGCGGCCTTTCTCATGGTGGAATATGTCGGCATTCCGTATTTCGATGTCGTCAAACACGCGTTTGTCCCGGCGGTCATCTCGTATATTGCGCTGGTCTATATCGTCCATCTTGAGGCCCTCAAGGCCGGGATGGAGGGGCTGCCGCGCGCCTATACGCCCAAACCTATCGTTCAGCGTCTGATCGGCATGGCGTTTATCGTGGCGATGATCTGCTTTCTGTCGTTTGCAGTCTATTATGGCATGGGCTGGATCCGCACATTGTTCCCGTCAACGGCTGGGTACATCATCTTTATCGGCCTCAGCGCGGTTTATGTCGCTCTGCTGCGGGTCGCGTCAAAAGAGGCGCCACTGGAACTGGATGATCCGAACGCGCCGGTGACATCGCTGCCGCTGCCGGGGCCGACGATCCGTTCGGGTCTGCACTATATCCTGCCGGTTGTGGTGCTGGTTTGGGCATTGATGGTCGACCGTCTCTCGCCCGGCCTCTCGGCGTTTTGGGCGGCGAGCTATATGGTCTTTATCCTGCTGACCCAGCGTCCGCTGATGCAGATGTTCCGTGGCGAGAGCCGTTTGGCCAGCGATATCAAAGATGGCTTTCACGACCTGATCGACGGTCTTGTTACTGGTGCGCGCAACATGATAGGCATCGGCATCGCCACGGCGACCGCCGGTATCATCGTGGGCGCGGTCAGCCAGACCGGCGTCGGTTCAGCCCTTGCCGATGTGGTCGAGGTGTTGTCAGGCGGCAATATCATGGCGATCCTGTTGCTGACGGCGGTCCTGTCGCTGATCCTGGGGATGGGGTTGCCGACCACGGCGAACTATATCGTGGTTTCTGCGCTGCTTGCCCCGGTCATCGTGACGCTGGGCCAGCAGAATGGGTTGATTGTGCCGCTGATCGCTGTGCACCTCTTTGTGTTCTACTTTGGGATCATGGCGGATGTGACGCCACCTGTTGGCCTTGCCTCGTTTGCCGCTGCGGCCGTGTCTGGTGGCGACCCGATCAAGACCGGAGTGATCGCATTCTTCTATTCGCTACGCACCGCCGCGCTGCCATTCCTGTTCATCTTCAACACCGAACTGCTGCTGATGAACGTAACGATTGCGCAGGGTATATTTGTCTTTGTCGTCGCCACCATTGCTATGCTGCTTTTTGCTGCTGCGACGCAGGGCTGGTTCTTAGCCAAAAACAAGGTGTACGAGTCGATTGCCCTGTTGCTGATCGCCTTTACCCTGTTCCGGCCCGGTTTCTGGATGGATATGGTGTTCCCGCCCTATAGCGAAGAGGCTCCGACCGAAATCGCCGCTGCTGCTGAGGATGTTCCTGCGGGGGACGAGTTACGCCTGCGGGTGTCGGGGGTCAACGATCTGGGTGATCCGATCGAATTTGTGGCCCTGCTGCCCATCGGCGAAGGGGCCACGGGCGAGGAAAAGCTAGAGAATGCCGGTCTCGCCTTCCGTACCGAGGAGGACAAGATGTTCATTGACGATGTGGCTTATGGCTCAGTCGCGTCCGATGCCGGGCTGGATTGGGATCAAGAGGTACTGCGCGTGCTTAAACCTGTCAGCACGCCGTCGAAATACCTGATGTTCATTCCTGCGCTGCTTTTGCTGGCTCTGGTCGTGTTCCTGCAGCGCGGTCGCAACGAAAAGAGCGCGCGCCAGAAGGCGGCAGCCTAATGCGCGCGAATAACCAGCATATAGGTAACATGTTTGTGGCTTTCCCGTGCGTCGCCGTGTCGGGAACTGCCCTGATACATTGCACTCAGGGCGCAAGAGCGTAAGACATGGGCAAAGCGGAACCACTCGGCGGGATGATCCCAGGGCGGTTCCGCGTCTATGGAGACCTTACCAAATGACGCCTTTCGCAATTGCCGGTGTACAAATGTACGTCCAGGCCCTTCAGCCCAATGTAGATGGCATGATCCACCGGCTTGACGTGCTGATGGCCCGTTTTCCTTGGACCCAGATGGTCCTGTTCAGTGAACTGGCACCCTATGGCCCGCTGGATAAATATGCGCTGCCGCCGGAAAATGACACGATCAACCTGTTTTGCGAGGCGGCGCGCCGCCATCGCGTCTGGCTGATCCCCGGCTCGATGTTCCTGCGGGGCGTCGATGGCTTGGTGCGCAACACCGCCGTGGTGATCAACCCGGATGGCCAGATCGTCAGCCGCTATGCCAAGATGTTCCCGTTTCGCCCCTATGAGGCGGGGATCACGGCGGGTACCGATTTCTGCGTGTTTGACGTGCCGGATGTGGGCCGCTTTGGCCTGTCGATCTGCTACGATATCTGGTTCCCGGAAACCACACGGCAACTGACGTCGATGGGTGCCGAGGTCCTGTTGAACCCAGTGCTGACCGGCACCACCGACCGCGACGCCGAACTGGCAATTGCACGGGCCACTGCGGCGCAGTTCCAGTGCTACGTCTTTGCCGTCAATGGCCTTGGTGCCGGCGGTGTGGGCAAATCCATCGTCGTCGATCCCAGCGCCACCGTCCTGCACCAGTCCGCTGGCCAGGAGGACATGTTCCCGATCGAGGTCGATCTGTCGATGGTGCGCCGTCAGCGCGAAACCGGCATGAAGGGTCTTGGCCAGGTGCTGAAATCCTTTCGCGATCGGTCCAACGATTTTCCGGTCTACGATCGGACCAGTGGCTCGGATGCGTACCTGTACACGCTCGGGCCGCTTGAAATTCCGCAACAGGGTAGCCGCGCCGGTTTGCACGTGCCGACCGGTCCAGAGGCACAGCTAGTGCCCGATGTGGCGCCCACTCACGACCCTCAGACGGCTCAGATCAACCGGCCTCACGGGATCCAGGCGGTCATGGGGAAAACATCCAGCGGCTGACACTGGCGCACTTCGAACGATGTGTTCGGACTGCACCGCCTGTCATCTGCCCAAGGGGAGACCAGACCGATGCAGTCCGTTAACGAATATTACTCCGCCGTGCAGCTCAGGTCGGATCGGTGGGCCGCACTGCGCGAAACCACCGACGCTCTGGCCAAGGGGGCGCCGGAACGCCAGATCACCGCGCTCAGGAAACGCGCGACGGCGCTGTTTGATGCCCTGGCCGTGATCGAACCCTATTGGGCGTTTCCGGGCATGTCGGCGTTTGAACACATGCGCCGCCAGTTCGAGCATGGCAAATTCGAAGATGTTGCCTTTTCCGTGCATCGTGCGCTGCGCGCTCTGACCTCGGGCGCGTATCGGCGGCGGCATGTACCGCTGGACCGCGACTCGGCTGATCACGACGAACAGGACGACGAGGCGATGCTGCCGCCCGAAGCGCGCGCCCTGTCCAAACCCTATTTCGAAGTGCTGATCGTGGATAACGTCAACGAACATCACGAACGTTGGCTCAAAAAGAACGTCCAGAGTATGCGCCGCCCCGAAGATCCGTTTCTTTACGAGGCGGTTGTGGTGCCAAGCCTTGAGGATGCGCTGATTGCGGTGTTGTTCAACCATAATATTCAGGCGATTGTGGTGCGTCCGGGCCTTGTGCTGAAATCCAAGGTCGCGATGCCGATGATCGACCGCTATCTGCAAAACGCGGCCGATCAGGGCGAAATCGACGGACTCAAACCCGAGGATTTCGGTCCTGAACTGTGTCGGCTGGTGGCCAAAGTCCGTCCCGAGCTGGACGCCTATCTGGTCACCGAACGCTCGGTCGAGGATATCGCCGGACTCGATCTCGGGATTTGCCGCCGGGTGTTCTATAATCAAGAAGACTTCATGGAGCTGCACCTGAACATCCTTAGGGGGGTGCAGGCTCGCAACAAAACCCCGTTTTTCACCGCATTGGTCGAGTATTCGAAGCAGCCGACCGGCGTGTTCCACGCGATGCCGATTTCGCGCGGCAAATCGATCACCCGAAGTCACTGGATCCAGGACATGGGCGCCTTTTACGGCCCCAATATTTTCCTTGCTGAAACCTCGGCCACGTCCGGCGGGCTGGACAGTCTGCTTGAACCGCACGGCCCGATCAAAGAGGCGCAGGAACTGGCCAGCCGCGCCTTTGGGTCGAAACAGACCTTCTTTGCCACGAATGGCACCTCGACCTGTAACAAGATCGTGGTGCAGGCGCTGGTGCGCCCCGGTGACATCGTGCTGGTCGATCGTGATTGCCACAAATCGCACCACTATGGAATGGTGCTGGCCGGGGCGCAGGTCTGTTACCTCGACAGCTATCCGTTGAACGAATATTCTATGTATGGTGCAGTGCCGCTGCACGAGATCAAGAAGCTCCTGCTCGACCTCAAGGCTGCGGGCAAACTCGATCGCGTGCGGATGCTGCTGCTGACCAACTGCACCTTTGACGGCCTAGTTTACAACGTCGAACGGGTGATGGAGGAATGTCTGGCGATCAAGCCCGACTTGGTTTTCCTCTGGGACGAAGCGTGGTTCGCCTTTGCCAGGTTCAACCCGACATATCGCGGACGTACCGCGATGAATGCTGCCAACAATCTGCGCGCCAAGTTTCGCACCGATGCACACGCCCGCGCCTATGACAAACAGCAGGCCAAGCTAAAGGACGCAGATGACGAGGTGTTGCTGAAAACCCGGCTGATCCCGCCGCCCTCAGCGCGGGTGCGGGTCTATGGCACGCAATCCACCCACAAAACACTGACCTCGCTGCGGCAAGGGTCGATGATCCATGTCAACGATCAGGACTTTAAAGGTGAGGTCGAACAGAGCTTTCACGAAGCCTATATGACCCATACCTCGACCTCGCCCAACTACCAGATTATCGCTTCGCTGGATGTCGGCCGCCGTCAGGTCGAACTCGAAGGGTTCGAGTTTGTACAACGTCAGATCGAGGCGGCGATGTCGATGCGCCGCGCCATCACCACCCATCCATTACTGCAAAAGTATTTCAAAGTGCTGACAGCAGGCGACATGATCCCCGAGACGCATCGCGAAAGCGGAGTGCAAAGCTATTATGACGCTGAGCAGGGTTGGACTGATCTGTGGGATTGCTGGGAAATGGACGAATTTGTCCTCGACCCGACCCGTGTGACGCTGGCCGTCGGTGGCACCGGCTGGGACGGCGATACGTTCAAAACCCAGATCCTGATGGACAAATACGGCATCCAGATCAACAAAACCTCGCGCAACACCGTGTTGTTCATGACCAATATTGGCACGACGCGGTCGTCGGTGGCCTATCTGATCGAAGTACTGGTCGAGATCGCCAAAGGCCTTGACGATCTGCTTGATGATGCCTCTCTGATGGAGCGCAAGGGCTTTGACCGGCGGGTGCGCAACCTGATGGAGGACTTGCCGCCGCTGCCTGACTTCAGCCGCTTTCACGACGCCTTCCGCGCCGATAACGGCACCCCCGAAGGTGACATCCGCACGGCGTTCTTTCTGTCTTATGATGAAAGGAACTGCGATTATCTGGAACTTGACGGCAGCCTCAAGGATGCGATGGATTCGGGGCAAGAGGTGGTATCGGCCTCGTTCATCATCCCTTATCCGCCGGGCTTTCCGATCCTCGTGCCGGGCCAGGTCGTCAGTCAGGAAATCCTTAGCTTTATGCGGGCGCTCGACGTCAGCGAAATCCACGGCTATCGCGCCGATCTGGGCCTGCGGGTCTTTACCAAAGAGGCGCTGGACGTGCTTGTCGGCGCCAAACTTTCCACCGCTGCAGAATAAACCAACAGATAGGGATACAAACACATGGCCACTACGGTTCTGAAAAACATCTCGGAAATCCGCCGGTTCTTTCACCGCAACGAAGACCCGGTCTATTTCATCTCGGCGACGAACTTTAACCTGCTCGGCATCGACGAATGGGTCAAGAATTTCAAATATATCTGCTATATCGACTGCTACGATGGCAAGCACCCGAACGTGTTCTGCCCGTCCGAACAGCCACACGCGGAATTTCAGTCGATCGAGGATATCAACAACTATCTGTTGCAGCACAAAGAGGTCATCGACTTCATCAAACGACGCGGCGGCAAACCCAAGTTTGTGTTCCTGATGTTCGATGAAGAAACCGAACGCCTGTCCAAAGAGTTTGGCGCCGATGTTTGGTTCCCCAAGGCCAAACTGCGCCAGTCGATGGACAACAAGATCGAAACCGTCCGCATCGGCAACAAGGCCGGCGTGCCGTCGGTGCCGAACGTTCTGGCCGAGGTGAAATCCTACGAGGATCTGCGCGCCACCTGCGAACAGGGCGGCATCGGGCACGACCTGGTGCTGCAATCGGCCTTTGGAGATTCGGGCCACACCACGTTCTTCATCAAATCCGAGGCTGATTTCCGCCGTCACGAGCATGAGATCATCGGCGAGGGCGAGATCAAGATCATGAAACGGATCGACTGCCGTGGGTCCGCAATCGAGGCATGTGCCACATCGCAGGGAACCATCGTCGGCCCGCTGATGACCGAACTTGTCGGTTTCAAAGAGTTGACCCCCTATCGTGGCGGCTGGTGCGGCAACGAGATCCTCAGCACGGCCTTCCCGCCCAAGGTTCGCAATCAGGCGCGTGATCTCACCTTCAAGTTCGGCGAACAGCTGCGCAAGGAAGGCTACCGTGGCTACTTCGAACTCGATTTCCTGATCGACAAAAAAACTGGCGATCTCTGGCTGGGCGAACTCAATCCACGCATCACCGGCGCATCGTCGATGACGAACCACGCCGCCTTTGCCCATGCCGATGCGCCTCTGTTTCTGTTCCACTTGCTGGAATTCTCGAAAAAGAAATTCAACCTTGATGTGGACGAACTGAACAACCGCTGGGCCGACCCCGAAATGATCGACGGTTGGTCGCAGATGGTGATCAAGCACACGGATGACAGCGTCGACATCTGCACCTCTGCGCCAGAAACTGGCATTTACAAGATGCTCGAAGACGGGCGTGTGGTGTTTGATCGCTTCGATTATCACCGTCGCGCTGTGGAATCCGAAAACGAGGCGTTCTTTCTGCGTATCCTGGGCCCCGGAGACTACCGCTATGAGGGTGCCGATATCGGCATCCTTGTGACCCGTGGCCGCTCAATGACCAAAGCGTTCCAATTGAATGATCGCGCCAGGAAATGGATTCACGGGATCAAGCAATCGGTGTCGGGTCGCCCCCTGCCGGTGGCCGAGGCAAGTCCGGCCTTTGCCGATCCCGCCTTTAAGATCATGTAGCGGATGACCATGTACTGGCGCGCCATATCCGAGGATCAGCCCGGCCCGAAATGGGCTGGGCTCTTCCGCGAATATTGGCCGGATTATCAGCGCTGGTGGCTCAAGGAGGGCGACAGCATGCGTGCCTCCTATATGGAGAGTGTGCGCATGTTGAAACGCCACATGCCGGAAATGCTGCCGCTCTACGATCAGCTTTGCGAGTTGGCGGGCGGCGGCGATCAGGCATCCCGATTCCTGTCGTTCTATTGCCCGCCGCCTTATCTATCGGGCTGCTCTCAGGCGCTCTGGCCCGGCAAGGCCCCTGTGCTGGTGCGCAACTATGATTACAATCCGAACGCATTCGATAGCCTGATTCTGCACACCAACTGGCAGGGCAGGCAGGTGATGGGCACATCTGACGGCCTTTGGGGGCTGGTCGACGGGATGAATGACGCAGGGCTTGCCATTTCGCTGACCTTTGGTGGTCGACGCATCGTCGGCGAAGGCTTTGGGGTGCCGCTGATTCTGCGCTATGTTCTGCAAACCTGCACGACGGCGGCCGAGGCCGAAGAGGTGCTAAAACGCGTCCCCACCCACATGAGCTACAACGTCACAGTTGTGGACCGAACCCGCAAATATTTTACTGCCATGATGGCGCCGGACCGCCCGACGATCATCACCCACGCCGCGGTCGCGACGAACCATCAGGAAAACGTCGAATGGATCAGCCACGCCCGCTTTACCGCCACGGTGGAGCGCGAACGTTACCTGTTGCAGCGCCTGACCCTGCACCGCGATACCGAAGACAAGTTCATCGCGGCTTTCCTCAAGCCGCCGCTCTACTCAACGGCGTTTGACCATGGTTTTGGCACGCTCTACACCGCCGTCTACCGCCCCCGGAAAAAGCAGATGGAGATTCGCTGGCCCGGCACAACGTGGCCCTTGTCGATGGACGCGTTCGAGGAAGGGACCCGCCAGGTCCAGATTCCGGGCGCGGCGTGACATCCGCCATCGCGTGATCGGCCAAGCCTTCTTCTCTTTCTAAATACGCCGGGGGGCCGGGGGCAGCGCCCCCGGTCGGCTCTGGAAACCCGCACCACCGTCACAGTTTTCTCCCCGACGCCAGCAACTTCAACATCGGATGCCCCATGTCCCACATCTTTCCCCGCTCGATGAAATCCGCACCACCGACAGCCGTAGGCGGGCAGGGCTGCTACCTTATCGATTCTACAGGCAAGCGATATCTCGATGCCTCCGGCGGCGCGGCGGTCTCTTGTCTCGGCCATGGCGACGCTACTGTGATCAACGCGATCAAGGCGCAGCTCGATCAGCTTGCCTATGCCCACACTGGTTTTTTCACCTCTGAACCAGCCGAGGCGCTGGCCGATCTGCTGATCGAACACGCGCCGGGTACGCTCGACCGGGTCTATCTGGTTTCCGGCGGCTCCGAGGCAACCGAGGCCGCGATCAAGTTGGCCCGGCAGTACTGTGTCGAAAAGGGCGAGCCACAGCGCGGTCGTGTCATCGCCCGCAAGCAAAGCTACCACGGCAATACCATCGGGGCACTTTCTGCTGGCGGCAATGAATGGCGTCGGGCGCAATTTGGTCCTCTGCTGCTCGACATGAGCCATATTGATCCCTGCTACCCCTACCGTTTGCAACATATGGACGAGAGCGATGCGGACTATGGCCTGCGTTCAGCCAATCTTCTGGAACAGGAGTTGCTGCGCGTCGGCCCGGAAACAGTCATGGCTTTCATCGCCGAGCCGGTTGTGGGTGCTACCGCGGGGGCACTTGCGCCTGCGCCCGGCTATTTCAAACGCATTCGCGAAATTTGCGACCAGTACGGCATCCTGCTGATTCTGGACGAAGTCATGTGTGGCATGGGGCGGACTGGCACGCTGTTTGCATGTGAACAGGACGGGGTCGCGCCGGATATCCTGTGCATCGCCAAAGGGCTGGGGGCGGGATATCAGCCCATCGGTGCCATGCTCTGTACAGCTCGGATTTACGATACCATCGGCGCAGGCTCTGGTTTCTTTCAACACGGCCACACCTATATCGGCCATCCGACCGCGGCGGCTGCGGCTTTGGCCGTTGTCCGGTCGGTACTGGATCGCAACTTGCTCGAGCGGGTGCAAACGCAGGGCGTCGCGCTGAAATCACTGCTCGACGAACGGCTGGGCCAGCACGCCCATGTTGGGGATATTCGGGGCAGGGGGCTGTTTCTGGGCCTCGAACTTGTACAGAATCGCGACACGAAAGCGCCCTTCGACCCAGCCCTGAAGCTGGCTGCCAAGATCAAGCAGGCTGCCTTTGACGGCGGCCTTGCCTGTTATCCAATGAGCGGCACAATTGATGGCAAACGGGGGGACCACATCCTGCTGGCCCCGCCGTTCATTATCGACGACGCGCAGATCACTGAACTTGTGGACAAGCTGGCCGCCGCGATCACGACGTCACTGCCGGGTTAATCCCCAAGCCGAACATTGGGACTCGCGCTAACATCCGCCTGAGAAAAGCCAATCTCGTCCAGTGCGAGATTGGCGCCGATGGCAATCACGATCATGGCGCCGATTCCGAGGATCATGGCTTTCATATTTCACTCCTTGGGCGCGGTTTGTGCGCGCAGATAGGCAATCAGATCGGCGCGATCCTGCGCGCCGGTGATGCGTTGCATGGGCATCTTTGTGCCCGGAATATAGTGCTCGGGTCCGATATCGAACAGGGCGTCCACCGTTTCAGCGGTCCAGATCAACGCAGTTTTGTCCAGCGCCGGGGAATAGGTGTAGTCGGCCACCGTGCCTGCCTGTCGTCCGAACAGCCCGGACAGGCTGGGTCCGGCTTTGCGCGCGCTGCCCGGAGTCAGGCTGTGGCAGATCGAGCACTTGCGCTTGAACTGTCTCTCGCCATTGGGCATCGCGTCGGGATCGGCAAGAAAGGATCGGTCGGTGGTTTGCATCTGACCGTGTTCGTCGATTGTCGCAATCGGCCAAGAATGCAGGGTGTCGTCCAGTCCGCCGGCATGAATATTTGCGCCATCCGGTGAAAATGCCAGGGTCCAGACCGGCCCGCGGGCGGCAGCACGGAAATCGCGCAGAACGCGCCAGGTGGCAGTGTCGACGACCATGATATACCCTTCGCCGTCACCCACGGCGAGCAGGCTACCATCGTTGGACGCTGCAAGCGCGAGGATCGGGCGGCGGTCAAGCGACAGGTCCGCCAATTCGTTGCCGCTGACAGGATCGACCACCCGCGTACCGCCATCCACCGCCCCATAGGCTAGCCAGCCTGCCACATCATTCAGCGCCAACTCGTTGATACCAAAGCCGTGTTCGACCAGTCGCAACGCCTCTTGACCGGTCGCCACGTCCCAGACCCGCAGCGACCCGTCCGCCGAGGCGGAATAAAGGCGCGTGCCGTCATCCGAGAACACAACATCGTTTACCGCGCCGGAATGGCCCCGCAGGAATTGCGTCGCCCCCCCCGTCAGCGACCATATCCCGATGCTGCCGTCCCAACTGGCAGATGCCAGAGTCGCGCCGTCAGGGGACAGCGCGAGTGCCTTGACCTTGCCTGCATGTCCCTCAAGCTGGGTCGCCGTACCGGTTGTCAGATCCCAGCGCACCAGCGCGAAATCGTCCCCCCCCGAGATGAGCTCGGTTTCGGAAACGAACAAGACGCAATTTACCGCCGCACGATGTTGATCCAGCCAGCGCGGCGTCTCGTCCTGCCAGAGTCCGACGGCATTGTCGAAACTCGCCGTCGCGATGCGCCCGGCGGGGGAGACGGCGATGCCCATGATTGGCCCGCCGTGACCGCTCAGCGCAAAGTACTCATCCGACGCCGCCGGGATGGGCCGCGCGGCCAGGCCCAGTGTCAGGACGGTCGGCGTCAGCAAGGCCAGGATCACCCCGCGCATGGCCTCATTCCGCCGGGGTTGCGCCCTTGGGGGATGGGCCTTTTCGCGCTTTGACCTCTTCGGCCCAAAGCGAATGGTGCTCTTTGGCCCATTGCTCTTCGACCAGGCCGCTGCCCATGGCGTCATAGGCACCTTCCATACCGAGCGTCCCGATATAGATATGTGCCAGGATGATCGCCATCAGTACAAAGCTGACAATCGCGTGCCAAAGCTGGCTGTACTGCATCTCTTGATGTGGGGTCAGATCGGCGGGCAGCGGGGCAAAGCCCAGCAACTCGGGCACACCCAGCGCGTTGATTTTGGCAAAGGTCGCGCCGAACAGCGGCATTTCAAACGGAAACAGCAGCGACAGACCCGAAACGGCGATCGACGAGCCCAGCACGATCACCGACCAGAAGATCAGTTTTTGCCCGACGTTGAATTTCTTGGCTGGCGGGTGGCCATGGCCGATGATGCCGCCGCCCTTGAGGATCCAGTTGATGTCAGTACGGTCTGGCAGATTGTGGATCACCCACATGATAAAAATCAGCACAAGCGCGACGATAAACGCCCAGCTGACGTTGTTGTGGAGCCATTTCGACCAAGTTGCGATAAACGCAAAGCTGTCGTGACCAAAGGTGGGTATCAGGAATTTCCGCCCCATGAGAGAGATCAGCCCGGTAAATCCGAGCAGCAGGAATGATCCGGCCAGCATCCAGTGGCTCGCTCGTTCGATCAGCTTGAACCGTTCGAGCTTGGTACCAGTCTTTTCGCCCTCGATCCGGATACGACCGCGGATCAGGTAGAACAGGGCCAGCAACGCGATGGTGCCCAGTAACAGATAACCGCCGTAGGTGATCAGTGGACCCCGGCGGAATTGCAACCACCACATGCCGTTGTCTTGGATCAGCACCTTGGCCCCCGGCCCGCGCTGCTGCGTCGAAACCTGTGCCTCGTCAAACCGTAGGGCGCGCCATAGTTCCGGATCCGATGCCCCGCCACGGGTGCCGAGGGGGGTATCGGCAGGTGGGGCGTCATCGGGATTCCCGATATTGTCGGCCCGGTAGTCATTGTCGACGTTAAGGCCCTGCTGACGCCGCAAAATATCCTCGAGCGTGGTTGCGCCGCCGGTCTGGCTGCGGTCGATGACAGGCGCAGGCTCAGCGGTGTTCTGGGCGTGTACTGAACCGGTGCCGATCAGCCCCGTGCATAGGGCAATCAGGCAAAGCAGTCGTGAAATCAGGGTCATCCTGAGTCTCCCTTGCAATGGGCGCGGGCCGGTGGTGCGGCCGGGTGCCATGGCGTTGTGGTCAGATCGTCTGGCCGTCAAATGGTATCGCACGGGGCGGCGTCGGCAAAGGCTTGGTTGCTCTGTTCGGCCAACCTCTGCCTGATGGTCAGAAGCCCCGGGCAATGCCGGGGCTCTGATTGTCGCGGTACAGGGGGGCGTTGATCAGCCGCCCTTTTGGTCGTAGGCCGTCCCCCAGCCCCATGCGCCAGATCCAAAGCCACGCGCGACAACGCGTTCGCGGTAGATCCCGGACACCACGTCACCGTCACCGGCCAGCAGCGCCTTGGTCGCGCACATTTCGGCGCAGATCGGCAGTTTGCCTTCGGCGATCCGGTTGCGACCATACTTCTGGAACTCGGCGGTGGAGTTGTCCTCCTCTGGTCCGCCAGAGCAGAACGTGCATTTGTCCATCTTGCCGCGCGATCCAAAGTTGCCGGCCTGCGGATACTGCGGCGCGCCAAACGGGCAGGCATAAAAGCAGTAGCCGCAACCGATGCACAGATCCTTGGAGTGCAGAACGACACCCTCTTCGTTCTGATAAAAGCAGTCTACCGGGCAGACCGCCATACAGGGCGCATCGGAACAATGCATGCACGCGACCGAGATTGACCGCTCACCAGGCGAGCCGTCGTTGATCGTGACCACCTTGCGGCGGTTGATCCCCCACGGAACCTCGTGCTCGTTCTTGCAGGCCGTGACGCAGGCGTTGCATTCGATGCAGCGTTCAGCGTCGACGAGGAATTTAGCTCGTGCCATGTGTCATATCCTCCTTATGCGGCCATGATCTTGCAGAGAGTCACTTTGGTCTCCTGCATCTGGGTCACGCTGTCATATCCATAGGTCTGTGCGGTGTTGGTCGATTCCCCCAACACATAGGGATCAGCGCCCTCGGGATATTTGTCCCGCAGATCGACCCCTTGCAGATGACCGCCAAAATGGAACGGCATAAAGGCAACGCCAGTGCCGACACGTTCCGTCACCATGGCCATCACCTTGACCTTGCCGCCTTCGGGGCCTTCAACCCATACTTGCGATCCGTCTCGAATGCCAAGGTTGTTGG
Organism: Puniceibacterium sp. IMCC21224; assembly: GCF_001038505.1. Taxonomy (NCBI): domain Bacteria; kingdom Pseudomonadati; phylum Pseudomonadota; class Alphaproteobacteria; order Rhodobacterales; family Paracoccaceae; genus Puniceibacterium; species Puniceibacterium sp. IMCC21224. The sequence goes on from NZ_LDPY01000001.1 coordinate 629,710, forward strand.
CGTCACGAGTGTTGATCTCGACGAACATGTCCTGTTGCAGTTCGGCCAGCCAAGGATTGGACCGGGTTTCGTCGCCGCCGCCTTCGTATTCAACCAATCGGCCCGAGGTCAGGATGATCGGATACTCCTCTGAAAAGTCGTTCTTCTGGATCGACGCGTACATCGTCGGCAGACGCCAGAATTTCTTGTCCTCATAGGTTGGATAATCCGCAACCAGATCGCGCCGGTTGGTATACAGCGGTTCGCGGTGCAGCGGCACCGGATCGGGGAAGGTCCAGACCACGGCGCGGGCCTTGGCATTGCCGTAGGGGGCACAGCCATGGGCAATCGCGACGCGCTGGATGCCGCCCGACAGGTCGGTCTTCCAGTTGATGCCGCCGACCTGTTCGGCATAATCCGACGGCATTTCCCCCTGCTGCGAGGTTTCGCCGACTTCTTCGGTGCCATCGCCCGCGTTTTCCGGAGCCTGATAGCCTGCGACCTTTTCAATGGACGCGCGCTCTTCGGCCGTCAGATCACCGTCCCAGCCCAGATCCATCAGCATTTGCATGGTGAATTCTGGATATCCGTCCTGAATCTCCGACCCCACCGGGTAGACGCCTTCGGCCAGCAGGTTGTCTCCGTTGCGCTCAACGCCATAGCGGGCACGGAAGCCCATGCCGCCTTCTGCCACCGGCAGAGACATATCGTACAGGTTGGCCGATCCGGGATGCTTCATCTCGGGGGTGCCCCAGCACGGCCACGGCATACCGTAGAAATCGCCATCGGCCGGCCCACCCACGGCCCGCAGCGTCGTGCGGTCAAAGGTGTACTGGTTTTCCATGTGCAGCCGCATCCGTTCGGGCGACTGGCCGGTATATCCGACGGTCCACATGCCGCGGTTAAATTCGCGAGTGATATCCTCGATCAGCGGTTCGTCACCGTTGATCGCGATGTTTTTGAACATCCGGTCAGTGAAACCGAATTTGTCCGAGAACAATTTGAGGATAGTGTGATCCGGCAGGCTTTCGAACAGCGGTTCGACCACCTTTTCGCGCCATTGGAGCGAGCGGTTTGAGGCAGTGACCGAGCCGTAGGTTTCGAACTGGGTCGCCGCAGGCAGCAGATAGACACCATCGGTGCGGTCTTGCATGACGGCCGACACGGTCGGATATGGGTCGACCACAACCATCAGGTCGAGCTTTTCCATCGCCGTCTTCATTTCCAGCTGACGGGTCTGCGAGTTGGGCGCGTGGCCCCACAGAACCATCGCCCGGGTGTTGTCGGGCTGGTCGATGTTTTCTTTATCTTCCAGCACGCCGTCGATCCAGCGCGACACCGGAATCCCGGTTTCGTTCATCATCAGGCGGTCAGCGCCATCTGCTCCGGCACCGGGCATGGTGTCGAACCGGCCCTTGAGCCAATCCAGATCTTCCTCCCAGACGCGGGCCCAATGTGCCCAGCTGCCCGGTGCCAGACCGTAGTAGCCCGGCAGAGTATCGGCCAGAACGCCCAGATCGGTCGCGCCCTGCACGTTGTCGTGGCCACGGAAAATGTTGGTGCCGCCGCCGGCGGTGCCCATGTTGCCCAACGCCAGCTGCAGGATGCAATAGGCGCGAGTGTTGTTGTTGCCGTTGGTGTGCTGGGTGCCGCCCATACACCAGATCACGGTGCCGGGGCGGTTGTTGGCCAGCGTCAGCGCGACACGGCGCAGCTGCGATCCGGGCGTGCCGGTGACGCGCTCAACCTCATCGGGGGTCCACTTGGCCACTTCGTCCTTGATCTGGTCCATACCCCAGACGCGGGTGCGGATGAATTCCTTGTCTTCCCAGCCATTCTCAAAGATGTGCCACAGCAGTCCCCAGACCAAGGCCACGTCGGTGCCGGGCCGGAAACGCACATATTCGTCGGCATGTGCGGCGGTTCGGGTGAAACGCGGGTCACACACGATCAACGGCGCGTTGTTCTGCTCTTTTGCCTTCAGGATGTGCAACAGCGACACTGGATGTGCCTCGGCCGGGTTGCCACCGATCAGGAAGATCGCCTTGGAGTTGTGGATGTCGTTGTAGCTGTTGGTCATGGCGCCGTAGCCCCATGTGTTTGCAACGCCGGCAACGGTCGTCGAATGGCATATCCGTGCCTGGTGATCGACGTTGTTGGTGCCCCAGTAGGCGGCAAACTTGCGGAACAGATACGCCTGTTCGTTGTTATGCTTGGCCGAACCCAGCCAATAGACTGAATCTGGACCGCTCTCGTCGCGGATGGCGGACATCTTGTCGCCGATCTCGTTGATCGCCTGCTCCCACGAGATGCGGACCCATTCGCCGCCCTCTTTCTTCATCGGGTATTTCAGGCGGCGTTCACCATGTGCGTGCTCGCGGACCGCAGCGCCTTTGGCGCAGTGCGCGCCAAGGTTAAAGGGGCTGTCCCAACCGGGCTCTTGGCCGATCCAGACGCCATTGGACACTTCGGCAATTACGGTGCAGCCGACGGAGCAATGGGTGCAGACGGATTTAATGGTTTGGACCGCGCCAGTCACGGCCTGCTGCGCCGTTGCCTGCGTTACCGATCCTGCGGTGGCGGCAATCGCGGCCAGCCCGCCGATAGCAAGGCCAGAGCCCCGAAGGAAGGCGCGCCGATCAACCGAACTTCCTGCGATCTCGGTCAAAATGCCGGTGCGCTGGGACCGTCGTGCCACCCCGTTGGTCTTTTTTCTTAGCATGTTACCCTCCCTTGGTTCCCGATTGGTGCCTGGGTTTATCTATGTGCCGACCAAATCCACGTGCGTAGAAGGGTCGGTGTGTTGTTTGACCGGATCAGAACCGGGCGCTGTCAAAGTAAGCGCGGGTGTGCGCCGTATCCTGCATTTTCCCGTCGGTCTTGGCCGGGGCCGCTTCAGCGGTCTGACCGCTGGTCGCAACGGCCACAATCGCCGCAGGACCCGCTGTGCCGGCGAGCTTCAGAAAATCGCGTCGGCTGCTGGCCGTTTCGTCTTTCTTGGTCATCTTGGGTCTCCCTGTTGTTCGTGATCCGGCCGTGCGACCGGTTTCGATTTTGATGGACGCCTGCCCGCCATGTTATTCGGGGGCAAGGCGAAACGCCTCGCGCTCGATATCCATAAACGCGCGTCCGACTGATCCGACGGCACTATAAAGTATGGCTGTCTTGGCCTTCTCCAGATCGGCAAAGAAATGCCCGGCCCAAGGTGCCACGTGGCGGTTAAAGAACACCTGCTGGTCGGCCAATGGTGCGGGCGTGGCAAACCGGCCAACGATCAGTCCGGCCATCACCTCCATCAGGGTGGCGATGTTGTCCTCGGGCTCATAGACATTGGGCGCGCGAATGATCCGACGCGCGGACAAGTCATTTCGCAGGACCGACAGCGGCTTTTCGTTTAGAAAACCGGTGAGGTAATAGCTGGCATACGGCAGCAGTTCGCCCCGCCCCAAACCGATAAACAGCGCGTTGAACTCCGAACGCACACCCTTTGGTTTGGCGCTTTGGGCGCAGCCCGCCAGACGGGCGATCGCGCTGCCCAGCGGAGTGTCATCGCCGGTCAATCCTGCGGTCTGGACCAGCAGCATCTCGTCCGGCGGCGCGGCCAGCATCAGCCCAAGATAATTGTAAAGATCGGCGCGCAGCCGGTCCTCGGGGGATACGTCCGTGGTGCGGGCAGCGGCGCTGCTCATCCTGTCTCCGTTCCGAATCTAAAGCGCATGCGGCGCGGTTGCGCAGCAAACTCTTGTTGTGGTTCAATTTTCTCACCAATTACCGGTTCGGACATTGCGACTTTAGTCGTAGATGCAGGCGCGGCAATGGGGGTTTCCTGCGTGTGATCCTGTATGACTGCATTATTTACGAATTCGTCGGAAATATCCGTAATTTCTGCAGTTTCAGCGGAAATTTTCTCATCCTCTTTGTCTACATTGGCCTGCGCGCTTTCACGGGCCAGGGTTTCGATATGGTGGAGCATGCCCTTTCCCACCCGATAGGCGGTTGCGACTCCGGGGGCGTCTGTGGCGGCATTGGTAAAGTCGCCATCGTAGTCATTGAGCCCGTCCAGACAGGCCAGCACAGGGTTGGTGCGCCAGAATCGCCGCAGCGCCCGGCGTCGCAGCCGTTCCGGCACCTCCTTTTTCAGAAACGCGGTGAGGTCATCACCCAGTTTTAATGATTCGGGGTCGGGCAGGTTCAGCTCTGCCAGCAACTCGGCATCGCTCTTGTCGGCGGCTGCGGTCTCTCGGCGGCTTGTCTCGGCCTGTTCAAGGCTCTCGGCCTCTTTGGCGGATTGGGCGGCCGCTTCTGTTGCCACCCGCGCGCGTCTTCGGGACCAGAAATCGGCTGACTCAGTCATGACCCCTCTGCCTTTCTGGCGGTGCCCGGTGCGCGGTAGACATCCGTCGCCTGCTGAATCCGAGCGTCGCCGATACCGTTCTCGACGGTGTCATCCATATGCTTGCGCCGCTTGCGCTTGATGAACTGTTCTTCAACGTAGTGCGCGTCGACCCATGCGGCAACCCATGCGATCAACCCCTCGGACATCGGCAGTTTTTCGACAATCTCTTCGCCGCTTTCAGCATACATCTGGCCCTCGTGTGGCGAGGCAGTCACCAGATGGATCCGGTAGGGATACTCTCCACCCTCGGTGGCCCGAAGGACGACATAGAGGCAAGGCGCCGCCTCGGAGAGGGTGATTTTGTAGGCCTCGGCCTCACCACGGTAAAGGGTTAGGGGCATTGTGCCTGCATGATACTCGACCGCGTCGCCATCGGTGCGCAAGACCTTCCAATGCGCCGGTCCTGCGCCGGGCAACAGTGCCACCGGGGTCCATGCCCATTTGGCCCACCGGGTCACCCCCGGCAACCGCCGGATGACTACGCCCATGCCCATGCTGATGCTCTTGCGGTTGTGCAGATCCACGGAAACTCCCAGAGTGTGTGAGGCTTCCAGTATCGCCCGGTCCTTGTTTATGGCAAGCGCCTTCGCTATGCCAAGGGTCAGATTTTACAAAAATTTGTCCGGGGCCAAGGTCGCCAGAGTGCGGGTCAGAGTGCGTCGGCAAGGGGGAGCATCATGGGTAAAACGCTGTTGCTGTGTGATTGTCTGGGTAGCCAGACGGTTGACGCGGACGCCATTGCTGCTGCCACCGGGATGACCTGTTCGCGGGTTCACACGGGATTGTGCCAGCACCAGACCGACATTGCGGCCCGCGCGCTGGCGACGGGTGACGTGATCGTTGCCTGCCAACAGGAGAGCGCGCATTTCGAGGCGCTGGCCGAAGAACTGGACGTCGATGTCCCCGGTTTTGTCGACCTGCGGGACCGCGCGGGCTGGAGCGACGAGGGCGCGCAGGCCGCACCCAAGATGGCGGCGCTGGCTGCCGAGGCGGCGCTGGTGCTGCCCGAACCGCGCGTGCTGGATGTGGTGTCCGAGGGCGTGTGTCTGATCCTTGGGCCCGGAGATGTAGCCTTTGCGGCCGCCACGACCCTGGCCGATACGCTGGCCGTGACGGTGTTGCAAAGTGATGATGCGGACGTGCCGCTCGACCGCCGTTTCGACGTGATCAGGGGGCGGCTGACCCGCGCGCAGGGTGCGTTGGCCGGATTTCACCTGACGATTGACGGGTTCCGGCAGATCCGCCCCGGTGGGCGCGGCGCTCTGGGCTTTACCGATCCGCGCGATGGCGCGCAGTCGGACTGTGACATCATTCTTGACCTGCGCGGCGACACCCCGCTTTTTCCCGCGCCGGAAAAACGCGAAGGCTATCTGCGCGCCGATCCACGTCAGCCCGTCGCCGTAGCTGCGGCTGCGGCCCGCGCGGCGGCTCTGGTCGGCACGTTTGAAAAGCCGCTGTATGTCCGGCTCGAAGAATCGCTTTGCGCCCATTCCCGTGCGGAACAGGTCGGCTGCTCGAAATGTCTGAACATCTGCCCGACCGGTGCGATCACCTCTGCGGGCGAACATGTGTCGATAGACCCGATGATTTGCGCTGGTTGCGGCGCATGTTCGGCGCTGTGCCCGTCGGGCGCGATCACCTATGATGCACCGCCGGTTTCCAGCGTGTTCCGCAGGCTCGACACGCTGGCGTCCACCTATCGCAAGGCAGGGGGGAATGAACCGCGCCTGCTGGTGCATGATGACGATCACGGGGCCGAGATGATCCGCCTAGCTGCCCGATTTGGCCGGGGTCTGCCAGCGGATGTGATCCCACTGGGCATTCCTGCGTTGGCGGGCTTTGGCCATGCTGAAATGCTGGCGGCGCTGGGTTGCGGTTTTGCCGGGGTCGACGTGCTTCTGGCCCCCCGGACCGAGCGCGACACACCCGAGGGAGAGGCCGCGCTTGCCAATGCAATCGCGGGCCGTGCGGCTGTGACGTTGCTGGACCTGAACGACCCCGAGGCACTGAGCGATCACCTGTACACTGCACAATCCGGTGCGGCGCTGGCGCAAACCGTCTTGTCGATCGGCGCCCGTCGTCAGGTGGCCCGCGTCGCCGCCAAGGCACTGCGCCCCGAAGGTGGCGTGATCGACCTGCCGCCCGCTGCCCCTTATGGTGCGGTGTTGGTGGACACCGATGCCTGCACGCTTTGCCTGTCGTGTGTGTCGCTATGCCCTTCGGGCGCGTTGGGCGACAACGAGGACAAGCCACAACTGCTGTTTCAAGAGGACGCCTGTCTGCAATGCGGGATCTGCGCCACGATCTGCCCCGAACAGGCGATCACGCTGAAACCGCAGCTTGACCTGAATGACGCGGCGCTGTCGCAGCGGGTTCTGAATGAGGAAGAGCCATTTGCCTGCGTCGAATGCGGCGGGCTGTTCGGCGTCAAATCCACGGTTGAGAAGATCGTGGAAAAGCTGGCGGGCAAACATGCCATGTTCGCCAACCCACAGACGGCGCGGATGATCCAGATGTGCGACAAATGCCGGATTGCGGCGCAGTACCATTCCGAAAACAACCCGTTTTCGATGGGCACACCGCGCCGCCCACGCACCACGGACGATTATCTGGCGGAACGTGTGGCAGACAAACCTGTGCGCAAGGATCACTGACGCCCAGCCGGTGCATTCCGGTTTATCATCTGGCCATCACTGCGACTGAATCGGCGCGCCCAGATCTGCGGGCGACACGGCAGCCACAAAGGCCAGGATATCTTCTAGCTCGTCCAGCGTGATCTCAACCGGCGTTATTGGTGATGGATAGCTTTGATCGAATGGCAGCGTGACTTCGGCCACCTGCGTGAACGCCGGATGCGGATTCAAGGCATAAAACCCCATGAACCGGTCGCGCCAGTTCGAGAGGGTGCGCAGCACCGCAAAGGATGGCGTCGATCCGATCGCTTTCATCCGGTTCACCGCCCCGACCACATGGCAGCGCCCGCAATGCTGCAGCGACAGCACCGCCCCGCGTGCCGCGTCGCCGTCAAACCGCATCGGTGCCACAATGCGTTTTTCCGTCACCTCGGTTGAAAAAACTGCGACTCCATCCGCCATGAACCCGCCCACAGCCGAGCGTCCCGCATCTGATTGCAGCCAGTCGGCAAAGCGCTGCGCGTCCGCGTCCGTGCTGACCTCAAGCCGCCAGACCTGTCCCAGCCCCTCGAACGCCACGGTGCCTGTGTCGCCAAAGGTCGCATCCGCCGCAGCCCCCGCATCCACCAACGCCACCCGCGTTGCCGTCTTTAGCGAAAACCGTGGCAGCATGTATTTCATCAGACCGCTGTCTGCCAGGATATCGGGAACCGCCAGCCGGAACATCTTGTCCGCGTCCTGCGCCATGGCGGACGTCGCGGCCAGTATCGCCATCAACGCACCAATGATGAGCTGTTGCATGATGGCTCCTCCTCCGGCCCCGTCAAGCTTGGCTTGCAAGCCTAGGGGTCGTGCCCTAAACCCGTCAATGCTTCATGCAGAGTTCAGGGGAGAGACGGATGAGCGACGATTTCAACATGTCGATGCGCAAGTTTCTGAAACAGGTCGGTGTCACGTCGCAGCAGGCTATCGAAGAGGCCATGCGCAAGGTCGACGCGCCCGAAGGCAAGACATTCGAGGCCAAGGTGGTGCTGACGGTTGACGGGCTCGACCTTACACATGTCGTCACCGGCAAGATTCAGGGATAGCGATTTGGCACTGACACGCGATGCGGTTCTGGCCGCACTTAAGGCGCTTCGCGATCCTGTCTCGGGTGACGATATCGTCACGGCCGGACTGGTCCGCGCTCTGACTGTCGAAGATGGCGCTGTGCGTTTTGTCCTCGAAGTGCCGGGTGACAAGGCGCAGGCCTATACCCCGGTCCGCCAGCAGGCCGAGGAATTGGTGCGCGCCCTTGACGGGGCGTCCGCCGTGTCGGTGGTGATGACCGCCCATTCGGCGCAAAAGGCCCCACCGGATCTTAAGGGGTCAGGCCATTCGCACGCACCAAAGCCGCTTCAGGGCGGGCCCGAAAAGATTCCGGGCGTGGATCGCATCATCGCTATAGCCAGCGGCAAGGGCGGTGTCGGGAAATCCACCCTGTCGTCCAACCTCGCCTGTGCGCTCGCGGCCGAGGGGCGGCGCGTCGGGTTGCTGGATGCCGATGTCTATGGGCCGTCGCAGCCGCGGATGCTGGGTGTCTCGGGGCGGCCTGCGTCGCCGGACGGCAAGACGATCCTGCCAATGCGCAATTTTGGCGTCACGATGATGTCCATTGGCCTGATGACAAACGAAGGTCAGGCGGTTGTCTGGCGCGGCCCGATGTTGATGGGTGCCCTGCAACAGATGCTGACGCAGGTGCAATGGGGGGCGCTTGATGTGCTGCTCGTGGACCTGCCGCCCGGCACTGGCGATGTGCAGATGACGCTGGCGCAAAAGGCGCAGGTCGACGGCGCGATTGTGGTCAGCACACCCCAGGACGTGGCGCTGCTCGATGCGCGCAAGGGGATCGACATGTTCAATCAGATGAAGGTGCCGATTCTGGGCCTGATCGAAAACATGTCGACGCATATCTGTTCGAACTGCGGATTCGAGGAACATATCTTTGGCCATGGCGGTGTCGCGGCTGAGGCGGCCAAACTGGGCGTGCCGCTGCTGGCAGAAATTCCGCTGCACCTGGATATTCGGCTGGCATCGGACGGGGGCGCGCCTATCGTGATCTCGAAACCCGATAGTCCGCAGGCGCAGGCGTTCCGCGATGTGGCGCGCGCGATGATCGCGGCAGGGCAGGCATGACCACCGCCCCGCAGTTCCCCCCGCTGCTGAGCGGGCTGCATTCTGCGGGGCATGACCCGTTTGACGCCGCCTGCCAGACGGCGCGGACGGGCTGCGATGCCGGTCTGATTCTCTATGATGCAGGCCCTGATCTGCGTGCGGCGATCATCCTTGCGCCCGAAGTGCCGCTGGCGCAGGCCGTGGCGATGCTGCCGCTTTGCGCCGTCGGGTTGCAGAACGCGCTGGGGGCATTGGCGCCGCCGGAATTGCCGGTGCATTTGGAATGGGGCGGCGCGGTGCGTGCCAACGGCGGGCGCTGCGGTGGCTTTCGGATCGCTGCGTCGACCAACGATCCCGACGCGGTGCCGGATTGGCTCGTCACTGGCTTTGAACTGCGGTTTCAGCCTGCCCCCGGCGACGCCGGTGAACACCCAGACGAGACCGCGTTGCACGCCGAAGGTTGCGGCGACCTTGAGCCGCTGGCGCTGTTGGAAAGCTGGTCGCGACACACGCTCAACGGTCTTAACCGTTGGGACGTGGACGGCATCGCCCCACTACATCGCGAATGGAGCGGGCTGGCCCACGGTCTGGGCCAACCCATGACGTTCAAAGGCCAGTCGGGCACCTTTCTCGGGGTGGACGAGGCACTGGGCCTGCTGCTCAAGTCAGGCAAAGACACCCGCCTGATCCCGCTCACTGCTTTGCTGGAGCAATATTGATGAAACTTGCCCGCGCAATCCACTTTGACACCTCGGATATGAACGTTTTTCATTCTCCGGCCCGGACCGGGGAATGGTGCATCTCTGGCGGGTTCGAATTCTCGAACTGGAGTGACGGCGATCTGGTCGGCAAGGCGCGTCAGGCGTTTGCCAACGGCTGGCTGGGGGTCGAGACCTTTGGGCGCGTCAGCTTTGTCGCCGTGACACAGATGGAACAGGGTGAACATGATGCGCTGGTGGCAGCGTTGGCGCAGCACTTTGTTGATGTCTACGGTGCGCCGTCGGTCGAGGCCGCGCAGGGCGTTGCAGCGGCAGAGATCGACCAGATGATGGCGCTCTGCGATGAGCATGCGCCCAACACCTTAATCACTGTCGCCCGCGATCTGACCGAGGCGGGGGTGCGCGAAACCTACCGGGTGATCGAAGCACAAGACGCCGATATCATGCAGTTTGCCGTGCACGGGTCGCTGGACGAGTGACCGAAGCGCGCTTTGCCAACTTCAGGGCGTGTCGGCGGGGATGGTTTTACAATAGCGCCCTGATCGGCTCTAGCATCCCTTTGTTGCGAAGGGTGCGCACCGGGTAGCTGTCGTCGTTCAAAAATCGGTCGAGCGAAAATCCCGGTTCGATCTTGATCAGCTTATCGGCCACGGTGCGGGCCTTGTCCAACTGACCGTCCATCGCATACAGCGCCAGAAGATGACGGTGCGCCGGGCGAAAGGACGGCGCCTGCCGGGCTGCGGCCTCGCCTGCCTCAATCGCGGCGGCGGACTGGTTGCAGCCAATGCAGACGATGCAATGATACAGATCCCACCATTGTCGAAACGGCGAAAAGCGCGCGATGTCACGGGCGCGCTGCGACATGGCAATCGCTTCGATTTGATCGCCTGCCAGCATCCGGGACACCGACAGCGACAACCAGCCAAAGCCACTGGTCGGGTTGCGTTCGACCGATTGTTCGGCCAGATCCAGACCACCCGCCGCATCGCCCAGCATCATCACTCGCACCTGAGAGATCAGCGCCTGAACCAGCGCGTTGTCGGCGCCTTCCTCAAGTGCGCGCTGGTTGAAAAACAGTGTCTCATCGCGCAGCGCCTCTGGGTTGGGTTCCAGAAGTTCGATCATCTGGATTGTGCGGATCAGGCTGCGCCATGCGGTGTAGATGCCGTTTTGATCCACGTCATGGGCTTGTGATAGCAGCGAATCCGCTTCGCGCAGCGCATCGGGTTCAAAGCTGAACATGCGGTACAGCGCCAATCGCGACAGGGCCGTGGCGCGTGCCTCGGGGCGGGCGTTTTCGACCGTCAGCGGCAGTTTCCCCAGCGCCCGGTCTGCGGCTTCGAACACAATCGCGGCGACCTCGTGTTGCGAGGTCAGAACCTGTTGCGGATTGCGGACTTCCTTGAGCTTGGAATACAGAATCCGCCCGGTCGGCACATGCACAACTTTGATAAAGACCATGCTGCCGCCGTTTTCACCGACCATGCCATCCAGGCTTTCACCGACATCGGTGATATCGCACGAGATTTCCAGATCGCCGCGATCATCGCTGCCAGCATCCAGATGACGACCGGATTGGCGCCAGGCGCGCACCTGTTCGGCGATGCTTTCGCCGATCTGATTGGCCAGCACTTCGCCGATGAACTTTAACTTCCCGCTGCCGTGGTCGGCAGTGGTGCAGCGGATCAGCAGGCCGGTGGCAAGGGCGGGGCGGGCGGCATCCAACCGCGCCTGATAGCGGGCCCGTTCCTCGCGCAGCCATTCCTCAAACTCGGGATCGCGCACGTCCAGCCCTTCGAGCAGCTCGCGTCCTTCGTCGATGCGCAGCGCGTGGTCGGTGACATCCACCGCCACCTTGTCCGGGTCCAGCGCAACCGAGTTCCGGTCGCTGATCAGCGCATCGGCGTGTTCCCCCAGCGCGTTGCGCAATTTGGTCAGGGCCTGCCGCATGTTGGCGCCAGACTGTTCGGGGGCAAAGGTGCTCCATAGCTTGTCCTCGATCCAGCGGCGCGGGCGGCTCATGCCTGGTGACAGTGCCAGCAATGCAAGGATCGCCTGGTTCTTGGCCCCAGAGGGGGTGCGTGCCACGTCGTCCCTGATCAGCACCATGAATGGGCCGACCAGTCGCAGGCTGACGGGCTTTCTGGTGCTCACGACTGTCCCCTAAGCTTACACCTCGCCGGAGTCTGACGTCATCCCGGCGGTTATTCTGGATCATCCATTCGGACATTGCGTCACACATCGTGGCGCGCCACACTGCCCTCAGACGCAAACGTTAACATTTTGATGTGATCCGGGCAATCCGCGTGAATAGCGCGTGAAATTTTCTTGCGCTGTGCAGATGGTCTTTGACCGTTTGGGGGCGATCAGGGCACAACAGACCTATATTTCTTACACGACGAGGTTGGATATGACTATTTTTGGCGGGCAAGGTGGTCAGGGCGGCCAAGGAGGTCAAGGTGGCCAGGGCGGTCAAGGTGGTCAGGGCGGTCAAGGGGGGCAGGGTGGACAAGGCGGTCAGGGTGGCCAAGGAGGGCAGGCCCATGCTGGCGGTCCCGCTTCGCCTTATCTGAGCACCGCGCTGGCGGCGGCCCGTGACGGCACCATGCACAGCTGGTCTGGTGCCGCGTCGCGCATTCCGGCGCAGACCGGTCGATCCTCATGGGAGGCGTTCCAGAAGCTGGACAGTTTCCCGCGCCGCGCCGTGCTTGACCAGATGTTGCATGGGCTCTTCGCGCTCGACATCGCTGATCCGACCGGCCCCAACGCTGTTGCCCACCTGACCATCGGCACTCAGCGCCTTGTGACGCTGCACAAACCGACCGACGCCTTTCTGGCCGAGCATCAGCTGCCGTATCTGCGCACGGCCGCTGATCTGCGGATGGACCGGCTGGCCGAGATTCAGGTTCAGACCTCGGACATCATGTCGTTCTATGGCGGTGTTGGTTACATGCATCCCGAGGCGACCAAGTGGAGCCACTGGATCGCCGCTGCCGTGTTGCGCCTGTGTACCCATGTGGAAATGCCGATCAAGATGGCGTTTGACGCGGCACGCCCCATTTCGATGAGCTATGAGGTGCAGCCGATCATTCAGACGCCGGGTCATGGTAGCTGGCCATCGGGTCACGCGACCGAAGCATTTGCGTCGGCCACCGTCCTTAGTCGGCTGCTCTATCAGAGCGCGTTCAACCCGGTTACTGCAGTTGCGCAGCAAAACGAACTGATGCGTCACGCTACGCGTATTGCCACGAACCGGACGGTGGCGGGGGTGCATTTCCCATCCGACAGCATGGCCGGCGCCGTGCTGGGCATCACCATGGCCGAGGCATTGGTGAATCTGCTCGAGGGCAACAGCACGACGCCTGCGCGCACCTTTCATGGTGACAGCTACACCGGCGATTTCAACCTAAGCCTGCTGTCCGGTGGTCTGGGTGATTCGACAATTGTCAGCACCGGGTCGGCCACGCTTGACCCCGCGACGGTACCGGCATGGCTGAAATCCATGTGGGAAACCGCCAAGGACGAGTGGTGAGGCAATGCGTGGCAACTGACCGCGCCGGATCGGTCAGGCGCGGTCAATTGCCACAGTGAGAACTCTGGCAATTGTGGTCCGGTTGACCTGCTAGTCGCGTCACAAACGCGGGCGCGCGCCGTCTTGCATGTCCACCACAGCGATGCCCAGCCGCGCGGCATATTCTGGCGCGGTCGGCGCGAGAACCAGAGCGGTGGGATCCAGGTCGTCCATCTGTGTTCCGCCGCCCTGCGCGGCATTGGCCGAAATGACCTCTGCGCTGCGCGCCAGGGCCCGGGTCAGGCGCCCCGCTGCCGCCGAGGTGCCGTTCAGCAACCGGGCCGAGCCTGAGTAGGTTCCGCTGGCCAGAACGCCCCAGAATATCCGGCTATCATCGGCGCGCGTGCTGGCATTGACCGGGCCTGGCGTGGTCCATACCGCCCCCTCCGAGGTGTAGACCGACGGGCGATAAGTCCCGTCCGCAGCATACCATTCAGCCGCGCCGACGCAGAACACCTGCCGTGTCTGCATAGTGGTCAGGGCATTCAGGGAACCATCACGCCGGATCGGGCAATCCGGGCCCAGCCCGGACCAATCCTGCTGCTCGGCATCCCAGGCATAAGCTGCGGTATCGTCGAAATAAGATTGCCGCCCGCGCGGCGCATAGTCTGGCAGGCTTTCTCCTCGCTGGATTTGCAGGGATATCCGGGCTGCTGCTGATCCGCAGTAGCGCACGGCGACGGTCCAGGCCCCGGACGGTGCGATTGCCTCACCGGCGATCTGGGCGTTGGTCGGACCCAGCGCGAGCATATAGCAGGCACGCTGCGCCACGCCCGGCTCAAGCACATGTTCGGGCACGTGATAGATCCGCGCGACGGCTTCGCCTCCGAGTTCGAGCGAGCGCATAGAGCCGGGTGCCATTGCCACAAATCCCGAGGATATGCCGTCGGGAGAGGTCAGCGACAGTTCTAAATCGGTCGATGCGGTGTCGGAATCACAATGCACTTCGAGATACGAAGCGGTCAGATCATCAGGCTGCGACCGCCAGGTGATCTGCCGGTCTGTGGCATGGCGCGGCACCGCGTGCGGATAGTCGAACGTCGCGACCTGCCGACTGCGCCAGTTGTTGCCAAAGGACCAAACGATTCGCACCGGCTGGCCCGTGATGGTTTCCCAAAGCCGCGCCTCGCGGGCGATTTGGTATTCGGCAAAGCGGGTGCCGTTCTTGGGCCCGGCCAGCATCCCCATCGACAAGTTGACGATCACGGGCGCCTTTGGGTCGATCATCTGCGCCTGTTTCAGGATCCAGCGCAGACCCTGCACCATGTAGCTTTCGAACCGTGTACCCGAGGTGTCCTCGATCGCTTCGGGGGGCAGTTGTACCGCCAAAAGCGGCCAGTCGCGCACCGTCTCAGTCGCGTCATCGGGGTCGGCACCAGCCGCGAGGTCGAGCACATGAGTTCCGTGGCTTTGACCGAATTCGGTCGACCGGTGGCCGCGCTGCCCGTACAATTCGGCGTTGAGTTCTGCATAGGTTGCGGGTTCGTCCAGCGCTGAGCCCTGAGCCAACATCGCGTCAATTTCGGTTGCAGTCAGGATACGGCCCAGATGCGCCCTCCGCTGGCCACCGGCGGGCTTCTGCAGGCGTTCGAGCGATTGCAGCCAAACCGCGTGAAACCGGGTCTCGTGTCCCCCTTCTGCGCCAGAATTACGCCGAAACCGCGTGTTGAGAAAGCCGATGCCGTCGTCAATGATCGCCACAATCGGCGCAGCGTTCCGTGGCTTGGCTGTGCTGGCGATCACCGCCTCGAGCATGTCGGTCAAGTCCAGGTCAACGGTGCTGCCCACATCCAGCAACTCAAACAGCGTGGCATCCGTTGTGGTGCCGCTGTTCAGCCTTCGGTAGAGTGCATATTCGTCAGGCAACCCCTTGTCGACCGTAGGATCGGCGATGCGGGCCGCCAATCTGGCGTATTCCAATGGGTCCATCACCAGCGGATCGGCGGCATCGTTGACGCGTGCGGCGAGCGCCTTGCGCGCAGAGCCCATGGCGCTGGTCTGGCCTTGCGGTCTTAGCCGGACAAAGATCGGCTCGAACCAGTCATGGCCGTCGGGATCAGGCGGCAGCAGCGTGGCGCGCCGGGTTTGCAGCAGCCGGGACCAATCCAGATAGGCATCCCAGAAATCGGCTGTGACTGGCGCGCTCCACTGCATTGACATCAATGTACTCCTGAAAATCTGTGCTACTATAGATGTCAGCAAACGCCTGGTCCGTCCTAGCGTCAAGTTGGACCGGGTGATTTGCGCTAATTTTACGGGCACCCGGGCAAGGTCGATGCTTTCCCCTAGGGAAATTTTGACCTGATAGCGCTGGAATAACGCCCCACTCACGCTGGGTTCACGCTGACATGGCATCCTGGCGTTAACATCTATGAAGATCCGACAGGGCGCTGCGCCATAACGGATCCGATCTGCCGAAACAGGGGGAACTATCATGACCGCCCAAAGACCCGCCAATACCGTTCTGTTCCAAGTGATTACCGGCGGTCAGAATCGCGCCGCCAATCAACCACCCGACACCACCGCCGCGTTGCCCCGCGCCCCGCACCTTGGGGCCGATGCGCTCGCGGCGCAGATGGCCGAGCTGTATGCGCTGGCGCTGATCCGTGACTTGCCGCTCGACGCTCCGTTCGCCCCGGATGATGTGGTGCGGATCGACGGTGTCGCCCGTTTCACCCTGCACGACCTGCTGTGCGAATTGCATCGCCTCCCGTGGTTCTCCCGCCACACCGTTCCCAGCGGTGATGCTTTTCCGGCAGGGACGCTGTCCCCGTCCCGGCAGGGTGTTGCCGGTCATCGCGCTGTGCTGCGGCACGGCTGCGATGGCCGGTCTGTTCTAGACAATCTATGGCCGGATCAGCCCGGTCCGGATGGGTCCGGGCGTGGCCTCTCGGCGTTTCTGGCGCTGTGCCCGCCGCGTGACCATTCGGGGGGCGAAGGCGCCGCGCCGACCGTTCACTGCGCCATGTCGCACTGGAGCCGCTGGATAGCGGCAACCACCGGTGCAGAACTGCCGTTTCCCGGCCGTGCTGGCACTGCGCAACAGGGAATCGCGACGCCGCGCGACCTTGCCGGGCACACCCGCCGCCATGGCATGCAAGCGCCTTACGGTGCTGCGCTCTGGTTGCTTGCTCGGGGTATGCCACTGGACGCTGGGTTGCGTTCCGGCTGGAACGGGCCACGTCTGATGGCTGTGATGACCGAGGCGGCGCAGCGGGCGCAGGCCTTGTCGGACAGGATGCGGGCCCGGCCGGGACGCATGGTTCGACCCGGAGTCACGGCGGCGCGCCTCACGCTGATGCAAGCGGGAGAGGATATGCAGACTGGCGGCGAAAGTGCGTGTCTGCACTCAGCTTTGGTGCTGCTGAACCGTCATTGTCCCCGTCTGCTGACCTGGATCGCGCAGTTCAACACTCAGCTCGGCACCGGTCGCTTTGCGCTTCCTGATCGCGATGGCGGGCATTGCGACGGCTGGAGCCCGCTGCATTTTGGCCAGAATCTGATGCTGCCGCAGATGCCGTCGCTGCATCCGGGCGAAGCAACGGGCCGGACCCTGCTGGTCGGTACGATGATGACGCTTCTCAAGGCGGTATTCGCAAGCGATTCTGCAACGCTGCCCGGCACAGACCGCGATCTGGGGGCCGAATGTGATACGCTGGCTGCAAACATGGCACTGGGCCGACTGATGAGCAGCGGGATCTATCCGTCGGAAAGCCGTCAAAGCCTGCGCATGGGTCAAAGCCTGGCCTTGCAAGTCCTGCGCTGCGCGCTCGAGTCGGATTGCGGCCCGGCCAGCCTGACCCTGACGGATTTCGACGGTCAAAGGTTGCGGCTGTGCCGACGTGGTCAGGGCGCGGGCTTGTCACGCGTCACGCTCGAAGTGGATGGCGTTGCAGCACTTTGGCCAAGCCAGGGCGAAAGCGCGGGTCCGATACTGACTGCCGTGGTGTGATCCGCTAGCGCGACATCGCATCAGTCGATGGGGTTCGCGCCATCCGGGGGTATCCGGGCGTCGGACATCCGTGCCGAGATTTCCAGGATCAGCTTGCGCTTGACCGCCTCGGCAAAGTCGGCGCGGCTGTGGGCCGTCACGACAAAGGCACCCGGCCCGCCAATGACCCGCTCTTCATACAGCGCCTCAAGCCCGCCCTGCGCCCGCCCCGGATCGTCCGGCGACAGGATCGGCAACGCGTTGATTGTGACGCCTGCGGCAATAACCTGTGTGCGGGCCTCGTCAATGCCGGGCCCGGACCAGTTGTTGGCCGAATCGCCCGAGAAATCGATGACCCGCCGCCAACCGTAGATGTCATTTTCGTCCATCAACCGCAGCCCTTCGAGCAGCGCCGCCCCGATGGCATTGCGCCCATAGGCCAGCCGGGGCTGCGCCTGCAACGCCTGTGCAAACCCTTCGGCCGACTCGGGTCCGTCAATGCGCGTCCAGTCGACAACCGTCACCTGATTTGCGGCCCATTCCACATAGGTCACAGCAATTTCGCCATATGCCGTGCCGCGGATTGCCGCCAGAACTGCGGGATCGGTAATCGCCTGGGCGTAGCCCTGCCGCTGAAAGGCGATCTCGCGCGCGTCGATTGAGCCTGAGGCATCCGCCAGCAGTACAAGTTCAAGATCCGTGTCCTGCGCCTGCACGGCCAACGGCATGACGATGGCGGCAAGCAGGATCACGGCAAGATGGCGCATGGTGGCAGTCCCCGGCTTGGTGGATATTGGGGTCGAGGATGGGATGTCGTACCCTGCCTGTCCAGCCTTAGCGGCAGATCCCGCGCCGCGCGGCGCCGCGCCAGGGCAGGCGTACCGCAGGATTGCCTAGAACGGCATCAAGGCGCGTCATCGGCATCGCCTCGGTGATCATCGCCCGCAGCCGTTCGGTACGCGGTGCTTCGGGGTCGAGCAGTTGACAGCAGACATATTCCTCGACCACGGCACCCTGTTGCTCGTAACCGTAGTCCAGAAACCGCCCCGGGCTGTCGGGGTCGAACAGGTAGGGATCGGCGCTGGCACCATGTTCAGACACGGCCTTGAGCGGGTGGTACCCGGTCAGGGCCCTGTTCTGCCATTGCCAGACGTGGGTCATCTCGTGCGCCAGCAGCATCGCGTCCGCCACATCAATCCGGTCGGGAAAGCCCGGCACAAAATCGTCCCGATACAGATCTTTGCGAAACAGAACCGTGCCGAACAGCGTGGTGGCGCCGGGTGCGACGGTGACAGTCTCACCTTTGGACGGCGGGTAGAGGCGCTCCTGACAGGTCAGCCGGGGCCGCACCGGACGGGTCGTGGTGATCGCTGCCGCCGGATGGCCACGCACCAGCCGCACCTGATCGGGGTTCAGCGCGGGCCCGTGCATCGCGTGCAGGAAACGCACCTCGTTCGGGGTGAGCGGGCGCCCGCAGGCGGTGAGGATCAGCAGGACAAATAAAAGGGCACAGCGCATGGCGGCGATAGGACCGCAGGACGCGGATGCTGGCAAGGGGCCGTTGAGCGTCGGCATCAGGGGAACGGCGCGCGGGCGCAGTGCGCCACGCGCGCCCGGCGGGTGGCTACACCTTCTTACCGGCGATTGTGGTCGCACCCTTGGCGCCGGAATTGGCGGTGGCCAGCACCTTTACCTTTTCCTTCTTCGGTTTCTTGGCTTCCTTGTTGCCTTTGTTCTTTTCCTTGGACATGGGGGTCTCCTGCACACACGGGTTCCCGAACGGCGATTGCCCATCGGGTCGATGCTCAGAGGGGGCAGGGGAGCCTGACTGTTGCGGTCAGGGCGATGTCACCGGTGAGGCAACGGGTATCTGCGCGGTTTCGCGACGATTTGCCCGTGGGTGGAATGTGCGCCTGCGCAGGCCGCCGCACAAGGGGCAAGAGACGGGATTTTGTGTCCCTGCACCACGTGTCATGACGTTTGCATAACTCCGAATTCGGCGTGATGCCGCACGGTTGGCCAAGCAAGGTTTACAACTGGGAAAACGCCGCGGGCGCGACCCCGACGCGTATGCGTGCCGCGTGATTCCGCTGGCTCGCAGCGCCCCGCAACTTTGGCGGGGCGCTGTATGGGATCGTACGAATGCGGGCAATCGCGATCAATTCCGGCCGGTAGATCGGCATGCATGCTCGGAATCGGTTAGGTTACAGTCACGCTCAAGGAGCCTAGCCCGGCGACAGCGATTTCCATGACGTCGCCTTTGGCCACCGGCCCCACGCCGGAAGGAGTCCCGGACAGGATCACATCCCCGGCGGCAAGTTCGAAATATTCTGACAGATATGCGATCATTTCAGGCACTTTCCAGATCATCTGATTCAGATCGCCCTCTTGCTTGAGGTCGCCGTTGACCTTGAGTGTGATCGCGCCTTGGGACAAATGCCCGACAGAGGCGACCGAATGCACTGGGCCGACGGGGGCAGAGCGTTCAAACGCCTTGCCAATTTCCCAGGGACGGCCAGCCTTTTTCATCTCGCCTTGCAGATCTCGGCGGGTCATATCCAGCGACAGGGCGTAGCCATATACGTGATCCAGCGCAGACGCGACCGGGATATCGGTGCCGCCGGATTTGAGCATCACGGCAATCTCAGCTTCGTGATGAACGTCTGAGGAATGTGGTGGATAGGGGAATTCGCCCGACGGATCGAGGTTGTTGGCATTTTTCTGAAAGAAAAATGGCGCCTCGCGGTCCGGGTCATGCCCCATTTCGACCGCGTGCGCGGCATAGTTACGCCCGATGCAGTAAACCCGGCGCACCGGGAAGCTGGCGTCGCTTCCGGCAACGGGCAGCGCCACAACAGGCGGCGTTTCAATCACGAATTCAGCCATCAATATCTCCGATCTTGCAGCCAAGGACTTGGCGCGCTGATTGTTAGCGTAAGTAAAATCAATCGCAACCAATTTTTACGTTTAAGATATATTTCTTGATTTACCTTATTGATCGGCCAATATTCAACGCAATAGCCGCGCTTTGGTTGATCAATATGGAGGACGCAGGTGTATTCACGGCCAGAATCGTCAGACCGGGACGACGCGATCACCGTCTTGCGTGAGTTCATCGAGGCGGGCACCTACGCGCCCGGCGACCGGTTGCCGTCAGAACGTGAACTGATCGGCAGTCTTGCGATGAGTCGCTCAACCCTGCGCAAGGCGCTTGATGCGCTTGAGCGGGAGGGGACGATCTGGCGGCATGTGGGCAAGGGCACGTTTGTCGGCAGTACAGATGCCACCGGCGGTGTCCCGGAACTGTCGCAGCAACTGACACCCGTCAAGATGATGCGCGCACGGCATTGCATCGAAACCGCAATCGCCCGCGAGGCGGCGATCAATGCCTCAGCCGAAGCGCTGGCCCGCATTCGGACGGCCCGTGACCGTGCTGTCGCGGCGACGACCTGGGTTGAATACGAAGCGCAGGATGATCGGTTTCATCGCGCCATCGCCGAGGCGACTGACAACATCATGCTGCTGACGATCTTTGACCAGCTCAATCAGGTGCGTCGGGCCGTGGCATGGAGTACGGTTGTCCGCGAAACCGCGCGCCCGTCACCGGGTCATTCCAGTTTCGCCGAACATGACGCCATCACTGCTGCGATTGAGTCGAGAGAACCAGCAGCGGCCTTTGACGCCATGCGCAAACATCTTGGGTCGGTTTCGGCACGTTTGTTCGACGACGCATGAACCGGTCCTTCTGTCGTGGCGCCTTAGGAACAAAGGGCCTATCCTGCGGCGCCGTCTGTTACCCTGCCGAATGATCGCGCGGCGCTTGATGCTGGTGACGATCCCTTGCAAAATGCCGCGCAAAGCATCGCATCAGGAGAGATCTACCATGGCCAAACTCAAGACCACCGCAGCCGAACTGGTTGCGGCTGCCCGCGCCAGGATTGTTGAGGTCGAGACACCGGATGCCATCGCTATGGTTGAAGATCCGAATGTGGTTTTTGTCGATTTGCGGGATGTACGCGAACGGGAACGGTCGGGATTTATCCCCGGCAGCTTTCACTGTCCGCGTGGGATGGCCGAATTCTGGATCGACCCGGACAGCCCTTATTTTAAGGATATCTTTGGTCAGGAGGACAAGAAATTCGTGTTCCACTGCGCCTCGGGGTGGCGATCAGCAATCACCACCGCCACGCTGAATGACATGGGGTTTGAGGCCGCGCACCTCAAAGAGGGTTTTTCGACATGGGCCGCGCAAGGTGGGCCGGTCGAAAAGCCATGATCCCGACGAAGTAGCCAAACGCGAGTCAGGGCGGGCGGCCCGGATCAGCCGACGTGCCAGAAATGCGCGACGAGCAACGTTGCGCCAACGCCTAGCGCCAAGCCCAGACCGGACCACAACAGGCGTCCCGGCCAGCGGCGCGACGCCTCGGGCTGGCTGGGTTGCGCCTGACGAATCAGCGCCGCCTCGACCAGTCGGGGCAGGCGCGGACCAAAACGGGCCATGACCATCGCTGTTTTCCCCAGATCACGCGCCACCGCACGCGGGCCAATCGAAGTTTTGATATAATCCTCGACCACCGGCTGCGCGACTTTCCAGATGTTCATATGCGGATTGAGCGACCGCGCCACCCCTTCGACCACCACCATCGTGCGTTGCAGCAGGATCAGTTCGGTTCGCGTCTCCATGCCGAAACGTTCGGTGACTTCAAAGAGATAAGACAGCAACCGTCCCATGGAAATCCGCGTCGCATCCATACCGAAAATCGGCTCGCCCACCGCACGCAGGGCGCGGGCGAATTCATCGACGTCGCGGTCGGCGGGCACATAGCCTGCCTCAAAATGCACTTCGGCGACGCGCATATAGTCGCGACGAATGAACCCGAACAGGATCTCGGCATAGACGCGGCGGGTATATTCGTCGATATGCCCCATAATGCCAAAATCGAGCGCGATCACATCGCCATTGGGCGCCACCTTTAGGTTGCCCTGATGCATGTCAGCATGAAAGAATCCGTCGCGCAGTGCGTGCTTGAGAAAGAGTTGCAGAACCCGCTCGCTTATCGCGATGCGATCATGACCGGCGGCGTCGATCGCGTCATTGTCCCCCATCGGCACACCGTCGGCCCAGCCCAGCGTCATCACGCGGCGTCCCGACAGATCCCATTTGACCGAAGGTAAGGTGAAGCCGACGTCATCCGCCGTGTTCGCCGCATATTCCGAGGCAGAGGCAGATTCCAAACGCAGATCGAGTTCGCCCATCACCACACCTTCGAAATGGGTGATGACATCCATGGGATGCAATCGGCGCGACGCGGGCGACAGCCATTCGATCAGCGTCGCCGCCAGATAGAACGCGTCGATATCCTTGCGAAAGGCACGTTCGATCCCGGGGCGCAGCACCTTGACCGCGACGGTTTCGCCGGTCTCGGCTATTTCAGCGCGGTGGACCTGCGCGATAGAGGCCGCAGCCACCGGATCGCTGAATGTCGAAAACAGCTTATCTGCCGGTTCGCCCAATTCCATCTCAACTGAGGCTTTGGCTTCGGCGACCGAGAACGGCGGCAGCTTGTCCTGCAGCACGCGCAATTGCACGGCCATGGCATCGCCCACCACATCCGGGCGCGTCGAAAGCACCTGTCCGAATTTGATATAGGCCGGTCCCAGCGCGGTCAGCGCCCGCGTGGCCGGTGGCATCGTCACATCGCCTTCGTAACCCAGCCATTTGAACGGCCAGCCAAGCACCCGCGCGGCCATGCGCAGCGGCCGGGGCGCGTCCACAGCATCCAGAAAGACGCCCATCGCGCCAGTCCGTTCAAACGTGGCACCGGTGCGGATCAGCCGCCAGATATTGTGCGGTCCACGCATGTCAGAGTTTCCAGCCGGAATGCAGGCAGGCAACACCCATCGTCAGGTTACGATACTTTGCCTGCTCGAACCCGGCGGCACGTACCATGCCCAGAAAGGTTTCCTGATCCGGGAATTTTCGGATCGATTCGACGAGATACTGGTAAGAGTCGCGGTCCCCCGCGATGATCTGACCCATCGCCGGAATCACGTTGAACGAATAGCGGTCATAGGCCCATTGCATTGCCGGGCTGGGAATCTGGCTGAATTCCAGCACCATCAGGCGCCCACCGGGTTTGAGCACACGGAACGCTTCGTTCAGCGCTTCTTGCGGGCGGGTCACATTCCGGATGCCAAAGGAAATCGTGTAGACGTCGAATGTGTTGTCCTCAAAGGGGAGCGCCATTGCATCCCCTACAACCCAGTCAAGCGATCCGGCCATCGCCTCGGCCTCGGCGCGTTTGCGACCTTCGATCAGCATCGGTTCGGTCAGGTCAAGGACTGTCGCATGACCGCGCCCGGCACGTTTCAGGAAACGGAACGATATATCGCCAGTCCCGCCAGCCACATCCAGCAAAGTTTGCCCGGCACGCGGTGCCAGCCAATCCATCATCGCATCCTTCCAGACGCGGTGAATCCCCATCGACATGGCATCGTTCATCACGTCGTATTTCGACGCGACCGACCCAAAGACGCCCCGCACGCGCCCGGCCTTTTCATCCTCCGGGACAGTTTCAAAGCCGAAATGCGTGGTCTTTTCATACGGTTCAGTCATAATTTCGATCCGTTCGCGCCAGTGTGCCGTAGCATTTGTGCATAAAGAGATGTGGTGCAAAGAACAAACAGTCAAATCCGCGCAAGTGTTCCGCAGCGGAGAACCCGGAAATTGGGTCCACTTGCTGCTTTTGGTCCGGGCCGTGCAGGACGAATACATGCCGACAACGTTGCCGGGCAGGAAACTGGTCCGCGTTCAGTAGGGCGACATCCGGACACCAGAACCCAGACTAAAGCGCCTGTTCACTCTGGGTGCGGCGTATTTTCTTCGGAGGGGTCTCCGGCCACTCCGACCTATGTCGGGGGCAGACGACGTTGCGTCCCATTCTGATCACTACTCTAAAGATTAATGGATACTGACAAAGCGTCATTCATTCCTCTGATCGGACAGCATATACTGGTCGCTCTGCCCCGCATGATCCTGACTGGATATCCGAATGCCCGAATTACCCGAAGTCGAGACTGTTCGTCGTGGCCTCGCCCCCGTGATGGAGGGGCAGAGGATCGCGCAGGCCGACGTAAACCGTCCGAATTTACGATGGCCGTTTCCACCGAGCATGGCGGGGCGGCTGACGGGGGCCAAGGTGTTGCGGCTGCGCAGGCGATCGAAATACATCCTTGCCGATCTGTCCTCTGGCGAAACACTGTTGATCCACTTGGGTATGTCGGGGCGGATGCTGATATCAGGCGATCCGTTGGGCCGGTTTGTGCAGGAACACCCGGCGGCGCAGAAACATGACCATGTGGTGCTGCATATGGAATCGGGTGCCCGCGTCACCTTTAACGATCCGCGACGGTTTGGCGCGATGGATCTGTTGGCGTCAAACACTGTCAATATGCACCCGCTGTTGGCCGCAATCGGACCCGAACCGCTGGGCAATAGCTTTGATGAGGGATATCTGATTTCTCGGTTTGCCGGACGGAATACACCGGTGAAATCGGCACTGCTGGATCAAAAGACCGTCGCCGGGTTGGGGAATATCTATGTCTGCGAAACACTTTACCGGGCGCGGATTCATCCCGCGCACAAGGCAGGGCGCATCGCTGCTGCACGGGTTGGGGCGCTGGTCCCAATCATTCGACAAGTCCTGGAGCAGGCCATCGAGGCCGGCGGATCCAGCCTGCGCGATTTTCGCCAGGCTGATGGGGAATTGGGGTATTTCCAGCACAGCTTTGACGTTTACGGGCGCGAAGGCGCGCCCTGCCGAACGCCTGACTGCCACGATTCTGTGCAGCGACTGGTCCAATCCGGTCGGTCAACGTTCTATTGTCCGACTTGCCAGAGATAGCTTGAATACCGATCCCGAAGTGGTAAGGCTTCAATTTCTGACCGAAACAATCGAAGGCATGTTTCATGGCCTATGAGACGATCATCGTCGAAGTAGAAGACCGCGTTGCTACCGTAAAACTCAACCGCCCTGATGCCCTGAATGCCCTGAACACCCAGATGCTGGGTGAGCTGGCTGCGGCGTTGCGGGATCTGGATGCCAACGACAAGGTTCGCTGCATCATCCTGACCGGCTCGGCCAAGGCGTTTGCCGCCGGCGCGGACATTAAGGAGATGTGCGAGAAAAGTTTTGTCGAGATGTTCCTGTCCGATTTCTTTGCCAGTGAGCACAAGGCCATTGGGCAGATCCGCAAACCGATCATCGCCGCTGTTTCTGGCTATGCGCTTGGGGGGGGGTGCGAATTGGCAATGATGTGCGATTTCATCATCGCCTCGGACACGGCCAAGTTCGGCCAGCCTGAAATCAACCTGGGCGTGGTCGCGGGGATTGGCGGCACACAGCGCCTGACCCGGCTGGTCGGCAAATCCAAAGCGATGGATATGAATCTGACAGGTCGCTTCATGGATGCCGAAGAAGCCGAGCGTTCCGGCCTGGTCAGCCGCGTCGTTCCAGCCAAGAGCCTGATGGAAGAGGCACAGGGGGCCGCCGCCAAGATTGCGGACAAATCCATGCTGACGACAATCGCGGTCAAAGAAGCGGTGAATCGGTCGTACGAAACGACTCTGAGCGAGGGTCTTTTGTTCGAGCGTCGGCTGTTTCACGCCATGTTCGCCACCGAAGATCAAAAAGAAGGCATGTCTGCCTTTCTGGAAAAACGCACGGCGCAGTTCCGCGACAAATGACGCAATCCGCAAAGCGGCGGTTTTCCTGTTTGCATTTGCGCATAACTGCCTTATAGGACGCCGCTACATGCGTGTGATGCCCGCTCTGGCAAGAATCGATCCCGAGCTGTGCTCTTGGGGCAGGTGTCCTTACACGACGACATTTTGACCTTTAGACACTGGGAATCGACACATGGCCAATACGCCGCAGTCCAAAAAACGCGCAAAGCAGGCAGATGCCCGTTTTGCTGTCAACAAAGCCCGCCGCTCGCGGATTCGCACATTCCTGCGCAAAGTCGAAGAGGCGATCGCATCGGGTGATAAGGACGCCGCGACTGCCGCATTGCGGGCGGCACAGCCCGAACTGATGCGTGGTGTGACCAAAGGCGTGTTCCATAAAAACACCGCTTCGCGCAAAATTTCCCGGCTTTCTTCGCGGGTTAAATCGCTCGGTTAAGCCGACCCCGATATTGGGTAAAATTGCAAAAGACACCACTATCAGTGGTGTCTTTTTGCATTTTATTTGCGCTTGAACGGCTTAACAGATTCTTTTCCGTGGAAAGCTGAGTCAAGCGTGAAGAAGAGTTGTCGGCCCTCTGCCAACGCTGGTACCTTCACCAAGCGAGTCACATCGCATTTCGGGGGGACATGATGGCGAACGCGCTGCCACAGCTTGGTGGTCAGCGGTCGCATATTCGAACTGGTCAATTGACCAGGGAACAAAGGCGTTGCCTTTGAACATGTCCGTATACAACTGCCGATCGCGGGCAGTTCTGATGTTTTGGGGTGGGGCCCCAAAATGCTCAGGCGCGCGGTTCGGAGAATATACCAACAGGTATTTGGCCTTTGCCGCTGCGGCAAGGGACCTGACCTGTCGTCGCGAATGCATGTGGCTGATGCGCGTTTGGGTGTGACCGCGCAATGTGTTGTTGGGGCACGATCTTGGGAATGGAACTGAGGAAATATGACACAGGAACAATGGGGCGCGTTGCAGCACAAGTTGTGTGAGACGGTAGGCGAGAACAATTACAAGACGTGGATCAAACCACTCAGCTACGATGGCGTGAACGAAGGGGTGGCCCTCTTCAAAGTGCCAACAAATTTCATGAGCACCTATGTGTCTCAGAATTACGGCGACCTGTTGCTGGCGCAACTGTCGACCGTCACGACGGAAATTCGCAGAGTCCAATTCAAGGTCGCAAATGGAGAGCGACCGCGCGTTGCGGCACCGGCCGCGCGTGTGGAACCAACTGCCCCCAGTAGCGATCTGCTGCGCGGCGCACCGCTGGACACGCGGTTCACCTTTGACACCTTCGTCGTCGGTAAACCCAACGAACTGGCCCATGCGGCTGCGCGCCGCGTCGCCGAAAACGGCCCGGTCACGTTCAACCCCCTGTTCCTGTATGGGGGCGTTGGCTTGGGTAAAACTCACCTGATGCACGCCATCTCTTGGGAACTGCGGGCCCGCAGCCCGGAACTGAACGTGCTGTATCTTTCGGCGGAACAGTTCATGTATCGATTCGTTCAGGCACTGCGTGAACGCCGGATGATGGATTTCAAAGAGATGTTCCGTTCGGTCGACGTGCTGATGGTTGATGATGTTCAGTTCATCGCCGGCAAGGACAGCACGCAGGAAGAGTTCTTTCACACCTTCAACGCGCTGGTGGATCAACAAAAGCAGATCATCATTTCTGCCGACCGCGCCCCGGACGAGATCAAGGATATGGAAAACCGTATCCGGTCGCGGCTGCAAAGCGGTCTGGTCGTTGACCTTCACCCGACAGATTATGAACTGCGCCTCGGCATCCTCCAGACCAAGCTTGAGGCCCATCGCGCGCTGTATCCCAGCCTCGGCATTGACGGCGGCGTACTGGAGTTTCTCGCGCATCGTATCTCGACCAACGTCCGGGTGCTTGAGGGTGCGCTGACCCGGCTGTTCGCGTTTGCGTCGCTGGTGGGCAAGCCGATCACGATGGAATTGACGCAGGATTGCCTTGCTGATGTCCTGCGTGCATCCGAACGCAAGGTCAGCATCGACGAGATCCAGCGCAAGGTTGCCGAGCATTACAACATCCGTCTGGCCGACATGATCGGGCCGAAACGGTTGCGCAGTTTTGCCCGTCCGCGTCAGGTTGCCATGTATTTGTGCAAACAACTCACCAGCAGATCGTTACCGGAAATCGGCCGCCGTTTTGGTGGCCGGGACCATACCACGGTGATGCACGGCGTGAAACGGATCGAAGAGCTTAAAATTCAGGACGGACAGATCGCCGAGGACCTGGAATTGCTGCGTCGCGCGCTCGAAGCCTGAGCCGCGAAAACAACAAACGTTGCGCGGGCTGCCGTTGGGTGGCCTGTCGCCCTTGACGCTTCTGCAAAACAATCGGACAAAACGCATAAATCGGTTGGAGCAGAGTGTGCGCCGGGCTACGGTGCACCCCCGACCAAGCGGAGAGGGTCAAGAAATGAAGTTCAGCATGGAACGCGGTGCGCTGCTCAAGGCAGTGTCGCAGGCACAATCAGTCGTCGAGCGCCGCAACACGATTCCGATCCTCGCCAACGTGCTGATCGAGGCCGAAGGCGACAGCGTGATGTTCCGCGCCACCGATCTGGACATCGAGGTGCTGGACAAGGCACCGGCCCAGGTCGAACGCGCCGGTGCCACGACAGTATCTGCCGTCACCCTGCACGAGATCGTGCGTAAACTGCCCGACGGCGCGCTTGTCTCGCTCAGCGAAGATGGTGCTTCTGGTCGATTGACGGTTGAGGCCGGTCGCTCGACCTTCTCGCTTGCCACGTTGCCCAAAGAAGATTTCCCGGTCATGGCGACCTCGGAATATACTGCCAATTTTTCGGCCCCGGCGCAGGTGTTGCGGCGGTTGTTCGACAAATCGAAATTTGCGATCTCAACCGAAGAGACGCGGTATTACCTCAATGGCGTCTACATGCATGTGGCAGACGGTGACGGCGGGCAGAAACTGCGCTGCGTCGCAACCGATGGCCACCGCCTTGCCCGGATCGACGCCGACCTGCCCGCCGGAGCCGTAGCCATGCCGGGCGTGATCGTCCCTCGCAAGACGGTGAACGAGATGCGCAAGCTGCTGGATCAGGACGACATGGCGATTGCCGTGTCGGTGTCGGAAACCAAGGTGCGCTTTGCCACGCCGGACATCACGCTGACTTCCAAAGTGATCGACGGCACATTTCCCGACTACACCCGAGTCATTCCGCAGGGCAACACTCGCAAGCTCGAAGTCGATGCCGCCGAGTTTGCCAAGGCTGTCGACCGTGTCGCCACCGTCAGTTCTGAACGCTCGCGCGCGGTAAAGCTGTCGCTGGATGAGGATCGGCTGGTCCTGTCGGTCAATGCGCCGGATTCTGGCGCCGCCGAGGAAGAGTTGGCTGTGGCCTATGGCGACGAAAAGCTGGAAATCGGATTTAACGCGAAATATCTGCTGGAAATCGCCAGCCAGGTGGATCGCGAGAATGCGGTATTCCTGTTCAACTCTTCGGGTGATCCGACCCTGATGCGCGAAGGCAATGATCTGTCCGCGGTCTATGTCGTGATGCCGATGCGGGTGTGACGTACCCGACCCACGTTGCGCCAACCGGTCTGATGCCCCTATCGGCACGCCGGTAGGAGGCCCTGGTGCCGCTCTATCTCGAATCCCTGACCGTTTCGCACTTCCGCTCGCATAA
Organism: Puniceibacterium sp. IMCC21224; assembly: GCF_001038505.1. NCBI lineage: Bacteria > Pseudomonadati > Pseudomonadota > Alphaproteobacteria > Rhodobacterales > Paracoccaceae > Puniceibacterium > Puniceibacterium sp. IMCC21224. The sequence goes on from NZ_LDPY01000001.1 coordinate 659,517, forward strand.
GCGGGCAGTGGTTTCGGTGGACGCGCGCCCCGTTGCTTTGTCCGGCCCCAATGGTGTGGGTAAGACGAACCTGATCGAAGCCGTATCGCTGTTTTCACCCGGTCGCGGGATGCGCCGTGCGTCAGCGCAGGAGATGACCCGACGCCCCGAAGCGCTGGGGTGGAAAATCACCGGCCTGTTGCACGGGCCGCAGGGTAGTCACGAGGTCAGCTTTCTCTCCGAGAATGGCGCGCCGCGTCAGGTCCGTATTGACGACAAACCGGCATCGCAGACCGCCCTTGGCCGCATCGCGCGGGTGCTGTGGCTGGTGCCGTCGATGGACCGGTTGTGGATCGAGGGTGCCGAGGGTCGGCGGCGGTTCTTGGACCGCATGACGCTTAGCTTCTTTCCAGATCACGCCGACTTGTCGCTGGACTATGAAAAGGCGATGCGCGACCGCAACCGGCTGCTCAAGGACCAGGTTCGCGATGCGGGGTGGTACGCCGCGCTTGAGGCGCAGATGGCCCGCACTGGCGCTGCGATCCACACCAACCGGCTGGCAGCGCTGGCGCAGCTAAGTATCGCGCAAGCAAGTGCCGAGACCACCTTTCCCGCCGCTGATCTGGCGCTGATTCAGACCGAAGGCACCCTGCCCGAATCCGAGGACGCCCTGCGCGCGGCATTGGCCGACAGCCGCCCGCGCGACCTGATGGCCGGGCGCAGCCTTGTCGGGCCGCACCGCGCCGATCTGCTAGGCACATACCAGGCCAAAGATGTGCCCGCCGCCGATTGTTCGACAGGAGAGCAAAAGGCGCTGCTGATCTCGCTCATCCTGGCCAATGCGCGGGCGCTGGCACAAGATTTCGGTGCGCCACCATTGCTGCTGCTGGACGAAGTCGCGGCACATCTGGACGCAGACCGGCGCGCCGCACTTTATGACGAGATTTGCGCGCTCGGGGCGCAGGCGTGGATGACTGGCACCGGGCTTGACCTTTTCGACAGCCTCGGCGAAAGGGCGCAATATATTCACGTAACGGAATCTGGCGGTCTGTCCGCCGTGGCGGGGCCGACATGACGATTAGTATTGCCGATATCGCCCTTTATGCCGGGGCGTTGCTGATCCTGTTCCTGACGCCGGGGCCGGTCTGGGTGGCGCTGATTGCGCGGGCGCTGTCGGGTGGGTTTCAGGCGGCCTGGCCGCTGGCACTGGGCGTTGTTGTCGGCGACATCCTCTGGCCGTTTCTGGCGATCCTTGGGGTTACGTGGATCGTCAGCGTCTTTGCCGGGTTCATGACCTTTCTGCGCTGGGTCGCCTGTCTGACATTCCTGATCATGGGCGGCCTGATCATTCGCAATGCCGATGCAAAAATCTCGACTGACAACCGGCTGACACGGCCGGGCATGTGGGCCGGTTTCGCGGCTGGACTTGTGGTCATCCTGGGCAACCCCAAGGCGATCCTGTTCTATATGGGCGTGCTGCCAGGGTTCTTTGATCTGACCGCCCTGCGCTGGCCCGACATGGTGGTGATTGCGGGGATTTCGGCCATCGTGCCGCTGCTGGGCAACCTTGTGCTGGCGGCGTCTATTGACCGGGCAAAGCGGTTGCTGACGTCGCCGCGCGCGTTGGGGCGGACGAACCGGATCGCTGGATCGCTGCTGATTGCGGTGGGTCTGATCATTCCGTTCATCTGATTTCTCTGACACCGGCCGACGATGTCTGAACTGCTGTAGGGCGCCTGTTGGGGTGCCACAAAATATAGTGTCAGTTGCGTGACAATCCCCCTGGAAAACCCTATAACCCGGTCACCAAGAACAAGGAAAAACCGAATGGCCGATAACGAACAGATCCCCGAAGAATATGGTGCAAGCTCCATCAAGGTTCTCAAGGGCTTAGAGGCTGTTCGCAAACGTCCTGGGATGTATATTGGCGACACTGATGACGGCTCGGGTTTGCACCATATGGTCTACGAAGTTGTGGACAACGGCATTGACGAAGCGCTGGCCGGTCACGCAGACGCGGTGAACGTCAAAATCCACGCCGACAACTCGGTCTCGGTCAGTGACAATGGTCGCGGCATCCCGGTCGATATTCACGACGGCGAAGGCGTGTCGGCGGCCGAGGTCATCATGACCCAGCTGCACGCCGGCGGCAAATTCGACCAGAATTCCTATAAGGTGTCGGGCGGTCTGCACGGCGTCGGTGTCTCGGTTGTGAACGCGCTGTCCGATTGGCTTGAGCTGCGCATCTGGCGCAATGGCAAGGAACATTACGCCCGCTTTGAGGGCGGATTCACCGTCGAATCCTTGCGCGTTGTCGGTGACGCCAATGGCCGCAAAGGCACCGAGGTGCGCTTTCTCGCCTCGACCGAGACCTTCTCGAACCTCGAATACCACTTCGAGCAGCTGGAAAAGCGTTTGCGCGAACTGGCCTTCCTCAATTCCGGCGTCCGCATCATTCTTGAGGATGAACGCCCCGCTGAACCGCTGAAATCTGAATTGTACTATGACGGCGGCGTGCGTGAGTTTGTGAAGTACCTTGATCGTTCGAAATCGTCGATCATGGCCGAACCGATCTACATGACCGGCGAAAAGGATGACATCGGCATCGAAATCGCGATGTGGTGGAATGACACCTATCACGAGAACGTCCTGCCATTTACCAACAACATCCCGCAGCGTGATGGCGGCACCCATATGGCCGGGTTCCGTGGCGCGCTGACCCGGACAATCAACAATTACGCCCAAGCCAGCGGCATCGCTAAACGTGAGAAGGTCACCTTTACCGGCGATGACGCGCGTGAAGGGCTGACTTGCGTGTTGTCGGTCAAGGTTCCCGACCCCAAATTCAGCTCGCAAACCAAGGACAAACTGGTCTCGTCCGAGGTCCGCCCGGCGGTTGAAAGCATGATGAACGAAAAGCTTGCCGAGTGGTTCGAAGAAAACCCGAACATCGCCAAGGTCATCGTAGGCAAAATTGTCGAAGCGGCCCTGGCCCGCGAGGCGGCGCGAAAAGCGCGTGACCTGACACGACGCAAGAACCCGATGGATGTGAATTTTCTGGCCGGGAAACTCAAGGATTGCTCTGAAAAAGACCCCTCCAAGACCGAAATCTTTCTGGTCGAGGGCGACAGCGCCGGCGGGTCCGCTCAGACCGGGCGTGACCGTGGTACACAGGCAATCCTGCCGCTCAAAGGCAAAATCCTGAACGTTGAACGCGCCCGTTTCGACCGGATGCTGGGTAGTCAGGAAATCGGCAATCTTGTCATGGCGCTTGGCACTGGCATCGGGCGCGATGAATTCAACATCGCCAAGCTGCGCTACCACAAGATCGTCATCATGACCGACGCTGACGTCGACGGCGCACATATCCGTACCCTGCTGTTGACGTTCTTTTATCGTCAGATGCCCGAACTGATTGAGAACGGGCATCTCTACATCGCGCAGCCGCCGCTATACAAAGTTGCGCGTGGCAAGTCCGAGGTCTATCTCAAGGATCAGGCCGCGATGGACGAATACCTGATCCAGCAAGGCGCGGACAATGCGATGCTGCGCCAGGGCAACGGCGAAGAGATCGCCGGTCAGGATCTGTTGCGCGTGGTCGACGAAGCACGGCAGTTGCGCCGCGTTCTGGACGCCTTTCCCACACATTATCCACGCCATATTCTGGAACAGGCTGCCATCGCCGGTGCGTTTGTTCCCGGTGCCATTGACGCCAACCTTCAGGGCGTGGCCGACAAAGTGGCAGAGCGGCTGAACCTGATCGCGCTGGAATATGAAAAGGGGTGGATGGGTCGCATCACCCAGGACAAAGGTATCCGTCTTGCGCGTATCCTGCGTGGCGTCGAAGAGGTGCGCACAATGGATGGTCCCATGCTGAGGTCTGGCGAGGCACGTAAAACCGGCAGTTTTACCCAGAGCCTGCAAGCGATTTACAACCTGCCCGCCACGTTGGAACGCCGTGACCGCAAGCAACTGATCCATGGTCCGCTGGACCTTTTGGCCGCTATTTTGGAAGAGGGCGAAAAAGGCCTGTCGCTACAGCGTTACAAGGGCCTCGGAGAGATGAACCCGAGCCAATTGTGGGAAACCACACTAGACCCAGACGCACGTACTCTGTTGCGGGTCAAGGTTGATGACATGGCCGAAGCCGATGACCTGTTCACCAAACTTATGGGCGACGTCGTAGAGCCACGCCGCGAATTCATCCAGCAGAACGCACTGAATGTGGAAAATCTCGATTTCTGACGGTTTGTAGGGAAGCACATAAAATTGCGCGGCGCGTATAACTTTGCGCGTCGCGGATGATACCGAAAATATGAAGACCCATTAATTCAATAACTTACGTGATCGTCGCAAAAATACTGGACTTAGAGGTTCGCGCCAAGTTCGCTGCTTCTCTTTCAAACCTGAGTGTACTTTCAAATTGCCCCTCGGTCAGTCTTTGCCCATCGCCCATGACAGCGCGCACGTAGTTTGTATCCTCTCCGTCGTAGCTAAGCCTTTAGATTAAATTCTATATTCTCTCAAAAAATTCACTAAGGACAGTTTCGAACTGAGGACCAAGTCTGGCTTTTGCCATCCAGATGCCAGAAGCGCAGAAAATAGACTACCGCGGAATACGCGAGGCACCAAATATTGATGGCGAAAGCCGACTTTGGTTACTCGGTTTGACAGGACCGCGCAATGAGTGGAGCCTCGAGGCCATTTGTCGCTCTCTTGGCGTTCAAGAGGGAGATAAGGGACGTTGCCATGGTCCCTGACGGTTGACGGCAAGCCCTACGTGCCTCACCGATTTCATGGAGATTTCGTTCGGTTTTCAGATTGATTTATTTTCACTTTTTATCAATACTTGCAGGTGTTTAGCGCAAGAATTATAAAATTCCGAGACTTCATGTCAACGGCGGAGACAAAACCGGCCACGTGGCGGCGCAAAAGTAGGCCAATGGCGGGGCACCAAGCGCCATGGCGCGTGCGCTCTCCAGATAGCCGGCGCGTGCCATGGCGCATTGGCCCGGAGGGCCAGTTCTGCAAGGTGTGATCAGGTGGCGGCTTGGGCCTTTCGGGCGCGGCTTTGGCTGAGGCGATAGCTTTCGCCGTTCATCTCGAGAATGTTGACGTGGTGTGTCAGCCTGTCGAGAAGGGCGCCGGTCAGGCGCTCGGTGCCGAAGGTTTCGGTCCATTCGTCGAAGGGCAGGTTGCTGGTGATCAGCGTGGAGCCGCGCTCATAGCGCTGCGAGATCAGTTCGAACAAGAGCTCGGCGCCGGTCTTGGAGAGCGGCACGAAGCCCAGTTCGTCGATGATGAGCAATTTTACGGCAGCCAGCTGCTTTTGCAGCCGTAGCAGCCGACGTTCGTCGCGGGCTTCCATCAACTCGTTGACCAGCGCGGCGGCGGTGATAAAGCTGACAGGCAGCCCCTTCTGGCAGGCGGCCAGCCCCAGCCCGAGGGCAACATGGGTCTTGCCGGTTCCACTGGGCCCCAAGGCGATGACGTTCTCGCGTCGGTCGATCCATTCGCAGCGGGCGAGTTCCAGCACCTGCATCTTGTTGAGCTTCGGGATCGCCTTGAAGTCGAAGCTGTCCAAGCTCTTGGTTGCCGGGAACTTCGCGGCCTTGATACGCCGCTCGATCATCCGCCGCTCGCGGTCGATCAATTCCAGCTCGACCAGACGCGCCAGGAACTGGACATGATCCAGCCCCTCGGCGGCGCATTGGCGGGCGAGTTTGTCATATTCCCGCAGGAAAGTCGGCAGCTTCAGCGTCTTCAGATGATCCGCAAGCAGGATCTTCGGGGGCACGGTCATGCTGCATCCTCTGACATCAGGGACATATAGCTGGCCGCGGATGTGGTCTCGACGTTCGCCCGCGGCAGGTATGGGTAAACATCGAGATCCAACTTCGGCGGCCGTTTCTCGACGTGGCAGAGGACAAGGTGCTTGACGGCATCAAAGCCGACCGCGCCCAGTTGCAGAGCCTTCTTCACGGCGGCATGCAGATCGTCGATGTCGAAGGTCTCGAGCAGGCGCAGCACCTGCACATATTCCCGGCGTCCGGCTTTGATCATGCGCGCTTCCATCAAGCGGCGCAGGGTCGCGAACTCCGACGGCAGGTCCCATTCTGCCAAGGGAGCCGCCTGGTCGAGAGCGTTGATCTTCTGCTCGATCAGCGGAAGGTAATGCCGCGGATCGAAGACCATGTCCTCGCGGTCGTAGCAGCGCGGATGACGTGCGATGACCTCGCCGCCGCAGCCGATCACGACCACGTCGACATAGCCCCTGATCCAGACGTCACGATGGCCGTAGGCAACCGGGACCGAGTAATCATTGGTTTTGTAGCGCACCAACGCCTGCGAACTGACCCGTCCGGTTGTCTGATCGCAGGCATCGAACGGCGCCACAGGCAGGTCGGACATCGCGGCCAGATCCCGCTCGAGGCGTTGGCCAATCGTCTCGGACTGACCTCGCAAGACATCCGCCTGACGTTTGAGACACTGTGTCTCCAGGTAATCGTTGAACGCGTCCCAGGTCGCGAACCGCGGGATTGGCACCATGAAGTTGCGGCGCGAGTAACCGACCAGGCCTTCCGCATTGCCCTTGTCATTTCCCTTGCCGGGTCGCCCGTAGCGGTCACGGAACAGGTAATGTGACAGGAACCCGCTGAACAGCGTAGCCCTCTGACGTGACCCGTCCGGCAGGATCTTCGCAACCAAACAGCGGTCGTTGTCGTAGAGCACCGACACCGGCACCTTGCCGAAGAACGCGAAGGCGTGGACGTGGCCATCAACCCAGGCTTCGGCAGTGGCCGCCGGATAGGCACGGACATAGCAGGCGTCGCTGTGCGGCAGATCCATGACAAAGAAATGCGCCTTCTGCTCGATGCCGCAGATGACGACCACCGCCTCGCCAAAGTCGGCCTGGGCATGACCGGGCGGATGCGCCAGCGGCACGAACATCTCGCGGCCGCGCCGTTCGCGCTGTCGCATGTAATCCTTCACGATCGTGTAGCCCCCGGTGAAGGCATGCTCGTCGCGGAGCCGCTCGAACACCCGCTTCGCCGTGTGCCGCTGCTTGCGAGGGACCTCCCGATCGCCGTCCAGCCAACCGTCGATGATCCCGGTGAAGGCATCCAGCTTCGGTCGCTTGACCGGCGCCTTCCGCCGATATCCAGGTGGAACCGAAAACGCCATCATCTTGGCTACGCTATCGCGCGAGATGTTGAAATGCCGCGCCGCCTCACGCTGGCTCATGCCCTCAGCACAGGCCAGCCGAACCTTCCGATACAAATCCACAGTGAAAATCCTCCCGCCCTCCCTGTCACCAGAAAGGGTAAAGGTGGACGACTTTTACACCGCCCGCAGCAGGCTCATCCCGCCGCTACCGTGGCCGACTTTCGCACCGCCGTTTTCACTTCATCTACGCTTGGAAGCTCGACAGCTACAATGCGATGAGCAAGGTCTGCTTTCCTTGCGTCTTTCTCACGCTTGTTCAAGCCATCCCAGCTTCTGAGATAATTGGTGGAGATGGTAGCTGTTTCTGGATTGGCGTCTTCGTAACTGTCCGAAAGACACCTATGGGCGAATACATATCTTTGTGGGTGCTTAATAAACCCTGCCCAAGCACGGATGTTTTTGTCTGCTTCAGTCTCTTGATAGCGATCTGGCTCTGAAGCCGCCTGAATGTACTCCCTGAGAACATCAAGGGATATCAGGAATATGGACTTGTCCCGATTTAGTTCCGGTCTCTTTCGAGCGATATTCGCAATGAAGGAGACACAAATTGGCACCAAGATACAGCGACGAGTTCAGACGTGATGCGGTTCGCATTGCAACAAGCAGTGGACTGACGCGACCTCAGATTGCGTCTGATTTAGGGGTTGGTGTTTCGACACTGAACAAGTGGGTTCAACACCATCAGAATGATGACCTGATGTCCGGCCCGCATGAGGATGTGGAGAAGGAGAACGCCCGCCTTCGCAAAGAGAACCGGCTACTCCGCGAGGAGAGGGAAGTGTTAAAGAAGGCGACGATCTTCTTCGCAGGCCAAAAGGCGTGAGGTTTGCCTTTATCGACACCTGGAAGAAGATCTGGCCCATTGAGTTTCTATGCCGCGTTTTGCGGGTAACTTCCCGTGGGTTTCGCGCCTGGAAGATCCGCCCTTGTCTGACGTCAGCGCTTTTGGGACAGATTTGAGGATTTGAACAACGGAGGATTTCTGGTTCATCGTAGCTTTCAAGGAGCGAAGATGAACAAGACATCCGGAACGTCGAAGGACGCAGCTGACAAGCTGGTCAAGAACATCCGCCGCAAGACGCGGCAGACCTATTCTGCAGAGGAGAAGATCCGCATCGTCTTAGCTGGCCTGCGCGGTGAGGAAAGCATTTCGGTGCTATGTCGGCGGGAGGGTATCGCCGAGAGCCTGTATTACAGCTGGTCGAAGGAGTTCCTGGAGGCTGGCAAGCGTCGCTTGTCTGGCGATACGGCGCGCCAAGCCACGTCGCCGGAGGTGAAGGAGCTTCGCTCTGAGTCTTTGGCCCTGAAGGAATGCGTGGCCGATCTCACCCTGGAAAACCGTCTGCTCAAAAAAAGTATGACAGGGGCTGGGGAGGTGGAGGAATGAGATACCCTGCAACCGAGAAGCTTGAGATCATCCGCACCGTTGAAGGTTCGCATCTGCCCACCAAAATGACGCTGGATATGCTGGGCATTCCGCGCACGGCTTTCTACCGCTGGTATGATCGCTACGTCGAGGGCGGGTTCGATGCGCTGGCCGATCGGTCTCCTCGACCAGGGTCGGTCTGGAATCGAATACCCCAAGACCGGCGCGATGACCTGATCGAGTTTGCGTTAGAACATGAGGCGCTGACGACACGTGAACTGGCGGTCAAATACACCGATGAGAACCGGTATTTTATCTCGGAATCATCGGCTTACCGCATTCTTAAAGCAGCTGATCTGATCACGGCGCCGGACTATGTGGTGATCAAGGCCGCGGACGAGTTCACGGACAAGACCACGGCCATCCATCAGCTCTGGCAGACCGACTTCACCTACTTCAAGATCATCGGCTGGGGCTGGTATTACCTGTCCACCATCCTCGACGACTACAGCCGCTACATCATCGCCTGGAAGCTTTGCACAAACATGCGGGCCGAGGACGTGACGGACACGATTGAACTGGCTCTGAGCGCATCGGGCTGTGACCAAGCCGTCGTCCGGCACAAGCCGCGCCTGCTGAGTGACAACGGGGCCTGCTACATCTCTGGCGACCTCGCCAAGTGGTTGGGAAATCAAAAAATGGGCCACGTTCGCGGGGCACCATTCCATCCGCAAACCCAGGGCAAGATTGAGCGCTGGCACCAAACTATGAAGAACCGGGTTCTGCTGGAAAACTACTACCTGCCCGGCGATCTCGAACGCCAGATCGGGGCCTTCGTAGAGTATTACAACAACGCGCGATACCACGAGAGTCTCAACAACGTCACGCCCGCCGACGTCTACTTTGGGCGCGACAAAGCCATCCTCAGAGAAAGGAAGAAGATCAAGATACTGACAATCCGCGAACGCCGCTTGCAACACCAAAAACAAGCCGCATAATCAATCACACAAACGAGCCAGAGCCTCCAATGCTCAAGCCGCTCTGATGTCCCATTTTATATGACGACGGACATCTTGGTGCCAATTTGTGTCTCCTTCATTGCGAATATCGCTCGAAAGAGACCGGAACTAAATCGGGACAAGTCCAAAACGCCGACGAAACCTCAATCTTCCGCCGCTTAACGTGTCAACATGCTTCATGGTTACTGTCATAGCCATTGCCCAAAGAGTCTCCGTTGTGACCCGGAAAGTGTCCCAACAAACCGTCGAAGAGCCTGATAAGCTTGAAAATAAGGGTGATCGGCATGCGATCTGGTGCCCAGGAGAGGACTCGAACCTCCACGGCCTTGCGGCCACTGGCACCTGAAGCCAGCGCGTCTACCATTCCGCCACCTGGGCAGGTGTCGTGAAGCAGGCATCTAAGCTGGGTGCGCTGCACTGTCAACGGGCTTTTTTACGAATTAGGCAATCGCGGCCACGCAGCACTTGTGCGCGCAATTGCAGGTCATTAAGCAGAGAGGGCAGGCTTGGCTGGAGAGAGATCAGATGTTCAAACTCGTCACCATCTACGGCGGCTCCGGTTTTGTCGGACGCTATGTCGCACGGCGCATGGCCAAAGCGGGCTGGCGCGTGCGGGTTGCGGTGCGGCGTCCAAACGAGGCGCTTTTTGTCAGACCTTTTGGCGCAGTCGGACAGGTCGAACCTGTGTTCTGCAATATCCGGGACGATGAATCGGTTCGCGCGGCGATGATTGGCGCCGATGCCGTCGTCAATTGCGTCGGCGTTCTGGTGGGGCGTGGAAAGAACAGCTTTGACGCGGTTCATGTCGATGGTGCCGAACGGATTGCCCGTCTGGCGACCGAGCAAGGTGTGGCGCAGCTGGTTCAGATGTCGGCCATCGGCGCGGATTCCGCAAGCGAGAGCACCTATGCCAGCACCAAAGGCAAGGGGGAGGCCGCGACGCTGGCGGTTTACCCCGATGTGGTTATCCTGCGCCCGTCGATTATCTTCGGGGCTGAGGATGAATTCTTTAATCGCTTCGCCAAGATGACGCGCTTTGGACCGGTTCTGCCGATTGTAGGCGCCGACACGCGGTTTCAGCCGGTCTATGTGGACGATGTGGCCAAGGCGGTTCAGCAGGCGGTCGAGGGGGGTGTTGCCCCAGGCGTTTATGAACTGGGTGGGCCGGATGTCAGTACGTTCCGCGAACTGATGGATCAGATGCTGCGGGTCATTCAGCGCCGCAGACTGGTGATTAACGTGCCGTTCCCCGTGGCGCGAATGAAGGCATATGGTCTAGATATGATTGAAAAAATCTCTCTGGGACTGGTGCGCAATGGGCTGATCACCCGCGATCAGGTCCGCACCTTGCGATATGATAATGTCGTCGCGGACGGAGCAAAAGGGTTTGCCGACTTGGAGATCGCGCCCGTGCCATCTGAGGCGGTGTTGCCGGATTACCTCTGGCCTTACCGGCCTTCAGGTCAGTACGCGGCGATCAAGGATTCGGCGAAGAACCTGCGCGCCCGCTAAAGACGTTTGTGGCGCATCAGAGCCCGGCAACGGTGCGGCGCACCACCTCGACCCGCGCAGCGTTGGGCGGATGGCTGCCCAGGAAACGGTTGCCGGGGTCGGGAATGCGGGCAAAGAACGCGGCCCCGCGCACGGGATCAAACCCGGAGCGAACCGAAATGATGGTTCCCAACTGATCAGCTTCAAGCTCGAATTCCTTGGAATAAGTACGCGCGCCGACAGCAGCGCCGAATTCTTCGGCTGAGCGTACGCTTTCTGCGCTGGCTCCGCTCATCGCGGCAAGGCCGGAAAAGATCACCGCGCCAACTGTAGCATTCTGTTGCGTCCGCGCTAGGTGACCAAGGATGTGATGGGCGGATTCGTGTCCCATGACAAAGGCCAGTTCGTCAGCATTCTGGGCCGACGCGATCAGAGCCAGATTGAACGCGACGATCGGACGGCCATCGCGGGCAACGGTCTGAAATGCGTTCGGTTCCTGTCCGGGGCGATCATCGACCACAATCAGGAAATCGCAATTCATCCGGGGCGCGATACGGCGGCATTCCTGTTCGGCCACGGGTTCGACTGTGTCGACCACCTGAACAAACGTGCGCGCGGCACGTTGCGCGCGCGTGCGTATTTCCGTTTCATCCGATGTTTCGCCCGGAATCGGCAGGGTTGCTACGCTTGGCGGCACGGCGCAGCCCGAGAGGGCAAGACAGAATAGCGGGATAAGCCAGCGCATGTAGGCTCCAATTTGACAGAGGTTCAGAAATAGAGTGCGATGGCCTCTGAGGCCAGTCACATTTTCACAATCCGAGTGATCCCTTTGAATATTCAGCAAATATGGACAATCGACGCGACAGAGGCCGCAGGGGCTGGGCAAGACCCGGCAGGCTGGATATTCTGGGCGCATGTTTAGCATAGAGCATGAATTTGACGCGACCGTCGTCACCCTTGTTGACGAGGGTGAGGTGCCGTTGCAAGAAGATGTGATCGTCAGTTCCTTTGAGGAATGCGTCACGGTCGAACAATACGATCCGCGCACTGACAGAGTAAACAAGATCACGCTGTCGATGACGCAGATGCGCGATCTTGAGGCGGCGATTTCGCTGCCCGAAGGGGTCTATACCCGATCGGGCTAAATCCCCCGACCAATCTGGCTATTCGACCCGGAACACCTTGTCGCGGCTGTGTGCACCGTGTTGCAGGACAAGACGGGTTCGCGCGATGCCCATCGCCTTGGCCAGCAGCTTTTGTACTGCGGTTGTCGCCTTGCCATCCGTCGGTGCGGGGGTGACATAGATCCGCAGCGCGCCGGTGTCGTCCGTGTCGATACGGTTCGCTGCTGCCTTTGGTGTAACGCGCACACGGATCAGCGTATTGCTGTGGGCAAGGTGGGACAGGTCGGGCAGGGACATGCGGACGGCTTAGCACAGGGGCTTTGCATGGTGTTGATGAAATCTGTGACGATTTGCGGTTGAAACCTGACAGTTTGCGTCAGACATATGAACAAATTGCAAGGAGCTGACGATGCCCGTACCCAACCCCGCCGCGCTGGAATTTCTGCTGACCCGCCGGTCACGCCCGGCCAAGACGCTGTCCGGCCCCGCGCCGACCCGCGATGAACTGGTCCCGATCCTGACAGCGGCTGCCCGGACGCCGGACCATGGCAAACTTGAACCATGGCGCTTTGTTGTGCTTGAACGCGGCGCGCTGGATCGCATGGCCGCTGCTGCCACTGCGCGGGCGGCGGAATTAGAGCTGGACCCCCTCCAGGCAGACAAGGGGCGCGCGCAGTTTTCCGACAGCCCGCTGTGCGTCGCCGTGATCGAGGTGCAGCGCGATAACCCCAAGGTGCCCGAAATCGAGCAGACCTATTCCGTCGGCGCCGTCTGTCTGGCGTTGCTGAACGGCGCGCTTGCGGCGGGTTGGGGCGCCAATTGGCTGTCAGGTTGGGTGGCGCATGACCGCGACTTTACCGCCACCACGCTGGGGCTTGAGCCGCACGAACGTGTGGCGGGCTATATCCACATCGGCACCGAAACATCGGCCCCGCCAGACCGTCCGCGCCCGGACCTGGACCTGATCACAACCTGGGCCAGCGAATGATCCTGGCATCTTTTCTGCGATCCCTGGGCCAGATGGGCGACCCGCGCTTTCGCCGGGTGCTGTTTCTGGGGATCGGGCTGGCTGCCGCGCTGCTTGTCGGGTTCTATGCCGGGTTCCTGTGGCTGCTGAACGCGATGGTGGGCGATACGACAACTGTGCTTCTGCTGGGCGAGGTGCGCTGGCTCAACGATCTGCTCAGTTGGGGATCCATCGGGTTGATGCTGATCCTGTCGGTGTTCCTGATGGTGCCGGTTGCCTCGGCCATAACGTCGATGTTCCTCGACGATGTGGCGCAGGCGGTCGAGGACCGTCATTATCCGGGTTTGCCGATCGCGACTCGGGTGCCTTTTGGCGATGCCATGCGCGACACGATCAACTTTCTTGGTGTGCTGATCGGAGCGAACCTGCTGGCGTTGCTGCTGTATGTGTTTCTGGCTCCGGCGGCGTTGTTCATCTTTTGGGGGTTGAACGGCTTTTTACTGGGGCGTGAATATTTCACCCTTGCCGCCATGCGCCGGGTCGGACGGGACGGGGCCAAGGCACTGCGGCGCAAGCATATCGGCACAATCTGGCTGGCCGGCGTGTTGATGGCGATGCCGCTATCCCTGCCGCTGGTCAATCTGGTGATTCCGATCCTTGGCGCGGCGACGTTTACCCATCTGTTCCACGCACTTCGGGCAGAGGGCTCATCCGGTTAAAATAGTCGAGATCGCGGACGGTGAGCATGCCGGAAAAGATCACCCCCGCGATGATTGCCCACAGGACCGCAGTCACGCCCGTGGTGATCCATGCCTTTTTCTTTAGCCCGTGCACCTCGGGCGATCCCGCATGTGTGCCGGGGACAACGCGCCCGACATCCCCCTGGGTTTGCAATCGAATCGGAATCACCACCAGAAAGGTCAGAAACCAAAGGACAGCGAACAGCACGATGGCAGATGTGATGGACATAGAAGGTGTTCCTTGCTCGGTTCATACGATCAAATAGGGCGCGTTCAGACCTGTTCCAGTTCGACCAGGCATCCGTTGAAATCTTTTGGGTGCAAGAACAGCACAGGCTTGCCGTGCGCGCCGATTTTTGGCTCTCCTGATCCCAAAACGCGGGCGCCGGTCGTCACAAGATGATCGCGCGCGGCCAGAATGTCATCGACCTCATAGCAGATATGGTGGATGCCGCCCGACGGATTCTTGTCGAGGAAGCCTTTGATCGGGCTGTCTTCTCCTAGCGGGTAGAGCAGTTCGATTTTGGTGTTGGGCAGTTCGATAAAGATGACGGTAACGCCGTGGTCGGGCTCGTCCTGTGGGGCGCCCACCGTCGCGCCCAATGCGTTTCGATATTGTGCGGCCGCTGCGTCCAGATCCGGTACAGCGATGGCGACATGGTTAAGACGGCCGATCATAGATGTGTCCTCCGCAGAACATGATTTGCCCGGTTATGGCCCCGCAGGACGACAAGGGGCAAGTGTCCGATGTGGATTAACGGTCTGTTAGCGTTGATATCACATCCTCGGTTTACCAGAATCGGAGGGCGCAATGGACGATACGGACCAATTCGGAGTCACGCAAAAACCAACCGCGATTCGACCGCTGCTTGGGCTGACGGTTCTTGTAGTCGAAGACAGCCGGTTCGCCTGCGATGCCATGCGGCTTTTGTGTCTGCGGGGCGGTGCGCGGATTCGGCGTGCCGATTGTCTTAGATCCGCGCGGCGTCACCTACAGGTCTACCGACCATCCGTGGTCATTGTCGACATGGGGCTGCCTGACGGACCCGGGGAAGATCTGATAGCAGAACTCGCTGTCTTGTCGCCGCGTGTTTCGGTTCTGCTGGCGACGAGTGGCGATGAATTCGCCGAAGGCAGGGCCATGGCGGCAGGTGCCGACGGCTTTCTGGCCAAGCCGATTTCCAGTGTCTACGCGTTTCAACATGCGATCATTTCGCAATTGCCTGCGGCGCGCCGCCCGCGTGGTCCCCGCGCCGTTCACGAGGAATCGGTAACGGCCGATCCGATCGCGTTTCGGGACGACATGGTTCATGCTGCGGATGTGCTTGTCGCCGATGCGGATGACTGGACATTGTCCTACGCGGCCCAATTCCTGTACGGGGTCGCCCGCAGTGCGGGAGATGGTCCGCTGGCCTCTGCGGCGCAATCCCTGAGCGAAGCATGCGCTACCGGAGACCATGTCGGATCCACGGTCTCGCGCTTGTCGATGATGGTTCAAGACCGGCTGGCAGAGCGAATGGCGATCTGAGGGGGCCGACACCAGGTCACAACAGCAGCCGCGGATCGGTGCCAAGGTCGAGACCGGGAAAGACCACATTTTCGATCAGGCCGGTGTCCAACCCGTAAAGTGAACGCAGAATCCATCCCGCATGGGCCCGCACATCGCGTGTCGGCATAAGGTCGCGCCGGTCATACAGATCGGCTTCGCTCAGGCCCGGCCAATCGGACACAACCCGCCCGCCGCGCACCGCACCGCCAGCGAGGATCATCAGCCCGCCGGTGCCGTGGTCGGTGCCCTGTGTTCCGTTCAGCCGTGCAGTGCGGCCGAACTCGGTCATCGCCATGACTGTCGTGCGGTTCCAGACCGAATCCCCCAGTCCCTCCTTTAGGTCGAGGATCGTCCGGGCCAGACGGTCCAACGCCTTGCCCAGATTCCTGGCCTGTTGCTCGTGTGTGTCCCAGCCATTGATGGAAAAGGTCGCGATTCGCGAGTCACCGCGCAGCCTGTCTGCGGCAAAGCTGGCAATTCGGGTTTCGGCATTGCCCTTGCGGGCATTTTGCCTGTCTTCTGCGACCATCGACATCATCTGATCAAAGCCGCCCGGCGCGGCCACAGCATCGCCGTCGCTTTCAGCGAGGGCCAGAGCTTGCGTCATGGCTGCGGCGAATGCCGGATCGTCCTGCATCACCCGCCGGGCCAGCCTGACGGCCTGAGGGGTCAGCGCCAGATCCGCTTCGGGCGACCAGCGGGACACTGGCGCCGGGCCATCTATTACGGCCATATTCTCTTGACCGATGGCATAGGCGGTTTCGGAATGCAGACCGGGATAATGCTGTAGCAGACGGTTAAGCCAACCGTCGCGGCTCAGCCCCCCGCTTAGATCGGGTATTCCCGCCTCAAGCAGATCCTGCCCGTCGAAATGGCTGCGCTTGTCGCGATAGGGGGTCGAGACCGCATGAACAAAGCCAAGCTGCCCCTGTCGCCACATCGGCAGTAGGGGGCCAAGCGCCGGATGCAGGGCGAAATATCCGTCCAGATCAATCGGTCCGTCCGCCGTGCCGGGGCGCGGACCACCCCGAAGCGCGGCAAAGGCCGGGTCGCCGTAGGGCTGCACCACATCCAGCCCGTCCATCCCGCCGCGCAGGATGATCACCACCAGCCGGTTGTCCCCCGGTGCGGCAGCAAAACTGACCGGGGTCATCAGCGGGCTGGCCGCAAGCGAGCATCCAACAAGCGCAGAGCGCGACAGGAAACCGCGACGGCTCAGGGTTTTCGACACCATGGCTTTTACATCCTCTGAAACGCGGGCGAGGCAAGGATGATCCCGACCCCGTCTGACCGGCTTTCTGCCGCGCTGGCTGCGAATTGCACGGTCGGAGTCGCCCGTGGACCCAGCGCAGTTTCAACAAAATCGCGCGGATCGGGCAGATCCGGTCGCAGCATCTGCGGCACAGTCACGGCCCATTGCAGCCGCGCGGCCAACCCTTGGGGCGTGATCCAGGCGGCGTCATCTTCATCCAGCCCGTCCGGGCCGTCGGGCAGTTCCCAGGTCTGGCCCATCAGTCCCAAGGGGCGGATCAGCTGCTCCAGCATCCTGCGGCGCGTCCAGTCATCAAACCGATTGGGCGGAACCGCCAGGGCCCGCATTGTTGAGCCGATGAAATCCATCGGCTGTTTCACATTCGACTGATCCGTTTGCATACTGGCTGGATGACGCAGCATTTCCCCGTAAACAGCGCGCAAATCACCACGCGTTTCAACGAATCTCTGCTCCAGCGCCGCCACAAGGTCCGCATCAGGACTGTCTGAGACAAAATGCATCGCCAGCTTTCCCGCAATGTGCCGTGCCGTTGCGGGATGCCGCGCAAGGTCGCGCAACGCGGCCTCGATGTCGTTTCGGATAGTGTCCCCGCCGCCATAGGTCCGACCCAGCACGGTTTCCGCGCCCGGTTCGGCGAAATCCTCGCGAAACTGTATGCCGGTGCGGGGGTGCAGTGTCACGCCGGTGAACAGCTTGGCCAACTCGCGCACATCGGTCTGGGTATAGGGGCCGTTGACGCCCAACGTGTGCAGTTCCATCACCTCGCGGGCGAGGTTTTCATTCAGTCCGCGGGCGGTCTTGCCCTTGGCCGCATGGGGGCTGTTCGGGCCGACCGATCGCCGCTGATCGAGGTAATATACCATCAACGGGTGCATCACCGTCGCGATCAACAGATCTTCGAACAGGCCGCTCATGTGGGGGCGTATTGCCGATTCGATATAGGGGGACGTGCCGGCCCGCCGCACCCCGGTCTTGCCGCTTGCCGTGAAATGGTCGGCCCAAAAAAACGCCAGCCGTTCGCGAAAGGGCTGCGGGCTCCAGGTGCGGCGCATCAGGTGCTGGCCAAACCAACGGACCTGATCGCTGATCGACTGCTGCCTGGTTGCCTCTTGTGCATCGGTGGCGGCCTGCTCTTTGTCGGTGCCGCGCGCGTCGCGGCGGGCCTGGGCCTGCGTGTCAAACGTGAACAGCCGGTGTTGAAACTGCGGGAACGGCTCAATTTCAAAGCGCTGGGCAGCCTTGTCCGGGCCATCCAACGTATCGAGAAGTGCCTCGGGCGATTGCGCAGGTGCCAAGCCGGGCGACAGACCGCAGCCGAACCGTATATCTGCAAGTATGGGATCAAAGCGCACGGGCGCTGGCCTCCTGCCATCACGACCTGACTAATATAGGACAGGCCGGGCGGATTTGCATCTGCTCGGCCTGTCCGGTCGTGTATTCGGCAAAAGGTTGCGGGCCGGTCCTAGTCCTGCGGGATCACGCGCAGCGACAATTCCATCAGCTGATCTGGTGTCGGATCAGAGGGGGCGTTCATCATCAGGTCTTCGGCGCGCTGGTTCATCGGGAACATGATGACTTCGCGGATGTTCGCCTCGTCCGCCAGCAGCATCACGATACGGTCGATGCCCGCAGCACATCCGCCGTGTGGCGGAGCACCGAACCGGAAGGCGTTGACCATACCGCCAAAGCGCTTGCGCACCTCTTCTTCACCGTAACCGGCAATCTCGAACGCCTTGAACATGATCTCGGGACGGTGGTTCCGGATTGCGCCGGACACCAGTTCATAGCCGTTGCAGGCCAGGTCATACTGATAGCCCAGCACGTCCAGCGGGTCACCCAGCAGTGCGTCCATCCCGCCCTGCGGCATGGAGAAGGGGTTGTGTTCAAAGTCAACCTTGCCGCTTTCGGCATCCTTTTCGTAGATCGGGAAATCGACGATCCAGGCAAAGGCAAAGCGGTTTTTGTCTGTCAGCCCCAGCTCTTCACCGATGGCGGTGCGGGCACGACCTGCGACCGCCTCGAATTGCTTGGGCTTGCCACCCAGGAAGAAGGCGGCATCACCGACACCAAGGCCAAGCTGCTGGCGGATCGCTTCGGTCCGCTCGGGGCCGATGTTTTTGGCCAGCGGACCGGCGGCTTCCATCGCGCCAAAAGTTAGATCATTGATTTTCCGAGCTTCATCGATGTCTAGAACGTCGCCCGTTCTCACCAAATTTCCAATCCGGACGAAGGCTGACTGAAACTCAGAACTTCCTTCCTTTTCAGCGACCTCAATGAAACTCTGGAGCTTGGCTTCGTCTAATTGTCGACTTTCGATCCAACCGGATAGAACTTCGTGAACCGGATGAGGGGTACGCTCCCTCCAGAAGATATACCCCATTCCCGGCAAGCCCTCTTTCTGGGCAAAGGCGTTCATGCGGTCACAGAACTTGCGCGACCCGCCTGTCGGCGCCGGAATTGCGCGGATCTGGGTGCCGTCCTGTTCCAGCAGCTTGGCGAAGATTGCAAAGCCGGAGCCTGCGAAATGTTCGCTGACGACCTGCATCTTGATCGGGTTGCGCAGGTCGGGTTTGTCGGTGCCATACCACAGGGCCGCATCGCGATACGAGATTTGCGGCCACTCGTGCGGCGCATCGACGGGGCGGCCGCCGAACTCTTCAAACACGCCCGCGATCACCGGCGAAATGGTGTCGAACACGTCCTGCTGGGTGACAAACGACATTTCCATGTCGAGTTGGTAGAAATCGGTGGGCGAGCGGTCGGCGCGGGGGTCTTCGTCGCGGAAACAGGGCGCGATCTGGAAATATTTGTCAAAACCGCTGACCATGATCAGCTGTTTGAACTGCTGCGGTGCCTGCGGCAGGGCGTAGAATTTGCCCGGATGCAGGCGTGACGGCACCAGAAAATCGCGCGCACCTTCGGGGGACGACGCGGTGATGATCGGCGTCTGGTATTCGCGGAACCCGTTGCCCCACATCCGTTTGCGGATCGACGACACCACGTCGGACCGCATGGTCATGTTTTTCTGCATCACTTCGCGGCGCAGGTCGAGATAGCGATAGCGCAGGCGGGTTTCCTCGGGGTATTCCTGGTCCCCAAAGACGATCAGCGGCAGTTCGTCCGCGGCACCCAGCACTTCGATATCGCGGACGAAGACTTCAACCTCACCGGTGGGCAGCTTGGGGTTGATCAGGCTTGCGTCGCGGGCCTTGACCTCCCCGTCGATACGGACACAGTATTCCGAGCGGACCTTTTCCACGTCTGCAAATGCAGGCGAATCCGGGTCGCACAGCACCTGTGTGATGCCGTAATGGTCGCGCAGGTCGATGAACAGGATGCCGCCGTGATCGCGGATGCGGTGAACCCATCCCGACAGGCGGACATTGGTGCCCACGTCGGTTTTGGTCAGATCGGCGCAGGAATGGCTGCGATAGGCGTGCATGAGTTGACCCCTTGGGATGCGCAAAAGTTAGCCGCCGATACACCCGTCATGGCCGTGAAAGTCAAGGGAACTGCCGGTTTCGCGCCTCATATTGATGGAAAAGTGGTCTTTGTCCGGGCCTGAGCAGCAAGGCGGCGGCGTCAGGTCGGCGCGGTGGCGTGGATGACGCGGCGTCTGGGGGTTGCGCCGACCCCCGCGATGTCTATAACCCACGACAATTTGCACCCCGGAGGTTCCTTCCGAGGGTCGATCATCCCTGCCGAATAGATGAGGTCAGCCATGCCCAAACGTACCGATATCAACTCGATCATGATCATCGGAGCGGGGCCCATCGTGATCGGGCAGGCCTGCGAATTTGACTATTCCGGTGCTCAGGCATGCAAGGCGCTGCGGGAAGAGGGATACCGGGTCATTCTGGTCAATTCGAACCCCGCCACGATCATGACCGATCCGGAACTGGCCGATGCCACATATATCGAGCCGATCACCCCCGAGATTGTCGCTAAGATCATCGAAAAAGAACGCCCCGACGCGCTGCTGCCAACGATGGGCGGACAGACCGGGCTGAACACCTCGCTCGCTCTCGAAGAGATGGGCGTGCTGGCAAAATACGGCGTCGAAATGATCGGTGCCAAGCGTGAGGCCATCGAGATGGCCGAGGATCGCAAGTTGTTCCGCGAGGCGATGGACCGGATCGGACTGGAAAACCCCAAGGCGTCGATCATCACCGCGCCCAAGTTGCCCAACGGCAAGGCTGACCTGAAAGAAGGTGTGCGGCTGGCGCTGGAAACGCTGGAATATGTCGGCCTTCCGGCGATCATCCGCCCGGCCTTTACCCTTGGCGGCACAGGCGGAGGCGTTGCGTATAACCGCGAGGATTACGAACACTACTGCCGCACCGGCATGGATGCCTCGCCGGTGAACCAGATCCTGGTGGATGAGTCGCTGCTGGGCTGGAAGGAATTCGAGATGGAGGTGGTCCGCGACAAGGCGGACAACGCCATCATCGTCTGTGCCATCGAAAACGTCGATCCCATGGGCGTGCACACCGGCGATTCGATCACCGTGGCCCCGGCACTGACCCTGACCGACAAGGAATACCAGATCATGCGCAACGGCTCGATCGCCGTTCTGCGCGAAATTGGCGTCGAGACCGGCGGGTCGAACGTGCAGTGGGCGGTGAACCCCGCCGACGGCCGTATGGTTGTGATCGAGATGAACCCGCGGGTGTCGCGCTCGTCGGCGCTGGCGTCCAAGGCGACGGGGTTTCCTATTGCCAAAATCGCGGCGAAGCTGGCAGTCGGCTACACGCTGGACGAGTTGGACAATGACATTACTCAGGTGACGCCCGCCAGTTTCGAGCCGACAATTGACTATGTCGTGACCAAGATCCCGCGCTTTGCGTTTGAGAAATTCCCCGGTTCCGAACCGCACCTCACCACGGCGATGAAGTCGGTGGGCGAGGCGATGGCGATTGGTCGCACGATCCACGAATCGATGCAAAAGGCGCTGGCGTCGATGGAGACCGGGTTGACCGGTTTTGATGACATCGAGATCCCCGGCGTGGGGGCCCCGTCCGGTGATGGGGCGTCTGCCGCTGTCAAGGTCGCGGTGATCAAGGCGCTGTCCAAGCAGACGCCGGACCGGATCCGCGTGATTGCCCAGGCGATGCGTCATGGGCTGACCGATGACGAAATCCATGGCGTGACAATGTTCGATCCTTGGTTCCTGGCGCGTATCCGCGAAATTATCGAAGCAGAGGCCGGGGTTATTGCGGCGGGGCTGCCGCAGGATGCCGACGGGCTGCGGGCGCTCAAGATGATGGGCTTTTCCGACGCGCGGCTGGCCCTGTTGACAGGCTTGCCTGAACAAGCGGTGCGCAAAGCCCGGCAGGACAAGGGAGTCGTGGCGAGCTTTAAGCGGATCGACACCTGCGCCGCCGAATTCGAAGCGCAGACGCCTTACATGTATTCCACTTATGAAGTGCCGATGATGGGCGAGGCCGAATGCGAAGCGCGCCCCTCGGACCGCAAAAAAGTGGTGATCCTTGGCGGCGGGCCCAACCGTATCGGTCAGGGGATCGAGTTCGATTATTGCTGCTGCCACGCCTGCTTTGCCCTAACCAAGGCAGGATACGAGACCATCATGGTCAACTGCAACCCCGAGACGGTCAGCACCGATTACGACACCTCCGACCGGCTGTACTTTGAACCGCTGACCTTCGAACACGTGATGGAAATCCTGCGGGTCGAGCAGGATAACGGCACCCTGCATGGCGTGATTGTGCAATTTGGCGGACAGACCCCACTGAAGCTGGCTGATGCGTTGGAAGCCGAGGGCATTCCGATCCTTGGCACCACGCCGGACATGATTGACCTGGCCGAAGACCGCGAGCGGTTCCAGGCGCTGGTGAACATGCTGGGCCTGAAGCAGCCGCACAACGGCATCGCCAGCACGGACGCGCAGGCGCTGGCCATTGCCGAAGGCATCGGCTTCCCGTTGGTGATCCGTCCGTCTTATGTTCTGGGTGGCCGCGCGATGGAAATCGTGCGCGACATGGCGCAGCTTGAACGCTACATCCGCGAGGCGGTTGTGGTTTCAGGCGACAGCCCCGTTCTGCTGGACAGCTACCTGTCCGGCGCGGTGGAACTGGATGTGGACGCGCTGTGCGACGGCAAGGACGTGCATGTGGCGGGCATCATGCAGCATATCGAAGAGGCTGGCGTACATTCGGGCGATTCCGCCTGTTCGCTTCCGCCCTATTCGCTACCAGCCGATATCATTGCCGAGATTGTCACCCAGACACGCGCGCTGGCGCTGGCGCTGAACGTGGTTGGCCTGATGAACGTGCAGTTCGCCGTTAAGGGCAAAGACATCTATCTGATCGAAGTGAACCCCCGCGCATCGCGTACCGTACCCTTTGTCGCCAAGGCGACGGATTCGGCCATCGCCGCCATCGCCGCGCGCATCATGGCCGGAGAGCCGCTGTCGAACTTCCCACTTCGCGCGCCCTATCCCGAAAACGCCGATTACGATTCCGTCTTGCCGCTGGCCGATCCGATGACATTGGCCGACCCGAACATGCCGTGGTTCTCGGTCAAAGAGGCGGTGCTGCCGTTTGCCCGCTTCCCCGGCGTCGACACCATTCTGGGTCCGGAAATGCGATCAACCGGCGAAGTCATGGGCTGGGACCGGTCGTTTGCCCGCGCTTTCCTCAAGGCGCAGATGGGGGCGGGGACCATGCTGCCCGAAGGCGGCACAGTCTTTCTGTCGATCCGCGATGACGACAAGACGCCGCAGATGGCGGAATGTGCGCAGATCCTGTCCGACCTCGGCTTTCGCATCCTCGCCACAGGCGGCACAGCGGCCTTTGTCAAGGCACAGGGCATCGCCTGCGACGTGGTGAAAAAGGTCTATGAGGGGCGCCCGAATGTTGTCGACTTGATGAAGGACAGCGGCATCGATTTGGTGATGAACACCACCGAAGGCGCCGCAGCGGTCGAGGATTCACGCGAAATCCGTTCAGTCGCTCTGTATGACAAGATCCCCTATTTCACGACGGCTGCAGGGGCGCATGCCGCAGCTTTGGCGATGAAGTCGCGGACCGAGGGCGAGCTGGTGGTCAAGTCGTTGCAGGGGTAACATAGCCTTCGACCTTGTCGGGCATAGGGCGGCGCTGGGCCGCCCCGGTCGATCAGTTGACCAACACCCGTGCAACAAATCCGCCGTTGCGCCATTGTACCAGCGCCGCCGTAAAGTTCCGGCCCGGCAGACCATCAACGGTGCTGGTGTAATACCCCGCGTCTTTCAGGCGTTCTTGCACTGCGGCGATGGTCTCGCGGGACCACTGGTCGGCTGCGTCGGTCAGTTGGCCCAGGATTTCACCCCGGTCTTCTGCCGCTCCGCGAAGCAGCATGTTGGCCGCCCCCTGCGGATCGCGGTCGATGCCGCGCCCCTCGTCCAGTAGAATCGCGGCGGCGAGATACCCCTCGCGTGCGCCATCATGCGCCGCACGGGTGAAATATTCCAACGCGTCAGCGGGCGCGTCCACCTGTTCGTTCTGCGCCAGAACACCCAGATTGTAGGTCGCCTTGGCCGACCCTTCGGACGATGCCCGTTTAAGCAGCGCAATCGCTCCCGCGCTGTCCGCGGCGCCCCCCGTCCCTTCGAGCAGGGAAATCGCCAGGTTGATCATCGCGTCATGGCTGCCTGCCTCTGCCGCCGTGCGGTACAACGTGATTGCGGCCTGCACATCCATTTCAACGCCGGTTCCTGTCTCGTACAATTGCGCCAGGCTGACCATGGCGCGCAAATCGCCCCGCCCCGCCGCATCGCGATAGAGCCGCACCGCCTGCCGCAAATCCCCCGACGCCGCCGTCGCCCGTGCCAGCAAGGCCACATAATGCGGTAACTCGGGTGAACGCGCGGCGGCGGCGCTGCAGGCGCGAATTGCATTCAGCGCATTCTCGCTCAGCCGATCGAACGGCACTCCGGGGTTTTCCGCCGTGGCGTCGCGCGGATGGGTCGCCAGGCGCTGACAGATGGTGCCCGGCAGCGCATCCTCGGGGCGCGGAATCGACGCCAGCAACCGCTGCGCCTCATCTACATTCAAACCCTGAGGATAGCGCTCTACATACACTTCGAGCAGTGGGCGCATCCGGCTGCGGCGCGCCAGTTCCCACAGCCGATCCGCATCATCCGCCAAATTCAGCGCCCGGGTCTGAGTTCCGGTTTGCAGATGCGCGACCGCCTCGTCGATATGCGACCCCGCCGGATAACGATCAACGTAGAGCGTCAGCAGTTGCGGATCGCCAGCGTTGACCGCCAGTTGATACAGCATGCTTTCCTCGGAAATGGTCTGCGGCCCGTCGTCGAACTGGAACCGCCGGGTGAGCGACGAATTCTCCCACGGGATCTGTCGCCCGCCGGTCGCGGCCAGCACATCGCGCCGCACCCCGATCATCATCTGCGCAATGTCCTGCCCCGGCGTGTAGATGTGATGCAGCAGTGCCTCGGTGAAAAAGCTGTTTCGCCCGGTGCCGTCGTAAGCGACGTTGTCGGGCTGGGTGGCATAGGCAAATAGAAAATTCGCCGCTGTTCCGACCCGCGCCAGACCTTTTCCAAGGCGCGGGTCTTGCTCCAGCGCTGCACCAAAGGGATTGTCGCGACAAGCATCCAAAAGGACGAGTTTGACGCCGTCCGACCGCTCCATCGCGTTCAGGACCCGCGACAGATCAGCCGTTTGCGTCGTGACATCCGCCGTTGACCGGATCGTCGCATCCGCAGGCACCAGGTAGTTGCGCCCATCCGCCTGAAACCCGTGGCCGGCGTAGAAGAACAGCACCACATCCGCCTCCTCTGCGGCATTGCCAAAGTCGCGCAGCACTGCGTCCATCCGATCCTTTGTCACGTCAGTCTCAAGCGTGACCGTGAACCCGAGCCCGCGCAGCGCCACCGCAATGTCCAGCGCGTCGTTGCGCGGGTTCTCAAGTGTGTCGAACTGCTGGTAATCCGAATTTCCGATGACCAGCGCGACCCGTTCTTCGGCTAACGCTGCCCCGCCCGTCAGCAGGACGGAAAAGACAAAGACGAATACGCGCAACACCGGTATCATGGCGCCAATGTCACAGCCCGACCGCGCGCGACAACTTGATCCCGACGCTGTCGACCGCTGCGGCAATGGTGGTCACTGTCGCCGATTGCAACGACACCAGTTCCGGATCGTCGGCGCGGGCAAAGCTGATCGCCTTGCGAATCTCCGAAGAAGCGGTGCTGACGGCCGCACGCGCTTCGCTCAGGGCGTCACGGCGGATCGCGTCGCGTTGCGCGTCGGTCGTGGCCCCCGCCAGACGCGTATTGGCGCGCGCGCGGGCCCTGTCGGTCTGCACCCGTGCCGTACGCACGATGCGCGCTACGTTCTCCAACCCCGGTGGCAGATCGGTTGAAATTGCATCCAGCTCGTTGGCAAAATCGTCCAAGGCATCCGACAGGCAGGCCAGGTAGCGGTCGGCATCCGACAGGTTCTGCGCACAAGCATCCGCTGCGATCTCCAACGTCGCGGCAAAAGACTGCACAAGCGTCAGCGTGTCGCCTGCATCTTCAACCGCAGCCTCGCCGCCACGCGTAAGCGAGGTTTGCAGGTCATCGGATGGATTGGATGCCGGGGCCTCCATCGCAAGCGGCAACGGTTGCTCGGGCACCGGCCCGCCAGTCACGTCCAGCGCGCCGGTGCCGTAGGTGATGGCGTAATTGTCCAGACCGGCCCCGACGGCAGCGGCGGCGGTGATGTCATAGGGCGCCCCGGCCACCCCGGCGTCAGCGGCGGCGCCATCGCTCGAGAGGCTCAGCGCGGTGACGACATCGGCGAACAGCAGGCCGGTCGCAGTGAAGGCCGAGCCGTCAAAGCTGAAGAGCTCGCCATAGGTTTTGGTCTGGTCGTCGGGTGTCACGATCAGCGGGGCGGGGGTGACGTCCAGCGCGCCGGTGCCGTAGGTGATGGCGTAATTGTCCAGACCGGCCCCGACGGCAGCGGCGGCGGTGATGTCATAGGGCGCCCCGGCCACCCCGGCGTCAGCGGCGGCGCCATCACTCGAGAGGCTCAGCGCGGTGACGACATCGGCGAACAGCAGGCCGGTCGCAGTGAAGGCCGAGCCGTCAAAGCTGAAGAGCTCGCCATAGGTTTTGGTCTGGTCGTCGGGTGTCACGATCAGCGGGGCGGGGGTGACGTCCAGCGCGCCGGTGCCGTAGGTGATGGCGTAATTGTCCAGACCGGCCCCGACGGCAGCGGCGGCGGTGATGTCATAGGGCGCCCCGGCCACCCCGGCGTCAGCGGCGGCGCCATCGCTCGAGAGGCTCAGCGCGGTGACGACATCGGCGAACAGCAGGCCGGTCGCAGTGAAGGCCGAGCCGTCAAAGCTGAAGAGCTCGCCATAGGTTTTGGTCTGGTCGTCGGGTGTCACGATCAGCGGGGCGGGGGTGACGTCCAGCGCGCCGGTGCCGTAGGTGATGGCGTAATTGTCCAGACCGGCCCCGACGGCAGCGGCGGCGGTGATGTCATAGGGCGCCCCGGCCACCCCGGCGTCAGCGGCGGCGCCATCACTCGAGAGGCTCAGCGCGGTGACGACATCGGCGAACAGCAGGCCGGTCGCAGTGAAGGCCGAGCCGTCAAAGCTGAAGAGCTCGCCATAGGTTTTGGTCTGGTCGTCGGGTGTCACGATCAGCGGGGCGGGGTGACGTCCAGCGCGCCGGTGCCGTAGGTGATGGCGTAATTGTCCAGACCGGCCCCGACGGCAGCGGCGGCGGTGATGTCATAGGGCGCCCCGGCCACCCCGGCGTCAGCGGCGGCGCCATCACTCGAGAGGCTCAGCGCGGTGACGACATCGGCGAACAGCAGGCCGGTCGCGGTGAAGGCCGAGCCGTCAAAGCTGAAGAGCTCGCCATAGGTTTTGGTCTGGTCGTCGGGTGTCACGATCAGCGGGGCGGGTGTGACGTCCAGCGCGCCGGTGCCGTAGGTGATGGCGTAATTGTCCAGACCGGCCCCGACGGCAGCGGCGGCGGTGATGTCATAGGGCGCCCCGGCCACCCCGGCGTCAGCGGCGGCGCCATCACTCGAGAGGCTCAGCGCGGTGACGACATCGGCGAACAGCAGGCCGGTCGCGGTGAAGGCCGAGCCGTCAAAGCTGAAGAGCTCGCCATAGGTTTTGGTCTGGTCGTCGGGTGTCACGATCAGCGGGGCGGGTGTGACGTCCAGCGCGCCGGTGCCGTAGGTGATGGCGTAATTGTCCAGACCGGCCCCGACGGCAGCGGCGGCGGTGATGTCATAGGGCGCCCCGGCCACCCCGGCGTCAGCGGCGGCGCCATCGCTCGAGAGGCTCAGCGCGGTGACGACATCGGCGAACAGCAGGCCGGTCGCAGTGAAGGCCGAGCCGTCAAAGCTGAAGAGCTCGCCATAGGTTTTGGTCTGGTCGTCGGGTGTCACGATCAGCGGGGCGGGGGTGACGTCCAGCGCGCCGGTGCCGTAGGTGATGGCGTAATTGTCCAGACCGGCCCCGACGGCAGCGGCGGCGGTGATGTCATAGGGCGCCCCGGCCACCCCGGCGTCAGCGGCGGCGCCATCACTCGAGAGGCTCAGCGCGGTGACGACATCGGCGAACAGCAGGCCGGTCGCAGTGAAGGCCGAGCCGTCAAAGCTGAAGAGCTCGCCATAGGTTTTGGTCTGGTCGTCGGGTGTCACGATCAGCGGGGCGGGGGTGACGTCCAGCGCGCCGGTGCCGTAGGTGATGGCGTAATTGTCCAGACCGGCCCCGACGGCAGCGGCGGCGGTGATGTCATAGGGCGCCCCGGCCACCCCGGCGTCAGCGGCGGCGCCATCACTCGAGAGGCTCAGCGCGGTGACGACATCGGCGAACAGCAGGCCGGTCGCGGTGAAGGCCGAGCCGTCAAAGCTGAAGAGCTCGCCATAGGTTTTGGTCTGGTCGTCGGGTGTCACGATCAGCGGGGCGGGTGTGACGTCCAGCGCGCCGGTGCCGTAGGTGATGGCGTAATTGTCCAGACCGGCCCCGACGGCAGCGGCGGCGGTGATGTCATAGGGCGCCCCGGCCACCCCGGCGTCAGCGGCGGCGCCATCACTCGAGAGGCTCAGCGCGGTGACGACATCGGCGAACAGCAGGCCGGTCGCGGTGAAGGCCGAGCCGTCAAAGCTGAACAGCTCGCCATAGGTTTTGGTCTGGTCGTCGGGCGTCACGATCAGCGGGGCGGGGGTGATTTCGGCCGCAGCGCTGGCGATGACCGGGCGGTAGTCCTGGCCCATCGCGCTGGTGAACGTGCCCAGAGATACGGTCACGCGCTGCGTTCCCACCGTGATGTCGGAAAAGATCGGCGTGTCAAAGGTGCCGGCAGTGTCGAGGGTGTCGCCTTCTGGGCCAAAGACATAGGATCCCGGCCCGCCATAGAGTGTTCCGCTGATGCTGGTCGTATCGTTGTCGCCGTACGTCAGGGAGACCGGATTTGGCTGCGCAAAGACAACTGGATCGATGGAGTAGAGCGCGGGATATTCCACTGTGTCGCCAGGGGCCCAGACGGCTGTGAAATCCCAGCCCGCAGCCGTCGCGATGGTAAGGAACCCGTCGGTGTCCTGAAAGGCGGCGGTACTCAGCCCGGCGCCATACCCAGGTTGCCCGCCGTCCGGCTGTGCCGAAACGTCCACGTCCCAGAAACCGGCGGTCACAGCGGTGGTCGGATCCAGGGTTCCGGCCGGGACGTTGACATTGGCGCCGACCAGGCCGCCCTGAGCCGTCTCGCCGGGACCTGCGACGCTGAGCACCGCGCTGGAATAGGTGTTGGTGATCGACCCGCCAGAGGTGAGGCCGACCAGACCACCGATGCTTTGGGGGGCCTGCGCCGTGCTGCTCAGCGCTGAATTGAGGGCATAGCTGTCCAGAATGCTGCCATCGAGGTTCAGTCCGGTATGCCCTCCTAGCGCCAACGTCACAGCATTGGTCGTGGCATCCACCTGCCCGCTCGCCGAGGTCCGAGTGATGTTGCCAGAATTGGCCCCGGCAAAGCCACCTACATAGGCGTCATTAATAAAGGTGCCCGTCACCGGGCTAAGATCGGTGTAGCTTATCAACGGTCTGGAGAAAGAGTCCGAGATGTCGTTTTGGTTGGTTCCGACAAAACCGCCAACGCTCATGTCGTCATCTGCAGCGGCCGAGAACACAATTGCGCCGTCTGCCCATGACTGGGTGATTGTCCCGACGCGACCGCTGCTGTCCGGGGCCCCCGAATTGGCCCCGGCAAAGCCACCGACGTCAAAGCCTGTCCCTTGGGTGCCGACGGTGACGTCGCCCGACGCGCTTGCCTGACTGATCGGGGCAATGTTGTCCCCCACAAGTCCGCCGACGCGGCCCGGTGCCAACAGGGCAAACGGTGCCGTTGATGAGACAAGCACATCGCCCGACGCAAACACGTTGTTGATCGGTTCACTCGCGTAATTCAGAGCGTAGCCCAAAAGTCCGCCGACCACGGGGGCACCACCGCTCTGGACTGAGATATCGCCAAGCGCGAAGGAATCCAGCACTGACACCTGGCTATTGCCGACCAGACCGCCGGCATAGATCTGGTCGCTGCCCAGCATCTGAATGTCGATGAGAACGTCGCTGGACACACCCGACATCGCATCTGTGCTCAGCGCGCGACCTGCCACGCCGCCGACATGCGTTTCACTCGATCCGGTGATGGTCATGGTCCCGCCAGCAGTTGTGTTTGCGACAAGGCCCAGATTTCCGCCCACGACACCGCCAATGGCGCGGATATCAGTGTCGCTTGCGGCCCCGGTTGCGGTGATGGTGCCGTCAAACGCGCCTCCGGTGATGGACCCGTCAAAGACATAGCCAGCAAGCCCGCCAACATACTGGGAAATCGTGCTTGTGGTGTCCGAGTCGATGCTGCCTGTGAAGGTCGAATTCAGCAGATCGCTTTGCCGCAGCTCGCCAACGATGCCTCCGGTAAAGTAGGCGGTTTCGTCGCCGTCGCCCACTCTGCCCTGCACCGTGACTGTGTCGATTGTGGAATCGATTGCATCGGCCACAAGCCCCCCGACCTGCGGGCCGCCCTGCACATCGACATTGGTCATGTTCAGATTCGTGATGGTGGCGTCCTGCGTCAGCGCAAATAGTCCCGCGTCGCCGATCAGAATCGAACCGGCCTCGTCCGTGTTGATGAACAACCCGTCGATTGTGTTGCCCTGTCCGTCCAGCGTGCCGGAAAACCCGGTAAAGCCCAGCCCGACAATCGGCGTGAACCCGGCAGGGCCACCGGATCCCATGTTCCATGTGGTTGTGCCGGTGGCGTCGATATCGTTGATGAGGGCAAAGTTCTGATCCAGCAGGCTTTGCGAATCCACGCCCTGTAGCCCGTAGATATCGGTCAGCTGGTAGGGATCGGCCACAGTGCCCACCCCGCCCGCCGCGCGCAGAAAGGTCGATTCGTCGGACAAAGTGAAACTGAGGGCGGAAAACGCCGACAGGGTAGGTGAATTCTGCTGCCACGTCCCCGAGGTTTGGCCAAACACCTGGTCCATCGAGAAATTCTGCACGTCGACGCTGCCGCCGCCCAGGCTTTCGACCAAGCTGCCGCTGTTGACAAAAAGGTTCATCGCCGTGGCTGAGAAGCTGCCCACCGCGACGTCTCCGCCGGGGTTGAGCGAAATTGTCCCCGGCGCGGTCAGCACAAAGCTGCCCGAGGCGCTGGTGACGGCCTGGTTTACCACAATATCATTGTTTGATTGCAGCGTCAGGGTCGAGGCGAGCAGCCAGTTGATTGGGGCATCAACCGTGATATTGCCATCGCCGCCGAATTCGTCACCGGGGGCGCCGGTACTGACGGTGACATTGCCCATTTCGAGGTTCACCTCGAGGTCATTGACATTGATGAGGGCCGAGCTGGGCGCGCCGCAGCAATCATCATATGTCACGCCGGAGGGATCGAAATTGTTGCCGTTTTCCAATCCCGGGGTCGTGCCGTCGGAATCCTGGATTGTGACGTCCAGCGGGTCAAGCAGCAGCATGCCTGCATTGCCCTGTGGCGCACGGGTGTCGACCAGCCCGGCAAAGGCCAGCATCTGCTTGCCTGACACTTCGACAAAGCCGCCGTTGCCGCCAGCGTCGCCGCCGCGCGCTTCGATCAAGCCGTCGAACGCAGTGTGCAGGTCGGACCACAGGATGATCCGCCCGCCATCGCCATCCTGATCGGCATTCGCGGTGATGGTGGTGGTGGCATCTACGCTTAGCGTCTGGGCGGTAGGCAGAGCGCCGCCACCCTGATAGTCGCCGCCGATGCGGATCTGGCCACCCTGCGCGCCGCTTGCGTCGATCTCGGCCCCGGCGAGCGCGACATCCTCCCCGGTTATGGTGATGTCACCGCCAGTGGGGCGCAATTGCGGCCGCCGCGAGGTTTCGACCTGGATCCGCGCCCGTTGCGGTTGCGGCGCGCGGGCACGCGTTGTTACGCGGCCTGTGACCTGAACTGATCCGCCGCCGCCGCCCAGAACGATGGCACCATTCTGTACCGAGACCGAGCGCGCCTCGGCCACGCCGCTGAGGTTGATCGCCTGTCGCGCGGCATTGCGCGCGGTGGCCGCGCGCATTTCGATTAGCCCGCCATCCGCTGACACGGTGCCGGCATTTTCGATCAGCGCGCGCATGTCTGCGTCGTCAGAGGCAGACGGAATAGCCACCTGAAGGAACTGGTCGCCTGACACATCCAGCGTTACCAATTCACCCGCAGCAAACCCGATCCGTCCCAGCGGCACCGTCACGACACCCGAATTGCTGACCCGCCCGCCCATCAGCGCCGCATAGCCGCCGCGCCCGATGGTGATACGTCCGGCATTTTCGACCGGGGCTGAGGCACCGTTGCCGTCGAACCGCAGCCGTCCGGCCATGAAATCGTCGTCACTGGTGTCCAGTGTCGAGGCGACAAACCCGCCCCCAGCCGAGATATTGCCATTCGGCCCAATAAAGATGCCGTTGGGATTGACCACAAACACCTGGCCATTGGCCGTCAGGCTGCCGTGAATGCGGCTGTCCGCCGTACCGGTGACCCGGTTCAGCACAGCACTGTTCGAAGACGGTTGAACAAAGCCGACATGCCCACCTTGACCGATGGAAAAGCTTTGCCAGTTGATCACCGCGCGGTCGCTGTTCTGGGTGATGATCAGGCTTTGATTGACGGGCGTGCCGATGCTGGCAGACCCCTGCGCCACAGCGCCGCCGGTTGGCAGCTCGGCCTGGGCAAATACGCTGACAGGAAGCACCAGAATGCAAAGCCCGGTGATCAGGCCTGCCGGATAGATCAGGGGGACTGACCACTCAGAAACGGAAATTCCCCGAAATGCTGAATCGTGTCTCGTCCGAGCCATGATCCCTGTCTCCCTTGGCAAGTTCGATCCTGACTGAATTTGATCGAAATCTGGAATTGGTTTGTGAAATAAGATCGAGGCCGATGCCGTAGGACGAAGCGCCCTCGTGACCATGTTCGACCGCCGTAGTCTGTTCGATGCTGACCGCGCCGACACCTGCGAAAATATAAGGGCTTAGTACCATTGGCGTGCCAGCCATGGTGGTCGGAAACTGCGATGCCAGTTCTGCGCGCAGCAGCCAGCCGCTGTCACCGCGCAGCGACCCGGAATCAAAGGCCGACAAATCACGCGCCCCGGCAATGCTGATTTGTTCCGATGTGACCAGCGGATCGCCGAACGACGTTTGCACCCGCCCTGACAGCGACAGCATCAACCGATCCGCCAGCGACCGCTGATGAAAGCCTGACAGCGTGAGTTTGGTAAACTCGGCATCCGCGCCTTGCCGCGACAGGGGCACCGATCCGGCGGCATCCTCTTTGGTGCGTGCGCCAAAAGCATCGACGCCGTGCGACAGCACCATGCTGCCCTCGGAGACGGCATTGTCATCGTGAATATAGCTGATGCTGGCACTGGCGCGCAGGACGGTAATGTTGTCCTCGTAAATCGGGGTCTCGCTCCCGCCGACGATCAGCGCCTGGTCGTCCTGTTGCCGGTCCAGTGCAACCTGGGTCGTCAGATTGAACTGGCGCGACCGGATCCAGGGATAGATCAGCCGCAGCGACTGGCGGTCAAAGTTGGACCGGGTCGGCGCGGTGCTGTCGTCGGGTGTGGTGTCGCTGGTCGTCAGTTCGACATTCAGCGCCAGTCCCGACGGCCCCAGTGGCATCACGGCACCCACAGCGAAAATCCGGTAGCGGGGATCGGCATCGAGGATCTGATGCGGGGAGGCTGACATGCGGGCATAAAACGATTCGCCAAAGCCCAGCGGGCTGTTGAATTCGACCCCGGCGTTCAGAACGAAAGTGCCCAACTCCTCGGAGGCCAGATTGTCAAAGCCGACAAAGCCAGTGATGGTACGGTATTCGGCGTCCAGCATCACCACAGTGCCGCCGGGTTGCTGGCCCGCCGTCAGGGCCGATCCCAGTGCGACCCCAGCCACATCCCCAGCCAGCAGTAACTGCCGTTCCAGGTCGGGCAAGGCCACGCCCTTTTTGTCGACAAGCGGGGCAGTCAGCGTTGCGATCCGCGCGCGGACATTGTCGGGCAGGCCGGTCGAGTCGACGGTTTCGACAAACCCGTTCACAACTGCGACGCGCAACACTCCGCCATCGCGCAGGCTTTGTTGCGGCAGCACCACCCGCGCCAGAACATAGCCGGCATCGGCATAGGCGGCCTCAAGATCATTCACCGCGTTGAACAGTTCGGACACCGGGATTCGACCAGCCGTCAGGCGCGACTGAAGAGCGGCGTTGGCCGCAGCCATCTGTGGCAGCGGATCATCCAGTTTCACCCCCGACAGCGTAATGCCGATCTGCTCTGCGCCGGCGGGGGCCCGCGCCCCGGTAGCCCCGGAAAACACAATGGCACCGTCAAGGCGCTGTAACTGCGGTTGAAAACTGTCCGGCGTCACGGCGCTGGCACTTTGGGCGCTGGCACTGCCGGGCAACGCCAGACTTATGGCGACGCATTGGGCCAGCATCGTCGCGGCCATGACCGGGCGTCGCAAAACTGCGCGTTGGGGCTGTTGTGATCCGATCACCATGCGGTCGGCTCCATGCGGCAAAGACTTCAAACGTGCGTACTAAAATCGTCGGGACGGACCGCCAGGAATTCATACGGCCTTACGCAAGGCTAGGCGCGTCAATTGCCTTATTGCAAGGGTTTTTTCGGGACTCGTTCACATCGTGACAGTTGTGCCATCGGTCTGCGCACCGCGTCGGGACGATCCGGGCCAGAGTCACTATACTTCTGACCTTGCCGCGCCGTGTCATGGGTTCGGCGGCCTTTCGCCTAGCTTATGACCTGCCTCAGCTCGGTCTGAATTTCACGCAGCTTTTCCAGATAGAGCGATGCAAGACGATCCGCCTGCGCGCGCTGCGATGACAGTCCGATATTGAGTGCGGCAACAATACGACTGTGCGTATCTAACAGCGGAACTGCGATCGAAACCAGACCCGGCTCGACCTCTTGGTCAATCACCGCATAGCCCTGTTCACGCACGATTTGCAGTTCGGCGAATAACGCGTCGGCGGTTGTGATGGTGTTTGGGGTGCGGGCCGCCAGAGGGTGGGACAGGGCGGCAGTGATTGCAGAATCCGGCAGCGCCGCCAGCAAAACCCGTCCCATGGATGTGCAATACGCGGGTAGGCGCGATCCGGGGGTCAGGGAAATCGACATGACTTTGTGTTGCGCGGCACGTGCAACATAGACGATTTCATCGCCATCTAGAATTGAGACCGACAGGCTTTCGCCCAGCTCTTCTGACGATCGGTCCAGCCACGGCTGCACGATTCGGGGCAACGGCATCGTCGCAAGGCAGGCCGTCCCAAGACGCATGATCCTGGGTGTCAGGGTAAAGAATTTGCCGTCGTAATCGGCGTAAGCCAGTTGGGCCAGCGTCAGCAGGCATCGTCGCGCCGTCGCCCGGTCAAGGCCGCTGGCGGCAGCCACCTGCGAGATGGATTGGCGCGGGGTGTCGGCGGTGAATGTTTCGATCACCAAGAGTCCTTTGGCGAGGCCGGTCATGATGTCGCGTTGTTCCAAGGTAATCCCTTTTGTGCGATATGTAAACAAACATCGTATATCGCACAAAAGGGATTGCTGTCGAGCCGAACGTGACTTAACCCGTCGTAAAAGTAGGAGCACCCGATGGACAAAACCATTTCCAGCACCGCTGAGGCGGTGGCGAAAATTCCCGATGGGGCGGTCGTGATGATCGGCGGTTTCGGCGGGGCAGGCGCACCGATCGAGCTGATCCATGCGCTGATTGATCAAGGTGCCAAAGATCTGACTGTCATCAACAACAATGCGGGCAACGGTCGCATTGGAATCGCGGCGATGATTGATGCGGGTATGGTGGCAAAAATGATCTGCTCGTTCCCGCGCTCATCCAACCCGCGGGCGTTCAATGAAAAATACCTCGCCGGCGAAATTGAACTCGATCTTGTGCCGCAGGGCACCTTGGCAGAACGCATTCGGGCTGCGGGGGCGGGAATACCGGCCTTTTATACACCGACGGCTTTTGGCACCGAATTGGCCAAGGGCAAGATTGTGGCCGAGTTCGACGGTAAATCCTATGTGCAGGAACGCTGGCTCAAGGCGGATTTCGCGTTGATCAAGGCCGAGTTGGCCGACCGGCACGGCAACCTGACCTATAACAAGACCGCGCGTAACTTTAGCCCGTTGATGTGTGCCGCGGCGCAGACGACAATCGTTCAGGCGTCAAAAATCGTCGAACCCGGTGCCATCGACCCCGAGCACGTGGTCACCCCGGGTCTGTTCGTCGATCACATCGTCCATATTCCAGATCCGCAGCAGGAAGAAATGCTCATTCGCGCCGAGACTGTATACCCATGACCGAATACAAATTGTCCAACGCACAAATTGCCTGGCGCGCCGCGCAGGACATCGCCGATGGCGATTATGTCAACCTGGGGATCGGCTTTCCCGAAAAGGTGGCGCAATACCAGCCCACAGGACGGCAGGCGATCTTTCATACCGAAAATGGCATCCTGGATTTTGGCCCGTCCCCTGCCGAAGGCGAGGAAGACTGGGATCTGATCAACGCGGGCAAGCGCGCGGTGACGCTGAATCCGGGCGCGTCGTTCTTTCATCACGCTGACAGCTTTGCGATGGTGCGTGGCGGGCATCTGGATGTGGCCATTTTGGGCGCGTTCCAGGTTGCTCAGAACGGCGATCTGGCAAACTGGCGCGTCGGTGAAAAAGGGGTGCCCGCTGTCGGCGGCGCAATGGATCTGGTGCATGGGGCAAAACGGGTCGCCGTGATCACCGATCACGTGACCAAGACAGGCGATCCCAAGCTGGTTGAAACCTGTACCTTTCCGCTGACGGGACTGGCCTGTGTGACGCGGGTCTACACCAGCCTTGCGGTGGTCGACATCGAAGACGGGCGATTTGTCCTGCGCGAAAAGATCCCTGAAATCTCGCTCTCGGCGCTTCAGGATGTGACGGGCGCGACGCTGCATGTTAGCGATGCTGTGACCGACCTCATTACGCCCGAACTCTAAGGAATTCCCATGCAAGACGCCTATATTTGCGATTACATCCGCACCCCGATTGGCCGTTTCGGCGGAACTCTGGCGCCGGTGCGCGCTGACGATCTTGGCGCGGTTCCCCTTAAGGCATTGATGGCGCGCAACGCCGGTGTCGATTGGGATGCCGTCGATGACGTGATCTATGGCTGCGCCAATCAGGCGGGCGAAGACAACCGCAACGTTGCGCGCATGTCCGCCCTGCTGGCAGGATTGCCTGTGTCGGTGACGGGAACGACGATCAACCGCCTTTGTGGGTCGGGGATGGATGCGGTCATCATGGCGGCCCGGTCGATCAAAGCAGGCGAGGCTGAGCTGATGATCGCAGGCGGGGTCGAAAGCATGAGCCGCGCGCCATTTGTGATGCCAAAGGCCACAAGCGCCTTTTCCCGCAATGCCGAAATCTACGACACAACCATCGGCTGGCGGTTTGTGAATCCGCTGATGAAATCGCAATATGGCGTCGATTCGATGCCTGAAACCGGCGAAAATGTCGCCGAAGACTTCAACATCAGTCGCGCAGATCAGGACGTCTTTGCCTTGAACAGCCAAACCAAGGCGGCGCAGGCGCAGGCCAACGGGCGGCTGGCACGGGAAATCACGCCGGTCACTATCCCACAACGACGCGGTGATGCGGTGGTGTTTGAGGCCGATGAACACCCCCGTGCGACCACGTTGGAAAAGCTGGCTAAACTGCCGACGCCGTTTCGCGCCGACGGGTCGGTCACGGCGGGCAATGCGTCGGGTGTGAACGACGGGGCGGCCGCGTTGATTATTGCATCAGCCAGTGCTGCCAAAAAATACGGGCTGACGCCGATTGCCCGCGTGTTGGGCGGGGCGACCGCCGGCGTTGCGCCGCGCATCATGGGGTTCGGCCCAGCACCTGCGTCGCAAAAGCTGATGGCGCGGTTGGGGCTGACTCAGGCGGACTTTGATGTGATCGAACTGAACGAAGCATTCGCGAGTCAGGGCCTTGCCACCTTGCGCGATTTGGGCATTGCCGATGATGATCCGCGGGTCAATCCGAACGGTGGTGCGATTGCGCTGGGTCATCCGCTTGGGATGTCGGGGGCGCGTATCACCGGCTCTGCTGCGCTGGAGCTGTCTTTGACCGGGGGCACGCGGTCGCTGTCCACGATGTGCATCGGCGTCGGACAAGGGATCGCGCTGGCTCTGGAGCGTGTCTGAGGGCGGCCTGGCTGTTGGGATGACGTTGACGATATCACGGCGAAGGGGGCGAATGTCCTCTTAGACATCTCCTGTAACCTCTGCTAGACCGCGCCCAAACCCCTCATACCCCAAAGGGCGCTTCACATGACCACCCCCAGACCCGTAGTCCTCACCATCCTTGATGGGTGGGGGCTGCGCGAGGACACGACCGCCAATGCACCGGCGCTGGCGCGGACACCGACGATGGACTGGCTGATGGCCAACTGCCCGCATGCGCAGTTGATCACCCATGGACCGGATGTCGGTCTGCCGACCGGGCAGATGGGCAATTCCGAAGTTGGCCACACTAATATCGGCGCGGGCCGGGTGGTGGCGATGGATCTGGGGCAGATTGATCTGGCGATCGAAGACGGGTCGTTTTTCAAGAACCCGGCCATTCTTGAGATGATCCAGACCCTGCAGGACAGCAACGGCACCGCGCATCTGATGGGCGTGGTCAGTGATGGCGGGGTGCATGGACACCTGAACCACATCTTTGCGGCGGCCAAGGCGATTAGCCAGACCGGCGTGCCGGTGCTGATCCATGCGATCACTGATGGGCGCGACGTGGCCCCTAAATCGGCGGACGGCTTTATTGCCAAGCTGCAAAAACGTCTACCGCAGAATGTCGGCATCGCGACGGTGATCGGGCGGTACTATGCGCTGGACCGCGATAACCGGTGGGAACGGGTGCAGACCGCCTATGATGCCATCGTCAACGGCAAGGGTGATCACGCCGACACTGCCCGAGACGCGGTAAAACAGTCGTATGCCGCTGACAAGACGGATGAATTTATCCCGGCTACAGTGATCGACGGCTATGATGGTATCCGCGAGGGCGACGGCCTTTTCTGTCTCAACTTTCGCGCGGATCGTGCGCGCGAAATTCTGGCGGCCATCGGCGCGCCCGACTTTGACGGCTTCGACCGTGGGCCAAAACCGCCGCTGGCCTCACTTCTGGGGATGGTGGCGTATTCGGATGCCCACGCGGGCTATATGGCCACGGTGTTTCCAAAACGGGAACTGCACAACACGTTGGGCGAATGGGTGGCAAAGCAAGGCAAGACGCAATTCCGCCTGGCCGAAACTGAAAAATATCCGCATGTGACCTTTTTCCTCAATGGCGGTAAGGAAGCGCCAGAACCGCACGAGGACCGGCTGATGCCGAAATCGCCAAAGGTAGCGACCTATGACATGCAGCCCGAGATGTCCGCCGAAGATGTGACGCAAGCCTTTGTTGCGGCTGTAGAAAAGGGCTACGATCTGATCGTGACAAACTATGCCAACCCCGACATGGTTGGGCATACCGGCGATCTCAAGGCCGCGATCAAGGCCTGCGAAACCGTCGATGCCGGGCTGGGCCGGGTGTTAGAGGCGGTTCGTGCTGCGGGTGGCGCGATGATTGTCACAGCGGATCACGGCAATTGCGAAACCATGGTGGATCCCGAAACTGGCGGACCGCACACAGCGCATACGCTGAACCCGGTGCCCGTGGTGCTGTTCGGCGGGCCGAAAAAGGCCAAGCTGCGCAACGGGCGGTTGGCGGATCTGGCGCCGACGCTTCTGGCATTGATGGGGCTGGAACTGCCCGCGGAAATGACCGGAGTTAGCCTGCTTAAACCATGATACGCGTCGCCGCCCTGTTGACCCTGCTCGCCAGTCCGACGCTGGCGCAAAGCCCGGCCGAAGCCGCGCGTGCGGCAGCCGATCAGCTTGAGGCAGCCTCAATCAGGCTGGACGCGGCGGATTCGGCGCGCGACCGGGTTCGGGCGCTGACCGAAACGGTGCGCGCCTACGAAAGCGGGTTGGGCGCGATGCGCGACGGGTTGCGCGACGTAGCGATCCGCGAAACCGAACTGACCCGCGATCTGCGCAGCCGCGAGACTGAGGTGGCGCAGCTTTTGGGTGTGCTCCAAAGCCTTGGCCGGGCGCAGGTGCCCGAAACGCTGTTGCATCCTTCGGGTCCGCTGGGTACGGCGCGGGCCGGTATGCTGGTCGCGGCGGTCACGCCGGGCCTCGCGCAACAGGCCAGCGATCTGCGCGCGGATCTGGACGAAATCACGACCCTGCGAAAATTGCAGGAGGATGCGGTGCGTACCCTGCAAGAGGGGCTGAGCGGTGTGCAGGACGCGCGGACCGAACTTAGCCAGGCGCTGGCCGACCGCACCAACCTGCCCCGCCGTTTTACCGAAGATCCGGTGCGCACCGCGATCCTGATTGCCGGGACTGAAACCCTCGAAGGGTTTGCCAGCGGGCTGAGCCAGATGGCGACTGATGAGGCCGACGGCTCGCTCCCTTCTATAGACTCGCGCAAGGGCCAGCTGGCGCTCCCGGTCGCGGGCCAGATCCTGCGCCGCGCCGGGCAGGCGGATGCCGCCGGTGTGGAACGTCCGGGCATCGTCCTTGCCACCCGGCCCCGCGCGTTGGTGACCACGCCGACTTCGGCGACAATCCGGTATCGCGGGCCGTTGCTGGACTATGGTCTGGTCACAATTCTGGAACCGCAGACTGATTTGCTGTTCGTTCTGGCGGGCATGGACACCGCCTTTGGCGAGATCGGCGAGGTGCTTCCGGCGGGGTCGCCGGTCGGACTGATGGGGGGGGACGAGGCGGAAACCGGCGATATCCTGTCACCTGTCCGTGATAGGGCTGGAACTGTCCGACCGGAAACGCTCTATATAGAGGTCAGACAGGGTGATACGTCCGTGGACCCGCTGACGTGGTTCTCAACCGACAAGGGATAATACTAGCATGAAGAAATTCGTCATGGCCGCCGTGGGTGGCACGCTGGCCGGGATTCTCGCGACCACCCAGCTTGTGGGACCACTTCTGGCGCAGGAAAGCACGCGCACCACCAGTGTTTACGAACAGCTCGACCTGTTCGGCGATATCTTTGAGCGGATTCGCGCCCAATATGTCGAAGAGGTGGACGAAGGCGAACTGATCGAGGCGGCGATCAATGGTATGCTCACCTCGCTTGATCCGCATTCCAGCTATCTGTCGCCCGACGATGCCACCAACATGCGGGTGCAGACCCGTGGCGAGTTCGGCGGTCTGGGAATCGAAGTCACGCAGGAAGAGGGCTTTGTCAAAGTTGTTTCGCCGATCGATGGCACCCCGGCGG
The DNA here is from genome assembly GCF_001038505.1 of Puniceibacterium sp. IMCC21224. Lineage (NCBI taxonomy): Bacteria > Pseudomonadati > Pseudomonadota > Alphaproteobacteria > Rhodobacterales > Paracoccaceae > Puniceibacterium > Puniceibacterium sp. IMCC21224. The sequence continues at coordinate 701,157 of NZ_LDPY01000001.1, forward strand.
ATGAGGCGGGGATCGAGGCGGGCGATTTCATCACCCATGTCGATGGAGAATCGGTTCTGGGCCTGACGCTGGACGATGCCGTGGATCTGATGCGTGGCCCGGTCGGGTCCGAAATCATCATCACCGTGGTCCGTGAGGATCAGCCCGAACCGTTCGACGTGTCGATCATCCGTGACACTATCAAACTGACGGCAGTGCGCACCCGGCTTGAGGGCGAGACGGTGGTTCTGCGCGTCACCACCTTTAACGATCAGACCACACCGAACCTGATTTCCGGGCTGGAGGAGCAAGTCGAGGCCGCCGGCGGCATGGATAACGTCAACGGCTTTGTTCTGGATCTGCGCAACAATCCCGGCGGTCTGCTGACGCAGGCGATCAAAGTCTCGGATACCTTCCTTGAAAAAGGCGAGATCGTTTCGACCCGTGGCCGCAACCCGGCTGATGGCGACCGCTACAACGCCACAAGCGGCGATCTTGCCATGGGCAAGCCGATTGTGGTGCTGATCAACGGCGGCTCTGCCTCGGCATCCGAGATTGTAGCAGGCGCGTTGCAGGATCATCGCCGCGCGATCGTTGTCGGCACCAAGAGTTTCGGCAAAGGGTCGGTCCAGACGGTGATGCCACTGCGCGGTGACGGTGCTATGCGCCTGACCACGGCGCGGTATTACACCCCGTCTGGCCGGTCGATCCAGAACCTTGGCGTGTCGCCCGATATCGTTGTGCAGCAGCCGCGCGCCAAGCTCGCCTCGGAAGAGGAAGAGCCCGGCACAACCCCCGCCACCCGGTCCGAGGCCGATCTGCGCGGAAGCCTGAACAACGACAGCCTGACCGACGACGAGATCCGCCAGATCGAGGAAGATCGCGCCAAGGTCGAAGCCGCCGCCGCCCTGCGCGAAGAGGATTACCAGATGGCTTATGCCATCGACATTCTCAAAGGTCTGTCGGCACTGGGTCCGAAAGAGTAAACCTGCACTTCGGGGCGGCCGCAGAAATGTTGCTGCCCCGACCGCATTTTCACGCCGCGACGACACCAAAAGGCTGCGACAGATGACGCCCCAGGAAATCGCCAAACTGCCCTACCGTAAATGCGTCGGTGTGATGCTGCTGAATGCCGATGGACATGTGTTTGTCGGTCAGCGGATCGACAACGACACCCCGGCCTGGCAAATGCCGCAGGGTGGCGTCGAAAAAGGCGAGGCGCCCCGCGATGCCGCCTTGCGCGAACTGTGGGAAGAAACCGGCATAGTCGCGGGTCTTGTCACGGTCGAGGCCGAGACCTCAGACTGGATTCCTTACGATCTGCCACATGATATTGTGCCCCGAATCTGGAAGGGGCGCTATCGCGGGCAGGAACAGAAATGGTTCCTGCTGCGGTTTCAGGGTCAGGATAATCAGGTCAACATCGCCACTGATCACGCGGAATTTTCCGAATGGCGCTGGCTGCCACCGACCGATCTGGTGGCCAATATCGTGCCCTTCAAACGCGAGGTTTACACCCGCGTTCTGGACAGCTTTGCTCCACATCTCTGAGGCTTTGGCAAAGCGGCGCTACGACCTAGCGTAACCGCGCCAGCAGTGATTGCGATGCGTAGCCGTCGGGCGCGACACCTTCGGATTTCTGAAACGCCCGCACTGCTGCGATGCTGTTAGGCCCGATCCGACCATCCACACCCTTGGTGTCGAATCCTCTTGCGGTCAGAAGACTCTGCAATGTTTGGCGGTCATCAAAATTAAGTGCGGGGTCGTCGCGCGGCCACTCGGCACGGATCGCTTCGCCGCCCCGAATACGATCGGACAAATGCCCGACACCGATGACATAGGCATCAGCCGCGTTGTATCGCGCAATCACCGAAAAGTTGGAAAAGATCAGAAACGCCGCCCCCCGCGCCCCGGCGGGCAAAAGGACCGACGCGGCGCCGTGATCGGCCACCGGCTTGCCGTCCATGTCGACAATCCCGTCTTTCGCCCATTCACTGGGAAGCCTGACGTTGTCGCGTCGGGCCTGGGCATAGTCAAACCCGTCCGGCAACTTCACCTCGACGCCCCAGGGCTGCCCCTGTTGCCATTTGTACCGCGCCAGATACGCGGCAGTCGAGGCAAGCGCATCGGTAGGATCATCCGACCAGATATCGCGTCGTCCGTCGCCGGTGAAATCCACCGCCAGCGCCTCGAACGAGGTGGGGATGAACTGGGTGTGCCCCATGGCACCGGCCCAACTGCCGGTCATGTTTTCCGGCGTGGTATCGCCGTTTTGCAGAATCTTGAGCGCAGCAACCAACTGCTGTTCAAAGAATGTGCCGCGCCGTCCGTCATAGGCCAGCGTCGCGAGAGAGCCGATGATCGGCAGGTCACCCCGGAATGATCCATAGGCCGATTCCATGCCCCAGATCGCGACGACGACCTCTTTTTCGACGCCATATTTTGCTTCGATGCGATCGAGAACGGCGCGGTACAGACGCAGCGCATCCTTGCCACCGGTGACACGGGATTCGGATGCGGCGCGGTCAAGATAGTCCCAGATCGACCGGGTAAATTCCGATTGGTTGCGATCACGTTCGACCACCTCGGGGTTGTATCTGGCGGTTCGGAAGGCGCGATCAAAGACCGTGGCACTGACGCCAGCGTCCAGCGCGCGACCCCGGAAACCACGCACCCAGGCGTCAAAACCGGGGTTCGGAACGGCCACCGGGACAACGGGTGTGGTGGTTTCCGCGCTGGGCCGGGGCAGTGGCCGGGTTGAGGTCTCGACCGTGTCGGCGCCACTGGTGCCGGAATACATCAGGGACGCGGCCACAGCCGCGGCGACAAAGCGAAATACCATATCAGTGACCTGCTGCTTTACCTGTTTTCCGCAGCTTACCCCGATTCCGCCTGTGTCGAAAGCTCTCAACCAGGTGGGTCGCAAGAACCCGCCATCGCTGAAATACTGTCCATATAGGTGCGAAGCAGCGGAATCCGCTGGGGTCGAAAACTGCGCCCCGTCAGCTTCAGATCGGACATCCGGTCTAGCCGAAAGGCGCGGAAATCCTGACGCAAGAGACAAAATGCCATCAGGCAATGACTGGCCTCGAACAGGGTGATCGAAAGCGGCTGCACCTCGCGCTGGGTCTTGCTGGCTGCGGCATCACTGTAGCCAAAGGCCACTTGTTCTTCGTCCCAGGCGGCGCGCCGCAGGGTGCGCACGTCAATATTCGGCGCGGCGGGTGGGACAAAGCGGTGAGCGTGCAGCACGGCGTGGCGCAGCCGATGGGCCTGCCGCGCAGGAAGGCGCGCGCGCAGTTTTGACATGGCGCTCGTGGCGGCTTCGGTCAGCGCAGCGTCACCAACGGCCTGAACCTCGCGCAGGCCCAGCACCAGGGCCTCGATTTCTTCGTCGTCAAAGCCGAGCGGCGGCAGGTGCGCGTCCTCGATCAGCGTGTAGCCAAACCCCGCCGCGCCGTCGATCACCGCCCCCAGCGCGCGCAAAGTGTCGATATCCCGATAGAGCGTCCGTTCGGACACCCCGGTTTCCATCGCCAGAGCCAAAGCCGTGGCCGGGGCAGGTAAACGCCGCAGCGCCTGCATCAGTTGAAAGAGTCGTTCGGTACGGGCCATGGTTGGACTATGATGCCTCATCCTGACGGTTTCTGACAGTACGAGCGTATCCTCAGCGTCAGATTTCGAAAGGAGTGGCACCGATGATGACGCTGCACACAGTTGGTCCGGGACGGGATGAACCCTCAATTAGCCAGTTCCACCTCAAAGCAGGGTGCTGGATTGTTCGATCTGGGCAACGATTTGACAACCTGGTTCCTCCTCGGCAGGAGTCCGGAGGGGGAAGATGCGTGAAGCAGATGAAACCAGAGGGTCCCGGTTCAGCGAGCTTGATCCTGAGGATTGCATTCCGGCCCCATTCGCTGCGCAAGATCCGGCAGGTGGTCGATGATGCGCTTGCCGATCTTTATGAAGATAGCACGTGTCGGCGTCGCCATGTCTGCTGCGATTGTCGCTGTCAGACTTAGAAAATCCGACCGCAAGTTCTACTGCGGATGTCTATTTGCATTCCTACAGGTTGGGGGCATCACTATATGTTGACGCAGCGTGCTTGTGCTGTCTATAAAAGTGGAAGTCCGCATATCAAGCTTTTTTCGACGCACCTATTCCGGTCATCTCAGCCGTTATCGGCACAGATGAAACCCCACTGGCACCCCGGTGCCAAGCACCGGCCGATACGGTAAACAGGCAGAACGCCACAAAAACGAGCAGCCATCTGGGGTCCTTCGGGACCCCTCTTTTTGCGGCGGTTATGCTCTGGGCGATCAGCGCCCCCAGCCGTCACTTTGCATTTCGCGCAATCGGCTGGCGGTACGGTCGAACTCAAACGCGCCCACCCCTTCGACATACAGCATTTCCGGATCTGCCGCCGCGCTTACGATCAGTCGAACGCGCGCCTCGTACAGCGCGTCGATCAGTGTCACGAACCGTTTGGCTTCGTTGAAATTCTGTCGCCCAAGTTGGGGGACATTCTCGATGATCAGCACCCGCACGGTTTCCGCCAGCTTGAGATAATCCGCCGGACCCAGCGCCCGACCGCAAAGGTCAAAGAACTGCGCCCGTGCCACGCCGTTGGAAAATTGCGGCAGCTCCACTTCGCGACCCTGTACATGCAACACCAACGGTTCCGCGTGCCCGTCTGACAGCGCCTGCCAGACGCGCCCGATTTCGGCCCGCGCCTCGGCATTGGCGGGGGTGAAATAGACCTGCGCACCGGCAAGTCTGTCCTGCCGGTGATCCTTGGGCGAGGCCAGTTCGCGTACCTCCAGCCGCTCTTTGACCAGTTCGATGAATGGCAGGAACAGCTGCCGGTTCAACCCGTTCTTGTACAGTTCGTCCGGCACCCTGTTTGAGGTTGTGACAACAACACAGCCAACCGAAAACAGCTGCTCGAATAGGCGTCCGACGATCATTGCATCAGTGATATCAGTGATTTGCATCTCGTCGAAGGCGAGCAGTCGAACAGATTCAGCCACCCGTTTGGCAACCGGTTTGATCACATCCTCGGTGCCTTTCTGGCGCTCCTGATGCATCTGGGCGTGCACCTCTTGCATAAAGGCGTGGAAATGCACCCGCCGGGCGGGCACGTTCAGGGTTTCAACGAACAGATCCATCAGCATCGACTTGCCGCGCCCGACCCCCCCCCAAAGGTAAAGCCCCTTGGGGGGGGCGGGGCCTTGCGAAACAGCCCCTTTTTGACCGGCTGGGCCAGCGCCGAGCGGATTCTCTCGAACGCGGGCAAAGCGGCCTCTTGCGCGGGGTCGCGCGCCAGCGCGCCGCTGGCGACGCGTGCCTCGTATTCTTTCTGAACAGTGCTCATGCGCATGGGATACCGCGCCCGCACGTCATTGTGTAGCGCCGCGGCGCGCTATTCATCAATTTCCCTGATGTGATACCCCACCAATTCCGAATTGACGCCACATGGCGATTGCGAAACAACCTACTCCTGACAAAAGGAGCCCCCGGATGCAGACCCGCACGCCATTGTTCACGCCTGTCCTGATCATGGGATGCGCGATCATCCTGGTATCCTTTGCCATTCGCGCCAGCTTTGGGGTGTTTCAAATCCCGATTGCCGAAGAATTCGGTTGGTTGCGGACTGAATTCAGCCTGGCCATCGCGATTCAGAATTTGGCCTGGGGGGTGGGGCAACCGATTTTCGGTGCAATTGCGGAAAAGATCGGTGATCGCAAGGCAATCTTTCTGGGTGCGCTGTTCTATGCCGCTGGCCTTGTCCTTTCGTCCAGCGCCGTCACCCCCGAAGGGCATCAATTCTACGAGATCCTTGTCGGGTTCGGCATTGCTGGCACGGGCTTTGGTATCATCCTCGCCATCGTGGGGCGCGCCAGTTCAGATGAAAACCGGTCGATGAGTCTGGCAATTGCGACCGCTGCGGGCAGTGGCGGGCAGGTGTTCGGTGCGCCGCTGGCGGAATGGATGCTGGGTTTCATGACCTGGCAATCGGTGTTTATTGTCTTTGCTGCGGCGATTCTGCTGGCCATGGCTGCGTTGCCGATGATGCGTGCGCCCCAAGCCAGCCGGGCCGAACTTGAGGAGACCCTGACCCAAATCTTGGGCCGCGCCGCCAAAAGCCCAAGCTATGCGTTGATCTTTATCGGCTTTTTCAGCTGTGGTTACCAGCTGGGCTTTATCACCGCGCATTTCCCGGCATTCGTGACCGAGCTGTGTGGCCCGATCGCGCCCGGCGGCATCCTGCACGGGCTGGGCATCACGACCACATCAGCGCTTGGCGCGGTGTCGATCTCGCTCATCGGGTTGTCAAATATCGTCGGAACGCTGACGGCCGGTTGGCTGGGTCAGCGGTATTCCAAGAAATACCTGCTTGCCGGTATTTATACTGCGCGGACGATTGCCGGTGCGCTGTTTATCCTGCTGCCGATCACACCGGCTTCAGTGATCGTGTTTTCGACCGTGATGGGCGCGCTCTGGCTGGCCACTGTGCCGCTAACGGCTGGACTGGTCGGGCAGATCTTTGGTCTGCGCTATCTCGCCACGCTGTATGGGATCGTGTTTTTCTCGCATCAATTGGGCAGCTTTATGGGCGTGTGGCTGGGTGGACGGCTCTACGATGCGACCGGCGGGTATGGCGCGGTGTGGTGGATCGGTGTTGGTGTCGGGGCGCTTAGTGCCATCGTGCATCTGCCCATCCGCGAGCGCCCGACAGCTGTGGCCGCGCCAGCCTGAGAGGTTCGGCGCGCAAAGCTGAGATGAGCCAAGCGCGCATTAGGCATGTGACAATCGCATCATTGCCAGTCTGTGGCCGATTGCGGTGCCGCCGACAGGGGCTATGCACCATTTTCGCGTAGGACATGGCCAGCCAGATAGAGCGATCCGCAGATCAGCACCCGCGCGCGTGGGGCGCGCGCGTTGATCGTGCTCAGCGCGTCACGCACGGACTTGGCCGTTTCGGCGGCAAAGCCAGCCTCTTGCGCAATCCGGGCGGTTTCTTCGGCTGGCAGAGTCGCAGCTTCGCCGGGGATCGAAACCGCGGTCAGGCTGTCCGCAACATGGGCAAGCGGGGACAGATAGCCGCGCACGTCCTTGGTGTTGAGCATGCCACAGATCAGATACGTGGGGCGGGCAGGCAACTGTGCCAGATGTGCGGCCAGCGCGTCGCCTGCGGCGGGGTTGTGACCGCCGTCAAGCCAGAGTTCCGCTTGCGGTGCCAGATCCGCCAGAGCACCTGTGCGCAGCCGCTGCATACGGGCGGGCCAGTCTGCGTGGGTTACAGCGGCTTCGCAGGCTTCCTCGGGCGCGCCAAGATGGCGCAGTGCCGCCAGTGCCGCGCCCGCGTTCATGTATTGATGCGCGCCGGGTAAGTTGGGCAGGGGCAGGTCCAGCAACCCGGTTTCGTCCTGATAGATCAGCCGCCCGCGTTCCTCACAGGCATGCCAATGCTGGCCATGCGCCAAAAGCGGCACACCAAGTCGGGCAGCCTGCGCCTCGATCACCGCCATGCCGTCGTCAGTTTGCGGACCGACGACGCAGGGTACGCCGCGCTTGAGGATCCCCGCCTTTTCAAAGGCGATCTTGGATACGGTGTCGCCAAGATAGCTTTCATGATCCATCGACACCGGGGTAATGATGGTCAGCGCGGGTTTGGCAACAACGTTGGTGGCATCGAGCCGACCACCAAGACCGACCTCAAGCAGCGTGTAGTCCGCGGGTGTGCGGACAAAGGCCAAAAGTGCTGCGCAGGTCGTGATTTCGAAATAGGTGATCGGGTCGGACCCGTTGGCGGCGTAACATTCGTCCAGTACATGCGCTAGGTCGGGCTCGGCAATCAGAGTCCCGGCCAGGCGGATGCGTTCGTGAAACCGTGTCAGATGCGGCGAGGTATAGGCGTGGACACGCAGATCCATCGCCTCGAGCCCGGCGCGGATCATCGCCTGTGTCGATCCCTTGCCATTGGTTCCGGCGATGTGGATGACTGGCGGCAGTTTTTGTTCCGGGTGATCCAGCGCCTCAAGCAGACGCCAGACGCGGTCTAGCGTAAGATCAATGATCTTGGGGTGCAGCGCCATCATCCGGTTCAGGATGTGGTCCGAAGAAAACACCGTCATTTTTGCGCTGGAGCAACCGACACTTTCGCCTCGTCGGCGTCATTGTCGGTGGGTGCAGGCAGATCACCGGCAATTGGCGGTGGCAGTCGCATCAGCATCCGAATGATCGAGATCAACTCGTCCCGCATTTTGCGCCGGTCGGTGACCCGGTCCAGCATGCCGTGTTCCAGTAGATATTCGGCGCGCTGGAACCCCTCGGGCAGCTTTTCGCGGATCGTCTGCTCAATCACGCGGGGACCGGCAAAGCAGATCAGCGCATTCGGCTCGGCAATCTGGACGTCCCCCAGCATGGCGTAAGAGGCGGTGACGCCACCAGTGGTCGGATGGGTCAATACGACGATATAGGGCAGGTTTGCTTCGCGCAGCATCTGGATCGCGACGGTCGAGCGGGGCATTTGCATAAGGCTCAGGATACCCTCCTGCATCCGGGCACCACCAGCGGCGGAAAAGAGGATGAGCGGACGCTTGAGCCGAACCGCCTCTTGCGCGGCCTTGACGATGGCGTTGCCCACATACATGCCCATTGAGCCTGCCATGAACGAAAAATCCTGCGCGGCCGCAACGATGGGCGTGCGCCCCATGTCGCCCGTGACGACCAGCATCGCCTCTTTTTCGGCCGTGGATTTCTGCGCGGCACGCAACCGGTCAGGATATTTCTTTTGATCGCGGAACTGTAGCGGATCGGCCAGCGGTTCGGGCACGGCGACATCGTGAAAAACGCCGCCGTCGAACAGGGCGAGGAACCGTTCGCGCGGGGTGATCGCCATGTGGTGCGCGCAGTTCGAACAAACCCAGAGATTGTCGCTGAGTTCGCGGTGAAACAACATCGTGCCGCATTCATCGCATTTCGACCAGAGGTTCTCGGGCACTTCGCGGCGCGAGAAAATCGAGTTGATGCGGGGGCGGACGTAGTTCGTGATCCAGTTCATGCCGTTCTTTCCCGGGTCGCCAGAATATGGCTGACTTAAGCGGGTGTCGTAGGAAATGCAATGCAGGCAAGGCGGTCTGGTCGCACCAGGGGCCACGCTGGTGGCGCAGGCAGTGTGATATCCGACTTGTGGTGACGGGGGGGCTTGGGTATTCCGGGGGGCACAACCGATTTTCAGGGAGGGCAGGCCATGCTCAAGCGTCCGTTCGACAAATCCAAATTGCCCAGCCGCCATGTGACCGAGGGTCCGGCCCGCGCGCCGCACCGGTCATATTACTACGCAATGGGCATGTCCGAGGCCGAGATTCATCAGCCTTTGGTCGGTGTCGCCACCTGCTGGAACGAGGCCGCGCCCTGTAATATTTCGCTCAACCGGCAGGCGCAGGCAGTTAAAATGGGGGTCAAGCAGGCCTTTGGCACCCCGCGTGAATTTACTACCATCACCGTGACGGACGGTATTGCCATGGGTCACGAGGGCATGCGCTCCAGCCTCGCCAGCCGCGAGGCGATTGCCGATACGGTCGAACTGACCATGCGCGGTCATTGCTACGACGCCATCGTGGGTCTTGCCGGGTGCGATAAATCCCTGCCAGGCATGATGATGGCCATGGTGCGACTCAACGTGCCATCGGTCTTTATCTATGGTGGGTCGATCCTGCCGGGGCGGTTGCATGGTAAGGACCTGACGGTACAGGATGTCTTTGAAGCCGTGGGCAAGCATCAGGCTGGCAATTTCTCGGATGAGGAACTCGAAGAGCTGGAGCGTGTCGCCTGCCCGAGTGCCGGAGCCTGTGGTGGTCAGTTTACCGCCAACACCATGGCCTGCGTTTCCGAGGCGATTGGTCTGGCGCTGATGAACTCATCGGGTGCACCGGCACCTTATGAAAGCCGTGATCAATATGGCGAGGCATCGGGCCGCGCCGTGATGGATCTGATCGAAAAGAACATCCGGGCGCGCGACGTCGTGACGCTCAAGAGCCTTGAGAACGCTGCGCGGGTTGTGGCCTGCACCGGTGGGTCGACCAATGCCGGGCTACATCTGCCGGCGATCGCGCATGAGGCCGGGATTGATTTCTACCTTGACGAAGTCTGCGAGATCTTCCGCGACACGCCCTATTTCGTCGATCTCAAACCAGGTGGCGCCTATGTTGCCAAGGATCTGTACGAGGCGGGCGGTGTGCCGGTCGTGATGAAGGAATTGCGCAAGGCCGGACTGCTGCACGAGGATTGCATGACCGCCTCGGGGAATTCCATCGGCGAAGAACTGGACCTGATCACGCGTGAGGCTGACGGCAAGGTAATCTATTCTGTCAGCGCGCCGATCAGCAAAACCGGCGGTGTTGTGGGCCTGAAGGGCAACCTTGCCCCGGCTGGGGCCATCGTCAAGGTCGCAGGCATGAGCGCGGAGGAGCAGGTCTTTACCGGCCCGGCGCGTGTCTTTGAATGTGAGGAAGACGCCTTTGAGGCCGTAAAGGCGCGGCAGTACAAAGAAGGCGAAGTTCTGGTGATCCGCAACGAGGGCCCTGCGGGCGGTCCTGGCATGCGCGAGATGCTGGCCACGACGGCGGCATTGTCGGGTCAGGGTGTCGGCAAAAAGGTTGCTCTGATCACCGACGGGCGCTTTTCCGGCGCGACACGCGGGTTCTGTGTGGGCCATGTCGGTCCCGAGGCGGCGCATTGCGGGCCGATTGCCCTGCTGAAAAACGGCGATGTCATCACCATTGACGCGGTCAAAGGTAACCTTTCAGTTGATCTGAGCGAGGAAGAGCTTGAGGCGCGCAAGGCGTCCTGGGCCGGACCGCGCGATACGATCTATGCCAGCGGTGCCCTGTGGAAATACGCGCAGCTCGTCGGAGAGACTTACAAGGGCGCAGTCACGCATCCCGGCGGCAAGGCGGAAAAGCACGTCTACATGGACCTCTGACCATGCGCTGGGCGGGCCCTGCTTTGGCGGCGGTTGTCCTGCTCGGGATGGCGGGCTGTTCTCCGGTGCCCGACAGTGGGGCTCCCAAAGCGGCGGCCCCGACTGCTGTGGTACAGGCCGCCGCACCCGCCAAGGGGTTTCTGGGCGGCCTGTTTTCACCCAAAAACCCCGAAGCCGACGCCCAAGGGGAAAGTCACAAAGGCGCGGTTCCCTTCGTCAGGGTGAAACTTGCCGGCGGTGCGGTCGTGCTCAGTGGTCCGACGGGCTATTGCATCGACCCGGCGACGTTGCAGGCGCGGGGGGGCGTGGTTTTGCGGTTCTGGCCAGTTGCCGGATTCTGAGCGGGGGCGAGGCCGGCCCCCCGGTTCCCCCAGTTCTGATCACCGTGACGGTTGGTGCGCGTGGTACAGGCACGGATGTGCCCGAGCCGCAGACCCTTGCTGCGGTGTCTGATGCGCCGCTTCTGTCCGGGAGTGAGAGTGACGGTCTAAGCCTGGCGCTGTTGGCCGAGGGGGGCGCGGACGTGTTTGAGGGTGGAGATCCGAAATTCTGGCGCGGGGCCTTTGTTCTGGGGAACCGGCTGGTCGCGCTGGCTCTTTATGCGCCGCAGGGCAGCGGGCTGACTGGGGACGCGGGTGGCGCGATGTTGCAACAAGTGCATTCCCGAATCCTGTCTGAAAGCCCAGGGGGCAAATCCAGGTCACCGGGCGGATAATCGGCGATAGCGCGGTTTGCTGGGGCAAAGACTTTTGTGACACTAATCCCTTGCCAAGACGAGGTCGGGCGCCAGACAATGTCGTCGACCTTGGCGACAGGCGGTTCACTGGGAAAGACAGGCACGGATGACGCGGCAAAGCGATGGTATGATCGAACGGTTGATGCGGCAGGGGGCGTTGCGCCGTTGGGCACGGGCCGCGCATGATGCCGAGTCAACGGATTTGCCTGACCTCGTGAACCAGCGCGACACGGCGCGCCAGCTTAGGGTCCATCTCGACAAACTGATCCACTTGGCCGATACGCGCCTCGCACAGCCACTCATCGGCACCCCATCGGTTTCGCAGCCGCACGGCGTCGACTGGGCGTGGCGGCCAGAGCTTTGGTGCGCACCACTGGCGCAGCAGGGCCTGTCCCCGGTTCCATCAAAATCTCGGCTTGGTGACGAGGTGACGCTGTTCCACGATTGCGGGTTTTGCGAACTGACGCTGCGCCAGATACGCAACGCGCGCGCGGCAGACCAGGCGGCCTATGGACTGTGCATGGATGTGTTCCATTTTGACGGATCGTATCTGTCGCTGTCTGTGGATCTGCCTATGGCGGCGTCGCTGGATCTGCGACGCCAACATTTGATCCGGATCGAGACAATTGTCGAGATGGAAGCGCCGCTCAAGGTATTTGCCAGGCTCAACATCCGGCACGGCCCGAATACCGAACAGATTGTGCGCGAACTGGCATTGAATGCGGCCGAAAATCAGGTGGAATTTGATCTGGCCTATAGCAAGCTGAACGAGAAACGCGCCGACCGGATGTGGCTCGATCTGATTTTTGAGGCACCGCAGATGAATCAGGTGGTGTTGCGGGATCTGACGTTCAGCCGCAGACTGCGTGCCGCGCTATGACTAGGGGAGCAGGGCGATGACAGGTTTCACACTGACCAAGACACGGTTTCAAGAAGGTGTCTGGCAGGGGCTTTTGGCGGCAGCGGACGCTCCCTGCGAGCCGCCTGAAATCACAGTCACCCTTCTGGATAAGCCGTTGCACGGTGTGATTGTGAACCGCACCCCTGAGGCAGGACGCTGGTTGGTCGAGGTTCCCGTACCGACAGAAGCAATCGGTGATGGTGCGCAGATCTTTGTGATCCGGGACGCTGCATCCGACGTGGTTCTGAACAGTTTCACATTGCTGTCAGGTGAAGGGTTGGCCGATGATCTGCGGCCCGAGGTCGATCTGCTGCGCGCCGAACTGGACATGTTGAAGCGGGCCTTTCGGCGCCATTGCAACGAGGCGGGATAGACTCCGCTTTCACATGGTGCGCCACGTTCCGCGCGATATTGTGCAATTGGTCGTAGACATTGACCATTTCGGGCGCGCGGTGCAGGGTGCGCGCATCCCTCTCAAGGAGCCCCCATGTCCCCGCTGCGTGGCATCAGCCTAAAGCTGACATCCGTTTTCTTGTTCATCATCATGGCGTCGCTGATCAAGGCCTCCTCGGACCGTATTCCAGCCGGTGAGGCGGTGTTTTTTCGCTCGTTCTTTGCCATGCCGGTGATCTTGTTCTGGTTGTTGATGCGCCATGATCTGAGCACCGGGTTGCGGGTTCAGAATCCGGTTGGGCATTTCTTGCGCGGTGTGATCGGGGTGTCGGCGATGGGTACCAGCTTTGCCGCGCTGGCGTTGCTGCCGCTGCCCGAGGTGACGGCCATCGGCTATGCCGCGCCGCTGCTGACAGTGCTGTTTGCTGCCGTTCTGCTGGGCGAACGGTTGCGGCTTTTCCGGTTGACGGCGGTCGGGATCGGACTCGTCGGGGTGCTGATCATCCTTTGGCCGCGTCTGACACTTGACGAGGTGAACACCGCCGCGCAAATCGGTGTCGCTTTGATCCTGTTTTCCAGCGTGCTGCGGGCGCTGGCGCAGATCCAGATCCGGCGGCTTGTGGCGACGGAACAGACATCGGCCATCGTGTTCTTCTTTTCGCTGACGGCGACGGGACTGTCACTCATAACCATACCGTTTGGCTGGGTGCTGCCCACGCCGGGCGAAGCCGCGATGCTGATCTCGGCAGGTCTGATCGGCGGTCTGGCGCAGATCATGCTGACCTCGGCCTACCGCGAATCCGAAGCGGCGGTTCTTGCGCCGTTTGACTACGCGTCGATGCTTTTTGCGCTTTTGATTGGCTATGTGGTCTTTGCCGAGGTGCCGACCCGGTCGATGCTGCTGGGCGCGGCGGTGGTGATTTTGGCGGGTGTGTTGATCATTTGGCGCGAACGGCAGCTGGGGCTAAAGCGCGGCAAGGCCCGTGCCGGACTGACGCCGCAGGGCTGACCCGGTTAACGATCCAGAAGGCCCGCAGCGACATAGGCTGGCGCCAGAAGTAGACGCCGGTAGCGTCCCAGCGGGAATCGTCCCGGCGGCGCCTGCATTGCCATCGGGTAGGGTGATTTGGGGTCTTGCCCCCGGACCAGATCGGCCAGAATACGCCCGGTCAGCGTCGCCATGGCCACGCCGTTGCCATGATATCCCAGCCCGGCAAAGACACCCGGAAGCGCGGGCACCGGTCCGGCAAAGGGTGTTAGATTGGCCATCAGGCAAACCAACCCCGACCAGTCGTGCGTGATCTCGATTTTGGACCAGGCGGGAAACATGGCATTGAATTCTACACGGATACGGCGGCGGATCGCGGCCTCGGCCCGTGGCGTGGCGCGCAATCCGCCGCGCATGCCGAACAGGAACCGATTGTCGGGCAGTCGACGAAAATAATGCAGCAGGGTGCGTGTGTCATAGGCCATTTGATCCGATGTCCAGCCTTGGGCCTCTTGTTCGGCCGGTTCCAACGGTCGGGTGACAAGCACGCTGGATTGCACTGGCAGGGTACGACTGCGCAGCCAATCTGGCACATCCTCTGAGGAATAGCCGTTGGTGGCAAGAATGACGCGACGGGCCGAAACGTTGCCTTGCGGTGTTGTCAGGATGGTTCGATCCCCGTCCTGACGCAACGCTTTCACGGCACTCTGGGCGTGCAGCGCGGCGCCAGCCTTTTGCGCGGCAGCGGCGACTCCCGAGTGATATTTGCGCGGGTTGAGGGCGAATCCGATTGGAATGGTCAGACCACCGTGGAATGTCCCGCCCAGCCCATATGCGCGCAGATCCTTGGCTTTGATAAGCGTTGGCGTCACACCGAAATCTTGCGCGATCTGATCCGCCTCGGCCCGCAATCCGGCCATGGCGCGGGGGGTGTGGGCAAGGATGGTTTCGCCATTCGAATGGGTGTCCGCGTCGATGTTGTGTGTACTCAGCAGATCGGCGACCAGATCAACCGCTGCGCGCTCGGCCATGTGCCATTCTGCCAGACCGGCATCGCCGAACCGGCGGCGCAATAGGGCGCGCGGGGCCTTGGCACCACCCAGGCAGCAAAATCCGCCATTGCGGCCTGAGGCTCCGAAACCGGGGGTCTCGGCCTCGAGCAATGTCACCTGAACACCGGCGTTGGCCAGATGCAGTGCCGCCGACAAGCCGGTGAATCCTCCGCCCACAATCGCGACGTCGGTCGTGGTACTGCCGGGCAGAACGGGCCAGTCGGGTTGCGGCGTTGTCTCTGCCCACCAACATCCCTGTTGCGATGCATACGCGGCTGGTTCGTAGATTCGCTTCATTGCGTGCGGGCTGCGGCCTGTTCGTCGCGTTGCTGCGCCACCGATGCGCGTTTGCTGATCAGCGATGCCGTGATGACGCCAACAGTGACAATGGCAATCATGATGGTGGATAGTGCGTTGATCTCGGGTGAGACACCAAGCCGGACAGCCGAAAAGATCTTGATCGGCAGGGTGGTGGCTGATGGACCCGTTGTAAAGCTCGCGATCACCAGATCATCAAGCGACAGGGTGAAGGCCAGCAACCAACCAGAAACGACGGCGGGCGCGATGATTGGAAGCGTCACCAGCCGGAAGGCGTCAAACGGCGAGCAGCCCAGATCCAGCGCGGCCTCTTCCAATGAGGTGTCAAAGCTGGTCAGGCGTGAAGATACGACGACCGACACATAGCACATCGCAAATGTGGTGTGCGCCAGCACGATGGTAAAGACACCGCGATCAAGGCCAATACCGATAAAGAGCAGTAAGAGTGACAGGCCAGTGATGACCTCTGGCATGACCAGCGGCGCATAGATCATGCCAGAGAACAGCGTGCGCCCGACAAATCGACCCGATCGTACCAGCACATAGGCGGCCATGGTGCCAAGGACGGTGGCGAGCGTGGAACTGAACACCGCGACCTTGATTGTCACCCAGGCGGCATCAAGAAATTCCTCATTGTGCAACAGTTCACCGTACCATCGTGTTGAGAACCCTGCCCAGACGGTCACGAGTTTAGAGGCGTTGAAACTGTAGATCACGAGTATGATCATCGGCAGGTAGAGAAAGGCGAAGCCAAGCGTCAGAGACGTTGCGTTGAACCAGGAAAAGCGTTTCATTGTGTCGCCTTTATCTGAACTTGGCGGGACCAAGAGTTTTGAAAAAACTCTTGGTAAAAGTTTTTGGCAAATTTTTGGGTGGCGTTCATCCCTCAGCCTCGCGCTGTTTCTGTTCGTTGCGTTGGAACAGGATGATGGGGATGATCAGGATCAGCAGCAGGATGATCGCGACCGCCGACGCCACCGGCCAGTCGCGGTTCGAAAAGAATTCTTCCCACAGCACTTTGCCGATCATCAATGTTCCCGAGCCGCCCAGAAGCGATGGGATCACAAATTCACCCAGTGCAGGAATGAAGACCAGGAAACAGCCAGCGATGATGCCATTCTTTGACAGCGGTATGGTCACCAGCCAGAACGCCTGTGCGCGCGAACATCCCAGATCCTCGGCCGCCTCTAACAGCGATTCATCGAGCTTTTCCAGCGCTGAATAGATCGGCAGGATCATGAAGGGCAGATAGGTGTAGACGATCCCGATATAGACCGCCGTGTCGGTATTCAGGATTGTCAGTGGTGTTGAAATCACCCCCAGCCCCAGCAACAACTGATTCAACAGCCCTTCGGTCGACAGAATCCCCATCCATGCGTAGACCCGGATCAGGAACGAGGTCCAGAATGGCAGGATGACCAGCATCAGCAGTGTTGGCCGCCATTCGGGCGCGGCGCGCGCCATGGCATAGGCCATCGGATAGCCCACCATCAGCGTCAGGACCGTCGACAGGGCAGCGATCTGAAGCGAACTGAGGTATGCCTTCCAATACAGGTCATCCGTGGTGAGGAACCAGAAATTTTCCAGGTCCAGATCGCCGAAAAAGGCGCGGACGCCCTCCCACCCGGCGGCAAGATCGAGTTGTGGCATATAGGGTGGGCGCGCCAGTGCCGTGTCCGACAGCGAAATCTTGAGGACAATCAGAAACGGGATCAGGAACAGGCACAGCAGCCACAGATACGGCAGTGCGATCAGAACAAAGCGGCGCATATCCTAGCGCTCCAACAGGACACCGGCGGTGTCAGTGAAGGAGAGCCAAACTTCATCCTCCCAGGTGATATCGCGGCGGGACAGGCGGCGGGTGTTGGCGGTTTGCGCCTTCATCATCGTGCCGCCGGGCAGTTCGACGTGATACGTCGAGAGGTTGCCGAGATAGGCGATGTCGATCACCCGTCCGGGCAGCACATTGGCCGCGTCGTTTGGCCGCTCGGTCGAAATAGTTACCTTTTCAGGCCGGATCGCAAAATGGCAGGTCTGACCTGGGGTGAAATGATGCGAGGTGGTGCCCTGAATCGGCGCCTGGCCCTCGGCCCAGGCGATGGCAACCTTGTCACCGGTCTGGCTGGCGGCACCTTCGATGATGTTCACGTCACCGATAAAGTCGGCAACATAGACCGATTCCGGCGCTTCGTAGATCACCGATGGCGTGGCAACCTGAATTAACCGACCCTCATCCATCACCGCCACGCGCGAGGCGACGGTCATCGCCTCTTCCTGATCGTGGGTGACGATGACAAAGGTAGTGCCGGTTTTTTCCTGGATGTCCATCAATTCGAACTGGGTGTCCTGGCGCAGCTTGGCGTCCAGCGCCCCCAAAGGTTCGTCCAGCAACAGCAGTTTGGGCGCTTTGGCGAGTGACCGGGCGAGGGCGACGCGCTGCCGTTGCCCCCCCGAAATCTGATGAGGTTTGCGTTTGGCGAATTTCGACAGCCGGGTGAGGCGCAGCATCTCTTCGACGCGCTCGGAAATCTCGTCCTTGGAGGCGTTTCCACGACGCAGGCCAAAGGCGATGTTGTCCCAGATCGACAGATGCGGAAACAGCGCGTAGCTTTGGAACATCATATTGACTGCGCGTTTGTTCGGCGGGATCGGGGCGATGTCCTGACCGGCCAGCAGAATGGTGCCGCTGGTCGGATTTTCGAACCCGGCAAGCATCCGCATCATTGTCGTTTTGCCGCAGCCCGAAGGACCAAGCAGGGCAAA
This sequence comes from Puniceibacterium sp. IMCC21224, assembly GCF_001038505.1. NCBI lineage: Bacteria > Pseudomonadati > Pseudomonadota > Alphaproteobacteria > Rhodobacterales > Paracoccaceae > Puniceibacterium > Puniceibacterium sp. IMCC21224. The sequence goes on from NZ_LDPY01000001.1 coordinate 719,277, forward strand.
GAACTCTTTCTCAAAAATATCGAGGCTAAGGTCGTTGATGGCGGTAAAATCGCCAAAGCGTTTGGTTACCCCCTTGAACTGGATCAGGGGTTTTTCGGCGGGATCGTCCCAGGGGGCAAATACCTTTTGGCTCATCACTCTATCCGGCAAAGAGAAAGGCCCGCGCGGGGTATCGCGCGGGCCGGAATGTATCGGCTTAGGTGCCGGATTTGACTCTGGTCCAAAGGCGCGTGACCACGCGCTGGATTTTGGGGTCATAGGGCGAGACGGTGTAGAGGTTCTTGATGGTCTCTTCGCCGGGATAGATCGCCGGATCGCCGATCACATCTTCGATCAGGAATTCCTGCGACGCTTTGTTGCCGTTGGCGTAGTAGACATAGTTTGATGCCGCCGCCATGTTCTGCGCGTCCATGATGAAGTTCAGGAACTTAAGCGCGCCATCAGGGTTCGGTGCATCGACCGGGATCGCCATTTGGTCGAACCACATCAGCGCGCCTTCCTTGGGCGCGTTAAAGACAACCTCGACCCCGTTGTCGGCTTCGGCGGCACGGTCGCGGGATTGAAGGATGTCACCCGACCAGCCGAACGCCACGCAGATGTCGCCATTGGCCAGCGCGTTGATGTATTCCGAACTGTTGAACTTGGTCACATATGGCTGAACCTTGACCAGGACTTCGCCGGCCAGCTCCAGTTTTTCGGGGTCCTTGCTGTCGGGGTCTTCGCCGATAAATTTCAGCGCGGCAGGGATCATCTCGGTCGGGGCATCAAGGAAATAGACGCCGCAGGTGGCCAGCTTTTCCATGTTTTCCGGGTTGAACACCAGCTCGAGCGAATCGAGCGGCGCATCTTCGCCCAGAACCTCGGTCACTTTGCTGACGTTGGCGCCAATGCCGGTGGTGCCCCACATATAGTTGATCGAATAGGCGTTGCCGGGGTCGTATTGGACGGTGCGCTGTTCGATATCGGCCCACATATTCGCGATATTGGGCAGCTTGGATTTGTCGAGTTCCTGGAACGCGCCGGCCATGATCTGACGCTGAAGGAAGGTGCCTGTCGGCACCACAACGTCATAGCCCGACCCACCGGCCAGCATCTTGGTTTCCAGCACTTCGTTGCTGTCAAACACGTCGTAGATCAGGTCGATCCCGGTTTCGGACTCGAACTTGGCCAGCAATTCTTCGTCGATATAGTCGGACCAGTTGTAAACGCGGACCTCTTCGGCCTGAACCGCCGCTGCGGTCAGGGCGAGGGTCGCTGTGATACTCAGCAGAGGTGTTTTCATCGTTTGCTCCCGTTGATCTGGGGATATTGTTCCCCTCTGATCTTGAATTTGATCAAATATTGCCGACTATGGCAACAACAAGATGTTTTCATGCCGCAGGGACCGGTGCAAGATGCAGGTTCACCAAGGTTAGGCGGCGCCGGTCGGGGTCATGTGATGAATTTGCGGGCAGAACACGAAGAGTCGGCCGACAGCGCGGGGGTCCCTGTGCATGAACAGGTCTACCGCGCCCTGCGTAAGAAAGTGCTGTTCGGAGAGTTGGAGCCGGGGCAGGCCGTGACGATCCAGGGACTGACACAAAGCCTGGATGTCGGCATGACCCCGGTGCGCGAAGCCTTGCGGCGTCTGACTGCCGAAGGCGCGCTGGAGTTTCAGGGAAATCGACGGATCTGCGTGCCTGTACTGGACCGGTCAGCGATTGACGAGCTTACCGTGGCACGCCGCGCGCTTGAACCTGAACTGGCGCGCATGGCTACGGCACGCATCACCAGCGCCCAAGTTGCGGCCCTGCGCGACTGTGATGCCCGGCTCGACAGGGCGATCGCGCGCGGCGATGTGCGTGGCTATCTCGAAGAGAATCACGACTTTCATGCGGCGATCAACGGCATAGCACAGGCCCCGATCCTGACCGCGCTCGTCGAAGGGCTGTGGCTGCGCTTTGGCCCGTCGTTGCGGGTGGTTTGCGGATTGTTTGGCACGCGAAATCTGCCCGATATGCACAAAGATCTGATCAATGCCTTTGAATTGGGCGACCCGGTGGCAGCCGCCCGCGCGATGGAGGGGGACGTGGTTCAGGGAATGGATCAGATCCGCGCCGGTCTGAGTGATTCGATTGACACGGAATAATTTGATCATATTCTGGCGCCAACTTCCCACTGATAGTGAAAGGCGCATGTCATGACGCTGATTTCGACCAATATGCCGACCGCAGAGTTGCAGGCGCTGGACACGGCCCATCACATGCATCCCTTTACCAATAACGCGGAACTGGGGGCCAAGGGTGCGCGGATTATCACCCGTGCTGATGGTTGCTGGCTGAACGACAGCGACGGAAACCGCATCCTTGACGGGATGGCCGGGCTGTGGTGCGTCAATGTCGGCTATGGCCGCAAAGAGTTGGTGGATGCCGCTGCACGTCAGATGCAGGAACTGCCGTTTTACAACACGTTCTTTCAGACCAGCCACGTGCCAGCCATCGCCTTGTCTGCCAAACTGGCTGAGCTTGCTCCGGGTGATCTGAACCATGTGTTCTTTGCCGGATCGGGATCCGAGGCGAATGACACCAATCTGCGGATGGTGCGCACGTACTGGGATCTGAAGGGCAAGCCGGGCAAGAACATCGTGGTTTCGCGTTGGAACGCCTATCATGGTTCGTCGGTCGGCTCTGGTTCGCTGGGCGGTATGAAGGGGATGCACGCCCAGGGTGGTATGCCGATCCCCGACATCCACCACGTCGGTCAACCGAACTGGTGGGCCGAAGGCGGCGACATGACGCCCGACGACTTTGGCCGGATGCGGGCCCGCGAACTGGAAACAGCGATCGAGGAATTGGGTGCCGACCGAGTCGCCGCTTTTATCGCCGAACCGGTCCAGGGTGCGGGTGGCGTGATTATCCCACCGACCACCTACTGGCCCGAAATCCAGCGCATTTGCGACGCACATGATATCCTGCTGATCGCGGACGAGGTGATCTGCGGCTTTGGCCGGGCCGGCAACTGGTTCGGTTCGCAGACCATGGGGATCAAACCGCATATCATGACCATCGCCAAGGGGTTGTCGTCGGGCTACATGCCGATTGGCGGTTCGATTGTCTGCGACGAGGTGGCCGAGGTGATCGGCAACGCCGAATTCAATCACGGCTACACTTATTCCGGCCATCCGGTGGCCTGTGCCGTCGCGCTCGAGAATCTGCGTATTCTGGAAGAAGAGCAGATCATCACCCGTGTTCAGCAGGATACTGGCCCCTATCTCAGGGAAAAATTCGAATCCCTGACAGAACATCCGATGGTCGGCGAGGCGCAGATTGTGGGCATGATGGGCTCAATCGCCCTGACCCCGGACAAGGCGTCGCGCGCGGTCTTTGAGGCCGAAGAGGGCACGGTTGGCTACATCTGCCGCGAGCGCTGCTTTGCCAACAATCTGATCATGCGCCACGTGGGGGACCGGATGATCATCTCTCCGCCGTTGGTCATCTCGAAATCCGAGATTGATACCCTGATCGAACGCGCCTGGAAATCGCTGGACGAAGCCTATGCGACGCTGCGCGAACGGGGGTTGTTCAAGGCGCGCCCGGCTGCCTGACCGGCGGTTGCATGACCCCTCTGGCGATGCAAGCCTGCGTCGCCAGATGTGCCAGATGCCTGGCCTGCGGGCGCATCGAAACAGCAACAGGGGCAACGCCACGACCGCTGAGCGCTTAGACGCGACCTTTGACCCTTTCATAGCGTTGGCGCGCAATCTCTTCGTGGCGCTCGGCCTTGCGATCCTCGGCCAGGGCGGTTTCGACATAGTCGAGATGGGCCTCGACTGCGACGCGTGAGGCGGCGGGATCGCGCGCCTGCAAGGCCACATTGATGGCACGGTGCTGGTCCAGAAGGGCGGATCGGGTGGTACGCTGTTTGAACATGATCTGGCGGTTGTAGAACACGCCTTCGCGCAGCAGCTGGTACATTGACCGCATCATGTGCAGCATGATCACGTTATGGCTTGCCTCGATGATGGCAAGGTGGAAATCGGCGTCCAGTTGGGCCTCGTCTGTCGGGTTGCGTTTGGAATGGGCAGTTTCCATTTGTTCAAACACGGTCTGGATCACCTGAAGGTCAGTATCAGACCCCATTCGCGCTGCGCGTTCCGCCGCCAGCCCCTCCATGTCGCGGCGAAAGGAAAGGTAGTCAAAGACGGCTTCGTCATGGGATGCGAACAGCGTTATCAGCGCATCGGAAAACGCCGACCCAAGGACGTCCGCGACAAAGATCCCGGCCCCCGCGCGGCTGGTTAGCAGGCCCCGGTCAGACAGGTCGGCCAGGGATTCGCGCAGTGAAGGGCGAGAGACGCCGAGGCGTTCGGCCAGTTCCCGCTCGGCTGGAAGGCGCTCGCCGGGGCGCAGAATGCCCCGCAGGATCAGCTTTTCAATCTGGCGGGTAACTGCAACAGAGAGCTTTTCGGGCTGGACACGATGGAACGGCATGACGGTATCCTTGCGGGCACATCAGGATTCATAGGATGTGCCCGGATTTTGTGCAAGCGTACGCCCCCCCGCGCACAGGCGCTACCAACGGTTCAGGGCGTCCTCGTCGTCGGCCTTGGCCGCGACCCAATCCGCGGCCTTGGTCCCGTGTTCCTTTTTCCAGAACGGCGCGCGGGATTTGAGGTAGTCCATCAGGAAATCCGCCGCTTCAAAGGCATTGCGGCGGTGCGGTGCGGCGGTGGCAACCATCATGATGCGATCGCCGGGGGCAAGCCGACCGTAGCGGTGAATCACCAGCACATCCCCCAATGACCAGCGTTGCACAGCCTCTTCGGCGATAGTGGTCAGGGCCTTTTGAGTCATGCCTGGGTAGTGTTCGATCTCCATCATGCTCAGATCACCCTGCGCCACGTCGCGCACCACGCCGGTAAAGGTCACGATTGCGCCCATGTCTGTGCGGGCGGCGGCGAATGTATTGGCCTCTGCGCCCAGATCGAACGGCGCCTCCTGCACGACAATCCGCATTCGTCTAACCCCCGGTCATCGGGGGGAAAAACGCCACTTCGCGCACACCGGCCAGCGACGCATCAAAATCGGTCAGTTCCTGATCGACGGCGACGCGTAACGCAGAGAGATCGCTGAACGCTGCGGCATAGCGGTCTTCGCGCGCGATCAGTTCAGTGACAAGATCAGCGACGGTGGCGGCTTGGGTGTCTATACGCTCTTTCGGGAGACCGATGCGTTCGCGCACCCAGGCAAAATACAAAACATCCATCAGTGATCCTCTCTCAGATAGGGGCGCGCCTTGAGCAGGTAGTCACAGCCGGTGATCAGCGTCAGCGCTGCTGCGATCCACAATAGCACCAGACCGACATGCCCGGCCCAGACCATGCCCAGTTCTTTCCACCAGAGGCCGTGCAGGTCCTCGACCCGGCCGGCCATAATATCCGTGAACATCTGGGGATCCATGCCCCAGGCGGACATACCCAGATAATGTTCGAACACCCCTTGGGCAAACAGAACGGCAATCGCGATCATCTGCAACGTGGTCTTCCATTTGGCCAGCTTGGTCACCTTGAGCGTGCCCGCGGTGTCGCCCAGGTATTCGCGCAGACCCGAAACAAACACCTCGCGGAACAGGATGAAGGTGGCGGGCAGGACCAGCCAGGGCGACATTGAGGAATAGCCGACAATGACCATCAGCGCGATCACCACCATCGCCTTGTCTGCGATGGGATCGAGCATGGCACCGACTTTGGTTTGTTGACTCCAGGCGCGGGCAAGGTAGCCGTCGAACCAGTCGGTGATTGCCGCGCTGACAAACAGCGTCAGGGCGAACCAGTCGGCATAGGGGCGTTCAAAATACAGGAACATCACGGCAACCGCCGGGGCCGCAGCCAGGCGAAGCGCTGTCAGGATATTCGGAACCGTCCATGTCATGAGACGTACCTAGCGCGTATCGCAGGCACAGGGAAGATAGTGCAGAAGCGTAGCCCCAGCCAACGGCGTAAGGCGGCTGAAACCAGTTTTCGCGGTTTCACATGGCCGGTTTAGGCGCTAGTCCTGCGCCATGTGGCGAGCCCTTTTCCTTTGTAGCCTGATGCTGTCTGCCTGCGCGGCGGACGAGACCGTGTTTTCCTATGGCGCCGGTGAGCGAACCTGGGAGTTGCAGGCCGTCAATGGGGCGCCGTTTCCGGCCAAGGTTGCGCTGATGTTTCCACGGCCGGGCCGAATCGAAGGTCAGGGACCGTGCAACAGGTTTTCCGCTGCGCAGAGGGTGCCTTATCCGTGGTTCGAAGCCGGTCCGCTGATTGTCACCCGTCTTAGCTGCCCAGATCAGCAGGCCGAGGCGCAGTTTCTAGATCTGCTGTCGCGGATGGAGTTGGCCCGCGTCGATGGGGATCGCCTGATTCTGTCGGTCTGGGACGGGGACGAGCTGGTTTTTATCCTGCGGCCTGACGACTGATTCGGTCGACCAGCGCGGCGCGCGCGCTGGGCAGGGGCCGATCCCCCAGCGCGGATGCCAGACGGCTGTGCATGAAATGCCCGGTGGTGCTAAGCGCAGTTAGCACTTCGTCGTCCGGCCCCCTCCCCAGACCCAACATCACTGGCGGCAGCGGCAAAAGCCGGTCTGCCCATTCCCCCGCACCTGACGCTGACACCGCGCGGCCCGTTTTGGGCGAAACATAAATCAGTTGGTCGTTGCTGCCATTGGCGGCGCAGGCCGTCAAATCAAGGCCAAAGCCCATCTCGTCCAACAGAGCCATTTCCCACCTCAGATAGGCCAGTGGCCAGATATCCGGCTGCCCCAGCAGGTCGAGAAGAGCCTCGGTCCGGGTATAAAGGCGCGGATGCGCCTCGCGTTCGGGCAGGCAAAACGCCAGCAGGGCGGTCACGGCGTTCAGCCCGGCCAATGACAGACGGTCGCCCATGGCCTGCGCTGCGCGGCTGCGCTGGGGTTCGACCGTGAAGCTGCCGATGTGATCTTCGAGCCGGGCACGCCAGCTAAGGTCAAGTTGCGCACCGGGTTGCAGGATCGGTGCGATCCGGCGCGATGTGGCCCCCCGTAGCACACCCGCATGACGACCGCGCTGGGGTGTGAACACCTCTAGTATGGCTGAGGTTTCGCCATGCCTGCGGGTGCAAAGAAGTATACCGGTGTCGCGCCAATCCATAAGGTCAGAGTGTGTGGGATCGCCACCCAGCGCAAGGGGCAGAACGGGGCGCGTCTGATCGGCAGAAGATCAGTCAGACAGGCCGGGCTGGTCCAGTAAATGGCGTCCCTGCCGATCCTCAACCTCGATCACCCAAAGGTCGGGGTCGGTGCGGCGCTGGCGGGCGATGGTTTCGGCCATCTCAGCCTCGGGACCATGGGCCATCTCGACCCACTGGCGCCGATCCGACATCAAATCAAAGCTGCGGGAAAAGATCTGCGCCTGACCGTCCAGCGTATTGAGTGTGACCAGAACCGCGCCTGCCGTGTCATCGCCATGTGCCACCACAAAGGCAGGAATGTCGTACAGCGACAAGCGACGCATATAGGCCTGCACCCAAAAGCTGGCCGACAGCCGTGGTTCAGACATTGCCGTCCTTGAAGTTCAGGCCCATCTCCGAATACCGCTCGGATTCCTCGAGCCACTTTTCCCGTACCTTGACCTGAAGGAACAGGTGAACCTTGCGGCCTAGAAACTCTTCTAACTCGGCGCGGGAGGCTTGTGATACCGCCTTGATCGTCTCACCCCTGTGGCCTAGCAGGATGCCTTTGTGACCGTCGCGGGCAACGTAGATCACCTGGTCGATTCGGGCGGTACCGTCATCGCGTTCGGTCCAGTGATCGGTTTCAACGGTCAGTTGGTAGGGCAGTTCCTGATGCAGGCGCAGGGTCAGTTTCTCGCGCGTGATCTCGGCTGCGATCATCCGCATCGGCAGGTCGGCGATCTGGTCCTCGGGGTATAGCCAGTGCCCCTCGGGCAGCTCTGCTGCCAGCCATTGCTTGAGATCGTCAACGCCGTAGCCGCGTTCGGCCGAAATCATAAAGGTTTTGGCAAAGGGGTAGCCTTCGTTCATTTTCTGGCTGAGTTCCAGAAGGACCTCGGCCTTGACCTTGTCGATCTTGTTGATGGCGAGGGCGACGGGGCGACGCGCACCCAGATTGGAAAGCCCTTTGAGAATGCTTTCGACACCCTTTGAAATGCCGCGATGTGCCTCGATCAGCAGAACCACGATATCGGCATCGGCGGCCCCGGACCAGGCGGCGGCGACCATGGCGCGGTCAAGCCTGCGGCGCGGTGCAAAGAGGCCAGGGGTGTCAACCAGAACGATCTGGGTCTCATCCTCGATCGCGACGCCGCGAATGCGGGCGCGGGTGGTCTGGACCTTGTGAGTGACGATGCTGACCTTGGCGCCGACCATGCGATTGGTCAGGGTGGATTTGCCCGCGTTGGGCTCTCCGATCAGGGCGACGAATCCGGCGCGATGGGTCATGCGGTGTGTTCCCGAGTTGCGAAGACGCGGATATAAGCGAATTCCGGCGTCAGGGCCAGAGGTTGAAATAGAACCGGACGTCAGGTGCGTTGACGCAGGCCATCGCGCCATAGCGAATAGATCCCCGACGCCATGATCAGCGCGGCACCGGTCAGGGTCAGTATGTCGGGCCGTTCGCCAAAGACTGTGACGGCGATGATCAATGCTACGATAAGACGACTGTATCGGAACGGCGCCACCACCGATACCTCTCCGGCGCGCATCGCGGCTGTCAACGCGGTATATCCCACCACGCCGCATGTCGCGGTGCCACATAACAGGGTCGCCGCGCGCATATCGGGTAACGTCGGCGCGCCGGGTTCGAAGCAAAGGATGACGAGACCGGCAAACGTGACCACCGCGAACCCCAGCAGGCCAAGCTGCGCGCTGTGTACTTCGGGCGGTGCGGTGCGGGTTGCAAGGTCGCGGCCGGCAAAACCGATCATGCCCAGCAGAGCAAAGACGGCGTTCGGCTCAATCCCGGCTGGCGACGGCCGGATGATAAGCATGACCCCGGCGAATCCAACTGCCATGGCGATCCAACGCCGAGGGCCGATCGTTTCGCCCAGGACAATCGCCGCGCCCAGCATCACCATCAGCGGTGCCGCCTGTAGAATTGCCGAGGTCGTGGAGAGTGGCGTGTAAGCGAGGCTAAGCGCGAAAAACAACCGGCCAAGGATTTCAAAGCCAGTGCGGATCAGCAGGCCCCGGCGCAGATAGGCTGGATGCCAGAGCGGCACCTGCCGGGAGCGCGCGACAGCAATGCAGATGGCGAGCGCGAGCAACCCGAAAATCACCGTGCCCATGCCGGCCGAAACCGATGATGTGGCGAGCTTGAAAAATGCGTCCTCAAGGCCAAAACCCAGCATGGCCAGCAGCATCCAGAGGCTGCCCCGAAAGTTGTCTGTCATGATGTCGGCGGCTCGACCCGATCAAGCAGCGCCTTGGCTGCGGCCTGTTCGGCCTGACGTTTTGAGCCGGCGGTTGCTTCGGCGCCGGTGCCGTCGGCTAGTTCGGCCCGGATGGTAAAGACCGGCTCGTGGTCAGGGCCGCTGCGGGCAGTCTCAAGGTAGCGGGGCGGCTGTTGGCCGCGCGCCTGAGCCCATTCCTGCAGCGAGGTTTTGGCGTCACGGGCGTCGTCGTCGACGGTGCTGATGCGGGCGCCCCAGAGCCGAAGGATCAGCGCCTTGGCAGTGTCGAATCCGGCATCGAGATAGACGGCGGCAATCAGCGCCTCCATGGCGTCGCCCAGCAATGCCATTTTGCGCCGCCCACCTGACAGCATCTCGGAGCGGCCAAGTTTGAGGGCGGCACCAAGGTCGATCTGGCGCGCGACATCAGCGCAGGTCTCTTTGCGAACAAGGGCGTTGAAGCGAGGGGCCAGCATCCCCTCAGAGGCGGCGCGATCCCCGTCCAGCAATGCCTCGGCCATCACCAGCCCCAGCACGCGGTCGCCAAGAAATTCAAGCCGCTGATTGTCGTCGCGACTGGGCCCGGACATCGACGCATGGGTGACCGCGCTGCGGATCAGCGCGGGCCGCGTAAAACGGTGGCCGATGCGCTCTTCGAGCGCCTTGATTTCGGCCGAAAGTGTCAACTGATACCCTTGAAGAACCGGTCCGCGCGCCATGTCCAGAAATACAGCATCGACCGGCCGGCCGAAGAGAACATGATGCGGTCGGCCCGGCCAACGATATTTTCGTAAGGCACAAACCCGACGCCACCGACAAGTGTCGGCACTCTGCTGTCCGAGGAATTGTCGCGGTTGTCACCCATAAAGAAATACTGCCCTTCGGGTACCGTAAAGACCGGCGTGTTGTCCGATCCTTGTGTGCCGATGTTCAGAATATCGTGGCTGACCCCATTAGGCAGCGTTTCGGTAAAGCGCGGCTTTTCACAGACGCCACCCTCTCCGACGGGGCCATTGGCACAGCGCGGGCGGTGGCCCTGCGGACCCTGCGGTTCGGAAATCTCTTCGAAAACGCCGGCCTGTTCGACCGTGGTCGGAGTGCCGTTGATGATCAGGACACCATTCGTGACCTGAACGGTGTCGCCGGGCAATCCGATCAGACGCTTGATAAAATCACGACCCGTGACCGGATGGCGAAAGACCACCACATCGCCGCGTTCGGGATCGCCGCCCAGGATTCGGCTGTTGTCGCCATCTAGAAACCCACAGATATCGGCGGCGTCGATGTCGATGCCAATCCCGGGAAGATAAATCGACGGGCAAGATGCGTAGGAATAGCCATAGGCCATCTTGTTCACGAAAAGGAAATCGCCGATCAGCAGCGTGTCCTTCATCGAACCCGAGGGAATCCAGAACGGCTGAAAGAACAGCGTGCGGAACACTCCCGCGATCACCAGCGCATAGACCACCGTCTTGACTGTTTCGATAAAGCCGTTCGGCTTGGCGGCCTGAGATGCCATCACTATTGTCCTCTGATCGCGTTTGCGCGCTTCATGCGGCTGGCGGTGGCCGGAGTCAACCCGCGGCTCTGTCGCAACACCCGGCGGCGAGGCCAGCCAGAAATCCCGTGCACCATCGCTTTGGATTGCTCATATGCGGCAGACACGCGACGTGTTGTTCGCCTGAGTCAATTGCTGCCATCTTCGGCGTCGCTCAGGGGGCGTGCTTCGATCACCACAAATGCCTGAGCCCAGGGATAGTCATCTGTCAGGGTTACATGAATGATCGCTTCGTGCCCGGGCGGTGTCATGTCGTTCAGTCTTGTTCTGGCCCAGCCAGTCACGGCCATCACCGGCTGTCCCGTTCGCAGGTTCTCGACGGCCATGTCGCGCCAGGAAATACCCATGCGCAAGCCAGTTCCCAATGCCTTTGAGCAGGCTTCCTTGGCGGCCCAACGCTTTGCATAGGTACCCGGTGTGTCGGCGCGGGACTCAGCTTTGCGTTGCTCGATTTCTGTGAAAATGCGATTGCGAAAGCGGTCGCCGAACCGGTCCAACGTTGCGGCGATGCGGTCGATATTGGTCAGATCTGTGCCGATGCCAAGAATCATCGGGCAGGTTCAACGGCAAAAGCGAAATGGGAACCGATGCCTGAAAACGCGGTGGGTACAGCCATTCCTCCCTCGGCTTGCCTTTGCGCGCTGAATCTGCGACCCGCGCCAAAAGTTTTGACAAAACTTTTAAAAAAACGTTTGCCAAGATTTTTTTCGAAAATCTTTGTGGCGGAACGCTTTGGGGTCATGCCCGTGCGGCGTCCATGAGGCGGCGCATTTCATGGATTGCGGAGGCGAGACCGCGAAAGATAGCCTCACCGATCAGGAAATGTCCGATATTAAGCTCCATGACCTCAGGGAATGCCGCGACCGGTTTCACGGTCTCAAATGTCAGGCCATGGCCCGCGTGCACTTCGAGTCCCAGACTCTGCGCGAAGGTAGACATCTCGCGCAGCTTTTCCAGTTCGCGGTCTCTGGTTGAAAGGTCACCCTCAGCGTGGGCGTCACAATATGCGCCGGTGTGTAACTCGATCACCTGGGCGCCAATGCGGTGTGCGGCTTCGATCTGGCGCTGATCCGCTGCGATAAAGATCGACACCCGACAGCCAGCGTCGCGCAGTGGCGCGATGTAATGCGCCAGTCGGTTCTCGTCCCGTGCGACTTCCAACCCACCTTCTGTGGTGCGTTCTTCGCGTTTTTCCGGCACGAGGCAGACGGCGTGTGGTCGATGCCGCAACGCAATTTTCTGCATCTCGGCTGTGGCGGCCATTTCAAAATTTAGCGGAACCGTCAGCACCTGCATCAGACCTTCGATGTCGGCATCCGAGATGTGGCGGCGATCTTCGCGCAGATGCGCGGTAATGCCATCGGCACCGGCCTCTTGCGCCAGCTTGGCGGCGCGCAGCGGATCGGGGGTGGCACCGCCGCGGGCATTGCGCACGGTGGCAACGTGGTCGATATTGACGCCAAGGCGCAGGGGGTCGGTTGGCTGAGTCATGGCTGTGCTCCCGAAAGGGGTCGTGTCTTGTGGCCCGGTTCTGATGGTTGTGCGGGACCAACTATTCGGCAACTTAATCCGCAGGCGGTCCGCCGTCAGCCTGTTTTTTCTTTTTCTTCAACGCGGCCAGTTTCGCCTTGAGCGTACCCTTGCGCCGTTTCTGATAAACGCGGATCACTGGCACGGACAGGTAATACGCGATCAGAGCCGCGACGAGGCCTGGAATGATACCGCCGATCAGGTAGGGAAAGAACACCTCGTGATAGAACACCCGCAGGGCGGTCCAGTCGGTATCGCCATGAGTGAACAGCGCGCAGAAATTGGCGCCAAGGTCGTGCCCGGCCTGGACGAATTTCCGCCCGAGTGAGACGTGCAAAGTCGGGTCGCGGTGCTGGCCCAGCAGCCAGTTCCCGGTCTGCATCGCGATCACCCCAATTGGAACATAGGTCAGCGGGTTGCCAAAGAATGTCCCCAGTAGCGACGCAAGGACATTGCCACGCATGATCCAGGCCAGCGTCGCGGCAACAATAAAGTGCAACCCGTAAAAGGGGGTGAAAGTCGTGAAGACCCCGGCAAATATGCCGCGCGCGATCTTTTCCGGCGGATCGGGCAGGCGGCGCAGGCGATGCTGGACATATTGCGCTGCGCGCGCCCAACCGCCACGCGGCCACAGCGCATGCAGCGCGACCTGCCAGATCGGCCGTCTGTCCCGGCGCTTGAACACCACCTGTTCCTGTCCTTCCCGCTCTATTCCGCCGCTGTCGGCACTGCCGCCAGTGTCGGATCGCGGCGGCGGATTACACTCGCCACATCCCGCTCCGCTTCAAGCGCGGACGTCAGCGAATGCAGATGTCCGGCATCGCGCATATCCACATCAAGCACGACACGGTAAAAGTCCGGTTTGCGATCAGCGAATTGCATGTCTGAAATATTGGCCTTCTGCTCACCGATCAATGTGCAAATTCGTCCCAGCACACCAGCGTCGTTGCCCATCGTCAGTTCCAGAGTCACCGTATAGCCAGCGGGGTGCGACCCTTCGGCCCAGTTCAGGTCGAGCCAGCGGGTCGGCTGATCTTCGAAATCGACAAGCGCGGCGCAGTCGATGGCATGGACGATGACGCCGCGCCCGCGCTGGGTGATGCCGACGATTCGTTCGCCCGGCAGAGGCTGACAGCATAGAGCGCGGGTGAACCCCTGGCCGTGTGACAGGCCGACAACGGCGCGCTTGGGTTCAACTTCGTTGGTATCTCGCGGCGCAAGGTCGGGGTACACCGCCTGAACAACTTCGCGGGTGGTAAGTTCGGCACTGCCCAGCCGGGCGAGCAATTCGTCGGCATCCTCTAGCCGCATGGTTCGAGCGGCCCGTTCCAAGGCTTTGTCACTGGCTTTCTTGCCAACATTCTCAAACGCAGAGCGCGCCAGCTCATGCCCCAGCTTGATATAGCGTTCGCGATTTGCTTCGCGCAGGGCGCGGCGGATTGCGGATTTTGCTTTGCCGGTCGTCGCGATGTCAAGCCAGGTCGCTTGCGGGGTTTGACCTTCGGCCACAATGATGTCGACAGACTGGCCGTTCTTGAGCCGGGTCCACAGCGGTACGCGCAGCCCGTCCACCTTTGCGCCCACACAGCCCGACCCGATTCGGGTGTGGATGGCATAGGCAAAATCCAGGGGCGTGCCGCCGCGCGGCAGCTTCACCACATCGCCTTTGGGGGTGAAACAGAACACCTGATCGGTATACATTTCCAGTTTGACGGCCTCAAGAAAGGCGTCGTGGTCTTCCTCGCCGTCGAACTGCTCGGTCAGCGAGGCGATCCATTTTGCGGGATCGACTGCAAACGGGTTCACCGAGCGGACACCGTCGCGGTACGACCAATGCGCGGCTACACCGGTTTCGGCGACATCATGCATCTGCCGGGTGCGGATCTGCACTTCGACCCGCTTGCCGTCGCGGCCTGAAACCGTTGTGTGGATTGATCGGTAGCCGTTGGATTTGGGCTGTGACACGTAATCCTTGAACCGGCCCGGCACAGCGCGCCAGCGCTGATGGATCGCGCCAAGCGCCAGGTAGCAATCCATTTCCGACCGGGTGATGACGCGAAAGCCGTAGATATCGGAGAGGCGGGAAAACCCCATCTCTTTTTCCTGCATTTTGCGCCAGATCGAATATGGTTTCTTGGCGCGGCCAAAAACTTCGGCCTCGATCCCTGCCTTGTCCAACTCGCCGCGCATGTCCGACGTGATCCGGTGGATCACATCGCCGGCTTCCTTTTGCAGCGTGATGAAGCGGCGGATGATGCTGGCGCGACCTTCGGGATTGAGGACGCGAAAGGCCAGATCCTCAAGCTCTTCGCGCATCCACTGCATGCCCATCCGGCCGGCAAGCGGGGCAAAGATGTCCATCGTCTCGCGCGCTTTTTGGATCTGCTTGTCCTGGCGCATCGCCTTGATCGTGCGCATGTTGTGCAGACGGTCGGCCAGCTTGACCAGAATCACCCGCAGGTCGCGGGACATGGCCATGAACAGCTTGCGGAAATTCTCGGCCTGCTTGGTCTCGGAACTGGACAGTTGCAGGTTTGTCAGCTTGGTCACGCCATCAACCAGAACGGCCACCTCGTCGCCAAACAGGCGCGACACTTCGGAGTAGGTGGATTTGGTGTCTTCGATGGTGTCGTGCAGCAGCGCGGTCACGATGGTGGCATCGTCCAGTTGCTGTTCTGTCAGAATCGCGGCGACCGCTACGGGATGGGTGAAATAAGGCTCACCCGAATGCCGCAGCTGGCCCTCGTGCATCTTGCAGCCATAATCATAGGCTGCATGGATCAGTTTGGCATTGGTTTTAGGATTGTAGTTGCGGACGAGAGCGACAAGATCTTCAGCAGAGATCATGGCGTGTCCTAGCCTAAGTCCGCCGGACAGGGTGTCAGCCCTGTCCCTGCGCCTCCATCAGAGCGCGGAGGAGCTTTTCCTCGGACATATCGTCCTCGGCGGGTTTGTCGGGCTCGGATCCCATCAAAAGCGCCATGGCGTCATCTTCGGGCTCGTCGACTTCGATCTGGGTCTGGTTCGATTCGATCAGACGTTCGCGCAGTTCGTCGGCTGATTGGGTCTCGTCAGCGATTTCGCGCAAAGCCACGACGGGGTTTTTGTCATTGTCGCGGTCCACCGTGATGGCGGCACCAGCGGCCACTTCACGCGCACGATGCGCGGCGAGCATCACAAGCTCGAACCGGTTCGGAACCTTGTCAACGCAATCTTCTACCGTAACGCGGGCCATCTGCCACTCCTCGGGTCGTCGTCAGAAAGTCAACACGTATCGCGCGCACAAACCAAGTACAAGAGCGGAATCCCCTAGAGCGACACAACGTCGCCGCGCGCCGCAGCAGGAAGCGCGGCGCAGAGCTGGGCAACGGTGCGTCCCAGCGTCGGATGCATCCATTCTGCCGCAACATCGGCCAATGGCACAAGCACGAATGCACGATCCTGGATCCGGGGGTGTGGCAAAATCAGGGTCTGCGGCGCGCGTAGCACCTGTTCATTCGGGTCAAGTGCGCGCCATGCCGCCTGTTCCGCCGTGTCGGGCAGCACAAGCCCGCCGATTCCCAGTAGATCGAGATCAAGCACCCGCTTGCCCCAACGTTCTTTCCGCTCGCGCCCAAAGGTTGCTTCTATTTTGTGCAATGACGCCAATACCTCTTTTGGTTGCAGGGTCGATTGCACAACCATAGCGGCATTAACATAGTCCGGCCCGGCCCCCGAAGGGAAGCAAGGCGTTGAATAAAAACGGCTAATTCGACGGACTTTGAATCCTTCCGTGGCGCAGGCATGAACGGCAGCGGCCAATGTTTCCGCAGGGTTACCTGCGTCTGAGCCAAGGTTGGACCCCAGCGCGATCAAGATATCTTGTTCCATTTCGTATATGTGGGTATCCTCTGACGGATAAACTGCGGGTTGAACCCTCTGAATATAAGATTATTTGTGCCAAGCTGGCATGACTGTCCCCGATATCACTCACGGACTAGGGTGGCAGACAGCGATTATCGAAAGGACATTTGATGTTTTACAAGGACGAACGGCTCGCGCTGTTCATAGATGGTTCCAACCTGTATGCGGCCGCAAAGGCACTTGGGTTTGACATCGATTACAAGCTTCTCCGACAGGAGTTTGTGCGCCGCGGCAAGATGCTGCGCGCTTTCTACTACACGGCTTTGCTGGAGAACGACGAATATTCTCCGATTCGGCCATTGGTGGACTGGTTGCACTATAACGGCTTCACGATGGTTACAAAGCCGGCCAAGGAATACACCGACAGTCAGGGCCGACGCAAGGTCAAGGGCAACATGGATATCGAACTTGCGGTCGATGCGATGGAACTGGCACCGCGTGTCGATCATATCGTGTTGTTCTCGGGTGACGGCGATTTCCGCCCTCTGGTCGAAAGCCTGCAGCGTCAGGGCGTTCGGGTGTCGGTCGTGTCGACGATTCGCAGCCAACCGCCAATGATAGCGGATGAACTGCGTCGCCAGGCCGATAACTTTATCGAACTGGACGAACTGCGGAACGTGATTGGCCGTCCCCCGCGTGAGGCTGTGCCTGAGCGCAGCTTTGAAGTGGCCAGCAGCAGCTGATTGTCACGCGCCGGACCGGTCTCGTGGGGATGCGGTCGGTTCGGCGCGATCATTTTGTAGCAATCATGTCCGTCATTCTGGCGGTAACAATTGCTCATCCGAATTGAGCCCGTTGAGGTTGTGTGATGCCGCAATAGCGCAACGCAATATCACGTCGAGAGCTTTCGACCTTTGCACGTAATCTTGACACTGGACCTCTGCCTGCACCGATATTAGGTCAGATGGCAAAGGAGTGCCGCCATGACCAAGCCACCGCTGACCCTTTACATGGCCGCGCCGCGTGGGTTTTGCGCCGGCGTGGACCGTGCGATCAAGATCGTTGAGTTGGCGTTGCAAAAATGGGGCGCGCCAGTCTATGTCCGCCACGAAATCGTGCACAACCGCTATGTGGTCGATGGTTTGCGCGACCGTGGTGCCGTGTTTGTCGAAGAGCTGGACGAATGTCCGCCGGACCGGCCGGTGATCTTTTCCGCCCACGGTGTTCCCAAGGCAGTCCCGGCCGAGGCGTCCCGTCGCGAGATGATCTATGTCGATGCAACGTGCCCGCTGGTCAGCAAGGTGCATATCGAAGCAGCGCGCCACGCTGAAAACGGTCTTCAGATGGTGATGATTGGCCATGCGGGCCACCCCGAAACCATTGGCACCATGGGACAGTTGCCGCCTGGTGATGTGCTGCTGGTCGAGACGGTGGCTGATGTCGCTACCCTGACTGTACGCGATCCGCTGCAACTGGCGTTTGTCACCCAGACCACGCTGTCTGTCGATGACACGGCGGATATCGTTGCTGCCCTTCAGGCGCGGTTCCCGGCGATCGTTGGCCCGCACAAGGAAGACATCTGTTACGCCACTACCAACCGCCAGGAGGCGGTCAAGGCGATGGCGCCCGCATGTGACGCCATGTTGGTGGTTGGTGCGCCAAACTCTTCAAATTCGCAACGGTTGGTCGAGGTCGGACGCCGGGCCGGCTGTGCCTATGCGCAACTGGTGTTGCGGGCGGCGGATATTGACTGGCGGGCGCTCGATGGCATCCGGTCCATCGGCATCACCGCCGGCGCCAGCGCCCCCGAGGTGCTGATCAACGAGGTGGTCGATGCGTTTCGTGCCCGATACGCGGTGACAGTCGAACTGGTCGAGACGGCGCAGGAGAATGTCGAATTCAAGGTGCCGCGCATCCTGCGAGTCCCTGCATGACCGGCCCCTGCGGGGCGATTCTGTCGTCATGCCAGAGTGTCGGGGCAGTGGAATGAGCGTCGACCTCGCCACGATTGCAGTCTACGATGCGCGGGCCGACGAATACACGCGCATCATGACGCGCGATGGACCGGACGCGACCCTGAAAGCCTTTATTGCGGCGTTGCCAAACTGCGCGCGGGTGCTTGACCTTGGATGCGGACCCGGTCGGGCGGCGGGGCACATGGCGGCGGCGGGTCTGCGCGTCGACGCCATGGATGCCTCTGCTGAGATGGTGACGCTGGCGGCGCAAGTCCCTGGAGTGACGGTATGGCAGGGCACCTTTGACGATCTGGTGGCCGAGGCGGTCTACGACGGGATCTGGGCCAACTTCAGCCTGTTGCATGCCTTGCGCGGCGACCTGCCCCGCTATCTGGCAGCGATCGCCAAGGCGCTAAAACCCGGCGGCAAGCTACATGTCGGGATGAAACTGGGCACCGGTGAGGCGCGCGATAAGGTGGGGCGGCGCTATACCTATGTCACGGACGACGAGTTGACCGGTCTGTTGCGCGATGTCGGGCTGCGGGTACACCGCAGGCAATTCGGCGCGGGCAGGGGGCTTGACGGCGCTATGTCCGACTGGATATGCGTCACAGCCCATGACTGAGTTGATTGCCTATACTGACGGTGCCTGTTCTGGCAATCCCGGCCCCGGTGGCTGGGGCGCGTTGTTGCAAGCCATCGAGGGCGGAGCCGTGGTCAAGGAACGCGAGCTTAAGGGCGGTGAGGCCGGTACCACCAACAACCGAATGGAGCTGCTGGGGGCGATTCACGCGCTCGAAGCGCTGGCGCGCCCGACGACAATCACGATTGTGACCGACAGCGCCTATGTCAAGAACGGCGTGACCAGCTGGATCCACGGTTGGAAGCGCAACGGCTGGAAAACGGCGAACCGCAAGCCGGTCAAGAATGTGGAATTGTGGCAACGACTGGACGAGGCGCAGGCGCGGCATAACGTGACCTGGAAATGGGTCAAAGGCCATGCCGGCCATCCCGAAAACGAGCGCGCCGATGCATTGGCGCGTGCGGGCATGGCGCCGTTCAAGCCGGGCGGCTGACGGTAAAGGGGCTGCCCGGATCTCTGAGAGCCGAACTGACCCGATGGCGAAACGAAACCTGAAATCCGCTGCGTTCAACTTAACCCAAGGCCGACACATAACGACGACGCGCGAGGATTCTGGTCAATGAGCCTATTCACCCTGCTCGATTATGCCTCGGTTCTGGTCTTTGCGCTAACCGGCGCGTTGGTGGCCAGTCGGGCGCAGCTCGACATCGTGGGGTTCTGCTTTTTCGCCTGTCTGACGGCAGTGGGGGGTGGCACGGTGCGGGATGTGTTGCTGGACCGCGATCCAGTGTTCTGGATCGGGCAGCCGGGATATCTGGGCGTCGCCTGCGGTGCCGGGGTGTTGGTGTTCTTGACCGCGCATCGATTCGAGAGCCGCTACAGGGTGCTGCTGTGGCTGGATGCCTGCGCTTTGGCCGTCGCAGTTGCGGCAGGGTCCGGTGTTGCGCAGACGATGGCGCAGGCGGCACCGGTGGTGGTGGTGATGGGCATGGTGACGGGTTGCATGGGCGGGTTGATGCGCGATGTGGTGTCGAACGAGGTGCCGCTGGTGCTGAAGCAAGGCGAGCTGTATGTCACCTGCGCGTTTGCGGGATCTGTCGCGACGGTCATTGCGCATGCATGGGGCGCCGACGCCAGCGTGGCGGCAATGGCCTGCGCTGCGGTGGTCTTTGTGCTGCGGGCAGGGTCGATGATCTTTGGTTGGAGTTTGCCGGTCTACAAGTCGCGCCCGCCCCGGATCTGAGGCGGGTCGCATCGCGCAGGTTGTCGACTATTGCAGGTCGGCAAAGGCCGCTTGCAGACGTTTGCCTGCTTCGATCACGCGGGCGCGCGATGTGGCAAGGTTCACGCGCACGAACGTCTCGCCACCGGCGCCAAAGCTTGGGCCGGGACTGACCGCGATGCGGGCGTCGTCCCGGACACGGGCGGCAAAGTCGTCATAGCTCATCCCGGTGCCTGAGAAATCCACCCACGCGAGATATGTTGCCTGAAGCGGCAGGGATCGCACGCCGGGGATCGCATTCACGAGCGCGTCAAAGCTTTGACGGTTTCCGTCCAGATGCGCGATCTGCTGATCGACCCAGGCGGCACCAGCCGGGGAATAGGCCGCGGTGATCATTTGAATTGCCAGCATCCCTGGCTTGTAGTCCAGCGTGGTTTGACGTTTTTGCATCGCAGCGCGCAGATCCGGGTCAGCGATGATCATGTTGCCAGTGCGTTGGCCGGCGATGTTGAACGTTTTGGAGGCGGCAGTCAGCGTCACCAGACGCGGGCGCGCATCCGGGGCGGCGATATCCATCGGCACAAAGCTGTTGCCGGGAAAAACCAGGTCATGGTGAATTTCGTCCGAGATCAGCAGCAGATCGTTGCGTGCGGCAAAATCGGCGACGGCGCGCAGTTCGTCGGGGGTCCAGACCCGGCCCGAGGGATTCTGCGGCGAACACCAGATCAAGATCTTTTCGCGCCCGCTCAGGCGGCTTTGCGCATCGTCGAGGTCCAGCATGTAACGATAGCCGTCACGCGCCAGCGGGCATTCGACCAGTTCGCGTCCGGCCCGCGCCACCTTGTGTGCGAATTCGTGATAAACCGGCGAAAAGATCACGACGGAGTCACCCGGATCGCTCCAGACATCGAGGCATAGCGCGATGGCGTTGCCCAGCCCCTGGGTCGTCACGATCCAGTCGGTGTCGATGCTCCAGTTGTGGCGGGTCTGCATCCACCACTGGATTGCACTGGTGTATTTCGCGTTGTCCGAGTGGTAGCCAAAAATCTGATGGTCAAGCGCGGCGCGCAGCGCATCCAGAACACAGGGCGCTGTGGGATAGTCGGAATCCGCGGTCCACATGGCCAGGCCATCTGAGGGAGAGACATCGAACAGCGGCTCCATCAAGTCCCATTTGGAACTGCCAGAGCCACGGCGGTCGATATCTAGGTCGAATGGGCTGGTCATCAGTATTTACCTCAGCTGCACGTTTTCCGGGACGTTAACGGCTGTGCGCGCAGGTGCAAGATGCGGCGGGGCGGGATATTGCGCGCAGGGGCGGCTTGTCCTAGATGGAAGGCATGAAACGGCATATTCTCCTGCACCCCGATCCGCGCCTCAAGAAAGTGGCAGAGCCTGTCGACGATCTGTCGGACGGGCTGCGTAACCTGGCCGACGACATGCTTGAGACAATGTATGACGCCCCCGGCATCGGTCTGGCCGCGCCGCAGGTCGGTGTGATGAGTCGGCTGATCGTGCTGGATTGCGTCAAATCGGACACCGAAGCACCGCGCCCGCTGGTGATGTTCAATCCCGTGGTGCTGTCCTCCTCGGATGATCGCAATGTCTACGAAGAGGGATGCCTGTCGATCCCGGACCATTATGCCGATGTCGAACGCCCTGCCGACGTGCGTGTCGGCTGGATTGACCGCGACGGCACCCCGCAGGAAGAGGATTTTTCCGGCCTCTGGGCAACATGCGTGCAGCACGAGATCGACCATCTCGAAGGCAAGCTGTTCATCGACTATCTCAAGCCGCTGCGACGCCAGCTGATCACCCGCAAGATGGTCAAGCTCAAGCGCGACCAGGCGCGCGCATGAGCGTGCTGCCAATTCTGGCCTGGCCAGACGCGCGACTTAGCACGGTCTGCGTGCCGGTGGTCCACGCCGCTGATGTGGCCGATTTGGTGCACGATATGTTTGAGACAATGTATGCCGCCCCCGGTCGCGGGCTGGCGGCGCCGCAGGTTGGCGCGTTGGTCCGGGTGTTTGTGATGGATACAGGCTGGAAAACCGGAGAGAAGACTCCGCTGGTTTGCATCAATCCCGAAATCATCACAGCGTCCGAGACGGTGGCCGAAGGCGACGAAGGATGTCTTTCGATCCTCGGTGTCACCGCCTGTGTGACGCGACCGACGGAAATAACGCTGGCGTTTACAGATGTTGATGGGGTTCGCCAGCGGCGCGACATGACAGGGTCCGAGGCGATCTGTGCGCAGCACGAACTGGATCATCTTGACGGGCTGGTCACATTTGACCGGCTCGGGGCGCAGGCCCGCGCGGCGTTGATCGCGCAATACGAGGCGCGCGTATGACGGCACGGCGCTGCATCCCCTGGCCGGATCGGCGCTTGCGTCAGGTGGCGATGCCGGTGGATGTCATCACCGATGCCGTGCGTGCGCTATGGACTGACATGATCGACACAATGGATGCGATGCCGGGCGTCGGGCTGGCGGCGCCGCAGCTCGGAGAGATGCTCCGCCTGGCGGTTGTTGACGCCTCTGAGGCGCGCGGTCAGTCCGTGCGCATGGCCAACCCGGAAGTGTTGCACGCGAGCGTCGAATTGCGCGGTCATGATGAGGGCAGCCCGAATCTCCCCGGTGTCTGGGCCCGGATCGAACGCCCCCGCGCCGTGACTGTTCGGTTTCTGAATGCGGATGGCGAAGTCGAAGAACGTGACTTTGTCGGACTTTGGGCAACAAGCGTTCAGCACCAGATCGACCATCTGAACGGGCGGATGTACTTCGATCATCTGAGCAAGATCAAGCGGGACATGCTCATCCGGCGGGCGCGCAAATCGGGCTGATCCTGCGGGCGCAATGGCCCCACGCGGCGGATTTCAAGAGAGGTAGGGCATGCGGCTGATTTTCATGGGAACGCCCGAGTTTTCGGTGCCGGTGCTCGACGCGCTGGTCGCGGCGGGACACGAGGTAGCGGCAGTGTATTGCCAACCGCCACGCGCCGCCGGGCGCGGCAAGGGGTTGCGTCGGACCCCGGTGCATGAGCGGGCGCTGGATTTGGGGTTGGACGTGCGCCATCCGGTCAGCCTGCGCGTCGCCGAGGCGCAGGCCGAATTTGCTGCCTTGGATGCCGAAATCGCTGTTGTGGTGGCATATGGTCTGATCCTGCCGCAGGCGGTTCTGGCCGCGCCGGAGCGGGGCTGCCTGAATATCCACGCGTCGCTGTTGCCGCGCTGGCGTGGGGCAGCACCGATTCACCGCGCCATTATGGCTGGGGATGAAGAAACCGGGGTTTGCATCATGCAGATGGAGGCGGGGCTGGACACCGGGCCAGTGCTGCTGAGTCAATCGGTGGCGATTGCCGTCGCCGAAACCACCGGCACATTGCATGATCGGCTAAGCGTGATGGGCGCGCGGTTGATTGTCGATGCGCTGGATCAGCTTGACGTGCTTGAACCGCAGGTCCAACCTGAAAGCGGCATGACCTACGCCGCAAAGATCGACAAGGCCGAGGCAAAGGTGGACTGGACTCGCTCTGCCGTGCAGGTTGACCGGCAGATCCGGGGGCTTGCGCCCTTTCCTGGTGCCTGGACTATGATCGCGGGAGAGCGTGTCAAATTGCTGGGATCGGAACCGATGCATGGGTCGGGAACGCCGGGGCAGTTGGTGGATGACGGATTTGCCGTAGCGTGCGGCGAGGGTGCGGTGCGGATCACGCGGGCGCAACGCGCCGGGCGTGGCGCGCAGGATACCACTGAATTCTTGCGTGGTTTGCCGCTTACGGCTGGCGGCATTATCGGAGGGTAGGGCATGTTTCCAGTGATGATCGGTACGGTGGTGATCGCGGGCATCGTCGGCTACGTCTCTGAACGAACGCGGTTCACCCGGAATGGCGTGTTACAAAGCATCATCATCTGCGTTGGCGGTGCCTTTCTGGCCTATTTCGTGCAGCTGATGTTTGGCATCGGCTTTCGGTCGCCGGGCTTGAATGCGGTCGCGGCTTCGGTCGGGGCGCTGGCGATCGTGCCGACGCATTGGCGCAGGCGGTGAGGGTCACAGGGCCAAGGGACCAGTTCCGAGCTTGCCAACGGACGTGACAGAAGGAGTGAACGATGCCGATACTAGGGCTTGTGATCATCGGCGCGGCGGCGGGGTTTCTGGCCACGCGGCTGATGCGGATCGAGGCGGGGATATTTGAAACCATACTGATCGGAATGGGCGGTGCGCTGATCGGGACGCTGATCCTGCGGTTTATATTGGTTCTGACCGGGATGGCTGCCGGTCTGGTGGGGGCGGTGCTGGGGGCACTTGCGCTGATCTGGATCTGGCGGGCGGTCTTCCGCCGCTAGGCGGCTTAGCAAATTGAGTTGTGCGATATTGCAGAGATTGCTGCGCTCAACGGGGGATTTGCGATCCGGCTGCACAGCTCTACGTTACATGGGTAGCAAGAGGAGATGTGTAATGGGACTGCTGGTAGACGGCGTCTGGCAAGACAAATGGTACGACACCAAGAAATCAGGCGGGGCGTTCGAACGTTCAGCGGCCCGGTTTCGCAACTGGATCACCGCAGATGGCGCGCCCGGCCCGTCAGGTAAGGGTGGCTTTGCCGCCGAAAGCGGGCGGTACCATCTCTACGTCAGCTACGCCTGCCCCTGGGCGCACCGCGCGTTGATCTTCCGTGCCCTCAAAGGGCTGGAGGATCATATCGGTATCTCGGTGGTGCATCCCGACATGCTGGGCGATGGCTGGACCTTTGCAACGGATTTCGACGGCGCGACGGGCGACAGTCTCTATGGTCTGCCATTTGCACGCGACATTTACCTCAAGGCAGATCCGCAAATGTCGGGCCGTGTGACGGTGCCGATCCTCTGGGACAAAGAGACTGAGATGATCGTCTCGAACGAGAGCGCCGAGATCATTCGCATGTTCAACAGCGCCTTTGATGGGATCACAGGTAACCATGACGATTACTGGCCAGTGGCGCTGCATGATGCAATCGAACCGGTGAATGAACGTATCTATGACTCGCTGAATAACGGTGTTTACAAGGCTGGCTTTGCCACCACACAAGACGCCTATGATGCGGCAGTCGATCCACTATTCGATACCATGGACTGGCTCGAAGCGCGGCTGAAACAAAGTCGTTATCTGATGGGTGACCAGGTGACCGAAGCTGACTGGCGCCTCTTCACCACGCTGATCCGGTTCGACAAGGTGTATCACGGGCATTTCAAATGCAACCGGGCGCGGTTGGTCGATTTCCCGAACATCTGGGCCTATACAAAAGAGGCGTATCAATGGCCGGGCATTGCCGAGACAGTGCATTTCAACCATATCGTGCGGCACTATCACTATAGCCACGACACGATAAATCCGAACCGGATTATCCCTATCGGGCCAGATCTGGACCTGGCAGCGCCACACGGGCGTGACCGGCTCAGGGCCGCCTGACCGAATTAGGTCGGCGCAGCTGCGTAATGTTCGACCATTGCCGCCAGATCCGCTGGCGGCGTGGCGCTGGGCACAAACGCACACGCGTTTGGGCAGACCTGAAAAATTGATCCATCAGAAAAAAACGATGTATTGGTGACAAAGATGACCCGCGTATCGGGGTGGCGATAGCTGGCATAATCCGCAACAGAAAACGCGCTGCCTTCTTTCAGCACGAGATCCATGACGATGATATCAAAGCGTTGGTTCTGCAGCTGGCCAATGGCGCCGTCTTGATCTGTCACCAAAGTCACAGTTTGACCCTGGCGTTCCAGGTGGCGCTGCCAGAGCGCCCCCAAATCAGCGCGGCTTTCGACGATCAAGACGTTCACTCCACCACCTCTGCTGGAATTGTCGCGGCGAGTATTCAAATTAAATAGTCCCTTAGCCATCTATACCCGAATTCCGAAACCGAGATAAGGATATGTAACGATCATTTGACAGTCGCGGAGTTTCGCCTAATTCCTTGATTGTCCGGCAGCGAAATTTGAGGCGCGCTCCACGGAACTGGCAGAGTGGTGCTGAATAGGATATTGGAATATTGGTAGAAAATATGTCCAAGCGTATCGCTCGCACTATTTGGTATAGTCTTTGGCGATACCGATTGCAGTGTGCGATTTCGAGATTTGTCAGAGGCTTCTCGCAAATCGCTCAATCGTGCGGATTGCATCCCGAGGTCGGGTCGCGCGATGATTGAGGGAGGCCGTGTAAACCGACGGTCTGAACCGGTACGAGACGGGGTTGGAGACATCGCAAGCCATGAGAAAATGACGGGCGCCTGAGCTTCGGCCTCTTGCCCAGTGAGGACATGCTCGGGTCGATTCCGGCGCCACAATGGACCGGCCCGCACGCGGAACCGAGTTTTCTAGGGTACGCCGAGTGGTACCAGAGCTGTTTCTTTGAGTTGCCGTCTGACCGTTTCGCCGCACGGCTGAAGGCTGCACACATCAATTTGGCGGGCCGCTCTGATCTGCAGTGGGACTAGGCGCAGATGACAGAGCTGCAACGGACGCGGGGCACCCTTGCCGCAGACAGATAAGCCGCGCCGCGAAAACTCAACAGAAACTGAGGTTGCTCGCGGATCTTTGACTCGCAGTCACACTGCTGAGCCGCCTCTGAGTACGGCCCGTCGGTGATGTGTCAGCCCGAGAGCAGAGCAAGCACAATCGCGGCATTGGACGACGTGCCGCCAATCGCATCCTGACTGCTGGCCCCCAGAAAACTGCGGCGTAACTTGTCGAGCTTGTCTAGGTCGGTGAAGTCCGACACGTTGGTAGTGCCGAAAAACTGATCTGCACGTTCCTTGAACACCTTGAGCTGCTGATCAAGGTCGATGGCCCCAAAGCTCTCTGGCAGGCGCAAGGCGGTTTCAAAAACCGTTCGAAGGGATGTTGTCGCCATGACCGAAAACCACTGAGAATCAGTGGAACCGCCACGCGACACCAAGTCGTTCAGATCGCGTTCCAGCGATAGGGCGATCCGCATATTCGTGTCGGATTCGCCGATCCCGATTTCAAACTGACGGTCGATGTAGTTGCTGGTGATTTGTTCGGCAAAGCCGTCCGGGTATGTGCGGGTGGTCACCTCGTCACGAAATGGAAACGCTTGGGCGAAGGCACTATAGCGCCGATCAGGGAAAACATTGATTAATGACGTCGGACTGTTCGGGTCAGAATCGACAATACGCCGCGCGAAATCGAGCTTTCCTGCACCTTGCGGCAGGTCGAAGAAGGACATGGTGGCAAGGGTCAGGCTGACATCGTCAAAGAGGTCGTCGGGCGTCTCAATCGGCGTAGTGCGGGCATCAAGTTTGGCAATCAGCTTGGCCGTGGGGCTGTCCTCGATGTCAGTTTCAGTATCGCCAAAGGCAAATGCCTTGGACAATGCGAGGTAGCGTCTGTCGTCAAGCTGTGCGGCAAAGGAACTGGTGTCGTAAGTATCCGATTCGAGGACGCTCAGCAGAAATCCGGGCTTGTCTGTTCGCGCGTAGTCCCGATCCAGCCCAAAGATTTCTAACGCGCTCTGAAGCAGGTCGGGCGAGTCCAGCAGATCCTGTGCAGACTGCAAGTCGGGCAGTTTGTCGGCGAACAGAGCGGCAAAGCCGTAGAGGCTGCCATTTCTCTGGTCTTTGGACTGAAAATCAAAGGCCTGCGCCAGTTCGACATAGCGTTTGTCGGAGAGCTTGTTTGCAAACGATGTAGCATCGTTAAGATCCGACGTCAGAACCTTTTGCAGGAAAAAGGTGTTGTTGCGGTCCGATTCGAGCCCGAAAGTGCGCAGTGTGGCCCGCAGCAGACTGGGATCGGACAACAAGTCATCGGCGGTTGTCAGCGCGGCGAGCTTGTCGGAAATCACAGATGTCTCGTCCGGCGTATCGACCTTTGGCCCGCTGGTCCCGGCAAAGTTAAATGTCTGAGCCAGGGCGAGATACCGTTTGTCAGCCAGCCGGTTGGCAAGCGATGTACTGTCCGAAAGATCGGAATCCAGCACCTGTTTGATAAAGGCGCGGTTGTTGATGTCGTCGTCGAGTCCAAAGGCACCAAGAGAGACCCGCAAAAGATCGCGATTGTCCATAAGCTGCTCGGATGTCTGGATTGACTGGATCTGTTCGGCAAACTTTTCCTTGTCGCGCGTGATCTGCGGCGATTTCGCAAAGGCCGCCTGTTGCTGCGCGCGTGTGCGTTCCAGAAATGCCCAACCTGTGAGCCCGGTTCCGGACACGATGGGGGTGTAGGTCATGATGGCTCCGATGCCAGAAGACGACTCAGCGATGGCGGTGCTAAGTTCCAGTCTGGTGGATCTTGGCACGGCCATCGCTGAGGATAGGCATGCGGTCTTAACAAACTCTTGCGTGTCGTCGGTCGGCCAGAGCTTTACGCGACCAGTGTTTCCGCGCGTTTCAGGTCTACCGAGACCAACTGACTGACGCCCTGTTCCTGCATTGTCACGCCAAACAGCCGGTCCATGCGGCTCATCGTGACAGCGTGGTGAGTGATGATCAGGAACCGGGTGTCGGTACGGCGGCACATTTCGTCCAGCAGGTCGCAGAACCGCGTCACGTTGGCGTCGTCCAGTGGCGCGTCCACTTCGTCCAGCACACAGATTGGCGCCGGGTTGGCCAGGAACACCGCAAAGATCAGTGCCATCGCCGTCAGGGTTTGTTCGCCACCCGACAGGAGCGAAAGGGTCGACAGCTTTTTGCCCGGCGGCTGGCAGAGGATTTCGAGTCCTGCCTCCAGGGGATCGTCGGATTCAACCATCACCAGATTGGCCTCACCACCATTAAAGAGGTGGGTAAAGAGCAGCCGGAAGTTGCTGTTCACCTGCTCAAACGCGGTCAAAAGGCGCTCGCGGCCCTCGCGGTTGAGGCTGGAAATTCCTGCGCGCAGGGTCCTGATTGCCTCTTCGAGATCGGCCTTTTCCGCGATCAAGGTGTCGTGCTCGTCCTGCACCTCTTTGGCATCCTCTTCGGCGCGTAGGTTTACGGCACCAAGGGCATCGCGCTGGCGTTTGAGCATGGCAACTTGCGCGTCGATGGAATCAGAGCCGGGCATGGCTTCGACATCGGTGTCAAGTTGGGTCAGCAACGCTTGCGGCGTCGTTTCCTGATCCTCGCGGATGCGGTCGACCGCGTGGGCAACGGTGTCGCGGGCGGCCTGTGCGCGGGCGTCAGCGGCGGCGCGCGCTTCGCGGGCGTCCGATGCCGCCCGTTCGGCATCCCGTTCGGCTGCAATGGTGGTGCGCAGGGTGCCTTCGGCGGCGTTGAGCGCCTCAATCGCGGCTGCGCGGCGCGCTTCTGCGGTGGCCATCGACGCACTCAGGTTTTCACGTTGTGCTGCCAATTCGGTCGGTACGGCGCGGGCGGTGGCCAACTCGGCCTCGGTGTTGGCGAGACGGTCGCTGAGTTCGGTGCTGCGGGACCGGGCGGTGTCCAGGCGGTGACGCCAGCCGCCAAGATCCTTGGTCACCTGCTGGGTGCGCGCCGTGCGGGCATCGCCTTCGCGGCGCAACTCGTCATGCGCCGACCGACGCGTCATCATGATCATACGCGCCGCCTCGACAGTCATCTTGATGTCCTCGACCTGCCCGCGGGCAGTGTCGAGATCGCCCAGATCGGCCACTGCCCGTTTCGCCTCAATCACTTGGTTGCGGGCCTGTGTGGCATCATCCTCGTGTCGCGACACCGCGAGGCCCAGGCTTTCGACTTTGCCTAGCGCCATGTTTCGCTCGGCTTCGGCCCGACCGGCGGCGCGGGTGGCCTGGGTCAGCGCGGCATCCGCCTCGCGGCGCGCCTCGCGGGCGACCTTGTCGGCGCGGGTGAGGTCGGCAAGGCGGGCGGTCAGCGTATTGTGGGCGTCGCGGGCACCGTCCATTCGGGCGGTTGCGCGGGTCATTTCCTGTTTTAGCTGTTCCAGACGATTGAGCTGTTCCAGACGTAGCGCGGCGGCTGAAGGCGCATCTTCTGCCCAGGCGCGAAACCCGTCCCAACGCCACAGGTCCCCTTCGACGCTGACCAGCCGTTGTCCAGGTTTTAGCCGCGGTTGCAGGCGCAGGCCGTCATCGGCCTCGACCAGACCGATCTGGGACATCCGGCGGGTCAGAACCTCGGGAACCGAAACGTGCTGGCTGAGCGCGGTAATGCCCGCAGGCAGGGGTTGGGTTTCGTCATAGGCGGCCAATACCGTCCAGCCCGAAGGGCCATCACCATCAACCTGAGGCGCACGTAGATCGTCTGACAGCGCCGCGCCCAGAGCTTTTTCAAAGCCCTGTTCGACCTGAAGCCGATCAAGGATCTGCCCGCCTTCGGCAGTGTCGCGATCGAGCAGGCGGGCCAGCGCCGAAACTTCGGCACGCAACGCATTGGCCTCGCCTTCGGCCTCGGACCGTTCAGCGCGGGCATCGGCCTCGCGGGACTGGGTCTCAGCGCGGGCAGTTTCGGAATCGGCCAGCAGTTTTTCGGTACGGTCAGCCATGGTCTGGGCGCTTTGAACCGTGGACTGTGCCCCGGCCATCGCGGCGCTGGATTGTTCGACCGTGGTCTGTGCGGCGGCCACGGCTGCGCGGGCGCGGGCTGCCTCACCCTCTGATCGTTCAAGCATCTTTTGGTTGTCTGACAGGAACCGGTGTGCGGACTGATGGCGCGCGGCCAAACGGGCTACATCCTCGGTTAGTTGACTCAGGTCGCCCTCGCGGGCCTGAAGCACTCCGGCGGCGTCGCGCGCGGCTTCGCTGGCATCTAAGAGCCGGTCCTCATGGCCTTCGGACGCTTTGGCCAGTTCGTCGGCCTCCGCTTCGAGACGCTCGATCGTTTCGCCAGCGTCGCGGTTGAGTCCGGTCTCGCGTTCCATATCGGCGGCCATCTGGGCAATGCGGCGTTCCAGTGTGGCAATCGTGTCCGCGGCATGCTTTTCCTGATCGGCGAGCGTGTCGCGCTGAACGCTGAGGCGTTGCAGCACAGCGGCGGCGATTGCTTCTTCCTCGCGCAGGGGCGGGAGAGCAGCGTCGCTGGCTTCATGGAGACGGGTCGCTTCGCGCGCTGTGGATTCGGCGCGTGCGGCCTGAGTCGTGGCCTCGCGCAGGACAGCTTCGGCACGCAGCCGGCCCTCTTCGGCATCGCGCCAGCGACGATAGAGCAGCATCCCCTCGGCCTGCCGCAATTCGGTTCCAATGGCGCGATAGCGCGCGGCCTGGCGCGCCTGTCGCGCAAGGGTCGCCAACTGCGCGGCAAGCTGTTCGACCACATCATCGACACGCAGCAGATTTGACTCGGTATTGTTGAGTTTCAGCTCTGCTTCGTGACGTCGCTGATACAAGCCCGAGATGCCGGCGGCCTCTTCGAGGATGCGGCGGCGGCTTTTGGGTTTGGCGTTGATCAGCTCGGAAATCTGGCCCTGACGGACCAAAGCGGGCGAATGTGCCCCGGTCGAGGCATCTGCAAAGAGCATCTGCACATCGCGGGCGCGCACCTCTTTGCTGTTGGTCTTGTAGGCCGAGCCGACGTCGCGGGTGATGCGGCGCACAATGTCGAGTTGGTCACTATCGTTGAACCCGGAAGGTGCTAGCCGCTCGGAATTGTCGATGGTCAGGCAGACTTCGGCAAAGTTGCGGGCAGGGCGCGACGCGGCGCCGGCAAAGATCACATCCTCCATCCCACCGCCGCGCATCGCAGTGGGGCGATTTTCGCCCATAACCCAGCGCAGCGCTTCAAGCAGGTTGGATTTGCCGCAGCCATTGGGCCCAACAACGCCAGTCAACCCGTCCGCGATGATCAGGTCGGTCGGATCCACAAAGCTTTTGAAGCCGGTCAGTCGGAGTTTAGAAAAACGCACGTATTCTGGGCCTGTTGATTCTGGTTTGCCGATCAGTGTGCGGGTTTGCAGGGGGGCGAGTCAACGGATTTGGCCCGTATTTGGTTGAGGGGCATACCTTATCCACAAGATATTGCGACGTATGGGGGGCTTGCCTTTTCCCCGATGGCCGGCAAAATATTCTTGTATGCCAGTGGGACGGGATAAGGCCATGATGTTGAGAATTGCACCGGTGTCACCGCGCGACACGCGTGTTGGGCGATTGCTCCAGCAAAGCCAGGATCTGATGCGCAGCTTGTTTGCGCCCGAGGAAAACAACTTTCTTGAGATTGAGGCGCTCTGCGCGCCGGAAATCACACTGTTTGCTGCAGAACAGGACGGACGTCTGTGGGGCTGCGCCGCGCTGCGCCGGTGTGATGGCTATGGCGAGGTCAAGTCGATGTTTGTGGACCCCGAGGCCCGCGGTCGTGGGGTCGGCGCGCAACTTCTGGCGCATCTCGAAGCCGAGGCCAAGGACGAGGGGCTGGTTATGCTGCGATTGGAGACTGGGCGTGGGCTGGATGCTGCGGCGCGGCTTTATGAAGCACGCGGGTTCGAGGAATGTGGACCGTTCGGGGGCTACAAGGCGATCCCGGCAAGCCGATTTTTCGAAAAGATACTGGCGCTTCAGCCTTTGTAACACTCGAGTCCGGCACGACCTAGGCCAGCACGGCTGCCCAGGTCAATGTCCAAGACGTCACAATAGAAACTGACCCGCCGTTTCGGTTTTGGTGGTGGCCTGGCGCCGTCACACGACAGGCCTACGATCATCATCGCAGGATCACCGCGGATCCAGCGCGGTGTGCAGCCGGTTGCGCGATGCGCGGCTAGGCCTGCTTTGCGCGCGACCTGGGGGAATTTGGGCAGGAATTCGGGGTTGGTGCGGGTCGCTTCAACCAGTGGTCCGTTGATGCGAAGCACAAACGCGCTATCCTCGACCACCATCGTCTGAGAGGGCAAGCCACGAAATCCGGGACCGGCCGTGTTGCAGGCCGCGAGTAAGAGCAGAGAGAGAGAGAGCAGGCCGCGCATACCGCATTTATGCGCGACTTGATTAACGAACGGTTACTTAGTCAAAGATTACTAGGCGATACGTTGCGTCCATTTGGACGCGAGATCTGCCAGCAGGCGGCCAAGCATCACCACATCTGCGCCGACGGCGACAAATTGCGCGCCATTGGCGAAATGCTGATCGATGGCGGCATCGGGAAAGTCGATGATGCCCGCAGGCTTCCCCGCAGCAGTGATCCGGCGCAGGGTGTCGGCGACAACGTCCAGCATGACGGGGTTGTTCATGTCATTGGTATAGCCCATGTCGCAGGCCAGATCGGCAGGGCCGACAAAAACGCCATCCACGCCATCGACGGCCATGATTTCGTCTAGCGCCTCGACGGCGGCGCGGGTCTCGATCTGGACGATAAGGCACATCTGGTCATTCGCGCTGGCGGAATAATCGGCGATGCGGCCGAAATTCGACCCGCGCCCCAACACATGACCCATGCCGCGGATGCCGTCGGGCGGATAACGCATGGCGCGGACCAGCGCCCGTGCGTCTTCCGCAGAATTCACCATTGGGATCAGCAGGGTCTGTGCGCCTGCGTCCAGAACCTGCTTGATCAGCCAGGGCTCTGACATCGGCAGTCGCACGATGGGAGCGGTAAATGGCGACACAACTTGCAATTGCCGTGTGACTGAAGGCAGGTCGTTTGGGGCGTGCTCACCGTCAATCAGCACCCAGTCGAAGCCGGACCGCGCGACCACCTCTGCGGCATAAGGATCGCACAATCCCATCCAGCATCCGATGCTCCGGTATCCTGATAAAAGTGATGTTTTGAAAGTGTTTTCTGGCGCAGCCATGGAGTTTTCCTCGTTCTTGTCTGTGGCGTCGGGTAAAGAATCCGCGCGGTATAAAGTTCATGCTACTGTGCTATTGGCAACCCAAAACTTATATTTATGGCAGGAAGAATGCGCTTAGGAAGCTCCAGGATAAAAGGAGAAGTGTCGCCACTATGAGTTGTTGCCGTTTCACTCTGTCCT
The DNA here is from genome assembly GCF_001038505.1 of Puniceibacterium sp. IMCC21224. Lineage (NCBI taxonomy): Bacteria > Pseudomonadati > Pseudomonadota > Alphaproteobacteria > Rhodobacterales > Paracoccaceae > Puniceibacterium > Puniceibacterium sp. IMCC21224. Next base: position 753,243 of record NZ_LDPY01000001.1, read on the forward strand.
GCGGCGAACGCAGCCAAAGCGATCACTGGTGCAATGCAGCGCCCGGCCCGGGAACGCTGTGACCAGTCTGCCGGATGGCACGGCGACGCAATTCAAAAAGAGTGTGGAACATCAGCCAGCCCCAAACGGCAAAGATCACCGCACTGATTGCCAATGACAGGATCTGGGGCGGTGTCATCGGCTCCCCTCATCGGATTTCAGCACCGCACAAGCCTGCGACATGCGCGTCGGCGAAAACGAAGCGATATGAAGTTTGATCCGCTTGAGAATGTGTGTCGTTGCATCACCGCTGTCCTCTTTCCCTAGACTCAGGGTGGGGCGCGGTCGCTTCTCTGACAAGCCCTAGTTGCCGGGGCTTGCCATGAAATAATGTCAGAATGTAACGGTCACGCCGGGCAGATTCAGCGACTTGATCAGATCGCGTAGTTCCTGCCGCGCAGCAACATTCGAAATGTTGAGCTGCTTGACGCCCAGGTCCTTGAGATCGAGCAAGGTCAAGCCGCGCGGGAACAGTTCGCGAAACACTACACGTTCGGAAAATCCGGGCGCGATGCGAAAACCGATCCGTTTGGCCAGACGCTCGAGCGCCTTTTCCATCTTCATTTTATTGACCATGTTTTGCGCCCCCAGTCGGTTGCGCAGCACGATCCAGTCGATCGGTTGCAGTCCAGCCTGCGCGCGCAGCTGGCGGGCATTCCAGACCATCTCGGAGTAGACTGACGGACCTTTGATCTTGTCCCCCGATGCGTCCACGTGAGCCAGCAGATCAAAATCGACAAAACTGTCGTTGAGCGGTGTGATCAGCGTGTCGGCCAGGGAATGCGCGACCTGGCTGAGCCGGGTGTGCGAGCCGGGGCAGTCGATCAGGATAAAATCGCTCGATGTTTCAAGCTGCGCAACCGCGGCGGATAGCCGGTGGTCAAAGGCATTCTCGCCGGGCTGCAGGTCGGCAGTTTCGATGTCGGGCAGCTCGATGTAATTGGGCCCGGGCAGATCAAGCCCCTCGGACGCAAGATAACTGCGACGGTTGTCGGTGTAGCGCCCCATGGTGCGTTGCCGCAGGTCCAGGTCCAGCGCGCCGACCCGATGGCCCATTCGGGCGAGCGCAGTTGCCACATGCATCGAGACGGTCGATTTGCCCGCGCCGCCTTTTTCGTTTCCGACAACGATGATATGTGCCACGTCCGGTTCCTTGATCCTAATCCCACATGTTCGTCTGTGGTGCGTTGGGCACTACAGTATATGGTGGCGAGGGCAGTGAAAAGACCGGGAAACGCGCAGATCCGCGCGTTGTGTCACTCCTGCCGCAGATCCGTCATAGGCACAGTTCCCTGCTTTGAGGTATGGGATTCGGAAGCCGCCAAGAAAATGAGCAAAGTTGCGTCAAAATAACTTTTCAGATCGAAATTTGGTCATTATCGTGCGCGGATACACCGGGGGTGCCTCAGTTGCACCTGATCCGGAAGCGGGTCTTTTGTTCTTGTCAAAGGTTTTTGAAATAGGAGATTTTTATGCTTGTTGCCGCCGGAACACCGTTTGACCTTGGGGCTATTGCACTGGGGGGTACGCAAGGCGAAGTCGCCCTGCTCGGGAATGGAAATCTATTTGTGGTATGGGCCAATACCGTCAATCCCCTGCTGCCTGCCCCCGGTACGGATGCAGAGGGGACAACAGTTGTCGGGCGCATCTTCTCGCCGACGGGCACAGCGGTTACGGATGCCTTTCAGATCAACATGACCGAGCCGTTCTTTCAGCAACACCCTGAAGTTACGGTCTTGAACAACGGTAATGTGGTTGTCGCCTGGACGGACACGCCCTTTGGGGCTGCCCAGACGGATGCCCAGGCTCGGATCTATGCGCCAGATGGTTCGCCTGTGACAGATGAATTCCTGCTGGCGAGCATCACCGACGGGGATCAGCGTATCCCGCAGGTGGCGGCGACACCGGATGGCGGTTTTCTCGCCGTGTGGAATGACGGTCGGGCAGAATCCTTTGGCCAGTATTTTGACGCGTCCGGTGCGCCTTTGGGCGCCGAATTTGTCGTGCCTAACGATTTTGGCGAACGGTTGTCGTCGCTGGTCGTACTTGACGATGGTAGTGTGCGCTACATCGTGGCCGAGAAGTTGTGGACAAGCGACGGGTCGCTCTTTGAAAGTGGCGGCTACACCTATTTGAATGTCTCATCGACGAGCACATTCAACAATATCTATGAGGCGCTGTTTGACACTGCGATGACCCAGTTGACCGGGACCCGGTACGCGACCGCTGGTGTGGTAGAAACCTCTGACGGGATCTATCAGGTCTGGGCGAGGGTGCGCGATGCATCGAACTTTGACAATCTCATCCAGCCCGAGTCGACGGAGACCGGGGTCTACGTCGCGCTTAGCAGCGACATCCCCCCGATTGCCGGCGCCTTCAAGGTCGAAGTGGATCTGGCCCCGCTTAGCAATGGCGGTTTTGTTGCCGTCTGGGCGCAATTGTCGCTGGCCGAGGATGGCTTTAATCAGGAAGTCGAAGTGCGGGCGCGTGTTGTCGGCCCGGATATGGCGCTGATCGGTGATGAGGTGACGCTGTATACCGATTCAACCGCGACCGGGATCCAGGTGCAGCCGTTTGTCACCGAAATGGCGAATGGTCAGGTCTTTGTAGGGTGGAGCGATACCAGCCTGGAAGTGAGCGATGTTCCATACACCTTGGTTGGCAACATCTTTGATGTCGAAGGGGTGGAATTTGTGCCGCCGGGCAGCACCACCGAGCCGACAGAGTATAACGACACGCTGATCGGCACCGAAGGTGACGATGCGATTGCCGGGATGGGGGGTGATGACCTGCTGTACGGCTTGGGGGGGAACGATTCCATCGCGGCCTCATCTGGCCGTGACACGGTGTACGGCGGTGACGGCGACGATCAGATCGGTGGAGGCACAGAAAACGACAGTATCAACGGCGGCGCTGGCAACGACACGATTGGGTCAGGGCAGGGCGACGACGTTGCAGATGGTGGCGATGGAGATGACATCGTCAACGGTGGTGCCGGGGACGATACGCTGAGCGGCGGTGCCGGGGATGATGTCATGGGCGCCAGCTTTGGTGCGGATGTGCTGAACGGCGGCAGCGGCAACGACGACATGGGTGGCGGCACCGGATCCGATCGGATCGACGGCGGTGAGGGGAATGACAGTATCGGCGGCGGTGAAGGCAACGACACAATTGATGGCAGTGGCGGGGACGACTTCCTCGCCGGGGGCGGTCGGCATGATTATGTGAACGGCGGCACCGGCAATGACACCATCAATGGTGGTGCTGGCAATGACACCATGTCTGGTGCCGGGGGCGACGATGTTTTTGTCTTCAATAGCTTCAGCGATGGCGAGATGGACGTCATCAACAATTTCGAAGATGGCGCGGATAGCTTCCGCATGACTGGCGTGGAAAATGCACCGGGCACCGGTTTGGCTGGCAAGGTTGCGGCGCTGAACATCACCGATATACAGGGCGGCGTCCTGATGACCTACGAGGGCCACACCATCGAAGTGCAAGGGATTACGGCAGCGGATCTGACGGCTGAGGATTTCGTATTCGTCTGAGTCGGTCCGCTATCGCGCGGCAGACGGGACATGCTTCGGGTGGTTTGCGCGCAGCCTCCGTTTCAGAATGGCATCTGGACGATTGACGTATGGAGCGGGGTCTGTCCATCGCCGATACGGGCGAGGGTTTTGGCCTTAGGTGCGGTTTTGTGAAATCGACCACCCTGCGCGGTAAAGATGGCCAGCACACCGAGCATGCGCCGTAGTTTCAAACTGTGCATTCTTCTTCGCCTCGCCGCTTAGAAACCGTGTTGTGTCAGGCAGACATTGGCGCGCTGCGGTGACGATGCATCCAAAACCTGTGGACAGACCGTGCAGGGCCTTTCACCTTGGCATTCTGGATATACCGAGACGGGGAATGCGATGAAACTGCCGGACCACGGCCGCTATGATTTTCAGCCGATCACCCTGAGGCCGGATTTCGACTGGCCGGGAGGGGCGCGGCTGGCCGTCTATCTGGGGATGAACCTAGAGTGCTTTGGCTTTGGTGATGGGTTGGGGGCAGAGCTGGCCAATGGGGGGCCACAGCCCGACGTGCTGAACTATGCTTGGCGTGATTACGGGAATCGGGTGGGCGTTTGGCGCATGCTTGATCTTTTTGACCGGCTCGGACTGCCGTGCACCGCGCTGGTCAACTCTTATATGTATGACGCCGCGCCGGGTGTTGTCGAAGCGTTCCGCGCCCGCGGTGACGAGATCGCCGGACATGGCCGTAGCAATGCTGAACGTCAGGGCGGCCTGGATGAGGTTGCCGAGGCTGGTCTGATCGCCGAAGCCACCGCACGGATCACCCGTGAAGAAGGGCAGGCGCCGCGCGGTTGGTTGGGGCCCTGGATTTCGCAAAGCAGGGTGACGCCTGATTTGTTGCAGGAGGCCGGATATGAATATCATCTGGACTGGTGTCATGACGACCAGCCGGTTTGGATGCGGACACGCTCCGGACGGATCCTGTCGGTTCCCTACCCCCAAGAACTGAACGACATCCCTCAAATCGTCGGGCGCAAGCGTGAGGCAGCAGAGTTTGCCGATATGATACTTGATGCCTTTGACGTGCTCCTGAAAGAGAGTGAACAGCGCCCGCTGATCATGGGGATAGCGCTGCACACCTATATTATGGGGCAGCCGCATCGCCTGAAGCATCTGGCAAGGGCGCTGAGCGATATGCAGGCCAACGCGAATGGGCGCGTCTGGTTCACCACAGCAGGGGCGATCAGCCAGCATTTTCACGGCTTGGGGATATGATCAGAAGAAACAACACCGATCTGTGAGCAGATTCGGGTGAATCAAAGCCCCGGTACGATTTATTTTGCGCTTCTGAGGCGAATCCGGGGCCTGAATCGCGAGAATCTGCCCCGAGTCGGCGACTCGATCCTGGGATTTTGCCCCAAAAAGCGGTGGATGAGGGCCGCAGAGCCCAGCATGGATGATCAAAAATTCACTATTTTTCACGTGTTTCCTGAGGAAAACGACAGTTTTGTGAATTTCTTCAAAAAAGTGCTTGCGGGTCCCAGCTACTAGACCTAAAAGCCCCCTCACCGGCGGCGCTGAGGTGCTAACGGGACGCCGGACGGGGCGGACGGGACGGGGTGGCGCAGGTCACCGAGGTTGGTTCGGATCGGAAGGCGGCGACGGAAATTAGAGGTATTGCAGGCGGGGCGCGCCGAAAGTTAGGGCGCATCTTGGTTTGTTTTTGTCTCGTGCTCTTTGACATTGCTAATATCTGAAGAGATATGTGGGCGGTTTGGTTCAATCGATGAACAGACGCTGCATATCGCGCTAGTAGGGGCAACCCGATGATCTAGTGTCAGCTTCACTGTTTGACGGACTTCGGTTTCCAATGGAAACTGATGTACATCAGACAGAAGACTGTTCTTTGGTTTTAACGTTTTATTATGAGATGGCGGGTGACTGTTATCGATTAGTGAAGCGGTGAGACAAAGAACGATGTGCAGAGGTTCGAACGTCAAGGATAAGCAGTAATGCTTTTCAACTTGAGAGTTTGATCCTGGCTCAGAACGAACGCTGGCGGCAGGCCTAACACATGCAAGTCGAACGGCACCTTCGGGTGTAGTGGCGGACGGGTTAGTAACGCGTGGGAACGTACCCTTTTCTACGGAATAGCCTCGGGAAACTGAGAGTAATACCGTATAAGCCCTTCGGGGGAAAGATTTATCGGGAAAGGATCGGCCCGCGTTAGATTAGATAGTTGGTGGGGTAATGGCCTACCAAGTCTACGATCTATAGCTGGTTTTAGAGGATGATCAGCAACACTGGGACTGAGACACGGCCCAGACTCCTACGGGAGGCAGCAGTGGGGAATCTTAGACAATGGGCGCAAGCCTGATCTAGCCATGCCGCGTGTGTGATGAAGGCCTTAGGGTCGTAAAGCACTTTCGCCAGAGATGATAATGACAGTATCTGGTAAAGAAACCCCGGCTAACTCCGTGCCAGCAGCCGCGGTAATACGGAGGGGGTTAGCGTTGTTCGGAATTACTGGGCGTAAAGCGCGCGTAGGCGGATTAGAAAGTATGGGGTGAAATCCCGGGGCTCAACCTCGGAACTGCCTCATAAACTACTAGTCTAGAGTTCGAGAGAGGTGAGTGGAATTCCGAGTGTAGAGGTGAAATTCGTAGATATTCGGAGGAACACCAGTGGCGAAGGCGGCTCACTGGCTCGATACTGACGCTGAGGTGCGAAAGTGTGGGGAGCAAACAGGATTAGATACCCTGGTAGTCCACACCGTAAACGATGAATGCCAGACGTCAGCAAGCATGCTTGTTGGTGTCACACCTAACGGATTAAGCATTCCGCCTGGGGAGTACGGTCGCAAGATTAAAACTCAAAGGAATTGACGGGGGCCCGCACAAGCGGTGGAGCATGTGGTTTAATTCGAAGCAACGCGCAGAACCTTACCAACCCTTGACATCCTAGGACCGCCAGAGAGATTTGGCTTTCTCGTAAGAGACCTAGTGACAGGTGCTGCATGGCTGTCGTCAGCTCGTGTCGTGAGATGTTCGGTTAAGTCCGGCAACGAGCGCAACCCACATCTTTAGTTGCCAGCAGTTCGGCTGGGCACTCTAGAGAAACTGCCCGTGATAAGCGGGAGGAAGGTGTGGATGACGTCAAGTCCTCATGGCCCTTACGGGTTGGGCTACACACGTGCTACAATGGCAGTGACAATGGGTTAATCCCCAAAAGCTGTCTCAGTTCGGATTGGGGTCTGCAACTCGACCCCATGAAGTCGGAATCGCTAGTAATCGCGTAACAGCATGACGCGGTGAATACGTTCCCGGGCCTTGTACACACCGCCCGTCACACCATGGGAGTTGGGTTTACCCGAAGACGGTGCGCCAACCTGTTCGCAGGGGGCAGCTGGCCACGGTAAGCTCAGCGACTGGGGTGAAGTCGTAACAAGGTAGCCGTAGGGGAACCTGCGGCTGGATCACCTCCTTTCTAAGGATGATCCTAGATTGATAGCTTGCTATCAACGTGGATCACTTAGCATGGTTTCTACCTTTGGAAACCAAACATCATACGGGCCAGGCCGTCCTCATATCTCTTCAGAAACGCTAGGTTCCGCATGGATCCTGCCCTAGGTAGCCGTAAGGCAATAGGGTGGATATCCGCGGAATTCCGGGCAAGGGGCCTTAGCTCAGCTGGGAGAGCGCCTGATTTGCATTCAGGAGGTCAGGAGTTCGATCCTCCTAGGCTCCACCACGAATTTGGCGACCCTTCCAACTGATGCGCTGATGGCCCTTAAGAATGGGTCGGTAGCTCAGGTGGTTAGAGCGCACGCCTGATAAGCGTGAGGTCGGAGGTTCAAGTCCTCCTCGACCCACCATTCTTCTTCGATTAGATCGTTAAGCACTGTTAAGTGTTTAACCGTCCAATCGGACGAATTGACATCGTATAGAGAGATACAAAATCAACACTGTTTGATCACCCGAGTATGGGAATGATCTCAGTGGGGAGCAAAGGCCGCAAGGCTGATGCGAGCAGGACTTTAGGTTGTTTCCTCGACCGAACCCCTGTCTGCCTCGCTGAAACGAACAGAGTTGTCCAAGTCAAGTACACTAACCCGGTTCAACATTCGCACGGATGTTGGGCCACTGCGATTTAACCATCGCAAAAGTTCAGACCAAAGGGTCTGAGCGGGAAAAGTATGCTTTTGATTAGTGTCACAGGGAAGTCAAAAGGCTCTGTGACCGCAGTAAGAGCGCTCAAGTAGCAACGCAATAGCGGTGTAAAAGAGCCTAGCTTTTACTGGATCAAATCAAGCGCGAAAAGGGCGTTTGGTGGATGCCTTGGCAGTAAGAGGCGATGAAGGACGTGATACTCTGCGATAAGCCATGGGGAGCTGAGAATAAGCTTTGATCCATGGATTTCCGAATGGGGCAACCCACCTGACAGTTTGTTATAATAGCCTTCGGGCTGCTTATAATGGGCTGAAACAGGTACTTATTACCTGAATACATAGGGTTTTAAGAGCAAACCCGGGGAACTGAAACATCTAAGTACCCGGAGGAAAGGACATCAATAGAGACTCCCCTAGTAGCGGCGAGCGAACGGGGACCAGCCGAGTCCTGAGAGTGACCAGAACGACCTGGAAAGGTCGGCCATAGCGGGTGACAGCCCCGTATGGGAAGCTCAATGGAACGTATTAAGTAGGGCGGGACACGTGAAATCCTGTTCGAAGATCGGAGGACCACCTCCGAAGGCTAAGTACTCCTTACTGACCGATAGCGAACCAGTACCGTGAGGGAAAGGTGAAAAGCACCCCGACGAGGGGAGTGAAACAGTACCTGAAACCGAACGCCTACAATCAGTCGGAGCTTGACTGGACTCTAATAACAATCTGGGCCATGAGATTGTCCTGTAGAAACGGCTGGAAGAGAGCAGAAGTACTGTTCTCCGGCAGCGAAGCGATAGGACGAGAAACATGGCTGACGGAACTTTTGCAGTGCTTATGCTGATAGCCGGACTGACGGATATGGGCATGAATCATTGCGGCACGGAGGCAGGATGCCTTGGCAAGTCGGAAACGACCCCAAGGCTGGCAATCTCCGCAGGCCAGGTTCTGGAGCGGCGCGCCAAAAGCGCCTCTGAAGTCTATCTGCGTTACGATCTGGGCCGCAAACGTGGGCCATTTGGAAATGCGGTTGGACTTTCGGTGGGTGAGCATGGCGAAACCTGGGTGGGCTTTGGCTCAACCTATACCTACCAATTCGGACGCAGCCCGCTCTATGCGGAACTGCATGCAATGCCGGGTCTTTACGCCGATAATGGCGGATTTGACCTTGGCGGACCGGTCGAATTTAGATCGGGAATTGAGTTGGGTTACGAAGGCCGGGAAGGCTGGCGCTATAGCGTCAGTTACGATCACCGGTCCAACGCAGGGATCTATGACATCAATCCGGGAATTGAGACCGTTCAATTCCGGGTGAGTGTCCCGCTTAAGTAGAAGATTATTATTAGTGTCCAGTCTTGTGACGGCGTACCTTTTGTATAATGGGTCATCGACTTGGTCTATCTAGCAAGCTTAAGCCGTTAGGTGTAGGCGCAGCGAAAGCGAGTCTTAATAGGGCGTTGAGTTAGATGGATCAGACCCGAAACCGAGTGATCTAGGCATGACCAGGATGAAGGTAAGGTAACACTTACTGGAGGTCCGAACCCACACCTGTTGAAAAAGGTCGGGATGAGTTGTGCCTAGGGGTGAAAGGCCAATCAAACTCGGAGATAGCTGGTTCTCTGCGAAATCTATTTAGGTAGAGCGTCATCCGAATACCCCGGGGGGTAGAGCACTGGATGGGTAATGGGGCCCCACAGGCTTACTGATCCTAACCAAACTCCGAATACCCGGGAGTACTAGATGGCAGACACACAGCGGATGCTAACGTCCGTTGTGAAGAGGGAAACAACCCTGACCTACAGCTAAGGCCCCTAATTCATGGCTAAGTGGGAAAGCAGGTGGGACGACCAAAACAACCAGGAGGTTGGCTTAGAAGCAGCCATCCTTTAAAGATAGCGTAACAGCTCACTGGTCTAAATAAGTTGTCCTGCGGCGAAGATGTAACGGGGCTCAAGCCATGAGCCGAAGCTTAGGATGCCGTAAGGCATGGTAGCAGAGCGTAGTGTGACATAGTTCCATGTCTCTTTTGCCTCTTTCGGGAGGTATTGGAGACGCGGAGCTTTCTGTGAAGCTGGCGCGTGAGCGATCCGGTGGAGAGATCACTAGTGAGAATGATGACATGAGTAGCGACAAAGAGTGTGAGAGACACTCTCGCCGAAAGTCCAAGGGTTCCTGCTTAAAGCTAATCTGAGCAGGGTAAGCCGACCCCTAAGGCGAGGCCGAAAGGCGTAGTCGATGGGAACCAGGTTAATATTCCTGGGCCAGATGGAAGTGACGGATCTCGAAGATTGTTCCTCCTTATCGGATTGGAGGGGCCGTTGAGAGGTTCCTGGAAATAGCTCCATCGCTAGATCGTACCCTAAACCGACACAGGTGGACTGGTAGAGAATACCAAGGCGCTTGAGAGAACTATGTTGAAGGAACTCGGCAAAATACCTCCGTAAGTTCGCGAGAAGGAGGCCCGGTTTCTAGGCAACTAGAGGCTGGGGGCACAAACCAGGGGGTGGCGACTGTTTACTAAAAACACAGGGCTCTGCGAAGTCGTAAGACGACGTATAGGGTCTGACGCCTGCCCGGTGCCTGAAGGTTAAAAGGAGGGGTGAGAGCTCTGAATTGAAGCCCAGGTAAACGGCGGCCGTAACTATAACGGTCCTAAGGTAGCGAAATTCCTTGTCGGGTAAGTTCCGACCTGCACGAATGGCGTAACGACTTCCCCGCTGTCTCCAACATAGACTCAGCGAAATTGAATTGCCTGTCAAGATGCAGGCTTCCCGCGGTTAGACGGAAAGACCCCGTGCACCTTTACTACAACTTCACACTGGCATTAGGCCGAACATGTGCAGGATAGGTGGTAGGCTTTGAAGCGTGAACGCCAGTTTGCGTGGAGCTTCCCTTGAGATACCACCCTTGTTCTGCTTGATGTCTAACCGCGGTCCGTTATCCGGATCCGGGACCCTGTGTGGTGGGTAGTTTGACTGGGGCGGTCGCCTCCTAAAGCGTAACGGAGGCGCGCGAAGGTTGGCTCAGAGCGGTCGGAAATCGCTCGTTGAGTGCAATGGCAGAAGCCAGCCTGACTGCAAGACTGACAAGTCGAGCAGAGACGAAAGTCGGCCATAGTGATCCGGTGGTCCCAAGTGGGAGGGCCATCGCTCAACGGATAAAAGGTACGCCGGGGATAACAGGCTGATACTGCCCAAGAGTCCATATCGACGGCAGTGTTTGGCACCTCGATGTCGGCTCATCTCATCCTGGGGCTGGAGCAGGTCCCAAGGGTACGGCTGTTCGCCGTTTAAAGAGGTACGTGAGCTGGGTTTAGAACGTCGTGAGACAGTTCGGTCCCTATCTGCCGTGGGTGTAGGATACTTGAGAGGAGTTGCCCCTAGTACGAGAGGACCGGGGTGAACGAACCACTGGTGGACCAGTTGTCGTGCCAACGGCAGTGCTGGGTAGCTAAGTTCGGACAGGATAACCGCTGAAGGCATCTAAGCGGGAAGCCCCCCTCAAAACAAGGTATCCCTGAGGGCCGTGGTAGACCACCACGTCGATAGGCCGGAGATGTAAGCGCGGTAACGCGTTCAGTTGACCGGTACTAATGGCCCGATAGGCTTGATTTGATCCAGTAATAGCCAGGTTTGGCTCGCTGGAACAAAAGCATACACACCAAGTGGAACGACTTGGACAACGTTGATTGAGGAAAACAACCCTGTCGAGTGCGCAAGCATCCGATGTTCAGGGATTTATTTGGTTTGGTGGTCATAGCGCGAGCAAAACACCCGGATCCATTCCGAACCCGGCCGTTAAGTGCCGTAGCGCCGATGGTACTGCGTCTTAAGACGTGGGAGAGTAGGTCACCGCCAGACCTAATAAGTCCCTGAACAAATGTGTATCTCTCAACGATGTTCAGCGATATCGCCTTGGCATATCCAAAATCGGAGCGCCATAAAACTGTCGCGGGATGGAGCAGCCCGGTAGCTCGTCAGGCTCATAACCTGAAGGTCGTAGGTTCAAATCCTACTCCCGCAACCAAAAACTTTGACTTAACAGTCGCTTAGAAGCCGCCCTACCGGGCGGCTTTTTGCGTTCAAACATTTCGGAAGCACTGCGGAAGCAAGAGGGCGCGCAAGGCTGCGAATGTATGCGCAGTGACGATCAAAGAATCCGACTCAAAGCCGCCGCTGTGTCGGATGCCGCCACCCATGAGCAATTCAGCTTTGTATCGCAGCTGTCCGGTAATCCCCCCCGAAAGTAAGGGGCTGCGGAAGTAGAATTTTCTCGGCAAGATGCATGAGGAGATTCAGATGAAGATGACGAGATACAGTGAGCCGCAGATCCTTGCGATCCTGCGCCAGGCCGAAGGCGGTGTTCCGGTGGCCGAGCTTTGCCGCGAACATGGTATGAGCACAGCGTCCTTTTACAAATGGCGGGCGAAGTATGGCGGGATGGATGCTTCAATGATCGCGCAGACCAAGGCGCTTGAAGACGAGAACCGACGCCTGAAGAAGATGTTCGCAGAGTTGAGCATGCAGAACGAGTTGCTGAAGGAAGCCCTTGGAAAAAAGTGACTGGGCCATCTCAGCGACGAGAGATGGCCGCAACGGCGGTAGAGCGACGCGGGGTCAGTGTCGCCGTGGCGTGCCGCACCTTTGGGGTTAGCGAGACCTGCTATCGCTACAGCCCGCTTCTGAGCGATGAGAACGAACAGATTGCCGATTTGCTTGTCGGGCTGACGGATACGAGGAAGACTTGGGGCTTCGGACTTTGCTATCTGCACCTGCGCAACGTCAAAGGTCATCCGTGGAACGGTAATCCCCCCCGAAAGTAAGGGGCTGCGGAAGTAGAATTTTCTCGGCAAGATGCATGAGGAGATTCAGATGAAGATGACGAGATACAGTGAGCCGCAGATCCTTGCGATCCTGCGCCAGGCCGAAGGCGGTGTTCCTGTGGCCGAGCTTTGCCGCGAACATGGTATGAGCACAGCGTCCTTTTACAAATGGCGGGCGAAGTATGGCGGGATGGATGCTTCAATGATCGCGCAGACCAAGGCGCTTGAAGACGAGAACCGACGCCTGAAGAAGATGTTCGCAGAGTTGAGCATGCAGAACGAGTTGCTGAAGGAAGCCCTTGGAAAAAAGTGACTGGGCCATCTCAGCGACGAGAGATGGCCGCAACGGCGGTAGAGCGACGCGGGGTCAGTGTCGCCGTGGCGTGCCGCACCTTTGGGGTTAGCGAGACCTGCTATCGCTACAGCCCGCTTCTGAGCGATGAGAACGAACAGATTGCCGATTTGCTTGTCGGGCTGACGGATACGAGGAAGACTTGGGGCTTCGGACTTTGCTATCTGCACCTGCGCAACGTCAAAGGTCATCCGTGGAACCATAAGCGGGTCTATCGCATCTATTGCGCGCTGGAACTGAACCTGCGGATTAAGCCCCGCAAACGGCTAAAGCGGGATAAACCCGACGCGCTGGCGGTACCCGAGGCCCCCAACATGACCTGGTCGATGGACTTTATGGCCGACAGGCTGAGCGACGGTCGTCAGTTTCGACTGCTGAACGTGCTGGACGACTTCAACCGCGAAGGGCTTGGCATTGAGGTCGACTTTTCATTGCCTGCTGAACGCGTGATCCGGAGCCTCGATCGCATCATCGAATGGCGTGGCAAGCCCGGCACGATCCGGGTCGATAATGGCCCTGAATACATCAGCATCAAGCTGCTGGAATGGGCTGAGAAACAAGGTGTTACCCTCCAGCACATCCAACCAGGACAGCCCCAGCAGAACGCCTACATCGAACGTTACAACCGCACCGTCAGGAATGAATGGCTGGACCAACACATCATCGAAAACATCGAGGAGGCCCAAGACTTCGCCACGCAATGGCTCTGGACTTACAACAACGACCGCCCGAACATGGGCATCGGCGGCATCACACCCGCACAGAAACTGAAAATGGCCGCGTAAGTTCTACGGCTGCACCCCATTAAAAATGGGGGGATTACCGAACCATAAGCGGGTCTATCGCATCTATTGCGCGCTGGAACTGAACCTGCGGATTAAGCCCCGCAAACGGCTAAAGCGGGATAAACCCGACGCGCTGGCGGTACCCGAGGCCCCCAACATGACCTGGTCGATGGACTTTATGGCCGACAGGCTGAGCGACGGTCGTCAGTTTCGACTGCTGAACGTGCTGGACGACTTCAACCGCGAAGGGCTTGGCATTGAGGTCGACTTTTCATTGCCTGCTGAACGCGTGATCCGGAGCCTCGATCGCATCATCGAATGGCGTGGCAAGCCCGGCACGATCCGGGTCGATAATGGCCCTGAATACATCAGCATCAAGCTGCTGGAATGGGCTGAGAAACAAGGTGTTACCCTCCAGCACATCCAACCAGGACAGCCCCAGCAGAACGCCTACATCGAACGTTACAACCGCACCGTCAGGAATGAATGGCTGGACCAACACATCATCGAAAACATCGAGGAGGCCCAAGACTTCGCCACGCAATGGCTCTGGACTTACAACAACGACCGCCCGAACATGGGCATCGGCGGCATCACACCCGCACAGAAACTGAAAATGGCCGCGTAAGTTCTACGGCTGCACCCCATTAAAAATGGGGGGATTACCGTTCAAGCCGAACTAATACACCAAGTTCTTCTGATTGCGGCGTCGCCGCGCTTCATGCGATGGTGCGCGTCATGACATCCGCGCCCAATGACAGAATCGATGACAGCCTGATCGCGTTGCGGCGTATTTTGCGCGCGACCGAGCTGTTTGCCCGTGATCTCGCTCAGGCCGCGGGGGTCACGCCGGCGCAGATCAGGGTGCTGCAGATCGTCGACGAAAAAACCAGCGCCACACCCAAGGGGCTTGCCACTCAAATGGGGGTGACACAGGCTACAGTCACCGCGCTGGTCGACAAGCTGGTCGCGCAGGGTCTGGTCGAGCGGGTCCCGTCCGAGCTCGACCGGCGTCAGACCAATGTGGTGGTGACGGAGCAGGGCCGCAGCCGGTTGAAAGATGCGCCCGATGCGCTGCAGCAACGCTATGTGCGTGCTTTTGCGCGGCTGGCAAATTGGGAGCAGGCTCAACTGGTTTCGTCGCTGGAACGCGTGGCTGATATGCTGGACGCCAAACATATCGACGCCTCACCCGTGCTGACGACTGGCGACCTTCATGTTGGCAAGCAGAAGGACTAGAAATTACGGCCAGCATTCGGTCTGTATCAGCTGTCTTCAAGTGCGAAAAACGACAAAGGCCGGACCCGGTGCCCCCGATCCGGCCTTTGTCTTATTTGCAGCTTTTGGCGATGTCAGCCCAAGAACAGGAAGTCGTCCACCCCGAGGTTTGCTGCGTCGACGCCGGTGATGCTTATCGTGTGACTGTTGAAGTTCAGAGTGACGCCCGACGCGGTGGCGGTGCCAGCGGCGCCGTCAATGTCGATGACGGCGTCGGTGATGTTCAGCGCATCGACCTTGCCCTGAAGCCCCCGGCCCGTCACGCCCGCAAGGCGGAGGATGTCCAGGCCGTCCTCGAAGTTCAGGATCAGGTCGCTTTCACCGTCTACCAGCTCGTTGAAGATAAACAGATCTTCGCCCGCGCCACCGTCCATCGTGTCATTGCCCGCGCCCCCGTTCAGCCGGTCGTCACCCGCGCCGCCAAAGATCAGATCATCGCGGCCACCCCCGGCAAGGAAGTCATCGCCATCGCCGCCGTCAACCGTGTCGTCGCCTTCGCCACCGCCAATGCTGTCATTGCCGACGCTGCCGGTCAGGCTGTCACGTCCGGTGCCGCCACCGAGACTGTCGTCACCTTCGCCGCCGTCTACGGTGTCATCGCCGAACGAGGCGCCCATGGTGTCATTGCCTGCACCACCGCTGGTGAAATCATTGCCGGGGCCGCCGTTGACGACGTCGTTGCCATCACCGCCGTCCATCACGTCGTCGCCCTGACCGCCGCCCATGGTGTCGTTGCCGCCGCCGCCGGTCATCGTGTCGTTGCCGGTGCCACCGCCCATGTTGTCGTCGCCGTCACCGCCGTCTTCTGTGTCGTTCCCGTCCGAGCCAGAGATCCGGTCATTGCCAGCACCGCCGTTGATGGCGTCATCGCCGTCGCCACCTGACAGAACGTCGTCGCCACTGCCGCCGACAAGGCTGTCATCGCCAATATCACCTGCAAGCGTATCGTTGCCCGGCCCGCCCGAAAGCGTGTCATTACCGGTGCCGCCCAAGGTGCTGTCATCGCCAGTGGTGCCGGTATCGGTCACTGGCGGCTCTGTTGGTTCTGTCGGCTCCGAAGGGGCAACCGGCAGCCCACCCGCGCTGCCAGCACCACCCGAGGCCCGCGTTGGCGTCGGGTCGAGCATCACGGTCTGGTCGGAAAACCGGATTTCCTCGATTGATCGCAGCTCAACCTGATACTCGGGCAGCAGTTCGAGTTCTTTCGTCTGGTAGTTTTCAATGTATTGCTGAAGCAGATAGTGGTCGCCCATCAGTGTAAGCACGAAATTTTCGGCAGGCAGAACGATATCCACAACATCGGTGCCCAGACCGCCGTCGACACTATCGAGCACGTTGGTGTTGTAAAACGAGATCGTATCGTTGCCTTCTTCGGCATGCACATCGCGACTGCCCGAGATGGCATCGTCACCCAGCGTCCCGATCACCGCGTCCATGCCCCGGACATTGTTGTCGTCGCCTGACACCAGCGGGGTCGTCATGGTCGAATAATCGGTGGTGTCATACCCCGAACCACCACTGCCGCGCAGCTGACCAAACTCTTCTTCGCGGACAAAACGGTCGTCACCCGCCCCGCCGAACCAGCTGGCTTCGCTCTGGATATCGGCGCCGTTCTGATAAAAGATATCGTCGCCCGCGAACCCATAAATCGTGTCCGTCCCGTCTGTGGCCAGAAACGTATCATTCCCGGGCGTGCCAAAAATGCTGTCAGGCCCATCCGTCACCACATCACTCGGCAGCCGGTCAATCGTGACAACTGTGCCGAATATTTCGTTGGTGCCCGGCCCATTGCGGTCGGTCGTGTCGGTCCAGCCGATGAACAACTGGCCATTCGCGCCTGCGCTGATAAAGGGCGGCGCAATACTGGTGCCCTGAACGCCGGTGGCGATGGTCTGTACCTCTGACACCGGAACAAGTGTCGGATCAATCAGCTGCGCGAACAGGCTGAATTCCGGTGCCGCCTCGGTTCCGCCCGAGACCTGCGTCCAGACCACCGCAAAGGCGCCATCGGGCAAGATGGTGATCGCGGCGGCCGGATCAGGCCCAAAGAACCCCAGATCGCCGACATCGGCGCTCAGCGTCGCGGTATACTCAATCGCATCCGCGGACTGGACCAGATCGGTGCGTGTGGCGGGGCGCGGCGTGCCGTCCGGAAATGGGTCGGTATTGAATGACGCCTGCGTGCTGGCCTCAAGCAAATGTACCTGGATGCCGCCGCTTCCGATTCCAACAAACGCGACCCTGCCGTCGCCCAGGCCAAAAGCATCATCGTTGAACCCGCCGGTGCGGCTGTTGCCGGTAAACCCGCCATAGCCGCTCATTGTCGGATCAAACACCCCGGCTGAGCGCTCATAGGTATCGAGGTTAAAGGTCTGTTGGCCGACCGCAGAGAGGTGGAAAATATCATTCCCCAGCGGTACCAATTCACTATCCTCAGAGGTGCTGTCACTGCGCAGATAAAACTCTTCGCCGATGGGCGCGCCTGAGGCGTCAAACCGCTGACCGTACCAGATTTCCGACGTGTTTGAGATGCGCCCATCCGACCACGTGGCGACAAACCCACCGTCAGATGTGGGGGCGACCTGCGGAATGCGCTGATCGTTCTCGGTGGTCGAGGCAAGCTGGATTTCGCCCGAAACGGGCACGCCGGCCGGGGTGATCACACGGCCATACGCCTCGACCGCGCCATCCGCGATCGCGGGGCCATCGGTCCAGACCACGGCCAGATTGCCGCCAGTCAGAACCGTGATATCCGGCTGACCCTGTCCAGAGGCGGCCAGAGATTCATTTACCTGAAAGACATCGCCGCGTGCGCTGCCGTCAGCATTAAACGTCCGTCCCAGAACGGCGGTGAACTGTTCGTCCGTGACATTCGGGATCGGGAACAGCGACGTAACAAGCTGCGTCCAGACCACCATAAATCCGCCGTCCTGAAGCGTAACAACTTCGCCGTTATTGGAACCGGCACCGACGGGCGCAAGAGGTTGTGTCATTTATATATACCTTAGATTTTCAATTGTTGTCAGTCATCTCGAATGGCGCGATCAAATATCCTGCATGCGTGTCGCCCGATGGATGCGACCTGTGCGATCCAGTCGGGCCGGTCGGCCTGAAAGATTGGCGGATCGTTTAAATCTACCGTGGAAAAATATATCCTAGAGCGCGGCTCGCGTGTCAATATCTGAGTAAATACCGGGCAGGTTGCCTATGTTCAAATCACCTGTGACAGCTTTGGAGGTGGGCGAATTCATTCAGCTTGATCCGATTGAGACACGGCCCGTTAAAGCTGTGATCAACAGGCCGCTGCAATAGCCGATACGTGGGATAGTATTCCGTCGATTGAAGGGATGTGCCCGTCGCGTCTCAGCATGGGACCGGGTGTTTCGGACACCCTGCGGCGTTCCGCCACGCGCGCGGTTTTTCCTCAGACGCGAAGAGCAGATCAGATCGCGAAAGTGTCAAGGAATGCCGTCATCGCGCGGGTTCGAAACCGGCGTGGATCGGTCAGGACACTGAAGTTGCGGCGCGGTTTGTCCGCCCACGTGACCCGGCGCACGGCAAAGGCGCGTTTATGTGCCAGGCGCATGGATCGCCACGATAGCATCGCGATGCAGTTGCCAGACCGGATCCCGCCCAGAATTGCCTCGTTTGTGGGAAGCTGCAGCAATACCCGCAGATCACCGACCGAAAGACCCATGCTTTTCAGGTGCTGCTCCATCACCATGCGTGTCCCTGACCCGGGTTCGCGAAGCAACCATTGCAGCGATCGGTAATCATCTGCATCCAGCCGGGGCTTCCTCGCCAGCGGATGGTTGCGGGGCAGGACCAGCACAAGTTCGTCGTGACCGACTTTGCGGATTCTTAAATCGCTTGATGGCATGCCGCCTTCGATAAACCCGACATCGGCAGTGCCATCAACCACCGCCTGGGCGACCTCCTGCGTGTTGCCGGGGTGCAGGCTCATGTCCACGAGGGGCCAGGCCCGGTGCATCGTCATCATCCTGGGTGTCAGCCAATAGCTGACGATGGTTTGGCTGGCCCAGATCCGCAGCGCGCCCCGTGGCTCTTGTGACAGGTTCAACATCAGGGCCCGCGCGGAACTGGCCTCGTCCATGACCTTTTGGCCCGCGTCGATCAGAAGCTGACCAGCTTCGGTCAGAACGATACCGCGCCCGATCCGGTCGAACAACTTTACATCATACTGCCGCTCGAGCGTGGCGATGGCTGCGGAAACCGCCGATTGTGTCAGGTTCAGTCGCTCTGCCGCGCGGGTCACGTGGCAAAGCTCGGCCACCGAGAGGAAAATGCGGAGTTGTTCCAGTGTCATGCTGAATCATAAGCACAACCGAACGAATATAGCAATCTAATCAATTGGAGTTGTTGTTGTGATCGCGCGATACCGTTCACAACAAAAGGATGGTGTCATGACAACGGAAACCTTAACGCAATCGGTGTGGCTGGACCGTCTGGCGGTTCTGCTGCCCGGCCTGGCTGTCAGTTTCGCGCTGGCCCTTGGCGGCACGATGATTTGGAGGCTGGGCGGTCAGCCGGCCTTGCTGAGCCCGATGGTGCTGGCCATGGTTGCGGGGATCGCCATGCGCAACACGGGTGTCGCGGGGCCGCGGTTGTCTCCGGGCACCAAGATCGCGCTGCGCCCGATCCTGCGGACCGGGATTGTGTTGCTCGGCTTTCGCCTGACATTGGGGGATTTGGGCGGATTGGGGCTGTCGGCGCTGGCGATGATCATAGCTCTTGTGGCCATGACTTTTGTGCTGATCCGCCGGATTGGCCGCTTGCTCGGCGTCAGGTCCGAGTTGAGCGAGTTGATCGCTGCAGGCACGTCGATCTGTGGCGCGTCTGCCGTGCTGGGGATGAACACCGTCACCCGCGCGCGCGACGAAGACGTGGCCTATGCGATTGCCTGCGTCACGATTTTCGGATCGCTGTCAATGCTGATCTTCCCGGGGCTTCAGTCCGCGCTGGGGTTTGACGATGCAACATTTGGTCTGTGGGTCGGGTCGTCGCTGCATGAGGTGGCGCAGGCCGTAGGCGCCGGATTTTCTGCAAGCGACACCGCAGGAGAAACCGCGACGATTGCCAAACTGAGTCGGGTTATCCTGCTGGCGCCGATGATCCTTGGCCTCGGGCTGCTGCGCGACAAAGGAAGAGGCGAGGCCACCGGTCAGTCGGTTCCCTGGTTCGTCATCGGGTTTCTCGCCGTTGTGATCCTGAATACTTTTGTTCCAGTGCCGCCGGTGGTTATCGATCTGCTGCTGGCCTTGTCAACGTTCATGCTGTCGATGGCTCTGGCGGCCATGGGGTTGGAAACCAACATCTCCCATCTGCGCCGGGAAGGGGTACGCCCGCTGATACTGGGCGCGTTCGGCTGGGTGTTTATCAGTGTGTCGGCGGCAATCGGGGTTTCCATCCTGATCAGACTGGGTTGATCGTCCGGCCCGGAGGATTTTGAACTCATCGGCTGGCGCGCGCTGCCATTCACCAAACATGCGCGTGACGGTTCTGTGGATGTTGTAGGATTTCAACCCTTCCGCCCCCCGTCCTCAAATACCACTGTGGTCAGCATGGCGCTGGCGGGGGGCGTCGGACTCCTTGAGGATGATTGCGCAGCCTGTCGCCAGCGCCGTACTGATCTTGCGCGCGGGTGAGTTGATCCGGAAATTCCACGAGGCGAATCCGGTGACGACGCCGTTCGTTTGCGCCCCATTCGATGAATTCCGCCCCTCGCACCACCTCGGTGCCGGCCTCAACAATCGGTTTGCCCTGTTCCAGTGCGATCGCTCGCGCGATACGTTCCGCCCGCTAGAGGGTCCGTAGACAGCAAATCGCAGCTTAGGCCAGTGCCCGGATTTCGCGAGGGTAGCTCACACATCCGCAAAACCTAGACATCAAAGCCAGATCGGTTCTTCCTAAATCTGATCTATCAGATGCCAAGTCTGACAAGCAGTTCGACTGCACATAGTTGTTCGAGACCAGGCTCACTTCAAGTCATAGGCGGGTTTGCGCGCTACGCTGAATCCGTTGCCAGCAGCCGATCTTCTCGCGGGATCAGCGCGCGCAATGACTTGAGGCACAGATAGAACTGATCATTGATTAAGGCGTCCGTCGCTTCAGACAGAAGGTTGCGACTGTCACTATCGGTCAAGATGCGGCTTAGCTCTTCAATTTGCCGAAGCAGTTTCTGACGGGATTCAGATGGATCTGCGTCACCGGTCAGAACCAACTGTGTTGCGTAGCAGATCCGACGTACAGGGGTACGCGCGTCCTTGGGATGGATAGCATCGCGAAGTCGCAAGATGTTGGCATTTGGTGAAACGATCGATAGGCGGCTGCGACGATCGCCATTTTCAATAACGGCACCATTGATCAGTACCCGCTCTTTAGGGGCGAGTTTTAGGACAAGTCCACTCATCTGTTTGCCCTCCGGCCGCTCAGCCCCTTAAGAATGGCGGTATTTATTTCGAGGATCGGTCCGACTTTGGCATTTCCGGCCAGCACATTGCGGGTATGTTCCTGCATGAACTCAGCCAGATAGAAGATCCTGGCCCGCAATTCCGGCGGCAGGCCATTTTCCTCAGCACTGACATCTGCAGCAAGGACGGTCCACAGACGGCGATTGTCGTGCAGTGCTGCTACAAGCTGCGGAAAGGCGCGCTTCCCCTGCTGTGCCGCCTGTTTGATTCGATAGGTTACGCGGGCGATGATTTCGTATTCCGTGCCGCGATCCGTCCGGGTGGAGGAGGCGGTATCTGAGTAGGCGCGTTGCGCCATTGAATGCGCGTTCACGACACATCCTTCCAAGCAGGGCCAAATTTAAATGATTCAGGGCGGGAAACGGAAATCGGAGGCCGCGTTGCGACGGCCCCCGAAGGACCGGTTACCGGAACAGTGACAGAAGCTGCTGCGGAGCCTGATTGGCAATCGACAGGGCCTGAACACCCAGCTGCTGCTGCACCTGGAGCGCCTGGAGACGGGCGGATGCCTCCTCCATGTCGGCGTCAACCAGCGAACCGATGCCGGACTTGAGCGAGTCGGTCAGGCTGGAGACGAATTCCGACTGCGTTTCGATACGGCCCTGGGCCGAGCCGAAGGCGGCGGCCGAGTCGATCGAAGTTTGGATCAGATCCTCGATCACGATCAGCGCTGCCTTTGCGCTGTCTTCGGTGCTGACGTCCAAATCGGCCATCTGATCCAAACCGCCGCCGGATGTACCGCCGGAGGTTACGACAAAGTCCGTGGCAGCGAACGCCGCTGCGCCAGCCACACCGGAGTTGTTGGTGATGGTCAAGGTGGCGGTCGAGTCGCCGTCATTCGAGTAGCTTGCGGCGTAGTCGTCCCCATACCCGGCTTTGGTCAGAGCGACGTTGATCTGGGACGCCATGCCTTTGGCGATATCTTCTGTGGTGTCACCGGCCTTCGCCACATACGAGACGGCAGCCGTGATGTCAGTGCCCGCCGCAACCGAAAGTTTGTCAAAGCCAGTAGCCGCAAAAGTGTATGTATCACCGGCGAGGACGCGGGCGCCACCACGCAGCGTGTTTGTGACATCGCCGTTGATAGCGAACGTCACTGTGGACCCAGCCGGTGCGGCAAGCGTTGCTGTGCTGCTCGCAGCTGCGGTTGTGTTGATTGTCGTGGCAGATGCCACGACGGTGCCCGCGACCTGAGCTGTCTGGCTCAGCGACTGCTTCGTTATACCAATGGAGGAAGAGGCCACCCCACTGCCCGAGCGATCCAGAGACGACAGGATATTGACCGTGCCACTGTTGCTGTTTTTGATTTGCTCGGCGATGGTATTGGTTGCGGAGGTTCCGGCCGGGGTCACATTTTCAAGATCAAGGAGACTCAGGCCATTGAACTGCGCGGCGCCGGTGACCGATCCGATCTGATCCCGCAAAGCGGTGATGTCAGCCTGGATTTTGACACGGTCTACGTTGGATTCCTGTGCCGCAACGATCTTGCCTTTCATCTGGGTCAGAAGGTCTGTCACAGTTTCTGCGGCCGAACGAGCCACAGCAACGGTCGATTCACCCAGATTGAGGCTGTCCGTGATCCCTTTGAAGCCCTGTACGTCCGATTCCATGACCTTGGAAATCGCCCAGATCGCCGAGTTGTCCTTGGCGTTCGCAATGTTCTTGCCGGTCGAGATCTGGTTCTGGACTGTGCCGAGGTTGGAGTTGATGGATTTCAGCGTCTGAAGCGCAACCATTGCGCCATTGTTGGTCAGCATGCTTGACATGTCGTTTTAATCCTTGCAGTTCGTTTGGCGCTTTTGCGCCTGGTTTGGATGTCGCCGTTCGAGGCGTTTGAACGGGTCTTCTGACACCTGCAAAAACCGCGTTGCGACCCCTGCGCCACCCCTCTGGATGCCTTCTCACCTTGCGCTTTCCAGTCCTAACGGAGTGCTAATCGCCACCAGCCGAATTGCATGGATTTTAGTCAAACCTGACCTTATGCGCGCTTCTCCAGCCTGCTCAGATCCGGAGCAGCAATAGACGATTTGCGCCCATGCTCATCATAAGTGTCCAGAGATTTGCGCAACTGGCGCAGTGTGCCGAGTCGACTGGCGACGTTGCGGATACCTTCTAGCGCGTGATCGAACAGAACCTGGTTGCGCCCTAGCTTGATATGTAGCGGCTGCAGATCTTCTTTGATTGGGGCGTCGGCATTTTTGAGGGCGTCGATCAGGGCTTCCTTGCGTCGCATCAGCGTGTCGACTTGCAAAAACTCGCCAGCCAGTAGAGCGACCCGTTCCTCTTCTAGCAAGGTGTCGAGCGCGTCCATAATTGTGGTGATGTCCTGGGCGGATTCCGATCCGCTGAGTTCTGAGGGGTTGGACGTGTCAGTTGTATTATTCATGGTCTCTGTCCTTTAGTGAATGATATAGCGACTCGGCCAAGCCGATGCCGCCCTTTGCCACCATGGCGCGCGCCTGTTCATCGCGCAGGAAAGAGGCAAAATGCTCCTCTCCCTCGCCGCCACCGAACGTGTCGCTGACTTCTCCTAGACCAGCGGTCTTGAGCATCTCGCTCAGGAACGTCGCTTCAAGGCTCCGAGCGGCGGACCACAGCGATGCGTCACGTTCGCTTTGGCCTGTAGGCGCGCCCGGCGTTGTGCGCGACCGTGGCGTCAAGGGGGGGATCGGGGGCAGGTCCATCTGGTTCGCTCCAATTCGAGGCAATTTCAGGATTAAGCGTCAGAGTCGGTAAAGAACTGGTAAGGATGTTGCCGCTATCCCGGTGTCCACGGAAGAATTCCTGGGAGCGATCATGTTGAGCAGTCTCACTGCCCTGTTGTCACGGGGCCTATTTGCGGCACCCGCAGACACACCGATGCCAGAGCCCGAAGGCGAGGCGTCGGGGTTCGCGGGCATCTTTAGCGAGCTTGGCGGGCAGTCGTCCAATCCGGAGAGTGGTCTTTCCGAGGAAACCGTTCCCCACCAGAAGCCATCGGATGTGGTTTCTGTCGAAGTGCGGACCGAGGCGAAATTCGCGACAGGGGATACAGTCGGCGCAGAGTACAATGAGAACAGCGACGATCCAGAGATTGGTCCTCGGGTTACACTGCCGATGCCGCCGGAATTCGGGCTGCAGCCAACGGCATTGCCGCCAAATCAGCCGGGTGGTGCCCCCAGAGTGCTGCAGCGGGATCTGATCGGGATGCCCATCCAACCCAATGATGTGGATGAAGAAACGCCCACCGTTATTTTGCCTGGCGGTCGGGCACGACCCGAAAGCACCGCAGAAAATAGCCCCGCAACATTGTCCCCCCAATCCTTGGAGGCGCAAGCGCCCGTGAAGCGGATGCTCGATCTCTCTGAGGTCAAAGCGCAGGGTTTTATCGCCGCGGATCTATCAGCTGCGCCGGTGTCTGGCAGGGATGGTGCAGATCTTCAGAGGTCTTTTTCGGGCGAGATAAGGCGGAAACCGTCGATGTCAGGCCGACACGGCGCGCCGACACACACCGATAGTGCTGCAAACCGGTTGCGTGAAACCGCCGAATCTCAGGCGGTTTCTGAGACGACTGAAATGCTGCGTTCGGGCAGCAAGTCGTCGGATGAAAATGCGACTCGCCAGAATATTCGTGTCGTGCGTGATCCGCATTACGTAACATCGCGACCGGCAGCGACCCGTAGTGATGGCCTACCACCCGCCATAGCCGATTCTATCCCGGACCAATCCGACTTTTCGCATGGCCAGTCTTCGAGTTCGAAATCCACTGGCGGCGATCCATTGAACGCCAAAACCGAACCGAAACGTCCGGAAATCTCCGTACCTACGCATATCGCGCACGACCTGCGCCGGCCGCCATTTCGGACGCCGTCTGAGATGGCTCAAGAGTCGGCGCAGGGCGAGGAAAAAAGATTTACTGATAGATTCGTTCCAGATCGCCCCCAAGTTGGGGTGAAAGCGGCGCAAAGCCTGATAACCACCACGCGCGGAAACGTGCCGGAGGGCAGAGCCGAACCGGCAGCTCAGCTTCGCCACGAAGGCATTCCAGAATTGCGATCGGCATCTGCGGACATCACGTCAGCAGCTGGTTCGCGCTCATCGCCACTTCGGGCAGAATCAGCGTCGCCGTCTCTGTTGGTTCAGGGGACAGGATACAGCCAAAGCGGAGCCCCAGATTCTCCACAGATCACGCGGGATTCGAGTTTCGTCTTCACTTCTGAAACGAAGGAGAGGGTATCGAAAACCCGACCTAACGCATACTTGCAGCGCAGCCCAGGTATCGACACAGGCCAGCCGCGGCTGCCACAGGACGTTGCAACGTTGGTACGGCAGCAAGGTTCAGTCCGCGGCGCTCGGACGTCTTTTTTGGAACCGTTGAATGGTGCGCAGCCACCCCAGGCACGGGCGACCACGATGGAACTACAGATATTGGGCGAATCGCAGATTCAATCGCCCAAATTGTCAGCGCAAGCGCAACCGTTTCGTTCCAAAGGCAATGCGCCCCCCGCCGTTGATAAGGCGTCGGTTCAAACGATTCGTGAACCCATTGATCGAGTGGGGGCGGTCCCCCGCGCGTCGTCAGAAGCGTCGACTTCCGAGAGAGGTTCAGGTGCGCCTGTGGCGCTTGTGAAAAATGGCGGGTCAGCGGCAGTTCATTCCGAAAGGGCTGCAACGGTTCACGCACTGGCCCCCCAACCTTTGGCGGAACCGAACCGTGACACTGGCGCGATTCTTGACGCCGGGAATTCCGTTTCCAGGCGGGCGACGCCAAGGATTGTAGATCGCGCGACAGTAGATCGACCCAAGCCAATCGAACCCTCTGCTATAGCAGGGTCGCGCCCGCCACTCATTGTCCCGACGCTCGATAGCAATCAAGTCGAAGCCTGGCGACCGGTGGTGACGCCGACAGCGCGCTGGCGTCCGGTTGAGGCTCATCCGCAGATTCAGCGCGATGTGGCGACTGAATCCGAATTGCCGACGGTCCAAATCACTTCAAACGTCTACGGCAAGAGTGCCTTGACCGCCAAATCAATACCTTTGGAGCTGGCCAAGCCTGATCTGCTTGAAACGGAAGTGATGAATGTTGCAAAGGAAGGTCGAAGGATACCGACTGTCCCAGGCTTGGGGCTGATTTCAGAGGAGCTAAACCAGCCAGCGTCTGGAAACGACGTTCGCCCGGCTGGCAAAGAACCTGTCGCAGATGTCAGGATCGCGTCGGAACAGGTGCACATGAAGGCGGCCGCTACATCACGGGTAACGGTAGATACTCCTGACGCGACGCCAACGCGCGGCGGTGGCACTACGGCTTCTATCGCAGTAAACGCGGAAAGTTCGGGACGATCTTCAGACCGCAGAAACAAGACCGAAACATCGGTTCCTAGTCGCCCCGCTCCGGCCGTTGCAGCGCATAGCATTTCGCATTCAGATGTCCTGTCTACACCCGATCGGAGCACAGCCGCGTTGCCGATGCACCCCGATGCACGGCCGTCAGCACAACCGGACACCGCAGTAAATACGACCTCAGTGACGTCGTCCGAAGCGACGGAAAACCGCAGACCGCTCCTGTCCGAGAGTGATTCGGATCGGGTGCGGGCGACCAACCGCGACATCGACGTTTCGGTGGCATCCCGCCCCGCGGACTCGCCGGATATCAGAAAGCGGTGGCAACCGCGCATGACTCAGGCGCAGGCGCCGGTACAGGCAGGGATTCCTGCCCCGATTACAGAATCCGAGGCGACGCAGAGTCCAGAGCCAAAAAGCCGCGATGAAGATGCGGGTCTGCAATCTCTGGGCCTTTCGACCACCGAGGGGCGAAGTGGTGCATCCGCATCCGCGCCGGTTGTGGCGGCATATTCACGCCACGATACCTCTGGCGCTGTCCTGCGGCAGCTGGTTGAGGCGGCTACGCTGCTCAAGGATGGGCCTGTGGAACTGCGCCTCAACCCCGAAGAGCTGGGACGGGTCAGAATGCAGATGGTGACGTCTGATCAGGGAATCGTGATGAACATCACTTCGGAACGCCCCGAGACGTTGGACCTTTTACGTCGCAACATCGACCAACTGCAGCGTGATTTGACGCAACTGGGATATACCAGCGTTTCCTTTTCGTTCGGCCAGTCCGGACAGGGCGGGACGAACTTGGGCGCTCAGAGAGATTCAGAGGCCGAGGCGTCAAATACCCCCACCAGCGTCGCCCCCCCGCCGCAAACATCTCAGCCCGTTGCGCATATCAGCGACGGCCTCGACATCCGCTTGTAAGGAGCCAACATGGAACTGACCCAGATCCCCCCCGCCTATAGCGCCACCAAATCCATGACGACCACGAAACAGGCAACGGAGGCCTCTGGCTCGACCACGCTGAGTTCGGATTTCGAGACGTTTCTGCGCATGCTGACCGTTCAGATGCAGAATCAAGATCCTCTGAACCCGGTCGATTCCTCGGATTACGCAGTGCAATTGGCAACATTCTCGTCGGTTGAGCAGCAGGTGTTGACCAACGATCTGCTCAGTAGCCTGAGCTCGGCACTGACTGGCGGCTCCATGCAGAAACTTTCGGGATGGATCGGAATGGAAGCGTTGGCCCGTGCGCCGGTCGAATTCGCGGGTAGTCCGGTCAATTTGCGTCCCGAATTTGCCTCTGGGGCCGACGCGGCGGTGCTTGTGGTGCGCGATGCGTCTGGCGCCACAGTACAGAGGCTGACACTCGATCTCTCAGAGGATTCAGCGCAATGGGCCGGTGTCGATGACAGCGGCACACTCTATCCCGCAGGAATCTACCGGTTTGATGTGGAAAGCTACCAGAACGACAGCCTGGTAGATACGACTATCGCGCCGGTTTTCAGCCGGATCGAAGAGGCGCGGATCAGCGGTGATGTCGTACTCTTGCGGCTATCGGATGGCACAGAACTCGAATCGTCACTGGTAACAGGCTTGCGTGCGTCAGACTGATTGCATCATAGCGGTTGACCAAATGTGCGTTTGCATCAATTCACCCGACGCCGGATGTCATCGCGGGCGCAGGTATGACATGGCACCGTGTTTCGGCATCGTTTCACAGCCAGGGGTTTGATTGGCCCACAATGCGTCTTCCTATGCTTTGGACGGATATATTAGGGATATATTCACCGCTTTCGCCGGCCCGCACCCCACCAATCCAGTTGAGGACCTGAACTAGGAGGTGAAACGTTGCGCAGTTGGCGCCGGGATATTCCCGAACGCGGCCTTTGTCCTACACTCGATCAGCATCGTCCTGTTCAAGGAGAGCGACGAATGGCAGACATCGAACCGTCACAAGATGGTCGAGGCATTTGCCCAGATCGACGGCGATGAGATTCCCCCATTCTCAGCACAACCACAAAAGCCGACCGATCATAGGCACGGTCCGTCCGAGAATTTACACCGGCTGGACGGAAGGGGCCGGCATTTGCCCTCACTTGCGTCAGAAAGCCTTGTCGTCGCCTGAGTCGCGCGGTGGCCAGTCGCCCTTTCTGAGGTTCCTGCACGATGCGCTGGCCGTCAGCCGCCCGCCGAACACCGGATGCATTCGAGCAATGT
Organism: Puniceibacterium sp. IMCC21224; assembly: GCF_001038505.1. Taxonomy (NCBI): domain Bacteria; kingdom Pseudomonadati; phylum Pseudomonadota; class Alphaproteobacteria; order Rhodobacterales; family Paracoccaceae; genus Puniceibacterium; species Puniceibacterium sp. IMCC21224. The sequence continues at coordinate 782,220 of NZ_LDPY01000001.1, forward strand.
CATTCCTCAACGCCACTCTGCTGATGACAAACCAGTGTATAACCGGAATCGCATCGCAGTCTCGGACATCGAATAGGATGGAATCCCAAGTCGAGGATCCCGCAGGTGGCTCGGGTGGGGCGATGGCGTGAAGTCGTCAGTCAATTAGGTGTCCCAATACTTAGAGGCCCGCGAAAATTTCACGATGACTGCAGGCCGATCTGGCGAAGGATATAATCTGGATCTTCTGACAAACTCTCGGCATTCGAAATCGTGAAGCCTGACCCGGGGGTGCGCCGTGGCAGCCAGTCTTTGTCAGCGAGCCCGACGCAGGCAGACACACGGGTATCTCAGCGTGAGCGGCAGCCACCTGTTAAGATTTATACTGGCCCGGCATCGTTTGCCTGCTTGCCACAACGGGGTCGGACAGGTTTTGATGCATGGGGCGACGGGATGTATCGCCCACCAGTGCGCCAGCTTGGCCGCGGTTGCTTCCTGCGCCAGCGTGGGCTGTGCCATGCGCTTGCCCGCCAAAGATCAGCAGGTTGCAAGCCGTCGCTTGTGCCAATGTTCTAATCGCGGAGGCGCCAATCAACCCCCAAAGGTGGGTTTCAGTCCGACAAGTGGCGAGCCGTCGTATCAATTCGAACCGACTGGCCAAGGACGTGGCTGGCTATGGCCGTGTCCTGAGCGCCGGTGCCAGTCAGATCGGCGATCGTGATCGCCTGTTGATCAACTCGGCCCGGCACCTGGCCAACAATGATCGTACCGAGTTCTGGCGGCGGCGCTTTGGTCCAGAGGCCGGCCGCCAGCGCGGATCGAAATTCACCCAGGACTTCGACCTGTGACAGCCGGTCCGCCGCGTAGAGGTCGGCGCGGACAAGCGCCTGTGGCGCTATCTCGTTCTTGTCCGGCGCGTCGGCGCCCATGGCGGTGACATGCAATCCCGGATGCAGCCATTCCGCCTGAAGAACCGGTGCGCGGGCCGGAGTGGTCGTGATCACAAGCTGCGACCGCATGACGAGCTCCTCCGCATCGACCACGGCTTGGGCGGGGATGCCAAGAGTGCGAGACAGATCATCGGCGCAGAGCGCGGCCTTGTCGGCGTCCCGTCCCCAGACCAGCGCCTGAGTGAACGGGCGGACCAGATGTGCCGCTTGCATCTGCAATCGTGCTTGCAGACCGGTCCCGATCACGCCCGCCGTAGAGACGTCTGCCGGGGCCAAATGTCGCGCTGCCACGGCACCAGCGGCGGCAGTCCGCAGATCCGTCAGATAGCCATTGTCGAGCAGCACCGCCCGAACCTGACCAGTGTGTGCAGAAAACACCACCATCAGCCCGCTCAGGCTGGGCAGGCCCAGCGCGGCATTGCCAAAGAAACCGGTGCTGATCTTGATCGCAAAACTGTCAAAGCCGGGGATGCAGGCGGTCTTGATATCCACCTCGCCGTTCTGCGTGGCAAGGTCCATTGACAGCACCGGCGGCATAACCACGCCGCCCTGCGCCAGCGCCACAAACGCCCGTTCGATCACATCGACCAGCCCGAGATCAAGCGTGACCGCCTTGCGCAGGTCAGCCTCGGTCAGGATGCGGATGTCATCCGGCATAGGCGCTTCCTTTTATCGTTACGTCACCCAGGGTCACATCCTGCCCGGTCACGATCCGTGACAGCATCGGCATATCCAGATTGCGCCCCGTCAGGATCGTCCCGAGCGGGCCACTCGGTGCGACCTTGCCGGCCTGAACCGCGGCGATGCCGACGACACTGGCACCTTCGGCGATTATACGTTCCTCGTAAAACAGGGTTTGTAGCGCGCGATAAATCTCGTCCTCGGACACCAGCACCACATCGTCCAGAAAGTCGCGGCACATCGGCAAGGTCAGCCGGTTGCCCGCGCCGATGCCGCCTCCCAGGCTGTCGGCCAGACTGGCGACTTCGGTCACGCCGACCGGGTGCCCGGCACGAATGCTTTGCTCCATTGCGGCACCGCGATCCATGCTGACGCCGACCAGCCTGATCCCGGGTTTCAGCGCCTTGGCGGCACAGGCAACCCCCGCCGCCAGACCACCGCCAGAAAGAGGAACCAGCAGGGTTTCGAGGTCTGGCACCTGACGCAGCATCTCGAAGCCGATGGTGCCTTGTCCTGCGATCACATTCGGATCGTCAAAGGGCGGAATTTCGACCAGCCCTTCTTGGGCGACCAGCCGCAGGCATTCCGCCTGCGCATCGTCCTGAGAGGTGCCGGTAATGCGAACCTCTGCCCCAAGGGCGCGAATGCCGTCGATCTTGGTCTGTGGCACAAGGGCGGACATGCAGATCACCGCGCGCAGCCCTGTCCGGGCCGCAGCCCAGGCGACGCCGCGCCCGTGGTTGCCAGTTGAACAGCAGGTCACGCCTGTTACCGTGTCCGGCAGGGTCGCGACAGCATTGACCGCACCACGGAGTTTGAAAGCACCGATGGGCTGAGCGGTTTCCAGCTTGAGCCAGAAGGGCTGTCCGTAGGTGGTCTGCATATAAGGCGATGGCACCATGGGCGTATTGTCAGCCACACCGCGCAGCACATGCGCCGCGCGTAAAATGTCAGCCGGTGTCACCAAGGGCGTGGGCGTTGTCACGATGCCTCTCATAGTCACAACAGATACCCAGACAGACGATCAGGCATCCGGCGCAATCTCGATCTCGAGTTTCTGAAAATAATCGCGGCCCGGCTCACACAGGCTTTGTTCCAGCGCATCGGTGCCAAACGCCACCGGCATCCCCTGCGCTTCAAGACAGATCCCGGCAAACGGTGCATGTGGGGGGCCGGGCAGCGGGCTGCCATGTGGCCCGAGCGTGTTCGAGGTATAGAGCTGAAGACCACGTTCCTGCGACCAGAGCCGCAGACGCATGCCGTTGGGGGCGGTGACCTCGGCCTTGGGCTGTGTCGTCTGGTTCAGCAGCAGATTGCCGTCCCATCCAGCGCGCTCTTGGTCGGCATCTTCGAGCCGCTTGGGCGTGCGAAAGTCATAACGTGTGCCATCGACCGGGTCGATCCGGCCCATCGGCATGTTGTCGGCGGCATTGGGGGTGTAGGTGTCGGCGTCAATACGCAGGACGTGATCGCGTACCGTGCCGTTGCCCATCAGATTGAAATAAATGTGCTGGGCCAGGTTGATCGGCGTCTTTTGCGACGGCGTGCCCGTCATAATGTAGGTCAGACGGTGCCCATCAAGCCGCATTTCGACGCTGAAATCGACCGCCCCCGGATATCCCTGATCCAGATCTGTCGAGTGGTGGCGCAGCAGCACGGCGCGGGCGCCGTCCCGGTCCATTTGCCAGTTGCTCAGGCCCAGCCCACCGGGGCCGCCGTGAATATGGTTCGGGCCTGAATTGGCGGGCAGTCGGTAGGTGGTTCCGTCGATGTCAAACCGGGCGTTGCGGATCCGGTTCACGACGCGCCCGCAGACTGTGCCCATGGCAACTGGGTTGGTGCGGTAATCCTCGGGGTTGGCGTAGCCCAGTACGACATGGGTGTCGCCGACCTGCCAATCCTGCACTGCGCAGCCCATTGACAGGACAGCGATACGCACATCGCCATCCTGCAGAACGTGGCGTTCGATCGGGGTGTCTTGGGTCATCTGCGCTGCTCCTGCTGTCGCTGCTACACTGTGCCCGAAGCGAGGCGACGTCAAACCGTTGTGGTCGCTTTCCGGCTATACCATCCGCGGCAAAGCGGCATAGGGTGCGCGCATGAGCACGACATCTATTTTTGACAGCCGCTATTCCTGGATTCGTCTGGGTGTGACCCTGTTGATTGCCGTCATGGGCAATGTCGGCATGTGGGCGATCATCGTCATCATGCCAGCGGTCGAGGCCGAATTTGGTGCAGGCCGGGCCGAGGCGTCGCTGCCCTATACCACTACCATGATCGGCTTTGCGCTGGGCAACCTGCTGATTGGTCGCGCGGTCGACTGCTGGGGCATGAGCCTGTCGTTGATCGGCGCGGCGTTGTTGATCGCGGCCAGCTATGCCGCGGCGGCGCTGAGCCCTTCGATCGCTGTGCTGAGCCTGGTGCAGATTGCCGTCGGATTTGGCACGGCGTCCTGTTTCGGGCCGCTGATTGCCGACATTTCACAGTGGTTCATGGCGCGGCGCGGGATTGCCGTGGCTGTCGCCGCATCGGGGAACTATCTGTCCGGGGCGATCTGGCCGGCGCTGCTGGGCTGGTTTGCGGCAGACGCCGGATGGCGCTGGATCTACTCGGCGCTGGCGGTGCTGACGCTGCTGATCATGCTGCCGCTGGCCCTGCTGCTGCGCCGCCGGGTTCCCGAAGACGCGACGCAGGCCGCCGAGGCCCAAGCCTCGACTCGTGCCCGCGCCACCGGGTTCACACCGCGCCAGTTGCAAGTGATGCTGGGGCTGGCAGGCGTTGGCTGTTGCGTGGCGATGTCGATGCCGCAGGTCCATATCGTCTCGCTCTGCGTTGATATGGGGTTTGGCGCGGTTGCCGGAACCGAGATGCTGTCACTGATGTTGCTGGGCGGCGTGGTGTCGCGACTGATATCGGGTGTGATGGCGGACCGGTTGGGCGGCGTTCGCACGTTGCTGATCGGCTCCACGCTGCAATGTCTGGCGTTGTTTCTTTACCTCCCTGCAGGAGGGTTGGTGTCGCTCTATATGGTCAGCCTGGTGTTTGGGCTGAGCCAGGGCGGAATCGTGCCCTCGTATGCCCTGATCGTGCGGGAATATATGCCCGCCCGCGAGGCCGGCGCCCGCGTCGGATTCGTTTTGATGATGACGATCATGGGCATGGCGCTGGGCGGTTGGATGTCAGGTGTGATCTATGACGTGACCGGTAGCTACGAATGGGCGTTCCTGAACGGCATCGCCTGGAACGGCCTGAATATCGCTATCATGATCGTAATCCTGTTGCGCGGGCAACGGGGGCAACGGCTGAACGCTTCGGTTGCGTGATCAAGAGGCCGGGCTGGACCTAACGGGTATCGTCGGGGATATCAGCGTGCAGATGCCGTTCACCGCGCCCTTCGGCAAGGCGGATCTGTTTTTGCCGTTCCCTAAACCGGGCCTTGTCCGCGTCGGATGTCTTGTCAGCGCACAGGTGGCAGGACACGCCCACCTCGTATTCGGGGCGGTTGCGATCTTTGGGTAGGATCGGCAGGCGGCAGGCATGGCACAGCAGATGCGGCCCCTCGCTTAGGCCATGTCCGACCGAAACGCGGCCATCAAAGACAAAGCAATCGCCCTGCCATGTGCTCTGATCCTGTGGCACCTCTTCGAGGTATTTCAGGATGCCGCCCCTGAGGTGGTACACCTCGTCGACGCCTTGCCCCAGAAGATAGTTGGTGGATTTTTCGCAGCGAATGCCGCCGGTGCAAAACATCGCGATGCGTTTGTTGTGAAATCGATGTTTGTTCGCCTCCCACCAGGCCGGGAAATCCCGAAACCGTTCGGTTTGTGGGTCGATCGCGCCGTCAAACGTGCCGATGCTGACCTCGTAGGCGTTGCGGGTGTCGATCACCGCCACATCCGGTGCGGTGATCAGCGCGTTCCAGTCTGCCGGATCAACGTAATGCCCGGTCCCGGCCAGCGGATCGACATCCGGCTGCCCCATGGTCACGATCTCACGCTTGAGCCGGACCTTCAAGCGGGCGAATGGGCGATCCTGCGCGGTCGATGTTTTCCAGTCCAGCGCCTCCAGCCCCGGCAGGGTCCGCAGATGCGTCAGAACCGCGTCAATTCCGTCCGCTGGCCCCGCTATGGTTCCGTTGATCCCCTCATGCGCCAGCAGCAGCGTGCCGGTCACATTCTGCGACTGGCAGAACGCGTGCAGCGGCGCCTGCCATGCGGCGGGGTCCGGGATGCGGGTAAAATGATAGAGGGCGGCGACCTTGAACATGCCAGCGATCTAAGCTGACGGATCGCCGGGATCAAGCCTGCCGACACCAGCTTGACCGTTGCCGCCGCGATGCCTACCCCTGAGGCACCGCATAAGGGAGACGGATATGCAGGCGCTGATCGTGATTGACGTCCAGAATGATTTTTGCCCCGGCGGTGCTCTGGCCGTGGCCGAAGGCGACGAGGTTGTCGCACCGATCAACGCCATGATGGCGGATTTTGACGCGGTGGTTCTGACACAGGATTGGCACCCGGCGGGCCATTCGTCCTTTGCCAGTCAGCATCCGGGCAAGGCCCCGCTGGAGTTAACCGAGATGCCGTATGGGCCGCAGGTGCTTTGGCCCGACCATTGCGTTCAGGGATCAAAGGGGGCGGAATTTCATCCGGACCTGGACACCCACCGTGCCGATCTGATTATCCGCAAGGGATTCCGCGCCGCGATTGACAGCTATTCGGCGTTTTTCGAGAATGACCGCCAGACGCCGACGGGGCTGGACGGATATCTGCGGGCGCGCGGCATCGACACGCTGACGATGGTGGGCCTCGCAACGGATTTTTGCGTCCATCATTCAGCGTTGGATGCTGTGCGGGCTGGGTATGCTGTCACTTTGGTGCAATCCGCTGCGCGCGGTATCGATGTTGGCGGTTCTTTGGCGGCAGCACTGGCTGAAATGCGCAGCGCCGGTGTGGCCTTGTCCTGAGTCGTTGCCGAATTCTTAACTCCCTGCGGGGTACTCGGGTAAGCATGTGAATATCCGGGGTCTGATGTATGGCGATTGCCGCTCCTTCAGTTGACGCACGCATGGCAGCTTTTGAGGCGCGTCATTCGCCCGAGGGTCTGATCTTGCGTTATGCGCACGGGCGGCAGGCGCATTTCGTTGCACGGCAGGTGCTGACGGTTGTCGGGTCTCTTGCACTGGCGATTCTGGTGTCGCCCCATATTGGCATTCTAGTGCTGAGCCTCGCCCTGCTGGGCGAGGGCGTCGATTGGATTGTGCTGCGCCAGGTACCGAATTTCATTGCCAAGGGTTGGGAGTTTCGGCGGATCGAACAGATCACCGGCGGTTCGGCGGCGTTTCAGGCGCTGACCATTGCGGCCTGCGTGCTGTTCACGCTGCTCGCGCTGCCGGACTCGGATCCTGACTTTTTCGCGTTGGCGTTTCTGAGTGGGGCGGCGATGGACGCCGGGCTGGCTTATCCGTTTCATCCCCTAGCTGCGCGATTCCGGCTATGGATCTATGCTGGAACCTGTTGCGCGTTTCTGAATATTGAATTTGCGCTTTCCAGGTCTCTCGATGCGCATCACGCCTACAATTTTCTGGCGGTCTCCATGATGATCTACATGGTGCGGATGTTTTTGACGTTCACGATCCGCAGCTTTGAGCGCAACCTGCACCACAACCGCGAGTTGCTTCAAAGCGCCTGGAACTTGGAGATTGCGAATAGCGAATTGCACGACACTCAGCGCGAGGCGCGGCAATTGTCGCTGGTGGCACGACATGCCAACGACAGCGTGGTTATCTCCGGATTGGATGGGGCGATCCTATGGACCAACGCCGCCTTTACCCGGATAACCGGTTACTCGGCGGCTGAGGCAAAGGGTTGCAGTATCGGTGATCTGCTCAACGGACCTGAGACATCGCCGGACACCATTCGCAGCATTCGCGAGGCGAACAGTGCCGGTCAGCCGATCCGATCCGAGATTCTGAATTACAGAAAGGATGGGCAACAGATCTGGATCGATTCCAACTCCGTGCCAGTCAGGGGAGAGGACGGCGCAGTCGATGTGGTTGTCGCCATTGAGCGCAATGTGACTGACGCCAAAGAACATGCCAGACAGCTGGCCGACGCAATGCACAAGGCACAGGACGCCGCCCGCGCCAAGGCCGCGTTCCTCGCCACGATGAGCCACGAAATTCGCACGCCAATGAATGGTATCATTGGCATGGCGGATCTGCTGAGCGACGCGGATCTGAGCGAGGAGCACCGTCAATACCCCGCGATCATCCGGACCTCGGCCGGCGCGTTGCTCAAGATCATCGATGATATTTTGGACTATTCCAAACTTGGTGCCGACAAGATGCGGGTTGAGTCGACGCCATTTTGTCTTGCGGCCTGTATTCGCGATGCAGCACAGGTACTGCGGTCTGCCGCGCGCGAGAAAAAATTGTATCTGGACATAAGCCACGACAGTGCGCTGCCTGATCCCGTCCTGGGCGATGCTGGGCGGCTTCGCCAAATCCTAATAAATCTGCTGGGCAACGCGGTCAAATTTACGACCAGCGGTGGTGTCACATTGCGGGTCACCTCGACGCCCGAAGCGCAGGGATACCGGATCGATATTCGCGTCACCGACACTGGCTTTGGCGTCGCACCCGAAAACGCAGAGCGGATTTTCGAGCAGTTCGAGCAGGTTGATACCCAGACGACGCGCGCCTTTGGTGGTACCGGACTGGGGCTGGCAATCTCGCGCGAGTTGGCACAGCGCATGGGGGGCGATCTCAGTCTGGACGTAGATCACGTCGGTCCGGGGGCAGCGTTTGCGCTACGGTTCCGGGTTGGGCATACCAGCCGTGATGCCGACGCTGCCGGACAGACGACTTCCCAACCCGCAGTCTCGGGGACCCGCTATACACACAGCCTTGCCGGGCTCAGGCTGTTGGTGGCCGATGACAATGGCACCAACCGCCTGTTGATCGAGCGCTTCTTAAAGGATTTGCAGATCGACCTCAGTTTTGCCTGCGACGGGCACGAAGTTCTGGGACTAGAGCAAGAGCTTCGGCCCGATGTGATCCTGATGGATATTTCGATGCCCGGTCTCGACGGGTTAGCTGCGACACGGGTGCTGCGGGCGCGCCAGCGGCCACAACCCCGCATCGTGGCACTGACGGCAAACGCTTTTGAATCCGATCGAGTGGCCTGTCTTGCGGCTGGCATGGATGATTTCCTGTCAAAGCCGGTCCGCAGGTCGCAACTGATCGAGGCGTTGCACCGGAACTGGCGGGCGGAGAAACCGCTTGGAACCCACCCGCCGCATGACGTATCACGGCACGGATCAACGCATGAGGCCTCTCAGTGGATATCGCAACCCGTGTCTGGAACCATAAATGGAAAATCGACCCGATCGTCCGGTCCCTGATTGACACGGATTTTTACAAGCTGCTGATGTGTCAGTCGGTGTTCCGCAATAATCGGGACACGCAGGTGACGTTCAGCCTCATAAACCGGTCAACGGATATACCGCTGGCGCGGCTGATCGATGAGGGTGAATTGCGTGAACAGCTTGACCATATCCGATCGCTGTCGCTGACACGTGGTGAATCGACCTGGATGCGCGGCAACACCTTTTATGGCAAACGCCAGATGTTTCGCCCGGATTTCATGGACTGGTTCGAAAACCTGTCGTTGCCGCCCTACCACCTTGAGCGGGTCGGCGATCAGTATGAACTGACGTTTGAGGGGGCCTGGCCAGAGGTCATGCTATGGGAAATTCCGGCTCTTGCTGTGTTGATGGAGCTGCGTGGTCGCGCCGTTCTGAATGACATGGGGCGGTTCGAACTACAGGTGCTCTATGCCCGCGCCATGACCAAGCTATGGGAAAAGGTTGGGCACCTGCGCGATGTCCCCGATCTGCGTATCGCCGATTTCGGAACGCGGCGGCGGCATTCCTTTTTGTGGCAGGACTGGTGTGTTCAGGCGATGACCGAAGGGCTGGGCCGCCGCTTTACCGGGACATCCAACTGCCTCATCGCCAAGAATCGCGATCTTGAGGCGATCGGCACCAACGCCCATGAATTGCCTATGGTGTATGCCGCAATGGCACCTGATGATGCCGCGTTGTCTCGCGCGCCCTACGATGTTCTGGCCGACTGGCACGAGGAACACGAAGGCAATCTGCGGATCATTCTGCCCGACACATTTGGCACCGACGGTTTCCTGCGCAACGCGCCGGACTGGCTGGCGGGCTGGACCGGAATGCGCATCGACAGCGGCGATCCGGCCACAGGGGCAGAGCGCGCAATCCGCTGGTGGCAGCAGCGCGGCGAAGATCCGCGCGATAAACTGGTGATCTTTTCCGATGGTCTGGACGTGGACAAGATCCTCGAACTGCACAAACAGTTTCTGGGGCGCGTTCGTGTCAGCTTTGGCTGGGGCACTCTTCTCACCAATGATTTCCGGGGGCTGACTCCGGATGACCGGCTTGCGCCCTTTAGTCTGGTTTGCAAGGCAATCTCGGCGAATGGAAACCCCACAGTGAAATTGTCAGACAACCCCCGCAAGGCGATGGGCCCTGCCGATCAGATTGCCCGATACAAGCGCGTGTTCGACGTCGGTACGCAGCAGGAATTCGAAGTGGTCGTCTGATCCGACAGGAACTGCCGTTCCTTTTGGCGACATGACACTCTAGGACGCGTCCCGAACGCACCCCAGAGGGGATGACATGACCCAGACTTACCCAGTTTATGGGCGCATCGACGGCCCCATCGTGATGATTGGCTTTGGTTCGATCGGCAAAGGCACCTGGCCGTTGATCGAACGGCATTTTGACTGTGACGCCAACAAGTTGACGGTGATCGAACCGAATGCCGGGCAGGCCAATTTCTTGCGTCAGCATGGGCTGAACCATCTACAAGTGGCCATAACCAAATAAAACTATCGCGAGGTTTTGGGAGAGTTGTTCAGGGAGGGCAGAGGGTTCTGCGTCAACCTGTCGGTAGATACCTCCTCGCTCGATTTGATGAAATATTGCCGCGAGCTGGGTGTGCTGTATATCGATACGGTGGTCGTACCTTGGGCCGGATTCTACTTTGACACTCAGAACAATGACGAGGCGACTGGGCCAAGCTGCTGCAAACGCTTGGCGTCAAGGGTGTCCATATTGCGGAACGTGACACGCAGGCCCGCCGTCTGCCCCGCCCGCGCAATGTCTTTGTGAACACCTGGTCGGTCGAGGGGTTTATATCCGAAGGGTTTCAGCGCGCCGAACTGGGCTGGGGCACGCACGAGACCTGGTTTCCCGAGAACGGCCATTCCTATGACACTGGCTGTCAGGCCGGAATATGGCTGGATCGACCCGGTGCGATCACCCGCGTGCACACGTGATGTCCGACCCCTGGTCCGCAATTCGATTATTTGCTGACCCATAACGAAGCGATCTCGATCTCGGACTATTTCACCGTGGGGGCCGCGGCCGCGCCCGAGTTCCGTCCGACCTGCCACTATGCCTATCATCAGTCGGACGCCGCCGTGCTGTCCCTGCACGAGATGTTCGGTTCGGGCCGCCAACAGACCAAACACCACATCCTGACCGATGACGAGATCGCCGAAGGCATCGACGAGCTTGGGGTACTGCTGTTCGGCCACCGGAAAATGCGCTTTGGTATGGGTCACGTCTGTCGAATGCGGAAAGCCGCGATCTGGCACCGTACTAGAACGCCACGGGCCTCTAGGTCAGTTCCGCCGTGCTGGCTGGTATGGTTTGGGCGCTTGAAAACCCGAATGCCGGGATAGTTGGGACGGACGAGATGGATCACGCGCGCTGTCTTGAGGTGCAAAAACCCTATCTTGGCCCGGTCGAAGTGCATTATACCGACTGGACCCCGCTTCACGACCGATGGGAGTATTTTCCCGAAGATATTGATAAAAGTGACCCGTGGCAGTTTCGCAACGTGCTGGCAACCTGACCAGCCCGGGCACTTGCTGCTTTTCACGCCCGCACCTGCCCGCTAAGCACGGCGGACAAGGAGACCCATGATGACGACCATTCAACCGCAGCCCGGCATACTCGACATTACACCCTATGAGGGCGGCAAGGCCGTGGTGGGTGGCGTGTCGAACGTCGTCAAGCTTAGCTCGAACGAGAACCCGTTTGGTCCCAGCCCTGCCGCGAAAGAGGCGGTGCAGCGGTCGGTTCACGAATTGCACCGCTATCCGTCGACCGATCACGCGGCGCTGCGCACGGCGATCGCCGAGGTTCACGGGCTGGACGCGGGGCGCATCATCTGCGGCGTCGGCAGCGACGAAATCCTGCACCTGATCTGCCAGTGTTATGCCGGGCCGGGGGATGAGGTGATCCACACCGAACATGGTTTTGCGATCTACCGGATTTGCACGCTGGCGACTGGGGCGCGCCCTATAGAGGTTGCGGAACAGGAACGTGTCACCGATGTTGACGCGATTCTGGCAGGCTGCACTGAGCGGACAAAACTGGTGTTCATCGCCAACCCGAACAACCCCACCGGCACAATGATCGGCATGGCCGAGATCGAGCGGCTGGCCGCGGGCATTCCGCCGGAGGCATTGCTGGTGCTTGACGGGGCCTATGCCGATTATGTCGAAGGGTATGATGGCGGGGCGCGGTTGGTTGAGTCGCGCGACAACGTGGTGATGACCCGTACGTTTTCCAAGCTATATGGCCTGGGCGGAATGCGTGTCGGGTGGGGCTATGCGCCGCAGGCGGTCATCGACGTGCTGAACCGTATTCGCGGCCCGTTCAACCTGTCCAGCACCGCGCTGGCGGCCGCCGAAGCGGCAATCCGCGATCAGGCCTATGTCGAAAAATGCCGGGCCGAGAATACCAAAATGCGCGCCTGGCTCTGCGAGGCGCTGGCCGAACACGGCGTGCCGTCCGACACCTCGACCGCGAATTTTGTGCTGGCCCGGTTCGGGTCCGTCAAAGAGGCCGAGGATTGCGATACTTTCCTGCAAAGTCAGGGGCTGATCGTGCGGCGGGTGGCAGGCTACAAGCTGCCGCAAGCGCTGCGTATCACCGTGGGGGACGAGGCGTCGTGCCGTCGCGTTGCCCATGCCGTGGGATTGTTCAAGGCGGGTCAGCGATGATCCTGGAAACCACGCAACAGGTCTATGGCAAGGTCGCGCTGATTGGCCTTGGCCTGATCGCCTCTTCTATGTTCTGGGCGATGAAACGGCGCGGCGTTGCCGGTAGCGTGTCGGGCTATGCAAGGTCAGAGGCAACCCGCGACACCGCCCGGCGCATCGGGCTATGTGATGTTGTGTGCGACACCGCGATTGCGGCAGTGGCCGATGCCGATCTGGTGGTGCTCGCCGTGCCGGTTGGCGCGATGGGGGCTGTCGCGCAACAGATCGGGCCGCATCTCAAACCCGGCTGCACCGTCACCGATGTCGGATCGGTCAAGAAAACCGTGATCGAGGCGGTCGCGCCGCATCTGCCGCAGGGTGTCCATTTTGTGCCCGGTCATCCGCTGGCCGGGACGGAACATTCGGGACCGGAATCGGGCTTTGCGACTCTCTTTGACAACCGCTGGAGTCTGCTTGTCCCGGTCGAAGGGACGGATCCGGCTGCACTGGATCGGTTGCGGCTTTACTGGGAACGGTTGGGCGCGAATGTCGACGTGATGGATGCCGAACATCATGACCTTGTTCTGGCAGTGACCAGTCACACGCCGCACCTGATTGCCTATACGATGGTGGGTGTCGCCGACGATCTGGGCCGTGTGACCGACAGCGAAGTGATCAAATATTCCGCCGCCGGGTTCCGGGATTTCACCCGGATCGCCGCGTCGGACCCGACGATGTGGCGCGATGTGTTTCTAAACAACAAAGAGGCAACGCTCGAGATTCTGGGAAGGTTCACCGAGGAATTATTTGCCCTGCAACGCGCCATCCGCACTGGCGACGGCGATCACCTGCATGACTATTTTACGCGGACGCGGGCGATCCGGCGTGGTATCATCGACGCGGGACAGGACACGGATGCCCCCGACTTCGGGCGCACCAAATTGGAGCGCTGATGCGGTTTTACTTGTGGTTTCTAGTGGTTGTGTCGCTGACAGGCCCGGTTTTCTCAAAGGCACCAGAGGTGTCGATACGACCGATCCTGCGGGGTGGCGCGGCGCCGGTTGAAGCGGACAACGTGCTTGCCACCCCCTCACTGGCGAAAATCCGCCCTCATTTGCGTCCGATCCAGACCAAAGGTGTGCTGGCAGATAACCTCGCTCAGGCGCTGGCGTTACAAAATTTGCCCGCCTACGTGGCGGTGCCGCAATCCGAAACCGAGGCCGAGCGGCTGGCCTTTGCCACCCTGTCGCCACAGGCCATCGGTAGCGCTCTGCGCCCGTCGTTGCGGCCCAAGTCGATGGTGGAAAAGGTCATGGCCAAACGGCGCGCGCGCCAAAAAGGCGCGGTTTGCGGTGACCCCGACCTACAGGGCGAAGCCGTTGGCTATGTTCCGGGCCGGATCAATGGCTGCGGTATCAAGGACGCGATCAGCCTGCGCTCGGTCTCGGGTGTGCCGCTTAGCCAGCATGCGCAGATCGATTGCACTACGGCCAAGGCCCTCAAGACCTGGGTGAACAAGGGGCTGAAACCTGCGGTTGGCAGCCGGGGTGGTGGTGTCCTTGGGTTGCGGGTGGCGGCGCACTACGCCTGCCGTCCGCGCAACAACCAGAGCGGTGCCAAGATTTCGGAACACGGTCGCGGGCGGGCCATCGACATTTCGGGTGTGACGCTGCGCGACGGATCTGAAATCACCGTGCTGGGCGGCTGGGGGTCGAAACGCGATGGCGCAGTTCTGCGCAAGATGCACAAGGCGGCCTGCGGGCCGTTCGGCACCGTTCTCGGGCCACAGTCAGATCGGTTCCATCAGGACCATTTCCATTTTGATACAGCGCGTTACCGCAGCGGTGCCTACTGCCGGTGATCGCGCGACTGCTGGCTGGGTTAACGATCGGCCAGACGTGATTCTGCCCGGCATCGGGTATCTGGAAACACTTGTGCGGGGATCGCGAAATTAGGCGCAATTCAGGCAACATTATGGCGAAAATGTGGCGATGCGCTTGCGGGTGACCGCCTGTCATCGCAATGTCCGGCATATGGGCGGGGGCCCACTTACCGGAGAAGACTTGATGCACGCAACCTGCCTGACTGCTCTGATCGCCATATTCACCCTGTCGCTACAAGCGGGGCAAACGTGGTTCCAAAATCAGAGCGTGGCGGACAGGAGCCCGGTGTCATCTTGTTCTGCGCGGAATATCGACCCCGCGATTGAAGGCAGCTGCGACGGCACAAATTCCGTTCAGCCAATTCCCGGAAAATGGACCGTGGGGCCGGGGGCGGGCGCATTGCCCGACCGGCCCCAGGATCCGGCGGGCGTGCAACGTCCCGTCAAGATCAAAACCAACGATACACCGACGCAGCGGCCTGTTCGTATGATTATCCGGCGCAGTCAACTCAGGACGGTGTGACGCGGGCTGCGTGTCACATGGTCTCGAGCAGGCTTGATAGCACCGCCTGAGCACTGTCCGACGCCCAGTCTGCGTCGCCTTGCAAACGGGCGATTTCCTGACCTTCGGGGTTCAGGATCACTGTAATCGGCAGGCCGAGCACACCCATTTCCCGCGACAACAGCGATTTTGGATCGCGGTTCAGCGGCAGGCTGGTCACGCCAATCTCGGCAAAGAATGCCTTCATCGCCGGGGGCGGGTTGCGGCCTGTTGCAATGGTCACCACCTCAAAACGGTCGCCGCCCAGCAGATCCTGCAATTCGGCGAGTTGGGGCATCTCCTCGCGGCAGGGTGCGCACCAGGTCGCCCAAAAATTCACCAGCACATATTTACCGGCATAATCCGCCAGGGTCAGCGGCGCGCCGTCAAAGGTTTGGAATTCGGCGGTTCCGGCCGGTTTCGGTTCCGAATGGAAGTTCAGCTTTTTCATGTCCCCGTCGCGCAGGGCGGCGGCGGCACTGATGTCGGCAGAGGCCGGGTTTGCAAGCATGACAGCGCCGGTATAGATGAGCGCGAGAAGAAACCGTTTCATTTTGCCTCCGAAGGGCCGTTTAAAATGTCTGACACAACCTCGAACCAGATGTGGGGCGGCCGCTTTGCCGCTGGCCCGGATGCGATCATGGAGGCGATCAACGCCTCGATCGGATTCGATCAGCGGATGGCGGCACAGGATATCGCCGGATCAAGGGCCCATGCCGCCATGCTGGCATCCACGGGCATCGTGCAGGCTAGCGATGTCGACGCGATCCGGAAAGGCCTGCTCACGGTCTTGTCAGAGATCGAGGGCGGAACCTTTGAATTTTCCACCGCGCTCGAAGATATCCACATGAATGTGGAGGCGCGATTGACTGCGCTGATCGGCGATCCCGCAGGGCGGTTGCATACTGCGCGGTCGCGCAACGATCAGGTGGCGACCGATTTTCGCCTCTGGGTCCGTGATCAGTTGGACGCGGCCGAACAGGGGCTGAAGGCACTGATCCGGGCGCTGCTGGGTCAGGCCGAAGCTGGCGCGGATTGGGTTATGCCCGGCTTCACCCATTTGCAAACCGCACAACCGGTGACCTGGGGCCACCACATGATGGCCTATGTCGAAATGTTTGGCCGCGATCTGAGCCGGGTCCGCGATGCCCGCAAGCGGATGAATGAATCGCCCTTGGGGGCGGCGGCCCTTGCCGGTACGTCGTTCCCCATCGACCGGCAGATGACAGCCGAGGCGCTGGGCTTTGACCGTCCGATGGCGAATTCCCTTGATGCAGTGTCGGATCGTGATTTCGCGCTGGAGTTCCTGTCCTGCGCCTCGATCTGCGCCATGCACCTGTCGCGCTTTGCCGAAGAACTGGTGATCTGGTCCTCGGCGCAATTCCGCTTTGTCACGCTGTCTGATCGGTTCTCGACCGGGTCGTCGATCATGCCGCAGAAAAAGAACCCCGACGCCGCTGAACTGATCCGCGCCAAGATCGGGCGTATCTTTGGTGCCAACGTGGCGCTGATGATGGTGATGAAGGGGCTGCCACTGGCCTATTCCAAGGACATGCAAGAAGACAAGGAACAGGTCTTTGATGCCGCCGACAACCTGATGCTGGCGCTGGCCGCGATGGAGGGGATGGTCCGCGATATGTCCGCCAACCGCGATAGCCTCGAGGTGGCTGCCGCCAGCGGTTTCTCGACCGCGACGGATCTGGCCGACTGGCTGGTGCGCGTGCTTGATCTGCCATTCCGTCAGGCGCATCATGTGACTGGCGCATTGGTCGCGTTGGCGGAAAAGCAGGGCTGCGATCTGCCGGAACTGACGCTGAGCGATATGCAGGCTGTACATGCGGGGATCACTGACGCAGTGTTCGAGGTGCTGGGTGTACAAAATTCCGTCGCCAGCCGCACCAGTTATGGCGGTACAGCCCCGGTGCGCGTGCGCGAACAGGTGGCCCGCTGGCAGGAGAGTCTGGGATGAGATGTCTGGCCATATTAGCTCTGCTGACCTTGGCTGCATGCGGCGCGGATGGTGAGCCGGTCCAGCCGCAATATTCCGGAAATGTGACTGTCGGTTCGGGCGGGGTGCGTGTCGGCGGCGGGGTTGGTGTGCGTCAGGGGCCATTCTCGGTGGGTGTCGGATTCTGATGCCTTTGCGGTACATTTGGCTGGCGCTGGCGCTTTGGGGCGCGGTGCATCCGATGTACTGGTTCATCAGCTTTCTCGCCCATAATGGCGGGAGTATGAACGCGCTGATCGAGGCCTGGTATGTCAATGCCTCGGCGACGGGACTTGCCTGGGATCGGATCATCGCCGCCATTGTCCTGACGCTTTGGGCGATTGCCGAAGTGTCCGTGCGGCGCAATTGGCCGGCATTGATCGCGATTCCGGTGACATTTTGCATCGGCGTTGGCTGTGGCTTGCCGCTCTATCTTTATTTCCGTTCGCGCCCCATCGGCTGAACCGTGTCCGCGGGGCGAACTGAACGTAATTCGATCTCGTTATGCCCATATAAGTACTCTGAATTTTCCGGGTCGGCCGTCATCGTCTAAGGTCGGGTGAACCATTCAGGGTCCGGTATGAAAGACACTCAGAACGACGCAGAGATTCGGGGCATCGCCGCCCAGCCGCAGGCTGGCGGGTATACTGTGAGCAGACGGATCAGCCGCGCCCACAACATTGCTGATCTGCAAAGGGCGGCATTGCGTCGTCTGCCACGGGCGATTGCCGATTTTATCGACGGCGGTGCCGAAGATGAAGTTACATTGCAGCGCAACCGGCAGGCATGGGCCGAACCCAGGTTTGCGCCGCACATTCTGACAGATGTGACCGAGGTTGACCTGACGACGCGCATCCTCGATTCTGAGTGGGCGCAGCCGTTCATGATCGGGCCGACCGGAGCTGCGGGGTTTCTGTGGCCCGATGGAGATCTGGCGCTGGCCCGGGCGGCTGCCAGCGCAGGCGTACCGTTCGCCCTGTCGACCAGCGCAAACATTTCCATCGAGGCCCTCAGAGCCTCGGTTGACGGATCACTCTGGTTCCAATGCTACATCTTCAAGCAACGTGATTTCAGTGACGCGCTCATCGCGCGCGCCCTTGCCGCAGGGTATGATGCTCTGGTGATTACGGTGGATTTCCCCGTTGGCGGTAATCGTGAGAGGGATCACAAAAACGATTTCACCATGCCGTTCCGCTTTACCCCGCGCATTGTCTGGGATTTTGTGATTCATCCACGCTGGTCGCTGTCGATCCTGCGGCACGGCACACCCCAGCTGGCGAATTTGCAGGGGTTTGCGGCGTCAAATGATACTGCGACCGTCGCCTCTTCGGTTGGGCGAAACTATGACGCGGCGTTCAACTGGGACGATCTTGCCCGCATCCGTGACCGTTGGCCGCGCAAGCTGATCGTCAAAGGCGTGGTGCGGCCTGATGATGCGGAACGGTTGATTGATCTCGGGGTGGACGCCATCGTGGTGTCCAACCATGGCGGTCGCCAGTTGGACGCTGGAATCGCGACACTGGATGCCTTGCCTGGTGTCGTTGCGGCTGCGCGGGGTCGGGTGCCGGTCCTGATTGACGGTGGCATCCGGCGCGGCAGCGATATCGTCAAGGCGATCGCGCTTGGCGCGTCCGGTGTGCTTTTGGGCCGAGCGACGTTGTTCGGCCTGGCGGCGGGCGGGTCGGTGGGCGTGGCCCGTGCGCTCGACATTCTGCGCAGCGAAGTGAAGCGGACGATGCAGTTTTGCGGCGTGACCCGTGTTGCTGACATCGGGCCAGACATCCTCGCCCCAGCGCGAGGGATAGATAATGGAGACTGACATGACCGACACACCCGAAAACGGCCGCTGGCCCAGCCCGTTCAACGCCGAAGCGAACCACAGCATCACGCCTGACCGGAAAATCCTGTTCGCTGACTGCACCCTGCGCGATGGCGAACAACAGGCCGGTCTGGTACTGAACCGGTCCGAAAAGATCACGATCGCCAAGGCATTGGACGCGCTGGGCGTGCATGAGATCGAGGCGGGCACCGTTGCCAGCAGCGACGAAGATCGCGCCGCCATCGAAGAACTGGCCGGGATGGGTCTGCGTCCGCATATCAGCGTCCTCTGCCGTGGCATGGAAAAGGATATTGACGATGCCAAGGCATTGGGATGCTGGGGTGTCCGGCTCAGTTTTCCGGTCAGCCCGATTGAGAGGAAATACAAGCTCAAGGGGATAGCCGATGACGCCTATCTGGCCCGCGCCAAAGAGCTGACCCATTACGCCAAGGACAAGGGGCTTTACGTTGTGTTCAGCCCCTATGACACCACCCGCGCCGATCTGCCGTTTCTGCGGCGCTTTGTGCGCGAGATGGAGGCCGAAGGCACCATTGACCGTCTGCGAATCGTTGACACAACTGGCTGTGCGCTGCCCGGCGCAATCACGCGCGTCGTCAGCGAAATCCGCGAACATGCGCCGACCATGCCGCTCGAAATTCATTGCCACAACGATTTTGGCCTGGCTTGTGCAAACACTTTGGCGGGCCTCGAGGCCGGGGCGGATTACGTCTCGGGAACGATCAACGGGATCGGAGAGCGTTCGGGCAATGTTGCCAACGAAGAGGTCGCGATGGCGCTTGAGGTGCTGTATGGCTATTCCACCGGCTTGGATCTAAAGCGATTCACTGAAACATCGAAGCTGATCGAAGATCTGACGCGGGTCAAATTGTCGGTGAACAAACCCGTCGTCGGTCAGAATTCGTTTCGCCATGAGGCCGGGATGGTGATCGCCGGATTGCTGAAAAACCCCTACACCGCCGAGGCATATGATCCGTCCCTTGTCGGGCAGCAGCGTTCAATCGTGGTCGGTAAGAAAAGCGGCCTGGCATCCATCGCCCACAAGGTCGACACGCTGGGCCTGACGGTCAGCGAAGATCAGTTTCCCGCGATCCTTCAGAAGGTCAAGGAAACGTCGGTCAGCCGTCACGGCCCGGTCACGGACGACGAATTCCGGGAAATTGCACTGGCCGCTGGTTGACTTTGACCGGGCGGTGCGGCGTTAGCCGATCCCGGTTGGCCACCAGATGGTCGCGAAAGGCCTGCGCCGCGGGGGATAGCGCGCGCGCAGGCAACCGGACGAGATCAAGCGCGCGGAACGCCCGTGGCGTCAGTGGTCGCCCGATCAGGTCGCGCGATTGTACCAGCGAAAGTGACAGTCGCGGGATCACCGACAGGCCCAGCCCTTCGGCGACCATCGCGCCGATGGTGGTGATGTGGCCGACTTCGTATTCCGCGCTCATGACCTGCCCGGCACGGACAAATCCGTCTTCGATCAACCGCCGTACCGGCGATTGCCGGGTGACCGCGATAAAGGGATATTGCGCCAATGCGGCCCAATCAACGGCCGACGAGAGGGACAGGGGGTGCCCGCGCGGGCACAACATGATCAGATCATCTTCGGCCATTGGATCGGTCGCCAGATCGTGTTCCCCCGGCGCAAGGCTGGTCAGGCCCAGATCGCAGGTTCCATCCCGCACCATGTCGGCGATGGTCGACGCCATGCCATCGTAAATCAGCACCTTGATGCCGGGATGGGCGGACTGAAATTCCGCCACCATCATCGGCAGAAACCCCGAGGTGATCGACGGCACTCCGGCCACGGTCACATGCCCATGATCCATCGTTGCTGCCGATTGCAGATTGGTCACCGCGCGTTCCAGTTCCTCGGCCAGGCGTTCGGCGGTTTTCAGGAAATCGCGCCCGGCCCGTGTCAGGCTGACTCCTTTTGGGCTGCGGTCGAACAGGACCACGCTGACGATCTGCTCCAGCGTCTTGATGGCCTGCGTCACGCCGGGCTGGGTCATGTTAAGGGCTGACGCGGCGCGCGTGACAGAGCCATAGCGCGCCACCGCGACAAAGGCCCTGAGATGACGTTCAGACAGCGACATCTGGCGGCCCTTTCATTGAGGTGTGGGCAGGGTTCACTTGACAGGTGTTCCGGTGAATACTCTGGCCACCACAGGGGGCGGTACGGCAAACATGGATCATTTGCGAGAGATGGAAACATTTGTGGCCGTGGCGCAAAGCGAAAGCTTTACCCATGCGGCGCGCCAACTCGATACGTCGCGGTCCACGGTGACGCGGATCGTTGCAGGGCTTGAGGCCCGCCTGGGCACCCGGTTGCTGGTGCGCTCGACCCACGATGTGAGTTTGACGGCCGCAGGTGCACTGTTTGCCCGCGAGGCTGCTGATATCCTGTCGCAGGTTCAGCGGCTTCACGACATGATCGAACAGGAACAGGCCGGCATGACCGGTGAAATTCGGATCGGCGCGCCACCGTCGTTCGCATCGCTGCACTTGCAATCCGCGATCAGCGACTTTCGTGCGCAGTACCCCGGTGTCAATTTCGAAATTACTGCGGATGACGGATCGCTCAACATCGTGCGCGAGGCGTTGAATTTTTCGATCCGCATCGCACCGATCCTGCCGGATATGGCCCATGTTGCCCGGCTTTTGGTGCGGGTGCCGCAGGTGCTGGTTGCGGCACCCGCGTATCTTGATCGTCACGGCACGCCGCGCACGGTTGCAGAGCTGGCTGACCATAACTGCCTGTTGCATCGTATCAAATCGCCCGCTGGCGTCTGGACATTCGACGAAGAACTGTCGGTCCGGGTTCGCGGGGCCTTGTCCTCGAACCTGGGTGAGGTCCTTTTGGGCGCAGCCATCGCGGGCGAAGGGGTGTCCATCCATCCCACCTACATGATCGCCGAGGCACTGCGCACCGGCGCGCTGATCCGGATTTTGCCCGACCACCGCGCCGAAGAAATGGCAATCTATGCCGTCTATGCCGAACGGCATTTCAGGCCGGAACGCGAGCGCGCCTTCCTTGATTTTCTCAAGGGCTGGCTGCGCGCGCGATCCGGCTGGTTTCTGGATTGATCGCGCAATCCGGACATATGGATCAGGCGACCTTTGCAAGGACCTTGTCCGCCATCACCTGACACCGTTTTATCAATCGCGGCGTGTCCGGGCCATAATCAGCGACGGCGTTGTGAATGGTGCCGAAATTGTCCCACATCAGCACGTCATTTTCGGACCAGAGGTGTTTGTAGCAGTATTTCGGCTGCAACTGATGCCGAAATAGAAAGCTGAGGATCTCGTCGCTCTCGGTCTTGTCCATGCCGTCAATCTGCACCGTATAGCCGGGGTTCGCGTAGAGCACCTTGTCGCCGGTGATGGGATGCGTCAGGAAAATCGGCTGCGACACCGGGGGCTTTTTCGCCTTCTGTTCCGGGGTCAGCGGCGGACGCGACGACCCTTTTTCGCGCCGCATGTTTTCCCAGAACTTGTTGAAATCATGGGTTGCTGTCCGACCGTCCAGTTTCTGCTTCAGATCGTCCGGCAGATCCAGATAGGCGGCGCGCATGTTGCCGAATTCGGTGCAGCCCAGCGGTGTGCCATTCACGCGCGGAATCTCGATGCCATACAGCACGTTGGCAAAGGCCATTTCCTTGGAATAGGACATATCCGTGTGCCAGTCCTGCCCGGCATCCGAAAGGCCGAGCGGTTTGCCGTCCACCACCTTGTTGGACAGGATCATCACTTCGGGATGTCCGGGTTCCTGATAGTTTCCGGTCACGTTGATTTCCAGCGTCCCGAAACGACCGGAAAACGCCTTGAGGTCCGCCGCGTCGATTTTCTGATCGGGAAAACAGATGACTCCATGCTTGCTCAGAGCCATCCGCACCTCGCCAACCTGGTCTTCGGTCAGGGTCTGGGACAGATCAATCTCTTTGATCCGGGCGCCAAGGCCGTCGTCGTTGGGAATGATTTTCATGGCTTCCTGTTCCTCCTTATCGGAAATGGTGCCGGGCAAGCGGCCCGTTGGATTCGGGCTGAGAGTAGGGGGCCATCCCCCCGAGGCGACAGTGGTCTTGTGCGAACAATGGTATTTCATTTTTTGAAACACCAAGCGACCAGTTTACTGCTAGCGTGTCGGGCCTGAGGGGGGGGAACAGCCAGCCCCTTGCCTTTGCGCAGAATTGCTGTCTCAACAGGCAGGGGAGGACCGTGATGCAGGATCGCCAGATTATGGGATTGATCGCCACATTCGTCGCGGTCGCGGAAATGGGCAGCTTCAAACGGGCGGCCGAGGCGATCGGACGGTCGCCGTCTGCCGTGACTGCCCAGATCAGCCAGCTCGAGGATATCTTGCAGGCCCGCCTGATTGTTCGCACGACGCGGCGCATCCGGCTTACCGATGCGGGCGAACAGTTTCTCATCCGGGGTCGGCGTTTGTTGAACGAAACCGAACGACTGATCCGTGATTTCCGCGGTCATGCCGCCGAATTCGCCGGTAAGGTCGTGCTGGCCGTGTCGCCAACCATCGCAGTCAGTCTGATGCCCAAGGTGCTGGATACGCTGGGTCTGGAGCACCCCGAAGTCAAAATCGCCCTGCGCGAAGGCCTGCGCGATGATGTTCTGGCCGCCGTCGAAAGCGGCAAGGTTGATTTTGGGATCGGCCCCTATTGGGACGTGCCACAGGCGCTGTCGTTCGAGCATATGTTCGACCAGTTGTTTCGGCTGATTCTGCCGGAAAAGCACCCCGTCGCCAGGCGTGGCTACGCTGAACCCAGTGACCTGAAGACGCTGGATCTACTATGCCCAGGACCCGGTGCAACGGCGCGGATCGTGATCGAGGAATTGGCCGCCGAAGCTGGGTTCACCGTCGAACCCAGATACGAGACGCTGCAATATCCGACGCTTTACGCGCTGGTGGCCGGGGGGTTGGGGGCCACAGTCATGCCGGTGGTGGATCCTAATTTCCTTGCCGCCTCGCGGCTTGTCGCGGTGCCGTTTCACGGACGCAAGGTATCGCGCAAAATCGGGGTGATACAGCGACGCGGAGAGCCGCTTTCGCCAGCGTCGCGCCTGTTCATTCGAACGGTTCGGGATACGGTTCTGCGGTATCGGGATCATTTTCAACTGCAAATGTGATTGTTCAGTTTTTCAGAATCATTATTATGTTTTTCCGGTTTGCCGAAATGGTCCCGAGCGACTTAGTTTACAAAACTAGGCGAGGGGGAGCGTCTGGGGCCAAGGCCATATGTCGGACCGCGGCGCGTCTTGTCGGCGGTCGGGAATGGTTGCGCTGTTCAGAAATAATCGTCGAATGGTCAATCCTGCGCTCGATCTTTGGTCGCGCAGGGCCTGGCCGCAATATACCGGAGCGGCAAAGCCCGCCCGGTGCCATCAAGGAGGAGGAAGACATGACACTCAACAGACGGACCATGCTTACGCGCAGTCTTGCAGCCAGTGCGGTGCTTGCCACGCCGGCGATCCTGCGGGCCGCTTCGGCGGTCGAGCTGACCATCCTGTCGGGCAGTCCCGACAAACATGTGATTTCCCGTGGCGGGGTCGCGCCGTTTATGGAAAAGCTCAAGGAAACGGTTGGCGATGCCATCAGCTATAACTATTTTCCTGCGGGCCAGCTTGCGCCGTTGAAACAGTTGCTTGGTGCGGTGCAAAGCGGCGTCGGCGACGCCGCCCCGCTCCCGGTGGGCTATTCATCTGACAAGATGCCGCTGAACGGTGTGACGATGCTGCCCGGCCTGGGAGCATCGGCGCATCAGATCATCGCGGCCTATTCCAAGGCGGTCAAAGATCCGGTCTACATGAACGAATACGAGGCCAACAATGTGGTGCCGATCTGGAACATGGCCTTTCCGCCGTACCAATACGTCGCCACCGATGAGGCGGTAAAGACCCTCGAAGGGTTCAAGGGCAAGGTCATCCGCTCGGCCGGGGGGTCGACCAACCTCGCGGTTCAGCAGCTTGGCGCTTCGCCGACCGAAGTGGCCGCTGGTGACATCTATGTGGCAATGGAACGCGGCACGGTCAGCGCGACGATCTCGTCCTATCTGACGATCGAGGGGTATGGCGTGGCCGAGTTGTGCAAGGCAGCCAGCCGGAACGGATCGTTCGGCAATTTCTCGAACATCTTCTGCATCAGTGCGAAGAAGTGGGAAACCATCCCCGATGATATTCAAAAGGCAATGATGGACGCGGGCCAATGGACCGAGGATCACGTTGCTGACGTCATGGACACCGAAGCCGAAGAGCTGGCGAAAAAGTTCGAGGGCCTCGGGGTCGAGATATACGACTTTCCCGCGGACCAGCTTGCCCTTATCAACGACAAGCTGGCCTTTGTGCAGGAAGACTGGGTTGAGCGGTTGGAAGCGCGCGGGGTCAAGGCGCGCCAGGCGCTGGACCTCTATAAATCGACGCTGGCGGAAATGTCTGCGTGACGCAGGCCGTCCCCCAAACCAAGCCTCTCGACGGTGCGCTTTGCATCGTCGAGAATTTCATGGCGGTCATCGCGGGTGCGGTGCTTGCGGTTGTCATGCTGCTGGTCAGCGCCGATGCCGTTTTGCGTCACATCTTTCTGGCACCGATTCCGTGGCAATTTACCCTGACTGAAAGCTATCTGATGGTGGCCGGAATCGCGATGGGCCTGCCCTGGGGTTATCGCACTGGTGGGCGCATCCGCATCAATCTGTTGCTTAGCTTCGTTCCCGCTGGTCGCCGACGTCTGATGCTGCGGGTCGGCAACCTGCTGGTCGCGCCCTACATTGCGGTTTTGTGCTGGAAATCAGCCGAGAAAACCTGGGACGCCTTTGCTAACAGCGAATACATGATGGGCATCATCGACTGGCCCGTCGGCTGGAGCTGGATCTGGGTCCCGCTCGCCCTTGCTGTGCTGACCATTCGCCTTGTCTTTGACGCGTTCGGTGACGTTGATCACGCCGATTCGGCAGAACATTGAGACCTGAAAACCTATGACAATATTCTTCGGAACGCTTTTTCTGATAGGCCTGCTGCTGGTCGGAATCCCGGTCGGCTATGCTCTGGGCATCGCTGGCAGTCTCGCGCTTTTGTATATCGCTCCCATGGCCACCGTGCTGGGCCTGATGACCGAAGTTGTGCATCACACCTTTGCGAATTTCGCGATCCTGACCATTCCCGCCTTTGTTCTGATGTCAGAGTTTCTGTCAGCAGGGGGCATCGCCGATGACATGATGATCGCCTGCAACCGGCTGCTGCGCCGGGTGCGCGGGGGGCTGGCCGTGGCCTGCGTTCTTGCCGGGGCGGTGCTGGCCGCCTCTTCGGGCAGTTCTACCGCCTCGGTCGCAACAATTTCTCGTGCGGCGTTCCCGACGATGAAGCGGCTGGGTTACAATCCTGGACTCGCCGTCGGGACCATTGCGATTTCCGGCACTCTGGCGATCATGATCCCGCCGTCCATCGCGTTAGTCGTCTATGGCATCCTGACCGAGGAAAGCATCGGCAAGCTGTTTATCGCCGGGATCGGGCCGGGGATCGTGACGGCGCTGGGTTATGTGGCGACGATCCTGTTCATCCTGTGGCGTCGCCCCGACTACGCGCCTGACATGCTGACCGCACTGGTCGACGAATCCGGTGAAGTTATTGAACAAAAAGGCCGGGTCTGGCCGATTGGGCTGTTGGTGGCACTGGTGCTGGGTGCGCTCTATTCCGGGCTGGCCACACCAACCGAAGTTGGCGCAATTGGCGCAGTCGGTGCCTTTGTACTGGCCCTTGCCCTGGGTCGTTTGAAACCGGCAGACATGGTTCGCGCCATTGGCAACACGCTGCGCACCACGACGATGATTGTCACCATCATTTTCGGCGCGCTGATGTTTGGCTACTTCATGACCTTCACCCAGACGACAAATCGCCTGCTTGGCTTTATCGCTGAGGCGGAATTATCGCCCTATACCGTGCTGGTCGCGATTTTGCTGGTCTATCTGCTGTTGGGGATGTTGATGGATCAGTTTGCCATTCTGGTCCTGACGGTACCGATCAGCTATTCGATCATCACTGGGCTGGGATTCGATCCGATCTGGTTTGGGGTGCTTATCGTTAAGACCGCTGAAATCGGCCTGGTGACTCCGCCGGTGGGGTTGAATGTCTTTATTGCGTCAGCCGCCACGGGACAGCCGACAAAGGTCGGTTTCCGTGGTGTGGCACCGTTTGTGGTGACGGAATTGATTCTTCTTGCCCTCTTTGTGATGTTCCCACAAATATCCCTGTTCCTCGTGAACTGATCTGAAAGGCCAATCATGCATTACGGCAGCACCCGTCCCGATGTCCTGACATTCGACCCGTTCAAAGCAATCGTCGCGCCGCGCCCGATTGGCTGGATCGGGACCGTGAATGCCGACGGTATCCCGAACCTCGCACCCTATTCGTTTTTCATGCCGCTCGGGGCCAATCCGCACATGATCGGGTTCACCAGCGAAGGGATGAAGCACTCAGCGGCCAACGCGCAGTCGCAGGGCGAATTTACCTTTTCCCTCGCGACCGACGCGCTGAAAGAGGCGATGAACACCACTTCGGAGGCACATCCTGACGGTGCGAACGAATTTGAACTGGCGGGGCTGACGATCGGGACCTCGATTGCGGTCTCGGCCCCGTTTGTTGCCGAAAGCCCTGCCGCTCTGGAATGCAAGACAGTCTCGGTCGAACAGATACGGGATATGAATGGTGATCCGGTTGATCGGTTTTTTGTCATTGGTCAGGTGGTGCAAACTCATATCAACGACGCTTATATTGTGAATGGGCGTTTTGATACCGCCGCCGCCAGTCCGATTGCCCGGCTGGGGTATCGCGATTACGCAACGACGGACACGCTTTGGGAACTGACCCGTCCCGATGACTGATGCGTCGGTGCCTGTGTCTCTGGCTCGGCTGATCGGCGCGGCGCATGTACTGACCGCGCCCGATGCAACTGCCCCCTATTATACCGACTGGGTTGGCCGAACCTCTGGCGCGGCACTTTGCGTTTGTCGCCCCGGATCTGTCGATGAGGTGGCTGCCATCGTGCGCTATTGCGCCGGAGCGGCGATCCCGGTTTTCCCGCAGGGCGGCAACACCAGCTCGACCGCTGGCGGTATCCCGTTGTGCGGCGGGCGCGGTGTGGTGCTGTGTCTTGCACGGCTCAACAAGATCGAAGAGGTCGACACCGTAAGTGATGCGATCATCGTTCAGGCTGGTTGCACATTGGCGCAGGTCCAGCAGGCTGCCAAAGATCATGACCGACTGTTTCCGCTGACCCTGTCGTCTGAGGGCAGTTGCCAGATCGGCGGAAATGTGTCGACCAATGCCGGTGGCACTGCCGTCCTGCGCTATGGCAACACCCGTGATCTGGTGCTGGGGATCGAGGCGGTGCTGGCAGACGGGCGAATCTGGAATGGCCTGCGAACACTGCGCAAGGACAACGCCGGTTATGACATGAAATCCATCTTTGTCGGATCCGAGGGTACGCTTGGCATCGTGACCCGTGTCGCGCTAAAGCTGTTCCCCCGCCAGCGTCAACGCGCCATGGCGTTTGTTGCGCTGCCCGCGCCGCAGGCGGCGGTTGATCTGCTGTTGACTTGCCGCGCCAGTTTCGGAGCGGAACTGGACGCGTTCGAGCTGTTCTCGGCGTCCCAGCTGCGAATCATCGCCGAGCATATCCCCGGCGTCCGTCTGCCGTTTGCGGCCCTGCCGGATTGGGCATTGATGATCGAGGTCAAAGGCAACGCGGCCTTTTGCGAATTGTCCGGCCGTCTGGTGGACGTCTTGGGCGGTGCGATGACGTCCGGCCTTATCACCAATGCCGTTCCCGCCGCGACCGAGGCGCAGGCCAATGCGTTCTGGCACATCCGGCACTCTGTATCTGAGGCCAACAAACAGCACGGTCTGAATTTCACCCACGACACTGCCGTGCCGATTGTTCGTGTACCCGATTTTCTCGCCGCTGCCGACGCGGCGGTGACGCAGGCTTATCCAGAGGCAACACTCCATAGTGTGTCGCATCTGGGGGACGGAAATGTCCATTTCACGGCGATTTTCCCGCATGGCCAAGCTGGCAATGCCGGCAACCTAGGGGGCGAGGTGGCGCGCCTCGTTCACGATATTGCCGTCTCGATGGGGGGCACATTCGCTGCCGAGCATGGCATCGGTCAGCGATACCGCGACTCGCTCCAACGCTATAAATCGCCGGTCGAGCTGGATCTTTTTCGAAAGCTCAAGACCGCGCTTGATCCGCAGGGTATACTGAATCCGGGCAAAGTGCTCTGATAGGTCAGTCGTTTACAAAATCTGTCACTGGGGCCACTTTGGCCCACCAGCCCGAGGTATCCAATGACCGCCATAACCCGCCAGCCCCCCGCGCTCGACGCTCTGATTGCGTTGCGCGGTCGATCTTTTGTCAGCGACGTGTCGGTGACGGGGCAGGGGCCACATGCGCCGACACGCTTTAAGGTTGGCGAAACGGTTGGTGCGGTTGTTGCCGCTACTGGCGGGATTGTTGCGGACTTGGCCGCGGCGCGTGGCGGGCCGGTGCAGCCTGTCACATGCGATGCCCGCGCCGCCGCGGCCAGTTTGGCGATGAATCATTTGACCCGTGTTGCAGGCCCTGATGGCACATTTGTCGCGCCAGCGCCTGACCCCAACATGGCCGCGATGCGCAAGCTGACCCAACCCTGGCCGACGCGGGATGGTCGCCACTTTCTGCCGCATCTCAATCTGCCACAGCTGCGCGCCCGCGTGCTTGGTGAACTTGGTTGCGGCGATACTGCAGAGGCGGTGCGGACCGCTGTTGCTGGCCGTGATGCGCAGGAACTCGAAACGGCGATTGCCCGTGCGCGGGCCTGTGGCGGCATGATCCGCACCCGTGCCGACTGGCGCGATCATCCGCAAGGCCAGCTGCTGGCCAGCCGACCCGTCATCACGATAGAGCGTATCGGCGACGCGCCGCCCGAGCCGGTGCCGGGGGGCGCCCGGCCGCTGTCAACCCTGCGGGTGCTTGATCTGACACGGATTCTTGCCGGCCCGATCGCGGCGCGCGAATTGGCCAGCCACGGGGCCGATGTGCTGATGATTACGGCCCCGCATCTGGCCCAGACCCCCGATCACGTGCGCGATACCAGTCACGGGAAACGATCGGCGTATCTTGACCTGAACACCGCCGACGACATGACCCGCCTGCGCGAGCTTATCCGCACGACGGACGTGTTTTCGCAGGGATATCGCCCCGGTACCTTGAACGCGCGGGGGCTGGGCCCCGAGGCGCTGGCCCAGCTGCGACCCGGTATCGTCACGCTTTCGATCAGCTGTTACGGCCACGGTGGGCCGCTGTCCGACCGCGCGGGGTGGGAACAGGTGGCGCAGGCAGTGACCGGCATCTGTGCCGAACAGGGGCCACAAGGCCAGCCCGAGCTGATCCCCCTGCCGGTTTGCGATTACCTGACGGGCTACCTTGGTGCGTTAGGCACGTTGATGGCGCTGGAACGCCGCGCGACAGAAGGCGGCAGCTGGCATGTGCAGGTTTCGCTCTGCCGTTCGGCGATGTTCCTACAGGATCAGGGATTTTCCGACGCCACTGGCGAATTGCCGACACCAGCGGATCTGGCGCCGTGGTTTGTGGACTCAGACGGTGCGCGTGGTGTGATGCGTCATCTTGGGCCAGTGGTGCAGATGCCGGAAACGCCGCCGTTCTGGGCACGTCAAAGCCCGATCCTGGGTCAGGACAGGCCCGAATGGATCTGACGAAAAAGTCGTTGCACACTGGCGACTGGCAACCAGAGCTGCGCACGCTGCGCTATTTCCTCTGCGTGGCCGAAGAAAAGAACATCACCCGCGCGGCGGAACGGCTGCGGATCGCCCAACCGGCGCTAAGTCGTCAGATTTCCCGGCTTGAGGCCGACCTTGGCCAGCCGGTGTTCCTGCGAACGTCGCGCGGGGTCGAGTTGACCGAGGCCGGGGAAATTTTGTCCACCCGCGCCTATGCCATCATGGCACAGATCGCGCAGGCCCATCACGACGTGACCTCGCAGGCGGGATCGGCGCGCGGCGTCGTGGTTGTGGGTATCCCGCCGACGCCCGGCGAATTCATCGTCTCGCCATTGCTCGAACGAACGAAACGTGATTTTCCCGAGATTGAGCTGCGCTTTGTCGAAGGCTTTTCCCGCGAACTCGAAGGTAAATTGGTGCGCGGTGAAATCGGGCTGGCGGTGATGCACGATGCCCCGCGCGGGGAAGATACCGTGTCGACCGAACTGCTGGTCGAGCATCTCTATGTGATTGGCCCCTGCGGTTCGCTGGACCGCGAAAGCTATCCGCTGAATGACGCAGTACGCCTGCCGCTGATCATGCCGAGCCGACAGAATTACCTGCGGATTCTGATCGACAAACACGCGGATGCCATCGGGGCAGAACTAAATATCATCCAGCGGGTCGACGGCGTCTCGCATCTGAAATCACTGGTCCGGCACGGGCATGGTTTTACCATCCTGACCTTTGGCGGCGTTCTGAGTGAGATTCAGGCCGGCACGCTTGAGGCCCGCCCGATCACCGATCCGCAGATCGACTGGACGCTCTGTGTCGCGAGCAAATCTGACCAGAAAAGCAAGCGGGCCATTCAGGTGGTCGCAGAAGTTACGCAGGAGATCGTCAACGATTTGGTTGCCAGCGGAATCTGGAAGTAACGGCATACCTGAGAGGTATCGAAGGCATGAGTTTATAGTATTTGCATCATGCCGTGGAACGCTTCAATTTGGCGGCGCAGGACCGCGGGGAGCGGTTAGAAGACCAATGGGAGGAACTATGAGCAACTCGACTTTTCCGCGCGCAGTGGGCTTTGCCCTTGCCGCCAGCTTCGGCTTTGCCAGCATGGCCGACGCCGACACATACAAGTGGATCACGTTCAAACCGCAGGGCGCGGGTGACGCGCAGGCGATTACCACGCAGTGGCTTGTGGATGAGTTCGCCAAGCGAACTGACGGCAAACACAGCATCGACGTGTTCTGGGGTGGTTCCGTTGCCAAAACTGGCGAGATCCCCGAGGCACTGGCCGCAGGCGTCGGTGATTTCGGCGATATCATCACGCCGTACTTTCCTGACCTGATGCCACTGAACAACGCCGTCGGCTTTTTCATCCCGCAACCGATGAATACGCTCGAAGTCGGGCATTTCATGGAAGAGATGCACGCGACATATCCGGAATTCAAACAGGAGCTGGCGGAAAACAACCTCTATGCTTTTGGCTTCCGTCCGCTCGAAGGCTACGGGATGCTGTGCAACAAGCCGGTGACCAGCGCCGCTGATATGCAGGGACTGCGCATCCGGTCCTACGGCTTTGCCTATCCCAAGCTGATCGAGGCGCTTGGCGCGACGCCGGTGTCCATTGCCACATCCGAGGCCTATGAGGCGCTGCAACGGTCTATCATCGACTGCACGCCGATTGGCCCGGCGCTGGCCCGCGGTTGGAAGTATGACGAGGTCGCCAAATACTATATTGAACTGCCACTCGGCGCGTCCTTTGGGCATCTTCTGGCGATGAACCTTGACAGCTACGAGGGCATGGACGACGAAACCAAAGCCGTGGTTGATCAACTGGGCAAGGATTACCTTGTCGAATATGCGCGCATGCTTGATGACGACGACGCACGGGTTCGCGAACTTTGGAAAGGCGATCTTGGCGTCGAAGTCGTTCCCTTTCCCAAAGAAGAGCTGATGGGTGTCCTTGACGACGATGGCGTCAAAGAAGTGCGACAGGAATGGATCGACAAAGCAACGGCGGCTGGCCTGCCTGCTGACGAGATCATCAAAAGCTTCCAGTTCTGATCCACCCCCCCAGACCCGGACCCTGTTCTGACGGATGGGGTCCGCTTTTTCGAAAGATACCCGATGCAGACCTTTGCCCGCCTGCGCGAGAGCTTTGGCCTTTTGCTGAGCTTTTGCGGCCTGATCGCCGGTGCGCTCACCTTTGCGGTGATGTGCCTTGTCGTGACCAATGTCCTGATGCGCTATGGATTCAACGCCCCGGTCAAGGGGACGCTGGAACTGACCGAAAGCGCGCTGCCGCTGATGATTTTTCTGTCGCTGGCTCTGACCCAGTTCGAGGGCGGGCATATCAAGGTGGTGATCCTGACTCAGCACCTTGCCCCCGGCGGACAACGTGCGACCAAGGTGATCGCCATGCTTTTGGGTGCGGGGCTGTTCGCCTGGGCGGCATATGCGGGCTGGATCATGACCGAAAAAAGCTATCGCATCGGAGAGCTTGAGCGCGGCTCGATCCGCTTTCCGATCTGGCCGATCAAGGGCGCGGTGTTCTTTGGCCTGCTGATGCTGTCGATCCAGTTCCTGATTGACGCAATTTATTGTGCCCTTGGCGGCACCCTACCAGATTCCGAAGCGGAGACAGTTGAATGAGTTCCCTTGTAATCGGATTGATCGGAACCGGCGCGCTGTTCGGCCTGATCCTGATGGGGGTCAATGTCATGGTGGCGCTTGGCCTTGTCGGGGCGCTGGGCATGGCGGCGATCGTCGGGTTCAACGCCGCGACGTCGATCCTTGGGACGGTGTTCTTTGACACCACCCATTCTTTCCACTTTTCGGTGATCCCGTTGTTCCTGCTGATGGGATTTTTCGCCATGCGGGCCGGGCTGGGCGAGGATCTGTTCGAGGCAACGACCAAATGGCTGGGCAACCTGCGAGGCGGGTTGGCAATCTCGACCACGCTTGGGGCTGCTGCGTTTGGGGCGGCCTCGGGTTCATCGGTTGGCACGGCGACGGTCTTTACCAAACTTGCCTTGCCGCAGATGCTGGACCGGGGGTATGACAAGGGCCTTGCCTCGGCCTCGATTGCGATTGCCGGGACGCTGGCGGTGATGATCCCGCCCTCGTCACTGGTGGTGGTCTATGGAATCCTGACAGACAGTTCGATCGGATCGCTGCTGATTGCCGGCTTTATTCCGGGCATACTGTTTGCCATCGTCCTGTGTGTCGCGATTTGGCTGACGGTGTTGCGCAACCCGGCGCTCGCCCCGCGTGAAAGCTACAACTTTACGCTGCGGGAAAAACTGATGTCGCTGCGCCTGGCCGGGCCGTTGGTGCTGATCATCTTTCTGATTGTTGCCGGACTGTACCTTGGTGTCTTTACCCCGACCGAAGCCGGCGGCATCGGCGCCTTTGCCACGCTGCTTCTTGCCATCGTTCGGCACAAGGGGGTTCGGGGGATCGAGTTGCGCAAGACGCTGCTGGAAACGATCCGCACCTCGGCGATGATCTTTGCAATCCTGATCTGCGCGCTGGTGTTTTCCAAATTCCTCGCCCTGTCTGGTGTGGCCAATGCAGTTGGCGGGTTTCTGACCGGGCTGGACGTCAACCGCTGGATCATCGTTGTGCTGGTGTCGCTGATCTACCTCGCGTTGGGGATGATGATGGACGCGCCTGCGCTGCTGGCGATCACGCTGCCGATCACCCATCCGGTGATGATGTCCCTGGGATTCGATCCGATCTGGTTCGGGATCTACGTGGTGCTGCTGGTGGAAATCGGTGCAGTGACGCCGCCTGTCGGGATCAATTGTTTTGTCGTTCAAGCGGCATCAGAGGGGCGGGTCAAACTGGAACAGATCTTTGCCGGGCTTGTGCCCTTTGTTCTGGCCGGGTTTGCGATGCTCGTGCTGCTGTGCCTGTTTCCCCAGATCGCCCTGTTCCTGCCGGAGACGATGAAATGACCTACGAACTTTCTGGACCCGGCGCACAGGGCCGCGCCATTCTGCGCACCACGCCAACCTCTCCCTTCGGTCGCAAGGTCAGGATCGCGGCGCAGGTTCTGCGACTCGACCATCAGATCGAAGAGCGGCCGGCGAATACACTGGATCAGACTGACAATCTGCGCCAGCAGAACCCGTTGGGCAAGATGCCGTGCCTGTTAGCGAATGGCCTGACGATGTATGACAGCCGGGTGATTCTGGAATATCTTGATGCCGTTGCGGGCGGTGGCAAACTGATCCCGACCGCAGGGGCTGACCGGTTTCAGTGCCTGACCCTCGCGAACCTGGCCGATGGGGTGGCTGATGCCGGTCTTTTGATGGTCTACGAAGGTCGGTTTCGCAACCAGGATCAGACATCTGATCGCTGGCTGGATCATCAGCGTGGCAAGGTGGCCCGCGGGCTGGACGCGCTACAGGCCGCGCCGCCGGACCCAAGGCACACTGATGTCGCGTCGATCTCTCTGGCCTGTATGTTATCCTATCTCGACTGGCGTCGTCCGGTCGCGTGGCGAGACACATGGGCAGGGCTTGGGGCATGGCTCGACAGCTTTGCGGACGCCGAACCAGCCTATAACGCAACGAGGATTTCTGAATGACCGACTGGCCCACACAGCGCCTGAATGCGCCCGATCCCGCAACCTATTCCAACCGCCAGAAGGCGGTGCATGACGCCATCGCCAGCGGCCCGCGCGGCGGCGTGCGCGGCCCGCTGGCCGTCTGGCTGCACCGGGCGGAACTGGGCGCCAAGGCGCAGGATCTGGGCCAGTATTGCCGCTACGACAGCTCGCTCGAACCGCGGCTGTCAGAGCTGGCCATCCTGGTCATGGCCCGCACCTACAGCGCCGAATACGAATGGTACGCCCATAAGCCCATCGCGCTAAAGGCCGGGCTGTCGCCGCAGATTGTCGAGGCAATCCGCACCGGATCAGAGCCTGTATTCACCGACCCGGAGGAAGAGGTCGTCTATCTCGTTGCCCGGTCCGCACTGGACACACGACAGGTTCCCGATGACCTGTATGCGCGCGCTGAGGCCGTGCTGGGGACCGATCGGCTGGTCGATCTGGTTGGTGTGTTGGGCTATTATTCGCTGATTTCCCTGACGCTGAACATCTTTCGGGTGTCCCCCCCGTCTGATGCCCCAAAGGAGTTCGAATGAACGACGCACCGATTTGCTGGAACCCGAACCCGTCGCGGCCCGCCTTGACCCTGCCAAAGGGGGCGACGGACACCCATGTGCATGTCTTTGGTCCCACCTCGGTGTTTCCCTATGCGCCGGAAAGCGGTTTCAAACCCGGCGACGCGCCCAAGGAAAAGCTGTTTGCGCTGCATGACATGCTGGGGATCGACCGTTGTGTGATTGTGCAGTCGGGGTGCCATGGTCGTGACAACTCGGTGGTGGCCGATGCCATGGCCGCGCGTCCCGGCACCTATCTTGGGGTTGCGCTGACTCCGCCGGATGTGTCGAGGGACACCCTGTCCCAGCTTTATGCGCAGGGCTTTCGCGGCGTGCGGTTCAATTACATGTCCCACCTTGCCCCCGGTGCAACCAGCGATCAGCTACGCGCCCTTGCGCCCAGACTGGCAGATCTGAACATGCACCTGCTGATCCATATGGAAAGCAAGCTGATCGCGGAACTGGCACCGGTGTTGGCGGAATTGCCGGTTCCGGTTGTGATCGACCATATGGGCCGCGTCGACGCAAGTTTAGGCATGCAGCAGGAGCCTTTTCAACATCTCCTCCGTCTTGGCGAAAGCCAGCATATCTGGATCAAGGTGTCGGGATCGGAACGCTGTTCGCGCCTTGACCCGCCCTATGGCGATGCGACCCCGTTTGCCCGGCGACTGGTGGAAACCTATCCCGACCGCACGCTTTGGGGCACCGACTGGCCCCATCCGAATTTTCGAGCCGACCCGCCTGACGACGGCATTCTGGTCGATCTGCTTTCCGGAATTTGCCCGGGCGACTCCGCATTGCGCCGCCTTTTGGTGACCAATCCGGAACGACTCTATGGTTTTGAAGGGAATTTGTGATGGCTGGCAGGCTTGACGGCAAAGTTGCGATTGTGACGGGCGCGGGGTGTGTCGGTCCCGGCTGGGGCAATGGCCGCGCCGCCTGTGTCCGCTTTGCCGAGGAAGGCGCGCGCATATTTGCCGTCGATCTGCGGTCAGACCCGATGCAAGAGACACTGGAGCGCACCCGCGCGGCCGGGGGCGAAATCGAACCGCACCTCTGCGACGTCACCAACCGCAAGTCGGTCGAAGCGATGGTTGCCGCCTGCCTCGATCGGTTCGGGCAGGTCGACATTCTGGTGAACAACGTTGGCGGTTCGGCCAAGGGCGGCCCGGCGGATATGGACGAGGAAACCTGGGACCGGCAGGTGGATTTCAACCTGAAATCCGTCTACCTCACCTGTCGGTCGGTCCTGCCACACATGGCCGCGCGCGGGTCAGGGTCTATCGTCAACACATCGTCCACATCCGGCATGCGCTGGACCGGCGCTGCACAATCGGCTTATGCCGCAACCAAGGCCGGCGTCATCCAGTTCGGCCGCGTTGTCGCCGTGGAATACGCTCCCAAGGGTGTTCGCGTGAATACGGTTGTTCCCGGTCAACTCCACACCCCGATGGTCGAGATGCGTCTGGCTGGTCAACGCGCCGGAGGCGATGTCGTAACACTGCTCGATTCAAGGGTAAAGCGTATCCCTCTCGGTTTTATGGGCGACGGGCGCGATACGGCCAATGCCGCACTTTTCCTCGCCTCGGAAGAAGCCCGGTTTATCACTGGAACCGAGATTGTGGTCGACGGCGGCATGACCGCGCGTTGTGACTGATCCCTGTTGCCAGGGTCTGTCAAACCGGGCCGCGTGGAATTGCCCTACGCCACCGGCCACCGCGACGCAATTTGAGGTGCCGCTTTGGTCAGCCTCATTCCGACTACCGCCTTCTTGATTTTAGGGGCATTGATGCCGTTGGGAGGGCGGTTGCGGACTACATTGCCGATTTTGGGGCGAAAATTCAGGTGGCGGACGCGTTGATATAGCCATGACGTTCGATCTTGGAAATCAGATCGGTCTTGCGCAGCGGTTTGGTCAGATAGTCGTCCAGCCCGGCCTCAAGGATCACCTCGCGGTCACCGCTCATGGCGTGGGCGGTCACGGCGATGATTGGCACCCGGGGGCCGTCTCCTTCGATTTCACGGATGGCACAGGTGGCTTGTTTTCCGTCCATGCCGGGCATCGAAATATCCATAAAGATCACGTCGGGGCGCGCGGTTTTGAATGCGGCGACCGCCTCGAATCCGTTGTTGGCAAAGGTCAGTTCCAGGTCGAGTGCCGCGACCATTTTGCGAAAAACCAACTGGTTGGTTTTGTTGTCTTCGGCCACAAGAACCCGCAACGTCCCGGTTGGCTGTGATGCTACGGGTTCTGGCGCGCAGGGCAGGGCGGTGTCGTCAGATCGCGCCCCCAATCCACTGAGCGCGGCAAACAGGGTGCGGCGAGCCATCGGTTTTTGCAGCACGGCCTGCACCGCGTCGCGTCCTGGCAGCGATTGCAGCATGGCGGGATTGTTGCTGAACAACAGCGCCGGAGATTGCACACCCAGCCGCCGCAACCGATCCGCAAGGTCCAGTCCGGTCATGTCCGGCAGATCTTGTTCGATCAGCAACAGATCCGGCAGCGATCCGGATTGGCCCAGCGCGCCGACCCGATCCAGCGCATCGGCCCCGGTGGCGCAATAGCTGGTGGTGACACCCAAAATACTCAGTTGCTTGCTCAGGATGCTGCGATTGGTGTTGTGATCGTCCACCACCAGCGCGGTTTTTATCGTCTCGGGCAGATTGGCCGTCTCAAAGGTCACGGGGTGTTCGGGGGGCAGGGTCAGGCTAAAGCCGAAACAGGTGCCCTTGCCGAATTCGGATTCGACCCAGACATCGCCGCCCATCAGCCGGATCAGCCGTTGGGTGATGGCCAGCCCGAGTCCCGTTCCCTCGAACTGGCGGTTCCTCTCATCCTCGACCTGGTTGAATTCGCCGAACACATGATCGGTCTTGTCCGTCGGGATGCCGATCCCAGTATCCTCGACCGTGATATGAATCGCGGTGCCCGCGTCATCGGGAATACCGACGACGCGGATCAGCACATGCCCCTCGATAGTGAACTTGACCGCGTTGCCCAACAGGTTGGTCAGCACCTGACGCAACCGCCCCGGATCGCCGATGAACCGGGTTGGCAGAAACATGTCGTAATCCACCAGCAGGTCCAATCCCTTGTCGCGCGCCGTGGGTTGCAGCAGCATGACGATCTCGTGCACCACGCGTTCCAGGTCAAAGGGTTCGGGGTGCAGGATCAGCTTTTCCGCCTCAATCTTTGAGAAATCCAACACGTCGTTGATGATCACGAGCAAGGCCTCGCCTGAATTGCGGATCGTCTCGACATAGAGTTGCTGTTCTTCGGTCAGATCCGCCTCCATCAGCAGATCGGCCATGCCGACGACGCCGTTCATCGGTGTGCGGATTTCGTGGCTCATATTGGCGAGGAATGCTGACTTGGCGCGATTTGCCGACTCGGCCCGTTCGGTCGCCCGTTCGAGCGCGATCTGCGCCTCTTTCATCGGGGTGATGTCGACGCGCAGGCCGACGCGGCCACCATCGCTGGTCTGCTTGTCAAACACCCGCAACCAGCGACCGTCTTCCAGTTGCTGCTCTTGCTGAGTCACCGGGCTGCGGTGATCCTTTAATCGTTGTTCAAGCCACTCGGCCTCGCGGCCTACGGCGTCTACATGCTGGCCATGATCGAGCGCATAGCGCAAAATGTCCTCGAACTGGGCTCCGGGCACCATGGCGGGCGCGGTTTTGGTATAAAACTGACGATACGGTTCGTTGCACATCAGCAAGCGGTCGTCAGAATCGTAGATCACAAAGCCGTCCGGCATCTCCTGCACAGCGGACCACATGCGCATCAGATCGGTCATGTCGATGGCCAGACTGACCACACCGCCATCAGGTGTTCTGCGGTCCTGGATTTTAAGGAACTGTCCCGACCACAGTCGGATCGTCACCGAGGGAATCACCCGCTGGTCCCAACGTGTCAGCATGCGATGGGACCAGACATCGGCGGTCTCGCCCTGCAGGTCGACAATTCCTTCCTCAACCATCATGGCAACCACATGACCATGGCTTGCACCCGGCCCGATGGTGTCGAGTCCATCGAATACGGTCAGATAGGCGGGGTTGGCGATTTCCAACAGCCCTTCGGCGTTGAAAAGGGCAAAACCGTCGCGAATCGAGGCCAGCGCCTTCCAAAGCTGGCTTTCCACCACCTGGATTTTTTGATTGGCTTGACCCAGCTCTGATTTCACCTGCTGGTTTTCGCTGCGCACATTGGCCACTTCGGCGCGGGTTTCGGTGATTTCGTGGCTCAGCTTCTTGGCGTGATGGCCAAGTTTGCGATTGGCGGCAAAAAGTTCTGCCTGCTTGAGTTCAAGCAGGCGTTCCGCCGCGAGGCGGGCGCGCCGTTCCTCAGCGAGTTTATGGGCGAAATCCATGCCGCTCTCCGTGCCTCCGCCGCGCAGTTTTCGCCGATTGTGGTGAAGAACTGCTTAAGCCCGCAGGGCTGGGAATCCTTGCGCGCATGCCCCCCACCGTGCAACCATCCGGTGTGCCGACGAGGGAGAGTTTTATGCGCCGTCTTGTGATTGCAGCCGTGAGTCTGATGATCGGTATTCTGCCTGCCGTGGCACAACAAAGCGTTCCCGACCGGCGGATTGTTGTGACCCGGAACGTGGATTTTTACGGTGCCGACCTGCAATCCCTGTTCGACACGACGCTGGATGCCTGCCAGCGCGTCTGCCTGAGCGACACGGCCTGTCAGGCGTTCACATTCAACAGCCGTTCCAACGCTTGTTTTCCGAAAAGCACCATCAGCGACCGCAAACCCTATGATGGTGCGGTATCGGCGCAGGTCTACGCGACCGACCGCGATGTTCTGGCGCAGAGTGTCGGACGCGCTGCTGATCTCAGATTTCTGCGCGACTCGGATCGTGGTGCCGCCCTGACCGAGGCGCAGGCGCTGGGGGCGCGCCACGCCGGGGGCGAATGGGATGTCGCAGCGCTGTTGCAGGCGGCTGGTGACAGTCGGGCGGCGGGCGAGCTGCGTTCGGCGCTGAACTGGACCGGCGCGGCGCTGGCCCAGTCGGATGCGGCGGACCAATGGGTGGAGTATGCCCGCTTGTCCGCCGACTATGGCGCGACCCTGCGCGGCAGTGATCAACGCAACCTGCGCAACCGCGCCTTGTTGGCGGCGGTAAACGGCTATCTGCGCGCGCCGTCTGCGCCGGTGCAGATCAACGCCCTGATCGAAATGGCGCGCGCGCTGGAAACGTTGAACCGGGGCCGCGACATGATCCCGGCTTTGCGTCTGGCCGAAACGCTGGGGGACCGGGGCGATGTGACGACGCTGCTGGACGATGCAATCGGGAAATATGGGTTCCGCATTGTCGAGACGTCCGTGGACTCTGACAGCGCCACACCACGGATTTGTGCTGAATTTTCCGAACCGCTGATCCGCGCGGGTCAGGATTATACGCCCTTCGTGCGCTTGCCCGATGCCCGCCTTGTGGTGCAATCGGATGAACGGCAGATCTGCATTTCAGGGGTTGAACATGGCGAACGTTACAGTCTGACCTTCCGCGCCGGGCTGCCATCGGCCGACGGCGAGGAGTTGGTGCGAGACGTGCCGCTTAGCCTCTATGTTCGTGACCGCGCGCCCTCGGTCCGCTTTCCCGGTCGGGCTTATGTA
Source organism: Puniceibacterium sp. IMCC21224 (assembly GCF_001038505.1). NCBI lineage: Bacteria > Pseudomonadati > Pseudomonadota > Alphaproteobacteria > Rhodobacterales > Paracoccaceae > Puniceibacterium > Puniceibacterium sp. IMCC21224. The sequence goes on from NZ_LDPY01000001.1 coordinate 823,722, forward strand.
CTGCCACGCAGCGCTGATGCGGGACTTCCGGTTGAGACGGTGAACCTGTCGGAACTGGACCTGAGCCTGTCGCGCATCAGTGACCGCAACCTGCTGCGCACGATGCAGGACAGTTATTTTGGCCGCCCCCTGTCGCAGTACCAACAGGACTATTTCCAGTCCGACATGGCCGAGGAGATATGGACCGGCACCGGCGAGGTCGAACAAAGCCTCAATGCCGATGTCCTGACGCGTCTGCCGCTGGGTGACGTCGTGGGGGATCTGCCTGCGGGTATCTATGCGCTGACGGCGCGGGTTCCGGGTGCCGATCCCTATGACGATCCGGGAGCGACGCAATGGTTCATCCTGTCGGACATCGGCATCACCACCTTGTCAGGCACTGACGGGTTGCACGTTTTTGTCCGCGCGCTCTCGGACGCCAGTGCCATGCCCGATCTGACCGTCACGTTGTTGTCGCGCGCCAACCGGGTGCTGGCCACCGCCACCACTGACGCGCAGGGACAGGCCAGCTTTGCCCCTGGGCTTGCTCGTGGCACGGGCGGTGCAGCGCCCGCGTTGGTCACTGTCGAGCGTGGGACCGAAGATATCGCGTTTCTCTCGCTGACTGATCCGGCCTTTGACCTCTCGGATCGGGGTGTCGAGGGGCGCGAACCGGCAGGGCCACTTGACGCCTTCCTCGCCACCGATCGCGGCGCGTATCGGGCGGGTGAGGTGATCCACGCCACTGCTCTGATCCGCGACGCCGATGTGCAGGCGGTGGACGGCCTGCCCGTCACGGCAATCCTGACCCGCCCGGACGGGGTTGAGCACAGCCGTACCTTATCTGCGACAGCTCTTGCCGGTGGTCACACCTTTGATTTGCCGCTGGCGCCGTCGGTGCCACGTGGGACATGGCGGCTCGCGCTCTATGGCGATACTCAGGCACCGCCACTGACCACGCAGACCCTGCTGGTCGAGGATTTTGTGCCGGAGCGCATCGACTTTGCGCTGACGCTGCCTGACGCACCGATTCAACCCGCCAATCCGCCTTTGCTCGACATCTCTGCGCGATATCTCTTTGGGGCGCCGGGCGCGGATCTGCCGATTGAGGGCACCCTGCGCCTGTCGCCGCGCACCACGCTGCCCGCCGCGCCCGGCTATCAGTTTGGTCGCCACGATGCCGCGCCTGACAGCCAGACCCGCGCGCTGTCGTCGGATCTGCGCACCGATGCCGCTGGTGCGACCAGCATCGCCCTGCCGCTGCCGCAACCTGAGGATCGCGGCCGCCCCTATGACGCCACCGTTACTGTGCGCATCGCCGAAGGGTCTGGCCGTCCGGTCGAACGCAGTGTGACCCGCCCCGTCGCCCCCGCTGGTCCGATGATCGGCATCCGCCCGCTGTTCGACGGCGCGGTGAGTGAGGGGACAGAGGCGCAGTTCGCGCTGCAGGCGCTGGGCGCGGATCTGATCCCGACTCCGATGGACGTGAAATGGACCCTCAACCGGGTGTCGACCCGGTACCAGTGGTATCAGCTATATGGCAACTGGGATTGGGAACCGGTGACCACCCGCAGTCAGATCGCGACTGGGCAGGCAATGCTGGGCGCTGACCCCGTGCAGATCGGCCAGACCGTCGGCTGGGGCCAGTACGAACTGGTGGTCGAACGTCTGGGTGGCGACTATACCGTGTCTTCGGTCGGGTTCGATGCCGGTTGGTATGCGCCCGCCGATGCCTCTGCCACACCTGACACGCTTGAGTTGTCGCTCGACAAGCCCGGCTACCGCCCGGGCGATACCGCGCAATTGCGGATTGTGCCGCGCTATACGGGCACGGCGCTGGTGTCGGTGTTGTCGAACCACGTGATAGCGATGCAGGCCGTTGCCGTGACCGAGGGTGAGAACCTGATTGACCTGCCTGTCACCGACGAATGGGGGACAGGTGCCTATGTCACTGCGCAGGTTATCCGGCCTATGAATGTGGCTGCGGATCAGAACCCCGCGCGCGCGCTGGGCCTGACCCATGCCAATATCGACCCCGGTGCCAAAGCCCTGTCGGTCAGCTTTGAAGCCCCCGACGAGTCCGCGCCGCGCGGACAGCTTCGCGCCACTGTGCAGGTGGATGGTGTTGCTGAAGGTGAGACCGCCTATGTCACCGTCGCCGCAGTTGATCTGGGAATCCTGAACCTTACCGGGTTCAACAGTCCCGACCCGTCGCAGCACTACTTTGGCCAGCGGCGACTGGGGGTCGAGATTCGCGATATCTATGGCCGCCTCATCGACGGTATGAACGGCGCGATGGGGCAGATCCGCTCGGGTGGGGATGCCGACGCCGGAATGCGGCTGCAAAGCCCGCCCCCGACCGAGGAACTGGTGGCGTTCTTCTCTGGCCCGGTCACTGTCGAAGCGTCGGGGCGGACCGAGGTCAGTTTTGACATCCCCGATTTTAACGGCACTGTGCGGCTGATGGCTGTGGCGTGGTCACCAACTGGGGTCGGGCAGGCGCAGGCGGACGTGCTGGTGCGTGATCCGGTTGTGGTCACTGCCGCGCTGCCACGGTTCCTTGCTCCGGGGGATGAAACACGGGTGCTGCTTGAGGTGGTCCATGCCAAGGGGCCTTCGGGGCGTATGGCTCTCGACCTGACCGCATCGGGTGTGATGCTGGATAGCACGGCGATCCCCGCCACTCTGGACCTGACGGATCAAGGCAAGGCCCGGATCATCGTGCCGCTGCGCGCGGATGAGATCGGCGATCACAGTATCACGGTGGCGCTGACCACACCGGACGGCATCCGGCTGACCAAGAAACTGACGATCGGGGTGCGCGCCAACGATCCTGCTGTCGCGACAACGCGCCGCTTTGCATTGGCACCGGGGCAGACCTTCACCCTTGATGCAAACGTGTTCGACGGGCTGCGTACCGATACCGCCACGGCATTGCTGTCTGCCGGGCCGCTGGCGCAGTTCGATGCGCCGGGGTTGCTGGCCGCACTTGACCGCTATCCCTACGGCTGTACTGAACAGGTGACATCGCAGGCTCTGCCGCTGCTGACCCTGTCGTCGGTCGCCGAGGCGCTGGGTCTGGGCAATCAGGCGCAGATGCAGACCCGGATTGATCAGGCGATTACCCGCATCCTGACCCGTCAGAGCAGCAACGGCGCCTTTGGCCTGTGGCGTGCGGATTCGGGGGACTTCTGGCTTGATGCCTATGTGTCGGACTTCCTCAGCCGGGCGCGCAGCGCTGGGCATCCGGTGCCGGATATCGCGTTTCGTGCCGCGATGGACAACCTGCGCAACCGCATCGCCTATGCGCCGGATTTTGACGGCGATAGCAACGATGGCGGCACAGATATCGCCTATGCGCTGATGGTGCTGGCGCGCGAAGGGCAGGCGGCCATGGGCGACCTGCGCTACTATGCCGACGAAAAGGCCGATGCCTTTGGCACCCCGCTGGCACTGGCGCAGATGGGCGCCGCATTGGCAAGTTATGGCGATCAGACCCGCGCGGACCGGCTTTTTTCCAGTGCTGCATCCCGGCTCGCTGACACCGCCACGACCGAGCCGCAGATCTGGCGCACCGACTATGGCACCACGCTGCGTGACGCCGCCGGTGTCCTGTCGCTCGCCGTTGAGGCTGGCAGCACAGCCATTGATCGCGCGGCGCTGATCACGCGGATAAGCAGTGCGACCGCTGACAGAATGTCGACCCAGGAACAGGCGTGGTCACTGCGTGCGGCCCATGCGCTGGTGCAGGACCCATCAGTGTCGGGTTTGACGGTTGACGGCGCGCCGGTCACTGGCCCGTTCATCCGGCGGCTGGAGGGATCGGCGTTGATCCCCCAAACCATCAGCAACTCATCGAGCGCGCCGACGGACATCACACTCACCACGCTCGGTGTGCCGTCGGTTCCGGCCCCGGCGGGCGGCTATGGCTATGCGATACGGCGCGAGTATTTTACCATGGAGGGCGCCCCGCAATCTGGCCCCGTGCGCGCAGGCGACCGCCTTGTCACCGTTTTGACCGTCAGTCCGGCCAATGACGGCGGTGCGCGGCTGATGGTGGACGATCCGCTGCCTGCGGGGTTCGAGATCGACAACCCCAACCTGCTACGATCGGGCGATATCCGTGCGCTCGACTGGCTTGACCCGGCCGAGACAACCTATGCCGAGTTCCGCACCGACCGTTTCCTTGCCGCCATCGACCAGCGCGGGTCCGAGCCGCTGCAACTGGCCTATATCGTGCGCGCCATATCGCCGGGATCGTTCCATCATCCCGCCGCCTCGGTCGAGGATATGTACCGTCCCGCCTACCGCGCCCGCACGCAAACCGGCCAAATGGATATCGCGGAATGACCGGGACACCCATTGCGTCGTTGCACTGGCGCGCGCTTGATCGCGAAGGCGAGGATACCTGCCGTCTTGTGCGGTTGGATGCGGGATGGATGCTGATCGGCCACGCTCGGTTCCGCGACGGGCCAAACTTTGCTGCGCTGGATTATGTGATCCGCTGCGGGCTGGACTGGCTTACCTCAAGTGCGGATATCACCGGCACATTTGCCGACGCGTCCGTGTCGCTGCGCATTCTGCGATCCGGACTGCACTGGACGCTGAATGGCGCACCTCAGCCAGATGTTCAGGGGGCGACTGATATCGACCTTGGCTTTACCCCGGCGACCAATCTGATGCCGCTGCGTCGCCTGCCCGAAATTGGACGCATTGCGACCCGCGCTGCGTGGTTGCGCGGCACCGATGCGGCGCTGTCACCGCTGGATCAGACCTATACCCGGGCGCGCGGAGGGCTCGTCGAGTATAGTGCCGAACAGACCAACTATGCCACCCAACTGGTGGTGAACCCGCAAGGCTTTGTCACCCGCTACCCCGGTCTTTGGGAGGTGTCCAATGACCGATGACACAGATCCGGACCGATGCGCGCTGATCGTCTGATTTGTGCCCTCGTCCTCGGCCTCTGGGCGGGGGCGCTGGGTAGGGATGCTGCTGATCAGTGGATCGACGCCACGGTGTTGCCCACGTTGATCCACGCCACTTCTGCCGAGGTGCGCGACCGCAATGGCACGCTGCTGCGGGCCTATACCGTGGATGACGGGCGCTGGCGCATGGCGTTGTCGCTGGATCGCGTTGATCCGCTGTTTGTTCGGATGCTGCTGGCGTTTGAGGACAGGCGCTTTGCCAGCCATTCCGGTGTTGATCCCCGCGCCATGCTGCGCGCCACCGCTCAGGCGCTCTGGCATGGGCGCATCGTTTCTGGTGGGTCGACCCTGACCATGCAGGTTGCGCGATTGCTGGAATCTTCAGGTACCGGCGCGTGGGCGGGCAAGCTGCGCCAGATCCGTCTGGCCCTCGCGATCGAGAGGCATCTTTCCAAGGACGCGATCCTGTCGCTCTATCTGCATCTCGCCCCCTATGGGGGCAATGTCGAAGGGCTGCGCGCCGCCACCCTGACGTGGTTTGGCAAAGAACCGCGTCACCTGACCCCGGCCGAGGCCGCGTTGCTTGTCGCGTTGCCGCAATCGCCCGAGGCGCGTCGCCCTGACCGGCATCCCAACCGCGCCCGCACCGCCCGCGATAGGGTGCTCGCTCGTATGGTGCGGGCTGGTGTCCTGAACGCTGACGCCGCACAGGCAGCCACCCGTGATCCCGCACCCAAGGCCCGCCGTCCGATGCCGATGCTGGCGCCGCATCTGTCGGATCTGGTGGTGGCCACAGCCGGGGGCCGTCACGATCTGACGCTGGACGGGGATCTGCAACAGCGGCTGGAAACGCTGGCTGCGCGGCACATGACCGGGCGCGACCCGGCTCTTTCTCTGGCCATCGTGGTGGCGGATCACCGCACCGGCGAGGTGCTCGCCTCGGTAGGATCGCCCGCCTATGACAACGGCGACGGGCAGGGATTTGTCGACATGACCCGCGCCCTGCGGTCCCCCGGTTCGACGCTGAAACCGCTGGTCTATGGCCTTGCCTTTGATCGTGGGCTTGCCCATCCTGAAACGCTGATCCGTGATACGCCGGTGCAGTTCAAAGGCTACGCGCCGCAGAATTTCGACGGCACATTCATGGGCGAGATGCGGGTATCTGAGGCGCTTCAGACCTCGCGGAATATCCCGGTGGTCCGGCTGACGCAGGCGCTGGGTCCGGCGCATGTGCTTGACGCGCTGCGCCGGGCGAGGACGGAGCCGGTGCTGCCCGCAGGGGCTCCGGGGTTGGCGATCAGCCTGGGGGGGCTGGGGGTGACGCTCACCGATCTGGTGTCGCTGTATGCGATGCTGGCGCAGGGTGGCGCCGCAACGCCGCTGCACTGGTTGTCGGACTCTGGGGGGGCGCCGCGCGATCAGGTCCTTAGCCCGCGCGCGGCTTGGCAGGTGGGTCATATCCTTGCCGGGATTACCCCGCCGCCCGCCTCTGGCCCGCGCGGGCGTGTGGCGTTCAAGACTGGCACCTCATATGGGCACCGCGATACCTGGGCGATTGGTTTTGACGGTGCCTACGTAGTGGGTGTTTGGATGGGGCGGCCTGATGGTACGCCGGTGCCGGGCGCTTTTGGCGGCGACGTCGCCGCGCCACTGCTGTTCGAGGTGCTGGGGCGCACCCGCGCGGACCCGGTCCCTTTGCCGCCGCCGCCGCCCGATACACTGATGGTGTCCAACGCTGCGCTGCCGCTGCCATTGCAACGGTTTCGCGAAAACGGTGAAAATGATGTGCCTACACTTGATCTGCGATTCCCGCCAGAAGGCGCCCGGCTGGCGCTGGAGGACGGTGCTGTGCCGATCAAGCTGCGCGGCGGGACCCCCCCCTATTCGGTATTGGCCAATGGTGCGCTCGTGGCCAGCGGGATACAGCGACCGGATTTCTTGGTGCCCCTTGCTGGGGCCGGGTTCGCAACGTTGTCAGTGATTGATGCCACAGGGGCCTCGGGCCGGGTGTCGATTGAGGTGCGTTAGCCACGCGCTTGGGTCTGGGCGGGGTGCATGCCGGGAATCTATTGATTGCATTAACCTGTTGCTAACCAAGCAGGCGCAGCTTTGTGGGATGACACAACCGTTCCAGTTCTCTGATTCTCAGGCCGCACTGTTTGCCCCGGATGAGGCACAGGTTGTCCCTGTACCGGCGGGGGCGGCGCCGTCTTATATCCGCGATCACCGGGCACGCCTGCGGGAACGGTTTATGATTGGCGGGGCTGACGCTCTGCCCGATTACGAGCTGCTGGAACTGGTGCTGTTTCGGGCGATCCCGCGACGCGACGTGAAACCTCTGGCGCGGCAGCTGATTGAAACCTTTGGGGACTTTAACAGGGTGCTGTCTGCCTCGGCACAGCGTCTGCTGCAGGTTCCGGGTGTCGGAGACGCGGTTGTTGGGGAGCTCAAGATTATCGAGGCGGCGGCGCATCGTCTGTCGCGCAGTCGGGTGTTGCAACGCCATGTGGTCAGCAGTTGGGACGCGCTGATCGACTATTGCCACACCTGCATGGCGCATCGCGAAACGGAACAGTTCCGCATCCTCTACCTTGATCGCAAGAACGTGCTGATCGCGGACGAGGCGCAGGCCCAGGGCACGGTGGATCACGTCCCCGTCTACCCGCGCGAGGTTGTGAAGCGCGCGCTTGAGCTGAATGCCAGCGCGTTTATCCTTGTCCATAATCACCCGTCCGGAGACCCGACGCCATCATCTGCCGACATCGAGATGACTGGGCAGATTCAGGCAGCTGCCACGGCGCTGGACATCACGCTGCATGACCATTTGGTCATCGGAAAATCCCGCGAACTCAGCTTTCGCGCTGAGGGATTGTTGTAACCACTGCGGAACTGGCGGTCAGCGCAACCACACCTCAACGCGGCGGTTGACCTGTCGCCCCCAATCTGTGTCATCGCAGGCCATTGGCATCGCTTCGCCAAAGGCTTCGATATTCAGGTTTACGGCGTCGAAATCCGCGGTCTCTGCGGCAATCTGCACCGCGGTACGCACGGTATCGGCACGCTTGCGGGCAATTTCCAAGTTGGCATCGGCTGGCCCTTCGCCGTCGGAAAACCCGACAAAGACGATGCGATGGGCGTCATAGACTCCATCCTCGAGCGCGCGGGCAAGCTGCTGCACGTTGGATCGGGACTGCGCGTCAAGCCGGGCCGACCCTGTTTCGAACCGAAATGACGTGGTCAGTCGTCGCATCGGCCCAAGCACATTAACCATGCGTTTCAGCTCTGTCAGACCAGAGATGCCATCTGCGGTGCGTATTGCATTGGTCAGCCGGTCACCTTGCAGGTCCAGCGGCACCACTTCTGGTGACTGATCTACAAACCCGGCGCGCCGGATCACGATCTGTGCAGGGCCGCTACGGGTGAAACTAAGAAAATCGCGGGCTAGCTTTGGCAGGCGCCGCGCCGGGATGTACAGAAACATCGGCGCGGTGAGGGGATAATCCTCGGTCTTGATGTTGCGCCGGGTGCTGCGCAGATCAAAGCCGCATTGCCCCGTCAGGATCAGCGGTTTGCTGTTGCCAAGCTCGGAAAAGCTTGCGAATCCAATGCCAAAGGGGTCATCCGAGACGGCCTTGGCCAGCGCCGCATTGCTGGTGTGACGCATCACGTCGTCACGCAGGTCACCCCGTCCGCTGTGCAGCAGCCGATCCTCGACGCCCTGGCTTAGACCCGAGCGGGCGTTGCGCAAATGCAGCACCACCGGGGCGTCCGGGCCACCCAGATCGCGCCAGTTGCGTAGCGTGCCGTCAACGACACGGGTCAGATCGTCAAGCGTCAGCGATTCAATTGGGTTGCCCGCAGCCACCACCGGCACCAGCGCATCCAGTGCCAGCACCCGGCTGCGGTTGTCTCCCAGAAGATTGCCCAATCCTGCATCGCGGGCCAACCTGACTTCTGAGGGGCGGATCTCGCGTACGGCCATAACGATATCGGCTTCGTCCGCCAGCAGATCGGCGAAACCTTCGTCGGTATTGGTCACGCGAAAACTGAAGCGGCCGACCAGCGTGTCGGTTGCCGGATCGCGCAACAGATAGGTGAACCGCTCGGCGTCCTGGGTTTCGCGCTGGGCGGTCAGGTTGTTGCGCAGCGCGAACCCCCCGACCAATGCTGGCATCAGGATCGCGCCGGCGCTGTCCGAGCCTGAGATAGTGAGTTCAGCCACATAATTGGTAAGGGATGGACAGCCCGGCCCCTCGCAGAGCACCCCCGAGCCATCAACGGTCAATTCGCCATATTGTGTCGCGACGCGGTAGAAATCGCCATCAAAGCCCAGCAACGTGCCGGTCAGTTCAATCGCGCCATCGGGAGAGCGAAGGGTGACATCCTGCGCCAAGGCGGGTGAGCCCCCTCCCCACAGGAAAAGTGCGGCGAAAACCGCCGCACATATATATCGCATGAAAGACCCCGCCCGCGTAGACCTCAGTTGGCGGCGATAGTCAGGTCTTCGAGCAGGTTTTTCAACAGCAGAAAGTCGCCCGCAGTGTCGCAGTCTGGCATCGACAGCGTCAGGTCACGTACCCGAAGGCTGTCACCGGTGTGCAGTTCTAGGGTCTGGGCCTCGACGTCGGACATACAGTTGGCCTGTGTGACTTCGGCCTCGACGCTCAGGCTGATGGTGCCATGGTCGCGGGCGGTGCCGGCCGGAAAGCTGTAGACTTCGGCGATGAGGGCGTCGGGTGCGGTATCCTGACCTAGATGGGTCAGAAAACCGCTTTCACCTTTGATTGTGCGCGAAATGTCACCGGCGGAAGCCTGCCAGATGTGGCCTTGGGTAAAATAGTCGGCTCCGAATTCGCGGGCATGCAGTTGCAGACCGGTGTTGCCCTTCCATTGGACCGCAACGCGGTCGTAGAACGGTAGAGACGGAACCGAGGCGCTGGCAACCGCCCCATCGCCATTGCCAAAGGCAGCGATGAACATTGCCTCTTCGGCCAGCGCGGGTACATCGACCGCGAGCGTACCGTCAGGCTGCATCACCTGGGTAAACATCAGGCCATTGTGGTGTAGTGTGACACGTTCGCCGCCGTGGCATGAGGCGGAAATAAACAACGCGACCATGGCACCCGCCGCGGGATCGGCGCGCATAGTCGACTCACATCCAAGCTCGGTTGCCATGTCGCCTTGCGGCGAGGCAGTATCGAGGGCATCGTTTATCGAGGTCGCGGCCAGTTTGATCAGCCCGCTTTGCATCAACGGTTGCGTCGACAAGTCAGAGGTTACTGCGCTCGACATCGGGACGATCTCGGTGACGGACAGTTCGGGTTCAGCCAAGCTGGCTTCGGTCTGGGGTCCCGATTCGCCAAAGCTCGTGCCGAATTGCATCACATAGCCAATGCCAAGCGCGCACAATAGCGTTCCGAATCCAAGTAGATAGGTCTTTGCGCGCGCCATTGCGGCCTCCCAAACAGAAAGTGTTCAATGGACAGACTGCACCTCAAAGGTGGCGGGCTTGGGGCGCGGGTGTGGAGGAATTCGGACGATTATAGTCAAATTCAGATGAACTGGCGCTGCCGGGCCACCATTGCGGCGGCCCGTATCGACTCAGACGAGCCGCCCGTGGCAGTGCTTGAACTTGTTGCCGGAACCGCAGGGGCAGAGGTCATTGCGACCGGGATCCCCCCAGCTGGCGGGGTCGCCTTCGTCAAAGCCGTTTGCAACCGAACCGTTGTCTGCAGAGCCGTCAACCGCAGTCGGTTCCGCCGCGACAGCAGCAGAGTCTGGGGGGGGAGCGGATTTGGAGAGGCTCAGTTCCATCTGCGCCCGCTGAGCTGCCTGCTGCGCGGCCATCTGTTCGACCAGCGCACGCTGTTCCTCTTCGGTCATCGGACGGATCTGGCCCAGCTTTTGCGTCACGTCGACACGCAGCGAATCCAGCATCGATTCGAACAACTGGAACGATTCGGTCTTGTATTCATTCAGCGGGTCACGTTGGGCATAGCCCCGGAACCCGACGACCGAACGCAGATGTTCCAGCGTCAGCAGGTGTTCGCGCCATTTGCCGTCGATGGTCTGCAACAGAACCTGCTTTTCGATCTGGCGCATGGTGTCGTCGCCAAAGGCCGCAGCCTTTTCGGCCATCTGTTTGTCGGTCGCCTCTTCCAGCCGCTCGCGGATGACGTCGGCATCGACGCCCTCTTCGTCGCCCCAGGCGATAATGGGTGTATCGAGGCCAAGGTTTTCCAGAACCGAAGCATAGAGGCCGCGCGTGTCCCATTGGTCGGCATATGTGCGCGGCGGGATGTGTTGCTTGACCAGGTCCTCGATCACCTGATGGCGCATGTCCTGGGTGATTTCACCCAGATCGTCGGCCTCCATGATCTCGCGGCGCTGGGAGAAGACCACTTTGCGCTGGTCGTTCATCACGTCATCGAATTTCAGCAGCTGCTTGCGGATGTCAAAGTTGCGGCCCTCGACCTTGGCCTGAGCGCGCTCCAGCGATTTGTTCACCCAAGGGTGAATGATTGCCTCGCCCTCTTTCATACCCAGAGACGACAGCACCTTGTCGAGTCGTTCAGAGCCAAAGATGCGCATCAGATCGTCTTCGAGCGACAGGAAGAACGATGATTTGCCCGGATCACCCTGACGGCCAGAGCGGCCGCGCAGCTGGTTGTCGATCCGGCGTGATTCGTGGCGTTCGGTCGCCAGGACAAACAGGCCGCCCGCGTCGATCACTGCCTTTTCGTCAGCGGCGTGACCACCTTCGATCCTCTGGCGGATTTCGTCGGGGTGGGTATCGGGATCGGCTGCAATAGCTTCCAGCACCTTGAGTTCGACGTTGCCGCCAAGTTTGATGTCGGTGCCGCGCCCGGCCATGTTGGTGGCGATGGTGACTGCGCCCAGTTTGCCAGCGTCACCGACAATCTGCGCCTCTTGTTCGTGCTGACGCGCGTTCAGGACGTTGTGTTTCAGCCCGGCTTTGGTCAGCAGCGCCGACAGCATTTCGGATTTTTCGATAGAGGTGGTGCCAACCAGAACCGGCGTGCCAACTTCATGCGCCTTGCGGATATCTTCGACCACGGCGTCGTATTTTTCGCGGGCGGTACGATAGACTTTGTCGTCTTCGTCAACCCGGGCGATGGGGCGGTTTGTCGGCACTTCGACCACGCCAAGACCATAGATTTCGGCGAATTCTTCGGCTTCGGTGGTGGCGGTGCCGGTCATGCCCGACAGCTTGCCATAGAGTCGAAAGTAGTTCTGGAACGTGACCGAGGCCAGCGTGACGTTCTCGGGCTGAATCGCGGCGCCTTCCTTGGCCTCGATCGCCTGATGCAGACCATCTGAGAGGCGGCGACCGGCCATCATCCGGCCGGTGAATTCGTCGATCAACACGACCTCATTGTCGCGGACGATGTAATCTTTGTCTTTCTGGAACAGCTTGTGCGCGCGCAGACCCTGATTGACGTGATGCACCACCGTAGTCGATTCAGGATCATAGAGCGTCTGCCCGTCAGGCAACAGACCGCGCGCGTGTAGCTGTTCTTCGAGAAACTCGTTGCCTTCGTCCGTGTAGGTGACGTTGCGGGTCTTTTCGTCCAGCGTGAAGTGTTCTTCGGTCAGGTCCGGGATCAGCTTGTCGATGGCGACATACAGATCGGACCGGTCCTGTGACGGACCCGAGATGATCAGCGGCGTGCGCGCCTCGTCGATCAAGATGCTGTCAACCTCGTCCACAATCGCAAAATTGTGGTCGCGCTGGTACATCTGCTCAAGTTCGGATTTCATGTTGTCGCGCAGGTAGTCAAAACCGAGTTCGTTGTTCGTGGCATAGGTGATGTCGCTGGCGTAGGCGACTTTCTTCTCGTCCTCGGGCTGGCGGGGGTAGACCACACCAGTCGTCATGCCGAGAAAGCCAAAGACGTTGCCCATCCATTCGGCATCGCGGCGCGCGAGATAGTCGTTGACCGTAACGATGTGCACGCCTTTGCCGGTCAGCGCATTCAGATAGGCTGGAAAGGTTGCGACCAGCGTCTTGCCCTCACCGGTCTTCATCTCGGAAATATTGCCCTGGTGCAGGAAAATGCCGCCCATCAACTGGGTGTCAAAGGCCCGCAGACCCAGCGCCCGCAGCGCGCCTTCGCGGCAATTGGCAAAGGCTTCGGGCAGGATGTGGTCCAGGCTCTCGCCGCCCTCGATGCGTTTCCGGAACTCGTCGGTCTTGGCTCGCAGCCCGGCGTCGTCGAGTTTCTGGAACTCAGGTTCCAGCGCGTTGATCTGTTCGACCAGCGGGCGCGTCGCCTTTACCTTGCGGTCATTCGGGGTTCCGAACACCTTGCGCGCGATTTTTCCGATACCCAGCATGGCCCTACTTTCGTGGTTTGACATCATCGTGTGCGGCATCTGCTTGCCCGCCCCGCACACAGCCCATATGAAACAGGGGAACGACCGGCCCGTAGGCGCCCACAGGGCGATGTAAGGGGCGACCTTAGAACTGTCAACGTCGCCCGCAATTGTGGCGGCAAAGGAAGGACCTACCCGATGTCGAAACTTGCCATGAATCTGTCAGCTGCGGTGATCGCTCTGGTTGTAGCCCTGCCCGTGCAGGCGCAGGATACACCAGATGCCGGAACTGTCGTGGCGACGGTCAACGGGACCGAAATCACCCTGGGCCATATGCTGATGGTGCGTGCTGGTCTGCCCGAGCAATACCAGCAACTGCCCACAGATGTGTTGTGGGATGGAATCATGAACCAACTGGTCCAGCAAGAAGTGCTGAGCCAATCCGACGACGCTAAGGAGACGTTCCGCGTCCGCGTCGCGATCGAGAACGAGCGCCGCGCGCTGCTCGCCTCCGAAGCGCTGGCGGCTCTGGCACAGCAGCCCGTGAGCGATGAGGCCCTGCAGGCCGCCTACGAGGCGAAATATGCGTCGGCTGACATGGGCAAGGAATTCAACGCCTCGCATATTCTGGTCGAAACCGAAGAAGAGGCTGCTGCCCTAGTGGCTGAGCTCGAGGGCGGTGCGGACTTTGCCGAGCTGGCCAAAGAGAAATCCACCGGCCCCTCGGGTCCCAACGGCGGCGAACTGGGTTGGTTTGGCCCCGGCATGATGGTGGCACCGTTTCAGGCCGCAGTCGAAAAGATGGAGATCGGCGCGGTCTCTGCCCCGGTGGAAACCCAGTTCGGCTGGCATGTCATCAAGCTGAACGAGTCCCGCGAAATGGATGCCCCCACGCTTGATTCGGTGAGGGATGAGTTGACCGGAGAAGTGCAGCAGCAGGTGGTGGCCGATCTGATCACGTCGCTGACCGAAGAGGCAACCGTGACGCAGTTGGCCAAGGACGAAATCGATACCAACGTCCTGCAAAACCTCGACCTTCTGGAGAACTGAAACTTGGCCAAGATCACGTCGAAGTCGCCGCTGGCGCCTGACTCATTTCCCGATCTGCCGGTGATCAAGGGCGTTCGGTTCGCTTCAGTTGCGGCGGGTGTGCGATATGCCGGGCGACGCGACGTGATGTTGGTACATCTGGTGCCGGGCTCGACCGTGGCAGGGGTGTTCACGCGCTCGGCGACACGGTCGGCACCGGTATTGGATTGTCAGGCCAAGATCGGCACCGACAGCCCGGATGGCGCGGCGATCATCGTCAATTCGGGCAATTCCAACGCCTTTACCGGACGCAACGGGATCGAAGCGACGCAGGCCGTGACCTCTGCGGTGGCGATGGCCATGGATCTGCCCGAAGGGCGGGTGTTTTCCTCGTCCACCGGCGTGATCGGTGAGCCGCTGCCGCATGGCCGGATCACCGCCAAGATTGACGAACTGGTGGCAGGGCTGGACGCCGATGGTATCAGCGACGCCGCTCAGGCCATCATGACCACCGACACCTTTGCCAAGGGCGCCAGCGCCGATGTCGATCTGCCCGGCGGACGCGTCAGGATCGCGGGTATCGCCAAAGGGTCGGGCATGATCGCGCCGGATATGGCGACGATGCTGGTTTACATCTTCACCGACGCCGCGATACCCCGCGCCGACTTGCAGGCGATGGTCAGTGGCATCAACGACCGCACCTTCAACTGCATCACGGTTGATAGCGATACCTCGACCTCAGACACGTTGCTGATGGGCGCGACCGGTGCTTCGGGCGTTGCAGTGACGAAAAACGACGCCGCATTTTCCGAGGCGTTGCACGGCGTGATGCTGGATCTCGCGCATCAGGTGGTACGCGACGGTGAGGGCGCTACCAAGTTTGTGACAGTCAATGTGCGTAGCGCCGCGTCGGATGTCGATGCCCGTACCCACGCGCTGTCCATAGCCAACTCGCCATTGGTCAAGACGGCACTGGCGGGCGAGGATCCGAACTGGGGTCGGATTGTCATGGCGATTGGAAAATCCGGGGCTGCGGCGGATCGCGATCTGTTGACGATCCGATTCGGTGGCGTCCTGGTTGCCGAGAAAGGTTGGGTTTCGCCCGATTACAGCGAAGCTTTGGGCGCGGCGCATATGAAACAGGCCGATATCACAATCAATGTTGACCTTGGGCTCGGGCAGGGGGCTGCTACAGTGTGGACCTGCGATCTGACCCATGGCTATATCTCGATCAATGCGGATTACCGGTCCTGACCGGGGTTCGCAGTGCTATTGAGGGGCCTGTGATGAAGATTTTGCTTGTCTCAGCAGTCGCCCTGATTGACGTTGACGGACGTATCCTGTTGGCACAGCGCCCCGAGGGTAAGCCGTTGGCCGGACTGTGGGAATTTCCTGGTGGCAAGGTCGAGGCGGGTGAAACACCGGAGGCCGCGCTTATTCGTGAATTGCACGAGGAACTGGGCATCGGCACCTGGCAAAGCTGTCTTGCGCCACTTACCTTTGCCAGCCATTCCTACGACGATTTCCATCTTCTGATGCCGCTGTTTGCCTGTCGCAAATGGGAGGGGATTGTGCAGTCACGCGAGGGTCAGGCGCTGAAATGGGTCCGCGCCAAGGATCTATCGAAATATCCGATGCCACCTGCCGACGTGCCACTGATACCGATTTTGCGCGACTGGCTCTAGGGTCTTGTTATCCGCCAACCCAGGCTATTTCGCCTGATGGTTTAGTATTATCGAATACGACATTCGCGTTTCGCCCGATGAGAATTGCCAAAGGTGGCATCATCCAGCACCTCAACCGCGGTCTTATCCTGTTGTTCGGCCTATGCGTGCTCCACACTCGCTTTACGTCTGCAATCAGCACTTGACTACACGACCGGTGCAAACCGCCGCCTGTCCTCTCTTGGGATCCGCGACGGAATCGGGCCTGTGATCCCACATCTTTCGAAGCAGGCACAGGCGGGCGCCCTTTGACCTTGGCCCTTGCAGATTCGGAACGGGGGGCGTATATGCCCCTCAACAGCGGCGCGTCGGGGTCCAAACCGAATGTTCCACCGGGGATTTTCAACGGGCCGCGCGCCCGTTTTTTTGTGCCCGTTCAAAATCGACAAGATCCACTCAGACCGTCAGAGAACACATGACCGATATGATCGCCAAAGCTGCCATGGACAAACGCCTGGCCGAGATTGTGACCCCCGTCATCGAGGACATGGGCTTCGAACTGGTGCGCATTCGTCTGATGGGCGGCAACACCCCCACCCTTCAAATCATGGCCGAACGTCCGGAAGGCGGGATTGAGGTCGACGAATGCGCCCGTATCTCGACTGCGATCAGCGCGACACTGGATGTCGAAGACCCGATTCTTGACACCTACACTCTCGAAGTGTCGAGCCCCGGCATTGACCGCCCGCTCACCCGGCTCAAGGATTTTGACACCTACGAGGGCTACGAGGCCCGCGTCGAAACCGACGAGCTGATCGAAGGCCGCAAGCGCTGGCGCGGCATTTTGGCGGGAATCGAAGGTGACGAGGTTCTGATCAACGTTGACGAGGGCACTGTGGGCCTGAAATTCGACTGGCTGGCCGAGGCCAAGCTGATCCTGACGGACGACTTGATCCGGGAAATGCTGCGCGCCCGCAAGGCGGCTGGCTTGGAAGACGATAAATTTGACGAGATCGAGGCCGACGACGGCCCTCAGGAGGAGTAAGAGAGATGGCGATTACCTCTGCAAACCAGCTTGAGCTGTTGCAAACCGCCGAGGCCGTGGCGCGTGAAAAGATGATAGACCCCAATCTGGTGGTCGAAGCGATGGAAGAAAGTCTGTCGCGCGCCGCCAAGAGCCGCTACGGGTCGGAAATGGATATCAGGGTCACGATTGACCGCAAGACCGGGCGCGCCGCCTTTACCCGTGTGCGCACCGTGGTCGAGGATGAGCTGCTGGAAAACTACCAGTCCGAGTTCACCGTTCAGCAAGCCAAACAATATATGGCCGACCCCAAGGTGGGTGACGAATTCATCGAAGAGGTGCCGCCCGTCGACATGGGCCGGATCGCGGCGCAATCGGCCAAGCAGGTGATCCTGCAAAAGGTCCGCGAAGCGGAACGCGACCGCCAGTTCGAAGAATTCAAGGATCGCGCCGGCACAATCATCAACGGTCAGGTCAAGCGCGAGGAGTACGGCAACGTCATCGTCGATGTGGGCCGAGGCGAAGCGATTCTGCGTCGCAACGAAAAAATTGGCCGCGAGGCATACCGCCCCGGCGACCGGATCCGCTGCTACATCAAGGATGTGCGCCGCGAGGTCCGTGGACCGCAGATTTTCCTGTCGCGTACTGATCCGCAGTTCATGGCCGAACTGTTCAAGATGGAAGTGCCCGAGATCTACGACAACATCATCGAGATCAAGGCCGTCGCCCGTGACCCTGGGTCGCGCGCCAAGATTGCCGTGATTTCCTATGACAGCTCGATCGACCCCGTCGGTGCCTGCGTCGGTATGCGCGGCTCGCGCGTTCAGGCTGTGGTGAACGAGCTACAGGGCGAAAAGATCGACATCATCCCGTGGAACGAGGATATCCCGACATTTCTGGTGAACGCGCTGCAACCTGCCGAGGTTTCCAAGGTGGTTCTGGACGAAGAAGCCGAGCGTATCGTGGTTGTTGTCCCGGACGAACAACTGTCGCTGGCCATTGGCCGTCGCGGTCAGAACGTCCGCCTCGCGTCGCAGCTGACCGGCCTCGACATCGACATCATGACCGAAGAAGAAGAGAGCAAGCGCCGCCAGAAAGAGTTCGAAGAGCGCACACAGCTCTTTATGGACACGCTGGATCTGGATGAATTCTTTGCTCAGTTGCTGGTCTCGGAGGGGTTCACCAACCTCGAAGAGGTGGCCTATGTCGACCTCGAAGAGCTGCTGGTGATTGATGGGGTGGACGCAGATACCGCCGCAGAATTGCAGACCCGCGCCAAAGAGCAGCTCGAAGAGCTGGCCCGCAAGGCACTGGAACGCGCTCGCGAGATGGGTGTCGAAGACAGCCTGCTTGAATTCGAGGGCCTCACGCCCCAAATGTTCGAAGCGCTGGCCGAAGATGGCATCAAGTCACTCGAAGATTTTGCCACCTGTGCGGATTGGGAACTGGCCGGTGGCTGGACCACCGTCGATGGGCAGCGCCACAAGGACGATGGGCTGCTTGAGAAATTCGACGTCTCACTCGACGAGGCGCAAACACTGGTCATGACCGCACGTGTGATGTTGGGCTGGGTCGATCCGACCGAAGTCGAAGCGGAAGCCGAAGACGAGGAAGAAGACATCCTGGACGACGACGCAGACGATAGCAGCGAAGACGAGGCCTGAACCAGACATGACGCGTGGAGGCCAAACCAAGGATCTGCCCGACGGACCCGAGCGCAAATGTATTGCGACCGGTGAAGTGCAGCCGAAACACGGGCTCATCCGTTTTGTGGTGGGGCCGGAAAATCAGATTGTCCCGGATATCATGGGCAAACTGCCCGGCCGGGGCATCTGGGTCGCCGCCGACAGGGCTGCACTTGACAAAGCGGCACAAAAGGGGCTGTTTGCCCGCGCAGCCCGCCAGCCAGTGACTGTCCCCGATGGGATGGTTGATCAGCTGGAACAAATGCTGGTGCGGCGTGTTGTCGATTTGGTGAGCCTTGCGCGCAAGTCTGGTGCGGCGGTTTCGGGATACGAAAAGGTCAAGGACTGGCTCTCGAAAGAAGAGGCCGAAGTCCTGATCCAGTCCAGCGACGGGTCCGAGCGTGGCAAGTCCAAGCTTAGTACGCCGCATTTTGGCAGTTACATTGGCTGGCTTACCGCGAACGAGCTGGGGTTGGCCTTTGGGCGACAAACTGTGATACACGCGGCGCTTGGCGCTGGTGGACTCACGAAACGTGTTGTAGAGGAAGCCCAACGATTAAAGGGCGTACGCATTGGAGTGTCCAGTGCTGATGTTGGCGGCAGGGGCCGCCCGAGAGGATAAGAGAGCTTGATGAGCGATAACGACGGCAAAAAGACATTGGGTTTGGGCGTTGGCGGTCCTCGTTCGGGGAACGTAAAGCAGAGCTTTAGCCACGGCCGGACCAAAAATGTCGTGGTAGAGACCAAACGCAAACGTGTCGTGGTGCCCAAAGTTGCGGCCCCAAAGGCGGCGGGTGCGGCTGGTGGATCCGGCATGGTATCTGCCGGAATGGCGGGCAAACGCCCTGCCGGGATCTCTGACGCCGAAATGGAACGCCGTCTCAAAGCGCTACAGGCAGCGAAACTGCGCGAAGCAGACGAGATTGCCCAGCGTGAGGCCGATGAACGCGAACGCGCAGAAGAGCGCAGCCGCCGCCGGGCCGAAATGGAGGCCAAGGAGCGAGAGCAACGCGAGGCCGCCGAAGCCGCAAAAGCCAAAGCCGAGGAAGAAGAGCGAAAGGCAGCCGAAGCCGCCGCCGCCAAGGTCGTGGCCGAAGCACCTGCCGCCGCCGCCGCGTCGCCTGCCGCTGAATCTTCGCCACGCAGCGCCGCTCCGCGGTCCGCCGCACCGTCTCCGAATGCACCCCGCAAGGCCGAACGCGAACGCGAAGAGCGTGGCCGTGGTGTAAAAACCCGCGACGATGCCGGTGGGCGTCGGGCAGGCAAGCTGACTCTGAACCAGGCGCTGTCCGGTGAGGGCGGTCGCCAGAAATCAATGGCCGCAATGAAGCGCAAGCAAGAGCGGGCGCGGCAAAAGGCTATGGGTGGCAGTGCCACGCGCGAGAAGGTTGTTCGTGATGTACAGCTGCCCGAGGCGATCATGGTTTCCGAGCTGGCCAACCGTATGGCAGAGCGTGTCGGTGACGTCGTCAAGGCGCTGATGAACAACGGTATGATGGTGACGCAGAACGAAGCCATCGATGCCGATACCGCAGAACTGATCATCGAAGAATTCGGCCACCGTGTGGTCCGCGTATCTGACGCCGATGTCGAGGACGTGCTGACCAAAATCGAAGACAAGCCCGAAGATCTGAAGCCGCGCCCGCCGGTCATTACTATCATGGGCCACGTCGACCATGGCAAAACCTCGTTGCTGGACGCGATCCGCAAGACCAAGGTCGTTTCAGGCGAAGCGGGCGGGATCACGCAGCATATCGGTGCCTACCAGGTCACAACCGACAACGGGGCGGTGCTGTCCTTCCTTGATACGCCGGGCCATGCGGCCTTTACCTCAATGCGATCGCGCGGTGCGCATGTCACGGATATCGTGGTGCTTGTTGTTGCCGCAGACGACGCTGTGATGCCGCAGACGATCGAGGCGATCAACCACGCGAAGGCTGCTAAGGTGCCAATGATCGTGGCTATCAACAAGGTCGACAAACCCAACGCTAACCCGACAAAGGTGCGCACCGATCTGCTGCAACACGAGATTGTAGTCGAGCAAATGTCCGGTGAAGTGCAGGATGTCGAAGTTTCGGCCCATACCGGGCAGGGTCTGGATGATCTGCTTGAGGCCATCGCGCTTCAGGCCGAACTTCTGGAACTCAAGGCCAACCCAGATCGCGCCGCACAAGGTGCCGTTATCGAGGCGCAGCTTGACGTCGGCCGTGGCCCCGTGGCGACGGTTCTGATTCAGAACGGGACGCTGCGGCAGGGTGACATCTTTGTCGTCGGCGAACAGTACGGCAAGGTCCGCGCGCTGATCAACGACAAGGGCGAACGGGTCAAGGAAGCAGGCCCTTCAGTTCCAGTCGAAGTGCTGGGTCTGAACGGCACACCTGCCGCTGGTGACGTCCTGAACGTGACCGAGACCGAAGCGCAGGCCCGCGAAATCGCAGAATATCGCGAAAAGCTGGCCAAGGAAAAGCGCGCAACAGCCGGTGCAGCAACCACGCTCGAACAGCTTATGGCCAATGCCAAGGCTAACGAGAGTGTTAGTGAGCTGCCCATTCTGGTCAAAGCCGACGTGCAGGGTTCTGCCGAGGCGATTGTTCAGGCGATGGAGAAGATCGGCAACGACGAGGTGCGCGTCCGCGTACTGCATTCGGGTGTCGGTGCCATTACCGAAACGGATATCGGCCTGGCCGAAGCCTCCGGTGCGCCGGTCTTTGGCTTCAACGTCCGCGCCAACGCGTCGGCACGTCAGACCGCGAACCAAAAGGGTGTCGAAATCCGCTACTACAGCGTGATCTATGACCTCGTGGATGATGTAAAAGCCGCGGCCTCGGGTCTGCTGTCGAACGAGATCCGCGAGAAATTCATCGGGTACGCGTCGATCAAAGAGGTCTTCAAGGTCACTCACGTCGGCAAGGTTGCGGGCTGCCTCATCACCGAAGGCGTGGCGCGCCGTTCGGCTGGTGTTCGACTGCTACGTGACGATGTTGTGGTCCACGAGGGCACTCTTAAGACGCTCAAGCGCTTCAAGGACGAGGTGGCTGACGTGCATTCTGGCCAGGAATGCGGCATGGCGTTCGAGAATTACGACGATATCCGCCCCGGCGATGTCATCGAAATCTTCGAGCGCGAAGAGGTCGAACGCAACCTCTGAGACCGCATCAGTCAAAGACCGACAAAAATGGAAACAGCAAAAAGGGAGGCAAGTTTGCCTCCCTTTTTTGTTCATACTGTGGACTTTTAACGTGTCAGTGCAAAAATGCCGCCGCAACCTTGGAACCGCCCGTGATACCTAGTTGTTCAGTCCCGGCATTGTTGGATCGGATTGAAGATGAATCGATCTGGCTCTGAACCCATCTGTTGAATGCGGGCCTTAGCCTATTAGAAATTGCCAATCACATGGGCTGGTCAATTCGCCACGCCGCTAACGTGATCGAGCATTTCGCCGGGTGAAACGGATGCGGTGCTGGTGAAGTTGGCACAAGCGAAAGAGGGCCGACAGTGAACAAAACTGTAGTGAAAGCCGTCGAGAAGCAGCTGAACGATCATTAGAAAACCTCCGCGAACAGTCTCGGTCCGAGGGCCACAGCAGATATGCACGATGTTCAGTTGGCCCAAAGGCTACTTTGAACGTTGGTTGAGGCCGAACTTGAGGGCCAACCTCAATTTTTGAGCCCAAGTTGGTGAATCAGCGAGCAAAAGTGGACTTGTCCCGATTTAGTTCCGGTCTCTTTCGAGCGATATTCGCAATGAAGGAGACACAAATTGGCACCAAGATACAGCGACGAGTTCAGACGTGATGCGGTTCGCATTGCAACAAGCAGTGGACTGACGCGACCTCAGATTGCGTCTGATTTAGGGGTTGGTGTTTCGACACTGAACAAGTGGGTTCAACACCATCAGAATGATGACCTGATGTCCGGCCCGCATGAGGATGTGGAGAAGGAGAACGCCCGCCTTCGCAAAGAGAACCGGCTACTCCGCGAGGAGAGGGGAGTGTTAAAGAAGGCGACGATCTTCTTCGCAGGCCAAAAGGCGTGAGGTTTGCCTTTATCGACACCTGGAAGAAGATCTGGCCCATTGAGTTTCTATGCCGCGTTTTGCGGGTAACTTCCCGTGGGTTTCGCGCCTGGAAGATCCGCCCTATCAGCCGAAGCCAGCGAGATGACATGGTGCTGTTGGCCCATATCAGAGAACAACACCGCCTTAGCCTGCAAAGCTACGGCCGACCTCGCATGACGGAGGAACTGCGCGATCTCGGTCTTGTTGTCGGGCACCGCCGGGTAGGCCGGTTGATGCGTGAGAACGCGATCAAGGTTATTCGAACCCGTAAACATAAAGTCACGACTAACAGCAATCACGCCTTCAATGTCGCCCCCAACTTTCTTGATCAGGACTTCTCTGCTGATGGCCCAAACCAAAAATGGGCAGGGGACATTTCCTACATCTGGACGAGCGAGGGATGGCTGTATTTGGCCGTGATCATCGATCTTTACTCCCGCCGGGTCATTGGCTGGGCGGTCAGTAACCGGATGAAGCGGGACCTGGCCATCAAGGCATTAGACATGGCAGTAGGGCTGCGAAAGCCACCCAAAGGCTGTATCCATCATACGGATCGTGGCTCTCAATACTGTTCAGGTGACTATCAGAAAAGTCTGAAGCAGCATGGATTTCTGGTCTCAATGAGCGGCAAGGGAAATTGTTATGACAATTCCATGGTCGAGACCTTCTTCAAATCTCTGAAAGCCGAACTGATCTGGCGTCAGAAATGGGCGACCCGCAGACAAGCAGAAGGAGCAATATTCCAATACATCAATGGGTTCTACAACCCGCGAAGACGGCATTCATCCCTTGGCGGGAAAAGTCCCTTGGCTTTCGAGAGACGGCCTCCTAACATGAGCTGAGAGACCGGAACTTTTGCGTGGCAAGTCCAATTTGAGGCTGAAACCTTCAAGGAACTTCTTCAAAACGCGCCCGCAGAACAGACGGGCGACGAATCGTGGATGTTTGACATTGCGCTTGGCACGACCTCTTGCGCCCCCCGACAGGATCGTCTAAGCCGATGCGGAACAGTGCTAATGGCGAGTTGGCGGAGAGGTTACGCAGCGGATTGCAAATCCGTGTAGACCGGTTCGATTCCGGTACTCGCCTCCAATAAAAACAGGCACTTAGCGGTGCCTGTTTTTCTTTTAGCCACTTTTTAGCCACGTTTTGCATTGGCTGTAATCTTAATCGCCCAGTTCACAAACCCGCCGTAGTTCCTGATGTTCGGATCGCGGTGCTTCTGCAACAGGGCGTGGAGGTCTGTCTCGTCGGTCTTGGTCGTGTTGGCCCAGATAGCGATGCGCTTGGCCAGTTCCCGCTTCTCCTTGTCGGTACGGCAGCAGCAGTGAGAGACGATGTCCTCGATCAGCGCCTCCTTGCCGTTACGGGCCTTGTTTGGGGCTGGAGCCTTGAAGCGGTCCATGCTGGCGGCTAGTGGCTTCATTTTAGGGACGATGTGGGGTTGGTCGGGGGTCATAGGGTTTAGGCAAAACCACGGTTAGTGTCGGTTAAAATCCATTCTCCTTTTTTCCTTGTCCGGTAATCCCCCCCGAAAGTAAGGGGCTGCGGAAGTAGAATTTTCTCGGCAAGATGCATGAGGAGATTCAGATGAAGATGACGAGATACAGTGAGCCGCAGATCCTTGCGATCCTGCGCCAGGCCGAAGGCGGTGTTCCTGTGGCCGAGCTTTGCCGCGAACATGGTATGAGCACAGCGTCCTTTTACAAATGGCGGGCGAAGTATGGCGGGATGGATGCTTCAATGATCGCGCAGACCAAGGCGCTTGAAGACGAGAACCGACGCCTGAAGAAGATGTTCGCAGAGTTGAGCATGCAGAACGAGTTGCTGAAGGAAGCCCTTGGAAAAAAGTGACTGGGCCATCTCAGCGACGAGAGATGGCCGCAACGGCGGTAGAGCGACGCGGGGTCAGTGTCGCCGTGGCGTGCCGCACCTTTGGGGTTAGCGAGACCTGCTATCGCTACAGCCCGCTTCTGAGCGATGAGAACGAACAGATTGCCGATTTGCTTGTCGGGCTGACGGATACGAGGAAGACTTGGGGCTTCGGACTTTGCTATCTGCACCTGCGCAACGTCAAAGGTCATCCGTGGAACCATAAGCGGGTCTATCGCATCTATTGCGCGCTGGAACTGAACCTGCGGATTAAGCCCCGCAAACGGCTAAAGCGGGATAAACCCGACGCGCTGGCGGTACCCGAGGCCCCCAACATGACCTGGTCGATGGACTTTATGGCCGACAGGCTGAGCGACGGTCGTCAGTTTCGACTGCTGAACGTGCTGGACGACTTCAACCGCGAAGGGCTTGGCATTGAGGTCGACTTTTCATTGCCTGCTGAACGCGTGATCCGGAGCCTCGATCGCATCATCGAATGGCGTGGCAAGCCCGGCACGATCCGGGTCGATAATGGCCCTGAATACATCAGCATCAAGCTGCTGGAATGGGCTGAGAAACAAGGTGTTACCCTCCAGCACAGCCCCAGCAGAACGCCTACATCGAACGTTACAACCGCACCGTCAGGAATGAATGGCTGGACCAACACATCATCGAAAACATCGAGGAGGCCCAAGACTTCGCCACGCAATGGCTCTGGACTTACAACAACGACCGCCCGAACATGGGCATCGGCGGCATCACACCCGCACAGAAACTGAAAATGGCCGCGTAAGTTCTACGGCTGCACCCCATTAAAAATGGGGGGATTACCGAGGAGACCGATCGGCCAGCGCATCGAACCCGCCCTCGACGTAGCGATCATACCAGCGGTAGAAAGTCGTGCGCGGAATGCCCAGCATATCCAGCGTCATTTTGGTGGGCAGATGCGAACCTTCAACGGTGCGGATGATCTCAAGCTTCTCGGTTGCAGGGTATCTCATTCCTCCACCTCCCCAGCCCCTGTCATACTTTTTTTGAGCAGACGGTTTTCCAGGGTGAGATCGGCCACGCATTCCTTCAGGGCCAAAGACTCAGAGCGAAGCTCCTTCACCTCCGGCGACGTGGCTTGGCGCGCCGTATCGCCAGACAAGCGACGCTTGCCAGCCTCCAGGAACTCCTTCGACCAGCTGTAATACAGGCTCTCGGCGATACCCTCCCGCCGACATAGCACCGAAATGCTTTCCTCACCGCGCAGGCCAGCTAAGACGATGCGGATCTTCTCCTCTGCAGAATAGGTCTGCCGCGTCTTGCGGCGGATGTTCTTGACCAGCTTGTCAGCTGCGTCCTTCGACGTTCCGGATGTCTTGTTCATCTTCGCTCCTTGAAAGCTACGATGAACCAGAAATCCTCCGTTGTTCAAATCCTCAAATCTGTCCCAAAAGCGCTGACGTCAGACAAGCGTTGGCTTTATGCCTGAGGTGAAAATTTCTTCGAGCACGTGCTGCAATGAAGACCAGCTATCCTGCCGAGACCTGCGCGCCCGATGTTCGGCGATCAGGCCAGTCGCGCCGTTGATGGCTGCAGAAACGTTTCTTTTCCAGCGTTTGGCAGCGGAGAACGTCTTACCCCAAGAGCTATCGTAATTCCTGTTCGGGAACTGGCTTTGGAAATGCATAGAGCTGGCCGGGATCCGGTCCGCACTGCGATTGAGGAGCCGTGCTGCTTTCTTCACTGCCTGGGAGTAGGTGCGACGGACTGTCTGGGCGAGGTCACAGCCATCGCTGTCGAGCCAGTTCAGCACATCCTCCAAGGTTTCTGCTTTGGGCGCCGCCTTTGCCGCATCGCTTTGGGAGATAAATTCGAAAGGATTATATGTCATAGGTGTCATGTCCTCATTTGGCCCTTCATCGTTCAGATTGGCCGTTCTTCGTTGAGACGAAGCGGAAATTGACAAACACTGCTCAATAAATGCCGCAGCATTATTGCCGGGTGGTTGTCATGTTTTCCGTTGTTCGTCGGGGGTGTCATTTAATCGTTCCCGGTGGCCGCAGATCGTGCTTCGGCGAACGGATTGTAGGTATTGGACGGAGGTTCTTGAGTGCGGTTAGCCAGGGGTTTTGGTGTGCGTCGAGCTGCCGTCGAAGCGACCGGATAGTGGGGGACTTGCAAACCCGCTTGCCAGGCGCGCAGCTGCGCTGTTCGCCAGAGCATCGGCTTTTTCCGGAGCGGGATCGGGTCTGGGAAACTCGGGTCAGGCTTTGAAACGCCACGCCGCCTTCCAGATCGTACAGACTCACCGAGTGCTTCAGCCACATCGACTGCGGTCCTATGCGGAAGCTTTAATTCTTCCCACCTGTTGCGTCGCGGTGGAGCCAAGCCCTCAGTTGTCCAGATGGAGTACCAGGGAAATTTGCCTTTGACACGCCGTAGGCCGAGTGCCCGTGCAAGTTCACGAGCGGCCCTGACAGATGGCATTCTCCAATATTCGGCCAGCTCTTTTGTGCTTGCTGAACCTGGATCGTTCTTGACGCTTTTCATGACCAAACCTCCTTACAAAAAGGAGATCGGTTCGAGTGAGCGTTAACGGAAACGCCTTTCGATCGTTTGCCCTCGCGCTTGGCGATTGCCATCGCAAAATTGTCTTGACGCAGTTCAAGGCGCTTTCCCTGTAAGGGAAATTGACCAAATGTTTCCCAAACCCAGTGCCATTGTGTGCCACTGAGTGCCACTGAGTGCCACTTTGAGGGTATTTTTGCCCAGGTAAGAAAATTTCAAAACTGGAGGTTTTCGCCTTGTAACGCCTATGTTTTCTTGGCTATACGCGTCGGTGGAGACGTGGCCGAGTGGTCGAAGGCGCTCCCCTGCTAAGGGAGTAGGCCCGGAAGGGTCTCGAGGGTTCGAATCCCTTCGTCTCCGCCACTTGCACTTGAGAAACGTTTCTCCCGATCCGGCTGCGGCCGGATTTTTCCGTTATATTCAAGGGTTGTGCGGGAGGGGCTGTTCACCGACCCCGGTGTCAAGAGGGCCAAAAGCGTTCTCTACGGGCCGATATTCTCCGGACCTGTTGACTGCGCAAATCTAGTGAAATCATCGCAAGACATTGATAATAAATAAGAAAGAACAATCCGTTGAGTTCGCATTTTTCAGAACAGGCATCTTGAAAAGGGACCGGGATCCAACTCGCCCGGCTTCATTCATCAGGTACGAGATCCCAGAAATGAGGATCTCGATCAATCAGAGCTTCTTTGGCCAACGGTACTAGTCCTGACATATCAACCGTAAACCGAACGTCAGAAACGCTTGGCGGGAGTGGGCCCCTCAAAGCGGGTATCTCACGTAAGTCGAAAAACTCGAGAGAGGTTGCCGCAAGGCGCGGATCAAACGAAACTTGCATTGACTCGGAGAGACTGGAACCAAGGGTTGAAGCGACAACCTGATGAAGTTTAAGAACAAGGTCTTCGTCTGCTGCAATCCGTTCCTCGATCGAACCAATCAGACTGTCTAAAGAAATCCCACTAGGAATGCGCTCTACCATAATTGACGCAACGACAGCTTCGGTGCCTGGCGGCGGATTGCACTGATCGTACGAAAATGTGTGCTTACGGGTCCTGACGGCACTGCTTTTGACATCTATCCGAACGTCCCCGGAGGCGAAGTCGTAGCGCGACGCTTCGTCGATGCGCCAAGCCGCAACTGCCCTTGTCGGACTTCGACTCTGCAAAATCATGAAAAGCTCGCCAAACAGTCCGTTTAACGAGCGGACAGGCGGCTTTTTAATGCTTTGAAATATCGACGCGATACGACGTACAGCCGCAGCAATTGAGGTCCGCGAAGGAGCACTCCCCAAGTGCCGCATGATGATCCGGCATACTGAGAGGAAGTACCGGATTGTTTCAGTCTCTAGGGATCGGCACCTGACTACAGTAAACAGATCTTCCCTTACCTCACCTGTGGGGTCCCTAATCACACAAGCGAGCTCGAACTGCGCGTCCAGGCTTTCAAGTCGGATGGGCGGGGGTTTTCGTCCAAACTCATTCGCAGTTGCTATAAGCAGGCACGCTCGTGCGGAAGCGTCTTTGCCTACGAAGTAGGTGCTATGCTCGGCAACCGGCCTGACCGTAAAAAACGGTGTGCCTGCACTTTCGCTATCGGGCACAACTATGCCCTCATAGATGGCGAAAAGCCCAGGTTCTGTCACGTATTCTGGCCTGGTTGATTTTGGTTTATCCAGCCCACCGCGAGCCGAGAGGGAACCCAAACCGCCAGGACAGGAACGTTCTCTCGAACAACTGATCCGTCACGTGTCAGGTCAAGTGTGTGTATCTGGACCGTGACATGTCCTTCTTCCCGAACAGCACGGTCGCCAGGATAGACTTCTCCTCTCCGTGCGGGCGGATTCACGGGCGCTTGACCCTGGAAGAGGTTGGTAACCTCGCCGCTACCATCAACGCCGCGTTCGCGTCCAGTTCTTGGGCTCATGCGGTAGACTGCGCACGGCTCGTCCGGGTCATTTTCAAGCGCCCGGCTAAGCTGCAGCAGGAGCCCAGTTATCTGCTGTGAGTCGCGGGAGCTCGTAATGCGCATCGGAATGAGCAGCCGTTCCAACACATCGCGCAGCGATAAGCCCGTCGCCACTTCGTGACGCTGAGTGTCTGTCCTGTCTTGGTGACCTTCGTCATCAATGAACTGAGTATTCGCAAGAAAATCCGCAACGGTTTGCCGATTGGCTTGAAGCACGTTGTCGGTCGCCAAAACCACACGTGGTGCAACCCAGTCATCAGAAAATCGTCCACGTATATAGTCAAACTCCAGGACGTTTTGACGGCAAGGTCGAAGAGCGTTGTCCAAAACAAAGGCGCGCTTCCAATCGTTTAAAGAACGTCCGCTATCGCGAATGTCTTCGAGTTGGACGCGCATGTCTTCCTCATGCTCGACATAACGTTGGAAGGCACGATGAGTGCCTTGCTCTAGGTAAACACGACAATAGCCGAGGTAGCCTCGCTTGTAGCCAAAGAAACGCGCCCGCTGCTGTACGGTGTCCGCGTTGCCAACGCCGATCCCGCGCGGCATGTAGGTCACGGTCAAACCTTCAATGGTGAAACCGCGGTCCATGGCCTGCCCGCCCACGAGAATCCAACCGTATGAGCTACCCCAATCCACTCTTGGAGTGGGTCCAGAGCGCGCGTTGACTTCGAGGAGGCGGGTTCGTCGAAAGGCAAATCGAAAGGTCGGTGCCAATTGATCGAAGGACGGCAAACCTGCCGGCGCGGTTTGCGCAAGATCGTCATATGCAACGCGCAGTTCCTCGACCAGTTCTTGCTTGTCAGGATCCGTATCAGGTAAGCCAAGAACACGCTTCCATTCTTCAAATATATCGCGAACCCAATTATAAAACTCTTGATGCTGAGCGGTAAGGTGCGACGGATGGACGAGCATGGAGCGATTGCCACGATTTCCCGCTTCCATTAGGCCGACAGCAACGCCAACCATGAAAATTCGCAGAGCCTCGAGTAGCGATTCCGGAGGCTCCGGAAGAGGATTGGCATTGGTTGGCACATCGGCCGGCGGAATTGTGCGAACATATTGTTGATTGTCGTCAAAGAAATCTCTTCCCCCGACATAGGCGTCGCCAGGCGTCAGGACTTCAACAAAATTTGGTGACAGGGCGTCAACAATACTAATCAGAAGCGGGGCCTGTGGAGTCGCGGTGTATTGCAGATAACTGTGCAGTGGTAGCGCGTCGCGGAGCGCCATCAGGCGGCGGTAGGTGGTGCTTTCTTCACCCTGGGCGACTTCCGTGTTGAGGCTCGCTTGATCGGCCTCGTCATCAATGATGAGAACGGGCACCCTTTCCATACCGACAGTCTGCAGAAGATGGGTCAGATTGCCTAATCGGCCGTGATGCTTGAGTACGGTGACCAGCACCGTCATCTTGTACTCGTCTGGGGTGCCTTCATCTCGCCAGTCGTCAAAGACATCTCGCATGGTTTGGACGATAGCGTCCTCTTGTTCGGGATTCTGGAAATGAATCCAACTCCTCGCGCGGCTTGAGTCATCCAGGCGAAAATCGTCGCGCACGCGTCCAGTCGATTGTTCGAGAAGGGGCTTTGAGGTCCCAGCAACAATGATGACCATCTGGAAGCCGTTATCACGGGCAAGAGCCGCCGCAGTTTCAAACGACATGGTCTTGCCGCTTTGAACATAGCCAACTACCAGACCCGTTTCTTGTCCGGCTGGATCATTGGGTGAAATGCCGCGTCCCAGAATTGAGGCGGCGGCATCTCGTACAATGTCACGACTACCGCCAGGTACAACATGCTCAAGGAAATCATGGGTTTCCGGGCCGACCACAGGCTGCCAGCGCCCCACCTGCACTTCGTGGTCTATCGGCTGAACAACAAAGGGAGCATCATCTGTCATGGATCACCTATGAAATATTACGCATCCGAAAGCGCCTGACGAATAATGTCGTTTAAGTTTCGGCGGATCGTTCCGGCATGGCGCACGCCGGAGTCACGAGCCAATACTTCCGCAAGAGCAAGCGCAGCAGCTACTCGCAAGAGCGCCTCCACATCTTCGCTATCAGTTTGTGCAAATCGGACCATGAATGGGTGCACCATCGAAACCCTAATGTCGAGACAACGCGGCTGCTCTGTTGAGGCGGCCACGTCGCTGAAAACCAACCAGAGGCTTTCTGACGGATCCTCGGTCAACTCTATGTTGATACGCCAGTCTTTGTCACGGAAGCGGATATCAAATTGCTTTCGTGCGAGAGTCCCCGCATGCGGCGATTCCTCGTCAGGCGCATCGACTGGAGGTGCATCGGATATCGCTGGCAATGCCTCAGGCAGTCGCGCTGCGATCGCTCTCGCCGTGTTATCGACCGCTTGTGTCGCAGTGCGAGTCATCTGAGCCCGAGCGACGCGCACGCGGTAGCCTTCTGCTTGTTTGAGCAGAGGCAAGTCTTCACTATCCAGGTGTTCACGTAACAGCTCTAGGAACGGCTGTTCGTTTTCGTCCCAACGAAAACCATCTTTTGTGTGGCTGACCTCGAAACCATCAAGGTGAAGTTCACCAAATAGCCGCTGATACCGGTAGCTATTCGAACTTCCGAAGATGAAGGACGGTCGATATCCTTCGTCACCACTTCCTTCGATCACACGACCACGTCGGAAAAGCGAAAAGCCAGCCTTGGCCGTATTCGCCGTCTCCCGCAGAGCGGCAAAGCCTTGGACCGACAACCCATCTCCTAGGTCAAATGCGATGTCCTTTCGCCATAAGTTTGGTGGGCCTTCCATTTCGCGGAAGTATGGAGCTGACAGAATCGGCGGTTCTTGCGGCGCGAGAGTTTCGCCGTTGAAGCGAAGCTCCAGAGCCCCCTCGCGGATAAAGACACGGTAAATGTCAGTCAGGTGTTCCTTGAGTTTCCCGACTGTGCGCCCGACAGGGACGTGAAAGGTATTTTCCAACACGATCTCAGTATAGTGAAAATCGGCTTCTTCCTGCTCTTCCTCAATATCTAATTCTTCGATCTCATCATTGACAATGTTGGCGATCTCAAAACGCACGGTACGAGCCACCGGGTCACCAAAAGCAGACGTTCGAACATACCACTGTGGTGCGAACCAGCAGGCGGCGCTTTTCATGCCCATTCCGAACTCAGCAAGACCAGTCCGGTCGGGTGGAATCGCGGCTGGGCGAAACGCTCGACCAAAATCCACGAGCGCGATGCCAGCGGCATTGTCACGGATAGAAATGCGAGCAGGAGATGTTGTGTCGATATCGATGCTTACGACGAGTTTGAAGTCGCCGCCATGGTGCGCCCGCAACTGGTTCTCATTTCGAGAGAAACTTTCGACCGCATTGTCCACGAATTCTGCAAGGGCGTACCAAGGCTTATAATTCAGATGCCTCAATACTGCGAGAACACTCACGCCAGGACGGTAATCCCCCCCGAAAGTAAGGGGCTGCGGAAGTAGAATTTTCTCGGCAAGATGCATGAGGAGATTCAGATGAAGATGACGAGATACAGTGAGCCGCAGATCCTTGCGATCCTGCGCCAGGCCGAAGGCGGTGTTCCGGTGGCCGAGCTTTGCCGCGAACATGGTATGAGCACAGCGTCCTTTTACAAATGGCGGGCGAAGTATGGCGGGATGGATGCTTCAATGATCGCGCAGACCAAGGCGCTTGAAGACGAGAACCGACGCCTGAAGAAGATGTTCGCAGAGTTGAGCATGCAGAACGAGTTGCTGAAGGAAGCCCTTGGAAAAAAGTGACTGGGCCATCTCAGCGACGAGAGATGGCCGCAACGGCGGTAGAGCGACGCGGGGTCAGTGTCGCCGTGGCGTGCCGCACCTTTGGGGTTAGCGAGACCTGCTATCGCTACAGCCCGCTTCTGAGCGATGAGAACGAACAGATTGCCGATTTGCTTGTCGGGCTGACGGATACGAGGAAGACTTGGGGCTTCGGACTTTGCTATCTGCACCTGCGCAACGTCAAAGGTCATCCGTGGAACCATAAGCGGGTCTATCGCATCTATTGCGCGCTGGAACTGAACCTGCGGATTAAGCCCCGCAAACGGCTAAAGCGGGATAAACCCGACGCGCTGGCGGTACCCGAGGCCCCCAACATGACCTGGTCGATGGACTTTATGGCCGACAGGCTGAGCGACGGTCGTCAGTTTCGACTGCTGAACGTGCTGGACGACTTCAACCGCGAAGGGCTTGGCATTGAGGTCGACTTTTCATTGCCTGCTGAACGCGTGATCCGGAGCCTCGATCGCATCATCGAATGGCGTGGCAAGCCCGGCACGATCCGGGTCGATAATGGCCCTGAATACATCAGCATCAAGCTGCTGGAATGGGCTGAGAAACAAGGTGTTACCCTCCAGCACATCCAACCAGGACAGCCCCAGCAGAACGCCTACATCGAACGTTACAACCGCACCGTCAGGAATGAATGGCTGGACCAACACATCATCGAAAACATCGAGGAGGCCCAAGACTTCGCCACGCAATGGCTCTGGACTTACAACAACGACCGCCCGAACATGGGCATCGGCGGCATCACACCCGCACAGAAACTGAAAATGGCCGCGTAAGTTCTACGGCTGCACCCCATTAAAAATGGGGGGATTACCGGACGAATATCAACCTTTTGTGCCGCCAATTTGCGGTCCTTCCTATGCGATCCAGATACTTATGCAGCCGTTTCAAATGCGGCTTTGGGCTGTTTCTTCTCCCTCGAGGGAGATGAAAAAACCCCTGTTCCGGAATTTTTGTCATCAGTAAGCGATAGGAGTTCTCGTGCAATCGCGTGAACCACATCAACATTCACAGCATTACCAAGAGCCTTAAAGGCTGCAGTCTGAGCCTCAGGCAAGTGCTCCAATTTTCCCATGCTTTGGAGGCGGCTGCATTCTCGCGTGGTCATATACCGCCGCTCCCAAGCGATCACGGGTACTTGGCTCGTCGTCATTGCGACCAACGAGGGTGCAGTGACTGGACGTTTGACGCGGATCCCCGATGCACGAAACTGGATGACGTAGTCCCAGATTAAACGCTTCTCGCCTTTGCAGTTCCATTCGAATTTCTGGAAGCTTGGCGCGAAACCACGGATGCGTGGTAGCCAGTCGTCAATCCAACTTTTGTGCCTCTCATAAAATTCGCGGTTCTGTCGGATGAAATCGATTTTCCACTTGGGATATCCGTCTGCGTTGCCGCGTGCGTAGGCCGGCAACGCCGAAACAACGTCTTCTGCCTTCAGATCACAAAGATGAGTTCCAAAACTTCCCTTATAGGAACCCAGTTCTTCAACGCCGATTCCGCATGCAGAGCGATCGAGGAAAGGATAAGTTGCCCCAAATTCCATCGCCCAAATCGGAAATGATGGCAACTGTTCATCTGCTGGAAAACGATCGAGAAACTCCTGCCACGCCTCGAGATAGCCTAGGAAACTCTCCGGCAAAGGCTTGGCGTCCTGTGGGTTCGTGTCGAGCACATTGTAGATTGAAAGATTTGCTTCCAAGTGAGGCACCGGCCAGGAAAAGTCACCAAGCCCACCGCGTCGACCAACAATAAACGCACGTTCGCGAACTTGTGGGACACCCAATTGGTGAGGCGAGAGTTTTCCGTCATCCACGCTGTAACCAGCAAGGCGCAGTTTGTGCAAAATCTTACGCCATGTCTGACCCTGCCGGTGGCGAACAAGATTAGGAACATTCTCAATAATGAAGAATTCTGGCTTTTTTTG
The DNA here is from genome assembly GCF_001038505.1 of Puniceibacterium sp. IMCC21224. Lineage (NCBI taxonomy): Bacteria > Pseudomonadati > Pseudomonadota > Alphaproteobacteria > Rhodobacterales > Paracoccaceae > Puniceibacterium > Puniceibacterium sp. IMCC21224. The sequence continues at coordinate 858,544 of NZ_LDPY01000001.1, forward strand.
CCGCAAGATTCGGACAACGTAATCGATCAAGTCTCCCCATTGTGGGCATTCAAATCCTTGCTGACCTCCTGCCTTCGAGAAAGGTTGGCAGGGGAAACCTGCGCAAAGAATATCATGATCCGGAACGGAAGGCAGGTCGAGTGTACGAATGTCACCATGAGGGACAATTCCAAAATTCTTTTCATAAAGGAGTGCTAAATTTTCGTCGCGTTCGCAAGCAAACACGCACTGATGGCCAAGTGACTGAAGAGCAAGGTGAAATCCACCGAGGCCAGCAAACAGATCAATGAATTTTAAAGTCCGCATGTTATTCGATGTCCAGCTTAAGTTGCTGATCTCTATTCTCGTCGAGAAAACGCAGAAGTGCGTATCTAACCACGTACTGCAGAGATAATGGTGGGCGGTGTGACGCAGCGATTTGCTTTAATTCGTCATGTGCTGATGCTTCCAATGAGATCGTGAACCGTCGCATCTCGGTTGTTTCGACGTCTGGCATGACCGCTCCCTCTGCCGCGCTGAACCAGATTACACAGGAATGCACCAGAATGCACCAGCTTAATCTTGGTGTCTCAACTTTCGGCTACCGGTTGGCCTCAAACTGGTCGTTGTGATCCTCCCATTTGGCCGATACTGGCTCCAGAAGCTTAGCCAGGGTGGCCTTTGGTCCTTGTCGGCCTTCCAAGATCGCCTCAACAAGATTCGGCGCCAGCAGAGTGATGCGCAGCACTCGTGTCATGTAGGAGAGCGCTATGCCTTCGCGATCCGCCAACTCGGCGATGGTTGTGAATTCGCCGGTTTCCAGCATCCGCTTCCAGCGAAACGCCCGCGCCAGTGCCTTGACCAACGTGTTATCCATCTTGCTGTGCCCAGATGCCCCATCCGGCATCTGCATCTCCTTGCGACCGCCGCGCTTCACGAGGCGGAACGGGATGTGCACTGTAACTGTTTCCGGCACTGGCTTCGCGCGGGTCATACGGCCGTTCCGACGTCAGCCATCATTTCGCGCGCGAGCCCGGTCAGCCCGTCCATGCGCAGGCGAACATCGAGGCCATCGGTGCCAATGTCGATCCGCTCGACCAGCAGCGACACGATGCGCGCTTGCTCAGCGGGGAAGAGTTCATCCCACAGTGGATCAAGACGGGTCAATGCGTCACGGGCGTCGGCCTCGGTGATCTCGTTATCCTGCGAGCGGGCCGCCTTCCATGTGCCCGCCACAATCTCAGGCTGGCGGAACACGGCGCGGAGCTGGTCAATCACGGCGGCCTCGATCTCACCAGCGGGGACCCGCCCCACCGGACACGATCCAGCGCCGTGCTTCAGCACCGTCTGGCTGACATAGTATCGGTAGAGCTTGCCGCCCTTGCGCGTGTGGGTCGGCGAGAAGGCCGCCCCGTCGTGGCCGTAGAGCAACCCTTTGAGCAGTGCGGGCGTGTCGGCGCGGGTGCGCGCGGCTCGCTTGCGAGGGCTTTCAGTCAGGATGGCGTGGACCTTGTCCCAGACATCCCTTTCGATGATGGCATCATGCTCGCCGGGATAGCTGTTCCCCTTGTGCACGGCCTCGCCGATGTAGGCGCGGTTGTTCAGCAGGCGATACAGGTACTTCTTGTCGATCCGGTTGCCACGGCTGGTCTGAATGCCCCGTGCCGCCAGTTCACGAGCCAGTTCCGTGCCCGAGCCGATTTCGATGAAGCGGGCGAAAATCCAGCGGATGTTGGCGGCATCGGCCTCCTTGATGATCAGCTTTCGGTCCTTCACCTCGTAGCCCAGTGGCGGCACGCCGCCCATCCACATGCCCTTCATCCGGCTGGCGCGGACCTTGTCCCGAATACGTTCCGCCGTCACTTCGCGCTCGAATTGGGCGAATGACAGCAGGATGTTCAGCGTCAACCGCCCCATGGATGTGGTGGTGTTGAATGACTGAGTGACAGAAACGAAGGTCACGCCGTTTCGGTCAAACACCTCGACCAGTTTGGAAAAATCCATCAGCGAGCGCGACAGGCGGTCAATTTTGTAGACGACGACCACGTCGACCAGCCCGTCTTCGACATCGGCAAGCAGCCGTTTCAGGCCGGGACGTTCCAACGTCCCGCCCGAGATGCCACCATCGTCATACTGATCGCGGACCAACACCCAGCCTTCGGAGCGCTGGCTTGCGATATAGGCCTCGCAGGCCTCCCGTTGCGCGTGGAGCGAGTTGAATTCCTGCTCGAGCCCTTCCTCGGAGGATTTGCGCGTGTAGATCGCGCAGCGCAGTTTCCGGACAATCGGCTTGGTCATGCGCTCCTCCGGTGGTTTTTCAGGCCGAAGAACACCCAGCCGTTCCAGCGCGTGCCGGTGATGGCGCGAGCAATGGCCGACAGCGATTTGTAAGGGCGGCCCTGCCAGTCGAAGCCGTCGGCGGTCACGGTGACGACATGCTCGACGCCTTGCCATTCACGGATCAACCGCGTCCCGACGATGGGCGTCAGGTCAGCGCGGATTCGGCTCTTTTTACGATCACCGCCATCGAGGTGTTCGCCAAGGGCTTCCAGACGTTTCACGGTTTCCGGCTTCAAGCCGCCATAGGCGAGCTCCTGAATGCGGTAGGCCAGACGGCTTTCAAGGTAGCGACGGTTGAACGGCGGCGGCTCGCTGTCGAACAGCTCACGCCATTGCTGCTTCAGGTCTGCCGTCGATGTCGTCTTGAGCGCGGCCAGGCGGGCGGGAATAGGATCTTGTTTGGTCATGCATTTCTCCGGTGAGTTGGAGTTGCATGACGCCATTCGTCGGCCGGATAGTGTAGGCAACTTTCTCCAATATCGTCAGATACTTCCGCCCGGTCCCGCATCCGTAGGCGAACCAACCCGAGAGCCAGCAGCCTGCACAGGTCGGCACGGCGTTCAGCTGGAGTCATCTGGTTGGGTGGGAGTGGATTGGGGCGTTTCATGCGGGCCTCGGGTCGGTTGTCTCCCTTGGCTTCTACTCATCGGTTTCGAAATTCGTCCCAACTGATCGCCCGACGGTTGCGGGCACATGGACGAGAACATATTATGAACATTCATTTCATGGAAAAAGGGGATTCGCGATGGCAGGCAATTTGAAGAAGTTCGTGAACCCCCGGTTCATCAAGACAATTGATCTGATCCTGATGAAGGCATTGCTGGTCCGTCACGAGGGCAATTTCACCAGCTTCTCTGTCGATCTGCTTGATCAGGAAGAGGATATTGCGCGGGGCGCGCTCCACGAGCTCCTGACGGGAGCCGAGGACAGTTATCCGGAAGGTCTGCGTGCCGATCTCCACCGGATTGCCGAACTGGGTGACAGACGTGGCCTCGAAGTCATCCAGACCCAGGCCGACCGTCAGGGCATCAATCTGTTTCCGGACATGAAGACCGGTGATGAGGATGCACCCAACAAGGCACATGATCCGAAACACATCGCGGTCCGGGTATTTCTGGAGCATCCCGACCTGTTCGACGCGTCCGCCGATCACATGGCGATGCTCGCCGCTGATCGCCTGCACGAATACGCGGGACGGGAACGGGGCGCCACGATCGACCTGACAGAGGAGAAGGTTGGACTTGGACTTGTCGCGATTTAGTTCCGGTCTCTTTCGAGCGATATTCGCAATGAAGGAGACACAAATTGGCACCAAGATACAGCGACGAGTTCAGACGTGATGCGGTTCGCATTGCAACAAGCAGTGGACTGACGCGACCTCAGATTGCGTCTGATTTAGGGGTTGGTGTTTCGACACTGAACAAGTGGGTTCAACACCATCAGAATGATGACCTGATGTCCGGCCCGCATGAGGATGTGGAGAAGGAGAACGCCCGCCTTCGCAAAGAGAACCGGCTACTCCGCGAGGAGAGGGAAGTGTTAAAGAAGGCGACGATCTTCTTCGCAGGCCAAAAGGCGTGAGGTTTGCCTTTATCGACACCTGGAAGAAGATCTGGCCCATTGAGTTTCTATGCCGCGTTTTGCGGGTAACTTCCCGTGGGTTTCGCGCCTGGAAGATCCGCCCTATCAGCCGAAGCCAGCGAGATGACATGGTGCTGTTGGCCCATATCAGAGAACAACACCGCCTTAGCCTGCAAAGCTACGGCCGACCTCGCATGACGGAGGAACTGCGCGATCTCGGTCTTGTTGTCGGGCACCGCCGGGTAGGCCGGTTGATGCGTGAGAACGCGATCAAGGTTATTCGAACCCGTAAACATAAAGTCACGACTAACAGCAATCACGCCTTCAATGTCGCCCCCAACTTTCTTGATCAGGACTTCTCTGCTGATGGCCCAAACCAAAAATGGGCAGGGGACATTTCCTACATCTGGACGAGCGAGGGATGGCTGTATTTGGCAGTGATCATCGATCTTTACTCCCGCCGGGTCATTGGCTGGGCGGTCAGTAACCGGATGAAGCGGGACCTGGCCATCAAGGCATTAGACATGGCAGTAGGGCTGCGAAAGCCACCCAAAGGCTGTATCCATCATACGGATCGTGGCTCTCAATACTGTTCAGGTGACTATCAGAAAAGTCTGAAGCAGCATGGATTTCTGGTCTCAATGAGCGGCAAGGGAAATTGTTATGACAATTCCATGGTCGAGACCTTCTTCAAATCTCTGAAAGCCGAACTGATCTGGCGTCAGAAATGGGCGACCCGCAGACAAGCAGAAGGAGCAATATTCCAATACATCAATGGGTTCTACAACCCGCGAAGACGGCATTCATCCCTTGGCGGGAAAAGTCCCTTGGCTTTCGAGAGACGGGCTGCCTAACATGAGCTGAGAGACCGGAACTTTTGCGTGGCAAGTCCACCTCAAGACCGAGCTTCTTCTTCAGCGCGCCGGACATGGCACCACGAACCGTATGTGACTGCCATCCAGTTGCGACCATGATTTCCTCGATGGTCGCGCCGCCTTCAGCGCGGAGCATCTCGATCAGCTTTGCCTGTTTGGTCCCATTTCGACGCTGGACGGGTTCGCTTGCTCTATCGGTGGGGGCACTTTCGTTCGGTTCGTTGGTGATCCCGAGGACGCTGTAAGCTAGCGACGTGGAACGCAGGGTTATCGGCCCGCCCTTTTCGTCGTGCCGCCAGACCGTGTTCAGGTCCTTGGCTGCAATCTCCTCGATGAGCCCCTTCTTCAGGAGGCTCTTGCAGACATTGCCAACGGCGCCGCCCTTGAGGCTGGCGGTGACGGGGAACACTGCCCCGTCATCCCGCGCGCAGGCGGTGGACAGGATGATGGCTTGTGGGTCGGATAGCTGGATCTGGGTCATTGGTTTCTCCGGTGTTCGGGCAATGCAGGATGCGGCGCCTTCTACCGGATGAAGCCCGCAAGTGCGGGCCTGCGGGCTGACCGAGCCGAATTCAGATCAGGCCGAGGTCTTTCAGACAGGCGGCTGCATCGATCAGCTGATCGGTCGGAACCTCGATGGTGATCGTCATGCTGTCGGCGTAGGCCCGGACATAAACGCCGCCATCGTCCATCAGGGCGCTTTCGATTTCGTCGAGGACCGTGGTGATACGGCTCCGGTCGAAATGATCGGGCAGCTTACGGATGGCAATGCGGACGATGCTGGTTTCCATGGCGCTCACTCCGCGTGCTCGCCTTCGCTGAAGGCGCTGTCGGTGATGCGCTTCAGGAGGCTGGCGTAATGCTCAAGGGTGTCGACATGGCCCCAGTTGATATCGTCGGGATGGGAGTTGAAATGCTCGTCGCTGAGGCTTGCCAAGCGGACGAGCATCTCGTCGATTTCGGCTTTCTTGCCGATGAAGGCGTTCAAGGCCGCCTCCTTGTTCCGCGCAGCCTTCTCGGCGCGCAGTTGATGGCGGGGCGTTGTCTGCGGGTTCAGGCGGGTCATCGTGGCGGCTCCGTGGTGAGTTGCATCTTTTTCTTGAGACCACGTTCGCTCTGGTACGGAGGCCTATCAACTACATAAGAACATGATTTTGAATGATAATCGGAGCACGCAATGGAGGGTCTGAGCGAGCGCCGGTATGCCGCCCGCGTCGGCCTTTCACGTGGTGCAATCCAGAAGGCCAAAGCGACAGGGCGGCTGGTTCTGTACGGCGATGGCAGCATTGACGCGGTGGCCAGCGATGCCTTGCGCGCCGAAGCGACCGATCCGTCGAAGACCCGGAAAGCGCCGCAGCCAAAACTCAAGCCTGTCCCGGAGGCGGCAGTGTCCGCAGTCGGCGAGACGCTCCGTGAACAGGGGTTAGCGGCGCCACAAATCGGCAGCGGCACCACGTTCCTGCAGGCCAAGACGGCGAACGAAGTGCTGAAGGCGCAGGAACGGCGCCTCCGGCTACAGAAGCTGAAAGGCGAGCTGATCGACCGGGCCCGCGCGTTGTCGCTGGTGTTCCGGCTGGCGCGGCAGGAGCGTGACGTCTGGGTCAACTGGCCGTCCCGAGCGGCGGCGTTGATGGCGGCCGATCTGGGCGTTGAGACCGCCGCGATGCAGAAAGTTCTGGAAAAACATGTCCGTGCCCAGCTCGACGATCTTGCCGAGATCAAACCCGATCTCCGGTGATGCCGACGATGTACTGGATTTCGACGGCGCGGCAGAGATACTGCGTGCATGGGGCGCGGGCCTCACGCCCGATCCGGACCTGACCGTTTCCGAATGGGCGGATCGGCACCGAATGCTTTCGGGGCGCGCTTCGGCCGAACCGGGAAGGTATCGCACGGCGCGCACGCCCTACATGGCCGAGATCATGGACCGGCTGTCGCCTGGCGACCCGACCCAGCGGATCGTCTTTATGAAGGCGGCGCAGGTCGGCGCGACCGAGGCCGGGAACAACTGGATCGGCTTTGCGATCCACCAGGCGCCGGGCCCAATGCTGGCGGTCCAGCCGACGGTGGAATTAGCGAAACGAAACTCGCGCCAGCGGATCGACCCGTTGATTGATGAAAGCCCGGAACTGCGCGAGCGGGTCAAACCGGCCCGATCGCGCGACGCGGGCAACACCATGCTGTCCAAGGAGTTTGCGGGCGGCATCCTGATCATGACCGGAGCGAACTCGGCCGTGGGTCTGCGCTCGACACCCGCGCGCTACATCTTCCTCGACGAGGTCGATGCCTATCCGGCCTCCGCTGACGATGAAGGCGACCCAGTCACGCTGGCCGAAGCACGATCATTGACCTTCGCCCATCGGCGCAAGGTGTTCCTGGTCTCGACGCCGACAATTCGGGGCCTGAGCCGGATCGAGCGGGAGTTTGAGGCCAGCGACCAACGCCGGTATTTCGTGCCATGTCCCCATTGCGGTCAAGAACAGTGGCTGAAGTTCGAACGCCTGCGCTGGCAAAAGGGGCGGCCGGAGACTGCTGAATATCACTGCGAGGGCTGCGAGACGCCTATTGCCGAACACAACAAGACGGCGATGCTGGAGGCAGGCGAATGGCGCGCGACTGCGACGGCCGCCGATCCTGGCACTGTCGGCTATCATCTCTCGGCGCTCTATTCGCCGATCGGCTGGCTGAGTTGGGAGCGGATCGTGCGCGCATGGGACGCGGCGCAAGGGTCGGACGAGGCGATCAAGGCATTCCGCAATACGATCCTCGGCGAGACATGGGTCGAAACCGGCGAGGCGCCGGACTGGCAGCGCTTGGCGGACCAGCGCGAGACCTGGGGCGGAGGGACTGTTCCAGAGCGCGGCTTGTTCCTGACAGCCGGGGCCGACGTTCAGAAAGATCGCATCGAAGTCGATGTCTGGGCCTGGGGCCGCGGGCTGGAGAGTTGGCTGATCGATCACCTGGTCATTGAAGGCGGGCCCGGCGATCCGGCGTGCTGGCAGCAACTGGCCAACTTGCTCGGCCAGACATGGGTGCATGCTTCCGGTCAGAATATGACGTTGGCACGGCTGGCGATCGATACCGGCTACGAAACCAGTGCTGTCTATGCCTGGTCACGACAGGTCGGCTTCGCGCAGGTGGCACCGGTCAAAGGCGTTGAAGGCTTCAACCGCTCGAGCCCGGTCACTGGCCCGACGTATGTGGACGCGACCATCGCAGGCAAACGGCTGCGGCGCGGTGCGCGGCTTTGGACGGTCGCCACGTCGACCTTCAAGACCGAGACCTATCGCTATTTGCGCCAGGACCGGCCGACGCGGGAGGAAATCGAGGCTGGGCACCTTTGCCCGCCCGGAACGATCCATCTGCCAAACTGGGCTGACGGCGAGTGGCTGAAGCAATTCACGGCCGAACAACTGGTCACGGTGCGCACCAAACGCGGCTTTGCCCGGCTCGAATGGCAGAAGTTGCGCGAACGCAATGAAGCGCTTGACTGTCGGGTCTATGCCCGCGCCGCCGCGTGGATCCTTGGGGCCGATCGCTGGTCTGAGGCGCGTTGGGCCGATCTGGAAGCACAGGTCGGGATCACAGCGGAGGACGGGGCGGGAAACACGACACCCGCTTCTCGGCGCGCGGGGCCACAGCGGCGAACCGTGCGCTCAAGTTATATGAGGTGAATTGATGTCTACGATTGCCGAGCTCCGTGCCCGCCGCGAGACCTTGGCCGTTCAGCGTTCCTCTGGCGTGGCGCGTGTCAGTTACGACGGAAAGACGGTGGACTATCGCAGCGTCGCGGAAATCGACCGGGCCATCGAGGCGCTTGACCGCGAGATCGCGGCTGCTGAAGGACGGCGGATCGTTCGGCAGGTGCGTGTCACGACGACGAAGGGGCTCTGATCCATGGGCCTGTTCGATCGCTTTCGCCGCCGGGTCCCCGGCGGTGCCGCCATTGTGTCCGCTCGCCTGGAAGGCGCGATGGCCAAGCGGCGCTTGCGGGGTTGGCAACCGCCGCTTGAAAACATCAATTCGCTGGTAGCCTCGGGTGGGCCTCGTCTCTTGGCGCGGTCGCGGGAACTGGTCGTCACCAACGGCTATGCCGCCAATGCCTGCGAGGCGTTTGCTTCGAACATGATCGGCGACGGGATCAAGCCCTCGTCGCTGATCGCAGATGCGACGTTGCGTGACAGCGTTCAGCAGCTCTGGCTCGCATGGACCGACGAGGCGGATGCCGACGGGTTGACCGATTTCTACGGCCTGCAGGCCATGGTGGCGCGGGAAATGTTTGTTGCGGGCGAATGCTTCGTGCGTCTGCGGCCCCGCCGGTCAGAGGATGGTCTGCTGGTGCCGCTGCAACTGCAGCTCCTGCAGTCGGAAATGCTGCCCTTCGAGAAGACGGAAACGTCGGGAAACGGCAATCGCATCCGTTGCGGGATTGAATTTGACGGCATCGGACGGCGCGTGGCCTATCACTTCCGGCGTCGCCATCCGGGAGACAGCACCGACCAAGGGGCTGTGATCCCCGAGACGGTGCGCGTGCCAGCCGACGACGTTCTGCACATCTACCGCCCAATTGATGCAGGCCAGATACGGGGCTTGCCTCATGTGGCTCCAGCCATGGTGCGGCTGTTTCTGCTGGACCAGTACGACGACGCCGAACTGGACCGGAAGAAGACGGCGGCGATGTTCGCTGGGTTCATCACCAAGACCGCGCCTGAAGACCCGATGATGGGTGAGGCCGAGGCCGATCTCGATGGCACCGCCATTGCGAGCCTCGAACCTGGCACGATGCAAGTGCTGCTGCCGGGCGAGGATGTGAAGTTCTCGAGCCCTGCGGACGTTGGTGGCGGCTATGAGGCGTTTCAATATCGGACGCTCTTGTCGGTCTCGGCCTCGCTGGGGCTTCCCTATCATCTGGTCACCGGCGATGTGCGGCAGGCGAACTATTCAAGCTTGCGGGCCGAGCTGGTCGAGTTCCGGCGACGCATCGGCCAGCTTCAGCATGGGGTGATGGCGCACCAGCTGTGTCGGCCGATCTGGCGGCGCTGGCTTGAGACGGCTGTGTTGTCGGGGGCGCTGGATATCGGCAATCCCGCCGTCGCGCGGCCGGTGCAATGGATCCCGCCACGCTGGGATTGGGTCGACCCGCTGAAGGACATCCAGGCGCAAGTGCTGGCCATGGAAGCGGGCATCACCTCGCGCCGGAAGGTGGTCGAGGCCACCGGCTATGACGTCGAGGAAGTGGACCGCGAAAATGCGGCAGATGCCAAACGCGTTGCCGATCTGGGGCTGAGCTACCGCGCGAGCCCCGGCGAAACACAGGGCGCGCGAGCAACGCCCGCCGCGCGGCCTGATCCTGGAGATGGCACAGGCGAAGACACAGGCGACGGATCCGCCTCCACCGATCCCGCCACCGAACAGGAGTGACAATATGACAAGCTGGTATGCGATCCGCGCCCGGGGAACGGGTGCGGAAGTGGCGATCTATGACGAGATCGGTGCCTATGGGGTCTCGGCGAAGGGGTTCCTTGCCGAACTCGGTGCACTGCCCGACGGGACGCCGGTCGATCTGCGGCTGAACAGCCCTGGTGGGTCAGTCTTCGATGCGGTGGCGATTTACAATGCGCTGAAGCGGCACGCGGGCACGGTCACGGTCTGGATCGACGGTATTGCCGCCTCGGCCGCGTCCTATGTCGCGATGGCGGGTGACGAGATCGTCATGCCGGAAAACGCGTTCCTGATGATCCACGACCCGTCGGGGTTGGCAATGGGCACGGCGGGCGACATGCGCGCCATGGCCGAGGCGCTGGACAAGATCGCGGGCAGCCTCGTTCGGGGATATGCCGCCAAATCCGGCAAGTCCAACGACGAGATTAAAGCGCTGATGGCGGCTGAGACCTGGTTCGACGCGGGTGATGCGGTGGCGGCGGGCTTCGCGGACCGGCAGGCGGACCCTGTGAGGATGGCCGCGCGCTTCGACATCGGCCGGTTCCGCAACGCGCCGCCCGACCTCGTCGAGGCCGTGGATGGCACAGACCAGGAGGGTGTTCCGACCCAGACGGAAGGCATTCCGATCGAAGGAGACCCAGAGACGGGCACGGACGCTCGCCGAGAGCCCGACCGCATCCAGGACGACGATGTCGAACTTGCCGACAGCACCGGCGAGACGGGCAGCGACGATGCGCTCGTCGAGCCCGGGGGGCAAGTTGAGGCCGACGATATGCTCCGCGCTTCGGCTCCGGATGGCGCACCGCCCGATCCCGCCGCAATCCGCGCCGAGGCGATCACCCATGCCCGCGCTATCGTCGATCTTTGCCGCCTTGCAGGCCAGCTGCAGATGGCCGGGCGCTTCCTCAAACAGGACGCCAGCCTTGACGACGTCCGCATGGCCCTTCTGGCGGCAAAAGCCGAGGCCGAACCCGAGATCGTCGCCCATCACCCGCAACCCGGCCGGACCACGACGGCCCGCCCATGGGGCGAGATCGTCGCCCGCACCTTCAAGCTGAAAGGATAATTCCGTGACCACGCTCACCGAGACTACGCATCCCGGAGGATTCCTCGTCTGGGAAGCCTTCCGCGACTACACCCGCGAAACCGTCACCTTCGCCACAGGAACAGCGTTTGCCACGCTCGATCCGGGCACCGTGCTGGGCAAGATCACCGCGTCTGGCAAATACGCTGCCCATGATCCCGCCGCCGTTGACGGTACCGAAACCGCCGTGGCGGTGCTCTGGGGTAAGGCCGACGCTGCGGGCGGCGACGTGCCAGCCGTCGCGCTGGTCCGTGGCCCCGCCGTCGTCAATCGCCACGATCTCGTTTTTGCGGGCACCCCCAGCGAGGGCGAGATCACCGTCGCCCATGCCGCGCTGCTGGCGGTCGGCATCCTCGTCCGCTGATCAAACCCTCAAAGGAGGCATTCCCATGACCACCATGGATATCTTCGAAGGCGATGCCTTCACCATCATCGAGCTTACCCGCGCGCTGGAAAACATCCCCTTCAAGCCCGCGATCCTATCGGGTGCCAGCCTGTTCTCGCCGCGCGGCGTGCGCTCGCGCACCGTCGTGATCGAGAGCCGGGACGGCACGCTGTCGCTGATCCCGTTCTCCGAACGCGGCTCGGCGGCCGAGCAACAGGTTCCCGAGCGTCGCGACATGCGCGCCTTTGTGTGCCGCCAGTTCAAGAAACAGGACGTACTCTGGGCTTCGGAAATTCAGGGCATTCGTGACTTCGGCTCGGAAAGCGCCACCCAGCAGGTGCAAAGCGAGGTCGCCCGAAAGCTTGGCCGTCTGCGCCAGGATGCCGAAGCGACATTCGAATATCACCTGCTGAACGGCATTCAGGGGATCGTGAAAGACCCCAAGGATAGCGCCACGGTGATCAATTACTTCACCGAGTTCGGTATCACGCCCGCCACCGAGATCGACTTCGATCTGGACAATGCGACCCCGGGCTCTGGCGCGCTGCGCAAGCGCTGCCAGGCGCTGATCGAAAGCGTCGAAGACAGCATGGGCGGGCTCGCCGCCGGGGCCGTGCAGGTTCGTGCCGAATGCGGGTCGGCCTTCTTCGCCGATCTTATCGCCCACAAGGAAGTGCGCGAGACCTATCTCAACACAGCCGCCGCTGCCGATCTGCGCGGCCGGGTTGCCGACGAGGTCAGCTTTGGCGGCATTACCTTCCGTCGCTACCGAGGTGGGGCGGGCTTCGGTGTGCCGACCGACAAGGCCTTCTTCTACCCCGAAGGCGTCGAGGGGTTGTTCGAGATTTACCATGCCCCGGCGGATACGTTCGAGACGGTCAATACTCTGGGCCTGCCGCTTTACGCGCGCACGATCCCTGATAGGGACCGTGACGAATGGGTGCGGCTCGAAATCGAGAGCAACCCGCTGCCGATCTGCACTCGACCGCAGGTGTTGCGCTCGGCGCGGCGGACGTGAGGGATCAGAGGGTAATCTCGTATCGGGCCCGCAATGCCTTGAGATGCCGCGCCAACCACTCTGCTGGCCCGGCATCATCCCAAGCACGCCACAGTTCAGGATAACTCATGGCCCGAAACCTTGGCGTCGATCCGGCCACACGTTCTGCGAAGGCGGCTATCTCTTGCCTGTGGGCCCTAAACTCAGGACTGGCATCCGGGTTTGCGGGCTCCCAATAGAGGTAAAGCAGGGTCACAGGCTGATCCCGAAAGGTGCGGGCCAGCCCAAACGAATGCTTGATCAGTTGCGCAGCATCCAGCCAGACGTAGCTGTTAGGTGCGTCGGTCAGGCGCAGCATCTCACGGAAATATCCTTGTTCGCGCCGCTCATCGCGGATCTGTTCGGCATAGGCGGGGGAGAATGAGGCTCGGTGCCTTGCGAGATACTCGCTCAGCTTGGACTCGACTCCGACAACACCTTTCGGACCCGACAGAACGACATCGAGGTTGGGGGCGCGGCCGCCACGAAGGCCGGTCGGGCACTTGCGCTCGAACTGCAGCGCCGCGAAGGGGCCGCAGCTCGGCAGAGCCAGATCGACAATCCGGGTCCGAAACGGTGCAAAACAATTGACCGCTAACCCCGAGGATGAATGCGCGGCGCGGAACTTGGTTTGCAGTTCGTTGCCATCCCCGGCCTGCAGGTCGACCTCGAAATTCTCGGTCGCGACAAGCGGCAGAAGCGTATCGCGAAAATCGGAGGCATAGCCTTTGTCGTCGATCAGGATGTCGGGCCTTTGGTGCGCAAATGCTGTCCTTAGGGCAACGAGCGCCCGGCTTCGAACTGGACTGTTTGAAGATAAATTCTGTTTCATAAGGACATTATAGTCATGGCCAGTGCATTTGTATCCGCAATGGAAATACTGTTCACGGATCCGAACATCGGGCGAGAGGCGGTCTACACCTCTGACGGCGGCGCGCCTTTGCTGGTGCGCATCGTCTCCCGGCAGGCGGATGCGATCAGCGACTTCGGCGACGCACGGCTTTGGTCGGAAACGACCCGGATCGACCTGCGCGTCGTTGAGGTTCCGGCCCCGCGGCCGGGCGACCGTTTGGAAATGGACGGCGAAGCCTTCCTCATTCAGGGCGAACCCGTGCGTGACCGCGAGCGGCTGGTCTGGACCGTGGACCTCAGGCCCGCGTGAAGCTGAAGCTCGACATCGATCCGGACATCGTCGCGATGATGGCAGCGGAAGTGGCTGCGGGCGAACGCGCGGTGACCGCAGCCATGCGCGAGGCCGGGACCGGGCTCAAAACTGCCTGGCGCACGCAGATCACCGGTGCGGGGCTCGGACGGCGGCTTGCCAACACGATCCGCAACCAGAACTTCCCGCGGTCGGGCGAGAGCCTGGATGCAGCAGCGCTGGTCTGGTCCAAGGCCCCGGTCATTGTGGGCGCCCACGATACCGGCCCACTGATCCGCTCAAAGGACGGCTTTTGGCTGGCAATCCCGCTGCCCGCTGCTGGAAAATCAACACGTGGTGGTCGGATCACCCCGGCCGAATGGGAACGACGGCGCGGTCTGCGGCTGCGCTTTGTCTATCGCCGCATAGGCCCGAGCCTGCTGGTGGCAGAGGGGCGACTGAATACCAAGGGTCAGGCGGTCGTGTCTCGCGCGAAGACCGGGCGCGGCAAGGTTACCGCGCCGATCTTCCTTCTGGTGCCGCAGGTGAAATTGCCGAAGCGGTTGAACTTGGCACGCGATGCGGAGCGTGCAGTGGACGGTGCGCCGGGGCTGATCGTAGCGAACTGGGTGGCGGGACGGTTATGATTTAGGTCCGGCAACCAACTTTTTATCCTTCCAGAGACGAAAGCTCGTACTGCCAGGTACGCTCGCACGCGCATGCTTAAACGCGACCGACGCGGTTTCACCTTCGAGCAGATGGTAGACAAGAAAAGTCTGTACGAACTGAGAAGCAATCGCGCCGTGCACGCTGTGAAACGGGCCGATAAACCGTTCGCATGAAGTGTGAGATGACGCAGCTCCGCCAAATGCCTTGTAGCCAGTCTCGCAGCACAGACTGATGAAGGTCTTTGCTGAAACTCCCGCAACATCAAAGGCGTTCATGAAGGCATCTGTATCGATCCAATCACCATTCGCGAATTTGATGCTTGCATCACTTCCGTGGCCAATCAGGATCACATGAGAATAGGCTGCATGGGATCGGCCCCACAAGACTTCGATTTCTTGCAAGGATCGCACTTTGTAAGCATGAATAAAGTCATCTGAGACGAGCAGTCTGCAAAACTGGAGTACCGATTTCCCCAGCGGATCGAGAAGCGTGGTTTCCGTCTCCAAGTCTCCGATGCTCAGCATCAGAACGCCAATATTGCGATGGCACAGGCTGCTAGCAACCAACTCGGTTTCTGCATTGCCGACATCGACCCGAACACTCCGGCCTTCCACTGCCAATACTCGCTTCTCTACGAAGGACGATGGCGACTGCAAATTCGCTTTTATCTTCGATACGGGCACAAAAACCCGTTCATCGATTTGGAGGTTCTTAGCCATCAGGAATCCAGTGTTTGAAGTGAACGGCACCTTCCGTTTAATTGCTCCAAACGGCAAGCCAAAGGTGGCGCAGAGAAGGAATTCAGGGTGCCTACATCCCGCGAAACCATCGTCACTGCGCTGCACGCGCGCCTCTCGGCGCTGCCCGCAACCGCTTTGCGCGGCGACGTGCTCCCCGAACGCGTCCCGGCCGAGGGCCTGCTAATCCTGCGGGATGGTGAACCCGGTGAGCCCGAGGTCACGCTGTCGCCGCTGCGCTACCACTACCAACACCGCGCTGAGATCGAAGCGGTCGTGCAGGGCGTCGACCGTGACGCAACCTTCGACACCCTGACCAACAGCATCGGCATGGCCATCGCCGCCGACCGCACGTTGGGCGGCCTCTGCGACTGGATCGAGGCCGAAGCGCCCCGGCCAGTCGATCTGCCGGTCGAGGGCGCGGCGAGCCTGAAGGCGGCCGTCGTGCCGGTGGTACTGCACTATTCGACGGCCGACCCGCTGGCCTGACCCCGACAATCCAAGGAGAACACGATGGGACGAGCCCAAGGGGCGCGGGCGCAGATGGCGCTTGCGTTCGAGACGACCTATGGAATGCCGCCCGTGGGCGGTTTCACGAAGATGCCCTTCGCCAGCACCTCGCTCGGCGCAGAGCAGCCGCTGCTGAACTCAGAACTGCTAGGCTACGGGCGTGATCCGCTAGCGCCGATCAAGGATGCGGTGACGGCCGATGGCGATGTGGTCGTGCCGCTCGACGCAGAAGCCTTTGGGTTCTGGCTGAAGGCGGCATTTGGTGACCCAACCACGACCGGAACCGGCCCCTGGACGCATGAATTCCAGTCGGGGTCATGGACGCTGCCCAGCATGTCCATCGAGACCGGCATGCCCGAGGTACCACGCTTTGCCATGTATTCCGGCTGCGTGCTCGATCAGATCAACTGGCAGATGCAGCGATCTGGCTTGCTGACCGCGACGGCGCGGCTGGTGGCGCAGGGCGAGACGGTGGGTACGACGACGAATGCAGGCACGCCTGCCGCTCTCGAATTGCAGCGCTTCGGCCATTTCAACGGCGCGATCACCCGCAATGGCACCGCTCTCGGCAATGTCGTTTCAGCCGACATCACCTACGCCAACAATCTCGACCGGATCGAAACCATCCGCTCGGACGGCCGCATCGACGGCGCGGACCCGTCCATTGCGGCTCTGACCGGCTCCATAGAGGTGCGCTTCGCCGATCAGACGCTGGTGACACAGGCGATCAACGGCGATCCCTGCGAGCTCGAGTTTGCGTATGTGCTGCCCTCTGGCGAGAGCTTCACCTTCACCGTGCATGCCGTCTACCTGCCGCGCCCGCGCATTGAGATTTCCGGGCCGCAGGGCGTGCAGGCCACCTTCGACTGGCAGGCTGCGCGCGACAGCACGATCGGCCGGATGTGCACCGCCACTCTGATCAACGACATTGAGGTATATTGATGCTGACGCTCGATCTGACGAACACGCCGCGCTGGCATGATCTCGTGCCAGGTGTGCGGGCGGAGCTGCGCCCTCTGACCACGGCCCTGATGGTTGCGACGCGGAGCGATCCGGCCGTCGAGGCGGTTCCTGAGGATGCTTCCGACGAGGAACGCGCTGTTGCCTTTGCCAAGGCGCTCGCGCGCCGGGCAGTTCTCACTTGGGAGGGCATCGGCGACGCAGATGGCAATGCCATCGACCCCAGTCCCGAGGCCGTCGACGCGCTGCTAGACATCTGGCCGATATTCGAGGCCTTCCAGCTGACCTACGTTTCCAAAGGCCTGCTGCTGGACCAGGAAAAAAACGTCTCCGCGCCCTCGCCGAATGGTCCTTCGGCGGGGGCGAGCGATACTGCGACGCGTGCGAAGCGACGTGCGAAACCTGCCCGGCGCGGATGAACCAACCCATCACATTTGAGGGCTGGCAGGTCTGGGACCTCGTTGGCCGTCTTGGCGGCCAGCTCCGCGTGCTGCCTGGCGCGGTGATCGGCTGGGACATGTCGGCCGCGCTCGCCCTCGGTGACGCGCTTGGCATCCCGCCTCTGGCGATGGCCGAACTTCTGCCCGCCGTCGAGGCGGTGATGGTCACCAAACTCAACGAACAGATGGATCATTCCAATGGCTGAAAAGCGCGTTTCTGTCCGACTTGCCGCAGTCGGCGGCCGACAGGTGCGCGCCGAGCTGGAAGGTGTCGGTGAAGCCGGGGCGCGCGGGTTCGGGCGGCTCAGCCGGGAGATGGAGGCGGCCAACACCCGGCTTGCGGCGTTTTCCCGCCGTGTCGGAGTGGCTGCCGCTGCCGCCGTGGCCGCCGCCGCCGCCGCTGGCGTGGCCATGGTCCGCTCGGGGCTTCAAACCGTCGACGCGCAGGCCAAGCTCGCGCAGTCGCTTGGCACGACGGTCGCCTCGATCCAGACCCTCGAACGTGCGGGTGAGCTGGCCGGTGTTTCCATGTCGGGCATCGAGCAGGCGACGAAGGATCTGACTCGCCGCCTCAGCCAGGCCGCCGCCGGGACCGGACCCGCTGCCGATGCGCTGGAGCGGCTGGGGCTATCGGCTGCCGACCTGATTTCCCTGCCTCTGGATCAGCGAGTGGGGGCGATCAACGCCTCCATCGAAAGCTTCGTGCCCGCCGCCGAACGCGCCGCCGTCGCGGGCCAGCTTTTCGGTGAGGAAGGCTCCATCGCCATGTCGCGTATCGACACCGCGACGCTGCGCCAGGCGACGGAGGACGTCCTCGCTTTCGGCGTTGTCGTCTCGGAGCAGGACGCCGACCAGATCGAGCGGACGAACGATGCAATCTCGCGGCTTGGCCTGATCTGGCGTGGCCTGTCGAACCAACTGGCCGTCGCTGCGGCCCCTGCGCTGGAAGCGGTCGCCAACGCGATGGCGGCCGTAGCAAGCCGCACCGGGCCGCTCGGTATCGCGATCCGGGGCCTCTTCGACAATATCGGCCGTCTGACCACCTATGCCGCCACTTTTGTGGCTTTTCTTGCAGGGCGTTGGGTCGCCGGGATGGCGGTTGCAGCGCTGTCGGTCCGTGGGCTCGCCACGGCGCTGGTCCTGTTGCGCGGCGCGCTGATCCGCACCGGCATCGGGGCGTTGATCGTTGGCGCGGGCGAACTTGTCTACCAGTTCACCCGGCTTGTGTCGGGTGCGGGCGGCTTCGGCGAAGCAATGTCGCTCCTGAAGGACCTCGCCGTCGAGGTCTGGGACCGCATCAAGATGGGGTCAGCAGCGGCGGGCGCTGCGGCCACGGCGATGTTCTTCGATCTGAAGGCCGATGCCGCCTCCGGAATGCAGAGCGCCATCGAGAGTGTCGTGGCTTTTGGCAACACATCCGCGAACACGTTTGAGGGGGCCTATGAGGCGATCAAGGCGATCTGGGGCATGCTGCCAGCCGCCATCGGTGATCTGGCGTTTCAGGCGGCGAACAGCCTGATCGACGGCGTCGAGGCGATGCTGAACGGCGTCGTCTCGCGGATCAACACGTTCATCGGCGGGATCAACCAGGGGCTAGAGGCGCTCGGCTCCGAACGGCGCATCTCGATCATCCCTGATCTTGAGCTGGGTCAGATCGAGAACCGCTTTGAGGGTGCTGCGACAGCCGCGACCACCGCCGCACAATCCGCGTTTGGCCGTGCTTTCGAGACCAACCCGCTCACGGCACCCGATCTTGGGCTCAGTCAAGCGGCCAGTTCTGCACTTGCCACCGCAAATACCTATCGTGGTGCCGCGCGCGATCTGGCCGAGGGCGCGCGCGCGCCGCTCGCCAGTTGGCAGGCGTTGCGCGATGCGGTGCGGGGCAGCGATGAAGGTGGCGCGGACGCGCTCACCGAGGCGACCAACGCAGCTGACCGCTTTGAGACAGCCCTTGGTGATGCCGGACGCGCCGCTGCCGGTGCGGGCGCAGCGGTCGGCGCTGCAGCGGCCGCTGCCGAACCCGACACCGACGTTGCAGTTTCCGGCTGGCAGGCGGTCACCGCAGCGCTCAGCGACTATGCCAGCAAGGCGCGCGAAATTGGCGGGGACATCGGTCAGAGCCTCGTCAGCGCGTTCCAGTCGGCTGAGAACGCCGTGGCTACGTTCGTGAAGACCGGCAAGCTGGATTTCCGCGATCTGGTCACCTCGCTGCTGGCCGATCTTGCCAAACTGGCAGCGCGACGGTTCATCCTGGGGCCGATCGCCAACGCGCTCTCTGGCGCGCTTGGGGGAGCGGGCGGGATTTTCGCGAACATCTTGCATGCAGGCGGCATGGTTGGTGCCTCCGCGCCAGGCCGGATGGTCCCGGCGATGGCGTTCGCGGCCGCCCCTCGCATGCATTCCGGCGGCGTTGCCGGTCTGCGCCACGATGAAGTCCCGGCCATCTTGCAACGCGGCGAGCGCGTGCTGTCGCGGCGGGAGGCGCAGGGTTACTCCGCAGGCGGCGGCGTCAATGTCACCATCATGGCGCGTGACGCCGAGAGCTTCCGGCAATCCCGCACGCAGGTCGCGGCCGACATCGCTCGCGCGGTGTCGCTCGGGCGAAGGGGCATGTGATGGCGTTTCACGAAGTCCGGTTCCCCGACAATATCAGCCGGGGCGCGCGCGGCGGGCCCGAGCGGCGGACCCAGATCGTCGAGCTCGCCTCGGGCGACGAGGAACGCAACGCCAGCTGGGCGAACTCCCGTCGGCGCTACGACGTCGCCTATGGCATCCGCCGCGCCGACGATCTCGCGGCGGTCGTCGCCTTCTTCGAGGCGCGCAACGGCCGCCTGCATGGATTCCGGTTCAAGGACTGGGGCGATCACAAGTCCTGCCTGCCCTCGGGCGCGCCATCGCCGACCGATCAGGCGATCGGCACCGGCGACGGCACGGCGACCGCCTTCCAGCTGGCCAAGCGCTACGCATCCGGCGCGCAATCGTGGTCGCGCGCAATCGCCAAGCCGGTGGCGGGAACCGTGCGCATCGCGCTCGGTGGGGTGGAGCAGCCCTCCGGCTGGTCGGTCGATACGACCGCTGGCCTCGTCACCTTTAGCTCCGCGCCCGGCGCTGGCGTCGCGATCACGGCGGGCTTCGAATTCGACGTGCCGGTCCGCTTTGATAGCGACGCGCTCGATGTGACGCACGACATTGAGCGACTGGGCTCGATCACCTCAATCCCACTTCTGGAACTCCGCCGATGAAAAGCATCACCCCCGATCTGCAAGCGCATCTGGACGACGGGACAACAACGCTAGCGTGGTGCTGGCGCATCCTCCGCGCCGATGGCGCGAGTTTCGGCTTCACCGACCACGACCGGACGCTCAGCTTCGACGGCACCGATTTCGAGCCGGAAAGCGGGTTGACGGCGTCAGAGGTCCGCTCTGGCTCCGACCTGTCGGTCGATGCACAGGACGCAGAGGGCGTGCTGACCTCGGACCGGATCACTGAGACCGATATCCTCGACGGCCGCTGGGACAACGCGGAGGTCGAGGTCTGGCGTGTGAACTGGGCGGACACCGGCCAGCGCGTGCTGATGCGTCGGGGCGCTATCGGCCAGATCCGGCGCGGACGACTGGCATTCGTAGCGGAGGTGCGCTCGCTGGCTCATGTGCTTGGCCAAACGGTCGGTCGGACCTTTCAGGCGACCTGCGACGCAGCCCTTGGAGATGCGCGCTGTGGCGTTGATCTGGAGGATCCTGCTTTCAAAGGCAACGGCACGGTACTCGATGTGCTGCGGGATCGGGCTTTCACCGCATCGGGGCTCGGCAGTTTTACCTCCGGCTGGTTCACCTTCGGCACGGTCGAATGGACCGGTGGCGCAAAGGTGGGGAGGCAGGCAGAGATCATCGCACATGACCTGACTGACGGAATCGCAGTGCTGACGCTGCTCGAAGCACCAGTGAGATCTATCGCGGGCGGTGATGCTTTCACCATTCGCGCAGGCTGCGACAAGCGTATCGAGACCTGCAGCGCCAAGTTCGCCAATACCGCCAATTTCCGGGGCTTCCCGCACATCCCCGGCCAAGATGCGGTGCTGCGCTACGCCACCAAGGATGGTGGGCATGAGGGGTCCGTGCTTTGACCTCCGCTGATCCAGCACGTGTCATCGCCATTGCCCGGTCTTGGCTCGGCACGCCATACCACGACCAGGCGAGCCTGCGCGGCGTTGGCTGCGACTGCCTCGGGCTCGCCAGGGGCGTCTGGCGCGAAGTCGTCGGGCCAGAGCCGTTCCCGATCCCGCACTACAGCCGCGACTGGGGTGAGACCGGGCCGCGTGAGGTTCTTGCGGATGGCGCTCGGCGCATGATGCCGGAGATCGCACCTGCTGACGTCGTTCCGGGCGCGCTGGTCCTGTTCCGCATGTTGCCCCGCGCCATTGCCAAGCATGTCGGGATCCTCACCGGGCCTGATGCCTTCCTCCACGCCTACGAGCGGCTCGGCGTGATCGAGGAGCCGCTCACCCCGTCCTGGCGGCGGCGCATCGCCTTCGCCTTTATGTTTCCGCAACGCTGAGATTATCCCATGGCTACCCTCGTTCTCGGTGCCGCTGGTGCTGCCACTGGCGGCAGCATTGGTGGCGCTATCCTCGGCGTCAGTGCAGCCACCATCGGCGGTTTCATCGGCTCCACCATCGGCTCGGTCGTTGACAGCTGGATCATCTCGGCGCTCGCGCCGACCCAGCGGATCGAAGGCGCGCGGATGGACAATCTGCGCATCACCTCGGCCACGGAAGGTGCGGTGATCCCACGCCTCTATGGCCGCATGCGGATCGGCGGTAACATCGTCTGGGCGACGGATTTCCGCGAGGAGACAAAGACCACCACGCAAGGCGGCGGCAAGGGCGGTGGGGGTGGCGGCAAGGTCAAGACGACCGAGTATTTCTACTATGCGAGCTTCGCGGTCGCGCTCTGCGAAGGACCGATCACCGGCATTGGTCGCATCTGGGCCGATGGCAAGCTGCTGGACACCGCCGGGATCACATGGCGCTGGTATCCGGGCGACGAGAGCCAGACGACCGATCCGTTTATGTCCGCGAAGATGGGCGCGGCCAATACGCCAGCCTATCGCGGCACGGCATATGTCGTTTTCGAGGACTTGCCGCTCGGCAATTACGGCAACCGCATCCCGCAGCTCTCGTTCGAAGTGTTCCGCCCGCTGGCCGATCCCGACACCGCCGAGGGGCTAACCCGCGCCGTCACCATGATCCCGGCCTCGGGCGAGTTCACCTATGCGACGCAGGCGATCCGCAAGACCGACGGTGGCGCGACGCAGGCGGAGAACCTGAACGCGCTGGCCGACTCCACTGACATGGTGGAGGCGCTCAACCGGCTGCAGGCCATGGCGCCTGCGGTCGAGAGCGTCAGCCTCGTGGTGGCGTGGTTCGGTGACGACCTGCGCGCGGGATCGTGCAAGGTGCGGCCGGGCGTCGAGGTGTCGGCCAAGTCGACCACGCCCGCCACCTGGTCGGTCAATGGCGTCAGCCGCGCCAGCGCCTTCCTCGTCAGCCGCGACGATCAGGATCGCCCCGTCTATGGCGGCACGCCGTCGGACTTCGCGGTGGTGCAGGCGATCCAGGAGATGAAGGCGCGTGGGTTGCGCGTCACCTTCTATCCCTTCATCCTGATGGATGTCCCGCCCGGCAACACG
Organism: Puniceibacterium sp. IMCC21224; assembly: GCF_001038505.1. Lineage (NCBI taxonomy): Bacteria > Pseudomonadati > Pseudomonadota > Alphaproteobacteria > Rhodobacterales > Paracoccaceae > Puniceibacterium > Puniceibacterium sp. IMCC21224. The sequence continues at coordinate 881,411 of NZ_LDPY01000001.1, forward strand.
CTGCCGAACCCGTATTCCGACAACGCCGCTGAGACGGGCCAGCCCGCCTTTCCTTGGCGGGGGAGGATCACCTGTTCGCCTGCGGCGGGATATGTCGGGAGCGTAGACAAGATCGGTACGGCCGCCACGCAAGTGTCCGCACTGTTCGGCGCGGCGACGCCCGCGAGCTTCAACATCTCAGGTCAATCGGTTTCGTGGACCGGGTCGTCGGGTGACTGGGGCCTTCGCCGCATGGTGTTGCACTACGCCCATCTCTGTGCGGCGGCAGGCGGGGTCGATGCGTTCCTGATCGGAACCGAGATGCCGGGGCTGACGACGATCCGCGCGAACGCATCCTCCTATCCGGCGGTGCAGGCCTATCGGGATCTTCTCGCGGATGTCCGCTCGATCCTCGGGTCTGGTGTGAGCCTCGGCTATGCGGCCGATTGGTCGGAGTATTTCGGGCACCAGCCGGGCGATGGCAGCGGCGATGTGTTCTTCCATCTCGATCCGCTCTGGGCCGATCCGGAGATCGATTTCATCGGGATCGACAACTACATGCCGCTCTCGGACTGGCGTGACGGGTTCGAGCACGCCGACGCGCAGGAGGGCTGGCCCGCGATCTATGACCGGGCCTATTTGCAGGCGAACATTGCGGGCGGCGAAGGCTTCGACTGGTTCTATGCCAGCGCCGTCGATCGTTCGGTGCAGGTGCGCACGCCGATCACCGATGGCGCGGCGACCAAGCCATGGGTCTTCCGCTACAAGGACTTGCGCGCCTGGTGGTCGAACCCGCATTACGACCGCCAGGGTGGGCTGGAAAGCGGAACGCCGACGGCATGGGTGCCGCAGTCCAAGCCTGTCTGGTTCACCGAACTTGGCTGCCCGGCCATTGATCGCGGCACCAACCAGCCGAATGTATTCTTCGACCCGAAGTCGTCCGAGAGTTTCACGCCGCATTTCTCGCGGGGCTGGCGGGACGATGCGATCCAGCGCGCCTATCTCGAAGCGACTTATCTCTGGTGGGGCACTCCGACGAACAACCCTGTGTCTTCGGTCTACGGTGACCGCATGGTCCACGTTCCGGAATGCGCCGCCTGGACGTGGGACGCGCGGCCCTATCCGTTCTTTCCGGCGCTGACCGATGTCTGGACAGACGGCGCGAACTGGCGGCTCGGTCACTGGCTGACCGGACGGCTCGGGGCGGTCTCATTGGCCGCGCTCGTCCGGCATCTCTGCCTGCGGGCCGGATTGCCGGAGACCCGGACCGACGTCACCGGCCTGTGGGGCGCAGTCGAAGGCTACGCGATTGGCGCGCTTGAAAGCCCGCGCGCCTCGATCACCACGCTGTCGCGCCATTTCGGCTTCGACGCTGTCGAAACCGAGGGCGTGATCCGGTTTGTCATGCGGGGGCGCGCCTCCGTGGCAAACGTAACCCATGACGATCTGGTGGCCGCCCGCGAAGGCGATGTGATCGAACTGACCCGCGCGCAGGAGACCGAACTGCCGCAGGCTCTGAAATGGCAGGTGGCGCGGGCCGACGAGGATTACGACGCGGCCCTCGTCGAGGCGCGACGCATCACCGTGGACACAACCCGGATTGCCTCGGAAAGTTTTCCAATGGCAGTCCCGCCAGAGGAAGCCGAACGTCGCTGCCGCCGGGCACTAATGGAAGCCTGGACTGGGCGAGAGACGGCCGCGTTTCGTCTGCCACCGTCGCGGCTGGCGCTTGATCCGGCGGACGTTGTTACGCTGGAACATGACCAGCGGCACATCCCGCTTCGGTTGGTCTCCATCGCGGATGTCGAGGCACGCGGCATCGAGGCCGTCCGTCAGGATCGGGAAGCCCACGACCTTCCGCCCGGATCGCCAAGACCGTCCTCACTCTCGAAGGCCGTAGTGTTCGGCGCACCCGAGGTCGTGCAGCTGGACCTGCCTCAGTTGACTGAGGATCAGCCTGCGCATCGGCCGCTGATCGCCGCCCATGCCATACCATGGCCCGGCGAGATGGCGGTCTACCGCAGCCCGTCGACGGACGGGTTCGAGTTGCTGACGACATTTGGTGGCCGTGCCCGGATCGGGACGCTGGTCTCGGATTTCTTCGCAGGCCCGACCTCGCGCTTCGATCTCGGTAATGCGCTGGTGATTGATCTGCTCTCCGGTACGCTGGAAAGCGTCACTGACGTGACGCTGTTCGGCGGGGCCAATGCATTAGCCGTGGAAAGCACGCCCGGTACTTTGGAAATCGTGCAGGCGAGCGCAGCCGAGTTGATCGCGCCGGACCGTTATAGGCTGACGCGGCTCCTGCGAGGACAGCGCGGCACGGAAGCGGCTATGGCCAATCCGGCTCCTGCATGCGCACGGGTCATAGTTCTCGACGAGGCTCTGGCATCTCTACCAATCGCCGAGGCCGATCTCGGGCTTCCCTGGAACTGGCGCATCGGTCCCGCAAGCCGGTCTGTCAGCGACGAGACCTATGTCGCCGCCTCCTTCACACCGGTTGGCGTGGGTCTGCGGCCGTTCTCCGTCGCCCATGTCCAGCAGCCGTGGCGTCGCCCCCGCACGCCCGGCGATCTGACCATCCGCTGGACGCGCCGGTCCCGAGCGCTTTCTGCCGACAGCTGGGGCGCAGTTGAGGTGCCTCTAACCGAGGAACTGGAAGCCTACGAGGTCGAGATCCTCGATGGCAGCACGGTGAAGCGGGTGCTGAGTGCGCCCACAACAAGCGCGATCTACACGGCCGCCCAGCAAACCACCGATTGGGGCGCGCCGTTCGAGCCCGGCGACACGCTGACAGTTCGCATCTCCCAGCTCTCCGCCCTGATCGGGCGGGGTGCGGCCAAAACCGTCACGCTCACATTCTGAAGGCCATCTCATGTCCGATGCCACGACCAAACTGCTGCTCCCCTACATTCTGGCGGCGCAGGCCCAGAAGCATGTCACCCACAACGAGTCATTGCGGCTCCTCGACGGGCTCGTGCAGCTCTCCGTTCTCGACCGCGACCTGACCGCGCCGCCCGGCAGCCCTGCCGATGGCGACCGCCATATCGTGGCGAGCGGCGGGACCAGTCACTGGACGGGGTGGGACGCGAACGTGGCACTATTCACCGACGGGGCTTGGCTTCGCCTGCCGCCACGCATCGGCTGGCGCGCATGGGTCGAGGACGAGGCGCTGCTGCTGGTCTACGACGGCGCGGGGTGGATTGGCACGACGCCTGCGACGCTGCAAAACCTGTCGCTTCTGGGGTTGGGCACCACCGCTGACGCCGCCAATCCGTTTTCGGCCAAGCTGAACGCTGCGCTCTGGACCGCGAAGACTGTGGCAGAAGGCGGGACCGGCGATCTTTTCTACACCATGAACAAGGAGGCTGCGGGCGACGACCTCGGTCTGACTTTGCAGACCAACTTCGTGACAAAGGCACTGGTGGGACTGTTCGGGTCCGACAGGTTCCGGGTCGCGGTCTCGGCCGATGGCAGCACCTTCTTCGACGGTCTGAGCGTCGACAACGCCAATGGCATCATCGACCAGCCGCAGCTGCCCCGCTTCAAAGCCTGGACCAACTACGACAACTATGTGGGCGTCGGGACCTGGACGAAGATCGGCCTGAACAACACCGACTACAATGACCAGGGGGCCTTCGACGTGGCGAACAACCACTTCGTGGCGCCCGTCGACGGTACCTACCTCTTCGGCGCGACGCTGCTTTACAAGATCAACGCCAGCGCCACGGCCCGCATGCGCGGGCGGCTGGTGCTGAACGGTGCGACAGAAATCCGGGGCTCCTTCGGCGAAATCTCTGCCACCCATGTTTCGCTGGCCACCGCGATCTGGCTGCAAACCATGGTGCCGCTGACTGCAGGCGACACCGTTGAACTGCAGGGGTATTTCCGGGTCGCGGACGGCTATTTCGCCGCCGATCACACGTCCTTCTGGGGCTGCAAGGTCGGCTGATAAGCGGGAGGATTGAACCATGACACCACCCCGATCCGATCAGGGTTTCGTGCGCATGCCGGACGCCGAGTTCGAGGCCATACTGGCACGCGCTGCCGAGAAAGGTGCCAAGCGCGCGCTCGCCGATGTCGGCCTCGATGGTGAAGAAGCGGCGCTCGATATTTGTGACCTGCGATCCCTGCTGGATTGCATCCGGCTGGTGCGCCGCACAGCAATGCAGACCGCTGTCCGCATGATCACCACCGGTGTGATGTTGGCGCTGCTGGCGGGTATCGCGATCAAGCTCAAGATCTTCGGCGGGGCCCCATAGCTCCGCCGCATCCCAATCCGTTAGCCCAACCGACCCGCACATGTGGCGGGTTTTTCGTTTCTGGAGGACACCATGACCACGACCTTTTACGACCATTGGCGCGACGTGCCAGAAAGCGCCTGGCACTGGCCCAACTTCTCCCCCGCCGAAATTGCCTGTCGTGGCACCGGCAAGCTGCTGATCAACGAGCCCGCGCTCGACAAGCTGCAGGCGCTGCGCGACCGGCTGGGCAAGCCGCTCATCGTCCGCTCCGCTTATCGCAGCCCGGAGCACAACCGCGCCGTTGGCGGCGCAACGCGTTCCAAGCACATAAGCGGCGCTGCTTTCGACATTGCCATGTCGAACCATGATCCGGTGGCCTTCGAGGCGGCGGCACGGGAGGCTGGGTTCCTTGGGTTCGGCTTCTATCCGCGCTCCGGGTTCATGCATGTCGATCTTGGCCCGGCGCGGCAGTGGGGTGAGCGGTTCCCCATCCAGGCGACCGATTTCGCCGAGGAAAGCCAGCCCGCGCGCGAGGTTCTGGCTGAAAGCCGCATAATGAAAGGTGGCGGAGCGGCCGGGGTGGCGACGCTGGGCGCGGCGGGGGTCGAAGTCGCACAGAGCGTCCTGTCCGAGACCCAGTCCGCCATCCTGCCGCTGGTGCCATATCTCGACACGCTTCGCTGGGTGTTCATCGCGGTGGCGCTCGTTGGCATTGCTGTCACGATCTACGCCCGCCTTGATGATTGGAAGCGAGGGCAGCGATGATCACCACCATTCTCGGCGGGATCGCAGCCAGCACATGGGCGAGGGCCGCACTGCGCTATGGTGCGATTGCCGTCGCCATCGTCCTGTTCCTGCTGTCGATCCGCCGCTCCGGCGAACGCGTCGGCCGGATTGCTGAACGTCTCGAAATCAGGGAGAAAATCAATGAAATCCAACGCCGGATGCTGGAGGCGGCCGCTCGTCGTCCTCACAATCGTGACGAGCTGGTTGACCGGCTGCGCGACGGCGAGTTTTGATCATGACGGCGTGGCAGCATGCCCGCCGGTCGTGACATACAGCGGGGAGTTTAAGGCGCGGGTGGCGCAAGAACTGGCGTTGCTTCCGGACGGATCGGCGGTTGTGGAGATGATGAGCGACTATGCGGTCATGCGAGATCATGCGCGGGTATGCTGAACGGAGCGACCGAAATCCGAGGGTCCTAGGGCGAAATCAGTGGCGCGCATGTATCCGAAGCGAAAGCGCTCTGACTGCAGGCGTTGGTGCCGCTGACGACGGGCGATACGGTTGAGGTCCAAGGGTATTTCCGCGCGCAGGATGGGTGCTTCGCGGCCGATCACACGCCCCCTTGGAGCTGAAAGTTCCAGTAGCCCACACTATCAACAAAGCTCGCAATACTTCAGACGTTGAAGCCAAAGCGATGTTTCAGAAGGGCGCAAGTCTCGGCTGTGGGCCCTTCGCCATAGTTGGAAGCGATGACAGTCCCGAAGTCCTCAAAGTCGATTGTGCCTTCTCCGCATATTGCAGTCATGAAAGCCTTCTCCTTGTTGGGTGGCACATGCACGAAGTAGTAGGCCCATTGACCCGTTGAGTCCTTGGCTTTGAGCTTTTGCACGCAATGACCTTCACGAGAGATGAGACGGTTCAAGAAGCTAATTGTCGGCATGAGGCACCTCCGGTTTCGATGTGGACGCAAGGCGGTAGCTTGGGTTTCGTCCGGGCCACCAATTTCTTAATATGCCTGCTTGGCTGTAATGTTGATAAACGTTGCGCGACGACAGAAGTTTGCCTTGTCCATAGGGTCTTCAGGGTCTGCGATCGAAAGGCATGGGCTTCATGAACACCCAAGACAGAAACGGCGCCGGAAACTTATCCGACGCCGTGTGATCTATGAATTTTCTTCGGCTGCAGTCGGTTCAGTCTGACGCAAGGGCAATCAGGGTCATTGTTGGTATGAAACCGTCGACTTGTTCGGTTACATCGATAGCCTCCACAGCGTACCAGAAAGCACGTGGGCCAAACATGATATAGCCGAGGATCAAGCCGATGATCTCGCCTGCGAACGGCGTTGCGAACAACAAGCGCCCAACGGTGAAGTCGAGGATGTCGATCAAAATTGCAATCATAAGTTTCATTTCCCGCTCCTTGAGGAAGTTGTAGGGCTTCCTGAAAGCTAAGGCATTCAGAGCGGACTGAAACTTGAGACGCTTTGAGACCTGTGTAGAACGAAATGCTCTTCATGTGGCATAGATCAAAGCAAGAACAAAATGAATCCAACTAAGCTGGCGGCCCAGCACAGTTCCAGAAACGCTCGAAACAAGAGGGACCGATCATTCCATGCTGACTTTCGCTTTGAGCGCTGAGGATCTTGGGCTAGCGCTTCATCCTCAGCAGTTCTACTTGCGGAGGACCCCGAGGATATAATGATCGTAAGGCCCTTTGGCCACCACCGTGCCGCATCCTCAAGTGCAATCAAGGAATTATCTGTAGCTCGCCCATTGATGGATTCAACCATTAGCTTCAGTGACGAAACGATCGCCATTCGGAAGATCATCGAAAGCCATATCGGTAGGCCTATTACAATCCAAAACGGCACCGCAATTGCCAACACAAAAAAACGGGATACTGTCCTCGCCATGCCGCCTTCGGCTCTCAATGGCGATCTTGCTTCTTCTTTGTTCATTCGCCTTCTCCGTTACGCGGCCATGCTCCAAACCACCTCAATAATCGCGAACCAACTTCCGGTTGCCGCTTTGAGAAAGTTCTTACTTCAGGGTTTTTTCCGTTTGATGACGCAATCCCGTTGACAACCACGGATAGAACGCATCCAATCTTAACGGGATCTAAATTGTCGGCGCCATGAAGTCGCAACAAAATATTACTCACCCAATCGCTGAATACCTCACTAAAGCGTTGAATTCCGTTCTGTCGCAGGAAAGCCTCAACAAGATCTCGTATGTAAACATGATAAGACGACCCGTCAGAAAATTGGATTGAAAACTCAAAAACGCTCCAAAGTAATTTGTCGGAAACTCTTTCGTTCTGGTTGAGTTTCCGAAGTATAATTACAGTTTTAATTTCACCCAAGATCTTGTGCGATCCGCGGAGAGCCTCCAAAATTGAAGAGGACTCTTCAATGCGTTGGCTTGGGGCTTCCTTGGTGCAGCGCTCACCACTTACTCCTAGTAATGCCATCGCGAGGTGAAGGCCGGGCAGTTCACCTGCATCAAAGTCAGAAGCCGTCTTCGAAGTCATGCCGAAGAAATCATAAAAATCAATTCCACGAAGAATACTTTCGACCAAATTACCTCCACCGACAACGTCCGTCTCTAAGGCCTTCAAGAAACCAATATCGTTTAGTCTTGACCGGAAGAGGTTTCCTAGGGAACCACAATTGACGCCCTTGGCGATAAATTCGCACGCAACTGCAATGCCAACTGAATCCCAAATGGGGGATGGGGAAAGAAGGTTTGCAGCTCGCTGCTCTATGGATTGTCCTATACTTGATTTCTCAACCTTCAAGCTAATGCTCTCATAAATCTCGTGAAGTTCGAATGGATGCAGGATGGACAGAGAACCGGCTATCGAATTATGATCATAATCTGATTCGCGAATCAACTTTCCGTCAAGAAACAATTTTGGGTGTTTCATCTCTGAGTTGCCAAAACCTACGTGCGACTTGATTTGTGCAGAAGCTCTTTGTAGCACCACGGCACTGGCACTGGTCTCGCAAAGCCGTGCGAGTGCCTCAAGGAAGACAATAAATGCTTCCTCTGAAGATAAGTATTCACAAGTAATCGGTCGACACAAATCATTTTCATCGAGGTGCACGAGTTGGCTCAGTACCCCCAAATGACGTTTGTCTGGCTGAATAGATACTTCATCGAGTGATTTTTTTGAGAGATTATCGATGTTGGGGGGCTGAAGCGCTATCTCAGAACGGCTGGCTTCAGGAACCTCGAAAAATGTAGCTGACGAAATCCATGAGAACCTTGTTACAGCCAAGTATTCTTGCCATGTTGGAGACTTCTGATGGCAAACCAAGCAATGTGACAGGTAGTTTTTGGGACGAGGAGCTTCTGAGTTTCGAGTTATCTCATCTCCGCTGAATTGGGTACGAACAAATACCGTGGTTTTCGGAATTGGACGAAGAACTCTAAATATCGCTGCAGACCCGCTACTTCTGAAATCTGGATCAGGTGGCAACTGAGACAGTATAGAATCCACTACGCGATCCGGAACGCCAGGGCTAGATGCAATTATCTGAAATCCTCGAGAGCGAAGTCGACCGAAGAAGGCATTTGTGTAGACAAAGTGGGACCAAGCCGATTCCAATTTTTTATTCCTCTCCGCGCAGCAGATTCAATCGACTTAGTGCCCATACAAGGGGATCCGTAACTCCAAGGGGATGGATGTTCTCAGTGCCAATCTCAGGGTTGTGACCAAGAGATGACACACCGAAGCAGGTACTGTCATCAAACCTATTTTTTGCACTCTGCAGGTAGCCTCGCACGCCGCTATCGAAAAGGAACGTTTTTATTAAATCGGCGTTCTCGCGTATCTTCTTGTCTGAGTATACCTCTGAGAAATCCAATTTAGAGATTGTATTTACATGCCTGTCTAACTTTGCGGCAATGATTCCCAGTGGGGCAGACACCTTTTCTCCAACAGCTACTACGCCATGCGTTGTGTGAAGTTCATAAATTCGCGCGAGTATATCGCTCGCGCTCATGCTGTTGAGCGTTATTTGTGTACTTGCACTTTGGGCTTGACCCGCCACATCGATCTCAATTGGCCGCGGCTCTTCGTTTACAATGTCGGCAAGGTCTATGAGGTGCAAAATAACGTCGGAACGGTGAATGTACTTTAGGCTATGCGCCATGTATTCAACGTCATTTAGATCTTCTCCAGCGACGTCGAGAAAGATAAAAGTAGCGCTCTCTCCGGTGTCTTGATGAGTGAAAGAATATACTAGTGGATTATGAATTTCCTCAATTCCTTTTCTGTCACTAGGTGGAATTTTTTCATTTCTTACAAAGATTGGGTCATAGTAGTTTGTTCTATAGTGGGCACGCGTAAGCTCCCCAACGGGCTGGAAGTCGAACCCGTTGGCTGGACCTATATTTGCGGAGAGTTCTTGTATCGCTGCAGCAAGCCAAGTGGATTTTCCTGCGCCAGGTGTTCCAATAATTGAAACAATTATGGATGTATCCCCACTTTGTGATATCGGGATTGGCATCTTGCAGTTCCTACATATTTTTTGTTGGGAGCCTTGATTGCAACTAGGACAGCTTCCTTCTTGTTTCTTTGCGATCCCGATGGCCGCAAGAAGCTCCGAAAGAGCGCCTCTCTGGAAACAGTTTCCAGTCATTCCAGAAGCGGGCAGAACCTTGATATTTTCAGGATTATACTTTTTTTGCGAATCTAACGCAATTTTGCATTTTCTATTCTTACAAAGGAAAATATCGGAATGATCGCTCGTTGCCTCGAAACAGTATGGACAAAATTGATGTGACACTCGTGTCTATCCTTCTACGACGTTGGTTGGCCAATGTTGCCAAATCACAATATGGACGATCTTCTAAGATGAGCAGTGTTCGGCCCGTTCATTGGCTTAGAAGTACTTCTTTCGCTTCATTGATCTCCCGGGCATGCTTTTCGAGCACCTTCCGTTGCCTTGGCGGCAAATTCCTTATGAGGTCTGGATGAACCTCCTTCATCGCTTCACGATAGGCGCGCTTGATTTGCTCTGGGCTGGCATCTATCGGCACCCCAAGGATCTCACAATGTCTGGCTCGTTCTTCATCTATTTGCGCTTGCTGTTCACCTGAAGCTCCGATGTCTTGCTCTATCGCTGCGCCAAGCCTTCGCAGACTAAGCTGCAAATCAGTATCTGGGCAGAATTGAGCCATGCAGCGCAGAATGTGAGCATGCGTTTGAGTATGGAAGTCAGATCGATCTACAACTTCATCATGAATAATTGCAAAGAGCATATTAGTGATCCTGCGGTCGAGATCTCGCGAAGCGTTAAAAATAGCGCCATGAACCTCGCCCATTTCAGACACGCTTTGGTGCATACGCGAATGTTCCTTTAGAATATCTCGAAACTGCTTTTGCCCTTCGGAATTAAGGGAAAAGAAGTTCGAAATTTTCTCGATCATATTCCTGAGGTCGCTTTTTTGAAGCGTACGTTCCGCGCGAGCGATGAGCAAGATGTGGTAAGCAATTGCTTGAATGTAAGGGGCATTGCCCTCGCCCAAAAAATCCTTCCCATTTTCGAAGACAAACCTAGAACGAGAAAAGACTCCGGTTGGCCCAGCTCCCGTAACCATGACAATAAGGGGTTTGTATCTTGAAACTGTTTGGAAAGCGCCTGCTGACACCAAGGCTTCAAACTTTGCTCCATCCTGTGCAGGAACAAGATCAGATACGGCCACAAAATCGCCATCGCTGTCGCGGTTCAATTCATCCCGTGACTTCAAGAAATCACCATCTTGATCCAAAAGGTGAATCTGCACCACACACTCGGACAGGTCTCCTTCAAAACCTCCCAATACACCGCTCAAGACGAAACTATCGCACCGACCGTAGGGCACGCCTCGGCGATAATTCAGTGTTTGAAAGAGATCTGGGAACGAGGAGCTACCTGAAGAAGGGGATTCTTCGGAAAAAAGTGATTTCGCACCCTGGTAAATGCCATACCCGAGTAATCCTAGGGAAAAGGGATCCATAAACCTGACCTTGCTTCTGAAACCTAGCTGGATTGCGCGTCTGTTTTCATCTTAGCGCATTGTAATCCAACCTGGCTTGAGACCTCTTGAGAAAGTGACTTTGGGTCCAACCGAACCTTTGATTCTCCGGCGTTCGCTCCAAGCTATATTGGTGAGACCGGTGCAACCAATCAACCCGAATGACGTACTCGGCAGCACCTGTGACACGGAAAACAGCGCGCTCATGCGAGATTGTTTGCGGATTGTGCAGTTTGCACGGGCTGAGCGCCAAGGACTACAAGCCAGCCAATAATCTCACTCCGCGCCGACAGCATCGGTTGCTGCAGAAGAGGTGGAAGCAGACGAAGTTGCGATCGGAGCGACGGTTTCGGATCCAACGCTCGTTGATCCGGCTCCATTGTCGGATATCTGTGTGCTCGCGCCGTTTGTGATATCCGGGGATAGATCTGCGGGCTCAATCGTTGGCGCATCATCCGTCTCCGACGCCAGCGAGGCGGCATGATCTGCGTCATACTGCGCGTCTCTGGCGATGTCGTTATCCCATGCTTCGAAGGCCATGTGTGCTGCGAACGCGTCGACGGGGCTTAGCCCTTCCCAAGGTTCAGGCGGATCTTCGGCATTTTGGTCATGCCCCTGGGAATCGCTGCCAAATGATCGATCCAGGACGTCCTGCGGCAGCAATGCGTCCTCCTCCGACCAGTCGGTTGGAGCGCTTTCCATGAGGGGTGCAGCAGTGTCGAGTTGCAGCATGTCTTCGAAGACCTGTTCCGATGGGCTGGGTCCATGTTCTCCGAAGGCGTCGCCTTCACCAAGTGAAATCTCGGGCATTGCGAGGTCGTCTGTGGGCGACAACAGGGCACCCGGATCAAGAGTGCCGACGCCAGGCCCCAGTTCCTCAGGAACAGTCCCTTGCACAGCGTCGTCGCTCTGCTCCCGCCCCAGGAACTGGTCGAATTGTTCCGGGAGCCCGCCCCAGAATTCTCCATCGCCATACCCCGGAATGAAGACCTCTTCGCCAAGAGGTGTGTCCGGCACGGCGTCGGCGACATCAATTTCGTATCCGCGCTCGTTCAGTTCGCTGAGCAAGCGCTCGGTCACATAGTGGCAGTTTTGATCGACAAGGAGATAGGTCATGTCTTCGGCGTTGATGGCAGCGCCCTCGGCCTCGAGGATCGACTTGAGGTGCGCGCCATCCTCGACGCTGCCCGACCAGATCTCATTCGTGTAGCGAGGCGCTTCCATGTTCTTTTCCGAGAGTTCGTAGGAGCCCCCGGCGAACGTGCCAGTCTCATGAACAAGCGGCAATGGGTTCGAAAAGGTCGGGTCGAGTTCGTATCGGCCGGAGAAATGTTGGGGCGGACTGCCATTGCCGGGGTTAAAGACAAGATAGCTGTGGGCAGAGACTGTGTTCTCCACTTCGTCGGAATCGTCAAATGGACCGAAGGGGCGCACATGAACTTCTAGACTTGCTTCACCGGTAGCAGGAAAGGGCCCGTACCAGTGAATTCCATAAGGCGCTTCAATTGCCTCTTGAGTGGGCTCAGCCGGTTGCTCGCCAGTTCTGGACAGGAGCAAAGGGTCTTTGATTTCCATCGGGTTTCCTTCCGGTCAGTGTGCCCAGAGACGTTGCGCAACTGTTGCCGCGCCGTCTGCTTCGGTTTCGTTGTCGGCGTGATCCAGCGGCCCCGCGCGTCTGCGCGTCCATGGACGAGGCTTGGCTGGACTAGTCGGTGTTCCACGGTTTGGTTTGGGAACTGGTCGACCGCCCCAGTTCCAGACGCTGACCGGCGTCAAAGGCATGGCGTAGAGCCAGGCGCGCAAGGGTTCGGTCGCGACCAGTGTTATGCTGCCCAGTTGGAACAGGCATGACGCGATCTGGAGCTCGCCCTGGACACACTTGGGCAAGTCCGTGCGTTCCGGCTCAGCGGGTAGCATCTGAAACATGGCGTGATGCGCCACGAGCACCAAAGTGTGCAATCCCATCATGATCTTCTGTTGCAGTGTCATATCGGCGATCTCCTTGATGCTCAGCGTGCAACAACCGACTGCGAGGCCATGACTGCGCGGGTGATTTCATAGGCCAGGTGTTGGGTGCGCGCAGGCCAGGTAGGCGAAGACAGGGTCATGTGCTTGCCACTGTTCAACTCGATCACCAGCCGGCTCGATGCGGTCAGGCTCTCAAAAGCGTTCCGGTGGAAATTGACCCGACCGATATCCATCACACGGAAGTTCAATTGATCGGGGAAGATCCCGCGGCGCAGGGACAGGAGGTTGCTGCGCGGATCGGATGGGCAAAGCGTCAGGATCAGTTCCGGACGCACGCCTGGGATGAACAAGACCAGCCATGGCGCCATCAGCACCAGACCACCCACACCGACGCCGAGTGCGATGCCTGAACTGGAAAGGAAGAACGACCCGAGCAGCGCGAGTGCACCCGCAACTGCGAGGAACAGCCGCAAGTGATACGACCAGACCAGGCGCTTGCCTCTGAACGCGACCGTATGCCCATCCGGCGGACCACGGTGCAGGTCGGCGCGGTTCATTGCGATGCCAAGCATCAACCAGGCCGCTGCCACCGAAAGAACGCCCGCAATGCCCCAGACCACCCAACTTCCAGCAATGGACGCGACGAAAGAAGCAGCGATGGAAACTCCGGGATGGTGCAGAAGGGCGAAGAACAGAAGTGCGGGCAGCATCACGACGCCACCAAAAGCCCAGACCCACGAGATCAAAGGCGAAGTCTTCGCAGGCCGGGTTTTGGCCAACGTACGAGAAGTCTGGTCTGGTTCAAGCGTAGGTCCCGCCACTTCCTGCACACTTGGCAGTGTCGCTTGTGCCCGCTTGTCCATTGAGGTTTTGTGCTTCTGCACGGCCACTGTCTCAGAGACTTGCTCCGCCTGCGCTTCGGCCCGTTCCCTCGTTTGTTGCGCAAGCAGCGCGGCGTTAGCCTTTTTGCCGTGTTCGGCGGCCTGTTGGGAGCGTTTGAGATAAAGCTTTGCAATGTCCTCGCAACCCAAACTACGCAACGAACTCGCAAACAGCTCTTCGGCCTTGGGGTCACCTGTCCTGAGCACGGCGCGCATGGCCGCTAGGTGATGTGGGTTGATTGTGCTAACACCGCGCGCCTTGACGAAGTTCTCAATCGAAACCTGAGTTTCAGCGTCGAGTTCGCCAAGTAGGCCATGGAAAGGGTTGTGACGTTGCTTGTTTTGAGTACGTGCCGGCTGGGAGGGCTCAAAAGTCTGATTTTGTTCAGTCATTCGATTGGTATCCTTAGAGTATGTGCGAGGCGGCGCTTGGCTTGGGTGCCGAGTGAAGGCCGGCGCCAAAATAGCGATTGTGTCGACGCAGAAGATTGAGACCTGTTGAGATCAACCTTCCGCTTCTACGGAAGGTCGACGTTCCTACGTCCGGATCGCTCGCGTGCGATGACCGACGGTGACGATGGTCTCCCCATCGACAACGAGGTAGGCGTCAAGATCCCGTTCGATCTGGGCATATTTGGCCCGCCCGAGTTCTTTCTTTGCCTTCGTTCGAGCGGCGCGGTTCATGAAGACCTTCTCCGCCCCATGCGCCTGTTGGGCCGCGCCGAAGGCAAGCAAGGTTTCAATCGTTTCTCGATTTATCCCACGCTGGTTGGCGCGCCTTTCTGCATGGCGGGTGAGGCGGAAGGGCATTGTCACCGCGTCTGCCATCACACCCTCCCTCCAGCATTCGAGGAAGCGGCCACAGTGTTGGTCGCGATCCGCGGACGGGTAAAGAGCACCATTGTGACCGCCCACAACAAACCGGCAACGAGAAGAACCGGCCCCTCGTCCGTGCCGAGCATGGCAAGGCCAATACCGGCCGGCGCAAGAACGATGGCAAACCAAACAAGGCGCCAGGCAAAAATGACCGACGCGCGCGCGGCGCGGTACATCGCCCGGAGCACGGCGTTGAGGATGAGCACTGCCAAAATGATGGCAGCCAAGCCGCCAGCGGCGTACAGGGCGAACTCGAAAACGCTGGTCCACTCCACCTCGAAAGTTTCGTTGATCATGATAAGGATCGCGGCCATGGTAGCCACGGCGAAAGGCATTTTCAGCATGTCAGACTTCTCCACTTTAAGACCGAACCGTTCGGCCCATGAGAAGCAATCTGGTCGAATTCGCTGCGCTGAATCCTTGAGAAGGGTTGAGAGCTATCCGACTACGCTTTTTGTGACGCACAAATCGAGGCAAATGCAGTGGCCTGTCCCTCTCCGGCACCACAGTGCCAGCCCGATGTGCTGGATGATGTGATGGTGCCGGGAAGCAGTCCGAACCCAGCAGCAAGGCTGGGTCACTGCAGAGTGTACAGGCGTCATTAGAACGGTGGGACACTTTATTGCCAATCGCGGCATCGCACTTGTTGCTGCGTTACGGGGAAGGGCGACTGTTCGGGGATTGGTGGCGTGGGTTAGGGGTGGCTTTTCCTAGAAGATCAGGGTCGAAGCGCACGTCGTAGCGACCGCCGATCTCTGGAAGCTGACCGCTCCGTGCAACCAGGACTTCTGTATCATCCAGCCCCATAAGTGCCTCGGGAGAAACGCCACCGACAAGCGCCGCGATCTCTTCGGCAGACGCTCGATTTGCTGGCGGATAGGCAAGAATGGCGCCTGCATTGTCCAGAAGCACCCTGTGAGCATCGCCGTAAAGGCTTTTCATCTGGTGCAGCGTCTGAAACACGGCCATCACGCTCATGCCGTATCCACGACCGAGCGCAAATGCCGTCTCCAACTGTGTCATTCGTCCAAGGGAGGCGGCTTCATCGATCGCCAAGAGGGTGGGCTCCGCCCCAATGGTCTCACGCTGGAAGAGGGCAGTCAGGATCGTATCCATCCAGAGCCGCAGGATTGAACCATAGGGGCGCAGAGTTGCCGGCGGCATGACGATGTAAAGGGTGATCGGATCGCCGTCGCTGATCGAGGACAACGGAATGTCGCCATCGCTGGTGGCAGCACGGATTTGACGAACGCCGAACAACCTCAACATCGCCACTGCGGTTGCAAGCACGCCTCCGCGGGTAATCTCAGGCATGCTGAGGACGGCCGCAATCGAACGATGCGCCTCGGCGGGCATGTCCTGATCCTTATCGAGCAGGACCGCCATGTTGTAGACGGCATCATCAGACCGGATCAGATCGGACACTCTAGACAGAGATGCGATCCCGCGTCCCGCCGTCTCTTGCGCCACAAAGTGCTGAACAAGGCCGACGATGAGAGCCTTCGCGTTGTTGTCCCAGAACGGATCCTTGAGCGATTCGGTCGGTGACACTGCATCGACAATCTGCCAAGCTACGTTGTCTGGGTCAGGCGAAGCCGCCACCATTGCCAGGGGATTAAGCGCAAAGGAGGGAACACCAAGGAGGCCGAAAGGATCAAGCACAAGAACTTCCTGACCCATTTGTGCGCGTGCCTTGGCGGTCGTGTGATAGAGTTCGCCCTTCACGTCTATCACGAATGCCGCACCGGGATGATCGAGCAAACGCGGGATCACACCGCTGGTCGTTTTGCCTGACCCAGTCGGCCCAAGTAGGATTGAATGGCTGTCAGCGTACACATGCACAGGAGTCTGCGGATCAATCATTAGGGTTTGACGACCGAATCCAATTTGTCCGCTGCGACCCATTTTGCGGTATGCGATTTTCGCCAGACTTGTTGTCATATTGAAGCGCAACTCTCGTCAGTGCCAATTCTGCCCCACTTACTAAGCGGGATCGAGAGCGTGGCTTGAGAAGCTTTGAGACCGGAGCCGTAGGCTTGCGACAAAGGTGTACTGTTGTTGGTTTCGGAGATCGTGAACGCGGCGCGCCCAAGTTCGACCTTTCCTTCAGAAGCAAGCGGGAAGGGCTACCGCAGCCCAACTGGACCGCACCGTTCGTCTTCACGGGTGCCTTTGATCAAAAATGCTTGCTCAGAGTTTGCGGCCTGCCAAGATCGACCGGGACAGGGTTACTTAGGAGAATCACGGTGGCACAGTGGACAAACCATCAACTCTTTCCCCATTTTTCCGACAAGTTCTACAGAGCTTTGAATGCCTATAATGACAACCCTGAGCGTGGCTCCAATACCCGAATCTCGCAATCGGACGTGGCGCGAGAGGCAGTAGGAGATCCCGCTTTGTTCACGAACTTCTTGATGTGTAGCGGTCCATTTCAGAAGCCCAAAAAAGACAAAGATGGAAACGACCTGCCGCTTGTGAAGAAAAAGCCGGTAACCATGTACAACAAGGATTTCAAGGTCGTCGCCCAAATGCTCAAGCTGTCAAATCCTGAGTATCTTGGTGAGACTGCTTGGAGGTACTTTACTGACGAATATACAGTTGAAGAGTTCGATAAAGCTCTGCAACGCGTCCAGTATGGAAAGTACGTAGTCTCAGACGATCTGACCCTAACCCATACAGATGCCTTCCTCAAAAAATTGGACAGGCAATTCTTCTTTCGATCCACGGGGCTGACTGTTCAGTCTGAGCGCGACGCTCGCCGCGAGCTCGGTCGTGAAAGAGCAGGTATCGCAAGTAAGAGAGACTTGGAAATTCCCGAAGAGGATAGGTTCTTTCCTGGAGACCGGATTGTGATCAGTGTTTGGTCCAAGAAAATTGCTGATCTAGCCATCTTTGCAATCACTGATGTGCCGGGAGCCAGAATGCCAGTTGTTACGGTTATTGCTCCGTCGTTTGTCGCCTACCCGCCAACGTTCGGCCCGCAACAAACAATCAAGGTGCCAGATATTGCAAAAAGTGGTCCGGATTCAGGAATTCCGTTAATGGATGAACCAGGTCGGTTGGATCTGCTATGTGTTCTAACGTGGAATGGCCCGTGGGATCTTGGCGAGGCTGCCAACGCTTTGCAGGATGACTTCTATCGATTCACAACTCGAGAAGACTTAGATTCCGTTTTCAACAGGCTTTATAATCGACGAGTTGAGGCGGAAAAAGCAAAGTCTCCTCTGCCGCTCGTTCTACACAAGGAGATCCGAGTTAGGTCTGGCAACCGGTGATGACCAAGAAAGTTCTGAATGATGAAGTGGATCGGCTGTATGAAACCGCTTCGCAATTTATGCGTCTGGGCGACGCCGGCCAAGCTTTGCCTGTCATCGACCAGTTACTGTGTGCATTTGCCAGCCTTCACTTCGATCAGGTGTTGCAAGTTGAAGATTTGTCCACTGAGGTCGTCTCAGCCTTGGCGAAGCAAAATTCTGTAAGGGACATACGCGCGCAGTTTGCAACCATACTACAGATGAAAGCTGGTGCGTCAGCGCACGCTGGCGCCGAGAAAGAGGCGCTAGAATGGGGCGCCGTGGTTTGTGATGTATCATCTTCTTGGGTCGGAGAGGACCCCTTATTTGACTTTGTTTTTGCCCAGTCGTGTGCGTCTTACACAGCAATGCTTGCGCAACACCATCAGTTCCATCAGGCCGAAGAGCTTCTGGATAACGCAGTCAGATTGTTGTCCGCGGCAACACCGGTCTTGCGATGCATGCTTTCAGTTCGGCTGGCGGACATTTACGTTGAGACGCGCAGGCTAGACTTGGCCAAGAACCTTCTTTTGTCCTTTGAGGATGTTCCATTGGACGAGGAACTGCCTCACGTTTCAGCAGAGTTTCTTCATCGGCTTGCCTCGCTCTGTTACGAAGATCAGCCCAGGAAGGCTCGTAGGATTTTGCGCAACAGCGTGGATCTTATCCTATCGAAGGATGTGAACCCTAGGCTCGCCCTTCAGCACATAGCGAAGGAAGCTTGGCTGTCGGTCGAACTGGATGAATTCGATGAAGCCATTGATCGAGCACTGTTCGGTCTGTTTTTGGCAGACGGATTTCAGTATAAGGATGCAATCTGGCGTCTAACCGAGGCTCTTGGTACTGCCTATCGGGAGCTTGGCAGATCCCATGTGGCAGCTTTCTATTTGAAACGAGCTGTTCACTCCGTACAAGAACTACGCGCCCGCCGAAGAGAATTTGATTCAGCACTACCTGACCTGGATCATTTCGCCACAGTGCTCCCCTTCGATCGCTTGATCGAAGCCCTGGTTTCAGCTGGAAGACTAGGAGAGGCGCGCCAAGCGGTCGAGTTGAAGCAATCTGATGCGATTGGTGACGAGCGTTTCGTTCAGGCCGCATTTTTGAGTGCTTCTGAGAACGAGGTCGCCAAGCAACTCTCTGCAATTCTCAACTGGCTACGTGGTATGCCAGACCTAGACGAAGTTGGGTTACAGCACGCACTTCAACGGTGTCGGTCCACTGTGGAGAACAGACTTGAAGCGGCTTGGTCGAGTATTGCTAAGGCATCGGATAAAAGGTCAATTCCAGAAGGGCTTCTTGAACAATCGGTCACGCCAAATACAGCCACCTTGTACATTGACAGCAGCGTGGATGGCAAGCGACCAATCATTGTGATGGCTTCTCTACCTGGAGAACGATTTTTCGTTTGGCCCACAGATCAGGAGAGAGGCTTCCCGTCACATTTGCTGCATCGGCTGATCCAAAGCTACTTATTTGCTATCAGGAATGGAGACGTTCAGAGTGAATTAGCTGAAGGATCGCGGCTCGCTAGGATATTCTTCGAACCTTGGCTGCCAAGAGTGGCAGACAATGTGCGGCGAATTCGGATTATAGCTAATGGACCAGCTCGGGAGATTCCGTTTTCTGCCTTACCGATCAATGATGTAGCAGCCGCTTCTAAGGGTTTGATACTAGCACGATGTTCAAGGAACGATACAAGAATCAGTGATCCCATTCCCGGAACTCCGAGCATACTTGCTGTTTCCGCGCCCGATGGCGGCGGTAATTTTGGTCCATTAAAGTATGCAAAGGAGGAAATTGACCGCATTCAGCCAGTTTCTCGAGCATTGGTTGGACCAAGCGAATTCACCCCCGAAAAACTGGCTCTCGAGCTGCCTCGCCATGACGTCCTGCATATAGCAAGTCATTTCAGCGCACATCCGACAAACATCTCTGAGTCTTATCTTTTGGCGGGCGACGGTAGTGAGATTTCGGTTCGGCAGCTATCCAAAATGCCGATTGGCCATCTAGAACTCATCGTTCTTTCCGCATGTACCAGTGCTGTATCGAATGTGGAAGAACTCGAAGGAAACTTCGCAGTTGACCAGATGCTGCTGGACACGGGTGCAAAATCTGCCTTGGGAATGTTGTGGCCCGTTGATGATCAAGCAACCGCTCTATTGATGGGCCGCTTCCATGCAGGTTTGCGAGGTGGGTTAGACAAAGCAGAGGCTCTGGCCGCCGCCCAGCGATCAATGGCGGCTGGAGAGGACGGGATGGTTTTTCGAGACGCCTACTACTGGGCAGGTGCAACCCTCTTCGGAAGCTGGCGAGGCTGGCAGAAAACGACTTGAACACACAACATTTAGCAATTTCGGCGCAGGGAGCAATGTAATCAAGCTTGCTGGAATGAACGGTTACTGGTGTTATTCCTTTGCGGTGTGCCAAAAGCTTGCGATGAAGCCGAGCAACCTATCAAACCGCCGGAACTCGCCATTTTGTCAACTGGTTGAGGGGTAGAGAAGGTTCGACGCCAGTCCCGTTCCCTCCGCCACTTGCCCTAGAGAAACTGTTTTCCCTATCCAGCCGAGGCCGGATTTTTCCGTTGTTTTCGAGGGTTATGCGGGTAGGGCAGAACACCGGCCCGGCTGCCAAGAGGCCCGGCAGCGCTCTCTCAGGGCCGATATTCTCCGGACCTCATGACTGCGCCGTTTTGGTGCAGAGCTTGTAAGGCATTGGCAAAAATGCGCTTTTCTGGAGTTCAGAAATTGACTTCGATGCCAGTCTTGTTCGGCCAGAATGGAACTGAAATCGAACCTTTGATTGGTATGGTAATCCCCCCATTTTTAATGGGGTGCAGCCGTAGAACTTACGCGGCCATTTTCAGTTTCTGTGCGGGTGTGATGCCGCCGATGCCCATGTTCGGGCGGTCGTTGTTGTAAGTCCAGAGCCATTGCGTGGCGAAGTCTTGGGCCTCCTCGATGTTTTCGATGATGTGTTGGTCCAGCCATTCATTCCTGACGGTGCGGTTGTAACGTTCGATGTAGGCGTTCTGCTGGGGCTGTCCTGGTTGGATGTGCTGGAGGGTAACACCTTGTTTCTCAGCCCATTCCAGCAGCTTGATGCTGATGTATTCAGGGCCATTATCGACCCGGATCGTGCCGGGCTTGCCACGCCATTCGATGATGCGATCGAGGCTCCGGATCACGCGTTCAGCAGGCAATGAAAAGTCGACCTCAATGCCAAGCCCTTCGCGGTTGAAGTCGTCCAGCACGTTCAGCAGTCGAAACTGACGACCGTCGCTCAGCCTGTCGGCCATAAAGTCCATCGACCAGGTCATGTTGGGGGCCTCGGGTACCGCCAGCGCGTCGGGTTTATCCCGCTTTAGCCGTTTGCGGGGCTTAATCCGCAGGTTCAGTTCCAGCGCGCAATAGATGCGATAGACCCGCTTATGGTTCCACGGATGACCTTTGACGTTGCGCAGGTGCAGATAGCAAAGTCCGAAGCCCCAAGTCTTCCTCGTATCCGTCAGCCCGACAAGCAAATCGGCAATCTGTTCGTTCTCATCGCTCAGAAGCGGGCTGTAGCGATAGCAGGTCTCGCTAACCCCAAAGGTGCGGCACGCCACGGCGACACTGACCCCGCGTCGCTCTACCGCCGTTGCGGCCATCTCTCGTCGCTGAGATGGCCCAGTCACTTTTTTCCAAGGGCTTCCTTCAGCAACTCGTTCTGCATGCTCAACTCTGCGAACATCTTCTTCAGGCGTCGGTTCTCGTCTTCAAGCGCCTTGGTCTGCGCGATCATTGAAGCATCCATCCCGCCATACTTCGCCCGCCATTTGTAAAAGGACGCTGTGCTCATACCATGTTCGCGGCAAAGCTCGGCCACAGGAACACCGCCTTCGGCCTGGCGCAGGATCGCAAGGATCTGCGGCTCACTGTATCTCGTCATCTTCATCTGAATCTCCTCATGCATCTTGCCGAGAAAATTCTACTTCCGCAGCCCCTTACTTTCGGGGGGGATTACCGTATCAGCAACCAAGTTCCTACCGGAACAGCGTACGGGACTGTCGTAGTTCGAACCTGCGCCTCCTACCGCAGGTTCTCAGTCGTGCTGCCCGTGGCCCCGAATAACCGTGGCCGACTAGGATGCCGTCCTCGCATTGGCGCTGACCCGATCATCGGGCCCATTGCGTGCTATTAAACCCAATTCCGCAAGGGAATCTGATGTCCTGCTTCGCGCACCAAAATCACGCAAAAAACCTATAACACATCGATATTGAAATGAACCCTCAATAGTTCGGCTTGAACGACTGCCATGTAGCTGAATCACCAAGATAAATCGGATATTTTTCCGGCTTCAAACTGCAGGAATCCGTAGAATCCAATTGAAAAGGCTGCAGTTTGGATCCTGCCATGAAGCACCGCTCGCGTCCTGAGGAACAGGATGATCTCCTTCGCCCCCGATTGGTCGACATGATCGACATGCGCCACGAGCTTGTAAAGCTGGCAGACTTGATCGACTGGGAGTTCTTCGATCGGGAGTGGGCTGGTTTCTTCCCGTCGGCGACAGGGCGGCCAGCGACGCCGCCACGGTTGGTGGCGGGCCTCATGTATCTGCAGCATGCCTATCGGCTCTCGGACGAGGCCGTGATCGCCCGCTGGGTGGACTCCCCGTATGTCCAGCATTTCACAGGCGAGACGTTCTTCCAGCATCAGCTGCCGATTCATCCGTCCTCGCTCAGCCGCTGGCGTGATCGCATCGGCGAAGAGGGCGCGGAGTGGCTGCTGACCAAGACGATTCAAGCGGGCCGGGTCTGTCGGTATCATCGACGACAGCCTGGCGCGCGTCTCCGTCGACACCACTGTGATGGAAAAGAATATCGCGTATCCAACCCCCTCCCGGCAGCATCCTGCGGATGCGCCTGCCGGGCAATGGACGCCCGGCTCTACGAGAAGGCGCGGGTGCGCTACGAGTTCGGCTGCAAGGTCAGCCTCGCCACCACCATCGACGGCGGCTTCGTCGTCGGCATGCGCGCCATGCCAGGTAACCCAAACGACGGGCACACCCTGGCCGAGGCTCTTGAGCAGGTCGAGACGCTCACGGACCGCCGCCCGGACCTCGCCGCCCGGTCTGGACTTGCCACGCAAAAGTTCCGGTCTCTCAGCTCATGTTAGGAGGCCGTCTCTCGAAAGCCAAGGGACTTTTCCCGCCAAGGGATGAATGCCGTCTTCGCGGGTTGTAGAACCCATTGATGTATTGGAATATTGCTCCTTCTGCTTGTCTGCGGGTCGCCCATTTCTGACGCCAGATCAGTTCGGCTTTCAGAGATTTGAAGAAGGTCTCGACCATGGAATTGTCATAACAATTTCCCTTGCCGCTCATTGAGACCAGAAATCCATGCTGCTTCAGACTTTTCTGATAGTCACCTGAACAGTATTGAGAGCCACGATCCGTATGATGGATACAGCCTTTGGGTGGCTTTCGCAGCCCTACTGCCATGTCTAATGCCTTGATGGCCAGGTCCCGCTTCATCCGGTTACTGACCGCCCAGCCAATGACCCGGCGGGAGTAAAGATCGATGATCACTGCCAAATACAGCCATCCCTCGCTCGTCCAGATGTAGGAAATGTCCCCTGCCCATTTTTGGTTTGGGCCATCAGCAGAGAAGTCCTGATCAAGAAAGTTGGGGGCGACATTGAAGGCGTGATTGCTGTTAGTCGTGACTTTATGTTTACGGGTTCGAATAACCTTGATCGCGTTCTCACGCATCAACCGGCCTACCCGGCGGTGCCCGACAACAAGACCGAGATCGCGCAGTTCCTCCGTCATGCGAGGTCGGCCGTAGCTTTGCAGGCTAAGGCGGTGTTGTTCTCTGATATGGGCCAACAGCACCATGTCATCTCGCTGGCTTCGGCTGATAGGGCGGATCTTCCAGGCGCGAAACCCACGGGAAGTTACCCGCAAAACGCGGCATAGAAACTCAATGGGCCAGATCTTCTTCCAGGTGTCGATAAAGGCAAACCTCACGCCTTTTGGCCTGCGAAGAAGATCGTCGCCTTCTTTAACACTTCCCTCTCCTCGCGGAGTAGCCGGTTCTCTTTGCGAAGGCGGGCGTTCTCCTTCTCCACATCCTCATGCGGGCCGGACATCAGGTCATCATTCTGATGGTGTTGAACCCACTTGTTCAGTGTCGAAACACCAACCCCTAAATCAGACGCAATCTGAGGTCGCGTCAGTCCACTGCTTGTTGCAATGCGAACCGCATCACGTCTGAACTCGTCGCTGTATCTTGGTGCCAATTTGTGTCTCCTTCATTGCGAATATCGCTCGAAAGAGACCGGAACTAAATCGCGACAAGTCCAGAAGTGGTCCCCGAAAACTGGGCACTGACGTAAGCTCTGATTTGCTGTCTGTTGATCTTCACCACGAAGGAGATCAAAGATGTCGAAACGAAAGCAGCATGCCCCTGAGTTCAAGGCGAAGGTGGCGCTGGATTCTCACCTTGTTTGTCGCGCGGCAGCAAGTCGATTCCGCGCGCCAAGCTTGAAGATGGCTTTGCCGAAATCTTGCGCACGCTTCAACCGACTGCGCAGCTCTTCGAGCGGGCAAAGGTCATGTTCAAAGATGCCTGGAACGCGCGGCTAGAATCTGTCAGCAGCGATCAGAAAGAAGTGAAACGGCAGATCCAGGCTACCGAAAAGCAGATTGAAAGCTTGCTTGACCGCATCATGGATGCGGCCAACCGGTCAGTCATCAGTGCCTATGAAACACGGCTGAGCAAGCTGGAGCGCGAGAAGCTTGTTTTGATTGAAAGAGCTGGGGCCGGAGTGCCTGCAAAGGGACGGCTGGAGGAATGTATTGAACTATCCCTAAAATTCCTGGCAAACCCTTGGAATATATACGAAAATGGACAATACCTCATGCGGCAAACAGTGTTCAGATTGGCGTTCTCTGAGCCGCTTCGGTACTCCCGAAATGAGGGGTATGGAACTCCAAAAACTTCGTTCCCTTTCAGGGTGTTAGGGGAAATTTCAAGTCAGAAAAGCGAGATGGTGCTGTGAGAGAGGATTGAACTCTCGACCTCACCCTTACCAAGGGTGTGCTCTACCACTGAGCTACCACAGCACTTAACACCGCTAACGGCGTGGCGGGTGATTAGACTCAATCCTTTGGCGGCGCAAGGGTAATCTGGACGCTTTTTGCCCTCTGCGCTACAGAGAGACCATGGAGCAGAAACCCGCCCCCCGCACACCGACACAAAATGATCGCGATACGCGCCTTAAGGCGGCGCTCAAGGCCAATCTTGCGCGGCGCAAGGCGCAGGCCAGGGCGCGCAGTGACGTTGCAGAGCAAGATACCGTTCGGGGGGACGCGGCCGGGGCCGATCCCGACGAGAGCAAAAAAGGATAAGAACAGGCATGGATTCGATCGTCGTTACAGGAAATGGCCCGCTTTCGGGACAGATCCCCATCGCAGGGGCCAAAAACGCCTGCCTCACTCTGATGCCGGCGACGTTGCTGAGCGATGAGCCGCTGACGCTGACCAATGCGCCGCGGCTGTCGGACATCAGCACAATGACGACGCTGTTGCAATCGCTGGGGGCCGAAGTGCAGAGCCTTCAGGACGGGCAGGTTCTGGCGCTGTCGTCGCATAACATTCACAACCATACCGCTGACTATGACATCGTGCGCAAAATGCGGGCCTCGATCCTTGTGCTTGGTCCGATGCTGGCGCGCGACGGTCATGCGGTCGTGTCGCTGCCGGGCGGCTGTGCAATCGGTGCCCGCCCGGTTGATCTGCACCTCAAGGCGCTCGAGGCGTTGGGGGCGACGCTTGACCTGCGCGACGGCTATGTGCATGCCAAGGCGCCGTCGGGTGGGCTGAAGGGCGGGATCATTGATTTTCCGCTGGTGTCTGTCGGGGCAACTGAAAACGCGCTGTTGGCGGCGACGCTGGCCAAAGGCACCACCGAAATCAGAAATGCTGCACGCGAGCCTGAGATTGTCGATCTCGTCCAATGTCTGCGCAAGATGGGTGCGCAGATCGAAGGCGAAGGCACCCATACGATCACCATTCAGGGTGTCGACCGGCTGGGCGGGGCCACCCATCGAGTTGTCACGGACCGAATCGAGCTGGGCACCTATATGCTGGCCCCGGCGATTTGCGGTGGCGAGGTCACGTTGCTGGGCGGACGCATCGACCTGGTTGGCGCATTTTGTGAAAAGCTGGACGCAGCGGGTATCTCGGTGACCGAGACAGTCGAGGGACTGACTGTCGCCCGCAAGAACGGCAATATCCGCGCCGTCGATGTCACCACTGAACCGTTTCCCGGCTTTCCCACCGACTTGCAGGCGCAAATGATGGCGCTGCTCTGCACCGCCGAGGGAACCTCGGTGCTCGAAGAGAAAATCTTTGAAAACAGGTTCATGCATGCGCCAGAATTGATGCGCATGGGCGCCAGGATCGACGTGCACGGCGGCACGGCCAAGGTGACAGGCGTCAAGAAGCTGAAAGGTGCGCCGGTCATGGCGACGGATCTGCGCGCGTCAGTCTCACTGATCCTCGCTGGTCTGGCCGCCGAAGGGGAGACGGTGGTAAACCGGGTTTACCACCTTGATCGCGGGTACGAACATGTGGTGCGCAAGCTGTCGGGTGTGGGCGCCAATATCGAACGGATCAAAAGCCAATGAGTATGGATGCCCGTTTCGAGGATGGCGGCGATCGTCCACTGAACCTGGGCGCGTTGGACGCCGCTGATTTGGCGATCCTCTCGGCGTTGGCGCAGGATGCAGTCTTTCCGATCACCGAAATGCGCTGGCAACCGCAACAGCGCCGGCTGGGCCTGCTGATAAACCGGTTGCGCCGCGAAGATAGCGTGCGCACAGGCGGTCCCGAACGGGTGCAGTCCCTGCTGGTGATTGACAACGTGCTGCGGTTGTCGAGCCAGGGCGTGGACCGCAGTGACACGGACACAATTCTGTCGCTGCTGTCGATCGCTTTTGAGCCAGGAGCGGACGGAGCGGGCCATGTATTGCTGACCCTCGCCGGTGATGGCGCTCTAAGGGCAGGGGTTGAGGCGCTTGAGGTGAGTCTGAAAGATGTGACGCGCCCCTATCTTGCTCCATCTGGCAAGATACCGAAACACCCCGACTAGCGCGGATATTAAACCCTACACAGGAGGCGGGGCCAGTCCGTGAGGACCGGCCCCGCCTTCGGGCGACGCGCGCAAGCGCGGCGCAACCCCATTGCTTGACGGTTTTTTGTCAGGCCGCTTCTTCGGCTTCACCGCCAAAACGGCCATAAAAGCTCTGACCTTTTTCGGCCATCTCGCGCAGCAGCGCCGGGCAGGCAAAGCGCGCGCCATATGCCGCTTCGAGCTGGTCACAGCGTTCCGCCGCATAGGGGGTTCCGATGATGTCCAGCCACGAGAACGGGCCACCTGACCACGGCGCGAAACCCCAGCCCAGGATCGCGCCGACATCGCCTTCGCGGATGTCCATCAGCACGCCGTCTTCCAGCGCACGCACGGCTTCGAGCACTTGGGCGAACAACAGGCGGTGCTGCACTTCGGTCAGCGTTGGCTGGTCGGCGACGCCGGGATACTGCGCGGCCAACCCATCCCAGAGACCCTGACGCTTACCCTTGTCGTCATATGTGTAAAAACCGGCCTTGGATTTGCGGCCCAGACGGTCCTGGCCTTCCATCCAAAAGATCACCTCGTCGACCGCGCCGTCAGGATAGGCGTCGCCCATCGCCGCCTTGGTCGCGCGGGCGATCTTGGCACCCAGATCAATCGAGGTTTCGTCCACCAGTTGCAGCGGGCCTAGCGGCATACCAACCATCTTGGCGGCGTTTTCGATGAGCGCCGGGGTGACGCCTTCGGCCACCATGCGCATGCCTTCATTGAGGTAGGGAATGATGCAGCGGTTGGCGTAAAAGAACCGCGCGTCATTGACCACAATCGGTGTCTTGCGGATCTGGCGCACAAAATCCAGTGCCTTGGCGACGGCGCGATCGCTAGTCTGCTTGCCACGAATGATTTCGACCAGCGCCATCTTCTCCACCGGAGAAAAGAAGTGGATGCCGATGTACTGCTCCGGGCGTTTTGAGGCGCGCGCCAGATCAGTGATCGGCAGGGTCGAGGTATTGGTGGCAAAGATGCAATCCTCGGGGATCACGCTTTCGACATGCTGCGTCACCTCGGCCTTGATCTTGGGATCTTCAAACACCGCCTCGACAATCAGGTCGCAGCCTTGCAGTGCGGCATAGTCTGTCGTGGCGTGGATGCGCGACAGCAGCGCGTCCTTTTTTTCGGGTGTGGCCTTTTTGCGGGCGATGCCCTTGTCCATGTAGTCTGCTGCATAGGCCTTGCCCCGGTCCGCAGCCTCTTGTTTTTGATCCAGCAGCACCACGTCGATCCCGGCCTGAGCCGATACCAGAGCAATTCCGGCCCCCATCATGCCGGCCCCCAGGATGCCGACCTTTTTGACGCGCTGGTCTGCCACATCGGCAGGGCGCACCGCGCCTTTTTCCAGCGCACCTTTGTTGATGAACAGTGACCGAATCATTGCGCTTGAGCTGGGGTTCATCAGCACGTTGACGAACCAGCGGGCCTCGATCCTGAGTGCGGTGTCGAACGGCACCATCGCGCCCTCATAGACCGCCGAAAGCAGCGCCTTGGCCGCTGGGTAGACGCCCTGCGTCTTGCCGTTGACCATGGCGCTGGCACCGACAAAGGTCATGAACCCGGCAGGGTGGTAAGGTGTGCCTCCGGGCATTTTATAGCCTTTGGCATCCCAGGGCTTGACGATATCGCTGTCTTTGACCGACAGCACCCAGTCGCGGGCGGCGGCCACTGGATCGTCGGCAACCTCGTCAATGATGCCGGCTGACTTGGCCTTGGCCGGATCAACCAGTTTCCCTTCGAGCAGGAAGGGCGACGCGGCCATTGCGCCCATCTTGCGCACCATGCGGGTGGTGCCGCCGGCACCGGGGAAAATCCCGACCATGATCTCGGGCAGACCAATTTTGGCTTTGGGGTCAGGGCGGGCAAAGATCCGGTGGCAGGCCAGCGGAATTTCCAGCCCGATACCAAGCGCTGTGCCGGGCAGGGCGGCGGCGATGGGCTTGCCACCTTTCTGGGTCTTGGGATCCATGCCGGCCAGCTCGATCTTGCGCAGGGCGGCGTGCAGTTTCATGATCCCTTCAAATAGCCCGCGCGCCGGTTCGTCGCCCGCATCGTCGCGCATGCGCGCCAGCACGTTGAGATCCATCCCCGCGGCAAAGCTGTCCTTGCCGCTGGTGATGACGATGCCCTTGACCGCGTCGTTGGCCAGCGCGTCGTCGATCAACCCGTCAAGCGCGTGAAGCGCCTCCATTGACAGTACGTTCATCGCCTTGTCGGCGACGTCCCAGGTGATCAGGGCGACGCCGTCGGCGTCCGTGGCCATGGTGAAATCGCTCATGTCTAGTCTCCGTTCCTGTTGGGGTATTGGCCGGTCCAGTAATGGTGTCCGACCGCGTTCATGATGCACGACATCCGCCAACCGTCAGCCGAGCGGTGGAGCAGTACGGATGAGACATAGGGTGGGCGTACCCGCACCCCATTGCTCAGTAGTTCGGTTTCGTAGGTGCCGATGACGGTGAGATCGTCGCAAATCTCGACCGACATCGCGCGGCGCAACATCAGATCCAGCCGGACGTTTCTCTTGGCCAGAAGGTACAGGTTGAAATTCTCTTCCAGCTCGGCGGTCGTCGTGCTCGTCAGTGGTCCGGTCTGTGTGATGAAGGAAAATGGCAACTGCACATGTGCCGCCCAGCCGTCAAAGTCGGCCGCCATGAAGGTGGACGAGATGTCGTCGAGGAACTGGGCGAATTCGGCATCGGTCATGGTGCATCCTCGCGATCCATGGCGCTACCGTCGCGACGGGTATAGGTCATGACCCGGTCCTGCACCGTCACTTTCATATCCAGATCGCTGTACCATGCGACCTCTTGCGAAGTGCGGGTGCCGATCACCAGAAAGCTGGCCGGTGCCGCCGACCGATTTATCAAATGGTGGCCATTGGCAACACCTGCCGGAAATGCCGCGCAGTCACCGCGTTGCAGCAGGGTTTCGCCGTTGTCCTCGATCAGGGTCAGCGCGCCATCGGTCACCATCAGGAATTCGTCCTGCTGTTCGTGCCAATGGCGCAGAGACGACAATGCACCGGGTTCCAGCCGGACCAGGTTCACGCCGAATTGCGTCAGCCCTGCGGCGTCACCGATGCGCAGGGATGAACGCCCCACCATAGCCGCATCATGCGACGCGGGATAGCTTGACCCGGTTGAGCGGGACAAGGTGCTCAGGTCGATCTTGGGCATGGTACCTCCTGCGTCTGCCCTGCTCTGGTCATGTGTTGTCATCATCGTCAGAATACCGCGCCACCTCGGTTCCCGATGCATCGCGGAACACGCGGTGGCGTCGCCCGGTGATCTGCATCGTCAAACCCGCATCGGGATAATGCACCACGTCCTGCATTTGGCGGCTGCCGACGGTCAGATAGGTCGCATCGGCGTTCGAGCGGTTCTCAAGGCAGTGCCCCACTGGCGCGCCTGCAGGCCAGAGCGCCAGATCCCCCGGCATCAGCGGCGTCTCGACTTCCTCGACCAACACCAGCTCTCCCGAGAGCAGATAGATCAGTTCATCCTCTTTTTCGTGCCATTGTCGGTAGGACGACCGGGATTCCGGCGGCAACACCTCGATATGTGCGCCGAACTGGGTCAGGCCACCCGGCTCGCCCAGTACGGCATGGGCATATGGGCCCAACATCGGGCCGAGCAGAGGATGACCATTTACGGTCTCATCAGTTAGCGGTGGGGGCTGAACGTACGGCATGTTCAGACGCCGCACGGTACGGGAACGGACATCAGTGACAGGCGATACCGCAGCGCGACAGTGTAACCGTGTGCCAGTCCGGCGTTATTTTGCCTATTCTGAAAATCCGTTGCTGCCACGGCGACTTCCTTTTCGTTTCACTGTTGAGCCGTGGTCCGGGCACCTGCCTGCTGTCACCTTTGTGACCGCAGGCGCAGTTGCAAATCTGGTCCAACACGCGGGGCATCCCCACGGGCTTTTAGGTATCTCGTACCGGGTTAACGCATCAAACCCTCTCGATGATGGTGGCTGCCCCCATGCCCGAAGCGATGCAAAGCGTCGCCAAGCCGACGCCTTTGCCCGAACGTTCAAGCTCGTCCAGCAGGGTGCCGATGATGATCGCGCCGGTGGCCCCCAGCGGGTGACCCATCGCGATCGAGCCGCCATTGACGTTGACCTTGTCCGCATCGACATCAAACGCTTGCATGAAGCGCAAAACGACACTGGCGAAGGCTTCGTTGACCTCGAACAGGTCAATGTCGCTGATACTCATGCCGTTGTCGGCGAGGATCTTGTCCGTCACCGGCACCGGCCCGGTCAGCATAATTGTCGGGTCAGTGCCGATCTTGGCAGTGGCGCGGATGCGGGCGCGGGGTTTGAGCCCGAACTTCTCGCCAAATTCCTTGTTGCCGATCAGAATACCGGCCGCGCCATCGACGATGCCGCTGGAGTTGCCGGCGTGGTGGATGTGATTGATCCGCTCAAGGTGCGGATATTTCATCAGCGCGATCTTGTCGAAACCAGGCATCACCTCGCCCATGGCCTGAAAACTGGGGTTGAGCGCGCCGAGGCTTTGCATGTCTGTTTGCGGCCGCATGTATTCATCGCGGTCAAGGATGGCGAGGCCGTTCTGATCACGCACGGTGATCACAGAGCGGGCAAAGCGGTTGTCATCCCAGGCCGCCTTGGCACGACGCTGGCTCTCCACGGCGAGACTGTCAGCATCGTCGCGGCTAAAACCGTATTCGGTTGCAATAATGTCGGCGCTGATGCCCTGCGGGACAAAATAAGTCTCCATCGCGACGGACGGATCGACGGCAATAGCCGCGCCGTCGCTGCCCATGGCGACGCGCCCCATCATCTCGACTCCGCCGGCAATATAGGCATGACCGGCTCCACCGCGGACCTGATTGGCGGCAAGGTTCACGGCCTCCATACCGCTGGCACAAAAGCGGTTGATGGCAAGGCCAGGAATGGATTCATCCAGATCACTCGCCAGCACTGCGGTACGGGCAAGACAGCCACCCTGTTCACCGACCTGCGTGACATTGCCCCAGATCACATCTTCGACCGCGTGGCCGTAAAGGTTGTTGCGCTCTTTCAGGGTGTTCAGCACCTGCGCACTGAGACGCACACTTGTCACCTCATGCAGGGCCCCGTCCTTGCGGCCCTTGCCGCGGGGGGTGCGGATGGTGTCGTAGATATAGGCTTCGGTCATGGTCGTCTCCTTCAGGCCCGGTCGGATGGGTTGCCGGGCATCAGATCATAGGGGTGTTTCCAGCCGGGCTGTTCGCTAACGCGTGCCAGCCAGGTATCGATATGGGGCCAGTCGGCACGATCGAAACCGAACGGTTCCGGGTAATAGAGATACCCGCAGCAGGACAGGTCTGCGTTGGTGATGCCGTTGCCAACTATCCAGTCACGCCCGTCCAGATGCCGATTCAACACGTCATAGGCAGCCTTCAGCCGACCCTGCATGAAACCGATAACCTCTGCCGGGCGCTTTTCGGCGGGCAGAAAATTCATCAGAAAACGCGTCATCCCCGCCTGCGAGCTGAGCTTGTGATTGTCCCAGAACATCCAGCGCATCACCTCGCGCTGCTGTGCCGGAGTCGCGCCTGCGAACTTGCCCGACATTTCGCTGACATATATCTGAATGACACCGGATTGGGTCAGGGTCACGTCGCCGTCGATCAGTACCGGCGCCTCGCCCATCGCGTTGATTTCGGCGCGGTAGTCGGCGCTGCGTGTCGCTCCGTTGAAGAAATCGACAAAGACAGGCTCCCAGTCCAGACCTGACAGTTGCAGCGCCAGCGCCGCCTTGTACGCGTTGCCGGATTCGCCGAAGCAGTGAAGTTGAGCCGTCATATAATTTGCCCTCCCGAGGCGCGGATTGTGAGGATGGTATTTGCGTATTTAAGAAGAGAAGAAGCGCAAAAAGCACTGTCTCCGGTAACCCCGTGTTAAGGTTAATGCGATGACAGTGAGCGGGCGGTACAGGCTGGCGAGCCGATGACCGTAAGAGGAGAAGCCCTGGACTCCCGCCCGCATGGGTAAATCCCGATTTGGTGCCGGAGGACAGGGTGGACCTTTGCTAACTTCTTCTCTTTCTAAATACGCAAAATCCGAGCGTAACAAAATCGCAGGTTTCGCAGACATCAAAACGCCCTCGCACTCAGTTCTTTCATGATCTCGTTTGTGCCACCATAGATCCGTTGCACCCGGGCATCTGCCCACATTTCAGCGACCGCGTATTCCTGCATGTAGCCGTAGCCGCCATGCAACTGCAGACAGTCATCCAGTACGTCGCCTTGGGTGTCCGTCAGCCAGTATTTTGCCATAGCCGCCTTTTCGACCGTCAACGCGCCCTGAAGGTGTTCGGTGATGCACTGACCGAGGAACGTGCGGGCCACCACGGTCCGGGTCTGGCACTCGGCGAGCTTGAACCGTGTGTTCTGAAACTGCGTCAGCGGGCCGCCAAAGGCTTCGCGCTCTTTGCAATAGGTGATTGTCCGTTCGACGGCACCTTCCATTGCGCCGACCGCGCCGCATCCGATGATCAGGCGTTCCTGCGGCAACTGCTTCATCATTTGGTAGACCCCCTGACCGGGGCCACCGCCAAGAATATTTTCTGGCGCGACTTCTACGTGGTCGAAGAACAATTCGGATGTGTCCGCAGCGTGGCAGCCAATCTTGCCGAGGTTGCGGCCACGGGTAGAGCCTGCTGCGTTCTCTGTCTCCACCACCACGAGCGAGATCCCTTTGGAACCTTGTTCTGGGTCAGTTTTGGCGGCGACCACGATAAGATTGGCGTGTTGGCCATTGGTGATAAAGGTTTTCTGGCCCGACAGCCGATAGGAATTGCCGTCGCGCAGGGCGCGGGTTTTGATTCCCTGCTCGTCTGTCATCCATGTCTGTGTCATCCGGCCTCCCCTCCATCTGATGGTATTTCAGCGTTTGCGCGCGTCGAGTTCGGCGTTGAAGATTCGCAGGCGGTGGCCCAAGTTCTCTGAATCGGTGACGCTGTCGAAATGTTCGAACAGGAACGACAGCGCCTCACCTTCGTCCAGACCCGCTTCGGCCGCGAATTTCCGCAGACGGCGATACCCGTCGTCGGTCATGGCAACCGGAAAGCGGCGGGTCAGGCGAAAGCGTTTGGGCATAGGGGTCTCCTCAGATGGGGCAGGGTGGGATTGTCCCACCGTTCCCTCAAAACTGAGCGGCGTCCAGTGCCATCACCGTATCTGCGCCTGACTGAATTCGCGCCAGGTGCATCGCTGTGGCAGGCAGTTGCCGCGCCATATAGTAGCGCCCGGTGGCGAGTTTTGTCTCGTAGAACGCGGCGTCTGACGCGCCTGCCGCCAGTGCGTCGCGGGCAGCGGTGCCCATTCGGGCCCACATATACCCCAGGCAGACATGGCCGAACATGTGCATGAAATCATACGACCCGGACAGCGCGCTATCGGGATTTTTCATGCCGTTCTGCATGAAGTACATCCCCGCTGCCTGAAGATCCTTGGACGCCGCTTTGAGCGGATCAAGAAAGTCCTTGTCAAAATCCGCATCCTGACCGGAGTTGTCCTTGATAAAGCTCTTGATCATCTCAAAGAATGCCATGACGTGTTTGCCGCCGTCCTGCGACAGTTTGCGCCCAACCAGATCCAGCGCCTGGACGCCGTTTGCACCTTCGTAGATCATGGCGATGCGGGCGTCGCGGGCAAATTGCGACATCCCGGATTCTTCGATATACCCATGCCCGCCATAAATCTGCTGGGCGTTCACCGCCATCTCAAAGCCTTTGTCGGTCTGGAACCCCTTGATCACAGGGGTCAGCAGAGAAATCAGACCATCGGCTTGTTTGTCATCGGTCTTGTGGGCCCGATCGATCAGGTAGGCCCCCCAATAGGTCAGCGCCCGTGCTCCTTCGACAAAGGATTTCTGATCCATCAGATTGCGACGGATATCGGGATGGACGATCAGCGGATCGGCGGGTTTCTCCGGTGCTTTGGTGCCGGTTACGGCGCGGCCCTGCAGCCGGTCCCGCGCATATTCTACAGCGTTCTGATAAGCAGCTTCAGCCTGGGCATAGCCCTGCAAACCGACCCCCAGACGCGCCTCGTTCATCATGGTGAACATGGCGCGCATCCCTTTGTGCGCCTCACCGATCAGGAAGCCAGTGGCCGCGTCATAGTCCAGCACACAGGTTGAATTGCCATGAATGCCCATCTTCTCTTCGATCTTGCCGACCGTTACGCCGTTGCGGGCGCCAAGCGAGCCATCGTCGTTCACTAACACTTTGGGCACGATAAACAGCGACACGCCTTTGATGCCTTCGGGTCCGCCGGGGATCTTGGCCAATACCAGGTGGATGACGTTGTCCGTCAGATCGTGATCGCCAGCCGAGATAAAGATCTTTTGTCCCGTCAACAGATAGGACCCGTCGTCCTGAGGTACCGCCTTGGTCCGCATCAGGCCCAGATCGGTGCCGCAATGCGGTTCCGTCAGGTTCATGGTGCCGGTCCATTCGCAGGTCGCCATCTTGGGCAGGTAGGTCTGCTTTTGTGCGTCCGAGCCATGCGCGTTGATCGCCGAGTAGGCGCCGTGCGTCAGGCCCTGATACATGTTGAATGCCATGTTGGCCGACACGAACGGCTCCATTGCGGCAGTGTTCATCAGATAAGGCAGACCTTGACCACCGTACGCCGGATCGCAGTCCAGCGCCGTCCAGCCGCCTTCACGCAGCTGGTCAAAAGCCTGTTTGAAACCGGTCGGAGTGCGCACCACACCGTTTTCCAATACACATCCTTCGCGATCCCCCACAGCGTTCAGCGGCGCCAGAACTTCCGAGGCAAGCTTGCCCGACTCTTCCAGCACGGCGGCAGTAAAGTCGCGGTCCAGCTCGTCGTAGCCCGGAATATCCTGTTCTGAGGCCTTGAGAACATCATGCAGCACAAACTGCATGTCTTTGGTGGGCGCGTGGTAGATGGGCATGGTCGGTCCTCCTCAGGGCCGGATCACTCGGCCGCTTTTTTGGTCTCTGACATTGAAGCGAGCATCTGTTCGCCCCAGGTCAGCTGATCTTGCAACTCGGCAATCGCCGCGTTCAGGTCGTCGCGCTGGCTAACCATGTCCGATAGGCGCGTGCGCGCAATCTTGCATGTCCGGTCCAGCTGTGTCTGCTGCGCGTCACCCATGTGATACAGGTCGAGCAGTTGACGTATCTCCTCCAGGCTGAATCCGAACCGCTTGCCGCGCAGAGTCAGCTTGAGCCGGGCCCGGTCGCGTTTTGTGAACAGCCGTTTCTGGCCTTCGCGAATCGGGAACAGCAGTTCCTTGGCTTCATAGAACCGTAGGGTGCGCGGGGTCACTTCGAAGGTGTCGCACATCTCGCGGATCGTCATAGTGTCGTCGTGTGTCATCAATAACTGCCTCTCGTCAGGTCAAGTCTGCCTCACGTGATGGTCATGCCGGTTTTGTACAATGGGAAATTCCGAAGACGTAACTCAGACGCTACGTCAGATTCCAGATGACGTAAGATAAAGTCGCGTCAGTCGGCTTCAGAGTAATTTTTATCGGTTGGTCAAAACTGAAAATGCCCAATACGGGCGTAATTTCCAGATGCTGATGGCAGGTCAGCGTTCCGGCGACTCAGTTTTAAGTGTGGCCGCAGTCTGGTCGCGCAGGCGTTTGAGGCTGTCTATCGCTTCGTCCAGCTGTGTGCGTTGCTCGGCCAGCTCGGTCAGCTGGCTGTCGGCCAGGATGATCCATGCCTGCATCTGTGCGGTGGTGCCTTCGTGTTCGTAGATCAGCAGCCATTGCCGGATATCTTCGAGCTGAAACCCGAATTTGCGCCCACGCAGAATCAGCGTCATTCGCGCGCGTTCGCGCGACCCATACCAACGCGACCGGCCCTCGCGGTCGGGATGAAGTAATTCAATATATTCATAGTAGCGCAGGGTCCGCGGCGTCACATCGTACTCGGCGCACATCTCTTTGAAGCTCAGGCGTTTGTCGGGCATGCTTGCACTCCTTAAACAAAACCTATGCGCAGGCGCGACGAAGGGCAACCTCAGATGGGGGGGTGGCATTGCGGCTTGCGGTTCGTCGCCGCCGCAACGCATAAAGACCCAAGGCATCCGCAGGGACGTAACCATGACCGCCGACCAAACCGCCATCGCCCGTCAGTTCATCGAAGCGATACCCCATGCACAATCGCTCGGTATGCAGATCGTCGATATCGGTGACGGGGCGGCGACCATCGCCATGCCGTATGATCCGCGTTTTATCGGAGATCCGCAGACCGGGGTGATTCACGGCGGGGCGGTGTCGGCGCTGATGGACACGTGCGGCGGCGCGGCGGTTATGAGCCACCCGTCAGCACCTGCCGGAACAGCGACGATTAATCTGCGAATTGACTACATGCGTGCGGCAACACCGGGGCAGACGATCACCGCGCAGGCCGTGTGTTACCACATCACCCGGTCGGTCGGGTTTGTGCGGGCAACGGCCTGCGATGAGGATACCGACAATCCGGTTGCCACGGCCACTGGTGCGTTTACGGTCGAGGAGGTCTGAGGATGGCCTATCGTGCCCCCGATCCGGTGCAAAAGGTAAAACACCGGCGCGACGCGGCGCTGCATGCGCTGGTGGGGGGGGTGCCCTACATCCAGCACCTCGGCATAACGTTCGACCGCCGCGGCGACGAGCTGACCGCCGTGCTGAGCTATGACGACAAGCTGATCGGAAACCCGCTGTTGCCGGCGATCCACGGCGGGGTGACGGCCGCCTTTCTTGAGGTCACGGCAATTATTACGCTGAGCTGGGCGTGGATGTGGGAAGACGTCGAAAGTGGTGCGATTGCGGTCGGCGCGCTCGAGTCGGGGGATCTGCCGCGTCTGCCCAAGACTATCGACTTTACGGTCGATTATTTGCGCTCAGGCCTGCCGCGTGACGCCTATGCGCGGGCACGGGTCAATCGGTCAGGGCGGCGCTATGCCAGCGTTCAGGCCGAGGCATGGCAAGACAACCGCGACCGACCTATCGCGCAGGCGACGGCGCATTTTCTCATGCCGCGCCGGGATGGCTGACCGGCTCTGGCGTGCCACTTTGCGTTCGATCCTCTGAAAAGGCAATTCCATAGAATGACCCAAGCCACCGTGCCGCCCGAAGCGCCGCAACAAATCACACATGCGCGCGTGCTACGCATTGCGATACCCATCGTTATCTCAAACGCGACGGTCCCAATTCTGGGCGCAGTGGATACAGGTGTTGTGGGGCAGCTTGGCCTGGCTGCGCCGATTGGTGCGGTCGGCATTGGGGCGATCATCCTGACTGGCGTCTATTGGATGTTCGGATTTCTGCGCATGGGCACCACAGGTCTGGCAGCACAGGCCGCAGGCGAAGGCAACCGCGCCGAAGTGGCGGCCCTGCTGACCCGGGTGCTGATGATCGGTCTGGGCGCAGGTGCGCTGATGATCCTGGGGCAGGGGGCCATCATCAATCTGGGCTTTGCCCTGTCACCCGCCAGCGAAGAGGTCGAAAGCCTCGCGCGGGGGTATATGACGATCCGCATCTGGTCGGCACCCGCTGCCATTGCGCTCTATGGGATCACCGGGTGGCTGATTGCGCAAGAGCGCACCCGCGCCGTGCTGGTGCTGCAATTGTGGATGAACCTGCTCAATATTGTGCTGGATCTATGGTTTGTCCTTGGGCTGGGCTGGGGGGTGAATGGTGTGGCCTTCGCCACCTTCCTGGCGGAATGGTCCGGGCTTGCCATGGGGTTGTGGCTCTGCCGGGCAGCGTTCCGTGTGCCTGCGTGGCGCGATTGGGCGCGGGTGTTTGACCGGATCAGGCTGATGCGGATGTTGCAGGTCAATTCCGATATCCTCGCGCGGTCCTTTCTGTTGCAGGGTATCTTTATGTCGTTCCTGTTTCTGGGGGCGGATTTTGGCGATGTGACGCTGGCCGCCAATCAGGTGCTGATCCAGTTTCTTGAAATCACCGCCTATGCGCTGGACGGCTTTGCCTTTGCCGCCGAGGCGTTGGTGGGGCAAGCCATCGGTGCCCGTAACACCGGGTTCCTGCGGCGTGGCGCGCTGTTGACCAGCTTTTGGGGGCTGGTGGTTTGCGGTGCGCTGTCGTTGGGCTTTGCGCTGGGCGGACCTGCGCTGATCGACCTGATGGCCGATGTGCCACCAGTCCAGGCCGCGGCGCGCAGCTATCTGCCGTGGATGGTCGCGGCCCCGCTGCTGGGGCTGGCCGCCTGGATGCTGGACGGGATCTTTATCGGTGCGACCCGGACCGCTGACATGCGCAACATGATGGTACTGTCGGCGCTGGTCTATGTGGCTGCGGTTCTGTTGTTGATGCCGGTGATGGGCAATCACGGGCTTTGGGCGGCGTTGCTGGTATCGTTTGTGGCGCGGGGCGTGACACTGGCGTGGAAATATCCGGGGCTAGAGCGGGCAGCGGCCTGACGCGCATTGGCGTCCCACAAGCTTCACGCTTTCGCCACACTGCCGCCGTGCATTTCGTACAGTCCTGCGTGACCGGTTAATTGCGCAGGGTGGGACCATGGACGCCATTATTATAATCGCATCGTTCATCGGTCTGGCGGCACTTGCAGGCATCGTTTATCCATTCAGGCCCTTTCGAAAGCGGCTGTATGCGTTCTTGACGTTTTTTACCTGCTTCGTCGTTGTCGGCGTCGCGGCGCCGAAAGTGGACACGGACGGTATCACAGCGGCCACCGCAGCCGCTCGCGCGCCGACCGAGGTTGCCGACGGCGACCGGATCAAGATCCCGAGCGATCCAAAAGCCATGTATTTTGTGCTGGGGATCGACGGTCGGACAGACGGCCGCATCGAAATCACCACCCGGCGTGAAGGCCCGTCGGGGACCTCGTTTGCAATTCGTCTGGTGCAGTGCGAGCCGCTGTTGTTTGGCTATATCGCGGATGGCGACAGTCAGGCCGATCTTGTCCGCGAGCCTGCGCCCGAGATGACAGAGCTGGTTGACGGTTCGATCTCGGATGTGATTTCCAAGGCAGCCTGCGCTACCACCGTTGCTGTCGCGACCCCGCCTGTGAGGCAAATGGCATCCGACGCTGACGCGACCAAGAAGGCCGCCAAACAGATAAAACTCGAAGCAGAATTGCTGCAAGCTGTTGAATCAGGTCAGTGGACCGACGCCCGCACGGCATACCGGGATTTGATCAAAACAGGCTTTGCAAGCGAGGAAGTCAAGTCTGACCTTGAGGCGCGGATGCTCGCGCTGGTGCGGCCATTGCCGTCGAGTGCGCGCGAAACGAATCTGCAAGGATATCAATTTCTTGCGGAAGTCCGCCCGGAGAAAGCCGAATACATCGCCAAGATCGAAACCTACGAGGCCGCGATCAAGGCGGCACGACAGCGTGCCGTGACGTCCCTTCGAACCACGGAAGACAAGATTGAAGGTATCACGTGGTATCAGCACCCGAACGCGCCAAAGTATCTCAACAGCCGATCCACGGCGTATCTCTATATGGGCAAGAAAGGCGGCGCGGGCCGCCCGTGGTTGCGCATGAAGGTGCAATATACCGGCTCCGACTGGCTTTTCGTTACAAGCGTGACGGCGTGGCATGACGGAATAAAGGAGTCGCTGATCGCAGGCTCTTTTGAACGCGACAACAACACGAGCATCTGGGAGTGGATGGATGTGACCCCGGATGACGATCAGATCGAAGTCTTACGGTCGCTGGCAACTGCAAACGAAGCCATCCTGCGGTTTAACGGCGACCAATACCACAGGGATGTGACGCTTTCTTCCGGCGACAAAAAGGCGATCCGCGATATTCTTGACGCGCATGACGCCCTGCGCAACGGGCAGTGGTGAGGTGAACGCGTATCACCCGGTCGATATTTTCAGCCACATCCGGTGTCGCGGTCTGACTTGGTTACGGTCTGGCAGACATGGAGGCATCCGGAGCCCCTGAGTGCCCCCGATCAAAGCCTGCGCAAAACGTCCCGTGCAGGCGCCAACGCCTCACCTGTGGCCTCTCGAATTCGAATCGCACTGGAAATCCGCGCCCGGCTTGCTTAGAGATACACTCTGATCCAGGGGAGATGAGCCATGAACGATCTATTCAACAGTTTCATGACCGGGCCCGACGAAAAAGGCCGCTTTGGTCAGTTCGGCGGGCGGTTCGTGTCGGAAACGCTGATGCCGCTCATCCTGGAACTGGAAGAGCAGTACGAGCGCTCCAAGACCGATAAATCATTCTGGGACGAGATGGATTTCCTGTGGAAACATTACGTCGGCCGTCCCAGCCCGCTGTATCACGCCGAACGGCTGACGGAACATCTGGGCGGCGCCAAGGTGTATATGAAGCGTGACGAGCTGAACCACACCGGCGCGCACAAGATCAACAATGTGCTGGGGCAGATCATCCTCGCCCGTCGCATGGGCAAGACCCGGATCATCGCGGAAACTGGCGCCGGTCAGCACGGCGTTGCCACGGCCACCGTTTGCGCCAAGTTCGGCCTGAAATGCGTCGTCTACATGGGCGCGCATGATGTCGAACGTCAGCAGCCGAACGTCTTTCGCATGCGCCTGCTGGGGGCCGAGGTGATTCCGGTCACGTCGGGACGTGGGACGCTCAAGGACGCGATGAACGATGCGCTGCGCGACTGGGTAACCAACGTGCGCGATACCTTCTACTGCATTGGCACCGTGGCCGGCCCGCACCCGTATCCGGCTATGG
Organism: Puniceibacterium sp. IMCC21224; assembly: GCF_001038505.1. Taxonomy (NCBI): domain Bacteria; kingdom Pseudomonadati; phylum Pseudomonadota; class Alphaproteobacteria; order Rhodobacterales; family Paracoccaceae; genus Puniceibacterium; species Puniceibacterium sp. IMCC21224. The sequence goes on from NZ_LDPY01000001.1 coordinate 923,262, forward strand.
TCCGCGATTTTCAAGCCATCATAGGCAAGGAAACCAAGGAACAAATGCACGAGGCCGAGGGCCGTCTGCCCGACACGCTGGTCGCAGCCATCGGTGGCGGATCGAACGCCATGGGGCTGTTCTTTCCCTTCCTCGACGACAAGGATGTGCAGATCATCGGGGTTGAAGCCGGCGGCAAAGGCGTGAATGCCAAGATGGAGCATTGCGCCTCGCTCACCGGCGGTCGTCCGGGTGTGCTGCACGGTAATCGTACCTATCTGTTGCAGGATGACGACGGACAGATTCTTGAGGGGTTCTCGATCTCTGCCGGTTTGGATTATCCGGGCATCGGGCCAGAACATTCCTGGCTGCACGACATCGGTCGGGCGGAATACGTCGCCATCACCGACGTCGAGGCGCTTGAGGCGTTTCAACTGTGTTGCGCGATGGAAGGGATCATTCCGGCACTGGAACCCAGCCACGCGCTGGCGCACGTAATGAAGATTGCGCCGACCCTGCCGCGCGACCATATCATTTGCATGAACATGTGTGGGCGCGGCGACAAAGACATCTATACCGTCGCCAAGGCGCTTGGCTTTGACATGAGTTGACGCCCACACGCAGCGCCGGGACACATCATTGCCTCGCCGACGCGCATGTGTCAGTCGAGGTTTTTTCTGCCTCATCTCTCATCCAGAGGTGCCTGATGTGAATCAGACGATAAGTCCTATATGGATAAGTTTTCCGGGAAATTCAGACCTCAAGTCTTTGATATTTACCCTATAGATATCATATTTTGTAAAGCTCAAGAATGTTCAAAGGCACGACATCCAGTGCCCGCTGGTGGGTCGCCGCGAGGTTGACGCCCGGTGCACAACCCTCGTCATGGGCCTGGAGGAACCGTCCGGCACAAAGGCACCAATGGTCGCCGGGCTTCAGTCCTGAAAACTGATACTGGGGCATCGGCGTCGTCAGATCGTTGCCGACATATTTGGAATAGGCAAGGAACTCGGCCGTCATCACGGCACAGACAGTGTGGCTGCCCTGATCGGCGGCACAGGTGTTGCACATCCCGTCGCGAAAGAACCCAGTGAGGGGGTCGGAAGAACAGCTTTGAAGATCGCCGCCGAGGGCATTGATTTGCGCATCTTTTTTCATGAGCGTGTTCCTTTGGTTATGGGTATCAGCGAAATCGGTCCGCCAGCCGTTGCAGCGGCGACCGAGGTTCTGGGGCGGGTTCCGATGTTTGGGACGATACAGGCAGGGGTTGGTCCGTCTTGGCCTGAACCTTGGTCCCACCGCCCGAGCGGGGCGGGGACACCCGCAAACCGACCGCGTTCAGGAAACCCGCGGCGTCGTCTGCGGCCAGTGCCTCGGAACCATCTGTCAGCCCACGCAACACGTCGTCGAGCCAGTCCTGATCCGCTTTGGCAAAATCATGCAGAACATAGCCCGCAACCAGTTCCTTGCGCCCAGGATGCCCAATGCCAAGGCGCACGCGTCGGTAAGCCTCGCCGATATGCCCATGGATCGACCGCAATCCGTTGTGACCTGCGTGACCACCGCCAACCTTGACCCGCACCTTGCCGGGGGCAAGGTCAAGCTCGTCGTGGAACACGGTAACATCACCGGGTTCGAGCTTGTAGAACCGCATCGCCTCGCCCACCGCCTGACCTGAGAGGTTCATGAAGGTTGCGGGTTTCAACAGCAACACTTTGTCACCGCCCAGCCGACCCTCGGCCACATGCCCCTGAAACCGCGCTTTCCACGGCTGGAACCCATGCGCATCGGCGATCCGGTCAACCGCCATGAACCCGATATTGTGCCGATTGGCGCTGTGCTGGCTGCCCGGATTGCCCAGGCCGACGAAAATTTTCATGGGAGCGTCCTCGCGTTCACCTCTTGGGTGGTCATTGGCAGAGATAGGCCGCATTTGGCACGGCTGCAACGCAAACGGCCCCGCCATCAAGGCAGGGCCGCATCAATCGCTTCGAATCGGGGACCTGAAATTAGGCCTCTTCCGCCTCGTCCACTTCCTCGTCGTCGTCAACACCAGCCGAGCGCAGGCCCGACGGAGCCGAGATGTTTGCAATCACAAAATCACGATCGATCGTTGGCTTTGCGCCTTCGGGCAGGGTCACGTTGGAAATCGTGACGGTGTCGCCGATGTCCAGACCAGTGAGGTCGACGGTGATGTGATCGGGGATATCCCCCGCCGTCACCATCAGCTCGACCTCGGGGCGAACAACGGTCAGAACGCCACCCTTCTTGATGCCGGGCGCGATGGCTTCGTTCTCAAAGTTCACGTGGATGAACAGGTTGATCTTGGACGTGCGGCGCAGGCGCATCAGGTCCAGATGGGTCGGCTGATCCTTGACCACGTCGCGCTGCACGTTGCGGCAGATCACGCGCACGTCCTCGTGGCCTTCAACCTTGAGGTTGAAAAGCGTCGAAAGAAAACGACCGGCCTTCAGCCGCTTGAGCAGGGTGTTGTACGGAATGTTGATCGACAGCGGCTCAGCACCGCCACCGTAAACGATACCCGGAACAAGGTTGTCGCGACGTGCCTGACGAGCGGCGCCCTTGCCTGTCCCCGTCCGGACTTGTGCTTCGAGATCAGGAATCTCTCCAGCCATATTGGTCTCTCCTGGTTAGGGCGGGGCTCCTCCAAGGCTGTAGCCCCGCGTGAACGTCGCGCGATAAACCGGATTGGCCCATATAGCAAGGCGTTTAAGGCTGCCCGCAATGGGCAGTGAACGAAAACCCATCACCGTATTTTTGCCGAAAGATGACGGGGGGTGCGACCAAACGCACGCCAAGTCACCCCGTACGGTTCTGTGGCGGCGCGGCCCAAGTCTTCTTCTCTTCAAAAATACGCAAAGAATCCAACCTCTGCTCCAGGCGCAACATCCAGAGATTTATTGCCAGCGCCCTTCAAAGCCCTCTGGGACCAATAGGATATCGCGGTCGAGCCCCTTGACATCACGCCGTCCGCACAAAGCCATGGTCAGGTCCAGTTCTTTGTGGATAATTTTCAGTGCGTCGCTTACGCCTTGCTGGCCATTGGCGCCCAGACCGTAAACATAGGCGCGGCCGATGTAGGTCCCCTTGGCCCCCATTGCCAACGCCTTGAGAACGTCTTGGCCCGAGCGGATACCCGAATCGAGGTGCACCTCGATCTTGTCACCAACCGCGTCGAGAATGGCGGGTAGCGCCCGGATTGAACTCAGCGCACCGTCCAGCTGTCGGCCGCCGTGGTTTGACACGATGATGGCATCTGCACCGACGTTCAGCGCCTCCAGCGCGTCACGCGGGTCCATGATCCCCTTGATGATCAGCGGTCCGTCCCACATCTTGCGGAATTGCCGGATCCGGTCCCAGTCCAGCGACTGATCAAAGCTTTCGTTGGTCCAATTTCCCAGCGATGAGGGGTCCGAAACCCCCTTGGCGTGGCCAACAATGTTGCCAAAGAACCGTCGTTTGGTCCGCAGCATCCCCAGGCCCCAGTGTACCTTGGTCATCATGTTGGCCACGGATTTTGCTGTCAGCTTGGGCGGGGCTGACAGCCCGTTCTTCAAATCTTTGTGTCGTTGGCCAAGCAATTGCAGATCCACCGTGATCACAGCAGCCGAGCATTTCGCCGCCTTGGCCCGGTCAAACAGCCGCTGCATGAAGTCGTCGTCCTTGAGCGTGTAGACCTGCATCCAGAACGGCTTGTCGGTGTTGGCGGCGACATCCTCGATCGAACAGATCGACATGGTACTGAGGATGTAGGGCACGCCGAATTGTTCGGCAGCTCGGGCGGCTTTGATCTCGCCGTCGTAGTGCTGCATGCCGGTTAGGCCGACGGGGGCCAGTCCGACGGGCATTGCCACGTCTTGTCCAATCATCGTGCTGGCAGTCGAGCGGCCCGCCATATCTGTCGCGACCCGCTGGCGCAGGTAAATGTCATTAAAGTCAGAAACGTTGTTGCGAAAGGTTTGTTCCGACCAGCTGCCCGATTCCGTGTAGTCATAGAACATCTTGGGGACACGGCGGCGGTAAATCCGCTTGAGGTCGTCAATCTCGGTGATAACGGGCATGGGCCGGTCCTTTCGCGCGGGGATTGGTCAGGTTTGAGTACCAATGCCGACGCAACCGGGCAATGGGTCAAATGCGACCGAGGGAACTTGAAGCCAGAGAGACGTTGCTATTGTGAGTCAGGCATATCGAATGCGTTGCAAACCGAACACAAAGACAATTGCTGTCACTGTGATCGGCTCTGCATACGCCCGCCGGGCATGGGCAAAACTACTGGCCTTAGGACGTGGCGCGTTCTACCCCGGCGTCGATGGCGGCGCGAAGTTTACGCTCAAGCATCTTCTGCTTCGACACGGTGTGGTATTTCAGGCCGAACATATCCTTGACGTAGAAGCTGTCGACCACCTGTTCACCATAGGTCGCGATCACGGCCGAGGCGATGTAGACGTGGCTCGCCGCGAGGGTGCGGGTCAGGTCATACAGCAGGCCGGGGCGGTCGCGGGTATCCACCTCGATGATGGTATAAATCTCGGATCCGTCGTTGTCGAAGATGATCGAAGTTGGCACCTTGAAAGCGCGTTCGCGTTTCTTGAGCTTGTCCTTGGAGCGCATCAGGTCGTTCGATCCCAATTCTCCGCGCAGCGCCTTGCCAATCACGTCACGCAGGCGGGGCAGGCGAATGGCGTCGTAGGGTGATCCGTCACCGTCCTGAATCCAGAAGGCGGCGGTGGCGAAGCCATCTTTTGATGTATAGGTGCGGGCGTCCACGACATTTGCACCCGCCAACGACACGGCGCCGGCCAGACGTGAGAATATGCCGGGATGATCATCCAGCGCGAAACAGACACGGGTTGCATCGCGCTCTTCGTCGGGGTGGATGTCGATGCCGATCTCACCGGGGCCGATGTCGCGCAACAGACGGGCAAACACCACATGTGCGGTGACATGCAACCCCTGCCAATACGGCGGATAGTGACGGGCTTTTTCTGTGCGCAGGTCCTTGGCGTCCCAATCCGAGAGCGCTTCGCGCAGCAGAGTCTTGGCCTCGGCGCCGCGACGTTCGCGGTTCAGTGCCTCCATACCGTTTTCCAAACCGTCGCGGGTCTGACGGTAGAGCGCACGCAGCAATGCGGCCTTCCAGTTGTTCCAGGTGCCGGGGCCAACGCCACGAATGTCACAAACCGTCAGCAGCAGCAGCAGGTCGAGCCGCTCGCGAGTCTGCACCGCTTTGGCGAAATCGCGCACTGTGCGGGGGTCGGCGATGTCGCGTTTCTGCGCCATATCGGACATCAGCAGGTGGTGGCGGACCAGCCATTCGACGGTGGCGCTGTCCTTGGCGCTCAGGCCAAGGCGGGGGGCCACCCTGCGGGCGATCTGGGCGCCTAGGATCGAATGATCCTCGTCCCGGCCTTTCCCGATGTCATGCAGCAACATCGCGACGTACAGCACCTTGCGGTTGATGCCCTCTTTCAGAATCAGAGATGCGACGGGCAGCTCTTCGACCAGCTGGCAATTTTCGATCTCGGAGAGGTTCCAGATGCACTGAATCGTATGCTCGTCGACTGTGTAGTGGTGGTACATGTTGAACTGCATCATTGCGACGATCAGTTCGAATTCGGGTATAAAGGCGCCGAGCACACCCAGTTCGTTCATCCGGCGCAGGGCACGGTCGGGATTGCCATGTTTCAGCAACAGATCGAGAAAGATCTGCTGCGCCTCTTTTGACTGACGCATGTCTTCGTCGATCAGTTTCAGGTTCGCAACGATCAGCCGCATGGCGTCGGGATGGATCAGCAGACCGGTGCGCAGTGCCTCTTGAAAAATCCGCAGCAGGTTCATCTTGTCTGCCAGAAAAGCCTTTTCGTTTAACGGGTTGATGCGCCCATTAATGACCTGATAGCCATCGCCGACCTTGGGTGGCCGGCGATTGAAAAAGCGTGCCAGCAGGGGGGCGTCTTTGATATGTTCGGCTTCGAGCGAGGTCAGGAAAATACGCGTCAGATCGCCAACGGCCGTGGCGTGGCGAAAATACTCGTGCATAAAGATTTCCACCGCGCGGCGGCTGCCACGGTCGGTGTAGCCCATCGCTTCGGCAACGGCGACCTGCATGTCAAATGTCAGTTGCTCCATCGCGCGCCCGGCGATCAGGTGCAGGTGGCAGCGCACCGACCATAGAAAGTTCTCGGCCTTGACGAATGTGTTGTATTCCTCGGGGCGAAACACGCCGAGGCGCATCATTTCGCCGATATCGTCGGTGTGGTGAATGTATTTGGTGATCCAGAACAGCGATTGCAGGTCGCGCAGGCCGCCTTTGCCTTCTTTGACGTTGGGTTCGACCACATATCGCTGGCCGCCCTGCTTTTCGTGGCGCGCGTCACGCTCGGCCAGCTTGGCGGTGACAAAATCGCGGATGGTGCCGGTGAACAGCTCGTTCCAGAGCCGCGCGTCGAGATCCTGCGCCAGCGCGGCTTCGCCGATCAGGAACCGGTGCTCCAGCATGGCTGTACGGATGGTATAATCCTCGGCCCCGAGGCGCAGACAATCCTTGACGGTGCGCGAGGCATGGCCGACCTTGAGCTTGAGATCCCACAGGATGTAGAGCATCGATTCAATCACGCTCTCGGCCCAGGCGGTGATCTTGTAGGGCGTCAGGAACAGCAGATCGACATCGGACTGCGGGGCCATCTCACCGCGGCCATATCCGCCAACCGCGATCACGGCGATCTGTTCGCCCTTGGTCGGGTTCGACAGGGGGTGCAGCTGTTTGATTGCCACTTCCCAGGTCAGGGTGACAAGGCAATCGGTAATCCAGGTGTATGAGCGGGTCGCGGGACCGGCGGCAAAGGGCCGCTGGGCGAATCTTTTGGCGATTTCAATCCGTCCGTCGTCGCGCGCGTCACCAAGGATCTGCACACATGCAGCGCGCACGCTGCGTTCGTCCGTCGCCCCTTGGATTGCATTCCAGAGCGTCTTGCGGATGGCGGTACGGTCGAAAATGGCTTCTGCCGGAGCGATCAGATCGTCCGGCAGCACCGTTGCGTCGAAAACATCAGAATCCGGCGCCGCCGAAGCTTCTTGGGGCAGGGTCAAGAATCACCACCTGGTTGTTGCGTACAGTCGCGACTGCCAGGGCACGCTGGTTTGTGCCGTCAGCCAGCAGACGGAATACACCGCCTGTCCCCTGGAAACCAGCGGATTGCGTCAATGCCTTTGCAGTCAGTGCATCCTTGCGCCCGGCTTTGACCAACGCGCCGATGGCGGCGATGCCGTCAAACGCCAACCCGCCCAGGTTATGCGGCTGCGATCCGTAGGCCTGAGCGTAGCGGGCGCTGAAGTTCTGCGCCATGCTGGTATCGGGCATCGCGAAATAGCTGCCGTTGATGCCGGGCAGGTGGAACCCGTCCGAACGAATGTCCCAGCGGGTCAGGCCGATGTATTGCGTGCTTGCGGGGCTGATGCCCTGTTCGGGCGCCAGCTGCAGCACAACGGACAGGCCGCCGTCCCAATCATCAGTCAGAAAAATGGATTGGGCCGCGCCGCTGTCGACCAACCCTTTGACCCGGCCGACGGCAGCCGTCAGGCTTTCGGTATTGAGCGCATAGGCTTCGGCCCCGACGACCGTTGCGCCTGTGCGCGCGGCGGCCGTGGTGATCGCGTTGCGTGCGACCTGTCCCGGCACGTTGTCTGTATAGAGCACGGCAACATCGCCTTTGCCCTGGCTGCGTGCATAGCTGAGCAGCCGGGTGGCGGTGTTGTCAAACGTCGACCCAAGGACAAAGACGTTGCCGCCCGCAATCGCGGTGTTGTTGGAGAAGCTGAGCACGTTGATACCTTCGTCAGCGACAGCAACCCCGGCGGCGTTGGCGGCATTCTGAAACAGCGGGCCAAGGATGATCTTTGCACCTTCGTCAACGGCACGCTGGGCTTGCGCTGCGGCGGTGTCGGCCTGACCGGCGGTGTCATAGACGCGCAGATCAATGTTGACGCCGCCAAGGTCTGCGATGGCCAGCCGCGCAGCATTTTCAAGGCTGCGCGCCACCGAGGCGGCACCGGGATCCGACTTTGGAACCAGTAGGGCGACCTGAACCGGCGCATTCGGGTTTATCGACGGTCCGCCGCCCGATGATCCGAGATCGGACAGGCCTATCGGAGCGCAGGCGGTCAGAACCGCGACAGAGGCGATTCCGGCGACGCGGCGCAACACCTTGCGGGCAGGGGACAAAACAGCAAACATGGCGGGCAACTCCCTCGTTGATGGGCGCGGGTCAGTGCCGCGCATCTTTGCGGGCAATCATAGACAAGCCAGAGGACGGGTCCAGAGATGAATTGGCAAACGGGCAGATTGACGCCGGGGCTGTATCTGGTGGCGACACCCATTGGCAACGCACGCGACATCACGCTGCGCGGCCTTGATATTCTGGCAAGCGCCGATGTGCTGGCTGCCGAAGATACGCGCAGCTTGCGGCGGCTGCTGGAAATTCATGGGGTGGCGCTGAGCGACCGCCCTTTGCTGGCCTATCACGATCACAACGGCGCCCGGATGCGGCCGCGCATCCTGAGTGAGCTGGAGGCAGGCCGATCGGTAGCCTATGCGTCCGAAGCAGGCACCCCGATGATTTCAGACCCAGGGTTTGATCTAATGCGGGCGGCGGTAGCCGATGGATACGCCGCGACCTCTGCGCCCGGCGCTTCGGCTGTGGTGACGGCGCTGACGCTGGCGGGACTGCCCACCGATCGATTCCTGTTCGCGGGTTTCCTGCCCAATGCCACCGGTGCTCGCAAGACGGCACTGCATGGGTTGCGTGACGTAAAGGCCACGCTGGCATTTTACGAATCCCCTAAGCGGGTGGCGGCGATGCTGGCTGACGCGGTCGAGGTGCTCGGTCGGGATCGCGGGGCTGCCGTCTGCCGTGAACTGACCAAAAAATTCGAGGAATGCCGCCGCGGCACGCTCGCCAGCCTAGCCGAAGCCCTGGCAGGTGAAAACGTACGGGGCGAGATTGTCGTTTTGATCGGGCAGGGGGAAAAGGAGAATATTAGTGAATCAGAAATAGATCGTATGTTAGACGATTCCCTGAAAACGATGTCAGTGCGGGATGCGGCAGACTTTGTGTCGCGTATGTATGATTTGCCGCGTAGGCCAATCTATCAGCGCGCGATGAGCCTGAGTCGCGACCGATCCGATCCACAGGATTAGGTTGCGCCAGATGGCGTATGAGACTGGGACTGGCAAATGGTAATGATTGGTGATCGAAGGGAACAGATGATGGCAAGACCAGCACATGCACGATCAGGACGGATGGGCTATCAGGCCGGTATGGCGGCGGAGTTGAGGATCGCACAGGATTATGAACGGCGTGGATTTCCGGTCACCGGTCAGCGCTGGCGTGGCACACTGGGTGAGATTGATCTGATTGCGCAGGATGGCGAGGGGCTGATCTTTGTTGAGGTCAAGCAGAGCCGCAGTTTTGCGCGCGCCGCTGAACGGTTGTCGGCTGCGCAGATGCGACGCATCTATGCCTCGGCTGAGGAATATCTGGGCACCCAGCCCAAGGGCCAGCTCACGCCTGTACGGTTCGACGTGGCGCTCGTGGATGGCATTGGCGCCGTGCAGGTGATCGAAAACGCCTTTGGTCAGCTCTAGGCAGGCATTGCACCGCCGTGTTGCTTGGGCCATGTATCTGGGGCGCAAGAGTGGGGAACGCAATGAAGATCGCCTTTCAGATGGACCCGATCGGTCCGGTCAACATCAATGCCGATAGCACCTTTCGACTGGCCGAAGAAGCGCAGGCGCGCGGTCATAGCCTGTTCTATTACACGCCGGATTACTTGGCGTTTGACGAAGGGCAGATCACGGCGCGCGGGCACACGCTGAAGGTTCAGCGCGTGCCCGGAGATCATGCAATTCTGGGCGATCTGGAGACGGTCAATCTGGCTGATTTCGATGTGGTCTGGCTGCGGCAGGATCCTCCTTTTGATATGCATTATATCACCACGACCCATCTTTTAGACCGGTTGAGCCCCGGGACATTAGTGGTTAACGATCCGTTCTGGGTTCGGAATTTCCCTGAAAAACTGCTTGTGCTTGATTTCCCCGACCTCACGCCACCGACTACGATCGCCCGCGACTTGGAGACGATTCGCGCCTTCAAGGCCAAGCATGGTGACGTGATCCTGAAACCGCTTTATGGCAATGGCGGTGCTGGGGTGTTCCGGTTGGACGTCAATGATCGGAATCTTAGTTCGCTGCATGAATTGTTCACTGGCTTCAGTCGCGAGCCGCTGATCGTGCAAAAATACCTGCCGGCGGTTAGCAAGGGGGACAAGCGAGTAATTCTGGTCGATGGGGAGCCTGTGGGGGCGATCAACCGCGTGCCGGCCGCAGGCGAGGTCCGGTCCAACATGCATGTTGGCGGGAGACCCGAAAAGGTCGCATTGACCGAGCGGGATCGCGAAATTTGTGCTGCAATCGGACCGATCCTCAAGGAAAAGGGCCAGATCTTTGTCGGTATCGATGTCATCGGCGACTATCTGACCGAGATCAACGTGACATCCCCCACGGGTATCCAGGAACTTGAGCGCTTTGATGGGACTAATGTTGCTGCACAGATATGGGAGGCGGTAGAAGCCCGCCGCGCATGAGCAGTTGGCGTCTTCCGATGCAATTGCGGTTGATCGTCAAGCTAGAACCCAATTTAGCGCGCAGTCCGAGCAGGAGTGTCGCGACTTTTACCAGTATCGCGCGCCGAATTGAGCGCCATTCAGCATGTATCAGGCATCAAATATGGTCCGACGGGTTGCACTGTACGAGTGCGTCAGATTACGCGCTGCGACGGAACTTGGTTTATTTCCTTGGCGGGCGAATCTGCGGCGGATTTGGGCGTAATCGCGCGGGTATCAATGGCGTCGGGGAGTGAGATTTGCGCATTGGTTGCTCGATTAACGCAAGGATCGCCAAGCTTCGCAGCTTTTGACGATGTGGTTGTGGCCAAGCGTTCCTCACTTATACTGGGTCTGATGAAGTGGTAACTGAGGGACCGTCTTCTATCCGTCGTGCACGCCCTCAAATGCGGCTTCGAGCGCAATTTGCACCATGCTGCCAAAGCTCTTTTCCCGGTCGGAGGCGGGCAGAGCCTCTTGGGTGATCAGGTGGTCCGACACGGTCAGAACCGCAAGCGCACGCACCCCATGCCGCGCCGCGAGATTGTAGAGCTCGGCGGCCTCCATCTCGACCCCCAGAATACTATGGCGGATCATTAGTTCGTTCAGGTCGGGCCGTTCGTCATAGAACACATCTGCGGAATAGATTCCGCCGACATGGAGCGGCACACCTCGGACGGTGGCAGCGGCATGGGCCGCACTCAGAAGCGACCAGTCGGCGCAGGGGGCAAAATTCAGCTCGCGAAAGATTCCCCGTGACGGGGTCGAGATCGAGCTGGCGGTCATGGCAAGGATCACATCGCGGATCTTCACCTGCGGCTGCATCCCGCCGCAAGACCCGATGCGGATCAAGGTCCGCGCGCCATAGTCGCGAATCAATTCATTGGCATAGATCGACAGCGAGGGCATACCCATGCCCGAGCCCTGGATTGTCACAGGCTGACCGCGCCAGGTGCCAGTGTAGCCCAGCATGCCGCGCACGTCATTCACCAGCTTCACATCATCAAGAAAGGTCTCGGCTGCCCAGCGGGCGCGATAGGGGTCCCCCGGAAGCAGGACCGTTTCGGCAATGTCTCCGGGATTGGCTCCGATGTGGATGGTCATGGCAGGCTCCGTTCAAAAGTAATCCGCGCGTGTCAGTATTGCACAGATATTACCGCCCCAGCCAAGTTAGATTGGCGGTCGTTTCAGGTGCGGTCACATCAAAACGGGTATGGCGAATTCCGAAAAATACCCGAAAAAGAAAAAGCACCACCGCATTTTCTGCAGCGGTGCTAATTTCCTAAGCGGCCAAAGCCGTTCAGATTGTCATGTCGTCAAGAGACTTTCCAGCGGCAAGTGCCTCGATTACCCAATTCGGCTTGCGGCCACGACCAGTCCAGGTCTGACTGCTGTCTGCCGGATTGGCGTATTTCGGTGCACTCTTGCTGCCTTTGCCGGAGCTCCCCAAAAGCTCGTCCAGCGAAAACCCGTATTCCTTGGCCGCGTGTTCAGCGGCTTTTTTTGCCTCTGCCTTGCGACGGGAATCAATGGTTTTAAGCGCTTTTTCGACATTAGACTTAAGTTGTTTCAGGTCGTCTTTAGATAGTGTTTCCAGGTCAATTTGCATAGTTACCTCCGTGAGTGAGGATGTTTTGTAAAAAAAATACCATCTTTACAAGGACTGTTTTGTGTCGAACGGGTGCCATAGGTGAAAGTACGCCAATGCCGACATGACGAATAGAGATTCCGGCATTGGCGTACTTATTCCGGCCTACAAATATTAGGCGGCTGCGATCGAATTGGCGTCCACCAGTGTTACGATGTCTTGCATGATAACATTCAATTCAAAGTGCTTGGGCGTATAGATCTTGGCGACGCCCATTGCGCTCAGTCGCTTTGCATCGTCGTCAGGGATGATGCCTCCGACAATGACCGGAATATGGCCCAGTCCCGCGTCGCGTAGGCGGGTCATCATGTCTTCGACCAGTGGAATATGGCTACCCGACAGGATCGAGAGTCCAACAACGTGTGCGCCATTTTTCGCAGCATTTACAATCTCTTCCGGCGTTAGGCGGATGCCTTCGTAATCGATTTCCATGCCGCAGTCACGGGCGCGGAAGGCGATTTGTTCGGCGCCATTCGAATGTCCGTCTAGGCCCGGCTTGCCAACCAGAAACCGCAGGCGCCGGCCCAATCGGTCGCTCACCGCATCGACAGCGGCGCGGATATCGTCGAGCCCCTCAGTGCGGTTGCTGACCGAACGCGACACTCCGGTCGGACCACGGTATTCACCGTAAACATTGCGCATCTGAGCGGCCCATTCTCCGGTGGTAACCCCTGCCTTGGCGCAGGCGATGGATGGTGGCATGACGTTACGTCCTTCGCGGGCGGCGGCGCGCAGTTCGGCCAAAGCGGCCTCGGCCTTTGGGCCGTCCCGTTCGGTGCGCCAGGCGTTCAGCCGGTTGATCTGCTCTTGTTCAACAGCCGGATCAACCACCATGATTCCGCCGTCTTCGGTTGCCAGCGGCGAAGGTTCAGTCGAAGTGAAACGGTTTACGCCGATCACGATTGTTTCGTTGCGCTCAATCCGATTCAGTCGTTCGGCGTTGCTGTCTACCAGGCGCGCTTTCATATAGTCGATGGCACCGATGGCACCGCCCATGCTGTCAAGGTTGGCAAGTTCTGCGCGTGCGCCATCTTTCAGCGCCTCGACTTTGCGGTCCACGGCGGGGTTGCCGTCAAACAGATCGTCATATTCCAACAGATCTGTTTCATAGGCCATGATCTGTTGCATCCGCATCGACCATTGCTGGTCCCAGGGGCGGGGCAGGCCAAGGGCTTCGTTCCAGGCGGGCAATTGCACCGCGCGGGCGCGAGCGTTCTTTGACAGGGTCACCGCCAGCATTTCGATCAGAATGCGGTAGACGTTGTTTTCGGGTTGCTGTTCGGTCAGGCCCAGAGAATTGACCTGAACACCGTAGCGAAAGCGGCGGTATTTCGGGTCGGAGATCCCAAACCGGTCCCGCAGGATTTCGTCCCAGAGATCGACAAAGGCGCGCATCTTGCACATCTCGGTGACAAAGCGGATGCCCGCATTTACAAAGAATGAAATCCGCGCGGCAAGCGCCGGAAAATCCGCCTCTGGCACTCGGGGTTTCAATTCGTCTAGCACAGCAACCGCCGTTGCCAACGCGAAGGCCAGTTCCTGTTCCGGCGTCGCGCCGGCCTCTTGCAAGTGATAGGAACAGACGTTCATCGGGTTCCATTTCGGCACGTGAGTATAGCAGTACTCGGCCACGTCACCGATCATTTTCAGGCTGGGATTTGGCGGGCAGATATAGGTGCCGCGGGACAGGTATTCCTTGATCAGGTCATTCTGCACCGTGCCCTGAAGCGCGGCGATATCTGCGCCCTGTTCTTCGGCTACGGCGATATACAATGCCAGCAGCCAGGGCGCTGTGGCGTTGATCGTCATCGAAGTGTTCATTTGATCCAGCGGAATCTGATCGAACAGTGCGCGCATATCACCCAGATGGCAGACTGGCACGCCAACCTTACCGACTTCGCCGCGCGCAAGGATATGATCGCTGTCATATCCCGTCTGTGTCGGCAGGTCGAAGGCGACCGACAGGCCGGTCTGCCCCTTGGCCAGGTTCCCACGATAAAGCGCGTTCGAAGCCTTGGCAGTCGAATGGCCGGCGTAGGTGCGGATCAGCCAGGGCTTGTCTCTGTGTGTCTCGGTCATCGTGCCCTCGTGAATCGGGTTGAAATTTTATTGCGTCACGACGTGCATAATCGAAAGATTGTGGCGCTGTCAATTCGCTGCGTCGCGGCGTGATCATGCCGCGGCTGCAATGATACCGCGCTGTGTGGCGCATCGCATGGACTTTCGGCACCTGGCTGGCAGTGGCCGCTGGTTTTGCTGCCAGATCGGGCGAAAATTGCCGGTAGCGACCTCTTGCCCGGACAGGGTGCAGGTGTCACCGTTGGGTCATGACGGCAATGGTGACCCTCCCGCTTTGGCTATTTGTGCTGATCCTTCTGTTTGCGGTCATCACCTTTGCCTCGCATTTTCTGTTTCCTTCGGTCCGCTGGTTTCTGCGGCGACGGATGGAGCGAGTTGTGGCGCGGATAAACACAAGGCTTGAGCGCCCGATTCAGCCATTCAAATTGGCGCGGCGCACCGACATGATCCAGCGACTGTGCTATGATCCCGAGGTGGCGCAGGCGATTGTCGACCACGCCCGCGAAACCGGGGTGCGCGAGGATGTCGCCTTTGAACAGGCCAAAGCCTATGCCCGCGAGATCGTGCCGTCATTCTCGGCCACCGCCTATTTTGGAGTTGCGATCCGCGCGGCGCGGCTGCTGTCGAACGCGCTTTTCCGTGTGCGGCTGGGCCATCACGACGCCGAAGTTCTGAACGTGATTGATCGGGACGCCACGGTAGTCTTTGTGATGAATCACCGCTCGAACATGGATTATGTGTTGGTCACCTATCTGGCGGCTGATCGGTCGGCGCTGTCCTATGCGGTTGGCGAATGGGCGCGGGTCTGGCCGTTATCGTTCCTTATCAAGGCGATGGGCGCCTATTTTATCCGCCGCAAGTCGCGCAACGCGCTCTATCGCCGGGTTCTGGCGCGTTATGTGCAGATGGCGACGCGCGCTGGTGTGACCCAGGCGATGTTCCCCGAAGGCGGGCTGAGCCTGGACGGTGCGCTGGCGCCGCCGCGGATCGGGCTACTGAAATACATCACAAACGGCGTGGATCTGGTGGCGCGCGATGTGGTGTTTGTCCCCGTCGCATTGAACTACGACCGTGTGTTCGAAGATCGAATTCTTATTGCAGCGGGAGAAGCCGGGACGCGGCGATTCCGGGCGCGGATCTCGGTTGTGGCGGGATTCGCTCTCAAGCAGGTCTGGCTGTGGGTAACGGGGCGGTTTCACCGTTTCGGGTATGCGGCGGTCAGCTTTGGCGTACCGTTGTCCCTGCGCACCGAGCCACAATTGGTCACGGATCCCGATGGGCTGGCGCAAGAGATCATGCAGCGGATTGCAGTTGTGGTGCCGGTGCTGCCGGTGCCGCTGGTTGCTTATTTGTTGCTTGAGCGAGGGCCGCTTGATCGGGCGGGGCTAGAGCGTGCCTTTGGCGAGGCGCTCCGGCTTCAGAAAGGGGCACATGTTCATCTGGCACGTCACAATCGCCCCTATTCGGTCGAGGTTGGCTTGCGGGCATTGCTGGAACGCAAGATGATTGAAGAGGTCGGTGGCGGCTATGTCGCGGCACAAGGCCAAGAGGTGGCCTTGCGATTCTACGCCAATTCAATCCGGCATTTGTTCTGAGTATCTTGCATGTGCAGCATAATTTCTGCGACTGCTCGGTCATAAAGTTACAAAATTGCGTCGATCAATGTTGCAATGTTGCGCGGCGGCCGATATTTACCCAAAAACGGCGGCGATTCTGCATCGCGGCACAGTTGAAATGGCAACGGATCAAGGATGGAGGCCCCTATGGCTCTGGATGAACAACCCGGTATCGCCAGCTATGACGCACCTGAAAAGGAGCTGTACGAGATTGGTGAAATGCCCCCGATGGGGTTTGTACCCAAAAAGATGTACGCTTGGGCAATCCGCCGCGAACGGCATGGCGAACCCGATACGAGCTTTCAGGTTGAAGTGGTCGACACATGGGAGATCGACAGCCACGAGGTTCTGGTTCTGGTGATGGCAGCCGGCGTGAATTACAATGGTGTCTGGGCCGGGCTCGGCGTGCCGATCAGCCCCTTTGACGTTCACAAACAGCCCTATCACGTCGCCGGCTCTGACTGCTCGGGCATCGTCTGGAAGGTGGGTGACAAGGTCAAACGCTGGAAAGTCGGCGACGAGGTGGTAATCCATTGCAATCAGGACGATGGCGACGACGAGGAATGCAACGGCGGCGATCCGATGTTTTCTCCGACCCAGCGGATCTGGGGTTACGAGACGCATGACGGATCTTTTTCGCAATTCACTCGCGTGCAATCGCAGCAACTTATGCCGCGCCCCAAGCATCTGACGTGGGAAGAAAGCGCCTGCTACACCCTGACGCTGGCGACCGCCTATCGGATGCTGTTCGGTCACGAGCCGCACGAGCTGAAGCCCGGTCAGAACGTACTGGTCTGGGGGGCATCGGGCGGTCTGGGGTCGTATGCGATCCAGCTGGCCAATACGGCAGGCGCCAACGCAATCGGCGTGATCTCGGACGAGAGCAAGCGCCAGTTTGTGATGGATCAGGGTGCCAAAGGCGTGATCAATCGCAAGGAATTCAACTGCTGGGGCCAGATGCCCACGGTCAACACGCCAGAATATAACGACTGGCTGAAAGAGGCCCGCAAGTTCGGCAAGGCGATCTGGGACATTCTCGGAAAGGGCGTCAGCGTCGACATGGTGTTCGAACACCCGGGCGAAGCGACATTCCCGGTCTCCACCCTTGTGGTCAAAAAGGGCGGCATGGTGGTGATCTGTGCCGGAACCAGCGGGTTCAACTGCACCTTTGACGTGCGTTACATGTGGATGCACCAGAAGCGTTTGCAAGGCTCGCACTTTGCCAACCTCAAGCAGGCATCGTCGGCCAACAAGCTGATGATCGAGCGTCGGCTGGACCCCTGTATGTCCGAGGTCTTTGCCTGGGATCAGATCCCGCAAGCGCACATGATGATGCTGCGCAACGAACACAAGCCCGGCAACATGTCGGTCCTTGTGCAGGCCCCAACCACCGGCCTGCGTACATTAGAGGACGCGTTGGAAGCCCGCAAAGGCTGAACTCGACGCCTGATCTCTGACGGACCTTGCGCCCGCCATCCCGCGAATCCTGCCGCGGGTGGCGGGCGTTTCTGTGTCTCGAAGGCGCCTATAAACGATTTCAATCGCTTCTTTTGAGGCAACTCACTATTTCTGGGGAGTTGAAAGTCGCGAATATGGTTCGATATCCTGTCGTGCTATCCTGAATTTAACAATTCGTTAACCAATGTGAATGAGGGTGCCCATGGGACATGACTGGATTATCGACGTACTCGCCGACCTGAAAACGTTTGCGCGCACCAACGGGATGGGCGCACTTGCCGACCATCTGGATGATACCCAGCTGGTCGCCCAGGTTGAGATTGCGTCGCAGGCCAAAAGGATGACAAGTGGCTTACGCGGCGACGATGCTTTTGCTGGACGACATTCTGCAGCAGTTAGACTGCGCTGAGACGTTAACCGGATTGCAGGAGGCGTCCGAGGCGCTCTGTGAGTTTTATAAGATCAACCATCTGGTCTATCACTGGGTGAACGGCAACGGGGATCAATACGGGTGCGGCACCTATGCGCCTGAATGGGTGCAGCACTATCTGGACCGGGGCTATCTGCGCATAGATCCGGTCATATTGGGCTGCAATCAGCGGTTTCACCCCGTCGACTGGAAGCGATTGGATTGGTCTAGCAAAGCCGCTCGGGCGTTTCAGAAAGACGCCATTGCCTTTGGAGTTGGAAATCAGGGGTTTTCGATCCCGATCCGCGGCCCCAACGGCCAGTTTGCCTTATTCACAGTGAACCATAGTTGCAGCGACGACGAATGGAACGACTTTACTGAAACCCACCGTAAGGATCTGATCCTTTTGGCGCATTATTTCAACAAAAAGGCGCTGGAGTTGGAGCCAGGGCGCAAGCCCGAGGCGGCACAGTCACTGTCGCCCCGAGAGGTCGAGGCAATGACCCTGCTTGCCGTGGGGTATAGTCGGGCGCAGGTCGCTAATACGTTGTCGATTTCGGAAAACACGCTCCGGGTCTATATCGAAAGCGCCCGACACAAGCTGGGCGCACTAAACACAACGCATGCCGTGGCGCGGGCGATGTCGCGCGGAATCATCGTTGTGTAATCTTGGTTAGCGATTTGCAGTCATCACCGTACGGTGGCGCAGAGAGCGATTAACCTTTGAAGCCGAGCCTTCCCTTCAGAAACCGAAGGGAGCCTCACCATGATCCGTTATCTTTACGCCGACCAGCTTTGCCAGTTCCCGCTGTTGCGCGACAGCATGTTCCGGGACCGTGCCGATCAGTTTCGCACCCGTCTGGGATGGGAGGTGCAGGTCGACGCCGATGGGTATGAAAGTGACGAATACGACAAACTGAACCCGCTCTATGTGATTTGGGAACAGCCTGACGGGCGTCACGGCGGGTCGATGCGGCTGCTGCCGACAGTGGGGCGTACCATGGTGAACGACTATTTTGGTCATCTCACCGATGGCGTGCGCATTGAAAGCCCGGTGATTTGGGAATGCACCCGCTTTTGTCTGGCACGTGAAACGGCGCCGGGGGCGGCTGCGGCATTGATGCTGGCAGGCGGAGAGGTGATGCGTGGCTTCGGAGTCGAACATTACGTTGGGGTCTTTGACGCGCGGATGGTGCGGATCTACCGAATGATCGGCGCCTCTCCCGAGGTGTTGGGTACGCAGGGGACCGGGCGGGATGCGATTAGTGTCGGGCTGTGGCATTTCTCGGATGACGCACAGGCGCGGGTTGCGGCCAGTGCGGGGATCGCTCCGTCGCAGTCGCGCCACTGGTTCGAACTGGCCTTTGGCGCAAAATCCGAACAGGCCGCGACCCAGGCTGCTTGAGGCTGGCGCAGCCATGGGCAGACCTGTAGGGTCCGCCCATGACGCTGCCCACACTCATATTTTCCGATGATCAGGCCGAAGCCTACGACCGCGTGGCCGAGATGTTGCGCGGTGCGGGGATCGACCTGTCCGATGGCCTTGTCCTGCCTGCCCAAGCGGGCAAGCCAAGGCTGATGGCACTGGTGGGAAAGGCTGGATCGGGCAAGACACTGCTGCTGGCCGAGTTGTATAAGGCGCTTGAGGCGGCGGGGGTTGAAATCGTTTCGGGGGATTACGAAAGCAAGCGTCGGCGTGACAAGCGCACGCTGGCGATTCTGGCCCCCACCAACAAGGCGGCGAGCGTGCTGCGCATGCGCGGTGTACCTGCGACGACGATTCATCGCATCCTCTACACCCCCGTTTATGATCCGGAATATGAACGCATCGCCGAATGGCTGACCGGTCAGGGCGAAAAACCCGAGATCGAGGCGTTGTCTGAAACGGCGCTGGATCGCGCCTTTGCCTCGTATCAGGGGCACAAATCGGTTCCGGCGGCGCTGGCGGCGGCGGGTTTGCGCGGGTCGGATTTCATCACAGGCTGGAAACGCCGCGAGGATCCGCTGGATCTGGGCTTTGTCGATGAATCGTCGATGCTGGACGAACGGCAGTTCGACGATCTGCAAGAGATTTTTCCAAACCTGCTGCTGTTTGGCGATCCGGCCCAGCTGGCCCCGGTCAATCAGTCGGGCGGTATGGTGTTCGACACCCTCAAACCCGAACAAAAGATGGAGCTGCACCGCGTCCATCGTCAAGATGCTGACAATCCGATTCTTGATCTGGCGCATGCACTTGCTGATCCCGCGCTTGAGTTTTCCGATTTCGAGAAGATGATCGAAGACACTGCGCGGCGCGACGAACGCGTGGTTTGGGGCCAGCGGGTCGAGGTTGACCTGATGGCGCGCTCGCCAGTTCTGGTTTGGCGCAACAACACACGTATCCGGCTGATCAACGCATTTCGCGCGGTACATGACGCACCGGATACCGAATTGCTGGCAGGCGAGCCGCTGATTTGCGACGGGATTGAACTGCCGCTCAAGCATCGCAAAAAGCGGCTGGACCTTGAGGCACGTGGTCTGATCAAGGGCGCGCAGGTGATTTACCTTGGGCCGGGGCGCAAGCCGGGATTTTCACGGTTGCACGTGATGGGGGCCGAAGATCCGCAAGTGTCCGCAGCGTCAATCGTCAAGATCGAAAAACCGGACGAGGAAGAGCCGTTCATTCCCTTTGCTGCCCGCATGGGGGCGACATTCCTGCACGGTGCAGCCGTGACAATCCACAAGGCGCAGGGGTCACAATGGGACACGGTGCAGGTCTTTGCGCCCGACCTGTTTGTCGCTGCGCGCATGGGCCGAGTCGAGGCGGGTCAACCGCTGTGGAAGCGACTGGCGTATGTGGCGATCACCCGCGCGCAAGAGCGGCTGATCTGGGTGGTGCGCAACCGGCTGTCAAAACCTTCGGGGCCGCTGGTGGTCGACGACTTGCGCAGCGCATCAGCCGCACCGCTGATGCTTGAAGCCGAAGAAATCGGCTAAGCCGGAATCGGCGCGGGCCTGTTTCAGACCGTGAACATCAGTGCGTCGCAGGTTCTGGACCGAAGTATCGCGGTGAAGCTGTGCCGCGGTTTTCAATTCTTGGCCGGACGTTTCGGGGATTGGGTATTGCGTCAGCAGGGCCGCCTTGGGCAGTGTGTCCGGACATATGCCGCAAAAGCGAGGGAGGGCTGGATGCAAGGCTTGATGATGAACCAACCGCTGTCGATCATTGAGATCCTGCGGTACGCAAGTTCGGCGCATCCAGGCGCGGGGATCGTGTCCGTTCGCACCGAAGGCGACATTCACCGCGAAACCTACTTCGAGGCGTATCAACGCGCGGCTCGACTGGCGCATGGCATGGCTGCGCTGGGGATCAACGGGGGTGACCGCGTTGCGACACTGGCCTGGAACGGCTACCGGCATTTTGAGCTATATTACGCGCTCTCCGGAATGGGGGCGATCTGCCACACCATCAACCCGCGCCTGTCTGCCGAACAGATGCTGTACATTCTGGGCCATGCTCAGGACCGCATTTTGTGTTTCGATACCACCTTTGCGCCAATGATTGAGGCGATGAAAGACCAGCTTCCCAAAGGTTTGCGGCTGGTGGCGATGACAGATCGGGCACATATGCCCGAAACGTCCCTGGACCTGCTGTGTTACGAGGTTCTGCTGGACGGTCAGCCCGACAGCTATGATTGGCCCACGCTGCCAGAGGAGACGGCGGCGGCATTATGCTATACCTCTGGGACGACAGGTCATCCCAAGGGCGCGCTGTATTCCCATCGATCGACCGTGCTGCACGCCATGACCGTCGCGATTACCCTGAGCAAAAGCCTGACCGAGGGCGGGCGTATTCTGCCGGTGGTGCCGCTGTTTCACGTCAACGCCTGGGGCCTGCCCTATGCTGCGCCTTTGACCGGCGCGTCGCTGGTGATGCCAGGGCCCAAGCTAGACGGGGCATCGCTATTTGATCTGATGGAGGCCGAGGGCGTGACATCCGCCTGGGGGGTGCCAACCGTCTGGATGGGGCTGCGGGCCGAGATTGACAAACGTGGTCGCAACCCGGACGGGTTCGCGCAGGTGGTTGTTGGTGGATCCGCGGCACCGCGCAGCATGATCGAAGGGTTCGAGAATACAGGCGTATCGGTTTGCCACGCATGGGGCATGACCGAAATGTCACCTGTGGGGACACATGGCCTGCTATCTGAACCCATGCGTGAGCTGCCGCGCGACGAACAGATGCGGCTCAAGGCGTTGCAGGGGCGACGGCTGTTCGGGGTCGAGCTGAAGATCGTCGATGAGCAGGGCAATCGCCTGCCGCATGATGGCAAGGCAGCGGGCGAGCTTTTTGTGCGCGGCAACACCATTGTGTCGGGCTATTTCAACAACCCCGAGGCCAGTGAAACGGCGCTGGACGCCGAGGGCTGGTTTGGCACCGGCGATGTGGCGACGATCAACCCGCTGGGATTTCTCAGCATTCAGGACCGCTCAAAGGATCTGATCAAGTCGGGCGGCGAATGGATCAGTTCGATCGACCTCGAAAACCTTGTTATGGCCTGTCCAAAGGTGGCCAATTGCGCGGTGATCGCTGTCAAGCATCCAAAATGGGACGAACGGCCACTTTTGGTTGTCGTGCCAAAGGGGGAGGAGCTGCCGACACTGAGTGAGATACACGACCTTATGTTGCAGTCGGTTGCAAAATGGCAACTACCTGATGCGGTCGAATTTGTCGAAGACCTGCCGCTGACAGCCACCGGCAAAGTGTCAAAGATGACGCTGCGTCAAAAGTTTGTCGGATATAAGTTGCCGGATGTCTGCTGACCTCCTGCGGGTGCTCCCGCCCGGGTATTCGCGTTGGTACGAGATGGATCAGGCGCGGATCGCTGCCTTTGCCGATGTGACTGAGGATTGGCAGTTCATCCATCTGGACGAGGATCGAGCCGCCCAGACGGCGTTTGGCGGCACAATTGCGCACGGTTTTCTGACGCTGTCGCTGCTGTCGGCGATGTCCTATGAGGTGGTGCCAGAGCTGCGGGGGATGCGTGCCAGCGTCAACTACGGCTTTGACAGGGTCCGCTTTGTGTCACCGGTGCGGGCGGGTTGCCGGGTCCGGGGCCGGTTTGCCGTCGCGTCAGTGGATGAGGGGCCGGGCCGGCTGACCGTGCATTGGGATGTCACGCTCGAGATTGAGGATGCCGAGAAGCCGGCGCTGGTGGCATCCTGGATCACCCGATTCGAGATGGAGGAATGACGACACTTTGTTTGCTGGAGTGATAGCGCTGCGCTGGTTCTGCCGCCCCAAGGCGAATAATCGCGCGACATGACTTTAGGTGGAAATTGTATCACCTAGGTTATCGGCACGACAATGTGACGCCGCAAAGCAGGTCGGTTGGAGGCGCATGGACCCCTGACAAGGTATTGCGTCCAGGTGCATTTGTGACAAGGTGCGCGAAAATCGGGATAAAGGTGGCAGAGGCATGAGTGAATTGGATCCGGCATTTGATGAGCCGCCTTACGCCTTTCCGACGCATATCGGGATGCGGATGACGGGCTGGAAGCAGAGCTGGGCAAGGTTCGAAATGCCGTTGCAGCCGTTTCACATGAACCGTCACGACAATCCGCATGGCGGCGTTCACGCGTCGCTGCTGGACACGGTGATGGGATATGCAGGATGCTGGACCGGGGACCCCGAGGTGCGGCAGATGGCGCTCACGCTGTCGCTGAATGTGATGTACCTGTCGCGGCCCAAGGGCACTTTGCTGATCGGGGAAGGCCGCCAGACCGGCGGTGGTCGCAGCACCTTTTTTGCTGAGGCACAGGTTTCTGACAACACGGGCGAGTTGATTGCCACGGGCACCGGGGTGTTCCGGTATCGCAAGTCGGGCTGACGCTGGGGTCCGTGGCCTGGGTTGGGTTTTTGCGTATTTAGAAAGAGAAGAAGCGAGGTATCAGCCCCCAGACTGAACCGCTGCGCGGATGGCGTTGATGTTGTTGCCGTAGGGCGCGGGATTCTCGACCGAGCCGCCTTTGAATACTGCTGAGCCTGCGACCAGTACATCGGCGCCAGCGGCAGCGACGAGTGGCGCTGTTGTCGGGTCAACGCCGCCGTCGATTTCTATATGGATGCCGCGATCTTTGATCATCTCACGCAGCGCGCGGATTTTGGCCGTCATATTGATGAATTTTTGTCCGCCAAAGCCGGGGTTCACCGTCATCACGCAGACCAGGTCGATCATGTCGAGCAATGGTTCCACCGCTGACGCCGGAGTGCCAGGATTGAGCGCCACGCCCGCCTTGACGCCTGCCGCGCGGATCGCCTGAAGCGTGCGGTGAATATGGGGGCCAGACTCAATATGGGCGGTGAGGATGTCGGCCCCGGCGGCGGCGAAGGCGTCGATATAGGGATCAACCGGCGCGATCATCAGGTGGACGTCCATCACCGTTTTGATGTGCGGTCGAATGGCGGCGCAGGTGGCGGGGCCAAAGCTGATGTTGGGCACGAAATGACCGTCCATCACATCCACATGAATCCAGTCCGCGCCCTCTGCCTCGACAGCGCGGATCTCGGCTCCGAAGTTGGCGAAATCGGCGGCGAGGATTGAGGGGGCGATTTTGAGCGAACGGTCGAATGTCATGACAACTCTCCTGCGATGTGGGCCAGGTATCAGTATCCGGCACTGCGGTCCACAAGATGCAACAGCGGTTCGCCTGCTTCGCTCCTGCGGATGTTGTCGGCGATGACGCGCGAGGCCGAGGGGGGCCGCGTTTCCGAAGCGATGTGGGGCGTGACGGTGACGCGCGGATGGCCCCAGTATGGATCGTCATTCGGCAGAGGTTCGGTGCGGAACACGTCCAGAGTGGCATGAGCGATCTGGCCGCTGTCGAGCGCCGCGAGCAGAGCGGCATCGTCGATCAGCGGGCCGCGACCGGGGTTGATCACAAATGCGCCGGGGGCCATCAGCGCCAGGCGCTCGGCGTTCAGGATATTCGCGGTCCCCGGCGTGGCGGGCAGCAGCAGGACCACGATCTGTGCGCCGGTCAGCGCCTCGGTCAAGCCATTGTCGCCAGACATGCTGGTGATGCCGGGCAGTGGGTGGCCGGAGCGGCTCCAGCCGGTGACGGGAAAGCCGAGTGTGGTCAGTATGCGGGCACAGGCCTGCCCCAGCGCGCCAAAGCCCAGAATCGTCACGGGGCGATCGGTGGCCAGAGGGGGCGCGCTGTTGTTCCAGACCCGGTCGGGGTTCACGATGTGGCTGTCCATCCCCAGATGGTGGCGCATCACATGGCCGGTGACCCATTCGACCATGCCTTGGGTCAGCCCCTGATCATCAACCATGCGGGTCAGCGGCACGGTGAGGGTTTTGTTGCCGACCACGTCCTCGACTCCGGCCCAGAGGTTCAGAACGGCTTTGAGCCGTGTGTAGGGCGTGAAATCTTGCACGCTGCCATTTGGGGCGTAGACGATGTAATCGACTTCGGATGGCGCAAATTCGGTGCGCAGGTCATAGTCGAGCCCGGTGTCGTCCAGCGCAATGCGCAAGGGAGTTTCGTATTGCGGCCAGCGGTTTGGCTGCGCGGCGAAAAGCACGTTGACGGTCATGTTACCTCGGTCTGTGGATGTGGGCGCTTTGCACCAGGCCAAATGCCACCATGAGCACAAGCATGGCAGATCCGCCATAGCTGACCAGTGGCAGCGGCACGCCGACGACAGGGGCCAACCCCATCACCATCGACATATTGACGGCAAAATACAAAAAGAATGTCAGCCCGATGCCTAGGGTCAACAGCGACGAGAACCTGTCGCGGTTCTGAAGCGCGGAAGCGATGCAGAACACGAGGACCAGCACATACAGTCCCAGGAGAGATACCGCGCCGACAAAGCCGAATTCCTCGGCAAGGGTGTTGAAGATGAAGTCGGTGTGTTTCTCTGGCAGGAAGTTCAGCCGGGACTGGGTGCCCTGCATGAAGCCGCGTCCGGTCCAGCCGCCGGATCCCATCGCGATCTTGGCCTGAGTGATGTGATATCCCGCGCCCAAGGGATCGGAGTTCGGGTCCAGAAAGGTGTCGATGCGGCGGAACTGGTAGTCTTTGAGCATCTGCCAGTCGGTGCCGCGACTTTTGAACACGGTGGCGACAAAGCCGGTGCCTGCGGCGATCACGGCGGCGAAATAGCCCCAATGCACGCCGGCCAGAAACATCATCAGCCCACCGCCGATGACCAACAGGATTGCGGTGCCAAGGTCGGGCTGCGTCAGCACCAGTAAGGTCGGCGCAAAGATCAGGATCACCGGCAGGATCACCCAAAGGATGCGCGATGTCTTGTGAATCGGCAGCCAATCGTAATAGGCTGCCAGCAGCATCACCATGGTGATCTTCATCAGCTCGGACGGTTGCAGCCGCATAAATCCGAGGTCGATCCACCGTTGCGCGCCCATCCCGATCGAGCCGAAAAATTCGACCAACACCAGCAGGCCGATCGACACCAGATAGGCCACCACCGCCATGTTGCGCCAGAACCAGATCGGCACCATCGCGACCACAAACATCGCGGCCAGACCCAGGCCGTAGCGTCGCATTTGTGGTTCAGCCCAGGGAGTGAACGATCCGCCCGCGACTGAATAGAGCATGAGAAAGCCGACGCAGGCCACCGCGCTGAGCAACAGCACCAGCGGCCAGTTAAGATACAGCGCCTTGCGGATGCCTGCGGGGACCGTTTTGACGGTATATTCAAGATAGCTCATGCGCGGCCAGATCCGTCGGTTCGGGTCATCTGGCGTTCGTCGCGCAGTCGTTCCTGCTGCGCTTTGATCCGGCCATGGTCTCTGGACGGATAGGCGGACAGCGGTGGGTCCTCACCGTAGAGCGCCTGAAGAGTCACGTCGCGGTTGATCGGTGCCGCCGCGGAGGAGCCGCCGCCGCCATGTTCGACCACCACCGCCACTGCGATCTTGGGATTGTCGTAAGGGGCGAAATTCACGAACAACCCGTGATCGCGTCGGTTCCACGGCAGGTCGTTGTTGTTGATCACGCCGCGCGCCCGTTCTGCGGGGCTGATGTTGCGGACCTGGCTGGTGCCGCTTTTGCCCGCCATGCGGTAGGCCTCTTCGGTGATACGTGATCCGTAGCCGGTGCCGCGCCGGTTGTTGCTGACCGCGAACATGGCGCGGCGGATCTGGCGCAGGTGGTTTTCGTTTAACCCCAGGCTGTCCCCGCCGCGCGACGGCGTTTCGATCCCGTCGATGGATTTCACCAGACGCGGGGTGATGCTACGCCCGGTCGCCAGTCGGGCCGTCATCACCGCCAGTTGCAGCGGCGAGGTCAGCACAAAGCCCTGACCGATGGCGGTGTTTACAGTATCACCGATCACCCATCCCGCGCCGCGTTCGCGTTGCTTCCAGGCCTTGTCGGGCACCAAACCCGAGCTGACCGCTGACATCGGGATGTCATGTGCTTCGCCCAGACCCAACTGATGGCACATTGCCGCAATGTTTTCGATCCCCACCTTCAAGGCGAGGTCGTAGTAGTACACATCGCAGCTTTCGCGCAGGGATTGTTCCAGATTCATGTGGCCGTGGCCGGCGCGTTTCCAGCAGTGAAAGCGGCGGCCGCCAACCTCAAGATGGCCCGGGCACCAGACCGTTTCTTCGGGACCGATCACACCGGCCTCCATCGCCGCCATGGCTGTCACCATCTTGAAGGTAGAGCCGGGCGGATAGGCGTCCTGCACGGTTTTTGACGCCAGCGGCCTGCGGTCGTTGTCGTGCAGCACACCGTAATTGGCATACGAGATGCCGCGCACAAACAGATTGGGATCGTAGGACGGCGCAGAGACTGCGGCGCGAATGTCGCCGTGCTCAAGATCCATTACTACGACGCTGGCGCTTTCGGTGCCTAAACGGGCTTCGATGTAATCCTGAAGCTTGGTGTCCACCGTCAGTTGCAGATCGGCACCGGCTTCACCTTCGCGGCGGTCCAGTTCCCGCATGACGCGGCCGACGGCATTGACCTCGACCCGTTTGGCACCGGCACGGCCGCGCAAACGATCCTCGTATTTCGCCTCGACTCCGACTTTGCCGAACTGAAACCGCGGGATGCGCAGCACCGGGTCGGGATCCTCGTACAGCGCCAGATCGCTTTCTGAGACGGGATTCACATAGCCAACGACATGGGCGTACATTTTGCCCTGCGGGTAATGCCGCGACAGGCCGACCTCGGGGGTGACGCCGGGCAGGGCGGGGGCGTTGACCGCGACGCGGCTCACCGCTTCCCAGCTGACGCGATCTGCGACGGTGATCGGCAGGAATGGCGCGGACCGGGCCATCGAGGCCAGCGCGCGGTTCAATTCGTCCTCGTCAAGTTCAACCAGCGTCGAAAGGCGGGCAATCACCTCGTCGACATTTCCGGCGTCTTCGCGGACCATGGTGATGCGGTAGCTGGGTTCGTTTTCGGCGATGATGATGCCGTTGCGGTCAAAAATCTCGCCGCGTGCGGGGGGAATCACGCGGATGTTGATGCGATTCTCTTCGGCCAGCAGACGAAACTGATCTGCCTGTTCAACCTGCATGAATTGCATCCGGGCGGCCAGAACCCCGGAAAACCCCAGCTGCAGCCCACCCAGAATGATGCCGCGCCGGGTGATCCGGCGGACGCTTTCTGCGGAATCGCGTGGTGTGCGTCTCATAGCGAATGTCCCAGCCTGTCCACTTCACCAGGTGCCGAACGTCGGACCCCGAACACCAGATGTGACGATAGCACGATCAGCGGATAAACCGCGATGGTCGTGATCAACTGCATCAGCGACAGTGCGAATGTCCCCGGAGAGACAATCAGCACTAACAACACCAGACGATATATCAGGGTTATGATCAGCAGGCATCCCGCCACGGTGATCCATTCCAGCACAAAGGTGTTATCACGCTGACGCCGTTCACGGGATTTCAGCCACTCGGCCGCCATCACCACCAGCGCAGCCCAGAGTCCGGGTGGGCGGTGAAACACCAGATCCGTCAGCAAAATGACGCCCGCGACCAGCAACGCCGGAACATAATCTGGGCGCCGCAATGCCCAGGCAAAGCACAATGCCACGATCAGATCGGGCGGGGCCCAGCGACGTGGCATCGTCTCAAGTGGCAGCAAATGAAAGAAGATCACCAACAGACTGAGCGCCAGAAAGGCCGCGCGCATGCTCCAGATTCGGGTCAGGCTTTGGTCAACCATCGCCGACGCCCGCGGTTTCGTCGCTGGCCTCGGGGGGGGGCGTTACGGTCCCCAACGGGGCGTCAGGCATAATCAGCGCGCTGGGTTGTGTGACCTTGCGCGCACCGTGGTCGCGCAAGACGCGCAGGAATTCCAGACGTTCATAGTCAGCCGCCATGCGGATGCGCAGCCGTCCGCCGGGGTCCTGTGCCACCTGCCCAATCAGCAGGCCGGGGGGAAAAACGTCACCGTCGCCGCTGGTCACGATGCGGTCGCCGGGACGCACAAGGTCCGGGTTTTCAAGGAAATCAATCGGTGGAGCGGCGGTGTTGTCGCCTACGATCAGCGCGCGCTGGCCCGAAGGTTGGATCACGGCGGGAATGCGGCTGGTGGTGTCGGTCAGTAGGATCACCCGACTGGTATTGTCGCCGACGCCCGATATCCGCCCGACAAGGCCGATACCGTCCATTGTTGCCCATCCGTCAACAATGCCATCGCGTGATCCCACATTGATCAGCACCGTCTGCCGGAACGGAGATCCTGAGTCCGCCAGCACCACACCGGTAATATAGGTCAGTCGCGGGTCAAGCTGGACGTTGTTCAAATCGCGCAGGCGGGCGTTCTCTTGTTCGAGTTGGAGTGCCGCCTCTTTCCACGAGGTCATTTGCCGCAACTCGCGCCGCAGCTCCTGATTCTGTTCGTGGATTCGCTGGTAGCTCTGGAAATTGCGCAGCAGCTTGACCGACGCTGTGACGGGCGCCATCGCCCAGTCGAAACTGGGCAGAACGGTGTCGATCACCTGGGCGCGAAAGCGTTCGACGCGCGGCGAATCAATCCGCCAGAATAGAAAAAGCCCAAGCAGGCACAGCACCAAAACCGACAGCAAAAGCCGTCGGAGCGGGCCGGTATAGTTTTCGCCGTTGCGGTCCTTTGCCAAGATGGCCCCCCAGGTGCCTTATGGGGAAATCAGCTGTCGTAGTCTATCGCGTGGCGCAGCTGCTTTTCGTATTCCAGCGCCTTGCCAGTGCCAAGAGCAACACAATTCAGCGATTCGTCGGCAATTGAGACCGCCAGACCGGTTTGTTCGCGCAGCGCCAGGTCCAGATCACCCAGCAACGCGCCGCCACCGGTCAGCATCACGCCACGATCGACAATGTCAGCGGCCAGATCCGGCGGTGTTGCCTCAAGTGCGGTCATCACCGCCTCGCAGATCGACTGCACCGGTTCCGAAAGGGCCTCGGCCACCTGTGCCTGACTGATTTCGATTTCCTTGGGCACGCCGTTCAGCAGATCGCGGCCCCGGATCTGCATCGAAGAGCCGCGCCCGTCATCCGGCATCCGCGCTGTGCCGATGCTGGTCTTGATCCGCTCGGCGGTTGATTCGCCGACCAGCAGGTTTTGTTGACGGCGCAGATAGTTGATGATCGCCTCGTCCATGCGGTCACCGCCCACCCGGACCGAGCGGGCATAAACAATGTCACCAAGGCTGAGGACCGCGACTTCGGTGGTGCCGCCGCCGATGTCCACGACCATGTTGCCGGTCGGGTCGGTGATCGGCATCCCGGCCCCGATGGCCGCCGCGATGGGTTCGGCAATCAGTCCGGCCTTGCGTGCGCCCGCCGACAGAACCGACTGGCGGATGGCGCGTTTCTCGACCGGGGTGGCGCCATGCGGGACGCAGACAATGATTTTGGGTTTGGAAAAGGTTGAGCGTTTATGCACCTTTCGGATGAAATATTTGATCATCTCTTCGGCGGTGTCGAAATCTGCGATCACGCCCTCGCGCATTGGGCGGATGGCCTGAATGCTTCCGGGTGTGCGGCCCAGCATCAGCTTGGCATCTTCGCCGACGGCCAGCACTTTTTTGACCCCGTCCTTGATGTGGTAGGCCACGACCGAGGGTTCCGACAGTACGATGCCGCGGCCCTTGACGTAGACCAGCGTGTTGGCCGTACCGAGGTCGATGGCCATGTCCGACGAGAACATGCCCAGCAGTTTATCAAGTCCTAGCATTCGCGATCTGCCTCAAAATAGAAAATGGGTCCGCGACTCTCGCGAGGCAGACCGGATGCCCTTATAGGCACGGATCTATACAGGTGAAAGGGGCCGTCGCATGTGAATCAGCGTGAAACCGCCGCAGAGTTGCGTCCAGCGTCCTCAAGTCGCAGTTATCGCAGGATGCCCATGAACTTCTGAAAGAAACGGTCGTGTGCGGCTGCATCGCGGACGCCCCATACCGCAGACGCATTGTGCCAGGCAGGCTGTGTCAGGCGCAGGGTCAGGGTCCTTCCGTTTGAATTTGTGATTCGGGTGATTGATCCTGCGGGGGCCAGTGTGGCATCTGCGGCTTTTGTTCCAGCACCGCGAAACCCTTGTAGAGTTACCTTGATCAGCCGTCCACGCCGTAGCTGATACGCGGTATAATTGTCGATGGTGCTTTTGCTGCGTTTTTGCCTGGTCCGTATGGTCTGCCACGCGCCTGAACGCCCCCGAAATGTGCCGCGAGACACGCTTAGATAGGTCTGCGGGCTTTTGCGGTAGGTCGCGGCAATGCTGTTGGTGAACGTGTTCAGATCGTTTTGTTTGGGCCGATGTTTTGCGCAGGTGATGGTGACAAACGCGTTCGGCACGGCGGCATCGACCAACACCGACATGCTCTGCCGCAGATCATGGGTCGCATGGCTATAAACGGATTTGAAAATATAGGAATCGTCCGAGGATTCTTCGGTCGTGGTCCAGCGCCGGTCGACCCCGGCGAGCAAATTCTGACACTTGTCCAGAATCTGTGGTCGGGGAATATAGCTCAGGCTGCTGACGTCAAAATCCACGGGCTTTTCGTCGGTGCCAAGGCCGCTTTTGGACAAAATACCGGCGCCCATGATGGCCGCGTCGCGGGTGCGTGCGCCGGTTTCCGGTTTGCTGGTCGCGCCATCGTCGCAGGCCGCAAGCAGCAGAGGCAGAGCCGCGGCACGCAATAGAGTGTTTAATAGCATTCTAAAAATCCTGTATTTCAATGAGGATCAGACTAGCACGCACCGTTCGCCAGCGTCGACACCAAAGCGGGAAGTCGATTTTCGCCATGTCGCTTTCCCGCCATGACAAGTCGGGCGGGGTCTGCGGTGCTGATCCGCTTGGGGTATTGAGGGCGCGAAGCCTGCGGGAGTTCGGGACACATGAAAACTGAAGTCAAAGCCCTGGTCATTGGCGGCGGTGCCGTCGGGACGTCGATCGCCTATCATCTGGCCCGCGCGGGCTGGGACGATGTCATGCTGCTGGAGCGGGACGAGCTGACCTCTGGCTCGACCTGGCACGCGGCGGGGCTGCTGCCCTATTTCAACATGTCCTTTGCGACCACGCATATCCACGACTATTCGATCAAGTTCTACAAGACGCTTGAGGAAGAGACCGGGTTGAACGCGGGCTTTGCCGTTGTCGGCAACCTGCGCATGGCCCAGACCGAAGAGCGGATGGATGAATATCGGCTCTATGCCACGACTGCTGAGACTTGCGGCGTGCCGTATGTGTTCCTGACCCCGGATGAGATCAAGGAACGCTGGCCGCTGATCCGCACCGAGGATCTGAAAGGCGCGCTGTATCATCAGACTGACGGCTATATTAACCCTGCCGACGTAACCATGGCGATGGCCAAGGGGGCGCGCCAGCGCGGTGTGATGATCGAACGCAAATGGCAGGCGGATGCCTTTCACTGGACTGGTTCAGTTTGGGAAGTCACGGCCACCAAGATGATCGAAAAGGGCGGCAATCTGGTGCCGTCCGACGAACAAATCGTCATCACCGCCGAACATGTCGTGACCGCCTCTGGGAACCACGCGCAACGCACGGCCAAGATGTTGGGGATCAAGATACCGGCCATCCCGGTCGAACATCAGTTCATCGTGACCGAGCCGGATCCGACGCTGGTAGACTGGCGCAAGGCTGGCAACGCCGAGCATCCGGTGATCCGTGACGCCGATGCACAATCCTATGTGCGCGAAGAGCGCGGCGGCTGGATTCTTGGCGTTTACGAGAAAAATGCCCCTGCGCGGTTCGAATATGGCGTACCGGACAGCTTTCGCGCCGATCTGTTCCAACTCGATCTTGAGCGGATCGAAGAGCAGTATATGGCGATGATACATCGGATGCCCTCGTCAGAAGAGGTCGGCCTCAAGGACGATTTCAACGGTCCGATCTGCTATACCCCCGACGGAAACCCGCTGGTCGGTCCCGCACCGGGGCTGCGCAACATGTGGCTGGCCGAAGGGTTTTCGTTTGGTATCACGGCGGCGGGCGGCACCGGCTATTACCTTGCCCAGTTGATGGTCAATGGCGAGGCCGAGATCGACATGGCATCGCTTGATCCCAAGCGCTACGGCGACTGGATGACGACCGAGTATGCCGCGCGCAAGAACGAAGAGGCCTACGAGAACGTCTATGTCCTGCACCACCCGGACGAGGAACGCCCGGCCTGCCGTCCGCTGCGCACCGTGCCGGCCTATGACCGGCAAAAGGCCCGTGGCGCACAGTTTG
Organism: Puniceibacterium sp. IMCC21224; assembly: GCF_001038505.1. Lineage (NCBI taxonomy): Bacteria > Pseudomonadati > Pseudomonadota > Alphaproteobacteria > Rhodobacterales > Paracoccaceae > Puniceibacterium > Puniceibacterium sp. IMCC21224. Next base: position 956,833 of record NZ_LDPY01000001.1, read on the forward strand.
GCCATGTAAACGGTTGGGAACGGCCGAACTATTTCGGCCCGCTCGATGCGCCTGACAGTTTTGACCACGATTCGCGCAGCTTTCGTCGCGGCGGCTGGTGGCCCCATGCTGTGGCCGAAGCCAAGGCGATCCGAGAGGGTGTCGGCCTGATCGACGCATCAGCCTTTACCAAACATGTGGTCAAGGGACCGGGCGCGACTGCGTTCCTGGATTGGTTCACCTGCAACAAGCTGCCCAAGGTGGGGCGCATCAACCTGACCTATGCCCTGACGGATCACGGCACCACGCGCACCGAATATACCATTGTGCGGCTGGCCGAGGATGAATATTACCTTGTCTCGGCTGGTGCCTGGACGGATTACGACGCCGATTTTCTGCGTAAGGCCGCCGCCGACAAAGCGCCCGAATTTGGTTATATCGAAATCCAGAATGTCACCACGCAATATGGCGTCTTTGCGATTGCAGGGCCAAAAACGCGCGACGTTCTTAACGCGGTGATCAAGGATGCGGACGCGGCCACCGCCCTGACAAACAAGCGGTTCCCGTGGTTGTCTGCCAGGCGGATTGAATTGGGCATGTGTCCGGTCAACGCAATCCGCGTTGCCTATACCGGCGAACTGGGCTGGGAATTGCATCATCCGATCGAGATGCAGAACTATCTCTTTGACCTGCTGGAAAAGGCTGGGGCGCCGCATGGTATGAAACTGGTCGGCGCACGGGCGCAGAATTGGTTGCGACAGGAAAAGTCGTATCGTGCCTTTGGCAATGAATTGGGCCGGGACGCAACGCCGCTTGAGGCAGATCTGCCGCGCTTTGTCGATCTGTCCAAGGATTTCAACGGCAAAGCGGCGATGGAGGCCAAGGGCATCCGGTCAAAATGTGTCACCGTGCTGATTGACGGGCCGAATGATGCTGACCCGTGGGGGCGTGAGGCGCTGTATTCGTCCGAGGGTACTCGGGTCGGGCGGCTGACCTCGGGCGGCTACTCGGTCGCGTTCGGCAAAAGCATTGGCTTGGGCTATGTTACGCCCGATCTGGCGGTGGCGGGGACAAAGCTGCGGGTTAAGATGCTGGACCAACTGTGGGATGCAGTGGTGACCGAAGACAGCCCCTACGATCCGCAAAATGCGACAATTCGCAAGGACGGCTGAGGGGCAAAGCCCGGCAACGTGAATGGATGAGGGATGTTTGCGCGGCAAAGATCTTCTTGTGCGCCGCTGTCCCCGGCTCGACATTTGGTGAATGCGCGATTAATCGGCCTGCATGCGACAATTCATCGTGGATACCATAGCCACCATCGTCTTTTTCTCGTGCGTCGCCGCCTTCAGTGAGGCGGTGATCGCGGGAATGGCACCGGAACAGGTTCTTGCTGCGCGGCTGATCATGGTGCCGGTTATGGTCCTGACCGGGCGTCCTTATGGCATCTGGCGGGACTGGCTGATCGCTCGGACCGAGGCGCGGTCAACAGTATCGCGCATTGTCGTCGACATTTCTGCGTTTTTGCTGTTTCAGGTGCCCGTCTATGTGATGACTCTTGCTGTCGCGGGCGCATCGCCAGAGGCGATGCTGGCCGCTGTCAGTTCTGCCATCGTGTTTATGGTACTGCTCTCCCGACCATTCGGTCTGTTCCTCGAAATGGTGCGTCGAAAATCGGGCGTCCCGGTGATCTGAGGCCGAAAGTCGGGGCCTATGCCAGCAGACGCCGCGCGATGACCTGCGCCTGAATCTCAGCCGCCCCTTCGAAAATGCTGAGGATCCGCGCGTCGCACAGGATCCGGCTTATCTTGTACTCAAGTGCAAAGCCGTTGCCGCCGTGGATCTGCAACCCGTTGTCGGCGCAGGCCCATGCGACGCGGGCGCCCAGCAGTTTGGCCATCCCTGCCTCTAGATCGCAGCGCCGTCCTTCGTCTTTTTCGCGGGCCGAAAAATAGGTCAGTTGCCGCGCGACCATGATTTCCACCGCCATCATCGCCAGCTTGCCGGACACGCGGGGAAAGTTGATCAGCGATTTGCCGAATTGCTTGCGATCCTGCGCATATGTCATCGACACATCCAGCGCCGATTGCGCCACCCCAATGGCACGGGCTGCGGTCTGGATGCGCGCGGATTCAAACGTTTCCATCAGCTGTTTAAAGCCTTTGCCCTCTTGTCCGCCCAGCAGGTTTTCGCCTTTGACCTTGAAGCCGTCAAAGGCCAGTTCGTATTCCTTCATGCCGCGATACCCCAGCACCTCGATTTCCCCCCCCGTCATGCCATCGGTGGGGAAGGGGGCGTCATCCGTGCCCGGCGTTTTCTCAGCCAGGAACATCGACAGGCCCTTGTAGTCGCTCGTATCGGGGTCGGTACGGGCCAATAGTGTCATGACGTGTGTGCGGGCGGCGTGGGTGATCCAGGTCTTGTTGCCAGTGACGGTATAGTCGCCATCCGCACCCTTGGTCGCGCGGGTGCGCAGCGCGCCGAGGTCAGAGCCGGTATTGGGTTCGGTAAAGACGGCTGTTGGCAGGATCTCACCACTCGCCAGTTTTGGCAGCCAATGGGATTTCTGCTCGTCCGTACCACCGGCGAGGATCAGCTCGGCGGCAATCTCGGATCGGGTGCCAAGCGAGCCGACACCGATATAGCCGCGCGACAACTCTTCGGAGACCACAACCATCGACGCCTTCGACAGACCAAAGCCGCCCAGATTTTCGGGGATGGTCAGGCCAAAGACACCCAGTTCGGCCAACTCGTCGATGATCTCCATCGGGATCAGCTCGTCCTTGAGGTGCCATTCATGGGCAAAGGGTTCGACCTTTTCGAGCGCGAAGCGGCGGAACTGCTCGCGGATCATATCAAGCTCGTCATCAAGGCCGGTGGCCCCAACCGTGATCTCGGCCGAACGTTCCTGCATCAGGGCGACCAGACGGGTGCGGGCAGCCTGCGAATTGCCCGAGCGCGACAGGGTGCTGATTTCGGGCGTTGCCAGCCCGGCGATGTCGTCATCATTCAGGCCCATGTCTTGAAGGCGCAGGATCTCGCCCTGACTCATCGGGATGCCTCCGCGAATCTGACTGAGATATTCGCTAAAGGCGATCTGGTGAATCAGCTGCTCAACCTCGCCGAATTTTCCATCGGCGTTCAGCGATTCGGCCCAATTCTGCATCTGGCGCAGCGATTCGGTGTAGGTGGACAGCCAGGCAAGGCCATGTGCCGCGGTCTGATGCTGTTCGACCAACCCGCCCGAGACGCGACCATCCGCGACAACCAGCGCCCGAACGCGGTCGCGGGCAGCCTCAAACAGTTGTTCGATTGGCGCGACGGCGCCTTTGGTCAGTGTCAGAAGGTCGGGGAGTACAATGTCGCCCGCCAGTGCCAGGTCCTGTCCGTCATGAGCCATGATTCACGTCCTTCTGTTATCTCGGGGTCCAGATAATGCCTTCGCAGATGCAGCGCAACAAAAATACCTAATTCCGTTAATTTTTGATCAAATATTGCGCGTATCTTTTTTGCGGTGCAGCACGAAGCGCTCTGATATGAGGCGAGGATGGACCAGATTTACACACTCATAACACCACAATTTCTCGTGGCCTGCATCGGAATTACGCTGCTGGCGGGGGTCGTCAAGGGCGTCGTCGGATTCGCGATGCCAATGATCATGATTTCAGGCATGGGATCACTTGTCGCGCCGGAGCTGGCTCTGGCCGGGCTGATCCTGCCGACCTTGGTCACCAACAGTATGCAGGCGCTGCGACAGGGACCCGGCGCCGCCTGGGTATCGGTCAAACGCTTCCGGGTATTCCTGTTGGTGGGGATGGTGTTCATGCTCGGGTCGGCGCAATTGGTGTCGGTGCTGCCGGTCAGCGTCATGCTGGCGATCATTGGCGGGCCGGTTGCGGCCTTTGCCTGCGCGCAATTGCTGGGGTGGAAGGGCGATCTGCCCGGAGGTCCCAGCCAAAAGCTGGAAATTGCGCTGGGCGCATTTGCCGGATTTGTCGGCGGGCTTTCCGGGGTCTGGGGGCCGCCGGTTGTGGCCTATCTGACCGCGCTGGGCACGGAAAAACGTGAACAGATGCGTGTGCAGGGCGTGATCTATGGTTTGGGGGCATTGTTGCTGACAGCCGCGCATGTCGGGTCGGGCGTGTTGAATGCGGCGAGCGCGTCGTTCTCGGCGCTGCTGATCATACCGGCGGTGGCGGGGATGTGGATCGGCGGGCGGATTCAGGACCGCATTGACCAGCGGCTGTTTCGCAAGGCAACGCTGGCGGTGCTGCTTGTGGCGGGGCTGAACCTGCTGCGGCGGGCGGTGTTCGGCTAGGCCGGTCAGGACATCGGAGCGGCACCGCAGGAATTGGCGATCTGCGGTTCCTGGGCCGGGGGCACCACCTCAAAACTGGCAGTGTAAATCTCGCGGCCATTCTGGGTGGCGGAAAAGGTCCATGTGCCGGTGACCAGTTCCTTTGGCAGATCAAAGGTATAGGCGTTGATCGACGGGCCGTTGCCGCCGATCACCGTGGTGTACTGCTGGCTGGTGATATCTGTGCCGCGCAACGCGGGATGAGTGAGCGAGATCACCACACCCGGCAGAAATGCGCCCCCCAGCACTTCGGTGCGAACCCCAAAACTAAGGCCGGGCACCGCAGGCACGCGGGTGCCGAGCCACTGAAATTCTGGCGTGCGGTCATAGAGTTCAACAAGCCCCGCAGCGGTGTCGGGGGCTGGCATGGTCCCGGCTGAGACGATCTCGCAAAAGATGCCTTGGGTGACAGATACCCGGCTGGCGTCAAACCGGGCGGTGCCCGATTCTGCCCATAGCGACAGCGGAGCAAGACAGAGCAGGGCAAACGGGATTGCGGTACGGATCATGGCACATGATGCGCCGATCCGGGGGGCAGATGTCAACCTGCTCAGATGATCTGATGGCGGGGATTGGCCATTTGGCGCCAGCAAACATGGTGTGCTGTTCGCCGCAGGTTCCGCCGCCCCTGATTCGGGGCGGCGGTGTATGGGTCAGCTGATTGCGGCGGCTTTGACGTCGTCGTCGATGAACGGCACATATTGCGCAAAATTGTCGGCAAACATCTGCACCAGCTTGCGGGACTGGGCGTCATAGGCCGACTTGTCCTCCCATGTGCGGCGCGGGTGCAGCAGCACTTCGGCCACGCCGTCGACGGATTCGGGCACTTCAAAGCCAAAGTTGGGGTCCTTGCGGAATTCGGCATTGGCAAGGCTGCCGTTCAGGGCTGCGGATAGCAGCGCGCGGGTCGCCTTGATTGGCATACGCGAACCGGTGCCATAGGCGCCGCCGGTCCAGCCGGTGTTGACCAGCCAGCAGGTGGCGCCATGCTTGGCGATCTTGTCGCGCAGCAGATTGCCGTAAACTTCGGGGCGGCGCGGCATGAAGGGGGCGCCAAAACAGGTCGAAAAGGTCGGCTCGGGTTCGGTTACACCGCGTTCGGTGCCGGCAACCTTGGAGGTGAACCCAGACAAGAAGTGGTACATCGCCTGCGCCGGTGTCAGCCGCGCAATCGGAGGCAGCACACCAAATGCATCACAGGTCAGCATGATGATGTTCTTGGGATGGCCCCCAAGCGCGGTCTTGGACGCATTCGAGATGTAGTCTAGAGGATAAGCCGCGCGCATGTTTGCGGTCAGGCTATCATCGTCAAAATCCAGCTCGAATGTGTCGGGATCGAACACCATATTTTCGATTACGGTGCCGAACTTGCTGGTGGTGTCGTAGATCTCTGGTTCTGCCTCGCGGCGCAGATTGATCGTCTTGGCATAGCAGCCGCCCTCGAAATTGAAGGTGCCGCGATCCGACCAGCCATGTTCGTCGTCACCGATCAGCGTACGGTCCGGATCGGCGGACAGCGTCGTCTTGCCGGTGCCGGACAGCCCAAAGAACACCGCCGTATCGACCGGGTTTCCGGTGGCATGGTTGGCGGAGCAGTGCATCGGCATGATGCCCTTTTCCGGCAGCAGGTAGTTCAGCAACGTGAATACAGATTTCTTGTTCTCACCGGCATATTCGGTATTGCCGATCAGGATCAGCTTTTTGTCAAAGTTCAGCGCGATCACCGTTTCGGACCGGCAGCCGTGGCGGGCCGGGTCTGCCTTGAATGTCGGGCAGTTGATGATGGTGAAATCGGCGGTGAAATCGTTCAGATCCTCGGCATCCGGGCGACGCAGCATGTGGCGGATGAACAGCCCGTGCCAGGCAAGTTCGGTGATGACGCGCACGTCGATGCAATGGGCCGGATCGGCACCACCCACCAGGTCCTGCACAAAATAATCGCCGCCCTTCATGTGTTCAATCATGTCGGCGTAAAGGGCGTCGAACGCTTCGGGCGTCATCGCCGCGTTGTTGTCCCACCAGATCTTATCCTCGACCGATGGGGTGCGCACCACGTGCTTGTCCTTGGGGGAGCGCCCCGTAAAGGCGCCGGTAGCAACCAGAAACGCGCCGCCGTTGCCCAGCGTGCCTTCGCTCCGCTTGAGTGCCGCGTCAATCAGCGCCGGCTCCATAAGGTTGTAATAGACATTCCCCAGTCCCTCGATCCCCTGATCCTCGAGGCGGAAGTTCGGGTTCACCCGTCCAAATGTCATTTTCCAAGCTCCTGTAGCCGCGTTATTCTGCGGCGGTCGTTGTCGCACCGATCCTTAAGTCACGGCCGTCATGCGCATGATACACATGGCGAGGCGAGGCTTAGCACGCGAGTTTTGCCGGTGAACAGGCCGCAATCTGCTTGTTAGCGCAACCAAATTAGGTTTAGCGCAATCATCTTTCGTGCTGGACCGGACAGGTGAGGCAATTTAGTCATTCCTTACCCTTTTTCGGATGCAATCAGCCGAGAGAGGCAGAGCGATTCGCAGTTGGCTATTGTTGTAAAGGGTAGAAACCCGCATAATCGGGAAAAAGTCACGTGAGCAGAAATAAAAAGGAAACAATTTCATGTCCAGAATCGCCCTCGTGGACGACGACAGAAATATTCTGACTTCGGTGTCTATCACGCTTGAGGCAGAAGGTTTTGAGGTCGAAACTTATAATGACGGTCAGTCCGCGCTGGATGCATTTAGCAAGAGGCTGCCTGACATGGCTGTCTTTGACATCAAGATGCCGCGTATGGACGGAATGGACCTGTTGCAGCGGGTGCGGCAGAAATCGAAAATGCCGATTATCTTTCTGACTTCCAAAGATGACGAGATTGACGAGGTTCTGGGCCTGCGTATGGGCGCAGACGACTATGTTAAAAAGCCATTTTCGCAGCGCCTTTTGGTCGAACGCATCCGGGCGCTGTTGCGCCGTCAGGAGGCGGTGGCCGGTGATATCGTGGGCGACACGGAAGAAACCAAGATCATGACTCGCGGTAGCCTGTCGATGGACCCGCTGCGCCATGCTGTGGTCTGGAAGGGTCAGGATGTCTCGCTGACCGTGACGGAATTCCTGCTATTGCAGGCTCTCGCGCAGCGCCCCGGTTTCGTCAAGAGCCGCGACCAACTGATGGACGTCGCTTATGATGATCAGGTTTATGTGGATGACCGCACCATCGACAGCCACATTAAGCGGCTGCGCAAGAAAATGCGCAGTGTCGATGACGAGTTCTCGGCAATTGAGACGCTGTACGGTATCGGATACCGCTACAACGAAGAGTAACGATGGCCCTGGCCGAGAGGATCACGATGCGCGACAACGCCCCTGCTGAACGCCGGGACGCTGATGTTGTTTTGGGCGACGATTGGGTCGCCCCGGACAGCACGGTCGAAAAGGAAATGCAGGCCAGCCGGGCACGGCGTGGCGTGTTTTCACTTAACCGCTCGCCACTGACGCGCAAGATCATCACTTTTAACCTGATTGCGCTGAATGTGCTGGTGGCGGGGATTTTGTATCTCAATTCGTCACGTGATACGCTTGCCGTGCAGCAGGTCAACTCGATGCAGAGCGAAGTCGAGCTGATCGCCGATGTGTTTGAGGCGCAATTGCCTGCGGGTGCGCCGGTGTCGCTGGGCACAGGTGACGGAATCAACGTGGCCGAAACGCTGCGCGGTATCGATCTGCGCGCCGGGATGGAGCTACTGATCTACGATTCGGCGAATTTTCTGGTGGGTGAAGCGACGGGGACCGTCCCGCCGGCAATTGCTGTGCAGAAGCGTGGTGACGGGTCCAATACCCTGATCTCGGATTTTCTGGCCAGCCTGTGGCGCGGGTTGTCAGGCTTTTTCAACCTCGTTTCAGGGACTGAAGAAGCGCCACTGGAAGATACACTGCGGCAAATGATCGAAACCGGGAACCCCACTGAAACTCGTGTGAGTTCGGAAACGGGGGCGGACGGAGATGCGATATTCACTGCATTGACACCCATTCGGCAGGGTGAGCGGATCGTCGGTACCGTTGCTGTGGTCAGCGATGCCCTCGAAATTGACGCTGCTGTGCGTGCCGAACGCGAGCGGGTGTTGCAGATGTTTGTCATCGCGACGCTGGTGTCTATTGGTCTCAGTCTGGTGCTTGCCTCCACAATCTCAAATCCGATATCGGATTTGGCGGACGCGGCCGAACTGGGGCGCGACCGCCACTCACGACAGAAATCGCCGGGGCGTATCCGTATCCCGGATCTTACCGCGCGTCCGGACGAAATCGGGCGCCTCAGCGGTGCGCTGCGCGGTATGGTGTCGGCGTTGTATGACCGGATCGATGGGAACGAACAGTTTGCAGCCGACGTGGCGCATGAGATCAAGAACCCGCTGGCCAGCCTGCGATCGGCCGTCGGGTCGCTGCGTATGATCAAAAAAGAAGAGCATCGGGTGCGCCTGCTCGACGTGATTGAACATGATGTGCGGAGGCTGGATCGGCTAGTCAGCGATATCTCGAATGCATCGAGGCTGGATTCCGAGTTGGTGAAGGAAGAAGAAGTACCTTTCAACCTTTTAGAAATGCTCAACAACCTGGCGCAGTATTTGGGCGAGGACGCCAAGAAAAAAGGGGTCGAGTTCATCGTCGACCTGCCGTCGCGTCCGATCGAAATTCAAGGGCTTGAAGCCAGGTTGGCCCAGGTCTTTGTTAACCTGATCGTGAACGCGATCAGCTTTTGCGAAGACGGTGACGCAATCCGTGTCTGGGCGCGGCGGCGTGAAAATCGCGTGCTGGTGGTGGTCGAGGATACCGGCCCAGGCATCCCCGAAGAGGCGCTGAGCAAGATTTTCAAGCGCTTCTATTCACAGCGGCCTGAAACCGACTTTGGCAATAATTCTGGCCTCGGACTCGCCATTTCCAAGCAGATCGTTGAGGCGCATGGCGGCGTGATCTGGGCTGAAAACATCCGTCCAACCGAAGCGGATGTGACATCGGAACCCTTGGGTGCGCGCTTTGTCGTGGGCCTGCCGATCTGAGACAGGGGATGTGAGGCAGCTCCAGCTTATCCTGCATGCCAGCGCGGTGGCAGTTGATGGGCGTGCGGTTCTGATCCGGGGCGCGTCTGGCAGTGGCAAATCGGCGCTGGCGCTTGAGATGATGGCGCGCGGCGCGCACCTGGTTGCAGATGACCGGGTGGTTTTGTCAACGACCGAACACGGCATCGCGCTTTCAGCGCCCGACCCGATCCGGGGGCTGATCGAGGCGCGTGGCGTTGGTATTCTGCATGCCAAGGTTGTTTGTGGCGCGCGGCTTTTCGTTGTGGTTGATTTGGACCATTTGGAAACAGAGCGTTTGCCGCAGCGCAGAAAAATATCTCTTCTGGGGCACTCTCTGCCCTTGCTTCACAAAGTTGACACAGCCTATTTTCCCGCAAGCCTGGTACAATATCTAAGGGCTGAACGGAGAGAGTGATGCCCAGCCTGTCAGATGGATCGTTGCAACGCGTCGTTTTGGTCACCGGACCGTCGGGCGCCGGTCGCAGCACTGCGATCAACGCGCTTGAGGATCTGGGATACGAGGCGATTGACAACATTCCGCTCAACCTGATCCCCAGATTACTGGATGGCGCGACATTGTTACGTCCGATGGCATTGGGCATCGACGTACGAAACCGCGATTTCTCGACCGAGGCGCTGCTGGATCTACAGACACGGATGTCCGGGGAACAGGGGCTAAGCCTTGAACTGCTCTATCTTGACTGCAATCCTGAGGTTCTGGTGCGGCGCTATTCGGAAACACGGCGTAGGCATCCGATGGCGCCCGATGCATCACCCACCGACGGCATCGCGCGCGAGATTGTGTTGCTGGAGCCGGTCAAGGCACGCACGGACATTCTGATCGACACCACGGATCTGACGCCTCATGATCTGCGCGCACAGGTGCAGGACTGGTTCGGGCTGGATACCGGGCAATCCATGGCCGTGTCAGTGCATTCGTTTTCGTACAAACGTGGCTTGCCCCACGGGGTGGACATGGTGCTGGATTGCCGGTTCCTGAACAATCCATATTGGCAACCCGAACTGCGCGGCCTGACCGGTATGGACGAACAGGTGACAGCCTATGTCGCCAAAGATCCGAGGTATGCGCAGTTCCTGGATCACGTGCTCAACTTGCTCACCTTTCAGCTGCCGACGAGCCTGACCGAGGGCAAGGCGCATTTCTCAATCGGGTTCGGGTGTACCGGAGGGCAACACAGGTCGGTCGCAGTGACTGAAAATGTGGCACTTAGCCTTGCGCAGGTGGGCTGGCAGGTGTCAATTAGACACAGAGAACTGGAACGGCGCGGTCTGATGCCCGTGACCGAGCGTTTCCTGGCTAAAAGCGGAAGGTCGCCGGAGTGATCGGAATCGTGATCGTGGCGCATGGCGGGTTGGCGCGGGAATACCTCGCCGCGGTTGAACATGTTGTGGGCGCCCAGCCGGGCATTCAGGCGATTGCCATTGAATCCGACCACAACCGCGAGCGCAAGCAATCCGAGATTTGCACCGCCGCTGACGCCGTCGACCAGGGCGAAGGCGTGGTTGTGGTGACTGATATGTTTGGCGGTTCACCGTCGAACCTGAGCCTGCTGGCCTGTCGACCTGACAATCGCCGGATCCTCTACGGGATGAACCTGCCGATGCTGATCAAACTGGCAAAAAGCCGCCAGAAAACGGTGCCGGATGCGGTGCGGGCGGCGCTCGAGGCGGGGCGTAAATATATTGACAGTCAGAACATAAAGCCGAAAGACGGGTCGGGCGAGGGCGACACACCCGCCTGAAGGATTGGAATGCCGGATAACATGACGGAATCAGTGCGCCGCGATTTGCGGATCATCAACGAAAAGGGGCTACATGCCCGCGCCTCTGCCAAGCTGGTCGAGGTGGTGGAGGGCTTTGATGCCACCGCCGAGGTATCTCGGGATGGACTAAGTGCCGGAGGTGACAGCATTATGGGGCTTTTGATGTTGGCAGCCTCAAAGGGAACCACTATTGAGGTTGAAACCTGCGGTCCCGACGCTGTTGCGCTGGCGGATGCCATCGACAAACTGATTGCGGACCGCTTCGGTGAGGATTGCTGACAGACGTCCACTGGACGAGAGGCTGTCACAGGAACGGGATCACGTGACGGCATGGTCGAGACCTCTCAGCCCGCTGAAACCGTAGATATGCCGCGCCCGCAATCCGCGCCTTATGACAAGCGCAAGCTTAGCTATGCCAGCACTTATTCCAACACGTGGAAAGCCAACACAATTCGAACCGTGGAATGGCTGACCGGCAAGTTGCCGTTGTTGCGCCTTGTGCGCCGGTTTGAACGGCTTGGCCCGGCGGACGGACAGGCTTTCTGGGGCCAGGCTCTGGGATTGATGGGGATTGAACTGCGCACCCCGCCCGAGGAGATCGCACATATCCCAGCCAGTGGGCCGGTGATTGTGGTGGCCAATCACCCACACGGACTGGTCGACGGGATGGTTCTGGCCGAGCTGATCGGCCGTGTCCGGACGGATTACAAGATCCTGACACGGTCACTGCTGACCGGGGTCCGCGAGATCGAGGAATTCATGATCCCTGTGCCATTCCCGCACGAGGAAGATGCGCGCGAGCAGAGCCTTGCGATGCGGGCGCAGGCGATGGAACATCTGCACGCAGGCGGTGTGATCGTGTTGTTCCCGTCGGGGGTGGTTGCAGCCTCGGAGACATTGTTTGGGTCAGCGGTCGAGCAGGTCTGGAATCCGTTCACCGCCAAGATGATCCAACGGTCGGGTGCTACAGTGGTGCCGGTCTATTTTCCGGGGCAGAACTCGCGCGCCTATCAGATCGCCAATATATTGTCGCCGACATTGCGGCAGGGTCTGCTGATCCATGAGGTGATGCATGCCTGTCGTCCGGCGCAGGCGCGCAGGGTCGGGTCGCCGGTGGTCGGTGCGCCTGTCTTTGCGGCTGATTTTGCCGCACGGGCTGAACGCGGCCGCGATCTGGTGGCTTGGCTGCGCGAACTTACGCTGGCTTTGGCTGACAGCGCGCGTTGACCGGACACTGTGCCGCGTTAGCGGGTCGGGACGGGCGTTTCGCCGCGGTAGTCGTAAAAACCGCGCTTGGTCTTGCGGCCCAGCCATCCAGCCTCGACATATTTCGACAGTAGCGGGCAGGGGCGGTATTTGGTGTCACCCAACCCGTCATGTAGCACGTTCATGATCGCAAGGCAGGTGTCCAATCCGATGAAATCGGCCAGTTCCAGCGGCCCCATCGGATGGTTTGCACCCAACTTCATCGCTTGGTCGATCGAGCTGACTTTGCCGACACCCTCATAGAGCGTATAAACCGCTTCGTTGATCATCGGCATCAGGATGCGGTTGACGATAAAGGCCGGGAAATCCTCGGCCGAGGCGGCGGTTTTCCCCAAAGCATTCACGACAGCAAGGCAGGAGTCATAGGTTTCCTGATCCGTCGCGATGCCGCGGATCAGTTCGACCAACTGCATCACCGGCACCGGATTCATAAAGTGGAAGCCCATGAATTTTTCCGGTCGGTCTGTGCGGGATGCTAGCCGTGTGATCGAAATCGACGACGTGTTTGAGGTCAGGATCGTGTGGGGCTGCAAATGCGGCAGAAGCGCATCAAATATCTTTTGCTTGACCTCTTCGCGTTCGGTTGCCGCTTCGATCACCAGATCGGTCTGGCCCAGATCGGCAATGTGAAGCGTTGTGCTGATCCGCGCCATCGCGGCGTCCTTGTCGTTCTGACTGATCTTGTCGCGCGACACCTGACGGTCAAGATTGCGGTCAATCACCTGCACCGATGCGTCCAGCGCATCCTGACTGATGTCGTTAAGGCGCACGAAATACCCAGCCAGAGCCATTACATGAGCGATGCCGTTGCCCATCTGCCCCGCGCCGACGACGCCTATCGACTTGATCTTCATGCTCTGACTTCCTTGTTTGCCGCGGTGCAACAATAGGCCTGGCAGGCGGGTCGCCGCAAGGGCAGGTCGTTAAACTTCGTGACGCATTTGCGCATTAGCAAATTTGCAAGGGTATGAGGGGATTCTGATCACGGGTGAGATTAATTAGGTGGGTGAGATGACTTATTTGGAACGAGGCCAGCCCGGCCTTGAATACTATCCGTGTCGCTATGGCCGTTCGAAGGTGCTGTTTCGGGGGCCTCGACGTCCGATGCAGGAAGAATTCGTCGCGTTTCTGGGGGGAACCGAGACGTATGGACGGTTTATCAAGGTGCCGTTTCCAAGCCTTGTGGAAAAGGCGCTGCGCAAGCCCTGCGCAAATTTTGGTGCGATAAATGCGGGCCTGGATCTGTATATCAACGATCCAACCGCGATGGAGGCGGCGCAGCGTGCCAGCGTCACCGTTATCCAGATCCTCGGCGCGCAGAACATGTCGAACCGGTTTTATTCGGTGCACCCGCGCCGCAATGACCGGTTTCTCAAGGCGTCGGACCTGTTGCAGATCCTGTATCAAGAGGTGGATTTTACCGAGTTCAACTTTAACCGTCATATGCTGACGCAGTTGCGGGATCTCTCAGAAGAGCGATTTGATAAGGTTGCCGCAGAGTTGCGGATGGCCTGGGTGTCCCGGATGAAACACATTCTTTCGGTGTTGCGGCAGCCGGTCTATCTGCTCTGGTTCGCGCAATCGTCACCGAGTGAGACGCCGCTGACCGCGATTGAGGGTGAACCATTGTTCATCGACCGCCAGATGATCGAAAGCCTGCGCCCGCGCTGCGCCGGGATCATCGAGGTCACGCCCAGCGATATCGCACGCGCCATGGGGACCGATGGCATGATTTTTAACGAGTTCGAGGCGTGCGCCGCGCAGGAATTGATGGGTCCGCAGGCGCATATCGAGGCGGCGGATGCGCTGCTGAAATCGCTCGACCCGCTGATGCAGAAACAGGCCTGACCTGACAATAAAAATACCCGCCCCCGGTTCAAGGGGGCGGGCCAGACGAATGTCGCAGGATGTGCGATCTTAGCCAAGCTTTTCAGTGAGTTCTGGCAGCGCGGTGAACAGATCTGCAACCAGGCCGAAATCGGCGACCTGGAAAATCGGCGCCTCTTCGTCCTTGTTGATCGCGACGATGATCTTGGAATCCTTCATCCCGGCAAGGTGTTGGATCGCGCCCGAGATACCAACCGCGATGTATAGGTCCGGCGCCACCACTTTGCCGGTCTGGCCAACCTGCCAGTCGTTCGGGGCGTAACCCGAATCGACCGCCGCGCGTGACGCACCAACCGCCGCGCCCAGTTTGTCGGCCAGCTTTTCGATCAGCGCAAAATCGGCCTCGGAGCCGACACCGCGACCGCCCGATACCACAATGCCCGCCGAGGTCAGTTCAGGACGGTCCGAGGCTGCGACCTTGTCTTCGACCCACTCCGAAAGATCGGGGTTGTCGCCAGCGGCGATATCCTCAATCGGGGCCGAACCGCCAGCCGCGGCAGCCTCAAAGGTTGATGTCCGGAAGGTGATGACCTTTTTCGCATCGCCAGAGCGCACGGTCTGCATGGCGTTGCCTGCATAAATCGGACGCACAAAGGTATCCGCATCCACTACTGACGTGACATCCGTCAGCACCATCACATCCAGCAGGGCCGCGACGCGGGGCAGGATGTTCTTAGCATCGGTGGTGGCGGGCGCAACAATGTGACTGTAATCTGCGGCAAGCGAAGTGATCAGCGCCGCCACAGGCTCCGCCAGGCGGTGTCCATACAGCGCATCCTCGGCCACCAGTACCTTGGCAACGCCGTCAATGGTCGCGGCCTCTTTCGCAGCATCCGCCGCAGCGGCACCGCAGCACAGCACGGTCACATCCCCCAACGACTGCGACGCGGTCACAGCCTTGGCGGTGGCATCCATCGCCAGCGCGCCGTCGTTGATTTCGGCAATCAGAAGTACAGCCATCAGACAGCCCCCGCTTCCTTGAGTTTCGCCACAAGCTCGTCCACCGAGCCAACCTTGATTCCGGCGGCACGTTCCGACGGCTCGCCGGTTGTGACAACGGTCAGGCGGGGCGTGACATCGACGCCGTAATCGCCAGGGGTCTTTTCATCCAAAGGTTTCTTCTTTGCCTTCATGATGTTGGGCAGCGACGCATACCGCGGTTCGTTCAGGCGCAGGTCAGTTGAAATGATCGTGGGCATCTTGACCTTGAGGGTCTGCAACCCGCCGTCGACTTCGCGCGTGACCACGGCATGATCGCCGTCGACGTCGATGTCATTGGCATACATCGCCTGCGACCAGCCCAGCAGGGCCGACAGCATCTGACCGGTGGCGCCCAGATCGTTATCAATCGCCTGCTTGCCGCACAGGACAAGGCCCGGCTCTTCTTCCTTGACGATGGCGGCCAGAACCTTGGCCACGGCCAGCGGTTCAATATCGGTATGCACGTCATCGGCCGCGACCACCAGAATGGCGCGGTCAGCACCCATGGCCAGCGCGGTGCGCAGCGTTTCCTGCGCCTGCTTGACGCCAATGGACACGGCGATGACCTCGGTGGCCTTACCGGCTTCGCGCAGGCGGATGGCCTCTTCGACGGCGATCTCGTCGAACGGGTTCATCGACATCTTGACGTTGGCCAGATCGACGCCGGAACCGTCCGCTTTGACGCGAACTTTCACGTTGTAGTCGATCACGCGTTTGACAGGCACAAGAACCTTCATCTGCAGTGGTCTCCATTTGCTTGGCGCGCAAACTTGCGCGACGGTGGGGATTATGAATGGCGTGATAACGCTTTGAGCCAGAGGGAAACAGCGCAAAAGCGTCTTGTTAGCGCCAACCTACGCCGCGTTTCGTCGCATCCGGTGCCCGGTGCCTGCCTCGCCGCCGAAACGTGCTCTGGGAAAACCCCTTCTTCTCTTCCTAAATACGCAAATCCGCAGTCGCAACGGGCGGATCAGTCGCAAATAGCGCGCAACGTCTGCCAATGTTGCGGACTCAGCAGGGTCGCCGCTTCGAACCCCTCGGGTGTCGCCCTGCGGGCAGCGGCAATACGATCACCCAGATCAGGGTGGCTCAGAAAATGCGCGATCAGGCCGCTTGTCCCGCCTCCCATTGCTCGAAACCGCTCGAACATCTGCGCCAGTGCGTCGGGCGGCAGGGCGGCGTCACGCAGCATCTGATGCGCAAAAAGATCGGCCGCTGCCTCGGCCTCCTGGCTATA
Organism: Puniceibacterium sp. IMCC21224; assembly: GCF_001038505.1. NCBI lineage: Bacteria > Pseudomonadati > Pseudomonadota > Alphaproteobacteria > Rhodobacterales > Paracoccaceae > Puniceibacterium > Puniceibacterium sp. IMCC21224. The sequence goes on from NZ_LDPY01000001.1 coordinate 973,372, forward strand.
GCTGGCCTGAATCAGCCGTTCTGCCAGGAACAGAACGACCGCGCCGCCGGCAAAATCGCCAAAGAGCAACCCAAGAACCCCGATTGACCCGGCAGAGCGCAGGGCATGCCGGGTCGGATCGCGGCTGACCACATGGCCAATTTCGTGCGCCAGAACGGCGGCAACCTCTTCGGGCGACTCCGCGCTTTGGATCAGCCCGTCGAACAGCACGACATAGCCACCGGGCAGGGCGAAGGCGTTGACCATGTCGTGGCCCAGAACATGAACCGACAACGGCTGTCCGGGATCCTGCGCGGCGGTCAGGCGGCTACGGATCTTGTTCAGCGCGGCAAGGCCGGGGGCAGAGTCGCACACCGGGACCGGCGACAAACCACTTTCATCCAGTGCATCGCGGATCTGGTTGAGGGTGACTTCGCCCAGGGCCCGTTCGCCCGCAGGCGGCACAAAAGCAGCGAGCCGGTCCGCCAGCAGCGGCACCAGCACCAGGACAATCAGCGCAACCGAAGCAATTGCGGCACCAGCCCAGACCAGCAACCGCCCGCGCCGCGTGACCGGAGCGCGACGCCGCAACCGGGGAAGGCGCGGCGCAAGGCTTCGGTCGGGCAGGATCAGCCGTTGCAGCGGATCATCACGCAAACGCAGCACAAAAAGGTCACCACCAGCCTGATCGGGGACTTCGCGGATGTCGCGCAGAGGCCAGTCGATGTCGACCCCACTGACCAGCGTGGCACGGTCCTCGTCTATGGCGAGCGTGACTTCGCGCGGTTCGGGGCGCGTCCCGTCCAGAAACAGCGCCTGCGAGTGGAACCGGGCGGGGCTGCCGCCGACGCGGATCACGGTGTCGGGAGGAGCCATCCTGCTCATATTGAGGCCCCCACATCCAGCGCCTCGGCAAAGCCTTCGGCCTGCTGCACCTCGTCTCTTGGGCGCTGGCGGATCGCGGACAGGGCGTCGGGATTGGTGACGCTTAGCCCGTTTGCGTAGTGGCGCATCACCGGCAAGGTGACAAACGTATGAGCCAGAGCGGACCATAGCAGAAATATCGTGAAATAGAGCGCGGCACTGACGCCGAGAATCAGCGCACGCGGTACATTTTCCAGAAAATCCAATGCTCCGCCCAAATCCATTTCGACCAGCATTTCGGCTGCCTGCAAAGCCAGCATCAGCGGCGCAAGGATTAGGGCGGGCAGGGCGACAGCCAGCAGTACCATCAGATAGCCCAGCACATAGATCATCAGAATTCGCCAGGGATTGGCCCGCAGCGTCAGGCCGACACCGTCAAGGCGCTTGGTCCCGGTCAGCAGTCGCAGGGTCTCGACTCGGTAATGCACCACCCCGTACAGCGCGATCAGTGCGGAAAGGACCGCCAAAATGCCGCCCATTCCGGCATTTTTGGTCAGAAATGCGGCACCCGCCCCGGCCCCGAAGAGCAGCGCCAGAAAGAGCGGTTTCGTTGCGGGATACAGCATCTGCCATCGTCCGCCCTGTTCCATCCGCGCCGTACCAAAGGATGTGCGTTCTGTCTTGTAGCGCTCCAATGCAAAGGTCATGCGCGGCCAGAGCAGCCCGAGGCTGAGGATGGTGATGGCCCAGTGCATCAGCGCCCGGCCAACATAGCCGCATGCTCCGGAGTCGAGACCGAACCGCAACCCGCGCCACCGGGTGCGGGCCAGAACGTAACGCCGCGACCGGTACTGCGCGTAAAACCACAGCGGGATCACCCCGACAAAGCTGAGCAGATAGGCAACGCCATTGCCCTGAAACAGCGAAAAGCTGATGAACATCAGCGCCAGATTCACGATGCCGATATAAAAGGCAAGGATGACAACGGCGACAAAGAAACCCAACAGCTTTTCCACCGGATCGCCGACATATTCCAATGGCAGCCCGCCGGGGCGGATTGCCGACCAGTACCAACGCCGCAGCCGGGTCTTCATCCAGAAGCGGTAGAATCCCAGCGTCAGCACAGTCAGAAACCCGGTGCGCAGCGCCAGCCCGAACACCGCAGCGCGACGCCCGACCCAGTCAGTAGTCAGCGTGTCAGTTGAATCGGTTGTCACGGGGGAAGCCACGCGGTGCCATGCGACCGGAGGTGGCACGCTTGGCGATCCATTCGGCAAGATTGCTTTCGGTTCGGGTGCGTCCGGCAGGGTCGCGCCACGAGAGGCCCGCCTCCAGGGTGAAGGTGGTTGCATCTGACAGGCCCCCGTCCTTGTACTTTTGCAGCCGCACGCCCTTGCCCCGGCCCATTTCCGGCAGCTCTTCCAGACTAAAGACCAGCACCTTGCGGTTGTCGCCGACCACGGCCACGGCGTTGCCGGTGACGGGTTTGCAGATCTTGGCGCGCACGTCGTCGCGCACGTTCAGAACCTGCCGTCCGCTGCGGGTCTGGGCGACAACGTCGGCCTCGGGCACGACAAAGCCATCGCCGGCAGATGAGGCGACCAGCAGTTTGCGGTCTGGATCATGGATGAACAGATCGACAATCTCGGCCTCGTTCGGCAGATCGACGATCAGGCGCAGCGGTTCACCCATGCCGCGCCCGCCGGGCAGATTCGCCGCCGACAGGGTATAGAACCGCCCATTAGCGCCAAAAGCCAGCAGACGGTCGGTGGTTTCGGCGTGGAAGACAAAGCGCGGTCCATCGCCATCCTTGAACTTCAGCTCGCGGGTCAGGTCGATATGGCCAGTCATGGCACGGATCCAGCCCATCTGGCTGCAAACCACGGTGATCGGTTCGCGGTCAATCATCGCCTCAAGCGGAACATCGGGCGTATCCGTCGCATCGGCAAAGCTGGTGCGGCGTTTGCCACCGTCGGCATCCTTGCCGAACCGTTTGCGGGTGGCGCGCAGTTCGTCGGCGATGGTGGACCATTGCAGGTCATCACTGTCGAGAAGATCCTCGAGTCCCGCACGTTCTGCCATCAGCTTGTCACGCTCGGCCACCAGCTCCATCTCTTCGAGACGGCGCAAGCTGCGCAGGCGCATGTTCAGGATCGCTTCGGCCTGCACATCCGTGAGGCCCAGCCCTTCGTCACCCGATATCGGAGGCGGAGAGACATAGTCGGATTCGTCGGTGGCGCGCTTGCGTTTGGTGCCCCAGTCCTCGCGCATCAGCGCGGCCTTTGGCTCGTCGTCGTAGCGGATGATGTCGATCACCCGGTCAAGGTTGAGGAAGGCGACGATCAGCCCCTCAAGCACCTCAAGCCGGTGGTCGATCTTTTCCATCCGGTGTTTGGACCGGCGGACCAGCACGTCGCGGCGGAAGTCGAGAAAGGCGCGCAGCACCTCTTTCATTGAGCAGACCTTGGGCGTGACCCCATCAATCAGCACGTTCATGTTGAGCGAGAACCGGATCTCAAGATCCGAGTTGCGGAACAGCATGCCCATCAGCATGTCGGGTTCGACATTCTTGGAGCGCGGTTCCAGAATCAATCGCACATCTTCGGTGCTTTCGTCCCGCACATCGGCGAGGATCGGCACCTTTTTGATGTGGATCAGCTCGGCGAGGCGTTCGATCAGCTTGGATTTTTGCACCTGATACGGGATTTCGGTCACGACGACCTGCCACTGGCCGCGGCCCAGATCCTCGACCTCCCAACGGCAGCGCAGGCGGAACGATCCGCGCCCGGTGCTGTAGGCCGTCGCGATGCTGTCGCGCGGTTCGACCAGCACACCGCCGGTCGGAAAGTCGGGGCCGGGGACATATTGCAGCAATGTGTCGTCTGCGGCGTTCGGGGTCTTGATCAGATGCAGGCAGGCCCCGATCAATTCGGCGATGTTGTGCGGCGGGATGTTGGTCGCCATGCCAACGGCAATACCGCTTGCACCATTGGCCAAAAGGTTAGGGTAGGACGCAGGCAGCACCACAGGTTCTGCGAGGCGGCCATCGTAGTTGGGGCGAAAATCGACGGCATTCTCGTCCAACCCGTCAAGCAGCGCCTCGGACATCACGGTCATCCGCGCTTCTGTGTAGCGCGAGGCGGCGGGGTTATCGCCGTCGATGTTGCCAAAGTTGCCCTGACCGTCGACCAGCGGGTAGCGAATGGTGAAATCCTGCGCCAGACGCGCCATGGCATCATAGATCGCCACGTCGCCATGCGGGTGGAAATCGCCCATGGTGTCGCCGCTGATCTTGGCGGACTTCAAAAAGCCGCCTGTCGCGCTCAGACGCAGCCGCCGCATGGCGTAAAGAATGCGCCGATGCACCGGTTTTAACCCATCTCGAGCGTCAGGCAACGCACGGTGCATGATCGTGCTTAACGCATAGGTCAGATAGCGGTCGCCGATGGCGCGGCGCAGTGGCTCGGCCACGTCGCGTGGGTTCATGTTGGGGTCATCGACTGTATCGCTCATAGATGAGGTGATATCCGGCCCCACCGCACCCGTAAAGCGACAGCGGGGAAGATTCTGGATTTTCCCTTGGTGGCGTGTTGGGGAATCGGTTAATTTGAACGAACCCCCGGATCGAGTCTGCTGCCCGAGGGGATTTTTGTCGTAGTGTGACCGGGGGGTACGCGAATATGACGCGCTTTATTCTGCTGAGCTTTGGTTTTCTCGCCTGGGCGTTTTACGAAATGAGCGGCGGCGGCGATTTTCGCGCCGGGTCGGTGACGCTCAGCTCGCCTCTGGCGCAGTCAGAGGCGGCGCAGACGCCTGACGTGGTGGCACGTGCGGACACAAGTGCCGCAGAGCTGACCGGAGTGGCGCGTGCGGCGTTGGCGCCAGACCCATCGTCGAATCTGGGTGTGACCTTGACTGCGGTTGCGCCCGTGACGTCTGTGCCGCAGGTCGATACTGATGCCGGGGTCGCGTCACTGCCGCAGCAACAGGACAAGGCGGCCATCGCCGAAGCTTTGACTCTGGCGCTGGAAAGTCAGGAACCTGCAACCGAGGAAGCTGCGGAAACACTGCAGGTTGTCGAAGACCTACAGCCGAGCATCTATGACACCTCCGGCGATCTGCGCGAGGTTGCGGGCAACCGGGTCAATCTGCGCAACGGACCTGGCACCGACTATGGCGTCGTCACGCGGCTGGGCCGGGGGGATGCGGTTGTGGTGCTCGAAGAGCCGGGTAATGGCTGGCTCAAGCTTCAGGTTGTGGACAGTGCCAGCGTCGGTTGGATGGCGGATTTTCTGGTCACAGCATCGGTTAACTGACGGTCCCGTCGCGCCGCCGTTGCGGGACGGGTTGCACCTGAGCCGCAGCACAGGCATGACGATTCGAGCAATCGCCGGGGGCCGTCATGCAAAAATCCATCCTTATCACGGGCTGTTCTTCGGGCATTGGGCTTGATGCGGCGCGCACATTGGCGCAGCGCGGCTGGCGGGTGTTTGCCTCCTGCCGGTCGCAACTGGATTGTGATCGACTGCGGGCCGAGGGTTTCGCCAGCCCGCGCATTGATTACGAGGACAGCGCCAGCATCGCGTCCGGCCTGGCCGAGGTGCTTGAGGCGACGGGCGGCACATTGGATGCACTGTTCAATAACGGCGCCTATGCGATTCCCGGCCCGCTTGAAGATGTCCCAACAGCTGCCCTGCGCACCATTTTCGAAGCCAATCTGATCGGCTGGCACGACCTGACCAATCAGGTGATTCCGGTGATGCGGCGGCAGGGACACGGACGCATTATCAACAACTCGTCGGTTCTGGGGCTTGTCGGAATGAAGTGGCGCGGCGCCTATGTGGCGACAAAGTTTGCGCTTGAGGGGCTGTCAGATGTCTTGCGGATGGAAATGGTCGAAACCGGAATACATGTCATCCTGATCGAACCCGGCCCAATCGAGACGGATTTCCGCAAGAACGCGATTTTTCAGTTTGAAAAGTGGATCGACTGGGAAAACTCGGCCCGCGTCGCGCAGTATCGCACCTCACTGAAAGACCAACTCTATCAGGGCAGCGCAAAGGGGCCGCAATGGCCGGCCTCAGCAGTGACGGTAAAAGTTATTCACGCACTCGAGGCGCGACGCCCCCACGTGCGCTATTATGTAACGGCGCCGACCTATGCGATGGGGGTGCTGCGCCGGTTGTTGCCGGGTCGGATGCTGGACTGGGTCTTGGCACGCGGCTGAATACCACATTCGCTTTTGCCCCCGACGGGGCTAAATGACAGCACAAGACGAAATGAACGGGTAAGGCACAATGCGGGACGATCCTCTTTTCATCGTGATGGCGCTGGCGATGCTGGTTGTGGTCATTATTCTCATGACCGGCATCGGCGGTTTTGCCAAAGGTGGCGAGTTCAATCGCAAATATGGCAACAAGCTGATGCGCGCCCGGATTGTGGCGCAGTTCGTGGCAGTGATTCTGATCCTGCTGTTTGTCTGGTTGCGAGGGGGGAGCTGACCACATGGTGGTGCTGAACAAGATTTACACGCGGACCGGGGACGCGGGGGAAACTGCGCTGGGAAATGGCGTGCGGGTGGCCAAACATTCGATGCGGGTGACAGCCTATGGCACCACGGACGAGTTGAATGCGGTGGTCGGCATCGCCCGGCTGCATTGCCCGCCCGAGTTGGATGCGCAACTGGCGCTGGTGCAAAATGACCTGTTCGATTTGGGTGCGGATTTGTGCCGCCCCGAGATGGAAAAGGACGCCGAGGCCGAATACCCGGTGCTGCGCATGGTCGCGCCACAGGTCGACCGGCTTGAGCGCGAGATTGATGCGATGAACGCGCGGCTTAAGCCATTGCGCAGTTTCATTCTTCCGGGCGGGTCAGCTGCATCGGCCCATCTGCACCAATGCCGGACAGTGGCGCGGCGGGCCGAGCGGTTGGTGGTCGAACTGGCCACGGTCGAAGCGGTCAATCCGATCGCCGTCAAATACCTGAACCGACTGAGCGACTGGTTTTTTGTTGCGGCACGCATCACCAACGATGACGGCAGCGCGGATGTCTTGTGGGTTCCAGGGGCGAACCGCTAACAGTGGCAGGGCGGCCAGTGGACGGCCCTGCCCCCGAAAGCGTCGGCAGGCGCAGGCCCGCAGGGCTGGTGCAATCGCGACTTGGTTCGCCGTGCCCGATTTCACGCTGCGGACGTTCCGCACTCCATGGCTACATTGGCCCGAAGTTGAGCCAGCCCCCAACCGCTCCGTCGCATTGCAACAAACCTGCGGCTGCGGTATCCCGTGCAGGGTTTGGCGAAGGAATGCACAGATGCGGCACGTATTGATCAGTCTTGCGGTGGGGCTTTTTCTGGCCGGCTGTGCGGATGGCGCGCGTGAGTTGCAAAAACCGGTAGAGCCGCTGGGCAACTTCAAACTGGGGCATGCGATTGTCGTCGCGCCCAACATCGTTCAGGGGCCCGCGTCGCGCGATGCCACGGCTGACGAATGGATCGCAGGCGTTGATGCTGCGCTTGAGGAACGGTTCCGCCGCTACGATGGCGAGAGTTTTTACCACCTCGGCGTTAGTGTCGAGGGCTATGTTTTGGCGCTGCCAGGTGTGCCGTTGGTGTTCAACCCAAAGTCGGTGTTGATCGTCAAGGTTACAGTGTTCGATGACGCCACGCAGAAAAAGCTCAATGAAGAGCCTGAACAGATCACCGTGCTCGAAGCGATTTCGCCCGAGACGATGGTCGGGTCGGGCGTGACCCAGTCCAAGGCGCGCCAGATGGAGCTGCTGTCGGCCAATGCCGCGCTCAAGATCGAGACGTGGATGCGCAAGATGCAAAAGGAAAAGGGCTGGTTTGGCGGGCCCGAAGCTGATCGCGTCGATACAGAGCCAGATGACGCCGAGACGACTGAATTGGACCCAAGGGTGCAGCCGGCAGCTACGCCCGAGGCGCCCGCTAACGCGCCGGAAAATACGCCCGAGGGGTTCGACGTCATTGTGGCCGGTCCGGTCCCGGCGACCCGCTGAACCCTGGCCGCGCGCCTGCGGTTCGAGTTTGTGGGCGCGCCTTTGGATGAGCCGCAACCGCCGCCTTGGTTTGGGTGCTGTGCGTGGCGATCCAGCGGATCAGATCCCTTGATTTTTCCTGTGTGAACCAATACATCGCCCGCGATGAGAAACGGGTGCGTAGGCATCCCCCAACGCAAAGGGCGCCTGGACAAAATGGCAAAGGCAAAGTTTGAACGTAACAAGCCGCACTGCAACATCGGCACGATTGGTCACGTTGACCACGGCAAGACGACGCTGACGGCGGCGATCACCAAGTATTTCGGCGAATTCCGCGCCTATGACCAGATTGACGGGGCGCCCGAAGAAAAGGCCCGCGGCATCACGATCTCGACCGCGCATGTGGAGTACGAGACCGAGAACCGCCACTACGCCCACGTCGACTGCCCCGGCCACGCCGACTACGTCAAGAACATGATCACCGGTGCGGCGCAGATGGACGGTGCGATCCTGGTTGTGAACGCTGCCGACGGCCCGATGCCCCAAACGCGCGAGCATATCCTGCTTGGTCGTCAGGTCGGTATCCCGTCGATGGTTGTGTTCATGAACAAGGTCGATCAGGTCGACGACGAAGAGCTGCTTGAGCTGGTCGAGATGGAAATCCGCGAACTGCTGTCGATGTACGACTACCCGGGCGACGATATTCCGATCATCGCAGGCTCGGCTCTGGCCGCGATGGAAGGCCGTGATCCCGAAATCGGCGAGAACAAGATCCGCGAACTGATGGCCGCTGTGGACGAGTATATTCCCCAGCCCGCACGCGCCGTCGACCAGCCGTTCCTGATGCCGATCGAGGATGTATTCTCGATCTCGGGTCGTGGTACGGTTGTGACCGGTCGTGTTGAGCGTGGCGTGATCAACGTTGGCGACAGCATTGAAATCGTTGGTATTCGTGACACCAAGACCACGACCTGCACCGGTGTGGAAATGTTCCGCAAGCTGCTGGATCGCGGTGAGGCAGGCGACAACGTCGGCGTGCTGCTGCGCGGTATCGACCGTGAAGGTGTTGAGCGTGGCCAGGTGCTGTGCAAGCCCAAGTCGGTGAACCCGCACACCAAGTTCGAAGCCGAGGCGTATATCCTGACCAAGGAAGAGGGTGGCCGTCACACGCCGTTCTTTGCGAACTACCGCCCGCAGTTCTACTTCCGCACGACGGACGTGACCGGTACGGTTGTACTGCCCGAAGGCACCGAAATGGTGATGCCGGGTGACAACCTGAAGTTCAACGTCGAACTGATCGCGCCGATCGCGATGGAAGAAAAGCTGCGCTTCGCGATCCGCGAAGGTGGCCGTACCGTCGGTTCAGGCGTCGTCGCCAAAATCATCGAGTAAGCTACGCAAAAGCGCGCGGATGCTCGAAACATAATTTTCAGGCCGCCCTTCGGGGCGGCCTTTTCTGTTTATCAGACAATTCGTTGGATACGGGATACGTGTTTCTACACCGTCCTTGGGATTGTGTGCAGCGGTGTGGTTTAGCTTCTGATGCTTGTGGTCAACATCTATGGTCCTGGGGGTTTCGTTGTTGCCACCAACGTGAACCAGCGCGCTCCGCTAGCGGGAGAGGTGACACCGGGCAAGAGCGCAGCACCTGGCACGGCGCGGCCAATCCAACTGTTGGCAGGTCCGCGGAACCTTCGCGACCGCTCACCTAGGTGGTAGGGCGTATTCAATAGAATTGATCGTTGTGCATCATAGGCTCTCAATCCGCCCGTTGCACTTTGGCACGCGTGCCATGTCCGAACCTGTGCGAAAGGCGCCGCATGGTCGCCAGCCGACGGGTCAGGTGCGGGGATCGTCACAACAGACTCCCGGCGATGCGGCATACTTTGCCGTGACCAGATTCGCGCTGATTACCTATTGTGAAGGGATCCGAAAAACCAAAGGCTGCCCATTCCTGGGCAGCCTTTGCAGATCTGTTACGCGCTGCTCAGAGCTGCGCGTAACAGGGGTCTGTACAGTTTCCGTATCCGGTCACGCCCTTATTTCAGGATGGACTGGATCAGGGCGCGCTTTTCGCTGTTGCTGTCGCTCGAATAAGCGATGTTGAGCAGGCTGGAAACTTCTGCGTTCGACAGAGCCGAAACTTCGATGCTCGGTGCATAGCGCGAAAGGATGATCTGGTTGGCATCCACAGTCGAAGCTGCCGATGCGGCACCGGTCAGAGCGGCGAGGGAAAGTGCGGAGAGTGCGATGATACGTTTCATTGTCGTGTTCCTATTTGATGAGGGCCAGTGCGGCCCGTTGTTGATTGCGTCGGTGTGTCCCTCCGACTGAACAGCAGATAGGGGCGCCGGTTCGGAAGTTGAAATCACGAATTGCGCGCGACCGATCACGCGGATTTTCCCTTGAATTGAAGTCGTTTATGCAGGTGAGTGTGTGAAATTGCACGATCAATGTGCGGGTCAGGAAAACATGGATTCTGCGCACATCTGCCGACGGACTGGCAGGTTTCGGGCGCGTGATACGCGGCGCAAAAATAGGCAGAAAAAAGTTTGGCACGAATTTGTGACATCTGCCTTTACGTTCCTTGCTGGCATCAATGCGCAAATTCGGGACTGGTCGCAACCTATCTTCGCGCGGGCAAACCTTTCCTGCGGTCAATATGACCGGGTTGCAGAGGGCGGTGAAGACGGTCCGCACCGCTGTGCATCTGAACTGCGCCACTTTGGCCATCAAAGTCGCGCGCATTCAATGACCGGGTACGGTTGATGTCCGCAGTTTGCCCACAAGCCATGAGACTGCTCGTTTAACATGGTTTTTTCAGCGAAACGCATACCTGCGCCGTCAACGTCTGCGATCGGGGGCCGTCCTCTGGCTCCAGACAAAAGACTTTCTTCGCGTTGAAAGCATTAGGACTTGAGCGAAAGCGACACGAAACGAGAAACTGATAAATCGGTTGATAGCCCTTGACTGCGCAGTCCCTCCATTCTATCCGAAACGCTGTGTAGGGGTATAGCTCAGTTGGTAGAGCGACGGTCTCCAAAACCGTAGGTCCCGGGTTCGAGTCCCTGTGCCCCTGCCATTGAATTTCAATCAGATGATACACGCATCGAGGCGGAGCAAGCGGGCGGTTTCGTGGCGTCTTTCTGGCGCCACTCTTGTGATTGTGGCCGATTTTTCCGCCCGTGGCAGTCCACTTTGGTCGTTAGAGCCGGGCGTTTAAGGCAGTTGGATGTCAAAGATTGTGGCAAATTTGCAGGACACAATCTGCTTGTCGGAAATTCTTCGAGAAATGTCGCTTGGGCGACAAATGGTCTGACCCAGCCTTTGTATCAGAGGGTGTGTGAGTGACGATTTGAGTATTCTAGCACGGGTCCCGAGTTTTCGGGGCCCGTGTTTTTTTGCCGGGCCGACCTGTCCGAAGGTCAGCGGCGTCAGTATGGATTCTGCGCCCGAAGGTCGAGGGCCTTGGGGTCGAGCACCAAAATCTCTTTTCTGCGGATATCTATGATGCCGTGACGGCGCAATTCGCCCAGTACACGGTTCAGCGTCTGTCGCGAGCAGCCCACGACCGAGGCCAGATCCGCCTGCGAGGCCCGGATACTCGGATGACCAGATGACAACTGGCACAGGTGACTCGAAATTCGCTGTTCGACCGGCTGGAACCTGTCAACGGATCTGAGGCGGTTGTCCCGAAGCATCATAAGGATGAAGTTGCGGGCAAAATTGCGCAAGAAAGCCGGGTTTTGCAGAATTTCGCGCAGTCGCGGCAGCGAGGCAAACAGCAACGTGGTGTCTGCGCCTGTAACCGCGCTGGCAACGAGCGGCATTTCCGCGACCGTTTCACCTTCGCCAAAGACATCGCCGACGTGGATGTGGCGCAGAACCACCCGGTTCCCCTGTTCCGAGAGATAGGCGATTTCCACGGTGCCGCGGGCCACAATCGCCATGCCTTGGGCTGTCTCGCCTTGCGACATGATTTCGGTCGGGCACTTGTAGGTGCGCAGGATACACACGTCGAGAAAGGCGCATTTTTCGGCTTGTGACAAACCGTCGAGGATTTCGCAGTTCAGTAATTGGGGGAAACGCCGGGAATTGTTCATGGGTCCGTCCAGGGTCCTGGCTGGGTCGCGCGCGCGTGCAGTGTGCCGAGCGTTTGAAAGCAATTTAAATACGTCGCGAGCCAAGAGGGAGGCTAAAATGAGGGAGATACCGGTGGTCAGAAGGTCCCGTGCGCTGACGGGGCCTTCTGGTGGTATTGTCTTGGATACAAAGCGCGTCGGACTTAGTTCGGAATGTCGCCGGTCAGACCTTCGACATAGAAGTTCATGCCCAGCAAATCACCGTCGGGTGCTGTCGCGCCCTCGGCCAGCCAAACCGAGCCGTCCTGTTTGTTCAGCGGGCCGGTAAAGGGATGGTAGTCCCCGCTGGCGATGCTGTCTTTGAGGGCGAGCGCCTCGGCTTTCACATCCGCCGGGACGGCATCCGAAATTTCACCGATGCCGACCATGCCGTCACCGATACCCGCCCAAGTGTCGTCCGACGCCCAAGAGCCGTCGAGCACGGCTTGCACCCGTTCGATGTAGTAGGGGCTCCAATTGTCGATGATCGACGACACGCGCGGCAGCGGCGCATAGTCGGACATATCCGATGCCTGACCAAAGGTGATCACATCGCCCGCCGCCTGTGCGGCAGCCTGAGGAGCGGTCGAGTCGGTGTGCTGCAGGATCACATCAGCGCCATTTTCGATCAAGGCACGGGCCGCATCGGATTCTTTGGCCGGGTCGAACCATGTGTAGGCCCAGATCACCGAAAATTCGACATCCGGGTTGACCTTTTTCGCGTGGATATAGGCGGAATTGATGCCGCGGATGACCTCGGGGATCGGGAATGAGGCGATATAGCCGATCTTGTTGGTTTTGGTCATCTTGCCGGCGATATGGCCCTGGATGGCACGGCCTTCGTAGAAGCGCGCAGAGTAGACACCGACATTGTCCGCCGTTTTAAAGCCGGTGGCGTGTTCGAATTTCACATCCGGGAATTTGGCAGCCACATTGATGGTCGGGTCCATGTATCCAAAAGACGTGGTGAAAATCAGATTTGCGCCGGACAGGGCCATTTGCGTGATGGCACGTTCGGCATCAGCCCCTTCTGGCACGCTCTCTTGATATACGGTTTCGACCTTGTCGCCAAAATGCTCTTCGACGGCGAGGCGACCTTTGTTGTGCTCATAGGTCCAGCCGCCGTCGCCGATCGGCCCGACAAAGATAAAGCCGACCTTGATCTTGTCGCCATGTGCGGCGGCAAAGCCCTGAGTTGCGAGACCGACCGCAAGCGCTGCGGTGGTGGTGAGAAGTGTTCTGCGGTTCATGGGATCTCCCTTGGTGGTTTGGTTGTTTTTGTGGCCTCAACTTGAGGCATGAAAGGCGCGACCGAGCGAGGCAGGCGCCCCGTGCGCGCCACGGGCGGAAATGATGACCAGCACGAGGATGGTTATCAGATAGGGTGACATCGACAGGATCTCGACCGGGACTTTGGCACCTGCCGCCTGGAGGTTGAGCTGAAGCACCGTGACGCCGCCGAAAAGGTAGGCACCGATCGCGATCCGGCCTGCCCGCCAGGATGCAAAGACCACGATGGCCAGTGCGATCCAGCCCGCACCGGCGGTCATGCCTTCGGTCCATTGCGGGACCCGAACAAGGCTAAGGTAGGCACCGCCCAGGCCTGCACAGCCGCCGCCGAAAAAGATCGCCGCCATGCGGATGCGCACGACTTTGTAGCCAAGGGCGTGCGCGGCGTCATGGCTTTCTCCGACCGCGCGCAGAACCAGCCCCGCACGGGTGTATTTCAGAAAGGCCCAGACAGCTGCAACTAAAGCCAGCGAAAAATAAACCATCGCGTCGTGGGAAAACAGCATGCGTCCCAGAATAGGCAGATCACCCAAAACAGGGATATCCAGCTTTGGCAAGGTCGGCGATTTCATCCCTTCATAGGGCTTGCCAATCAGGGATGACAAACCCAACCCCACCAGAGTAAGGCCCAGCCCGGTGGCGACCTGGTTTGATAGGAAAATCTGCGTCAGCACACCAAAGCTAAGCGACAACACTGCTGAGGCGAGCGCGGCAGCTGCAAAGCCAAGCGTGGGTGAGCCGGTCTTGACTGCGACGGCAAAGCCGACCACAGCCCCGGTAATCATCATGCCTTCGACCCCGAGGTTCAGCACACCGGCCTTTTCCACCACCATCTCGCCGATCGCCGCAAACAGGATCGGCGTGGCCGAAATCATGATCGAAGCGACCAGCAGGACCGGATTGATCGAACCAAGATCCATTATGCCACCTCCGGGGTGCCAATGCGGACACGGAAGTTGGTAAAGACATCCGTCGCCAAAAGGAAAAACAACAGCATGCCCTGAAACAGCTGGATCGAAGCACCGGGCAGGCCGAGCATGAGCTGCGCCAACTCACCGCCAATATACGTCAGGGCCATCAGCAGACCAGCCAGCAAAATACCAACCGGATGCAGGCGCCCGAGAAAGGCGACGATAATCGCGGTAAAGCCGTATCCCGAGTTGAAATCGATACTGATCTGACCGGCCGGGCCTGATACCTCGAACAGCCCAGCCATGCCGGCCAGTGCTCCTGAAAAGCCGAGGCAAAGAAAGATGATCCGCGCAGGCGAAACGCCGGAAAAGCGCGCAGCGCGCGGCGCTTCGCCGGTGAGGCGAATATTGAAACCTTGAATATGGCGGGTCAGCAGAACATAGGCAAAAATCACCGCGATAAAGGCCGAGAGCACCCCCCAATGCATCCCGGTCCCGGCAATGATCTCGGTATTCGCGGCAGCGGCATATTGCTGGAAATTGCGGGACCCAGGAAAGCCCATGCCTTCGGGATTGCGCAACAGGCCAGACGCAACCGAGGCGAGCAAGGCCTCGGCCACATAGACCAGCATGAGCGAAACCAGGATCTCGTTGGTACCAAAGCGGACCTTCAGAACTGCGGGGATCATCGCCCATACCCAGCCGCCCAATGCCCCTGCAATGACCATAAAAGGGAAAATCAACGGCGAAGTTGTGGGGTAGAACGCCAACCCTGCGCCAGCTCCACAGATTGCCCCCATGATGTACTGACCTTCGGCGCCGATGTTCCAGATCCCGGCCCGAAACCCGATGGACAGGCCAATCGCGATCAGGATCAGCGGTCCGGCCTTGACCAGTAATTGTGGTCGAGAATAGGCGGCGAACTGCGGATGAAACAGCGGATCCCAAAATATGATGCGGATCGCCTCGAGCGGTGGCTTGCCGAGGGCCGCAAACATAATGCCGCCGAGGATCATCGTGAGAAGCACAGCAAGAATCGGCGTACACACAGTCCAGAACTGCGACGGTTGTGGTCGTTTCTCAAGTCTGATCATGTCTGCCCCTCCGAATTTCGGGCGCAAAACTTTTTACAAAAGTTTTGCGCGGAATTTTTAGAGGAGGTTTGATAAGAATTTTCAAAAAAAATTCTTCGGCTAGTGGCACGGCAGGTGAAAATATCTGATTAGGTCGCCACATGAGCCACCTCCATGTCATGCGCGCCGCCCATCATTAGGCCAATCTGTTTCATGTCGAGATCCGTGACCGGTCGGATCGCAGAGAGGCGTCCTTCGTTCAGCGCGGCGAACAGGTCCGAGATTTCCATCAACTCGTCCAGATCCTGGCTGATGCAGATAATTGCCGCACCGGCTGCAGCCAGATCCAGTAACGCTTGGCGGATCGCTGCCGCGGCGGCGGCGTCCACTCCCCAGGTGGGTTGATTGACCACAAGCACATCCGGGCGTTGCAGGATCTCTCGACCGATGACAAATTTCTGCAGGTTGCCGCCCGACAGCGCCCGTGCTGCCGTTCCCGGCGACGGTGTTCGCACGTCAAAGCGTTTGATCACCTTTTCTGTGAAGCCCCGAGTCTTGTTCCAGCTGACAAACCCGTTTGCGACCAGCCCTTCGCGCCGGGCGGCGGTCAGCACGGCGTTTTCGATCAGGCTCATGTTGGGGGCTGCGGCGTGACCCAGGCGTTCTTCGGGCGCAGACAGCAGGCCAGCGTCGCGGCGTGCCATCGGGCCAGTACGGCTCACGTCCTTGCCCTTGAGCGTGACGCTGCCCGGGTTTGAGACCCGCTCTCCGGACAAGGCCGCCAGTAGTTCGTCCTGACCGTTGCCCGCTACTCCGCCAAGGCCCAGTACTTCGCCTGCGCGCACCTCGAACGATATGTCGCGCAGCGGCGTGCCAAAGGCGCCAGGTGCGGGTAGCGATAGGTTCTGTACCTTCAGCAGCACAGCGCCGGGATCGTGTGCCTTGGCCTGGGGTGTTGCAAAGCTGGCACCGACCATCATTTCACCCAACTCGCGGGCCGAGGCGTCGCGCGGTATGGCGCTACCCACCTTTTTGCCCAGCCGCAGGATCGTGGCGTGGTCGCACAGGCTGCGGATCTCTTCGAGCTTGTGGCTGATGTAGAGGATCGCGGTCCCCTCAGCGCTGAGCTTGCGCAGGGTGAGGAACAGGATTTCGACCTCTTGCGGCGTCAGGACGGACGTGGGTTCGTCCATGATAAGCAGGCGCGGGTTTTGCAGCAGGCAGCGGATGATCTCGACCCTTTGGCGTTCGCCCGCCGACAGCGTGCCGACGATGCGGAATGGGTCGAGCGGCAGGCCGTAAGTTTCTGACACCTCGCGGATCTGCACTGCGAGATCGCGTGTCTTTGGCGGATTCTCCATCCCAAGGGCGACGTTTTCGGCCACAGAGAGGGCATCGAACAACGAGAAGTGCTGAAACACCATGGCAACGCCAAGGGCGCGGGCCGCACGGGGTTCGGCCGGGGCGTAGGGAATGCCTGCGAGCGTCATCTCACCCTTGTCGGGTTTGACCAGGCCATAGATCATCTTGACCAATGTGGATTTTCCGGCGCCGTTTTCGCCGAGCAGTGCATGGATTTCACCTGTGCCGATGTCAAAGGAGACGTCGTCATTGGCGACAACGCCGGGATAGGCCTTGGTCAGGCCTCGGAGGCTGAGGAGTGTGTCATCCACGTCGCACCGTCCTTTGTGTTCTGGCTATTGAGTAGCGTTGCCGCCACGCCAACGGCAATGGCTTGCGGGTGCTTGCCCAGCGATTTTTGCCCGATCGGGCAGCAAATGCGAAAGATTTCAGCGTCGCTATGGCCGAGATTGCGCAAGCGACTGCGGAACCGTGCCCATTTGGTGTCAGAGCCGATCAGCCCGGCAAAGCCAAAGCCATGGCTCAGCAGCGCGTGGCACAAGGCAAGGTCGATCTCATGGCTATAGGTCAGGATCAGGTGGTGTGCAGTCTTGGGCGCAAGTGAGACGGCGCGCACCGGATCAGTCGCGGGTAAACACGTGACACAGGGTGGGGGCGCAGCGGGGAAACGATCCGGCGCGGTGTCGATCCAGGTCAGTGCAAACACGGGCAGCGGGTGCAGCACGTCGACAACGGCGCGGCCCACATGACCTGCCCCCCAAATCCAGAGGTGGGTTTGCGGTGTGGTGATCGGTTCGATCATCCAGCTCTGGAGACGCTGTGGCGCGGGGCGCTGCCCCTGCGCGCGCGCGCGGTCGATTAGGCGTTTCACGGCGAGCGGCATTGAGCCGTCGCCACGGATGACCAGTGTTTGACCGCGCCCGTCAGGAAGGGTGTCGGCGGTGTACTGTTCCGTCAACAGAGTGACTGCACCGCCGCAGCATTGACCGAGGTCCGGGCCAAGCGCATGGCGTGAAAAGCCCGAGACATTCAAGGCGCGGGCTGCTGCAGCGAATTCCAGAGCGCCGCCGCCGATGGTGCCTGACTGGCCACCGCGCCAGACCAATAGTGATGCGCCAACTTCGCGCGGAGAAGATCCAGCTACCTCGGCGATCACCACGCGAGCAACGGTGCCATGCGCCGCAACGGCAGCGGTGAGCGCGGCGAGATCGAAGCTCATGCGCCGGGCTCCGAAGGTCGCGCGTGATGAGGGCGGGAAAAGAGCGTATTTGAGAAGAGAAGAAGCGCAGGGCGTGCGCAATACCCTAGCGCGGAGGGCGCATTGGACGGACTAACCATGCTCGCGGACTTTCCGGATCGTATTGAGCACGCGTTCCGGCGTGGCGGGGGCGTCGAGAGTTGGATAGGCTGTGCCACAGGCCGAGATTGCGTCGGATAGCGCCATAAGCACCGAAATGCCGTGCATGAATGGCGGTTCTCCTACCGCTTTGGAGCGGTAGACTGTATCCTCGCGATTGCGACTGTCCCACAGGGCGACGTTGAAGATGGCAGGCCGGTCCGAGCAGGCCGGTATCTTGTAGGTCGAGGGCGCGTGGGTGCGCAGGCGGCCGGTGTCGTCCCAGACCAGCTCTTCGGTGGTGAGCCAGCCTGCGCCCTGGACATAGGCACCTTCGACCTGACCGATGTCGAGCGCGGGGTTCAGCGAGGCACCGGCATCGTGCAGGATGTCGGCGCGCAGGATGCGGTATTCGCCGGTTAGGGTGTCGATCACCACTTCGGAACACGCAGCCCCATAGGCGAAGTAGAAAAACGGGCGACCCTGGCCTTTGATCCGGTCCCACTGCACCTTGGGTGTCTTGTAAAACCCGGTGGCTGAGAGGCTGACACGGCCCTCGTAACAGGTTTTGGCGGCTTCGGCGAAAGAGATCTGATTGCCGGCCACATGAACGAGGCCATCGGCAAAGCGAACATCGGCGGGATCATCCTGATGCAGTTCGGCCAGGTGACGGGCCATGCGGTCGCGGATCGTGTCACAGGCGACCTGCACGGCCATGCCATTGAGATCCGACCCCGAAGAGGCGGCGGTGGCCGAGGTGTTTGGCACTTTGGCGGTGTCGGTGGCGGTGATGCGGATGGCATCGGTTGGCAGGCCGAAACGGGTGGCGGCGACCTGAGCGACCTTCTGAAACAGGCCCTGTCCCATTTCGGTGCCGCCATGGTTCATCGAAACCGAGCCGTCCTGATACACATGCACCAGCGCGCCGGCCTGGTTGAGATGCGTGAGGGTGAAGGAGATGCCGAATTTGACCGGGGTAAGGGCGAGGCCACGTTTCAGCACCGGACTGGTATCGTTCCAGGCGCGGATGGCATCGCGCCGGGCGCCGTAGTCCGAGGATTGCGCAAGCGCATCGGTCATCTCGTGCAGGATAAAATCCTCGACCGGCTGGCCGTAGGGCGTTGTTTGCGGGTCGGGGTGCTGCTCGGGCGGGGTGTCAGGTGAGCGGGCTGGAAAAGTGGCGACCGGCCCGGACTGCGCGGCGTAATAGTTGATCCGCCGCACCGCCAGCGGGTCGCAGTTCAGACGGTGCGCGATGTGGTCCAGCACCCGTTCGATCCCCAGCATACCCTGCGGTCCGCCAAATCCGCGAAAGGCGGTGGCGCTTTGGGTGTTGGTCTTGAGGCGATGGCTTTCGATCCGCACTGCGGGCAGGTTGTAGGCGTTGTCGGCGTGCAGCATGGCGCGGTCGGCCACCGGGATCGACAGATCCTGCGCCCAGCCACAGCGGGTCATCTGAACAAATTCCACCCCGTCAATGCGTCCGGAATCGTCAAACCCGGCGCGGTATTCGATCTGGAAATCGTGCCGTTTGCCGGTGATCATCATGTCATCGTCGCGGTCATAGCGCATCTTGCAGGGCTTGCATGTCAGGCGCGCGGCCACGGCGCAGGCCACGGCCAGCGCGTTCCCCTGACTTTCCTTGCCGCCAAAGCCACCGCCCATGCGCCGGGTTTCGACCCGCACGCCATGCATCGGCAGGTTCAGCGCCTCGGCGACTTTGTGCTGGATTTCTGTCGGGTGCTGGGTTGAACTGTGCACCAGCATATCGCCGTCATCCTGTGGCAGAACCAGCGCAGCCTGACCTTCGAGGTAGAAATGCTCTTGCGCGCCCATGTCGATGCGGCCTTCGATCCGGTGCGTGGCGGCATCAATCGCCTCTCCTGCGTCGCCCTTTTCCCAGATCCGGGGGCCGTCCTCGAACCGGCTGTCGGCGGCCAGCGCGTCCTCAACCGTGAGGATGGCATCGCGCTCGGCATAGGTGATCTTGGCCAGTCGCGCGGCACGGCGTGCGGCAAGGTGCGAGCGGGCGACAACCAAGAAGACTGGCTGGCCGTAATAATGGATTGTGGCACCAGACAACAGCGGTTCGTCATGTGCCGAGGGTGAGACATCATTGGCAAAGGGCAGATCCCGCGCCGCGAGCACGGCGACGACTCCGGGGGCGGTGCGCACTGGCGTAAGGTCGAGCGCGGTGATGCGGCCCGCAGCGATCGTGGCGGTGCCAAAGGCAAGGTGCAGCGTACCTGTCGGTGTTGGGATGTCATCAACATAGCGCGCAGCACCGGTTACGTGCAGGCGGGCGGCGTCGTGGGGCAGGGGTTTGGCGACACTCATTTCTGGCGCTCCGGTCCTGTGAATTGCGCTGGACCGATGGGCTGACGCCGGACGTGTACTGTGGATATGGTGGCAGCAAAGTCTGTGCGTGCCGGTCGACGGTTATTCCAGGGGGTGGGGCGGGTCATGCAGAGACCTCGTGAACATTGGCCGGGGTGCCGTTGTCCTCGTGGAAATAGCGGGTCAGCATGTTACGGGCAGCGGTCAGGCGGTATTCTGCGCTGGCACGCATGTCCGACAGGGGCGCGAAATCCTGCTCCCAGGCGGGGTCGGCTTTGGCGATGCTGCGCAGAGTCCAGGCATTGCCGATCAGAGCGGTTTCGACCGCAGAGGCGCGTTTGGGGATGCCCGCCATGCCGCCATAGGCGATGCGCGCGGCGGTGACGACGCCGTCGTCAACCGTGACAGACAGGCAACCGCAGACAGCAGAGATATCCTGATCAAACCGCTTGGACAGTTTATAGCATTTCAGCCGGTCGGGCTGGCGCGGGATCGATACCGCCGCGACAAATTCACCGGGGGCGCGGTCCTGTTTGCCATATTCACGAAAAAAGGCACCGATCTGGATGGCGCGGCTGGTGTCACGGCTGCGCAGATGCAGCGTGGCATCCAGTGCAATCAGCGCGGGGGGATTGTCACCGATGGGCGAGCCGTTGGCGATGTTGCCGCCAATGGTGGCGGCGGCGCGGACCTGGGCCGAGCCATATCGACGGATCATTTCGCCGTAAGACGGATGGTGCGGGCGGACCGAGTCCAGCACGCGGTCCATGGTCACTCCTGCGCCGATGTATATTTCGTCTTCCGTTTCCGAGATTTCCTGAAGCTCGCGGCAGCGGTTGAGGAAAATCACCGGCCCAAGTGGGCGGAATTGCTTGGTCACCCATAGACCGACATCGGTGGCGCCGGCGATCAGAGTTGCGTCGGGTTGCGCGGCAAAGGCGTCGGCAAGGGCGTCGATGGTCTCTGGTGCCTGTGCTGTGGTGGTTTGAACTGCGGCGGGCGTGGTGCCAGAGGCTATTGCGTCAAAGGTCCGACCGCTTTCAGTGCTCGCCCCTGCCGCGAGCTTTGCGCCGTCGTCCAGCCAGGTGGGAATGGGGGCCGAAGCCGCACTGTTCGCCGCACGGATGATCGGTGCGTAACCGGTGCAGCGGCACAGATTGCCGGCCAGAGCATCGTCAAATCGGGTGTCGCCATTGCAATGTGCTGTGACCATCGACACCACAAAGCCCGGTGTGCAGAATCCGCATTGCGAGCCATGGCAGTCAATCATCGCCTGCTGCATCGGATGCAGCGTGCCATTGGGGCCGATAATCCCCTCAACGGTGCGCACTGCACGGCCTTGGAGCTGCGGCAGCAAAAGAATGCAGGCATTCAACGCGCGCGCCGCCCCCGAATGATCCGTGATCATCACCGTACAGGCGCCACAATCACCTTCGTTGCAGCCCTCTTTGGTGCCGGTGAGGCCGCGTTCCTCGCGCAGCCAGTCGAGCAGCGTGACCGTTGGATCGACATCCCGCAGCGACACACTCTCTCCGTTCAGAAGAAATGTAATATCCATCAATAAAACCGCCGCCTTACCGTTTGGTCGTTGTCCGGAATGCGCGCCCTCGATGCGGCGTAGAAAGCGATTGCCCGGTGGGATCAGGCTAGGCAAGCTTTGCCCTAGGATGCAAGCCCCTTGCCGGTGCTTCGTGTCGTTTTGGCTGGGCAACTGCGGCAAGATCGGGCAGTTTCCCTGATTTGGGGGCAAACTGTGCCGACAAAACCGCTGGTCGGGGCGGCTATCCCACGCATTTCCCGATCTGCCGCGGCGTAAGATTGCGTTGGCCGGTTGAAAACCAGGTTTCGGATTGCTGCCCGACCGCCTTGCAATTATTGGAACAGGTAATCGTCAAAGGGAATAAGAGGTCATCTTTGTGAAACACATTCTTTTGGCAGGGGTCTTTATCGCGTCAATCGGCACAGCGTCGCAGGCGGCACTGGTGGCGGATGTGTCCGGTGTGGTGGGGTTGGGTTACACCGCGATCAGCTTTCGCGAGTCTTCAACCGCAGTGGGCGACGGTTATTTCCAGTACGGTAGCGACATGTCCATTGGTGATGCATGGCAGAACCTTGGTGATTTCACCGGGATCAACGATTTTGAAATCCTGTCGCCCATCTATGGCAACGCTGAAATCAACATCGGCGCAGGCGGATCAGCCGTCACACGTGGAATCGACATGTTCTATGTGAATCATGACCTCACGTTCGGTGACGCTTTTGGCGTCGGAGTTGTTGGGCCGGACAATTTCACCTTTGCCACGGGCGATCTGGTCAGTTGGAGTGGTGAGTTGGTCTTTGCTACGGATATCTCGGATATGGTGAATTTTACCGGATCTCGCAGTTACTTTGGCAGCGCCTATGGCGGCGGCGGAACCCAGTTGGATCTTGAGCTGATCTTCAATGCCAAGCTGGCGTCGGTGCCGCTGCCTGCTAGCTTGCCGCTGGCGTTGGCCGGGCTGTTGGCTATGGTCGGGCTGGGCTGGTCCAGGGCGCGCCGCCGGAAAACCTGACGCGCCGAGTATTTCACAAAATTGATGGTAGAGACCACAAGCGATTGTGGTCTCTTTGTCATTGGGCCGCTAGATTCACACCATGTCTCAGCATCCTCGATTCGTTCATCTGCGTGTTCACACCGAATATTCCCTGCTCGAAGGCGCCGTGCGGCTGAAAAAGCTGCCCGCGCTTTGCGAGGCGGCGAATATGCCGGCCGTGGCGATCACCGACACCAACAACCTGTTTGCCGCGCTGGAGTTTTCGATTGCGGCCAGCGGGGCAGGGGTGCAGCCGATTATCGGCTGTCAGGTTGATCTGCGGCTTGCCGATCCTGCTCCGGGCGAACGGCCACGTGATCCCGCGGGCCTTGTCCTGCTGGCGCAGAATGAGCGTGGCTACCAGAACCTGATGAAGCTCAACTCGTGCCTCTATTTGCGCGGTGACGGGCAGTTGGCGCATGTCACGTCCGAAGATCTGGCGCAGCACGCCGACGGCGTCATCTGTCTGAGTGGCGGGCCCGACGGGCCGGTCGGACAATTGTTGCAACAGGGTCAGCGCGGGGCCGCTGAGGCGCTGATGGGGCGTCTGGCGCAGATCTTTGGTGACCGGCTGTATGTCGAATTGCAGCGCCACCCCGGCGAGTCGGGGCTGCCCGAGAATGAGCGCGCCTCAGAGCGCGGTTTTGTCGAGATGGCCTATGCGATGAACCTGCCGCTGGTCGCCACC
The DNA here is from genome assembly GCF_001038505.1 of Puniceibacterium sp. IMCC21224. Classification (NCBI taxonomy): domain Bacteria; kingdom Pseudomonadati; phylum Pseudomonadota; class Alphaproteobacteria; order Rhodobacterales; family Paracoccaceae; genus Puniceibacterium; species Puniceibacterium sp. IMCC21224. Next base: position 996,900 of record NZ_LDPY01000001.1, read on the forward strand.
AACGACGTTTATTTCCCGAAATCCCAGATGTACGAAGCGCATGACGCGCTGATCTGTATCGCCGACGGGGCCTATGTCGATCAAAAGGAAGACCGGCGCAAACTGACGCCGCAGCACTACTTTAAATCGCCGCAAGAGATGGCAACGCTGTTCGCCGATCTGCCCGAAGCGATCGAGAACACGGTCGAAATCGCGCGTCGTTGCGCCTTTATGGCCTACCGGCGCGACCCGATCCTGCCGAAATTCGCCGATAACGAGATTGAGGAACTGCGCCGTCAGGCCAAAGAAGGTTTGGTCGAACGGCTGCGGGTGATCCCGCATGCGACCAGCGTCGAAGACTATGAAAAGCGGCTCGAATTCGAACTGGGCATTATCGAGGGCATGGGATTTCCCGGCTATTTCCTGATCGTTGCCGATTTCATCAAATGGGCCAAGGATCAGAACATTCCCGTCGGGCCGGGGCGAGGGTCTGGCGCTGGTTCCCTCGTCGCCTACGCGCTGACCATTACCGATCTTGATCCGCTGCGATATTCCTTGCTGTTCGAACGCTTCCTGAACCCGGAACGGGTTTCGATGCCCGACTTTGACATCGACTTTTGCATGGACCGCCGGGAAGAGGTGATCCGCTATGTGCAGGATCGCTATGGCCGCGACAAGGTCGGCCAGATCATCACGTTCGGTGCGCTGCTGTCCAAGGCGGCAGTGCGCGATATCGGCCGTGTGTTGCAGATGCCTTACGGCCAGGTTGACCGCCTGTCCAAGATGATCCCGGTCGAGGGCGTGAAACCTGTCAGCATCGAAAAGGCGCTGGCGGATGAGCCGCGCCTGCGCGAAGAGGCCCGCAACGAAGAGGTCGTCGCCCGACTGCTCGAATATGGCCAACAGGTTGAAGGGCTGTTGCGCAACGCCTCGACCCACGCCGCCGGGGTTGTGATCGGCGACCGTCCACTGGATGAGCTGGTGCCGCTCTATCAGGATCCGCGATCCGATATGCCCGCGACGCAGTTCAACATGAAATGGGTCGAACAGGCCGGTCTGGTGAAATTCGACTTTCTGGGCCTGAAAACCCTGACCGTGATCCAGAATGCCGTTGACCTGATCAAGAAGGGCGGGCGGCATTTGCACATCGCCGCCGATGGCACGGAGCTTTATGAACCGCCCGAGGTGGCGATCGACGATATCGGCGCGATTCCGCTGGATGACGAGGCGTCGTACAAACTCTATGCAGCGGCCAAGACTGTGGCGGTGTTTCAGGTGGAATCCAGCGGCATGATGGACGCGCTGAAGCGGATGAAGCCGACCTGCATCGAGGATATCGTGGCGCTGGTCGCGCTCTACCGTCCCGGACCGATGGAGAATATTCCGACCTATTGCGAGGTCAAAAACGGCCTCAAGGAACGCGAATCCGTCCACCCGCTGATCGACCATATCCTTGAGGAAACCCAAGGGATCATCGTTTATCAGGAACAGGTGATGCAGATCGCGCAGGTCATGGCCGGCTACAGCCTTGGCGGCGCCGACCTGCTGCGCCGCGCCATGGGTAAAAAGATCAAAGAGGCGATGGACGCCGAACGCCCCAAGTTCGAAAAGGGCGCGGGTGAAAACGGTGTGGCCAAGAAAAAGGCCTCCGAAGTCTTCGATCTACTGGAAAAATTCGCCAACTACGGTTTCAACAAATCGCACGCGGCGGCCTATGCGGTGGTCAGCTATCAGACCGCATGGCTCAAGGCGAACCACCCGGTCGAATTCATGGCCGGGGTGATGAACTGCGATATCCACCTGACTGACAAGCTGTCGAACTATTTCGAAGAGGTCCGCAAGGGGTTGTCGCTGCCCTATGTGCCGCCCTGCGTGAACCGGTCTCAGGCCTCTTTTGACGTCCAGGACGGCGCGCTGGTCTATGCGCTGGGCGCACTCAAGAATGTCGGTCTTGATGCGATGCGGCTGGTGGTCGAGGGTCGCAGCGACAAGCCCTTTGTCAACCTGTTCGACGTGGCGCGGCGGGTGGATCTGAAGCGTGTCGGCAAACGCCCACTGGAAATGCTGGCGCGGGCCGGAGCGTTTGATCAGCTCGATTCCAACCGGCGACGGGTGTTCGAAGCGCTTGACCCGTTAGTGGGATATTCAGCGGCGATCCATGAACAAAAGGCATCGGCACAGGTATCGCTGTTTGGAGAAGCGGGCGACGATCTGCCCGAACCGCGTCTGCCGCCGGTGAACGACTGGATGCCCGCCGAACGTCTGAGTGAGGAATTCAAGGCTATCGGCTTTTACCTCTCGGGTCATCCTCTGGATGATTACATGGGGGCGCTGAAGCGCAAGAATGTCCTGACGCTGGATGAACTTATGGTCAAGGCCGAGCGCGGCGCCTGCGTCGCCAAACTCGCGGGTGTGGTTGCCGGTCGGCAAGAGCGCAAGTCGGCGCGTGGCAACCGGTTTGCCTTTGCACAATTATCCGACACAACCGGAAATTACGAGGTGACGCTGTTTTCCGAGACACTGGAAAAATCGCGCGAGTTTCTGGAAACCGGGGCCAAGGTGGTGGTCACGGTCGAAGCAACGATGGAGAGTGATCAGCTCAAACTGCTCGGCCGGTCTGTCGCGCCGGTTGACGTCGCAGTGGCCGATGCCGGGTCGTCGGGCTTGCGGATCTTTGTCGATGATGCGGCAGCGATTGCGCACATCGCGTCGGTTCTGGGACGCGCGGCGGACCAATTGCCCAAGGCGGCGCGCGGGCCGGTACAGTTGTGTCTGAGCCATGCAGGCCTGCCGGGCGAAGTTGAAATTGCCCTTGATCAGCAGTTTCCGGTCAATCCCGAGATCAAGGGCGCAATCAAGTCGCTGGGCGGTATCCTCGCGGTCGAAGAGTTCTGAGACCCTGTATCGGCGGAAGTTGGCGGTGCGACGGGCGGATCGTGGCGTGTCCTCACGTCGCAGGCGCGGTGCGCTAGACCTTTGGCACAGTTCTGCGCTAGGTGTCCCGGGTGGGATGAGACTAGGAGAAGTGCCGTGCGCCGTATCATGACGGGTGTACTTGTTTTGCTGTTGGCGGCAGGTTGCAGCGATCCGCTGCGCAATGTCGACAAGCTGTCGGATGTGCCGCTGGCCGAAGATGCCGCCAGCGTTGACGCCCTTCCCGGCGCGGTGGAATCCAGTGCCGAGGGTGGATTTCTGACCGCGCAGGCTGATTCGCCGACTCCGATCCCCGCAGAGCCAAAGCCCAAAGGCGGGCTGTTGGGGTTTTTCGCAGGCAAGGCGGCTAAGGCCAAGTCCAGCCCGTCGGCAGGTGACGCACTTGAGGGCAGTGTTGGTGATGATACGGCGCTGTCGGTGCCCAGTGAAGATGCCGTCCAAGAGACACAGGTTGCCGCGCTGTCGCCTTCTGGGGGCTCTGATCGCAAGAGCGGTGGCGGGGGGCTGTTCGGTTTTCTGGGCGGTGGTGGTGCCAAGACACCGGATCCGAATGCACCAGACAACCGCCAGGTCGGTCCCGGTGTGACCCTGCCATTTGGGGAAATTGCGCGGATCTGCGCCCTGCCGGAACGGGCGCTGGGCACGCTGGTCGAACGCTATCCCGAACGCGGTCGGGGTTATGCGCTGTATGACAGCAAACCGGGCAACAATGCCGCGCACAACTGGTACCTGACCGGCTTTGATGATGGCTGTGCGCGCCAGTTCACGGCGGCGCTTGCGATGTTTGGCGCACCCGAGATGCATGAGCAGTTGCGCTATGGCCTGCCCTCGGCCTCAGTACCCTATTCTCCGACGGATACGGCCTACGAGCAGGTCAAGTCGCGGGTTTGTGGCGCGCGCACCGGCCAGCCCTGCGGTCGCAAGATCGGTGCACTGTCCAAAGATACCGCCTTTGTCAGCGTCTATGAACGCTTTGGCGGCAGTTCGGGTTGGAACGACCTTTTGCTACATGACGGCGATGTGGTTGCCTCGGATCTCAACTGATCCCCGACCGGAGTGGGCTGTTGACACCTGTGCGTCTCAGTAATGCGGCGGGCGTTCGTCGCCAAGGACGATGCCGCCACCGGCATCGGTTTCGCGCGCGGCCTCACGCCGCATCAGCAGATCGACCCGTGTGGTGAGGCGGGCAATCTCATTGTCCTGACGCGCCACGACATCGGACAGATCGTCCAGCGCGCGCAGGATATGAGCAAGGCGTTCTTCGATGGGATGCGTGTCGCTGGGCATGGATGGCTCCTTTGGCTGCTGATATAATCGGTCTTGTCGGTCGCCGCAATTGCATGCCGCATAGGTCTTGCCGCCCCCGCATGTCAGGCTGACTTGCCCCGGATGGGGCAAGCGGTTAAACGGGCGGCGCATCAGGACGGGATCAGCAGCGATGGCCAAAAGCCCCAAAACACCCCGCCCCCGGGCGCAGACGCCCAAGGGGTTCCGCGACTATTTCGGCACAGAAGTTACGACGCGCGCAGAGATGTTGCGCAAGATCGCCGGGGTCTATCATCGCTATGGCTTTGACGCGCTGGAATCCGCCGCAGTGGAAACCGTCGAGGCGCTGGGCAAGTTCCTGCCCGATGTCGACCGGCCCAATGAGGGTGTGTTCGCTTGGGAGGATAATGCCGAGGGTTGGGTCGCGCTGCGCTATGACCTGACAGCACCGCTGGCACGGGTCTACGCGCAGCACCGCAATGATCTGCCGCTTCCCTATCGCCGCTATGCCATGGGTCCGGTCTGGCGCAATGAAAAGCCCGGTCCGGGGCGGTTCCGGCAGTTCTATCAATGCGATGCGGATACGGTGGGGGCCGCGTCGGTCGCAGCGGATGCAGAGATCTGCGCGATGCTGGCGGACACGCTGGAGGTCGTCGGCATTCCGCGCGGCGATTACATCGTGCGGATCAACAACCGCAAGGTACTGAACGGGGTGCTCGAGGTGATGGGTGTCGACGACAGCCAGCGCGACGCGGTCCTGCGCACCATCGACAAGTTCGACAAGGTCGGAGAATCCGGCGTGCGCGAGCTGCTGGGCAAGGGGCGGCTGGACGCTTCGGGGGCCTATATCGACGGGGTTGGGCTGAGTGAGGAACAGGCCGCGCCGGTGCTGGCCTTCCTCACGTCCCGCGGCGATACGGCGGAACAGACGCTGGCGAACCTGCGCACGGCGATCGGCGGCTCTGCCGTCGGGGCGGAGGGCGTCACCGAACTTGGGAAAATCGCCGATCTGCTGGCGGCCCAAGGTTACGGCCCCGACCGCATCGTCATTGACCCCTCTGTGGTTCGTGGGTTGGGCTACTACACCGGCCCTGTCTACGAGGCGGAGCTGACCTTTGAGATCCACGACGAAAAGGGTCGCAAGCGGCAGTTTGGCAGTGTTGCCGGCGGTGGGCGCTATGACGATCTGGTCAAGCGCTTTACCGGGCAGGCGGTGCCTGCGACCGGTGTCAGCATCGGCGTTGATCGGCTGTTGGCCGCGTTGCATGCCAAGGGACGGCTGGACGGCGAGGCACAGGGCCCGGTTGTTGTCACCGTGATGGACCGCGACCGCATGGCCGACTACCAGCAGATGGTGGCCGAACTGCGCAACAATGGCATCCGAGCTGAAGTTTACCTTGGCAATCCCAAGAACTTTGGCAATCAGCTCAAATACGCCGACAAACGCGGCAGCCCGGTTGCCGTGATCGAGGGTGGTGACGAAAAGGCGCGCGGCGTGGTACAGATCAAGGATCTGATCCTCGGGGCCAAACTGGCCGAGGATGCCACCCTTGAAGAATGGAAGGACCGCCCCAGCCAGTTCGAGGTGCCGCGCGATAAGCTGGTCGCCAAGGTCCAGGAAATACTGAGCGGCCAATGACCAGCACCACGATCAGAGCCGAAGCCGCGCGGCTGCGCGCGGTGTTCGAGGACGCAGGCGCGTTGCCGGTGGAATGCAGCATCCTGCAACCGGCGGGCACGCTGCTGGACCTGTACGGCGAGGATATTCGCGCGCGGGCTTATGTCACGCAGGATCCGGGCCGGGGCGAACAGATGCTGCGCCCGGATTTTACCGTGCCGGTGGTGCAGATGCACATGACCCACGGTGCCGAACCCGCCCGCTATACCTATGCGGGCGAGGTGTTTCGGCGGCAAGAGGATCACCCCGAGCGGGCGTCGGAATACCTTCAGGTCGGGTACGAGGTGTTTGACGGCACTGATCCGGCGGTGGCCGATGCCGAAGTGTTTGCCCTGTTCGAACGTGCCCTAGGCGGGGCGGGGCTGCGGGCCTCAACCGGGGATATCGGTATTCTGATGGCGGCGGTGCAGGGGCTGGACACGTCCGAACGCAGACGCGCCGCGCTGATGCGTCATATCTGGCGACCCAAACGGTTTCGGGCGTTGATTGATCGCTTTTCGGGCCGTGCGTCGGTGCCTGCGAGCCGTGCCGCGCTGCTTGGCGCGGTCGACCCGATGGCAGGTGCAGGCCCGATGATTGGGCTGCGCTCCGAGGCCGAGATTGCCGCGCGCATCGACGCGCTGCGTGAGGATGCGAACGAGCCGCCGCTGAGCGAAGGGCAGGTCGCATTGATCGACGCGGTGTTGGCGGTGCGGGAAACGTCGGTGTTTGCGCTGGAACATCTGCGCGATATCGCGGTGGATCTGCCCGCGATCGGTCCGGCGGTCGAGCGGTTCGCGCAGCGCAGCGAGGCGCTGTATCAGCGCGGCGTTGATGTGGCACGGCTCGACTTTGAGGCCGCCTATGGCCGCACCTCGATGGAATATTACGACGGCTTTGTCTTTGGTTTTTACGCCGAGGCGCGGCCCGATCTGCCACCCGTCGCGACCGGCGGGCGCTATGACGCGCTGACCCGGCAATTGGGCAATGGCACCAGCATTCCGGCGGTCGGTGGTGTGATCCGCCCCGATATCCTGAGCGCGGTGCAAGGGGGCTGGGAATGAACGTCAAGCTGGGTGTGCCGTCAAAAGGGCGGTTGATGGACAAGACGTTTGAATGGTTCGGCACGCGCGGCATCACATTAAGCCGCACCGGATCAGAGCGCGAGTATGCCGGCGCGGTCGAGGGCGTCGGGGGCATCGACCTCGTGCTGTTGTCCGCCGGAGAGATCCCGCGCGAACTGGCCGCCGGGCGCATTCATCTGGGCGTGACTGGCACCGATCTGATCCGCGAAAAACTGGTGCAGTGGGACCAGAAGGTCGAGCCGCTGGCCGAACTGGGTTTTGGCTTTGCCGATCTGATCGTTGCCGTGCCGCAGGCCTGGGTTGACGTTGATACGCTCGACGATCTGGATGCGGCGGCGGCGGCGTTCCGCGCCGCGCACGGCTTTCGGTTGCGGATTGCCACCAAATATCACCGGCTGGTGCGCGACTATCTGCGCAACGGCGGCGTGGCTGATTATCAGCTGATCGACAGTCAGGGGGCGACCGAAGGCACGGTCAAGAACCTGACCGCAGAAGCCGTGGCCGACATCACCTCGTCCGGTGAAACGCTGCGCGCCAACCACCTCAAGATTCTGAGCGAAGAGCCGGTTCTGCGCTCGCAGGCCACGCTGTTTCGCAGTCGGACCGCCCCCCATGACGATGTGCAGGACGCGGTGCTGAATGCGCTTTGTGATCGGATCGGACTGGACGTGCGCAACCGCAGAATGGGGCGCCGCAGCTAGACGATGAGAGCGTATTTGGTGCGCTTGCGGACTTGCCGGATGATATGTCTGTCGGTTCAGCGTCGGCGGGCGCGCACCGTCATGTGTCGCAGCGGTTGCATTGGCGGGTGGAAAATAGCTTAGTCAGGCGCACAACAAACACCAACCGGGAGAATAACCATGACCATAAAAACAGCATCGAGTGCCCTGTCCCTGTGTCTGATTGCGGGCAGCGCGGTGGCCAATTGCGATTCAGTCACTTTTTCGGATGTCGGCTGGACCGACATTACCGCGACCACAGCCGCTGCGACTGTGGTGCTCGACGCGCTGGGCTATGACACCGATATCAAGGTGCTGTCGGTGCCAGTCACCTATACCTCGATGGCGGCCGGGGATATCGACGTGTTTCTGGGCAACTGGATGCCGACGATGGAGGCGGATATTGCCCCTTATCGCGAGGCGGGCACCGTCGACACCATCCGCGCCAACCTGACCGGGGCGAAATATACGCTGGCCACAAATGCGGCCGGTGCGGCGCTGGGAATCAAGGATTTCTCGGATATCGCGGGCCATATGGACGCGCTGGACGGCGATATTTACGGCATCGAACCGGGCAATGACGGCAACCGCCTGATCCTTGACATGATCGAGACCGATGCCTTTGGCCTGGACGGGTTTGATGTCAAGGAAAGCTCGGAACAGGGGATGCTGGCGCAGGTTGGCCGCGCCACCGGACGGGATGAGCCGATCATCTTTCTGGCCTGGGAACCGCATCCGATGAATGCCAATTACGACCTGACCTATCTGACCGGGGGCGACGACTACTTTGGTCCTGATCTGGGTGGTGCGACGATCTATACCAACACGCGGGCGGGCTATGCCTCTGAGTGCGAGAATGTCGGCAAACTGCTGAACAATCTCGAATTCACTCTGGCGATGGAGAACGAGATCATGGGCGCGATCCTTGATGATGGCAAAGATCCCGAAGACGCGGCGCGGGATTGGCTTTCTGCCAATACCGACGTGATTGGCGGCTGGCTGGACGGCGTGACCACGCAGGATGGTGGCGACGCGTCGGCGGCGGTCATGGATGCGCTCAAGATGTGAGACCGCTTGAACGCGTAAAAATGGATCCGGCACTGTGGTGCCGGATCACGCAGGTCAGCAATCATACCATTTTGTAGTGGCGGCGGGGCCGGGACGGTTCATGCGCAAAGCATCGCCTGATCTGCGTGGCAACGCCCTGATGCCATCGGCTGGCTGACGCACGCGAATGGCTGCCATAGCTTTCCTCTTGGCTCTGAATTCATTCGGGCGCGGAACTCTTCACAAACTGGTGCGTTAGATAGTCAGACCAGACAATGGAGAGATTATCATGGCCACCACCAACCTTTCGAACGGCACCGCATCCAAGGATTATCAGGAACTTTCCGAGCAGATCACCACGCTCAAGGGTGATATCGCAGGCATCGCAGAGCTGTTGGGCGAAATCGGCGTGCGTCGCAAGGACGAGTCGATCGAGGCCGCGCGTCAGCGTGCTGAAGAGCTGCGCGTCCGCGGTGCCGAGCATCTGTCCCAAGCGCAGCAGCATGCCGCGGTCGCACAGGATCAGGCAATCGACGCGATCCGCCGTCAGCCCGGCACGGCTGTTGGTCTGGCCGTCGGCATCGGCTTTCTGGCGGGTTTCCTGACAGGTCGTAAATAATATGTCGCTGGTTTCCAGCCTCAAGCAAAGCGCGCGGCGTACGTCGCGCGCTGTTGCCATGTCCGCCGCCGGTATGATCTGCATCTGCGTTGGCGCCGGGTTCTTTACGTCCGCGTTGTGGATGATTCTGTCGCGGTGGGAGGGCAGCCTGTTCGCCGCCTGCGTGATTGGCGGACTCTATGCGGGCGGTGGCCTTATCCTTGTGGCGCTGTCGGGACGCGGATCGCATTCGCCAAAACACAACTCCCGAACCGAGGATGCCGAAGCGATGGTGCGTCTGGTTGAGGGATTTCTGACCGGACTTGACGCCGGGCGCCGCACAGCGCGTCCGAAACCACGGTCGCATACTTCGTGAACAACACATCCTCAAACCGACCGCACGTGTCGGTGCGCTTGTCGCTGATCGTGCTGGCGGTTTTGGCCAGCCTGTTTGCGCTGCACGCGGCGCAGAACATCGCGGCACCGATGGTGCTGGGCATAGTGACGGCTGTTATCCTTGCTCCGTTGATGGATTTTTTTGGCCGTTTACACATTCCGGCAGGCTGGGCGGCGACCCTTATTCTGATCCTAACGCTGTCGATCCTTGGCTTGCTGATTATCGCGCTCGAACCGCTGTTCTGGCGCGTGGCGGATGAATTGCCGCGTATCCGTTCCGAATTACAGTCGATTGTCATTGATTTGCGCAGCATGATTCGCGGCCTCGACGATATGAGCGAGGAAATGCAAAAGGTCATCGGCGGCGATGCAGCGGCAAAGTCGGGCAACACAGAGGATCAAGCAGCTACGCAGTTGCCAACCGTGGCCGATGCGCTGTTTCTGGCCCCGGTTCTGATGGCCAAGGCGCTGGTGTTTGCCGGTACATTTTATTTCTTTCTGCTGACACGGCTCGAGATTTATCTCGCCCTGGCCCGGCGGCTGGGCGGCGCGGCCCAGGCCAGCCAAGTGCAACAGCGATTCCGCACGGCGGAAAAGCTGGTGTCGCGCTACTTTATCACCATTTCCGCAATTAATCTGGGCCTCGGCTTGTTGTTGGCTGCGGTGCTGGCGTTGATCGGGCTGCCCGCGCCGCTGGTCTGGGGCATGGCGGCGGCACTGCTGAATTACGTGCTGTATGTTGGTCCGGGTCTGATTGCCTCGGGGTTGGTCCTCGCCGGGATCGTGCATTTTGACGGACTGATGGTTGTTGCCCCTGTGGCGTGTTTCCTGACGATCAACATGCTTGAGGCGCAGTTCGTCACGCCGTCGATGATCGGGCGTCATGTGTCGCTGAATGCGCTGCTGGTGTTTGGCGCACTGGTGTTCGGCCTTTGGTTCTGGGGACCAATCGGGGGCATCGTGTCGATCCCGGTACTGGTGATTGCCGTAGCACTGCTGGACGAATCTGGTGTGCGCGGGGCGTCCCTAACCGCCCCCGCTTGACGCATTGTTTGAACCTGAGCGCGCGTTTCCACGGTTCTGTTGATGCGATCTGCCCGGCAGCGATGCATCCGGTCCACACCGCGGCGGCGACGCGGCCAATTTGTCGGGCGTCGTCATTGCCGTATCGGGACTTCTGTGCCATCAAGGAAAAAGGAATCTGAACGAAAGAGTTTAGTGGATGTCAGACTACGCTTCCCGCCGCAGAATGATGGTCGACACGCAGGTGCGCCCATCCGATGTAACCAAATTCCCGATCATTGACGCGATGCTTGCCATCCCGCGAGAGGTTTTTGTGCCTCGGGACCGGAGCGAGGCGGCGTATGCCAGCGAAAATGTCGCCATCGGTGGCGGGCGCGTGCTGCTGGAACCACGTACCTTTGCCAAGATGCTGGATGCGGTCAATGTGACCAATGCCGATCTTGTGCTCGATGTGGCGGCTGGGCTTGGATATTCTTCGGCCGTAGTCGCGCGGATTGCCGAGGCGGTTGTCGCGGTTGAAGATGATGCCGACCGCGCCAAAGAGGCGCAATCGCTGCTCTCGGACCAGCAATCGGACAACGTGATCGTCCACTGCGGCCCGCTGAACCAAGGTGAAGCCGGTCATGGCCCCTACGATGCGATCCTGATCGAAGGCGCGATCGAGGAACTGCCCGACGCCATTTCTGCCCAGCTCAAGGAAGGCGGGCGCATTGCGGCTGTCTTTATGGAGGGCGCTTTGGGTGTGGTTCGGATTGGACACAAGATCGACGGCACCATCGCCTGGCGATTTGCGTTCAACGCCAGCGCGCCGGTGCTTCCTGGTTTCGAAAAACAACGGACCTTCGCGCTCTAGCCCTGACAGGCTGGCGCGGATGCTCATGGCGTGAGGCGATAGAGGCAATCGGAATGCGGCGCATAGGCAGATCACATATTGTTTCGGCCCCGCGTGGTTCCCATATGACCATCGCAATCTTGGCAGAGGCTGAAACGGCGGAACCATGAAGGGCAAACAGCATCTGGGTGTTGCTCGTGGGCTGGGTGGGCCGTTTGGCGCCATCTGGTTTGGGATTGGTTTCTGAAAAGATGCGAAACACTGAACGATAAAGCGACAGAATTCGCCAACCCGGTACGCTGCAAGAAGGCCGAGATTCCAGAAAAGCCTGCAATTAACCGGCGCAATGGCACAGACAGAAAAATGAGGCGGGCAGTATGAAGCGTAATACACTGGCACAAAAACTGACACTTGGGGCAACCTGCCTCTGGCTGGGCGCGGGGGCGGCGGCAACTGCGGTGCAGGCTGATACGCTCGCCGATGCTTTGGTCGGAGCCTACAATACCAGCGGTCTGCTGGAGCAGAATCGCGCAGTCCTGCGCGCGGCTGACGAAGACGTGGCACAGGCCATTGCATCGCTGCGGCCGGTTCTTAGCTGGACGAGCCAGGTCACGCGCGATTTCGGCGTAAGCCGCAGCAATAGCTCGGGAAATTCGGCTGTCGGGTCGGCGTCCAATACCGCGTCTCTTGGTCTGAGTGCCGAGCTTACGCTGTTCGATTACGGTCAGAACCGTCTCGCCATCGAGGCAACCAAAGAAGCCGTTCTTGGAACCCGCCAAACGTTGGTGGCGGTGGAACAGCAGATCCTGCTGCGCGCGGTCAATGCGTTCATGGAGGTGCGTCGCGCCACGGAAACGGTCGCGTTGCGTCAGAACAACCTGCGACTGATCACTCAGGAACTGCGCGCCGCCCGTGACCGTTTCGAGGTGGGAGAAGTGACCCGCACCGACGTCGCTCTGGCCGAAGCGCGGCTGGCGGCATCGCGCAGCGCGCAGACGGCGGCCCAGGGGGATCTGAGCGTCGCACAAGAGGAATATCGCGCCGCAGTCGGTCATGCCCCTGGCAACCTGATCGCGCCGCGTTCGGTGCCGCAATTGCCGCCCAGCACCGCAGCCGCCAGTGCCACGGCGGTCCGTACTCATCCGGAAATCATCGCGGCGCAATATAATGTGTCGGTCAGTGAACTCAGCATTCGCCGCGCCGAAGCGGCGATGAAACCAACGGTGACGCTGAATGGCTCACTGGGGGCAACGCAGAACTACGACAACAAGAATTTTAGTCAGAGCGGCTCTGTCTCGATCCGGACAAGCGGCCCGATCTATCAGGGGGGGCGGCTGTCATCGCTGGTCCGGCAGGCTATGGCCAGCCGCGACGCACAGCGCAGCGCGTTGTTGCAGACCCGCATCGCAGTCGAGCAGAACGTCGCCAACTCCTATGTTGGGGTGCAGGTCGCGCGGGCTTCTCGCACGTCGAGTGCCGATCAGGTTCGTGCCTCGCAGGTCGCGTACGAAGGTGTTCGCGAAGAAGCTACGTTGGGCGCACGCACCACGCTGGATGTTCTGAACGCTGAACAAGAGTTGCTGGACGCACGCGCGAACCAGATATCGTCCGTGGTTGACGAATATATCGCGGCGTATTCCGTGCTTGCCGCGATGGGGGTGCTGACGGCGCAGCAGCTGGGCCTGAATGTGCAGCAATATGATCCGGCCAGCTATTACAATCTGGTCAAGGATGCACCGGTGCAGAGCCGTCAGGGCGATCAGCTGAACCGGGTATTGCGCGCGATCGGCAGAGAGTAGCGCCATTCTGGTCCAAAAGAGTAGTTTCGGTCTGGTCTGTTGTGTGGCGGGTCTGGTCGCGGTACACTCGGTCAGAGGCTAGAGTGGTATAAAAAAATGTCAGACCGCATGACAAACTTGGGGGTCGAGGATGTCCTGTCTTCGATTCGACGGCTTGTGTCCGAAAAGGTGGAATCGGGCGCACCCGATGCAAAACCTGCGATGCCGGGTCGGCTTGTTCTGACACCGGCCCAGCGTGTGCCAGACGAAATCGACGAAATTGCTGACCAGCATCCTGCCAGAGAGACGGCGACGCTGGCCAGAGAATCCGAGCAGGTTTTGCCAGAGCCCATGGTTCTGAGAAAGACCGATCGCGCGCCGGAACCTGCTTTGGATATGTTTGTACATCGCGCAGCCCGGGACAAGGCTGAGCAACCCGAGCAGGGTGAGGATCGAACCGTGCGCGCACAGGCGTCTGACGCCCTATCCGTGCTTGTCGAACAAGAGGTGATGCAGGCGCTGAGCAACCTCGACGCAGAGTCAGGGCCTGAAGGGGCTGCGATTGCTGAGCCTGTCGGCGATGCAGATCCGACGATGCCCGAGAATACTGAATACGTTGAAGCGGTAGAAATCGACGCGATCAGCAACATGCTTGACACGGAATTGGATAAAGGGGCTCTGTCGACTAAGGTTAAGACTTCAACCCGCGCCGAGGTGCCGCGTGTCGGGCTGACCCTCGAACAGAAGATCCTGGAACTTGAGACCATGATCTCAGAAACCTCTGGCGGCTGGGATGACGAGGCCGACGCCGAACAGATCGGAACTGCGGCGTTTGTTCAGGGGGTGTCGGACAGCCTGCCGTGGCGGGATTTCCACGACGACGACCAAGAGGACGCCTCATCGCGGGCGCATCCGGCTATTGACGCTTTTTCGAATGTTGTCACGTCCCGCCTTTGGCCTGATGCCGCCCCCGAAACCGATGCGGAACAGACGCTGGAGGCTGCCATAGCCGTAGATGATATGGTCGAAGACGAAGCCGAGGACAGTTCAATGATTCCAACCGACGAGAGACCATCGGATCAAAAGCGTGGCTCCGTGCCGCTCTCGGATGCGGACGCGTTGATCGACGAAGATATGTTGCGCGATATGGTGGCCGAGATCGTGCGGCGGGAATTGCAGGGCGCGCTGGGTGAACGGATTACCCGCAACGTCCGTAAACTGGTACGCCGCGAGATTCAGCGCGCCTTGTTGGTACAGGATTTCGAATAGGGCGGGGCGTTACGCCGCGCCTTTTAGGACTACCTGCATCGATTGGGTGCTTGTCGACCAACGATGGCTTTCACAGCTTCGTTTCGACATACGCCAGTCAACGCGGCCCACCCCCAGAATTGCACGCCATCTGCTCAGCGTTACCGGTGTTTGTCAAAGATGTTGTCCACCGATTTCATGCGGGGGCTCTGATTTCAGGGGCGCGGATTTTGTTTTCGGGGTTGAGCCAGACGGGTCCGGCGGGTTGCCAGTTTCGGGTTTTTCCTGACCAGCGTTCTGGCTTTTGTGCGCGTGCATTTGCATAGAGACTGGCGCGGCTTGCGAGCGTTGCGCTGTCATGCCCGGTGTGGCGCGCATTGGGTGTGACGAAGCGGATGGCGCTGTGCAGGTGTTGGCCGTTGTACCAGCTGGCGAAGGATTTCACCCAAGCCTGTGCGTCTTCTTTTGTGGCAAAACCCTTGGTCGGCCAGTTCGTGCGGTATTTGCAGGTTCGAAACAGCGCCTCGGAAAACGGGTTGTCATTGCTGACGCGTGGGCGGCTGTAGGACGCCGTGATGCCCAACTTCTCCATTGTCACCTTCATCGTGGCGCCCTTCATTGGGCTGCCGTTGTCCGCATGCAAGACCAGCGGCCGGGTGATGCAGCCCTCGGCCAGGACCGCCTGTCGGATCAGCGTCGCGGCCAGGTCTGAGGCTTCTCGGTCATGAACCTCCCAGCCGACGATCTTCCGACTAAAGATATCTACGATGAGGTACAGGTAGAAGAACATGCCCGCCACCGGTCCCGGCACCCAGGTGATGTCCCAGGTCCAGACCTCACGCGGGGCCGTGGCCTCATAACTGGTCGGCGGCTTGCGCCTGATGGGCGGTCTTGCCCGGCCCCGGTGATGCTGCTGCCCGCGCTCGCGCAGGATGCGGTAAAAGCTGGATTCCGAGGCCAGATACTGCCCCCGATCGGCCAGTTTTGGCACAATCTGACTGGGCGGAAGGCTGGCGAATTCCGTTGAATTACAGACATCGAGCACGGCGGCCCGTTCATCCGCGCTCAGCTTGTTGGCCGGTTCCGGGCGCCACGCGAGGGGCCGCCGATCGGGCTGAACCTCGCCGCCGTTTGTCCAGCGCCGCAGGGTGCGGTCGCTGATCTCCAGCTCGGCACAGGCTTTGGGGCGTCGCGCGCCTGCGGTGACGGCCTCTTGGATCAGCAGCGTGGCGGTTTGGCGATGTGGGGTGCTGATCATGCGTCCTCGTCGCCCCCCCAGATCGCCGACGCCTTTTTTCTGAGAACCAGAAGGGCTGCCGTTTCGGCCAATGCGCGATCCTTGCGCGCGAGATCGCGTTCCAGTTCCTTGATCCGTTTCTTCTCGTCCTTCGTCACCTGACTTAGTCGGGCAGAACTGCTGCGATCCCAATCATTCGCCTGCTCACAAGCGCCGCGCCAAGCCAAGACCTGCTCTGGATAGAGGCCGCGCCTGCGGCAGTACTCGGCCAGATCGACCTCATTCAATGCAGCCGTTTCCAGCACAGCCGCAAACTTGTCCCGCGAAGACCAACCCTCGGGGCCTGCGTCAGCGTCGGGCAGAAACCGCCCCTTTCCGCGCGCCACGCCCCGCCACTTGTGCAGTGTCGCTTCGGATATCCCTTCCTCCTGTGACAGCTCCCTAACAGGTCGCTGAAATAGTCTGCTGCCAAGAACGTTGTTCTTGTCAGGCGGGAGGGACCGTGCTCCGAGCTCGGGTCTCAGGGCGCATTTTGCGGGTCTTGCTCGTTGTTCTTGGTCATGTTGCCAGCAACTTCGGCAGCCTCGCCAGATTGCAGGCGGCCATGGTCATCGTGAACTGCGCGCCGAGCCTTTCGGTGCCGCGCAGCATTGTCTGGGTCATCGAGCCCACGGTTTTGGCCCACCCGAAGGGCTCTTCGATCTTCTTGCGCCGTTTCTGCGACACGGCGTAGCCTGAATGACGGGTCGTTCGCCCGTCGATTGCGGAATGGCGTGATTTGCGGGCGACGTGCGGCGTAACGCACATCTGACGAAGATCGGAGATGAAGTCTGTGCTGTCATACCCCTTGTCTGCACCAAGAGTGAGACGTCGGGTCGAGCCCCGGGGAGTGACGGTTGACCATTTCCAGTGCTGCCTTTCGCTCCGCGTGACCATCGGCCTGCGTGACCTCCGCCTGCACGATCAGGCCGTTAAGGTTTTCCATCAAAGTATGGCCCATGAAGCAAAGGATGGCCCCGGCGCCGGGCGACTTCTTGTAAAGACGGGCCTGGGGATCGGTCACCGATGCAGGCGTCGAGTTCGAGCGCTTATGCCCGCGAAAGTCGGCTTTGGCATTTCGGTTGCGGCTGGTCTTGCGGGGCATCGGCTCGATCTCGGTGTTGTTGGGTTCGGGGGCAGTGGTGTTGGAGGGCGGCGATGGCGGTGGTGGCGGATCGTCTGGCCCATCCACCTGGTCCGGCGGTGCGGTATCGGCTTTCGGCTGACAACTTTTCATGGAAGCCCACGCCTTGATCAGCGTGCGGTCGACCGAGAAGTGCTCGTCCGAGAGCAGCGGCTTCACCTCCGAGTGAGCAAGAACGGCGGCCATGAACTTGCGCGACATCTCTGTGGACTTGTCGCGATTTAGTTCCGGTCTCTTTCGAGCGATATTCGCAATGAAGGAGACACAAATTGGCACCAAGATACAGCGACGAGTTCAGACGTGATGCGGTTCGCATTGCAACAAGCAGTGGACTGACGCGACCTCAGATTGCGTCTGATTTAGGGGTTGGTGTTTCGACACTGAACAAGTGGGTTCAACACCATCAGAATGATGACCTGATGTCCGGCCCGCATGAGGATGTGGAGAAGGAGAACGCCCGCCTTCGCAAAGAGAACCGGCTACTCCGCGAGGAGAGGGAAGTGTTAAAGAAGGCGACGATCTTCTTCGCAGGCCAAAAGGCGTGAGGTTTGCCTTTATCGACACCTGGAAGAAGATCTGGCCCATTGAGTTTCTATGCCGCGTTTTGCGGGTAACTTCCCGTGGGTTTCGCGCCTGGAAGATCCGCCCTATCAGCCGAAGCCAGCGAGATGACATGGTGCTGTTGGCCCATATCAGAGAACAACACCGCCTTAGCCTGCAAAGCTACGGCCGACCTCGCATGACGGAGGAACTGCGCGATCTCGGTCTTGTTGTCGGGCACCGCCGGGTAGGCCGGTTGATGCGTGAGAACGCGATCAAGGTTATTCGAACCCGTAAACATAAAGTCACGACTAACAGCAATCACGCCTTCAATGTCGCCCCCAACTTTCTTGATCAGGACTTCTCTGCTGATGGCCCAAACCAAAAATGGGCAGGGGACATTTCCTACATCTGGACGAGCGAGGGATGGCTGTATTTGGCAGTGATCATCGATCTTTACTCCCGCCGGGTCATTGGCTGGGCGGTCAGTAACCGGATGAAGCGGGACCTGGCCATCAAGGCATTAGACATGGCAGTAGGGCTGCGAAAGCCACCCAAAGGCTGTATCCATCATACGGATCGTGGCTCTCAATACTGTTCAGGTGACTATCAGAAAAGTCTGAAGCAGCATGGATTTCTGGTCTCAATGAGCGGCAAGGGAAATTGTTATGACAATTCCATGGTCGAGACCTTCTTCAAATCTCTGAAAGCCGAACTGATCTGGTGTCAGAAATGGGCGACCCGCAGACAAGCAGAAGGAGCAATATTCCAATACATCAATGGGTTCTACAACCCGCGAAGACGGCATTCATCCCTTGGCGGGAAAAGTCCCTTGGCTTTCGAGAGACGGGCTGCCTAACATGAGCTGAGAGACCGGAACTTTTGCGTGGCAAGTCCACAACCGCTCTGGCGCAATGGAGGGACGGCCAAAATCGGCGTAGATCGCCGCGAACTCGCCATCGAGGGTGATCAGCGCATCATTGACGACCTGACGGATCTTGCGCAGCGGGTGCCGGGCCGGAATGCGATCTTCAAGATCGACGTAGCTGAACAGCGACCCGCTCGTCTCGTCCGTTCCACGCATGATCACCTCCGGCCAACCGTCAGGAAAAGTAAATCATGTCCCAGTTCGGGCGTCGAGCGGCGGGTTTTTCAGCAGCGTGCTAATGGCCATGTTGTTCGGCGGAAACATTCGCTTCAGCACGGCTGCTTTCCGTTCCGGTGAATGTCCCACGTCATCGTCCTATCCCGCCCACCTGAAAAATAGAGGAAAAGTAGAGCAGCGGGCAACGTCCCTGACACAGGGGGGACCTCTTTGGCGGTGCTGACCTAGGCGCGTTTGCATCCCAAGGGTGGCAGCGTCGAATCGCTAGCATAAACCCCTTGAATGGACGTCGGTGTTGGTCCGGCATCTAGCTGGGTGAACCAAGGCGCCATATCGCGTGGCCGTGCGACACAAAAAAGCACGTCCCGAAGGACGCGCCAAATTGGTCATATCAGTGTCAGTGTGGTCAGGCGGCTTCGGACTGCTGCGCAGCGTGACGACGCTCGCTCTCTTCCCGCGACAGTGCGACAGAGGTGCGCACACCTTTGCCGACGAAATCCATCAGGCCCGTCACAACGCGTTCGTTCGGGTCAATACCGGCGCAGGACAGCACTTCGCGGCCATCGCGCGACCGTGCCCAACGGGCGATCTGCTCGGGGCCATTGCCATACTTCTTGTCATCGGCAATGGCATCGTCCAGAGCAGCGAGTACCACAGCCGCGAACAGCTTGCGCGCACGGTTGCCCTGCTCGCTGTTATACGCGGTACCATCAACGAAATCTCTCATGTTTCGACCTTTGATTATTGCTCTTGTCTTTTCGGGCGTGAAGGGCGTTATGGCCTATTCCGATTGATTCGGATACCCTGATTTCGCATATCTGCCATGCGTCATTCGCATAGTTCTGTGGCATTCGATACGATATCTGGTTGTCTTGCCACGCCCCTACAGTCCAGATATAGGGTCCGACACAAACCAATCAACCTTTAGCCATGGTTCTGACGCATGCCAAAGATCAACGGAAACGAAATTCGCCCCGGCAACGTGCTGGAGCATAACGGCGGTCTCTGGGCGGCTGTCAAAGTAGACCATGTAAAGCCGGGCAAGGGCGGGGCCTTTGCCCAGGTCGAAATGAAGAACCTGCGCAACGGGTCCAAGCTGAACGAACGCTTTCGATCTGCGGACAAGGTCGAGCGCGTGCGCCTTGATCAACGGGACATGCAGTTTCTCTTCGAGACCGACGGCATGTTGACCTTTATGGATACCGAGACCTATGAACAGGTCGAACTTCCTGCCGATATCCTTGGCGAACGGCGGCCCTTTCTTCAGGATGGCATGACCATTCTGGTAGAGTTCCATGACAGCGAGGCGCTGAACGCGACGCTGCCGCAAAAGGTCACTTGCCGGATCGTCGAGACCGAGCCGGTGGTCAAGGGGCAGACTGCCGCCAACAGCTTTAAGCCGGCGCTGCTGGATTGCGGAATCCGGGTGTCGGTGCCGCCTTTTGTCGGGCAGGATGAAGACATCATCGTGAACACCGAAACAATGGAATATTCCGAGCGCGCCTGAGCTCGGTTTGACATTCTGAAAAAGGCCCCGTCGCCCGCGCGGGGCCTTTTTGCGTGTGGGTATGTTGCGCGATCAGCTTTGGCGCGTCACCCGCGCTGTACCGGCTGTCATCGGGCCGTTTGCGCGGTCAAAGCGCAAATAGGCGATGCCCGCGCCGCCGGACTGGGTATACAGCACACCTGCCGCTTTTCCGTCGGCGTCAATCGCGGTGCCCACCGGGGCGCTGCCGGTGACGGTGACTGGGGCCAGGCCCTTGCGCAGTTCGGTCTTGTGTTTCATCCGGGCGGTGACCTCTTGCCCGACATAGCAGCCCTTGCGGAAATCAACGCCATTCAGGCGCTCGAACCCGGCCTCAAGGATAAAGGTGTCGGCGGTCAGTTCGATGCCGCTTGCCGGTACACAGGCCGTCACACGTCGCGCATCCCAGTCGATATCATCATCGCCAGGCTGGCCGTGATAGCCACGCCAGCCCATCGCCGGGTCGCGCGGGTCAGAAAAGGTGCCGTCGGGCGGTGTGCCCAGCCCGCGTGTGACCTGGCGGTCAATTTGTGTCACAGCGACCTTGGATCGAAGTTTGTACATTGTCAGCGCGCGCATCAGATCACTGGCAAGATCCGGGGCCACGTCGATCAGGATCGTTTCGCCTTCTGCGCTGTCTGCTTGCTGATCGGGAACCAGAAAGAAGTCGGCGCGATACTTGCCTTGCGGGGTCAGCAATGCGGTATAAACCAGCCCGCTGCGCAGGCGTGTTACGTCGTTCGTCACCAGCCCCTGAAGAAAGTCCGTTGCGTCAGGGCCGCTGACGGACAGGATCGTGCGGTCGGATTGGGTCATTTTGGAGTCCCCTTGCTTGCCTGACTGTCATATAGGATGCCGTCAGGATCACAACAGAGGCAACCATGCGCGCGCCAATCACCGTTATCATTCCAACACTTGACGCCGAGCGGGTTCTGCCTGCCACGATGTCCGCCCTGATGGAGGGGCTGGAGGCGGGGTTGATCCGCGAACTTGTGCTGAGTGATGGCGGGTCTATGGATACGACACCGGATCTGGCGGATGCGGCGGGTGCGGTCTGGATCACGGGGCCTCGATCTCGTGGCGGACAGCTGCGGCGCGGCGCCGAGGTGGCGCGCGGAGACTGGCTGCTGTTTTTGCGGGCAGGCATGGTCCTGCACCCCGGCTGGGCGAAAGAGATGCGCGCGGCGATCTCGGAACCCGGCGCCTACTATTTTTACCTGCGTCTGGGTGGGCGTGGCGCGTGGCCAAAGCTGCGGGCGGGGTGGGCCAATCTGCGGGCGCGGGTCTTTGGGCTGGCTTACGGCAATCAGGGGCTGCTGATCGACATCGCCACATATGGCACCACTGGCGGTTTTGCCGATGCACCCCGGTTCGAGGATGTGGCCATGGCCCGCGCGCTGAGTGGTCGGTTGCGCAGCTTGCCCGTGACGGCAGAGACGCAGGCGAGAGGGTCGGCGGCTGTGGTGCGTCACGACGCTTCGGCGCTGCGCCTTGTCTGGCGTCGGTTTCAGGTGATGCTAAGTTCGGATCCCCGCGCGCGCGCGGAGACACTGCCACACTGACGACCGGGTTCAGGTCTCGTTGAATTGCAGCCGGTGCAGGTCGGCGTAGTGCCCACCGCGCGAAAGCAGTTCGTCATGGGTGCCCTGATCGACAACGCGGCCCTGATCCATCACCACAATCTTGTGGGCGCTGCGGATGGTCGACAGACGATGCGCGATGACCAGCGTTGTGCGCCCCTCTGATAGTCGGTCAAGAGCGGCCTGCACCACCGCCTCGGATTGGGCATCAAGGGCGCTGGTGGCCTCGTCCAGCAACAGGACGGGCGTGTTGCGCAGCAGGGCACGGGCAATGGCCACGCGCTGGCGCTGCCCCCCCGACAGGTTCGATCCCCGCGGTCCCACGGGGCTGTCAAGACCGTCCGACAGGCGCGGCAGGAAATCGGTCACATGTGCTGCATCCAGCGCGGCGGTCAGGCGGTCCTGCGGGATGCCGCCCTGCCCCAGCAGAATGTTGTCACGCAGGGTTTCGTCGAACAGCAGCGCGTCCTGTGACACCACTGAAAACAGCGCCCGCAGATCGCCCAGCCGCATGTCGGTCACTCTGACATCGCCGATGGTGATGCGGCCTTGATCGGCTTCGGCCAGACGGGTCAGCAGATTAAAGACGGTGGATTTCCCGGCACCCGAAGCCCCGACCAGCGCAGTGGTCTTGCCCGCCTCAGCGACAAAACTGGTGCCGCGCAGAACGGGGGTATCGCCATAGGCCACGTGAACATCGTCCAGCACGATTTCCGGCACCCCCTGCGGTGCGGGGCGCGGATTGGCGGGGTCGCGCAGGTCGGGCACGATCTCGAGCAGTTCTTTGATTCGTTCGATACTGGCAGCAGCCACTTGCCAGACGCCGCTGAAGGCACCCAGACGGCGCAGCGGTTCAAACGCCAAGCCAAGCGCGGTGAAAAACGCCATGGTGTCGCCGACAGTCTTTTCGCCTGACAGGATTTCGGACCCGCCGTAGAACAGCACCACGACAAATCCGACGCCCGACATCACGTCGATCAGGCCGGGGATTGCGGCCTGTCCCAGACTCGACCTGACCTCGGTGCGGATGCGTTTTCGGGTCAGTTCGCGGTAGCGATTCCATTGGTAGTGTTCGAGCCGGTTGAGTTTCACCGGAACGATGCCGTGGAACACTTCGTTCAGCCGGGTCGACAGTTTCGCGGCGACATCGCGGGTGATGCGGGCGTTGGCGCGCACATATTTTTGCAGGAATATCGCCGGCGCCACCAGCAGGGGCGTGCCCACCAGCGCCGCCAGTGTCCAGCGCCAGTCGACCGAAATCGCCACTGCGAACAGTGAGATGAGGGCGATCACATCGCGCCCGGCACCTGTGATGATGGTACGCCAGACCTTGTTGATGGCTTCGACGTCGCCCTCAATCCGCTGCATCAGATAGCCGGGCGGAAAGGTTTGATGAAAGCTGCTGTCCAGCGTCATCAGATGCGCCAGCAGATCCTGCCGGATATCGGCCACCGTCAGTTGCGAAATCCGCGTCAGCAGCACCTTTTGCAGCACGCTAGCAATCGCCCGCGCGGTAAAGATGGCAAAGATCACCAGCGCGACCCAGTATAGCGCTTGTTGGCTGCCGCCGACCAGCACCTGATCGAACATCGGTTTCATCATATAGCTGAGCAGGCCGAACATCGACCCTTCGAGCATCATGAACACCAGTGCGACCAGCAGCAGCCGGATATGTTTGTTAAGATATTTGCGCCAGAGCCACAGGATCAGTGCCCCCGCGCCCGGCGCACCGGGGGGGCGTGGTTCCGGCGGGATCTTGCTGCTCATGTGGTCAACCCAAGCCGGTCCGCGGGAATTTGCGAGTCAAATCCGTGCTGGATCACCTTGCTGTCGTATTCGGTACGAATCCACGCCTCGAATCCGATGGGATCGCGGGCGGTTCGGGCGGCATAAACATCCAGAATATAGTCCTGAATCCCGGTCTTGGTGAAATCCAGGTGGATGTATTTCAGGCCCAGCTGCTTGCGCGCGTCGGCGACGGGTGCGTCTTCGAACACCAGCAGATACAGTGCTGCGACAAAGCCTGCCCGGTCCGCGCCGGATTTACAGTGAAACATCAGCGGCTTTTCGGCGGCGCGCAGCACGTCGATGACATGCACGATGCGGGCGCGGCTGGCGGCCATGCGGGCCCACAGCTTGGCATTGACCAGCGTCATACCCAGCGCCTCGGTGCTCTCTTTCTCAAAGAGGTAATGCGAATATTTCTCTTCGCCGCGCAGGTTCACAACGGTCTTGATGCCCATCGCGGCGTATTTTTCGAACCGGGCGTGCGTTGGCTGGTTCGAGCGGTAGACACCCGGCGCGATCTGGAAAAAGTTAGTCCAGAAGCTGCGCAGAAATGCGTGATCAAAGAACTGATAGTGAAATTTCGACCAGCGCCGGGCCGAAGGATCAGTGATATCTTTCCCGAACGAGCGACGCACACGGCGCTCAGTTTGCTCGACACGGTTCCAGAATTTTCCCAGCATAGGCCCATCCATATTCCCGCCGGGGTTTAGAGGCTGCAGCGCAGGCTGGCAAGCTGCGCGACTGTCGCGCCGGGTGGCACCCGTTGCGACGTTGCGTTCAGGGTGCCGTATTGCGGCTTGTGCGGCGCCCGCCGCGGCATTTTGCCCGGCAGCGATTGACCCTGCCAACCTTGGGGATAGTGTAGCGCCGTTTCGGATCGGCGCGATCCCCCACCTTCAGGAGAAATCCCCGCATGTCACTGGCCCACGGTCGCCCCTATCTGGCCATTCCCGGCCCCTCTGTGATGCCGGACGCTGTGCTGCGTGCGATGCATGTGGCGTCGCCCAATATCTACGAAGGTGATTTGCCTGCGATGATGGCGGGGATTGTGCCAGACCTGAAACGGGTGGCGCGGACCGACGGTCAGGTGGCGATGTATATCGCCAATGGACACGGCGCATGGGAGGCGGCGCTGGCCAATACCGTTGGTGTGGGCGAAGAAATCCTTGTCGCCGTCACCGGGCGCTTTGGCTATGGCTGGGCCGACATGGCCGAGGGGCAGGGGATCAAGGCGCAGATCCTTGATCACGGCCGCCAAAGCCCGATTGATCCGCAGCGTGTTGCCGATGCTCTGCGCGCCGACACCGACCGCAAGATCAAGGCGGTGCTGGCGGTGCATGTAGACACCTCGTCCTCGTCCCGTTCTGACATTGCAGCGCTGCGTCAAGCCATTGATGCGGTTGGTCATCCGGCGTTGCTGATGGTTGATTGCATTGCTTCGCTGGCCTGTGACGTGTTCGAGATGGATGCCTGGGGCGTGGACGTAATGGTAGCGGGGTCGCAAAAGGGGCTGATGGTGCCGCCCGGCGTTTCCTTTGTGTTTTTCAACGCCCGCGCCGCCGACGTGCGCGCCGCCATCGCGCGCGTGCCGCGCTATTGGGACTGGCAGCCGCGGGCCAATGCCGAGTTCCCGTATCAGTATTTCGGCGGCACCTCTCCGACGCATCACCTCTTTGGTCTGCGCGCGGCGCTCGATATGATCCACGCCGAAGGGATTGAGGCGATCTGGGCCCGTCACGCCACGCTGGCCCGCGCGATCTGGGCCGCCTGCGATGTGTGGGGCGACGGCGGTCCGCTGAGTCTGAACATCACCGCCCCGGCCTATCGCAGTCATGCGGTGACGGCGCTGCGGCTGGGCGCGCCTTATGGCAGTGCCTTGCGGACATGGACCGATACCGAGGCCGGGCTGGTGTTGGGAATCGGGCTGGGCATGTCCGAACCGGACGACCCCGATGGCACCGGTTTCTTTCGCATCGGACACATGGGGCACATCAACCCGCACATGATTTTGGGAATGCTGGGCACGATCGAGGCCGGTTTCATCGCGCTCAAGATCCCACATGGCTCGGGCGCGGTGTCGGCAGCGGCGCAGGTCATCGCCGGGGGCTGAGCGCACGGGGCGTCAGTTGTTGCGGGTGCGTCGCGCGGCCAGCCGTTGGATCAGGTGGTTCAGGGCGGCGCCTGCCAACAGGACCGCGCCCAGGCCATAAAGTGCCCACAGCACGAAAAATACCCACAGCAGGTTGACCAGCCCCATGACAAGCGCAGGGCTGGTGAAATCCTCGACCCTTTGTGGGGGCTGCCGCTGCATCGTGGATCTCCGGAATGGTCCGACCAGAGGGATGATAGCGTGATTGTCGCCCGTGTCAGGCGTTTTGTGAGTCAGGTGGTTTGCTGACAGGGGCCTGGGCTGAGTCTGGCTGCCCCGACGCGGACAAGGCCCGGGGCAGGGCCAGTGCCAGAACATCCAGATCCTCGGGGGTGCCGGCGCTGATGCGGATGCAGCGATCCTGCGGCGCGACAAACGGCATCCGCACAAAGACCCCTTCGGACGCCAGGGAACGCACAAGAGCGCGGGCAAAACTGCCGTCGCGGCCGCAGTCGATGGTCACAAAATTGGTGGCCGATGGAAGCGGAGTCAGCCCATTGTCGCGGGCAATCGCGCCGATCCGGTCCTTGGCAGACGCGACCTGCGACAGGACGTGATCCAGCCATTCGGCATCGTGCAACGCCGCCAGCGCCCCGACTTGCGCCGCACGGTTCATGCCAAAATGGTTGCGCACCTTGTCAAAAGCCGAGATCAGCGCGGTTGCCCCCACGCCATAGCCGACACGCGCGCCGGCCAGCCCGTATCCTTTGGAAAATGTCCGCAGGCGGATCACTCGGGGATCTTCGGGGTCGATCCGGGGCGCGGTGCCTTTGGGCGCAAATTCAATATATGCCTCGTCCAGAACCAGCAACGTGCCGTCGGGCAAGGTGTCGAGCGCGGCCTCGATCACTGCTGCGCTGTGCCAACTGCCCATCGGGTTGTCAGGATTGGCAAGGTAGACCAGTTTTGCGTCGACCTCGGTCGCTTTGGCGATCAGCGCGTCGATATCCTCGTGATCGCCGTTGAAGGGAACGGTGTGCAGCACCCCGCCAAAGCCGTTCACGTGGTAATTAAAGGTCGGATACCCCCCGAGCGAGGTCACAACCGCATCGCCGTGCGCCACCAACAGCCGCACCAGATAGCCCAGCAGCCCGTCGATACCTTCGCCAAGGATAAGATTGCCGGGGGCACAGCCCATGAGGTCGGCCAGCCCTGCCTTAAGATCAAAGTTGGTCGCGTCGGCATATTTCCAGATCTGCGCCGATTCTGCCTGCATCGCGGCTATTGCGCGGGGCGAGGGGCCAAACACGCTCTCGTTTGCGCCGAGCCGGGCAAGGAAAGGGCGGCCGATCTGGCGCTCTTGCACCTCGGGTCCGACAAAGGGCACGGTTGAGGGCAAGCCCTCGACGAGGCGGGTATATCTGGGTCCGGTCATGGCGCTGACTATGACAGGCGCGGGCCTGGGGGCAAGTTGGTTGTGCGTGGTTTGGCTGCGATATGCGGTGGGCGGAACCGGTGCTGTGATTGCCCCGGCCCCGGGGTCATGCGTCAGTCGCTTTGGTCCAGCGATGCGGCAAGGCGCATCAGTGAGATCGCTTCGGCGCGGTAGCCAAAGGGGTCGTCGCCGCGTGACTGCGTGGCAAGGTTGGCGGCATCGTTATAGCTCCAGTCACCGATATGCGAGTCGCCGCGCAGAATCTGGCCAAACCCTGCGATGGCTGTGGCAAAACGCGTGTCTTCGCTGGCCTCAGCCTGCACATTCGGGATTGGCGTTTCGATCAACTGGCTGGCGGTGGCACCGGGTGCCTTGTAGCGCAAGCGCAGAAAACCCAGTTCACTCTGATCACCGCTGGCGGTGATGGTTTCGCCGTAGCGCAGCGGTGCGTTCAGCACGGCAGACGAGCCAACCGGCGTGATTTCGTACAGCGCTGTAACCGCGTGACCCGCGCCGATTTCTCCGGCATCCACGCGGTCGTTGGCGAAATCCTCGCGCAGCAGGGCACGGGTTTCGTAGCCGATCAGGCGGTATTCAGCGATCACCGCCGGATTGAATTCGACCTGTATCTTGACATCGTCGGCAATCGGAAACAACGCGCCTGACAACTCGTCCACCAGCACTTTGCGCGCCTCGTTCAGGGTGTCGATATAGGCGGCGCGCCCGTCGCCGTTCTGTGCCAAGGCTTGCATCGTGGCATCATCCAGATTGCCACGGCCAAACCCCAGAACCGACAGGTAGGTGCCGCTGTCACGCTTGTCCGCGATATAGGTTTTTAGTGCCTCTGGATCCGCAAGCCCGACGTTGAAATCGCCATCGGTGGCCAGGATCACGCGGCTGACCTCTCCGTCTTTGGTCATATCTTGGGCGATGGCATAGGCCTGTTGCAATCCGGCCTGACCGGCGGTCGATCCACCGGCAGATAGCTGTTCAAGGGCGGTGTTGATGCGGTCCCGTTCGCTGGCAGGCGTCGGTTCAAGGGCAAGGCCGGCACTGCCCGCATAAGTCACGATGGCGATCTGATCCTCGGGATGCAATTGCGCCAACATCAGCCTGAAGGACTGGATCAACAACGGCAGCTTGGTCGCATCCTGCATCGACCCAGAGGTGTCGATCAGGAACACTAGATTGAGCGGCGCGCGCTCAGTGACGGCAGGCATCTGCCCCTGCAATCCGATATGCACAAGCTGGGTGCCTGCGTTCCACGGGGTTGCCACCACCGAGATTGCGGGGCGGAACGGCGCTTCACTCCCGTCGGGCGCGGGATAGGCGTAGGGGAAATAGTTGACCATCTCCTCGATCCGCACGGCGTCGCGGGGGGGCATCCGTCCCGTCATCAAAGACGATCTGACGATGCTGTAGGACGCGGTGTCGACGTCGATGGAAAAGGTTGAAACCGGGTCTTGGGCTGTGACTTTGATCGGATTGGGATCGGCGTCGGCAAAGGATTCGGTGTCGGGCGCAGGGGTGATCCAGGTGTCGGACGGGACGGGCATGGGGGGGGCCGAAATCGCCGCACTGTCGGCGATGGCGCGGCCCATCTGCGGCGCGATCTTGCTGGAAACCATCGGCGCGGGCGGGGCAGAGGCGGCGAATCCCTGTGGTGGTGCCAGTTCTGCCATGGGCGCGGCGGTGTCGGCTGCAGAAGGGGCCGCCTCGATCGGCGTCGCAATGGCCTCTTGTCGTTCGCGCGTCCGAACTGCGGGGGGGCTGTGCGGTGGCGCGATCCCCCGCATCGGCGGGGCGATCTCGCCGCCAAACGGCAGAACCACCAGCAGCGCGACCGATGCCGCCACAAGTGAAGTTGTGGCGACTAGCGCCTTGCGGGTCGTGAAATCAGCAATCATCCTGAATACTCCAGCGAACAGCTCACCCATGCCGGATGTGCTTTCGGAAGTAGGACGCGCTGCGGCCTGCGATCCTTGGGCCTCGTCGAAAATTTTCATCGCTTGCGCCAGATCGCGCGCCTTTGAGTGCGCGTCGGGTTCGGGCATTGCCCGCTGCATGTGCTGTTTCAACTTTTCAAAATCGTCGCTCATGGGGTTTCCTCGTGCTCGGCACAGGCGCGCAGGCGTTTGCGAATCTCGGACATCCGCCACGAGATCGTGCCCTCGGACACGCCAAGAATTTCGGAAGTTTCCGCGTGGGTCATATCCTCGGTTACCACCAGAACCACCGTGTCGCGCAGGTCTTGCGGTAGATGCATCATGGCATTCTCAAGCCAGGACAGCGCCTCGGCTCGGGTGGAATTGTCGGCCTGTCGCGCCAGTTCGAAATCGCCCCAGCCCTGTGCGGCACGTGCATGGCTGACGTTGCGGCGGCGGCGGTCGTGGCTGGCGTTGACCACCACGCGGTAGAGCCATGTGGTGAACCGCGCCTCACCCCGCCAGCCGCGCAACTTTCCCGGAAGGGCGGCAAAAACGTCCTGTGTCAGATCTTCGGTTTCGGCCCGGTGGCCGGTCAGCCGGAATGCCAGCCGGAACACCCGGTCATAATTGCGCGTGATCAGCACAGAATAGGCCTCGCGGTCCCCTTGGGCCGCGGCCATGGCCAAATCCTCGTCTGAAGTTGTCATGCGCATTACTTGAGTGAGACGGGCGCCAACGGTCAATCCTTGGCTGGGTCTGAAATATTTTTTTGCGACGGGCGCTGGATCAGGTTTCGTTTGCGGCAAACGCCGCCAGAAACCGGTCGATGGCGCGTTCGATTGCAGGGGAGGGATCGTCTGGGCAAGGCATACGGTAAATGTGTTGACGGATGCCAATATAGACGATGCCGCCGTGCAGATTCCACAGATCCTCCATCTCGGGCCGGGTCGCGGTGGCTGATCCGGCATGGACCTCATCCAGCAGGGGCCGCAGAATCACATTGCCCAGATGTTCCAGATAGCGGCGGTTGAGTTCGGCCCCGGCGAGGCCCGAAAACATAAAGATCCGCATCCATTCATATTCAAAGATCAGCTTGCTGTAGTCGTTGTAGAACGCCAGAAGCCGGTCGCGCAGCGGCACTTTGCGGTCGGTTAGACGGGTGGGCCAGTCGGGTGACAGGCGGTTCAGATAGACCTGTGCATAGACCGCCTCGATCAGTGCGTCTTTGGTGTCGAAGTAATTGAAAAGAAGAGATTGTGTGATGTTCAGCCGCTTGGCCAGATCGCGGGTGTTCCCGTCCAGTCCCACCTCGGCAAAGAATGCCACAGCGCCGTCGACGATCTGCTGTCGGCGCTGCTCGGGTGGCAGGCGTCGGCGGGTCGCTTTGTCGTGCGGCGAAGTGGTGACGGGATCGTCTTGGTGTCTGTCCATGTCCACGGTTTGTCATCTGACCAGAAAAGATTCCACTTGCAATATGCTCGCATTTATAGATCATCTGATCAACAATGAAGATCAAGCGATCAATACCCGGGGTTGAGGAGCGCCGGTAGTTTTGGGGGGAGGCACTGAATGAAGGCTCAGGCGGGCGGATATGTCCGGGCAACGGACGTGAGCCATGCGCTCAGAATGCTGGCAGAGGCGGATGGCGCCGGGCGGGTTCTGGCCGGCGGTCAAAGCCTGATTGCAGCGATGAACATGCGTCTGTCGACCGGCGACATGCTGGTCGATATCTCGCGACTGGCGGAACTGTCGGGTGTCACGGATGACGGCGACTGCCTGCGTATCGGCGCGCTGACACGGCATGTGGATATCGGTCGCGATCCGCTAATCCGCCGCTTCGCGCCGCTGCTGAGCGAGGCTGTTGATCACATCGCCCACGCCGCGATCCGTAACCGAGGCACCATTGGCGGGGCGCTGGCCCACGCCGACCCGGCGGCCGAATTCCCTGCCGCGATCCTCTGCCTTGATGCGACTCTGCACATTCAGGGGCCGGATGGCACCCGCAGCGTTGCGGCCGGGGATTTCTTTGTCGATGTCTTTACCACCGATCTGCAAGAGGGCGAGATCCTGATCGCGATCACACTGCGCAAATGCGCCCAGGGCGAACATCAGGTGCTGGAGGAGGTCGCGCGGCGTTCGGGTGATTATGCGCTGGCGGGCCTCTGCCTGATCCGCCGATCCAGCGGGCACCGGGTCGCGCTGTTATCCGTCGGCGCAACACCGGTTCTGGCCACCGGCGCGATGGCCGCGCTGGATACAGGCACGGTCGATGAGGCGGTCGCCGCGCTGAAGACCGAGATTGATCCGCCATCGGACACTCAGGCAAGCGCCAGCTACCGCAAGCATTTGGCGGGTGTGCTGCTGCGCCGCGCCGTGGCACGCATCGAAGGAGGCCAGCCATGAGCGACAGTTTCCGCGCCAAAGTGGACATCGCGCTGACGGTGAATGGCGAACCGGTTGAGGCACGTGTGCCTGCCGGGCGCCATCTGATCGATTTTCTACGCCTGGATCTGGGGCTGACCGGCGCACATGCCAGTTGCGAGCACGGCGTTTGCGGTGCCTGTACCGTGCGGGTCGACGGCGATGCGGTGCGCGGCTGTCTGACGCTTGCCGCGCAACTGGACGGGTCCGAGGTCTGGACGGTCGAGGGGTTGTCAGACACCGCCGAAATTCGCGTCCTTCAGGACGCCTTTGTCGCTCGCAACGCGTTGCAATGCGGATTCTGCACCCCCGGAATGCTGGTTGCCGCGCAAGAGCTGCTGCATCGGCGGCCAATCCCTGATCGCGCCGCGATCCGCGAGCATTTGTCGGGCAATTATTGCCGCTGCACAGGGTACGAGGCCATTGTCGACGCGGTCGAAGACACGCTCCGCAAGTGTGCAGATGAGGACATGGCATGACCCTGAATTTTGGCAATCCCAACCGTCCGAATTCGTATATCGGCAAGACGGTCCCACGGCCCAACGCGCCCAAACTGGTCGAGGGGCGGGGCCGCTATGTCGACGACATCACACTGCCGCGTATGGTGCATGTGGCCTTTGTCCGCTCGCCCTTTGCCCACGCTCGTATCACCGGCATTGACACAACCGAGGCGGAGGCTGCCAGAGGTGTTTTGCGCGTGTTCACCGGCGCGGATCTGGCCGCAGTTTGCACGCCGTGGGTTGGCGTTCTCGCGCATCTCAAGGGGCTGAAATCACCGCCCGAACATCCAATGGCGGTGGATCGCGCGTGCTGGGTTGGGGAACCTGTGGTGGCCGTGGTGGCGACGTCCCGCGCAGCGGCCGAGGATGGTGCCGCGCTGGTGGATGTCGACTATGATCCGCTGCCGGTCGTCACCGACATGATGACCGCGCTGGACAAGGACACTCCGGTGCTGCACCCGGAAATGGGTGACAACCTTGCCTTTCGGCGCCAGCATGAAGAGGGGGATACCGACAAGGCCTTTGCCACAGCGCACAAGGTCGTCTCGGCCCGGTTCACCACTGCGCGCCATACCGGCGTGACGCTGGAACCGCGCTCGATCCTTGTTGATTGGAACCCGGCAGACGGGCAGATGACGGCCTATCACGCGACGCAGGCGCCACACATGATCCAGACTGTGCTGGCCAAACACCTTGACCTGCCCGAGGGTCGCGTGCGGGTGATTTGTGGCGATGTCGGCGGCTCTTATGGGATCAAGGTGCATGTCTACCCCGACGAGGTCGCCACAGCCGCGATTGCCAAGGTCATGGGCCGCCCGGTCAAGTTCATCGCAGACCGGCTTGAGAGCTTTACCACCGATATCCACGCCCGCGATCATCAGATCGAGGCGAAGATTGCGGTGGATGAGACCGGTAAGATCCTTGGCTTTGACGTTGATGACTGGACGGCGATTGGGGCCTATTCGGTCTATCCGCGCACCTCGGCGATGGAGGGCAATCAGGTGGTGAACCTCTGCGGTGGGCCCTACGATTTTGCCAATTACCGCGCCAGCACCACGGTTGTGTTCCAGAACAAAACGCCGACGTGCCAGTATCGCGCCGTCGGTCACCCGATTGCGGTGGCGATCACCGAAGGGTTGGTGGACATGGCGGCGGCCGAATTGGGCATCGACCCGGTCGAGATCCGCCGCCGCAACATGTATGCTGACGATGCGTATCCCGTCACCTCGCCTGCCAAGATGCGGTTCGAGGGGCTGTCGCATCACGCCTCGATGGACAAGCTGCTGTCGCTGATGGATTACGACGCGCTGCGCGTCGATCAGGCCGAGGCCCGCAAGCGCGGCGTGCATCGCGGCATCGGCATCGCCAGTTTTATCGAGCTGACCAACCCGTCGCCGTTTATGTACGGCATCGGCGGGGCGCGGATTTCGGCGCAGGATGGCTGCACCGTGCGGATGGACCCGGACGGGTCGATTGTTGCGCTGTCCGGCGTCACCGAACAGGGGCAGGGGACCGAGGCGATGCTGTCCCAGATCGTGGCCGAAGGCGTTGGCGTGTCCCCCTCAAAGGTGCGTATCATCACCGGCGATACGCAGGTCACGCCCTACGGCGGTGGCACATGGGCGTCGCGCGGCGCTGGCATCGGCGGCGAAGCGGCGTTGCGGTCGGCGATGGCGCTGCGCGACTCCATCCTCGATGTGGCGGCGGCGATGCTGCAATCGGACAAATCGAAACTCGATATCCGTGACGGAGAGGTTGTGGATGCCGACACTGGCGCGTCGCGCATGCCGCTCGAAGAGTTGGGCCGCATCGTCTATTTCCGGGGCGATACCCTGCCCAAGGATCTGCCGCGCGAGCTGGTGCAGACCCGGCATTACATCACTTCAGAATATCCCTTTGCCTTCACCAACGGGGTGCAGGCCAGCTATCTTGAGGTCGATACCGACACCGGTATCGTCACGCTGTTGAAACACTGGTGCGTCGAGGATTGCGGGCGCATCATCAACCCGCAACTGGTGGACGAACAGATCCGGGGCGGCATCGTGCAGGGTCTGGGTGGCGCATTGTTCGAGGAAATCCATTATGACGCCGAGGGTCAGCTTCTGAACGGGTCGATGGCGGATTACCTCGTGCCGATGGCAGCAGAAATGCCCGATATGATCATCGGCCATGTCGAAACCCCAACCAAGGAAAGCACCCTTGGCGCCAAAGGCGCCGGTGAGGCGGGAACTGCCGGGGCACCCGCTGCCGTGATGAATGCGATCAACGATGCGTTGCGCCCCTTGGGCGCGCAGGTGACCCATATGCCCTTTACGCCCGAACGCATTCTGCGGGCGCTGGGGACCATTGACGACTGAAACCATAACGGCGTGCGAGGAGGCATGCCGATCCAGGGAGGATAACCATGAAATTCACGACATTTACCGCAGTGACAGCCTTGAGCATCTTTGGCGCGGGCTTTGCCGCAGCGCAGGAACAGATCACCGTCAACATCGGCTCATCGCACCCCGAGGCCAACATCTGGGTCTATGCGATGAAGAACACCTTTCAACCCGAGGTGAACCGCATTCTGGCGGAAAAAGGCGAATATCAGGTCAACTGGAACGAGGCCTATGCCGGCACGCTGTATAAATTCACCGACACGCGCGAGGCGGTGATGGACGGCATCGTCGATGTTGGCATGGTTGGCACGGTCTGGGAGGGGGCGAACATGCCGCTTCAGAACGTGACCTATTTCTCGCCCTTTGCCACGTCCGACCACAAGATGATCATCGAGATTTTTGACGATCTCAGCCAGAACCTGCCGGAACTTGCCAACAGCTGGTCCGAGAATGGCATGGTGCATCTGTCGTCGCTGATCACCGACAGCTATGACATCTATGCAAACTTTCCAGTCAACACGATGGCTGACCTGCAGAATCGCAAGCTGAACGCGCCTGGTACTTCGGCCAACTGGCTGCAGGGCACGGGTGCGACCCCGGTCGATGGCGCGCTGACCACCTATTACACCAACATCCAGACCGGCGTGACCGAGGGCACGCTGTCCTTTGCCTCTGGCATCCTGCCGACCCGCGTATACGAGGTGGCACCGGAACTGACCCGCGTTGGCATCGGGTCGATGTATTTTGGTGGCATCGCCGCGAACGAGGATTTCTTTGACGGTCTGCCCGCCCCGGTCCAAGAGGCGTTTCGCGGCGCGGCCAAGGCTACGTCGGCGGCACATGGCGATTACGTCGCCGATCTGGCCGCCCGTGCCATGGTGGAAATGCAGGCGGCGGGTCTGACTGTGCACGATCTGCCCGAAGCAGAGAAAACCGCCTGGGTCGAAGGGCTGCCGAACATTATCGAGCCCTGGCTGGAACAGACCGGCGATGCGGGTAAAGTGGTGCTCAAGGCGTATTTTGACGCGCTGCGCGCCCATGGTGCGACACCGCTGCGCAACTGGGACGACGGGCTCTGATTCCGTCTGAACTGTAAATTTGCGCCCGTCCGGACCTCCGGGCGGGTATTGTCACTCCCCAGCCAACCATCGAGCGAGCCAGCATGAGCCAGGACGAAACCGCAACAGCCGATCCCAGTTTTGTCCCGCGCTTTTCCGAGGCGCCTGTGGGCGCGGTGCTGGGGGGCGTCGCTGCGGTGATGTCGTCGATCGGGACGCTGTGTATCGGTGGGTTGATGGCGCTTGTCGTGGCCGATGTACTGGGGCGAAACTTTTTCAATGCGCCGATCACCGGCGTGGCCGAAATTGCGGCGCGCACGGTTGTGGCGATCGTATTCCTGCAAGTCGCCGCCGCGATCCTGCAACGGCGCCTGACGCGGGCGGATTTTCTGGTACGTCGGCTTGAACGCGCTTCGCCCCGGCTGGTGTTGCTGCTTGAGGCGCTGTTCGCGCTGTGCGGGGCGGTGGTGTTTGCACTGATCCTCTGGGCATCCTGGCCCAAGATGATGGACGCCTGGACCGGCGCAGAATTTTTTGGCGTGCAGGGCGTGTTCACGATCCCCACCTTTCCGTTCCGCGCCATCACGGTGCTGGGCTCTGCCGTGGCGGCTCTGTCAGCACTCTATCGCTGCACCGAAGAGATCCGCAGTTTTCAAAGGGGCGCACAATGACAACGCTTGCCATTGGGTTCCTGCTGATTGCGGTGCTGATTGCGCTGGTTCTGCTGGGTATGCAGATCGCCTACGCCCTGTTCGGCGTTGCCTTTGTCGGGATCTGGATCATCCGCGACAACATGGGGCTGGCCTTCAGGATGCTTGAACTGACCGCCTATAGCGGAATTGCCGATTATCTGTTTGCGACGATCCCGCTGTTTGTATTGATGGGGTTGCTGGTCAGCGTGTCCAACGTCGGGCGTGATACGTTCGAAGTGGCCGAGGAACTGCTGCGCCGCATGGTCTGCGGGCTGGGCGTGGCGACGGTTGCGGCGAACACGATCTTTGCCGCCGTCACGGGCGTTTCCATTGCCTCGGCTGCGGTTTTCACACGGGTGGCCGTGCCTGAGATGACGCGCCACGGCTATCGCCCGGCATTTGCTGCCGGAACAGTGGCGGGGTCATCCGTGCTGGGCATGCTGATCCCGCCAAGCCTGCTGCTGATTATCTACGGCGTGCTGGCAGAGGTGTCGATTGGCGGCATGTTCATCGCGGGTATCCTGCCGGGGATCATGTTGGCGCTGGGCTTTGTTGCCATGCTGATCGGCGTCACAATGCTGTTTCCCGGCTTTGTGCTGACAGATCCAGAGGCGGCGCGGGTACGTCGTCTGGACCGCGAATTCGTGAAGATGCCACTCCCGGTCATGGCCGCCAAGCTCTTTCCCATCGTGCTGTTGGTGTTGCTTGTGCTGGGCGGGCTTTACACCGGGTTCTTCACCCCGACCGAGGCCGGCGGCATCGGTGCCTTTGGCGCGCTGATCGTGGCATTGTCGCGGCGGTCGCTGGACCGGCACCGCCTGTGGGAGGTGATGAAGCAGACCGGCGTCATCTCGGTGTCGATCCTGCTACTGCTGATCGCAGCCAGCTTTTATTCGCGAATGCTGTCGATTGCCGGGCTGCCCAACGCCATTGCCGGGCTGGTGCAGGGATCGGGCTTTGGCCCAATGGGATTCCTGTTCTTTTATGCGGTGATCATCCTGCTGATGGGCATGATCCTCGATTCCACGTCGATCCTGCTGATCATGGTGCCGATTGCCGCCCCGATCGCGCAGGGGATGGGGATCGACCTTAGCCATTTCGGTATTGTCACTGTGCTCGCGGTTGAGATCGGGTTGCTGACGCCACCCTTTGGCATATCGGTGTTTACGGTCCACAACACGCTGAATGATCCCAATGTTTCTGTCGAACAGATCTTTGCGGCGACGCTGCCGTTTATCGCGGTGATGCTGGCCGTACTGGTTCTGGTGGCACTGTTCCCGGCCATTTCGACCCTGTTCCTCTAAGGGGTTCCTTTGGCGGTTGAGGTACGCAGACCCTACTGCGGGTCAGTGAAATGACAGGTGTTTCTACATGCCCAGGCGCGTTTCGATGTGCCAGATACGGTGGCATCCTGCCGCATTTGTTCGTCTGCCGCGCGGAAAACCAAGTTTCTATTATTAATAGACATGCGCTTGTCGC
Organism: Puniceibacterium sp. IMCC21224; assembly: GCF_001038505.1. Classification (NCBI taxonomy): domain Bacteria; kingdom Pseudomonadati; phylum Pseudomonadota; class Alphaproteobacteria; order Rhodobacterales; family Paracoccaceae; genus Puniceibacterium; species Puniceibacterium sp. IMCC21224. The sequence continues at coordinate 1,034,403 of NZ_LDPY01000001.1, forward strand.
CGTGTCACAAAATCGAAACACGAAAAGAGGTAAGGACCCCGGGTGGGCCAAAGCCCTGAATTTTCGTCTTTTCTTGCAGCAGGGAGTTGCACATGAACCGCACCGTCGCATTCGCCACCACGGCGCTATATGCCGTAGTGAGTGTCACACCGGGCTTTGCCCAATCCATGGATGAACTGGTCGCCGCCGCCGAGGCGGAAGGAACGCTTACCACTATCGCGCTGCCACATGACTGGTGCGGCTACGGTGCCGTTATTGACGGCTTCAAGGCCAAGTATCCCGGCATCGCCGTGAACGAACTGAACCCCGATGCCGGTTCCGCGGACGAGCTTGAGGCCATTCGCGCCAACATGGGCAACACCGGCCCGCAGGCCCCTGATGTTATCGATGTTGGTCTGGCCTTTGGTCCTGCCGCGCAGGACGAAGGTCTGGTGCAGCCTTACAAGGTGTCGACCTGGGATTCGATCCCAGACAGCGCCAAGGATGCTGACGGCCATTGGTACGGTGACTACTACGGCGTGATGTCGTTCATCGTGAACACTGACATGATCGACAACGTGCCCACCAGCTTTGCCGATCTGCTGAAGCCGGAATATGTTGGTGCCGTTGCGCTTGCCGGTGATCCGCGCGCGTCGAACCAGGCAATCCTGGCCGTGCTGGCCGCAGGCATGTCGCGCGGCGCAGAGCCGGGTGAGGCCGCTGCCAAGGCGGGTCTTGAGTTCTTTGCAGAACTGAACGCCTCGGGCAATTTTGTCCCGGTCATCGGCAAGGCTGGTACGCTGGCACAGGGAACCACGCCGATTGTGATCGAGTGGGATTACAACGCGCTGGCGGCCCGTGATACGCTGGCAGGTAACCCGCCGGTCGAAGTGATCGTGCCGTCCGACGCGGTTCTGGCCGGGGTGTATGTGCAGGGCATCAGCGCCCACGCGCCGCAGCCCAACGCCGCCAAGCTGTGGATGGAATACCTTTACTCCGACGAAGGCCAGCTGGGCTGGCTATCGGGCTATTGCCACCCGATCCGGTTCAACGATCTGGCCGCACGTGGTGTCATCCCGCAAGAGATGATGGACGCGCTGCCTCCGGCCGAAGGCTATGCCGCCGCCGTATTCCCGACGCTTGATCAGGTCAACGCCAACCGTGAAACGGTTGTGTCGGGCTGGGATCAGGTTGTCGGCGCGAACGTGCAGTAACCTATTGTGACCACCGCGAACCCCGGCCTGTTGGTCGGGGTTCGCCATGAACAGGACTACGATATGGCAGAAAGCTTGCGCGCACGTGCGCTGACCTGGGCGGGGCTGCTGCCGTTCGCGATCTTCGCGATCCTGTTTCTGATCCTGCCCACGCTCTATATCGTTGTCGGGGCCTTTCGTACGCCCGAAGGGGCTTTTACCTTTGACAACATCATTGGTCTGAACACGCCGTCGATCCGCAATGCCTATTGGGTGTCGATCAAGGTCAGTTTTCTGTCGTCGCTTCTGGGATGTGCCTTTGGGTTTGCTATCGCCTGCGCGATCACGCTGGGCAGTCTGCCGCGTGCCGTGCGCGGGCCGATGACCACCTTTTCCGGCGTCGCATCGAACTTTGCCGGGGTGCCGCTGGCCTTTGCCTTTATCGCGACCATCGGCCCGGCGGGCCTGATCACCATGTATCTGCGCACCGAGTGGGGCATAAACCTGCGGGTCTATGGCTGGAACCTGCTTAGCACCTGGGGTCTGATCATCACCTATCTGTTCTTTCAGATCCCGCTGATGATCCTGATTATCACGCCGGCGCTGGACGGTCTGAAACGGGAATGGCGCGAGGCGGCCGAGGTGCTGGGCGCCACCGGGCTGCAATACTGGCGCATGGTGGCGCTGCCGATCCTGTTTCCGTCGATCCTGGGCACCATGGCACTGCTGTTTGCCAATGCCTTCGGCGCTGTGGCCACGGCAATCGCGCTGACCGGGCCGTCGCTGAACATCGCGCCGATCCTGCTGTATGCGCAGATCCGTGGCGATGTTCTGGGTTCTCCTAACCTTGGTTATGCGTTGGCGTTTGGCATGATCGTGCTGACCGGGGCGGCCAACACACTGTATATCGTGCTGCGGATACGGTCGGAACGGTGGCTGAAATGAACAAGCTTTTCGCCTGGATCGCCTTTTTGTTTGGCGTGACTTATTTTATCCTTCCGATGATCGGGATGGCCGAATTCTCGCTGTCGATGCGGCGCGGGGTGTATTCGCTGGATGCCTACAAGGTGGTGCTGGCGGATCCGCAGTTTCAGGCCACATTCGGCTATTCGGTGATGATGGCTGTGGTGACCATCGCCTTTGGCATCCTGCTGGTGGTGCCGACGGCCTTTTGGGTCCGGCTCAAGCTGCCAGAGGTGCGCCCGTGGATCGAATTTATCACCCTCTTGCCGCTGGTCATTCCTGCGATCGTCGTCGTTTTTGGCTACATTCGCCTCTACAATACATCTAGCTGGCTGCCGATGACCGGTTCGGTTCTGGGCACCAATATCCTGCTGATGTTTGGCTATGCCATGCTGTCGCTGCCATATATGTACCGGGCGGTTGATACGGGGTTGCGCTCGATCGACGTGGTCACGCTGACCGAGGCTGCACAGAGCATGGGCGCGGGTTGGGGCACCATTCTGGCGCGGGTGATCCTGCCTAATGTGCTGCCGGCTGTGATGTCGGGCGCATTCCTGACATTTGCCATCGTGATCGGCGAATTCACCATGGCGGCGCTGCTCGACCGTCCAGCCTTTGGGCCTTATATGCAGATCCTGGGGGCAAATCGCGCCTATGAACCTGCGGCGCTGGCTGTGATCGCCTTTGCGATCACCTGGGCCTGTATGGGGCTGATCCAGCTGGTCACACGCTTTTCCACACATACGAGGGCAAACGCCTGATGGCCTTTCTCGATCTCACTCACCTGGAGAAATCCTTTGGCGCAAATCATGTGGTCAAGGATTTCACCCTGAACATCGAACAGGGCGAATTTGTATCGCTGTTGGGCCCGTCGGGCTGTGGCAAGACCACAGTGCTGCGCATGGTCGGCGGGTTCGAAACACCGTCTGCCGGGGGCATCACCATCGACGGGCGCGATGTGACCGGGCTGCGGCCCAATCAGCGCGACATCGGTATGGTGTTTCAGGCCTATGCGCTGTTTCCCAACATGACCGTGGCGCAGAACGTCGCCTTTGGCCTCAAGGTTGCTGGTGTCGCGCGGGCCGAGCGTGAGGCGCGGGTCAAAGAGATGCTGTTACTGATCGGCCTGCCGGATCTGGGCGGGCGCTATCCGTTCCAGATGTCGGGGGGGCAGCAGCAGCGGGTTGCACTGGCGCGGGCACTGGCGGCGCGGCCCAAGGTACTGTTGCTGGACGAACCGCTGTCGGCGCTGGATGCCAAGATCCGCGTCAGTCTGCGGGCTGAAATCCGCGAGATCCAGAAACGTCTGGGGATTACCACGATCTTTGTCACCCACGATCAGGAAGAGGCGCTGTCGATGTCCGATCGCGTCGTGGTGATGAATGGCGGCAAAGCGGAACAGATCGGTGTTCCGTTTGAGATTTACAATGCGCCTTCTACCCGCTTTGTCGCCGGGTTTGTCGGCACGCTCAACACCTTTGACGCCGTGGTGACGGACCCGGCCAACGGTGGGGTGACGCTGGACGGAACGGCGCTGTCGCTGGGGCGTGCACTGGACGTGTCCAAGGGAAAAACCATCGGCATCGCCCTGCGCCCCGAGGCCGCGCGTCTGGGCCGCGACCCCTCGCGTGAGGCGGTTCTGCCCGCGACGATCACTGCCGTGCAGTTCATGGGCGCGGTGGTCAGGATCACAGCGCAGGTTGGCACGGCGTCACTGGTGCTGGACACCTTCAACCGGGTGGATTCCCCGCCGCCGCCCGTCGGTACCAAGACTGAGATCAGCGTCGCCGCACGGGATTTCATCGTCCTGTCAGCTTAGCGGGCGTCTTTGGCCGAGTGCCTGACCTGCAATCGGGCATATCCTTGGTCGGCGTGAACGCGCAGCTTATACTGCGCTGACAAGGCACCAGCCCAGAGCTGCGGACAGCATCAGAATCCAGCCGATCCCCAGATGATACCGCAGCAAGAGCACACCACAGAGCAGCGACAACATGGCAGCGCGCCAGTCCAGTGACGCAAGCTCGGGGCGCCAGAGCGTCACCGGGCCGATCGTTGATTGCGCGACCTCTCGACACAGCACATGCAGGCCGAACCAGACCGATAGATTTAGGATGACACCGACAACAGCCGCCGTGATCGCCTGCAACGCCCCCTTGAGGCGTGGTTGCGCCGCGATCCATTCGATGTAAGGGGCTCCGGCGAATATCCACAAAAAGCAGGGCACAAACGTCACCCAGAGCGTGACCGCCGCCCCACCGAGGGCGATGCCGTACCCCCCAGCACGAAAAGCGGCGATATAGCCAACAAACTGCGTCACCAGGATCAGCGGGCCGGGTGTGGTTTCCGCCAGACCTAGGCCGTCCATCATCTCGTCCGCGCTCAGCCAGCCAAAGCCGGTCACCACATCCTGCGCCATATAGGCCAGAACGGCGTAGGCACCGCCAAAGGTGACCACCGCCAGCTTGGCAAAGAACACGCCGATCTCGGACAGGACAGCGTGGTCGGTGACGGTGTCCAGCATCGCCAGCGGCAGCAACCAGATCAACAGGCCCAGGGTGACCGTAGCCGCGGTCCGGCGCAATGAGATGTGGACCGGGGCAGCAGCCTCTGGGACGGCCCTGCCAAAGAAGGCACCATACAGACCCGCGATCAGGATAATCAGCGGATAGGGCAGTGCCAGAAAGAAGATGCCGACAAAGGCCAGACCGGCTAGAATCCAGTGATCCCACCCGATGAGCGCACGACGCGACACCCGCAGCAGCGCCTCAAGGACAATTGCCAGAACCGCCGCCTTGACGCCCAGAAACAGCGTCGCCATCAGCGGCACATCCCCGTAGGCCACATAGAGCGCGCCCAGAGCCAGCATTACCAACGCCCCCGGCAGCACAAACAACAGCCCCGCGCTTAGCCCGCCCCGAACGCCATGCAATCGCCAGCCGGCATAGGTGGCCAGTTGCATCGCTTCGGGGCCGGGCAGCAGCATGCAAAAGCTAAGCGCGTTCAGAAACCGCTGTTCAGAGAGCCAGCCTTTGTCCTCGACGATGATCTTGTGCATCAGCGCGATCTGCGCTGCCGGCCCGCCAAACGACAACACCCCGATCCGGGCAAAGGTGGCCAGGCTTTCGCGCGCGGGAACAGTGCCTTTGGGGGAGTAGGGGTCCGTCATGGTTCAGATCCGCTGTTTTTTGCGTCGAGGCGTCATGTCATTGCGGGTATCGGGGCAACGCTTCCGCAGCAATATGGCGGTGGCCGGGCCGCCTGTCAGATCGCCATCCCATAGCGTTGATGCAGTGCCTCTAGGTGCCCCGGCAACCATTGCGGCGGTGCGTGGTGTTGCCAGAACGCCCAGAGTTCGGGGTAACTGAGTGCGGCAAATGTTGGCGTCGCGTCGGCCACACGGTCGGCGAACTCAGCGATCTCGCGGCGGTGGGCGGCAAAGATTGGATCGCATTCCGGATTGGCTGGCTCCCAATACAGATACAACAGCGTCACCGGTCGGTCACCAAAGCAGCGGGCCAGACCGAAGGCGTGTTTGATCAACTGCGCAGCGTCCAGCCGTGCGTAGCTGTCAGGGGCCTCTCTCAGGCGCAGCATTTCACGGAAATAGCCCTGAGTGCGGCGAAAATCGGTGATCTGATCCCGATAGGCGTCGGAAAACGCGGCGCGGTGGCGACCCAGCATTTCCGTTAGCTTGGATTCCACGCCGACGACGCTGGTGGCCCCTTCAAGCACAAGATCTAGATTGGGCGCGCGTCCGCCCCGCAATCCGGTCGGACATTTGCGTTCGAACTGCAACCGGGTGAAATCCTGCCCCAAGGGCAGCACCAAATCCGACAAACGGCTGCGAAAGGGTGCAAAGCAATTTACCGCCAGAGCAGACGAGGAATGTGCGGCGCGAAACTTGGTCGCCAGCTCATTGCCATCCCCGGCTTCTAGGTCGGCCTCGAAATCTGCGGGGGACACCAACGGCAAGAGATTGTCGAGATAGGATGCGGCATATCCCTTGTCATCAACGGCTCCTTGCGGGTGCATTTGTTGCAAAGCGTGCGACAGCGCGCCGAGGGTGCGGGGCCGGATCGACCTGGGCGAGAGGGAAGATGAGTTCATGGAGGGCATGCGACCTGAATAAAACGGGATTGTCCCCAGTCTGCCGATCCAGTCGGTCCGCGCCAGTCATTTTATGAGATGCGATTAATCGGGCCGATACATGGCCCCATCCTGCAACAACCGTTGCCCCAACCCATCACAGGCCCGCGAAAAGTTTTGCGGCCCCTGAGTTTCCCGGGGGAATCGTTCTATGTACTGCCGCATGACAGATCTGCGCACCCAAATCGAATCCTGGAAACAGACTCGCCTCGCGGCCATTGCCACCGATGTGGGGCATTTTGTCGTCTTTGCGGTGCGCCGGTTCTTTGCCGAGCGCATGAACAATGCGGCGGCGTCGCTGACCTATTCCACGCTGCTGGCGCTGGTGCCACTGCTGGTCATTGCCTTTGCAATCCTGTCCAGTTTTCGCGCCTTTGACGCGGTCAAAGAGCGCATGCAGGCGGTATTCTTCAACGCTGTTGTCCCCGAGGCAGGGGCGGCTATTTCGGACTATCTGTCGAACTTTACCCAGAACGCCAGCAATCTGACCACCATCGGCGTTGTGGCGCTGGCGGTGGCGGCAGTTCTGCTGCTGTCAACGGTAGAGGATACGTTGAACCGCGTCTGGCATGTCGAACGTCCGCGCCCGATACTGGTGCGTTTTTTGATTTTCTGGGCCATTCTCACGCTGGGTCCGCTGCTGATCGGGGCCAGCTTTACCCTGTCGTCTGACCTGATGAAGTTTGCCAACACGTCGGATCTGCTTACCTTGGGGATTCAGGCCGAGGTGGTGAAAAGCGGCTCTTGGATCCTGGAAAGTCTGGCTGGCTTTGCAATCAATATCGTTGGCTTCACGGCGCTGTTTGTTCTGGTTCCGGCGCGGCGGGTGCGGATTCGGCACGCGCTGATTGGCGCAATCTTTGCGGCGGTGTCCTTTGGTATTCTGGGCTGGGGCTTTAACCGCTTTCTCACCTCTGGATCCAGTTATGAGACGATCTATGGTGCCGTTGCTGCGGTGCCGGTCTTTCTGGTGTGGATCTACACCTCGTGGATGGTGATCATTCTTGGGGCGGTTTTTGCCGCGTCTTTTCCCGACTGGTGGCTGGCGCGGTCGGGTGTTCTGGGGGTGACGCTGCGGCCCTCGGACCGGCTGGAAATCACCATGAGCGTTCTGGCCAAATTGTTGCAGCACGCCAAAACTGGCGGCGTGATCGACGAGGAAGAGCTGGTCACGGCTGCGCCGCTGAATGCGCGAAACGAGGTCCTTGATCGGTTGCGCGACACCGGCTATGTGGTCGAAACCGATGAGGGATGTCTGGCGCTTAGCCGCGATTTGCATGCCACCACGATGCGCGAACTGGCGGTGGATTTGGGTCTGGCACTGGGCGTTGATCCGACGCAGCCCGGCGTTTTGCCGGACGAGGTGACGCGGCAACTGGTTCGAGAAACCGCTGAGACCCGGCGCCTGCTGGTCCAACTGCACAAGGCCGAAGCGCAGATACTGGATATCTCGGTGGCGCAAGCGATCCTTGCCTCGCAGGATGTGACAGCGGCCTTGCCTGCGTCCGCCGCGCAAAAGGATTAAGTCCCGAACAGACGCTGGATTTTCCCTTTTCGACGGTTTGCGTGCAATGCTCAGCGGATAGAGTGATTAGCTCCGCTTCTACGCTGATCATGTCGCGCGGTATCGTCGCCAAGCCTTTACAGACTGGATATATTTTGCACGCTTGCCCCGATCCGGCACCTCAGACCAAATGGCGAAAGCCGACGATCAGTTGCCGCAGCCCCAGTGCAGCGCCGGCCACAATCGCGGCCAGCGTCACCGGCCCGCTGAGGGCCAGAACTGAAAACGCCGACAATCCCTGACCGATGCTGCATCCGACTGCGACGACGGCTCCGACGCCCATCAGTCCGGCGCCCAGAATCTGGCGGCGCAGCTCGCGCGGGTCTTCGCAGGCCTCCCACCGGAACTGGCGGCGCAGCAGGCTGCCCAGAAACGCGCCCGCGAGGACGCCAGTGACCGATCCGATGCCAAAGGTCAGATGGTTGCCCGAGGATGTCATCGTATAGAGGATGGTCTGGCCGACTGGCGCCGAAAACGTGTGTGACATGACCGGTGTGTCTGCGAAACCGTGCGAAGCGACCCAATAGGTTCCAGCCCACCCCGACGCCACGGCAAGTCCCACCACCGCCGCCCACAGGAACCGCGACAGTCGCACCGGGCCGCTTCCGATCAGAAGCGCGAGCAGCACAAGGCCGACCGCCACGCCGATGAATTCTGGTGAGAGGCCGCTCAGGTCTGCCGTCAGATGCGCGATGCCGGGCGGGGTTGTTGATCCGTCGGGCTGAAACAGCACCACGCGCAGCGCCGCCAGGGGCCCGTTGAGCGTGGCATATGCCGACACGCCCATCACCAGAACGATGACAAACGATCGCAGATCGCCGCCGCCCAGCCGCGCCAGCGCGCCGTAACCGCAATTGCCGGCCAGGGCCATGCCATAGCCAAACACCAGCCCGCCGACGATGCTGGCCAGCGGCGACCAGCCTTGCGACAGATAGAGCGTTGTCCGCAGGTCCAGAAATCCTGCCAACGCCAGCCCAAAGGTCAGGACAATCGCCACGCCAATCGCGACTCCCCACATCCGCGCCCGGTCGCTGTTGCCGCCATAGAGCAGATCCTCGATCGCGCCGAGCGTACAGAATCGCCCAAGCCGCGCCGCAAGACCCAGCAGCATCCCGCCACCGAATCCGATCACTGCAATCAGCAGCGGCTCTGAGATATGGTCCAGCAAAATGGCGCGCCCCTCCTCCGGGCGACCGGCAGGTCTGAGGTATCGTCAGTCCCGCCTGCAAAACAGATCATAGACCACTTCCATGATCTGGCGTGGCCGGTCATCGGCCAGTCGATAATATATCGCCTTGCCATCCCGTCGCGGCGTCACCAGCCCTTCGAGGCGCAGACGTGACAATTGCTGTGACACGGCCGCCTGCCGGGCCGACAGCAGATCCTCGAGCTCGGTCACTGATTTTTCGCCCGAGGCAAGATGGCACAGGATCATCAACCGACCCTCGTGGCTGATCGCCTTGAGAAAGTTTGCCGCCGCCATGGCATTTTCCGCCATCTTGTCAAGCTCTTCGGCAGAAGAGGTGGTGTCGAAAACCGGTAGGGCCAAAGGGTGCGTTTCCTCTAGTTCGTTCAGCAATGGGGTCGTCCGTCAAACGGTCAATGCTGCGATGACCAGATCCCGCTGGTGATCAACGTCACAGCCACCCGCCGCCCTGGACCAGCCCTGTTATGATACAACGTAATTTGAATATATGAATAAGACAAGTTCGACCGTGTTGTGGCGCCGCAATTGGCGGGCATTGTGCCGCGTGTGCCGGGAATTTGCGCGCGATCATTGCGATGGCGGGCAGGTCGGATAAATCATAAAATTCATGTTTTTGAATTTGTAGTTGCGTATTTACGTTTGCCTGCGCTAGGCTATACCACGGTCGACATGTATCGGGAGGGCACATGAAACGGTTCACCACCAGTTTGATTGCGATGGGGCTGTCCACGACAATCCTGTCTGCTGAAGAAATCGCACCGACTGCGGTTGCATTCGATTCGGGTGCCATTGCACAATCGCTGTCAGGCCAGCCCGGAGACCCCGCCAGCGGTCGCAAGATCATGGGCAGCCGGTCGGACGGCAATTGCGTCGCCTGCCACGAAATTTCGGCCATGGCGGACGTGCCGTTCCAGGGCAATATCGGACCCATCCTTGATGGGGCCGGTGATCGTTGGAGCGAAGGCGAGCTGCGCGGTATCGTGGCCAACGCCAAGATGATGTTCGACGGCACGATGATGCCGTCCTTTTACAAGACCGAAGGCTTTGTCCGGCCCGGCAAGGCCTTTACCGGCAAGGCTGCGGACGACACATTCGGCCCGCTTCTTTCGGCCCAGCAGGTCGAAGACGTGGTTGCCTATCTCGTGACACTCAAGGACTGAGGCGCGGGTCGCCGGTTCAACAGACAGGAGGCTTTCGACATGGAGCTGACAAGACGCAACGCACTACTGCTCGGCGCCGGGGTCTTTGTGGCCTTTGGCCTGCCGTATCGGGCGCAGGCCGCCACGGACGAGGCGATTGCCGCCTTTACCGGCGGTGCCAGTGTGGCCGACACCGGAATCACCCTCACCGCGCCCGAGATTGCCGAAAACGGCAATACCGTTCCGATCGAGGTGGATGCCCCCGGCGCCACAGAAATCCTCGTGCTGGCGACCGGCAACCCGGTGCCGCCGGTGGCGACGTTCAAATTTGGCGCTCTGGCCGGTGCGCAGCAGGCATCGACCCGCATTCGCCTGGCGAAGACGCAGGATGTGATTGCCATTGCCAAGCTGGCCGACGGTTCGTTTGCGCAGGCGTCCAGCATGGTCAAGGTCACCATCGGCGGCTGCGGCGGCTGATCAGGCACAGGGAGAAGAGACATGGCATCAGATGTAAAACCCCGGGTCAAAGTACCCAAAAGCGCCGCCGCGGGTGAGGTCATCACCATCAAGACGCTTATCAGCCACACGATGGAATCTGGTCAGCGCAAAGATGGTGACGGCAATGTTATTCCGCGGTCGATCATCAATCGCTTTACCTGCGATTTCAACGGTGAGAACGTGATTGACGTGACGCTTGAACCCGCGATATCGACCAACCCGTATTTCGAATTCCAGGCGACGGTTCCCGAAGCAGGCGAATTTGCCTTTACCTGGTACGACGACGACGGCTCGGTCTACGAAGACAAGAAATCGATCACGATCGGCTGAACGGTACCGTTTCAGTGCCGTTTCTGGGAGGAACAGGATTATGAAGAGATTGTCAGCGATCACCGGCGCGGTCGGGGTGCTTATGGCCTCGGTCACGTTTTCCGTCGCGGATCCGGCGGACGACACGCTGGAGTTGAACGAAGAGATACCGATGGTGACGCGCACCGCAGCACCACCGCATCTGGCCGATACATTCGACGAGGTGTTGTCGGGCTGGCTGTTCCGCGGGGTCGAAACGCGGGTCATGCAGGCCGACGATTTCGACAATCCCGGCATGATCTTTGTCGAAAATGCCGAAGAGGACTGGAACACCGTCGATGGTTCCGAGGGCAAGTCATGCGCCAGCTGTCACGGTGCATCCACCGAGATGGCAGCGGTGCGTCCGACCTATCCCAAGTGGAACGAGGCTGCGGGCGAAGTGCGCACGTTGGAGATGCAGATCAACGATTGCCGCACCACCCGCATGGGGGCCGAGGCATGGAAATACACTGGTGGTGATATGGTCGACATGACCGCGCTGCTGTCGTCTGTGGCGCGTGGCCATCCGGTTAACGTCGCCATCGACGGCCCGGCGCAATCCACGTGGGAGGCGGGCAAGGAGTTGTACTACACCCGCACCGGCCAGCTCGAATTGTCCTGTGCAAATTGCCACGAGGATAATTTCGGCAACATGATCCGTGCTGACCATCTGAGTCAGGGTCAGATCAACGGTTTCCCGACCTACCGGCTAAAGAATACCAAGCTGAACGCCGTGCAAGACCGCTTCAAGGGCTGTATTCGTGACACCCGCGCCGAGACGTTCAACCCCGGCAGCCCGGAATTTGTCGCGCTTGAGCTGTATGTCGCCTCGCGCGGCAACGGACTGAGCGTCGAGGGTCCGTCGATCCGCAACTGACAAGATGCAAAAGGCCCCCGCCGCGCGACGGTGAGGGGCCTTTTTCTACTTCAATTCATTCAATAATTCGAATGTATGTGTGATATAGAGGTGCCAAAATGATCTCTCGGCGTGATTTCCTTCAGACCAGCATGGCGACCGCCGCGCTTTATGGCGGTTCGGGCTTTGGCAACTGGTCACGGCTCGCGGCGCAACAAAGTCTGACACAGGATCAGTTGTTGCAGTTCGATACCTTTGGCAACGTATCGCTGATCCACATCACTGATATCCATGCGCAGATGAAACCGCTGTATTTTCGCGAACCGTCGGTCAATATTGGCGTGGGCGCGAACCGGGGGCAGGTGCCGCATCTGACTGGCGAAGATTTTCGCAAGCTATACGGCATCGACGACGGCAGCCCGTCGGCCTATGCGCTGACCCATGACGATTTCAGCGCGCTGGCACGCAGCTATGGCCGCGTCGGGGGACTTGATCGTGTCGCCACGGTCGTCAACCAGATCCGCGCTGATCGGCCTGACGCGCTGCTGCTGGATGGCGGAGACACCTGGCACGGCAGCTATACCTGCTACCACACGCAGGGGCAGGATATGGTCAACGTGATGAATGCGTTAAAGCCTGATGCGATGACCTTTCACTGGGAGTTCACGCTGGGAAGCGACCGGGTGGCCGAAATTGTGCAGGGCTTGCCGTTTGATGCGCTGGGCCAGAACATCTTTGACGCCGAATGGGACGAACCGGCCGAGCTGTTCCCGCCCTATAGTTTCTATGAAACTGGCGGGGTCAAAGTGGCGGTGATCGGTCAGGCGTTCCCATATATGCCGATTGCCAACCCCGGCTGGCTGTTCCCGGAATATTCCTTTGGTATCCGTGACGAGCACATGCAGCAGATGGTGGATGAGGTTCGTGCCCAAGGGGCTGAACTTGTGGTCTGCCTGTCACACAACGGTTTTGACGTCGACAAGCAGATGGCGGGGATAGTGAGCGGCATTGACGTAATCCTGTCGGGCCACACCCATGACGCGCTGCCAGAACCGGTGCTGGTGGGTGAAACGATCATCGTGGCATCTGGATCGAACGGCAAATTCGTGAGCCGCGTTGATCTGGATGTGCAGAATGGCCGGATGATGGGATTCCGTCACAAGCTGATCCCGATCCTGTCCGACGTGATCGCGCCCGACCCGGCATTGACCGCGCTGATTGATGAACAGCGTGCGCCCTATATCGCCGAGCTGAGCGAAGTGATCGGCACCACCGCCGACGACACGCTGCTGTACCGGCGCGGTAATTTCAACGGCACCTGGGACGATCTGATCTGCGACGCGCTGTTGTCGGAACGCGAGGCCGATATCGCCCTGTCGCCGGGTGTACGCTGGGGGCCGTCGATCCTGCCCGGTCAGGATATCACCCGCGAGGATATATTCAACGTCACCTCGATGACATATGGCCAGGCCTATCGTACGGAAATGACGGGCGAATTCCTGCATGTTGTGCTCGAGGATGTGGCCGACAATCTGTTCAACCCCGATCCCTATTACCAGCAGGGTGGCGATATGGTGCGCACGGGCGGTCTGGGCTACCGCATCGACGTAACCAAGCCGCAGGGCAGCCGTATCACCGAGATGACGTTGCTGCGCACGGGTGAGGTGATTGATCCGACCAAGTCCTATGTCGTGGCCGGCTGGGCCAGCGTCAATGAGGGGACCGAGGGTCCGCAAATCTGGGATGTGGTCGAAGACCATATTCGAAAACTTGGCACAGTGACCTTGGACCAAAACACCAGCGTCGAAGTGATCGGCGCCTGACACCGGACTGACGGCGGGCGCTGGGTGGCCTCGTCGTTTTTTAGGGGCTTATTTATTCACATAGTCGAATGTTATGATGCGAAAGGAGGCAAAGATGAGCCAGGATAGCAACAGCGGCACCTCGCGCCGGGCATTCCTGAAGGGAACGTTGGCCGCCGGTGGGACCATCGCGGGCGCGGGCATTGCGCAGGCCGCCGATCCCGATCCACTGATCACGCAGGTGCAACCGTGGGCGCAGGGCTTTGGCGACGGTGTGGATGCGACGCCCTACGGCATGCCCATCGAGTTCGAGGGCGATGTGATCCGTCGCAATGTCGAGTGGCTGACGGCGGATACGATCTCTTCGATCAACTTTACACCGATCCACGCGCTGGATGGGACGATTACACCGCAGGGCTGCGCGTTTGAGAGACACCATTCTGGCGCAATCGAGCTGCGCAAGGATGACTACCGCCTGATGATCAACGGTCTCGTCGACCGTCCGTTGGTGTTCACCTATGCCGATCTTGAGCGGCTCCCGCGCGAAAATCAGGTCTATTTCTGTGAATGCGCCGCCAATTCGGGCATGGAATGGGCCGGGGCGCAACTGAACGGTGCGCAGTTCACCCACGGCATGATCCACAATATGGAATATACCGGCGTGCCGCTACGGACCTTGTTGCAAGAGGCGGGGTACGACACTTCGGCCAAATGGGTCTATGTCGAAGGGGCGGATGCGTCGTCAAACGGGCGGTCGATCCCGATCGAGAAGGCGCTGGATGACATTTTGGTCGCGTTCAAGGCCAATGGCGAGGCGCTGCGCAAGGAACATGGGTATCCCGTCCGCCTCGTCGTGCCGGGATGGGAGGGCAACCTGTGGATCAAGTGGCTGCGCCGGATCGAAGTCACCGACACCCCGGTAGAGAGCCGCGAAGAAACGTCGAAGTACACCGACACCATGGCAGATGGCACCAGCCGCAAATTCACCTGGGCGATGGATGCCAAATCGGTTGTGACCTCACCCAGCCCGCAGGCGCCGATCCGGCATGGTGTCGGGCCCTTGGTCATCACCGGGCTGGCGTGGTCCGGGCGCGGTGCGATCACCCGGGTGGATGTGTCCCGCGATGGTGGCAAAACATGGGAAACAGCCCGCCTGGCCAAACCAGGGGAAAAGATGGCTCTGACGCGGTTCTACCTCGACACCGACTGGGACGGCCAAGAGATGTTCCTGCAATCGCGGGCCATGGATGACACCGGCTATGTCCAGCCAACCAAAACCCAGTTGCGCGGCGTGCGCGGGTTGAATTCGATCTACCACAACAACGGGATCCAGACATGGTGGGTCCGCACCAATGGGGAGGCTGAAAATGTCGAGGTTTCCTGAAACCTGTGCCGTGATTGCGGCGCTGCTGTGTAGCGGGTCTGCTATGGCGCAAACCTATGGTCTGGGGCGCGCGGCTCTGCCCGAGGAGATTGCCGCATGGGATCATGATATCCGCCCCGACGGCACCGGCCTGCCGGTGGGATCAGGTGACGCCCTGACCGGAGAGCCGATCTTTGCCGAGAAATGCGCCGCCTGCCATGGCGATTTTGCCGAAGGGATCGGCAACTGGCCCAAGCTGGCCGGTGGCGCAAAAACGCTGGATCATGACGATCCGCTGAAAACGGTCGGGTCTTACTGGCCATATGTGTCGACCGCCGTGGATTACGTCAAACGGTCGATGCCTTTCGGTGATGCCGGCACGCTGAGCGACGACGAGGTCTATGCGCTGGTCGCCTATATCCTCTATTCCAATTTCCTGATCGAGGATGACTTTGTTCTGTCGAACGACACCGTGGATCAGGTCGAGATGCCCAATGCCAACGGGTTCTTTATGGATGACCGGGTTGCGGTGGAACATGCGCTTTGGGTGGGTGAACCCTGCATGACCGGGTGCAAAGACACGGTTGCGGTGACGATGCGCGCGCGTGTTCTGGACGTGACGCCAGACCAGGTTGCCCCGACGCCCGAGGTCGCCACCAATGCAGACGCTGCTGAGGACGCGGCACCGACACCAGACCCCGCAGTGATCGCAGAGGGTGAAAAGTTGTTTCGCAAATGCAAGGCGTGCCATCAACTGGGCGAAGGCGCCAAGAACCGTGTGGGGCCGGTCCTGACCGGTATTGTGGGACAGCCGGCCGGAGCGGTGGACGGGTTCAAATATTCCAAACCGATGATCGACGCTGCATCCGACGGGCTGGTCTGGACCGAGGATCAGCTGGCGGCGTTTCTGGCCAATCCGCGAAAATTCCTCAAAGGCACCAAGATGTCATTTGCCGGATTGAAATCCGAGGCTGATATCGCCGCCCTGGCGGCCTATTTAAACAGCGTTGACTGATAGTTCGCCGCTCGGTGGCCCCGGCAGTGGCGGGGGGCGCCGTGAAGTTCGGTCAGAGGTCGGCGACAAAGCGGTAGGTGCTGTCGCGCCGCTCGACCCGGCCGATACCCCCCTGGGTCAGATGAAAGCCAATCAATGGCGTCTGCTCATGCGCAAGCTGGTCCAGTAGCGCCACCCGTGTGATCGCCGCCTGCGCCTGATTCTGATCCGACCCGGTGGGCCAGTCTGGCCGCTCAAACGCGACGTGATGGTTGCCGATGCTGTCGCCAACGATCATCGCCGCGTCAGTGCCGGATCGGATTTCGAATGCCATGTGACCGGGCGTGTGGCCATAGGTGGCGCGTGCTGCAACGCCGGGCAGGATCTCGTCCCCGTCGTCAAACAGGGTGATTGCATCTTCGATCATCGCCAGTCGGCGCTGTGATCCAACTGCGACGGCAACGCGTTCCGCACCAATGGTGTCGACCGTCTGTGGATCCATCCAATAGGCCCATTCCGTGCGACCGATCTTGTAGGTGGCATTGGGAAACAGCGGATCATCAAAATCATCCAGCAGCCCCCAAAGGTGATCAGGATGGGCATGGGTAAAGACAATATCGGTGATGTCGTCAGGATTTAGGTCCAGCGCCGCCAGCGTGTCGACCAGACGCCCCGCGCCGGGGTCAAAATGCGGACCGGAACCAACGTCAAACAGCACGGTGCGTGGACCATCCCGCATCAGGGTCACGTTGCAAGGCGGGGTCAGGATATCGGTTGGCAGATTGTAGCGCGCGATAATCTCGGCCAGAGGTTGCTGTGGCATTGGGTCAAAAAAGAACCCTGTCGGCAGCGACAGAAACCCGTCGCTCACGGTGCTTAGCTCGATTGAGCCAAGGTTCAGGCTATTGGCCGCGACGGCGTGGGATGGCGACAGGCTGACGGCTGCGACCCCGGCGGCGCAGGCGCTGCCAGTGGCAATAAAGCGACGGCGGGTCAGGGTCATACTGCGCGTCCTATAATAATTCATGCCTTTGAATATGACCAAATTCCAGCAGTTGGCAAGGTTTGTGTCCGGCCGGGATCATGCGCTGCGGATCGGCTCTGCCATCTGGCGCATTATGTCCAGAAACAGCCGTTGCGCCCGCGTCGGCAGCCAGCTTTTGCGCGTTGTCAGGCCGATGGCCCGTCCGCTCCAAGCGGCATCCACATCGAGCCGAATCAGCAAGCCGCGCGCAATCTCGGCCTTGGCTTGCTGGCCCGAGACGCAGCCCAGAAAATTCCCCAGCGATAGCGTCTCACGCATCAACAGGATGGATCCGGATTCGATGGTGCTGGCAGGGGGCTCACCGCAGGCATCGCCAAAGAACGCGTCGAACTGGGCGCGCAGCGGCGCGTCCGCGCGTGGTACAATCCAAGGGTAGCCGGTCAATTCCTTGGGGCCCAGCCCGCGGAGCGCCGCCAGCGGGTGTCCGGGGCGGCTGACAATTGCCAGTCGGTCGTCGAACAGCGGTTCCTGCCGCACGTCGCCGATCGGGGCGGGGTAGCGCAACGCACCGACGATCACGTCAATTTCTCCGCGGCGCAACCCGGCCAACAGGCTGTCGTAAGGCCCATCGAATACCTTAATCGGCAGGGTCGGGCGCTGCTCGCGAAACGCCGCCAGCGACTGCGGCAGCAACACCGAGCGCGAAAGTGGCAGTGCGCCAACCACGATCCGACCGCCCTCGCGGCCTGCATGTTCGGCCAGATCCGCCTCGGCCTGATCAAGCTCGGAAAACGCCAGCCGCGCGGCATGGGCCAGCGTGTTGGCGACCGGCGTCGGGATCAGCCCCTGCACGGCGCGACGAAACAGCGTGCGCCCGGTTTCGGTTTCCAATTGCGTCACCGCCCGATGCACCGTCGGCTGAGCCAGACCAAGACGGCGCGCGGCCAGGGTAAAATTCTCGGCCTCGCATACCGCAATCAATGCCCGCAACTGCGCTGTCGTAACCGTCAGCGGCAGGCGTGGCGAAAGATCGGCCAGTTTTGGGTCCAATAGCGAAAAGGCGCGCCGCACACGATCCGCGAACACATCCCCCCGGTCTGTCAGGAAAAACCCGCGCCGCGTGCGCTCGAACAATCGCCCGCCTGCCTGCGCTTCGATCCGGGCCAGTGCCTGCGTCACTGCAGGCTGGGTGACGTTGCAACGCGCTGACGCAAGCGTGACTGAGCCAAGTTCGGCCACTGCCAGAAAACAACGAAGATGCCGCAGGTTACGCGCAATCATGCGACAGACGTTAGTAGGACAGCAGATGCCATCCACACCGTTTTGCCATCTGGCGCAACGCTATCAGATCCAGCGCGCCCCTCTCTGCGCTTCGCGCTGACAGCGGTATTGGTTGCGTATGGCATGGTGCGGCCTCTACAGGAAACCCCGTTCACAGGGTATTACGTTTCACCAGCCGGTATAGCCATAACTTATGCTATTGCACGGGCTTTAAAATTGAACTCTGCTGAATCCCTGTGCAGAGTTTGCACGAGCTTTCGTTCAGGGGAGAAACCGATGCCAGCCACCAAATCCGCACTTGTCGTTTCGGCACATGCTGCGGATTTTGTCTGGCGTTGCGGCGGCGCCATCGCGCTCCATGCCGAGCTGGGCTATCAGGTTACAGTGTTGTGCTTGTCGTTTGGCGAACGCGGAGAAAGCGCGAAACTGTGGAAGCAAGACGGCATGACCCTTGATCGGGTCAAGGATGTGCGCCGCAAAGAGGCGGAAAATGCCGCAAAGGCTTTGAGTGTTCACGACCTGATCAGCCTTGATCTGGGGGACTATCCGCTCGACTTCACGCGCGAGAACAAGATGAAGATCGTTGACGTGATCCGTAAGGCGCAGCCAGCCTTTATGTTCAGTCATTCGAAATACGACCCCTACAATACCGATCACATGAACACGACGCAGGCGGTGTTGGAATGCCGGATGATCGCGCAAGCCTGGGGCCACAATCCGGGCGAAGAAGTGCTGGGCGCGCCGCAGCTCTATCTGTTTGAGCCGCACCAGACTGAACAGATGGGCTGGAAGCCGGACACGTTCCTCGACATCACTCCGGTCTGGGCGAAGAAACGCGACGCTGTTGAGTGTATGCAGGGTCAGGAGCATCTATGGGAGTACTATACGCGGGTCGCTGAACAGCGCGCGAACCATTTCAAGCGAAATTCAGGGGGCCAGTCCGGTGGGCGCGATTGTAAATATGCCGAAGGGTATGAATCTATCTTTCCGCGCACGGTCGATGAGCTTTAGGGCGGCAAACGACGGCATGGGTCACTTACGCGGGATGCTGTAACGCTCTATCACAGAGGGCCTTAAGCATTCGGCAAGCCTTGCGTCAATAAAATTGATGTTGGTCATGCGAAGGCGACGCAACATGGAGTACCTCCTTTGACTGATTCTGACACAGAGAGCTACAGCACGGCGCAGAAAGTTCTGCATTGGAGCATAGTCGTTCTGGTTTTCCAGCAATATTTTGTGTTCGATGTGATGGCAGCGCCGTTTCGGGAAACACTGGACGACGGAGCTTTGGTGTGGACGGTGACGTCTGTCGCTCACGCGGCGATTGGATCCGTACTCTCGGTTCTTGCGGTGTGGCGGCTGGCGTTGCGGCTCATTGAGGGGGCACCGCTGCCAGTCGCGAGAGAACCTCATATAGCGCAGAAAATATCAAAGCTGGCGCACGGCGCGTTCTACATTCTGCTGCTTGGCTTGCCTGTGACCGGATTTGGCGCCTGGTTTCTGGGGAATGAAACCATGGCCCGTGCACATGAATATGGAACAACGGCATTGCTGGTAGTTCTTTGCCTGCATGTGGCGGCAGTTCTGGTTCACCAGTTCTGGTGGAAGACTGATTTGTTGCGCCGCATGAGTTGAGGCGGCGCCAACTCCTGGGGGGAGCATATGACTGAGCCTTGTTTCGACCTCGCCCATTTGGGCCATGTCGAGATTCTAACTGATCGATTCGACGACAGCCTCGATTTCTTTACCCGTGTGTATGGCCTGACGCTGTCGGGGCAGGATGCGGACAGCGCCTATTTGCGCGCATGGGATGATTATGAGTTTGCGACGCTCAAGCTGACCCTTTCGGACAACACCGGGATTGGCCATATCGGCTATCGCGCTGCGTCGCCGCAGGCGCTCGAGCGTCGCGCGCAGGCGATCATGGCGAGCGGTTACAAGGTGATTGGCTGGAATGATGGCGACCTTAGCCATGGTCGCGCCTTTCGGTTCGAGGACCCGTTTGGCCATCTGTTCGAGATTTACTATGACACGGTGAAATACCAGCATGGCGATGCCGATCGTCCTGCGCTCAAGAATAACGCCAGCCGGTTCCACCACACGGGGGCCTGTCCGCGTCGGATCGACCACCTGAACCTGCTGGCCGGTGACGTGCGCGAATTTCGCCGCTTTATGGAAACCTGCCTTGGCAGCCGCGTGACCGAGATGATCCAGCTCGACAACGGTCGGATTGGCGGCTGCTGGTTCACCATCAACAACAAGACATATGATCTGGCTTGCACCGAAGAGCATGGCGGCGGCACCGGGCGGTTCCACCACGTCACCTATGCCTGCGATCAACGCGAGGATATCCTGCGCGCGGCCGACATCTTTCTTGAGAATGGCGTGCATATCGAAACCGGCCCGCACAAACATGCCATTCAGGGGACATTCTTTCTGTATGTCTGGGAACCTGCGGGAAATCGGATCGAACTGGCCAATGCGGGCGCGCGGCTGATCCTTGCCCCCGATTGGGAACCGGTTGTCTGGACCGAAGCCGACCGCAAAAAGGGTCAGGCCTGGGGCCTGAAGACCATCGAAACCTTTCACACTCACGGCACCCCGCCGGTCAAATCCTGAGGAGCCGACTATGCCCATTGTTGTCCAGAATATAGCCCGCGCAAACCCTGCCACCATCGACGCGCTGGGCGCTGCTGGTGTCGCCACCGTCCACGAGGCGCAGGGCCGCCGCGGCTGTTTGGCGGCGCAGATGCGCCCCATCTATCGCGGGGCGCGCATAGCCGGCTCTGCGGTGACAATCTCGGCTCCTCCCGGGGATAACTGGATGCTGCATGTCGCGATCGAGCAGTTGCAACCGGGGGATATTCTGGTGCTGGCGCCGACCTCGCCCTGTGACAACGGGTATTTCGGCGATCTTCTGGCGACCTCGGCCGTGGCGCGGGGCTGTCGCGGGCTGGTGATTGACGCCGGTGTGCGCGACGTTGCGGATCTTGAACAGATGGGCTTTCCGGTCTGGTCCCGCGCAATTTCAGCTCAGGGCACGGTCAAGGAAACGCCGGGGTCGGTCAATGTGCCAATCGTCTGCGCCGGTCAGGCCATCGAGGCGGGCGATGTCATTGTGGCTGATGACGACGGTGTGGTTGTCGTCCGCAGCGCCGAGGCCGAAGAGGTGCTGAAGGCGGCACAAAAGCGGTTGAACGCCGAAGAGACCAAGCGCGCCCGCCTTGCTTCGGGTGAATTGGGCCTCGACATTTACGACATGCGCGGACGGCTTGCGGAAAAGGGCCTGAAATATGTCTGACGGCATCCCATGTCTGTGGATGCGTGGCGGCACCTCGAAAGGGGCGGTGTTCAACGCCGCTGACCTACCGCGCGATCAGGATGCACGGGATGCACTGCTGCTGAGGGTCATGGGGTCGCCCGACCCGCGACAGATCGACGGGATCGGTGGTGCCGACCCTCTGACCTCCAAGGTGGCGTTGCTGTCTGTGTCAACGCGCGACGATGCGGACATCGACTATCTGTTCCTACAGGTCTTTGTTGATCAGACGCTGGTGTCGGACGCGCAGGGCTGCGGCAATATCCTGGCTGCCGTCGGGCCCGCAGCGATTGAGATGGGGTTGTTCCCCGCTGTTATGGGCGAAACGAGGGTGCGCATCCATATGGTCAATACCGGCGAAGTGGCCGTGGCCACCATTGCGACGCCGGACGGCCACGTGACCTATCACGGCGATGCGGCCATCGATGGCGTGCCCGGCAATCATGCTGCGATCCCGCTGATGTTCCGGGGCATTGCCGGGTCGATGTGCGGCGCGCTGCTGCCCACCGGCAATGTGGTTGATGTGATCGACGGGACTGACTGCACCCTGATCGACAACGGTATGCCCTGCGTGATCCTGCGCGCCAGTGACTTTGGCATCACTGGTACCGAAACGCGCGACGATTTAGAGCAGAACGCGACCGTGAAAGCCCGTCTTGAGGCGATCCGCCTGAAGGCCGGGCCGCTGATGGCGCTGGGGGAGGTGCGGGACAAATCGGTGCCCAAGATGACGCTGGTCTCGGCCCCGCTGGCTGGGGGGGCGATCAACACCCGCTCGTTCATCCCGCATCGTTGCCATGCCACCATCGGTGTCTTTGCCGCCGTGACGGTGGCAACCGCCTGCACGCTGCGTGGTTCACCCGCTGCGCGATGTGCGGTCCTGCCGGACGATGGGCGGTTCCGGGTTGAACACCCCTCGGGTGCCGCCGAAGTCCTGCTGGAGCAGGGGGGGAATGGCCAAATCACCGGGGCGGGTCTGCTGCGCACCGCACGCAAGCTGTTCGAGGGGCGAGTGTATCCGTGACGACCGGACCACTGGGCAGTCCGGATGACACCATGTCCAGAGACGACACCGTAGGGAAAAGGGAGACGGAGCGTGACCACAACCACATTGGCCGACAAGATCGCACAGAGCGGCGGGGCCGCACGGATGCTGCAAAACGCGCAGGCGGGGGCCTATCCGTTTCCTGTTGCGCCGCAATTCACCAACTGGATCGAAGAAGTCCGCGCCTGGCGTCAGTCGGCGGTGCTGCTGGATCAGTCCTACCACATGACCGACCTTTATGTGCGTGGCCCGGACGCGCAGCGGCTGCTCAGCCATGTCGGCGTGAACTCTTTTGCCAAATTCGGGCGTAACAAGGCCAAGCAGTTGATCTGCGTCAATCCCGACGGCTATGTGATCGGCGACGGCATCCTGTTTGGCCTTGAGGACGACGAATATCTGTTCATCGGACGGCCCCCGGTGGCCAACTGGATCGCCTATCAGGCCGAGACGGGTGATTTCGACGTCACCACGGAATTCGATATCCGCAGTGTCGAAAACCCGGACGCCCCGCGCAAGCTCTACCGGTTCGAGGTGCAAGGCCCCAACGCGCTCGATATCCTGAACGCGGTGAACGAGGGCGGGCCGCTGACCACCAAGTTCTTCAACATGGGTGAGATTACTATCGCAGGCTGTAAGGCACGCACGCTGGCCCATGGTATGGGGGGCGCGCAGGGGCTGGAACTTTGGGGGCCTTACGGCGACCGCGAAACCGTTCTGGCCCGGCTGATGGAAGTGGGCGCTGCTCATGGCTTGTTGCGGGCCGGGTCGCGGGCCTATTCCACCTCGGCGATGGAATCTGGCTGGATTCCGTCACCCTTGCCGGCGATCTATTCCGGCGACGCGATGGCCCCGTACCGGGACTGGTTGTCCGCCACCGGATTCGAGGCAACAACGTCGGTCGGCGGGTCATTTGAGCCGGACAATGTTGCAGACTATTACCTGACGCCCTGGGATCTGGATTATGGTCGGGTGGTCAAGTTCGACCACGACTTTATCGGGCGTGCCGCGCTCGAACGGATGGCGCAGCAGACGCACCGGACCAAAGTCACTCTGGTCTGGGACAAGGACGATGTGCTGACGATCTTTGCCGGCATGATGGAGGATTTTCCCGCGCCCAAGCTGATGGAACTGCCGACCGGAAACTATGCCGCACACCCCTATGATCAGGTGGTGCATGACGGCGAAATGGTCGGGATTTCGACCTATCCGGTCTATTCAGCCAATGAGCGTGCGTGGATTTCTCTGGCCATGGTACGCGATGATCTGGCCGCTACGGATACGGCGTTGTCGATCCTGTGGGGCGAAAAGAACGGTGGCACCGGCAAACCGCATGTGGAACAACATCGGCAGATCATGGTCGGCGCGACCGCGCAGCCATGGCCGATCCACGCGGCTGCGCGGCAGACTTATCGCGCACAAACCTAGACACGGCGCGGCCCCCGGGAGGCGGGATACCGATGCCGCACTAAACGTCCCGCAGGAGCCTGCACCAGCGCAGGTCCGGGCGAATACGAAATAAAAAAAGGGAGGAATACAAATGTTCTATAAGACCGTAGGAAAATACGCCGCGACGGCGATTGTGGCGACCGCCTTTGGCGCGATGCCAGCGGTGGCTGAAACGCTAAGCTTTGCACATTTTGTGCCGCCGCAGCACACCATCACCAGCTCAACCATCGAACCGCTTCAGGCGGCAATTGCCAAGATGTCCCCGGATCTTGAGATTCAGGTTTATCCGGGCGGTGAACTGGGGGCTGGCCCGCTTGAGCAGTATGTGCGCGCGGTGCAGGGCGTCGCGGATATGGTCTGGGGTTTGCAGGGCTACACCTCGTCGCAATTCCCCAAGACCATGCTGTCAGAGCTGCCAGGGGTAAAAACCGACGGCCAGAATGGCTATGACATCCTGTGGGATGCCTATGAATCGGGCCAGATCTCGGGTGAGTTCCCGGCCACTGTGCCGCTGGCGCTGTATCTGTCGGAACCCAACGTCTTTATCATGAAGGACCATGATGTCCGCACACCTGCCGATGTTGCCGGTCTCAAGATCCGGGTTTCCGGTTCGGCCGCGGCGCGCGTGATCGAGGCGCTGGGCGCCACCGCCGTTCAGATGCCCGCGAACGAAATCTACAATTCGTTGCAGACTGGGCTGATTGACGGTGTGGTGACCGGGGCATCCGCTATTGGTGATTTCAAGCTGGACGAAGTTGCCAACAGCTATACCACTGGCGTCTCACTTGGTCAGATCTCGTTTTACGTGGTGATGAACAAGGCGCGCTATGATGGGCTATCCGACAAACATCGCGCGGCCATTGACAGCATCGCGGGGCGTGCGCTGTCGAAATCGGCCGAAGATGGCTGGAATGCGCGGGCCGAACAGGTTCTCGACACCATCCAGTCGACCGGAGATAACACCGTGATCGAACTGACGGCGGACGAGGCTGCGGCCTTCAGTGCCATCACCGATCCGCTGGCCGATGTCATCGCCGCCGAAATCGGTGCCGAGGATGTGCTGGCAACCATGCGTGGCAACTGATCCATGCTAAAAACGCTGGACATGTGGGCTGGCAGGCTGACTGGCCTGGCAGCCCTGATCGGCACTGTCGGTCTGATCGCAGAGGTCGTGGTGATCCTGGTGGATGTTGTCGGACGGTATTACGGCAGCCCGCTCAGAGGGGCGCAAGACATCTCGACCATGGCGATGGTGCTGCTGGTGTTCGGCGGCATGGCCTTGTGTGACCGTCGCGGCGGTCACATTGCGGTCGATCTGTTTGAGAAATCCATGCCGGTCTGGCTGCGCCGGACGGGCGATGTGCTTTCGGCCCTGCTGGGCGCTGCAATCTTTGGCGGTATCGCCTGGACCATGCTGGAAAGCGCGGCATTGTCGCGGATGCTGAACCTGGCCACCAACATCATCCAACTGCCCAAGGTTTGGTTCCAATACGCGGTTGTTTTCTTTTCCATCGTCACAGCGCTGGGAATGTTTCTGCGTGCCATCACACTAATTTTCACGGATGCACCGCCACCCCGGCCGGAGGACGCACATTGAGCGATTTTTCAACCGGCGTTGCCGGTATCCTGCTGCTGTTTGTCCTGTTGGGGCTGCGGGTGCCTGTGGCCTTTGCGATGTTCGCTGTCGGCTTTGGCGGCATCACATTGCTGCGCGGGTTCGACGCCGCCAAGGGTTTGCTGGCCTCAGAGAGCTTCACACTCGCCTCTTCGGCGGAACTGGTTGTCGTGCCGCTGTTTATCCTGATGGGCAACGTCGCGACTGAAACCGGGATGAGCCGTAAACTTTATGACGCCGCCTATGCGGTGATCGGGTCGGTGCGTGGCGGTCTGGCCTCGGCCACCGTGATCGGCTGCGGTGGCTTTGCGGCGCTGTCCGGCTCGTCCGTGGCCTCCGCCTTGACCATGGGCAAGGTGTCGCTGGGCGAAATGGACCGCTTTAACTATGATCCGCGTCTGTCGACCGGCGCGGTTGCGGCTGGCGGCACGCTGGGCATCCTTATCCCGCCCTCAACCGGGTTTGTGATTTATGCCATTCTGGCACAGGAAAGCATCGGGCGGCTGTTTCTGGCGGGCATTCTGCCGGGCCTGCTGCTGCTGGGCATGTTTGTGCTGACGATATCGTTGCTGTGCTGGTTCAACCCTGCGCTGGCACCACTGGGACCGCGCACCACGCTGCCGGAAAAGCTGCGCGCAGTCGGGGGGGCCGCACCGATTGGGCTGGTCATCGTGTTGACCATCGGTGGTATCTACGGCGGGCTTTTTTCGCCGGTCGAGGCGGCTGCGGTTGGCGCCGGACTGGTGATCCTGTTTGGCATTTTCACCGGCACGCTCAGGCTGCCAACGTTGTGGAGCGCAGCCAAGGATTCAGTTGTGACCACAGCCACGGTCATGCTGATCCTGATATCGGCGCATCTGATGAACCCGTTTTTGGCATTGTCGCATATCCCGCAGGCGCTGGGTGAATTCCTTGCCGCGCTCGATCTGCCGGCCATGGCGATTCTGGGGCTGATCCTGCTGTGCTATCTGGTGCTCGGCTGCTTTCTCGAAGGGTTCGCCATGCTGGTTCTGTCGATGCCGATCTTCTATCCCGTGATCCTGTCACTGGGGATCGACCCGATCTGGTTTGGCGTTCTGGTGGTGTTGACGCTGGAAATGGGGTTGATCTCGCCCCCAGTCGGGGTCAATGTGTTCATCGTGAAATCAGTGGCCCCCAAGGTGCCGCTGGGCCAGATCTTTCGCGGGGTTATTCCGTTCTGGTTTGCGATGCTGGTGACGCTGGGCATCCTGATTGCGTTCCCATCTATTTCACTGTTGCTGCCCAACACGATGATCGGCGCGCAGTAGCGCGACATCTGCATTTCTGAGTTCATCGCCGGGGAAACGACCCCCCCGGCGGTATCGTTCAGAGCGTCGTCCATAGCTGGAACAACAGCCCGGCTGCAAACGACCCGATCAGCGCAATCCCGAGATAGAGAAAGAACACCTGCCGTTTGACCAGCGCCCAGACGGCAATTGCCGCAGGCAAAGAGGTGACACCGCCCGCCACAAGAAAGGCAAGCCCAGCCCCCGGTGCCATGCCCTGACCAATAAGGCCACCGACAAGCGGCAGCGCCGCATAGCCGTTGAGGTAGGCGGGCACGCCAACCAGTGTCGCGATGCCGATAGGCGCCAGACCGCTGCCACCCAATGCACGGGCCACCAGATCCGCAGGTAGCCACGCCAGCATCAGGCTTTCCAGCAGAAAGGCGAGCGTCAGCCATTTGGCAAGAAACAGCGTCGTCTTGATGCCTTCACGCAGGAATTTGGCGACACGGGCATCGTCTTTCCAAAACGACCAGACCACGGGCTGTGCTTTGCGGACTTTGGTGCCGCCGCAACCGCCATTGCCGACATCTTCGCGCAGCGGGTCGGTCAGGCCGCCGGCTTGCGACAGCATATGCGTCACAAACCCGCCGGTTATTCCCAGCCCGACTGCGGCCAGAGTCTTGGCAATGGCAAACTCGACCCCCAGAACACCGGTGGTCAGGACAAACATCGACGGGTCCATCACCGGTGATGCCAGCCAAAAGGCCATGACTGCAGACAGTGGCACACCCATCGCCAGAAGGGCGGCGATCAGCGGGATCACCCCGCATGAACAAAACGGCGACAATCCCCCGGCTGCAGCTGCAATCAGGATCATCACTATCGGAGACCCGGTAAAGGCCCGCGCAATCAATCCATCCGCGCCCGTCGCGCCCGCATAGGCGGCAATGGCGATGGACAGCACCAGGAACGGTGCCACATCCAGCAGATTGCGGGTCGCAAAACCGGCGCTATCCATTCCCTGTTCGGGTGCCAGAACAAACAACGCGGCAAGCAGCGCCGCGCAAACCAGCCAGACCCGTTCACGGCTCCAGAGGTAAAGTAGCATATCCGCGACCCGTGATCGGACGCCAAGTACAAGTTCAGTCATGTCTATATCCCTGGGATTGTAGTTATATTTAAGTAAGAAAAAGCAATACCGTTCAAGCCGCAGCCCCCGCTTTGGTCAGCGTGACGCCGACGCAGCATTCCGACGTCAGAAAGGATACAGTTTGTTGCATGGCGTCGAAATTCACCCGATTTATGATCTGGCGGCCCTGCCGTTCCTGGATCACCAGATCGGCATCGACCAGCGCCCCAAGATGATGCGCCAAGGTTGACGCGGCCATACCCAGATGTTGACCGATTTCCCCCACATTCAGCCCCCCATGCCCGGCCCGCACCAGCAGACGGAAGATCGCCAGACGGGTGTCATGGCCAAGAGCAGCAAGAGACTGGGCGACTGAAGTATGTGTGGTCATGCCGAAATTATAACTATAAATATAGTTATGTCAACGCGACGCAGAATGCGCACCTGACCCCCAACCAGACCAACGGTCTAAGCCGTCTGAAAAAATAGAAAATTACAGGTTCGCGACGCTGATTGCGGGGCCCGCGCACCCGGTTCCACGCAATCAAGTATAGCGCGACTCAGCCTTTGGTCATGGGGTCGATCCGCTGCGCCTGGAATCCGTCGGCAAGACGGGTCAGGCGAATCTCGGCCACGACACCGCCTTTGGCAAACGGATCCCCATCGGCAAAGGCCTGCGCCAGCGCGCGGCTGTCAGCCTCAAGAATACCAAAGTTGCCCAAGGCGTTGCCATCCGCATCCATGGTCGCACTCCCGACAAGAACACGGGCCAGCCCACCCCCGCCCGAGGCAACCCAGGCCCGATGTTCGGGGCGCAGGGCGTCGCGGCGGGCGTCCATGTCGGGGTGATGGGTGTTCTGCATCAGGAAATACATCACGCCTCACTGTTTTCTAGCACAACCATACCCGCGCCGGTCATCGAGGCGGGCGAATAATAGTGGCTGTGAACCGTGTGCACCTTTTCATCCATCGCGCCGCGCATCACCAGCCACATGATCAACTCGGCTCCTTCTGAGCCGAAGACTTCGACATAGTCTTCGCGGGTCATGTTGCGGTATTTTTCGGGGTTGTCACCGATCTCGGCGATCCAGGCGCGGTCGGCCTCGGGATTTATGAACCCCGCGCGGCTGCCTTGCAACTGATGCGACAGGCCACCTGTGCCCAGAATGGCGACCGTCTCTTCCGTGTCCCAACTGGCAATCGCCTTGCGCAGAACCAGCCCCAGATCCCACATCCGCTGTGGCGTCGGGATCGGAAACTGGATGGTGTTGACAAGGATCGGCACCACACGCGCCGGCCAGGCTTCGGGGCGGCCAAAGAACAGTTCCATCGGCACCTGCATCCCGTGATCCACCTCAAGCTCGCGACAGACCAACGGGTCAAAATGGTTCTCGACCATTGTATCGACCAGATGCCAGGAAAACTCTGGGGCACCGGGAAAATCCGGCACGGCGCGCGGGCCCCAGCCCTCGTCGATGGGGCGGTAGCTGTCCGCGACGCCAACTGCAAGGGTTGGCACCTGATCAAGGAAAAAGGCGTTTCCATGGTCGTTAAAGATCACCACGGCGATGTCGGGTTTCTTGTCCGCCATCCAGGCACGGGCCGGGATATAGCCGTCAAAGAACGGTTTCCAGTCGGCGGTATCCGCCAGCCCCTTGTCTATTGCCACCGCGATCGAGGGTACATGGCTTGTCCCCAAGCCTCCGATAATCTTGGCCATTCAGCTTTTCCCCAGTCTTTCGCGCAGGAATTCTTCGTGAGTCATACCGGCCTGTGCGGCCCCGATCAGGGTGATCGGCACTGGGTCCACCGCGGCTATCTTGAGAATGAAAAACAGGTTGCCGCCCAGTCGCATCATCTCTTCCCAGTCGCGGTTGGTCACTGCCGTCTTTTGTTCGTCGCTCAGGCCAAAGCGGTCAAGGTAGGCCGCCTCGTCGGCGCGAAAGGCGTCGCGGTTTTCGGGTTTCATCAGGCTGCTGCCCATCTTATTCAACTTATAGCCGGCATTTGCCCTGTCACGGTCAAACAGCGGCGTTTCAGGCAGCCTGTCGCCGTCGGCGCGACTCTTGATCGGATTGGATGGCATTGGCTCTTCCTTTCAGGCGCTGGTCAGGAACGGGACCAGCGCGTCGATCACCGCCTGCGGCTGTTCCACCGGGGCAAAATGGCCGGCATCTTCGATGACGACAAGATTGGCGTGGGGCAGGATCCGCTGCATATCCTCGTGCTGCGACACTGGCGACCATGCATCCTGACGCCCGACAATCAGCTGCACGGGGCAGGTGATACCGCCCAGATAGGACGCAGCGTCGGGCCGGTTCACCAGCGCGGTAATCTGGCGTTCGTGAATCTTGGGATCGTGGCGCAGTACCATTTCCGTCAATAGCGACATCAGCGCCGTATCGCCGTGTCGGTCGGGGTGCACCATCCCCGGCAACCAGCGCGCGGCCAGCGCCTGCATCCCGTTGTCGCGGGCGAAGGCAACAATTTCTGCACGCTTTTCGGTTTCGCCGTCTTTCAGCGGGTGGATGCCAGTGTCAAGAAGGGCCAGCCGTTCAACGCGTTCGGGTGCCAGCCGTGCCATCTCCATCGCGACGCGGGCCCCCATGGAATGCCCGGCAATGCGCAGCGGACCGTCAGCCAGATCAAGGCAATCCCGCGCCATGTCAGTCAGGCTGTCGCGGGCGCGCAGGGACGGCACCTGCACCTTTGCGTCGGGGCCAAGCGCGGCCAGAACCGGCTCCCAGACCACCCGGTCGCAGAGCAGTCCCGGAATCAGCAAAATCGTGTCATCGGTCATTGCAGGTTTGGGTCCTTTTGTCAGCCAGGTATCGTGCGATCCGGCATGGCAAAAGGCGCGGTTCGGCACAGCGTTTGTGTCAGACTAGGGATCATGGCGAGGATTGTCCCTCAGAAATTGTCCGGTCACACCCGATACCAAAGTCTGCATATTCGCGGCGCTCTGTCATGTTGAAGGGGGGTTACTGCAACTCAAGCAGCCTGCCAAGGCCCTGAAATCGGTCGCCGATTTGGGCGCAGCGCATCAGGTGCCAACCCAAAACCTGATTGCTGGACAGGACGGGCAGGTCGGTGCGGTCCTCTAGCTCGGGTATGACGTTGAGCGTGCGCAGATTGGTGCAGGACAGGAACAGCCCGTCGATATCGCCCTGCGCGGCCAGCGTTGTCGCAGCGGCAATGACTGACGCAGGGGCGATCCGCACCACGCGGGCCTCAACCGCCTCGTTAAAGCTGCCGAACACCGGCGTTGCAATGCCGTCGGCGGCCAGCACGCTTCTGAGCCGGTCCGACACCGTCGCCACATAAGGGGACAGAACGCCCAACTTTCGTATCCCCAGCACATTGCAAGCGGCCAGCAGCGCAGTCACCGGGTTGGTCACCTGTCGCGCTGGCGCGCCGCTTTGGACCAGCCTGGCCACCTCTGATGGGCCAATGACGGCAGCCCCTGACGTGCAGCCATAGCCCACCACCGCAAAGTCCTGCGCCTTGGGCAGCAGTGCGGCGGCGGCGGGCAGATCTGTGGCCATGCGGCCCAGCGTCGTTTCGGTCACTTCGTCGCCGCTGGGCACACGGCTGACCAGCAGGTTGACGCGCGACGGGATCAGGCGGCGCATGTCATGCTCGAGGCTCTCGTCGGACTGAAGAACGATCAGCCCGATCCGCGTCTCGGTTGTGGTCTCCATGTCACAGGAAAAATGTGTCACGCCGCGTCTCCGATCACGGGAATGTCGGGGCCTGCGGGCCTGGTCAGCCATTCGGCACCGTGGTCGCGCAGCACGATATTCTCTTCGTGGACCATGATCCGCCCGTCATCGAGCGTCACACAAGGTTCGAGCGTCAGGACCATCCCAGCCCTCAGGACAGAGCTGTCGGATGGCAGGATCGACAGCCCCTCGGTCAGTTGCAGCCCCAACCCGTGACCAAACCGCCCCGGCCGCGGCGACGGATCCTGACAGATTGCATTCATCACGTGGAATACATCCGCTGCGGTGGCCCCCGGCCGGGCGGCGACCAAGCCCGCCTCGGTCGCGGCGATCAACCGGGTATGGGCGTCGACTGTGCTCGGGCTTGGTGGCCCGACAGAAAAGTTGCGGTCAAAATCGCAGAAATAGCCCTGATGCACCAACCCCGTGTCCAGCATCAGCACATCACCGGCGGCCAGCGGCGCAGACGTCGCGGGCGAAATCACGTCGCGATACCCGCCCGGTTCCGCCGCCCCGGCCAGATAGGGCACCCAGTCGGCACCCTCTTCAAGGCAAAGGCGCTGAAAACCGCGAAACACCTGATCCAGACCAATGCCGACGCGCGCCACCTCGGGCACCCGGTCAAAGGCGCGTCCGGCGATGGCACAGGCGGTGCGGATCAGCGCGATCTCAGCTTCGGATTTGATCGCGCGCAAGTGCCGCAGGATGTCGAAATCCGGCACACACGTGCGCTGACCAAGATCCTGTTGCAGCCGGTGAAAGTCGCCGAGCGGCATCCGCAGATGGGTTTCGTGCCCCATTGGCAGGCCGATCATTCCGCACTCTGGCACCAGCGCGCGCAGTGTCTCGCCCAGCAGGGTGACGCCGTCGTCGCTCAGGTCCGGCGCGGCCCAAGTGCGGATATCCGTGACCCAGCCTCGTGCCATCAGCGGCGCACCAATTGCGGGGATTACCGCCACCGGCGCGCCCGTCGCAGGAAGGATGACAAACCATGGTCGCGTCGGGCTTTCCCAGAATCGGGTGAGAAATCCAGTGAGGTATAGGATGTCCGGCCCGGTGGTCAGTAGCAGCGCGTCAAGCTGGTGTTCTACCATCAACGCCTGGGCCCGGGCGGCGCGCGCCTGATACTCGGACGCCGGAACGCTCACTCCGGGGGCTCTTCGGTGACAAAGGTCAGCACCCGTGACGCGGTGGTAAGGTCAAGCGCGTCGCAGAGCGGTGCGCAATGCAGCAGCGCGGCAAGGCCGGCCGCGCCAGAGGGCGTTGTGCCAAGGCCAAGTGCGGCAAGATCCGGCAGCACAGCCGCCACCTGTGCGTCTGTCACCGTCAGTACAGCGTCAGCGTCGCGGGCCAGTCCGGCCAGCGCGATCATCGACGCCTCTTTGCAGTCTAGCCGCCCCATGTTGGACACCGGGCCAAACGCCGCGCGAAATTCCTGGGCGGCGAGCGAGGCGGCGACACAGTCGGCGGCATCGGGTTCGACCACGATGACCTTGGGTGCATCCCCCCAGGCGCTGCGGGTCCGCGCTGCCACAGATGCGGCCAACCCGCCGACACCGGCCTGCACAAACACGTGCGTCGGCGGGGGATCCATCGCCGTGACCACTTCGTCCATCAGCGCCAGATATCCCTGCATCAGCCGCCAGGGCAGTTCGGTATAGCCGGGCCAGGAACTGTCCGATAACAGAGTCCAGCCCTTTTCCTCTGCGGCATGGGCCGCCGCGTCCATGCTCGCCTCATACGTCTGGCCGGCACGGACAACCTCGGCACCCTTGTCGCGCAGCCTCAGGGCAAAGCTGTCGGGCACGGTGTCAGACAGATACACCACCGCGCGTGCGCCAAAGACCTGCGCGCCGGCTGCGACTGACAGCCCATGGTTGCCGGCGCTGGCGGTCACATAGGTACGCCCGGCAAGTGCGGTCCCTGGGGTGTCGGGTGCGACCGCCATTGCCTCGTGTGCGATTACAAATGCTGCGCCCAGCGCCTTGAAACTGCCCAGCCCCATGCGGGCGCGCTCATCCTTGGCCCAGACGCTGGCGACCTGCGCGCGTGCCGCGAGATCCGGCAGCGACACCAGTGGGGTGATCGCAGCGACCGGACAGCGGTCGAGCAGGGCACGTACCGGGGCGCCATCCTCGGCTGGGAGCGGAATATCGTCCGGTAACGCAAAATACGCACCGGTCAGGCGGCAAGGGTTCGAGGTTAGTTTTATCTGTGTCATGCCGCCACTTGGCGCGGGGCAGGGGCCGTCTGTCAAACGCTTATGTTGGAACGAGGGGCAGAATTGCGCTGCGCCACGCCTTGGCGCAGCGCAATGCGTCAGTAATCTTTTTCAAAGAACACACCGATCCCGGTGTTGCCGTCACTGCCTGCGGACCCGCGCGCGGTGATGTTCGGGGTAACCTGAAGGTTCAGGTTGATCGAACTGCCGCCATTCGCATCCACGGTCACATCGGAATATATCTTTTCCGTCAGGTATTTGCCGACCCGCAATTCAGTTGTGCCATCGGCCGCTGTTTGCACGTCCAGATCATCGACGCCAAAGCTCATCCGCAGCTTATCCACGATGCCGTTGCCGCCGCGCCCGACCAACGTATTGACCGCCGCCGCGATCCGCAGCGCCTGAAACGCCGAGATTTCGCTGACATCGCGACCAAAAAGCAGCATTGCCAGCACCTCATCCTCGGGCAATTCCGGGCTTGAGGTGATCGACACTTCGGGTTCCGATACGGGTCCGCTGATCACGAACTGGATGGTGGTGTCGTCGCGGCTGGTTTCTGCGACCACCTGGATCTCGGGGTTCAGATTGCCCTGAAGCACGATCGAGGCTTCGGACAAGGCGATCCGCTGGCCAAGGATGTCCAGACGCCCGCGCACCAGATCAAACCGTCCCAGCGGTTCGATATTCTGGATTGTCCCGCCCAGGCGCAGTTCTCCTCCCAATTCGGCATCCAAGCCGCGCCCCCGGATAAAGATCCGCGACGGGGCCTGAATCAGCAGATCAAGGCCGTAGTTGACGCCGCTGCCCCCACCACCTGCGCCCCCGCCGGCCTGCTTTTCAATCAGTCCGGCGCGTTCACGCGTCAGTCGCGAGGCGGTGGGTTCGTTGACATGCCTGAGGGCAAAGCTGCTGCCCGCTACGCCACCGCCGGTCGACGGCACCCGCACCTCAACCGGCCCCAACTGGATCGCGCCAGCCAGCCGGGCCGTCGAGGCAAGCGACCCTTGCAGTGTCAACTGACCATCAAGGGTGGTTTCAAACAGACCGGGGTCCGCCGCCACGACCTGATTTATTGCAATCGCAAGGTCGCCGTTGAAGGGCGCTGACAGTGTGACCGGGCCTGTGGCGCGCACCCGACCACCATTGGTCACGGCCGCGTCGACGTCCAGATTGGCCCGCCCGCCGGCCAGTTCAATCCGCGCATTGATGTCCGACAACGATTGCCGCGCTGCCGGGACGACAAAGGTTGCCCCCGATGCGGTCACAGCGCCTGACAACGCCTCAAGCCCGGGTCGTCCGTTCAGCCGCAGATCGAAATTTGCCTGACCGGTGATGAGGTTAGGTTCCAGAAATGGGTTGATCAGCGCCAGCGCCGCCGCGCCGGTGATGCCAAGGTCAGCCTGACTGGCGTCCGGGGCCACGGTGCCGCCGACCTGGGCGGTGATGCCGCCCGGCCCAGTCAGGTCGGCATTGATACGATAGTCGCTGCCAGCAGCAAGGGCAGACCCGCGCGCCGTCACCGGACCGGGAAAGCCCGGCACAAACAGCGCCAGATTGCCCAGCTCGGCGTTGAAGTCGAGCGCGGTGTCCGCCCCGCCATAACGACCGGACGCATCGGCGCTGACCTGCGGATTGGCCAGATCAAAGGTACGGATTGTAAGCACGCCGTCTTCCGTGCGTTCGGCGTCGAGGGTCAGCGTGGTGCTCCCGGCAATCAGCTTGTCAGCCTCGGCGATGCCGCTGCCCAGATTTTGCGCCGTGCCGTCCAGTTTGACGGCAAAGGTCTGGTCCGTCAGGTGATATTGCCCGGATCCGGTGAAATCGAAACCGCCGCGCAGAGGGCGGTTGACCAGCGCGCCGTAGGGGGCAATCGAGTCCGCACTGACCTCGCCCGATCCGCGTACCAATCCCGGAGTGCCATCTTCGACGGTGGCGACAATCTCGCCGCCAAAGGCCAGTCCGCCGGGGCCCGACGCGGTGACATCCAGCGTATAATCATTGCCGGTTTGCGTCAGCGACCCGCTGGCCTGCGCCGAACCAGTGAGGCCGGGCACCACAAGCGCCGTGTCCCTGATTTGGGCGTCAAAGCTGGCGACGCTGCCACTGTCGCGGATCACGCCATCTGCGCTTAGTGCGGCGGCGTCGGTTTCGACATCAAGGGTGCGGATGCTGATCCCGTCAGCATCGCGTGTGGCATCAACATTCAATCGCCCGCTGCCGGTCAGCAAACCATCCGCCTGCGCGATGCCGGTTTTCAGATCCTGCGTGGTGCCGGTGGCGGTGGCGGTAAAGAACTGTGTCGTCGGGTCGAAACTGCCCGATCCAGTGATGTCCAGCCCGCCGCCCAAGGGGCGCTTTGCGAGTTCAGCGTAGGCCCCCAGATCGGTTGCACGCAGGCTGCCCGCGCCCCGGATCAGGCCCAGCGTGCGGTCGATCACGGTTGCGGTTACATCCCCTGACAGCGCCACACCACCGGGGCCGTTGCCCTGCGCATTGAGCAGATAGTCGTTGCCAGTCTGCGTCAAGGTCCCCGTCAGTCGCGCCGGTCCCGAAAGACCGGGTGCGATGACTGCGGTGTTGACCAGCGTAGCCTCGAATTCGGCGGTGCTGTCCTGATCTGCCAGTACGCCCTTGCCGGTGATCGACGCGGCGTTGGTCGACACATCAAGATTGCGCAGCATGATACCATTGTCATCGCGCGACGCATCCAGCGTGATCTGACCGGGCCCCCGCAGCAGGCCGTCCGCCTCCGGGATGCCGGTGCGGATGTCGCGGGTGTCGCCGGTCACGCGGGCGTTGAAGAACAGTGTTTCTAGCTCAAAACTGCCGGTGCCGGACAGATCAAACCCACCACCCAACTGCCGCCCCGCAAGGGTCGAGAACGGAGATAGCGCATCCGCCTTGAGGCTGCCGGTGGCGGTGATCCGCCCCGGTTTGCCATCGACCAGTGGCACATCCACCCGACCATCAAAGACCGCGCCGCCGGGACCGGTGGCATCGGCGGCCAGCGTCCAGGTATCGCCCGCCTGATCCAGTGTCCCCTGCACCCGTGCAGGGCCGGACAGGCTGGGTTCAACCAGGCCCGCGTCCCGCAATAGGGCCGTGAATCGCGCAGCAGTTGCCCCGGTGCGCAGCACACCTTCGGCGGTGATGTCGGCGGCGGGGGAGGACATCTCAAAATCGCGCAGAACAACGCCCGTGGTGTCGCGGGCCATATCGACGCGCAGCACCGTCTCACCCGCGAGCACGGCGTCAGCTTGCGCTATGCCGGTTTTCAGGTTGCGGGCGCTGCCCGACACAGTGCCATCGAACGTTCCGCTCAGCGGAGCCGCGTCGGCGACCACGGTCACATCGACAGCACCGCCCAGCGGGCGTCCTGCCAGATCAGAAAACCGCGAAACGTCCTGTGCGGCAACCTGCACATCTGCGGTGACAGTGGGGTTAAAGTCGCCCTGAATGCCGCTCAGGCTCATGACGCCGGTCAGGGCATAGTCATCGCCTCGCAGCGCAAGATTGGTGATGTTAAGCGGCGCGTCCTCGGTCCAGTTCAGCGCGATCACCCCGTTCAGCGACGATCCCAGCGCCGCCTGAAAGGCGGGGTCGGTCGGCGACAACCCGTCCGCTACAATGTCGAATTGTCCCGCCAAGGCGCCCAATGCAGAACCCTCACCGCGGGTCAGCGAGCCAGAGCCATTGATCGTCGCCGTGTCGAAGGACAGATCCTGTCGCACAAGCCGATCAACAGCAAAATCCGCAGTCCAGTTGTCGCCTTCAGCGGCATTGTAGGCCACGTTCAGATCAACGCCGTTGACCCGAGTGTCAACGCCGGGCACCGGCAACAGCACCGGCTCGCCATCCGGCAGGGCCAGACGACCGCTAAGTGCCACGATCTCGGGCCACTTGTCGGGCCCCAGCGCCACATTGCCCTGTAACCGCACCGCCTCAGAGACAAGATCAAGCGTGTCGATGACCAGACGTCCGTCGTCGAAAGTGTCGCCGCTGACCGTAAGCGACAGGTCCGGCCCAAAGAAGGCGCGGTGCTCTTGCTCCAGCAGGGGGCGCACGTCGCCCGCCAGCCGCGCGCCAAACGCACGGCCCGGTGTGGCAGCGTCAGCGGGCAGGGCCGCCAGTGTGACGCGCCCGGTTAGGCGGTCGACATCCTCGGTGCTTAGCCCAAGGTCGGCCGCAAAATCATCGAGCGGACCTTCGCCCTTGACGGTCAGCGCCAGCGGCGGGCCGTCGGGCAACCCAGTCAGCGTGGCGAGCAAACCATTCGGCCCCTCGATCAGCGACAGGTCAACCGCCAGAACGCTGGTTTCGTTGGCGAAGCTACCCTTTAGCGCCAGGGTGCCTGTGGCCCCGTCCAGTCGTTCGACGGTCAGATCGGCGGTGCCCTCACCACCGGCAAGACTGGCGGAACCGTTCAGTGACACTTCGGCGGCGATGCCGATCACCGGCGCGCCCAGCGTGACGCGGGCAATCTCAAGCAGGTCGATCTGGACCGACACCGGCAGATCCGGCAGGCTGAATGGCTTGGCTTCGGGGTCGGGCAGATCTTCGCCCGCCGTGGGCAGGCGCGGCAACAGGATTTCCTGGGCCGACAGCTCGGCGATGGAAATCCGACCGCGCAGCAGCGCCGCGCGGTTCCAGTCCAGTCGAACCTCGCGCAGGGTCAGCCAGATGCCGTCATCGTCGGCAATCGTCAGCTCTTCGATGGTGGCTTGCGAGGACAGCGCACCGGCAAACCCCTTGATCCGGATATCGCGCCCGGCCCCCGACAGGTTATCCTCAAGCAAGGCTTGAAGGTAGCCGCGATCCTCGTCTTCGGTCTGCGCGACAATCGGTGCGCCAACCACCAGAACCGCAGTGATGGCGACGGGTAGAAGTATGCGTTTCAAAACGATTGTCCTATGCCGATGTAGAATTGCACGCCGTCGCTGGTTGATCCGCTGATCGGCGCCGCCACGTCAAAGCGGATCGGCCCGATCCCGGTGTTGTAGCGCAGTCCCAGACCGCCGCCTGAATGCCATTCGCCGGTGCCGTCATAAAAGCTCTCGGAACCGATATACCCCGCATCGACAAAGGCCACCGCCCCCAGTGCCCCACGCAGCAAGGTGCGGTATTCCAGCGACGCGCCGACAAAACTGCGTCCGCCAGTGCTGTCACCGCCCCCCAGATCCACATCCAGAGATTTATAAGGCTGGC
This sequence comes from Puniceibacterium sp. IMCC21224, assembly GCF_001038505.1. NCBI lineage: Bacteria > Pseudomonadati > Pseudomonadota > Alphaproteobacteria > Rhodobacterales > Paracoccaceae > Puniceibacterium > Puniceibacterium sp. IMCC21224. The sequence continues at coordinate 1,073,673 of NZ_LDPY01000001.1, forward strand.
CCCGTACGGTGCCGCCGCCGCCACTGGTGAACAGGTATTCTGGCAAGGTTTCATCAATGTCCGATCCCATGACCGACCCGAATTGGAGACGTGCAGCTATGGTCTGGCTGTCATCTTCGCTGAACGATTTGTAGGCGCGCAAATCTGCCTTGGCGCGCGCGCCGCTGGCTGACCCGGACAGGCCGATATAGGGCAGCAATTCGACCTTGGCGTAATAACCGTTCTTGGCATCCAAGGCGTTGTCGCGTTCGTCCAGCGTGACGGTGGTGGGCAGGGTCAGCAGGGTAAAGGTTCGGTCGCCCAGATCGTCCTGGGTTTCGGAATAAAGAAAGCTCAGTCCGGTTTCGGCCGACAGTTCATTGGTGTAGATCCGCGATACACCGAACCCCAGTTCAATCCGGTCCGAGATATAGGTTGGTTCGTCTTCATGCGCGATCTCGCCCAGAAGATATCCATCAGTGTCGCCGCCATAGATCGCCGGTACGCTCAGCCGTGAGGTCAGTGAATAATCCATACCACTTGTCGAGCTGCCGATATTGGCAATCTCGGCATCAAAGCGCAGCCGTTCAGCGCCGCCAAAGATGTTGCGGTGCATCCAGAAACCGGTCAGCGCCACCCCGTCGAGCGACGAAATCTCGAACCCGGCGCCGATGCGGCGGGGCTTTTCATCCACCACCGAGATGCCAATATCGAGGGTATCGTCCGGGTTCGGTACGTCGGCTTCGGTCACCGCGACCGACGAAAACGCGCCGGTGCGCCGCAGCCGCGCCGCAGCCTTGTCCACTTCTTCCGGGTCGAAACGTTCGCCCTGTGGGATATCGGCGATGCGGCGGATCGTGTTGCTTTTGACCGCGCTCTCTGTGGTGGTGCCGGTTTTTCCGAACCGCAGCTTGGGGCCGCGATCCACCCGGATCACTACGTCCAGAATGCTTTTCCTGTGATCGGCGGTGATCTCCTGGCTGGCGATGCTGGCCTTGGCAAAGCCCTTGTCGCGCCAACTGGAAATGGCGACATCCAGCGCCTCGCCAACCTTGCCGCTGCGGGCGCGGCGCGTGGTGGCAAAATCTTCGGGCAGGACGGCATCGGGTGACAGCGGCGCGATCTCGGCGCGGCCAAAGCGGAAAGGTTTGCCGGGATCAATTATGATCTCGATGTTGTCGATGGTTTTGGGCACCGAAAGCAACGGAATGTCGGCGGCCTGACGACCATCGACCAGAACATCGACCCGGCCGTCATAGAACCCAAGCGCGTACAGCGTGCTTAGCATGTTGCCATATTCTGAAAGAGCCGCAGCAAAAAGATCCTGCGCATCGGTGGTCCCGTCGTCCAGCGCTGACTGCACGACCGAGGATGCCTTGAGCACCGAGCGCATCTCGTCATCATCTCGGTTGACGCGGATCTTGACCTCGTCAACGGCATTGGCGGGCGCGGGAACCACGATGGCACAAAACGCCATGCCCACCAATCCGAAAACACCGGATTTGTACTGTCCAATCATGCCCATATCACCGATCCCACCGCATTTTTTGTCTATTCTAGCGGTGGCCGACCGCATCGGCTACTAAGGATGTATCACTTTTCGTTTGTTTCCACCCCTCCCGGACCAAGCCATTGATCCGCAAGCGGATTACTTTCTGCAGGTGCGGCGAGGGGAGGGATTCCAGTGTGTTGGGCGTCATTCACCGCGCGGATCTGCGCCGTGTCTCAGGCTGGGGCAAAGAGATCGCCAAATTCATCGCGCAGCAGGTTCTTTTGCACCTTACCCATGGTGTTGCGCGGCAGTTCGCCAACCACCACCAGCTTGCGCGGATGTTTGAACCGGGCGAGGCTTTGGCGGACCTGCGCGTCGATTGCTTCAAGGTCCGGTGTCGCCCCCTGCGCGGGCACCAAAACGCCGACAACCGTTTCGCCAAAATCCGGGTGCGGCACGCCGATCACCGCGCTTTCCAGCACACCAGGCTGATCATCAAGCAGCAGTTCAATTTCTTTGGGGTAGATGTTGTAGCCGCCCGAAATGATCAGATCCTTGTTGCGCCCGACGATCGAGATATAGCCGTCCGCGTCGATCTGCCCCAGGTCGCCGGTGATAAAGAACCCGTCGGCGCGCAACTCTTCGGCGGTCTTTTCCGGCATCTGCCAATAACCGGCAAAGACGTTGGGTCCACGCACCTCGATCTGGCCGATCTCGCCCTGCGGCAGCTCTGCGCCTGTGGCGGGATCGGTGATCTTCAGCTCGATCCCCGGCAGGGGAAAGCCGACTGTACCGGCCCTGCGGTCGCCGTCATACGGGTTAGACGTGTTCATGTTGGTTTCGGTCATGCCATAGCGTTCAAGGATGCGGTGGCCCGTGCGGGCCTCAAAGCTCACATGCGTTTCTGCCAGCAGCGGGGCCGAGCCGGACACAAACAGTCGCATATGCCGGGTCAGGTCGGCGTCAAAGCCTGGCTCGTCGAGCAGCCGGGTGTAGAATGTCGGCACACCCATCATAGTGGTTGCGCGAGGCAAAAGACTGATGGCCCGTGCGGCGTCAAACTTGGGTTCGAACAGCATCGCGCCACCGGCAGCGAGCGTGATGTTGGTGGCGACAAACAGTCCATGCGTGTGAAAGATCGGCAAAACGTGCAGCAGTACATCGTCGGCGGTGAACTGCCAGTAATCGACCAGCATCCGTGCATTCGACAGCAGGTTGTCCTGCGTCAGCATTGCCCCCTTGGAACGGCCAGTGGTGCCCGAAGTATAGAGGAACGCCGCAAGATCCGAGATGTTCCGCGCGACCGTATCAAAGTGCTCGGACAGGATGGCCGCGTCGTCGCTAAGGCTGCCGGTGCCGTCGCCGTTCAGCACTCGCAAGGCGATGCCGCAGCTTGTGGCCAATGGCTGCAACGCTTCGGCTTTGGAACCGTCGCAGACCAGCAGCCGCGCGCCCGAGTTTTCGACGAAATAGGTGACTTCCGGTGCCATGTACCCGGTGTTGAGCGGCAGAAACACCACCCCAGCCTGCACGCAGGCCGCATAAAGTGCCAGCGCCTGCGCCGATTTGTCGACCTGCGCCGCCAACCGGTCGCCGGGGCGCAGGCCCAGGTCCGTCACGGCATGGGCGTAGCGCGCTGTCATCCGCAGGAACTGATCATGCGTCAGGGTGCTGCCGTCGGGCAGGTGCAGAAACGGGGTATCCTGTCCGGCGTGGCGTCCGAACAGCGAATCATACAGGGGGTTGGCCATGAACTTCAGTCCTTATGTATTCTGTGGCACAATTGCAGCGGCAAGATTTCTGACCTCGGACGATGCCGCAATCTTGCCTGTCGCGGCAAAGCCTTCGTGGTTTTGGGTGATCTGGCGCAGGTCATAGAGATAGTTAACCATGACGCCACCGGATTGTGCCAATCCGTTGGGCGATGTGTCCGCACCGGCGTGAATGGCATGGACCTGTGCGCCGTTGCCCAGATGGAACCGCGCCACCGGATCAACCGGGCCGCCGTCGGGCCGCTTGGCCAGTGTCAGGTAATGCGCGGCAAGTTGGCGCTGGCGCACCGGGTCGGCGTCGATGCTAAGCCCCTGACTGTCCAGCCAGCGCATCAGACCGGGGATTGGCGACAGGGTGACATAAGTTTTCAATCCCGGAAGGTCGCGCGATAGATCCGCCACCACCTGTTTGATCAGCGAATTGCCGAACGAGATGCCGGCCAGCCCCGACTGGCAGTTCGAGATCGAATAGAATACCGCCGTGTCGGCATCACGCGCCGCAAGTTCGGTGCGTGTGCCCGACAGCAGTGCCTGTACCGACCCCGGCACACCGCGGGTCAATGCCACCTCGACAAAAATCAGCGGCTCGCTTGGCATTGACGGGTGGAAGAACGCAAAGCAACGCCGGTCCGTCGGGGCTAGCCGTCCGCGCAGATCTTCCCAGCTGTCAATGGCATGGACTGCCTCGTAGGCGATGATCTTTTCCAGAATCTCGGCCGGGCTTTCCCACGAGATTGGGCGCAGCACCAGAAAGCCGCGATTGAACCACGAGGCAAAGAGATGCCTCAGGTCCAGATCCAGCATGGCGAATTCCGGGTTCTGCGGGATCATGCGCAAAAGATCGCTGCGCATGTCGACCAGTTGCCCGGTTGCGCCCGGCACCTGATTAAGTCTGCGGGCCAGTTCCTGACGCGGAGGTTCGGACACGGCCATGTAGGCGCGGTAACTGGCCTTGTCAGGCGTGACTTCATAGTCGTCGAGCGCGGTGCGCACCTGGGCCACGTCGATGCCCTGCGCCTGCGTCAGCCAGGCAAAGAACGCCCGCTTGTCTTCCCACTCTAACCCGGCGTAGCGATCGAGGATCAGCCGTGCCAGCGCCATGCCGGACACTTCGCCGACGTTGCCCAGCAGGTCGGTACACAGTTCCTCAAGGGTGCGGCCCTTGCGGTCGGGTGCGCCCGCCCCGCGATAGCGCAGATCAAAGACCGAGTTCATCAGATCGGCAAGCAGGCTCACAATGCGACTCCCATAACTGCATCGGGCAGCCATGTGGCGAGGCCCGGAAACAGGCACAGCAGAACGATGCCCAGCACCATACATGCGACGTAGGGCAAGGACCCCATCAGGATGGTGCGCAAGGAGATATCGGGCGCAATGCCATTGATGACATACAGGTTGAGCCCGACCGGCGGTGAGATCAAGCCGATCTCCATGTTGATGGTCAGCACAACCGCAAACCAGATCGGATCAAAGCCAGCCGTGGTGATGATTGGCAACAAAATAGGCGCGGCCATAAGGATCACCGCCACGGGCGGCAGAAAGAAGCCCGCGATCAGCAGAAACACATTCACCGCCGCCATCAACACCCAGCGGTTCACATCCAGTGTACCGATCCATTCAGCAATGCTCTGGGTGATGAACAGCGACGACAGCATGTAGCTGAACACGCCCGCGGCTGCGACGATGAACAGGATCATCACGCTTTCACGGGTTGAATCCCGCAGCACCACCCACAGGTCGCGCGGGTGCCACATCCGATAGATCAGCACGGCGATCACAAGGCACAGCAGCGCGCCGACGGCTGCCGTCTCGGACGGCGTGGCGATGCCGCCATACATGGCATACAGCACACCAAGGATGATAAAGAGGAAGGGCAGGACCTTTGGCAGGATCTCGAACTTCTGCTTCCAGGTGTAGGTGGTGGCGGTCAGCACGCGGGCATCGCCGGACTTCCAGGTGGCATAGATTGACCATGCCATGAACAGTGCCACAAGCATCAGCCCGGGAAACACACCCGCCAGAAACAGCCGTCCGATCGAAGATTCTGTGGCGATGCCGTAGACGATCATCGTGACCGACGGCGGGATCAGAATACCCAGCGTGCCGCCTGCCGCAATCGACCCTGCCGCCACGCCATCGGGATAGCCACGCTTGCGCATCTCGGGGATACCCATCTTGCCAATTGCGGCGCAGGTGGCGGGCGAGGATCCCGACATTGCGGCAAACAGAGCACAGGCGCCAAGGTTTGAAATCACCAGACCGCCCGGAATGCGCGTCAACCAGCGCTCCAGCGCCTCGTAAAGATCGGCACCAGCGCGGGTCGAGGCGATGCTGGATCCCATGATGATGAACATCGGGATCGACAGCAGCGCAAAATTGTCGAGCTTGCCAAACAGGATTTCGGGCATCAGCTCAAGCGAGCGCATCCCGTCAAAGGCCATCAGGAACCCGGCTGACACGATCAGCAGGCCAATGGCGACCGACACGCCCGAAAACAGAACAAATATCGTTGTCAGCGCGACGAGCGCGCCCAGTACCAGCGGATCCATCAAATATCTCCTGCCGCGCGACCGGCCAGGCCCTCGGTTTCAATGCCAAAGGGTTTGTCGATACCGACGACAACCGCGTAAAGGTCTGCCAGCAGTTGCAGCAGTAGTAGTCCCAGGCCGATGGGCAGTGACAGGTAGGGTTTCCACAACATCACGCCCCAGACAGTGTCGGACCGCCAGCCGCGCGCCCAGGCAAAGTGCCAGAAATCAACGGCGTAATATAGCATGACCCCGATGATCAGCGCCGACATTGCCAGCGTGATTACCGCCAATACCCGCCGCGCGCCCATCGGCAGCGCCAGCGGCACCAGATCGACGTTCACATGCCCGCGCAACCGCTGCACATAGGGCAACCCGACCAGCGTGGCCGCGATCATCAGATAAATCACCGCTTCGGTCTGCCAGACGGTCGACCCGTTCAGCACAAAGCGCACAAAGATCATCTGGCAGGTGATTGTCACCGCAGCCACGATCATCGCCGCCGAAACCCAGCCCGCAAAGGTCGAGATTGCCGCGACGGCCCGCAGAAATGGATTGTTACCGGTGCGCGCCGCACCTGCCGAAGTTGCACCGGACATCGGGGCTCCTTTTTCGGATATGGGATGCCGGGGCACCCGCTGGGCACCCCGGTGATTGGTTCAGATCACTCGACAGCGAGCGCAAGGTCGAGCAGCGCCTGACCGTTGGGTGTGTCTTCAACAAAAGCCTTGTACGAGGTTTCCGCCGCCAATGCGCGCCAGGCGTCGAACTCTTCGGCGGTCATGTCGTCGATTTCGACGCCGTTGTCGGCAAAGATCTTGCGGCTGTCGGCATCTTCTTTCTTGGCCTCATCAAGATAGAAGGCCTGTGCCTTGGCCGATCCGGCTTTCAGCGCCGCCTGCTGTTCGGCCGTCAAACCCTCAAAGGTGGATTTGTTCATCAGAAGCGGCTGATACATGAACCAAAGGGCATATTCGCCCGGCGGGGTGTAGCAGGCGACCTGCTCGTAAATGCGGTAGCTGACAAAGGACGAGGACGAGGTGTTGGCCGCATCCAGAACGCCGGTCTGCATGGCATTGTAGATTTCGGAACTGGCCATCGACGCGATTGACGCGCCAGCCCCGGCCAGCATCTGCTCAAACGCTTTGCCTGCGGCGCGGGTCTGCTTGCCCTTCATGTCCTCGATTGCGGTGATGCAGCCATCCTTGCCGGCGAAACCGCCCGCCAGATAGCCATGCACCAGAACCATGACATCATCGCCTGCCATTGTCTCTTCAAGGGCGTCCATGAACGGGCTCGACGTCAGGCGCGCGGCGTGGTCGTGGTTCTTGACCAGACCCGGCATCAGGGTGAGGTTGTAGGCGGGTTGCTGCCCGCCCGCATAGCTGAGCGGCAGCACAGTCATGTCAAGCTGACCGCGTGACAGCGGTGTATACTGCTCGCGCGCCTTGAAAAGCGATTGCGAGCCAAAGATCTTGATATCCAGATCGACATCCGCGGCGGCGACTTCGTCGGCCACGATCTGCGCCACCTTGTGGCGCACATCGGAATTGGACCACTGGTGCGACAGGCGCAGTTCTGTGGCATGAACGGTTGAACCGATGGCGGCGACAGTCAGCGCGGCCAGGGCGGTCTGCAATGTGTGTTTCATGGTTGTCCTCCCAGACTGTCCCTCCTTCCTCCCGGAGAGACTTGGGCAAAACGTCCGGGATTCCGCATTCAGAGTCAACCGTATTGTATACAAGAAATACCTTCTTGCCGACAATGACGCCGATCTCTAGGCTGGGTGCATGGAGAAAATGCGTCCAAACGAGATTGCCGATACGCTTGAAGAGTTGGTTTTTACCGGCAGTTTCAACGATGGTGATCGTCTGGACGAAATCCGGCTTGCTGCGCGGTTTGGCGTATCGCGCACCCCAATTCGTGAGGCATTGCAACGTCTTGTGGCCAGCGGCCTGGCCGAGCAGATCCCCCGGCGCGGGGTCTTTGTGCGTCAGCCCGGTCCGGTCGAGCTGCTCCAGATGTTCGAAACCATGGCCGAGATCGAAGGCGTCTGTGGTCGCCTTGCCGCCGCGCGGATTTCCGACATCGCCTTGCAGGATCTTGAGCAGACCAACCAGCGGTGCGAACAGGCGGTCGCGGCGCAGGATCACGACGGCTACTACCGCGAAAACGAATATTTTCATCATGTGATTTATCACCAGACAGGGAATGGGTTTCTTGAACAAGAGGCGCTGCGTTTGCACCGTCGGCTCAAACCATTCCGCCGCCTGCAACTGCGCTGGCGTGGACGCATGTCGCAGTCGATGGCTGAACATCAGCGCATCGTCACCGCATTGCGCGACGGCGACGGCACGGTGGCCAGCGAAACACTGCGCAATCACGTCGCCGTGCAGGGCGAGAAATTCCACCAGCTGATCGCCAGCCTGAAGATGGCAGCGCAGTAGCGCCCTGTCGCCCTATGGCCCTGGAAATGTTTCGCGCCAGCGTCGGATAAACCCCTCGCGCTTTTGCCGGTCCATCGCGACCAGCAGCGACGGCGTCAGGCCGATGGGCCGCAACGCGGTTTCGTTCATCGCTTCTTCGCCGCCATCCAGCAGCGGTGCGATCAGCAGGGCGCGGGTCAGCGCGGCCTGACCGCCGGGCGACAGCACATACTCCAGCAACGCCTGAGCGGCCGCCGGATGTTGCGCACCGCGCGGGATCATCAGCGCCCGCGACAGCACCAGCGTATAATCCTGCGGCACGGCGATGCCGATCCGGTCGTCATCCTGCGCAATGGCCAGCGCGTAAGAGCCCAGCACATTGTAGGCCAGCAGATAGCGCCCTTCGGCCACGCCTCCGATGATCTCGGCAGAACAACAGGTCGCCACGGCACCGCTGCGTCCCAGAGATTCCAGCAAAGCACCAAAGGTTGTCGCCTCGCGCGAATCCATGAAGGCAAAGAGATAGCCCAGCCCCGACGTTTCGATGTCATAGGTCGCGACCCTGCCACCATAGCGCGAATTTTCGGGCCGCAGCAGATCGAGCAGGTCGAACCGTGTGCGCGGCACCTCTGCGGGGGGCACCTGGGCGCGGTTGTAGACCATCACGGCGGGTTCGCGCGTGATGCCCCATAGCTCGTCCCGCCAGCGCAGGGCCGGGGACAGCGCCTGCGTCCCGGCGGATCGGTAGGGCGCGGCGCAGGATGCGTTCACCAGCGCAACCATCTGTTGCACACCCGAGCTGATGACGGCATCGGCGGGTGTCTGGCCGTTGCCGCAATCAGCCAGACTGAGGTCATAGAGGTTGTTCGATCCCCATTGCTCATAGCGGACAGCCAGCCCGGGCACGGTTGCCAGAAAGGCGTCCATCACCGGGCCAAACACCGTGATATCGGTGGTGGAGCGTACCAGTATCTCGGTTGTGGCGGTGGCGGGTCCAAAGCGGGCGACAGCCTCTTGTCCCTGCGCGGGCAGGGCCAGAGAGAGCCACAATAGTACCCATCGCATCAGTGTACCTCCTGCAAGGGCAGGATCAGCGCAGCGCGAAATCCGTCCGGCCCCGGTGCCAGTTCCAGACGCCCGTCAAACGCCTCGGCCACGGCGGCGGCAATTGACAGGCCCAGCCCGGCGCTGTCGCCCTTGGATGCGGCTGTCCGGGCAAAGCGGTCAAATCCTTGCGCGTGCATGTCCTCTGCGGGGCCGGGGCCCGCATCCTTGACCCAGAGCAGGCCGTGCCCGGCCTCTTGCGACGCGCCGATCCGCACCGGTGCTTGCCCGTGTTTCAGCGCATTGCCCAGCAGGTTGCGCGCAGCTTCAGCCAGCGACAGCGGATCGCCCAGCACTGTCACCGGGTCGGCGCCGATATCCAGCCGCACCTCGGCCCCTGGTGCCAGCAACGTGTGATCCCCGGCCTCGAACACTACGAGCGCAACATCGCGCAGATCGACCTGTTCACGGCGCACGGAATCGATGCGGTGGATCACCAGCGCGCGGCTTAGCATCTGATCCAACAGCCGGCCCAGCGCCACCGACCTGCGGTGGATCCGTTCGACCAGCGCGCGGCGGCGGTCCTCGTCCGGCTCATCCGCGGCAAGGTCAGCCTGCGCGCGCAGCGCCGCGACCGGCGTGCGCAACTGATGCGCGGTGTCCGAGATCAGTGAACGCATTGCCCCCATCTGCCGATCCAGCCGCGCCATGAAGCCGTTCAGCGCCTCGATCATCACAGCGGCTTCGCGCGGGGCGTCCGGGTCCATCGGGGTCAGGTCATAGGGGTCGCGCGTGGTCAGGGTCGCGCCGATGCGGTCCAGCGGCTTCAACGCTTGCCGCAGCACCAGCCATGCCAGCGCCAGCAACACCGCGCCGAACAGCCCCAGCGCCAGCAGCGCCTTGCGTGTGAGGTCCAGCGCCAGAGCCTCGCGGGCGCGGACGGTCTGGCCGACGATGACCTGTACCGTGCCCGACAGCGACCGTTCGGCAAAGCGGCGCGTCAGGGCGGCATAGCGCGCGGTTTCGCCCAGAAAGGGCGCGTCATAATACACCAGCGTCGCGCCGCGAGTTGCAGATGGTGGTGACACGTCGTCAAAGCCGGTCAGCGTATCGCCATTGGGGCCGATCACGCGGTAGGCGATGCGATCATCGGGCGCCAGCGCCAGCAATTCGAATGCCGACACCGGCAGATCCACCACTGCGCGCCCGTCCTGCACCGTAACCGACGCGGCGATGTCGCGCGCTGCGCCGACCAGCAGCCGATCATAGGCCTCGCGTGCGGCCTGCCGACCATAGGCAAAGGCCGCCAGCGACACAAATATCCCGCTCAGTATAAGCAGAGCGGCAAAGGCCAGCGTCACCCGCGATGTCAGCGACAGCCGCCGCAACGCGCGAACCCGCCTAATCATCCGCATTCAGCCGGTAGCCCAGCCCGCGCTGGGTTTCGATGCCGATCCCCGTGCCGGACAGTTTCTTGCGCAGCCGCGCGATATACAGCTCGATCGCATTCAGGCCGACGTCTGCCTCGTCGAACGAAAACAGCCCCTCGAACAGCCGCTCCTTGTTCATGATCCGGCCACGGTTGCGCACCAGCATGTCGAACAGCGCAAACTCGCGCCGGGTCAGCGGCACCGGCGCGCCGTCGCGGTGCAGCGATTTGGCCGCAGCGTTGTAGGTCAGGGTGCCAACGGCGATCTCTTCGCTCAGCGGGCCTTGCTCGCGGCGGTGCAGGGCATGGATGCGGGCCTCAAGCTCGCGCTGATCAAACGGTTTCACCAGATAGTCATCCGCCCCAAGGTTCAGCGCCGACACCCGGTCATCGACCGAAAACTGTGCCGTCAGCATCAGCACCGGCGTTCGGTCCCCCTGTGCCCGGCGTTCGTTCAACAGCGTGGTGCCCAGCCCGTCGGGCAGGTTGATGTCGAGTACGATCACGTCATAGCCCTGTACATCCAGAAACCCCCGCGCCGCGTCCAGCGTGTCGGCCACGTCACAGGCGATCCCGGCGCGGTCCAGCCGCACCGCGATGGCATCGGCCAGATCGCGCGTATCCTCGACCAGCAACAGGCGCATGGTTTGGGCATCCTTTCGTCGTTCGCCCAGTCTTGGGGCAAAATGTGAAAACCCTCAACCTCTGACAGGTTGGTGACAGGTTCACGCCCTATGACGGGACAGCCTTCGCGCATCGGGGGGCCGGGATGCCCCCGGAGGATGCACGTCGGACAGGATTCCGGGCCAGCCCCGGACCCATGGATCATAGGAGGAGAGACCCATGACTTTTACACCCACACGTGGCCTGATGGCCGCAGCGTTTCTGGGACTGTCAGCGCTGGGCGCGCAGGCGCAGATGTTCACACCCGAAAATCCGGAATGCATCGCACCGGCCAACCCCGGCGGCGGCTGGGATTTCACCTGCCGTCAGGTCGGCAAGTCGTTGCAGGATCTTGGGCTGCTGGACGGTACGATGCAGGTTGTCAACCTTGCCGGTGGCGGCGGAGGCGTGGCCTATGCCGAAGTCGTCAACAAGCAGAACGACAACAATGATCTGATCGTCGCCGCATCAAGCGCCACGGCCACCCGTCTGGCGCAGGGCGCATATCCCGGCAACACCATGGATCAGGTCCGTTGGGTCGCGTCGGTTGGTGCGGATTATGGCGTGATCGCCGTGGCGGCTGACAGCGCGATGGAGTCGCTGACCGATCTGCTGGACGCGATGAAGAATGACCCGACCTCGATTTCGGTTGCGGGTGGGTCGGCGGTTGGCGGCTGGGATCACCTCAAGGTGCTAATCGCCGCAAATGCCTATGGTATCGACGATGTGCGCACCGTGAAATACATCGCCTTTGATGGTGGCGGTGAGGCGGTGACCCAGCTTTTGGCTGGTTCGGTTCAGGCCTTCACCGGCGACCTTTCCGAAGCCAAGGGCTTTGTCGACAGTGGCGATATCAAGGTGCTGGCGGTCCTGTCGCCCGAACGTCTGGCAGGCGAATTCGACAAGTTCCCGACCGCGAAAGAGCAAGGCGTAGATGCCATCGGTGCCAACTGGCGTGGTTTTTATGCCCCTGGCGGCATGTCGGACGAAGCATATGACGTCTGGGTCGCCAAGATCGGCGAACTCTATGCCTCGGACAGCTGGAAAGCGACGATGGCCGCCAACGGCATGGCGCCGCTCGACCTTCAGGGTGCCGCATTCGAAGAGTTTGTTGCAGGCTCTGTCGCGCAGATCGAAGGCATCTCACGCGAGATCGGCATCATCAAGTAAGCCATCAAGCCGATGCTGACCCGGGCCGGCGCGCAGTGAGGCGCCGGTCTATCCCATTTGGCCGCGCCGCAAGGCTGGCGTTGCCACCATCCCCGCATACCCCTTCTTGAAAGGAGTTCCCATGAGCGACCGTATTTTCGGAGCCATCGGCCTCTTGCTGGCCCTTGGCTATGCCTTTGCCGCCCTCTACATCGAAGAAAGCTTTCTTTCGGATGCGGTTGGTCCCAAGGCGTTTCCGCTGATTATTGCCGCCGTTCTGGCGTGTTCATCGCTGGCTATCATCCTGCGCCCCGATCCCGAACCGATGTGGCCCGGCCTGCCGCGACTGCTGGAAATCCTGTTTGCGGTGCTGGTGATGGTGCTCTATGCCACGCTGCTGCCCGAAATCGGCTTTGTCATCGCCACCGCTGTCGCCGCCGCCTATCTGACCTGGCGTCTGGGCACTGCGCCGCTGTGGTCGCTGGTGGTGGGGATTTCGACCTCGGTCGGGATCTACATCGTGTTTCACCTGATCCTTGGACTGAGCCTCGCGCGCGGCCCGCTCGGATTTTAAGGAGCGATTTACATGGAAACTCTTTCCTCACTTGCCGATGGCTTCGCGATCGCGATGACCTGGCAAAACCTCCTGCTGGCGGCGCTTGGCTGCTTTCTGGGCACGATCATGGGCGCTTTGCCGGGGCTCGGCCCGTCGAACGGCGTCGCGATCCTGATCCCGCTGGCGTTTTCTCTGGGTCTGGATGCAACACCTGCGCTGATCCTTTTGACCAGCGTCTATTACGGCGCGATGTATGGCGGGCGAATCTCGTCGATCCTGCTGAACATTCCGGGGGATGAACCCGCGATGATGACCTGTCTCGACGGCTATCCTATGGCGCAACAAGGTCGCGCCGGTGAGGCGTTATCGCTGTCGGGTGTCGCATCCTTTATCGGCGCGTTTTTAGCCACCTGGGGTCTGATACTGCTGGCGCCGCAGCTGGTCAAGATCGCGCTGCTGTTTGGTCCGGCGGAGTATTTCGCGCTGTTCACGCTGGCCTTTGCCACGCTGGGCGGCGTTAGTTCGACCAATCAGGCGAAATCGGCCTTTGCCGCCGCACTGGGCATCGGGCTCGCCACCATCGGCGTTGATACCCAGACCGGCGTGCCACGGTTCACCTTTGGCGAGGTGCATCTTTATGATGGCATCGACTTCCTTGTCGCCATCGTCGGTCTGTTCGCGCTGTCCGAGGTGTTCATTTTCCTCGAACACCGCCACGGCAGCGCCGATGCCGAGGGCAAGAAGATCGAGATCGGGCGCATCACACCGTCATGGTCGCTGCTGAAATACTGCATGCCGACCATGCTGCGCACGTCGTGTCTGGGCTTTCTGGCCGGGGTTTTGCCGGGGGCAGGGGCATCGCTGGGGTCGTTCATCAGCTATTCGATGGAGAAAAAGCTGGTCGACAAGGACGGCACCTTTGGCAAGGGCGATCCGCGCGGTGTGGCAGCCCCCGAGGCGGGCAACAACGCCGCCGCCGGTGGCGCGCTGGTGCCGATGCTGGCGTTGGGTGTGCCGGGGTCGGGGACCACGGCGGTGCTGCTGGCGGTACTGCTGTCGCTGAACATCACGCCGGGGCCGCTGCTGTTCACGCAGAACCCGGATGTGGTCTGGGGCCTGATTGCGGCGCTGTTCATCGCCAACTTCATGCTGCTGGCGATGAATATCCCGATGGTGGGCATTTTTACCCGCGTGCTGCTGGTGCCGCCGCGCATCCTGATGCCGATTGTCGCGATGGTCAGCTTTGTCGGGATCTACGGCATTTCGGGATCCAGCTTTGATCTGCAGGTGATGATCGGGTTTGGCGTGATGGGCTGGGTCCTGCGCAAGTTCGACGTGCCGCTGGTGCCGATCATCCTTGGCACGCTGCTGGGCAACGCGATGGAGAACAATCTGCGCCGCGCCGTGACCATCGACAACGGCAACTGGTGGACGCTGGTCGATTCGCCGTTGGCGTTGGGCCTGTGGACGTTGGCCATCGTCGGCTTCATCCTGCCGCTGTTCTTTGGCAAGATCGTCAAGGCTGGCATGACCCGCAAAGCAGATGCCGAAGGGTCAACGCGCGACTGAGCCGGATCATTCATGCACCTCACAATGGCGCAGCGAGAAATCGTTGCGCCATTTGACATGCGATCTCTATCCCCAAACTTACGTGTCGCGACCGGTTTGAAGGTCACACGCCCCGCAATACATTCAGGGCCACTGCACAATGGCAAAGCGCTAATCTGATCGGCACTTGGCGTTGTCGTCTGCGTGCAGTCGACCTGAAAATCGAATAATGGCGCAATTTATCATTGTCGCATTTTTATGGGGTATCGGAATCCCGCCCGTAGATATGGCTCATACCAATCGCAACTCCAGCGCCCCGCAACACCTAGATTTGGCATATAAATAACCGCAGCGCCATCTTTCCGGACAGATTCTATTTGTTGACACAGCGCAGTTTTTGGTTCCTGCTGCCACGTGGGAGAATCATTTTTAGATTTAATATTTTATTTTGGAGGGAAATTTTGTGTCAAAATTCGGAAAATCCACGCTAGCGGCCGCTGCATTTCTGGCTCTGACTGCGGCGTCGGGGTCGGCGGCAACATTGTACCAAGCACCTGCAAATGTGGTCGGTGGCTACTGCCCGACTTGCGCTGGTACAGCGACGACGCTGGGCGACGATATCAGTCTGGATGGCGGCCCTGCGCGGCTATCACAGCTGACTTGGGATACGTCCAATTATGGCACAGATTACAACGCTGACATTGTGGTCGAGTTCTTTAATGTCGATCTGAGCGGCGCTTTCCCGGCATTGGGATCGCTGATTGCGTCGCAAACAACAACCCACTTTCTGACCGGACAAGCGAGTGGCAACACGCGCAGATCTTTTGTCGACATTCTTCTCGACCTGGTTGTGCCAGAGCGGTTTATCTACACGATCAGCGTAGAGAACAACAATGGCGGCACCAATTGGAACATGGCCGGGCAACTCACTGATAGCGCGGTAGGAGAGGATGCCACTTTAGCCGACGCACAGGTTGGTACCAACCACGAGACTGACTATTTCTTTGCAGATTGGGTTTTGGCACCGGGGACGGATACGGCGGCGTTGTCTGTTGGCCGGATGGGTATGGGGGCATTCCAGCTTGGTTTGCCAGGCAGCGAGGACGCGGCGGCGTTCAGCAATGTGACGCCGAACGTGACATTTCAGGGGACGTCGCTTGCCGCGGTTCCACTTCCGGCGGGTCTGCCGTTGCTGATTGCTGGGTTGGGTGCGTTGGGCTTGATGCGGCGTCGACGCAATCCGGCCTGATACTCATTTTATTGTCAGCGTCGAAGCGATGACGTTCGCTGACAATGGCGGTGCGCTTTTTTCATTGGTCTTGGCCGCGCCAGATTAGGTTTCGCCTGCATACCGATCCAGCCGCCGGGCCAGAAATCCCACGGCCCAGTGCAGGATCACTGTCAAAAGAGCCAGCACGATCAGGCTGGCGAACATCAGGTCGATCTTGGCGCGGCCATTGGCCAGCAGCATCAGATATCCCAACCCTTTGGATGCGCCCACCCATTCTCCGATCACTGCGCCGATGGGGGCATAGACCGCGGCGAGCCGCAGGCCCGACCCGAGTGCGGGCAGGGCTGACGGGATTTGTATCCGCCGCAGCACCTGCGTCCGGGTTGCGCGCATGGTTGATGCCAAATCCAGATAGCCCGCAGGCGTCCGCATCAGCCCGTCCAGAAACGCCGAGGTGACGGGAAAATAGATGATCAGCACCGCCATCACGATCTTGGATCCGATGCCATAGCCGAACCACAGCGTCAGCACCGGAGCGAGGGCAAAGACCGGCACCGCCTGCGTGAACACCAGCAGTGGCATCACCAATCGTCGCACGGTGGCTGACAGCGACAGCCACACCGCGCTCATCACGCCAAGGCCTGCGCCAATGATAAGTCCCGCGATCACCTCGGTCGCTGTTATCAATGCGTTTTCGGCGATCAGCACTCGTGACGCCCATCCCGCCTGCGCCACCCGCAGCGGCGAGGGTAGAATAAAATGCGGCGCCCCGGTCAGCCAGACCAGCGCCTGCCATAGACCGAGTCCCAGCAGCAGCGCCGCCAGCAGATCCCAGCGCCTCATATCACGGGACTCCTGTCGCGCAGATGATCCAGCAATGCGGCCTGACAGGCCAGCGTGTCGGGGGCGTCGTGTTTGCGCACGGGCGCTGTGTCGGGCACCGGCCAAACCGTCGCCTCAGAGGGGGACATGACCACAATTCTGTGCCCCAGGCGCGCCGCCTCGGTCGGATCATGCGTCACCATCAGCACGGTGCGCCCGGTCAGTACATCCGCCGCCAGATCCTGCATATCCGCCCGCGTGCTGGCGTCCAGCGCTGAAAACGGCTCATCCAGCAAGACAACCGGCGTGTCCTCCATCAGGGTGCGGGCCAACGCAGCCCGCTGCCGCATCCCGCCCGACAATGCACCGGGTCGTTTGTGCCGGTGCGCGGCCAGTCCGACCTGATCGAGCAGCGCGTTGGCGCGGTCGAGATCGGGCACCGCACCGCGCAGCCGCGCGCCCAGCACCACATTGCCCAGCACATCAAGCCAGGGCAGCAGCAAATCCGTCTGCGCCATGTAGCTGACCCGCCCGGCGAGTGCTGAACCATCCGAGGACGCAATCGCTCCGGCAAACTCCGCGCCGGTCGGCAGGTCAAGGATCAGCCGCAGCACCGTGGATTTCCCGACACCCGAGCGACCCAGAAGGCATGTCCATTGTGCGCCCGGAACCTCAAGCGTCAGCGGACCGAATAGCGGCAGTCCTGCCATTGTGCAGGTGCCGTGCAGCGTGATCCCCGGTGCTGATGTCATTGGCTGGTCGCACCCCCGCGCATACCCATGTCCCAGAATCCGACCTCCAATGCCGTGGCTCGGGTGAAACGCGCCTGCACTGCGGACCATCGCGGCGTGTCCTCGAACCCGGCGCCTATCCGGCGGATGCAGGCGGCGTCCAGCATCGCGCCGACGTCACGGCAGACCTGCTGATATTCGGTGACCGCGTAGGTGTCGATCCAGCCCTTGTACGGCCCGTCTGAGCCAGCCAACGCCAACCCGATCTCTCCGTATCCCATCACACACGGTGCCATCGCCGCCATCAGTTCGATAAAATCGCCCGACAGTCCCGCGTCCATGACGTAGCGGGTATAGGCGAGGTTCTCGACCTCTTCGGTGGCGTGGAACAATTGGTCTTCGCTGATCCCCTCGGCGGCACAGACCTGCACGTGCAGCCCCATTTCGTGGTTGACCAGCGCGTTAACCGTCCCGGCGCAGGTGCGCATTTCATCCAGGGTTTCGGCCTTGACCACCCCCAGTGCCCAGGCGCGGGCAAAATGCACGAGGAACACGTAGTCCTGTATCAGATAGTGCAGGAACGCCGCGCGCGGCAGGGTGCCGTCGCCCAACCCGCGTACAAAGCTGTGGTCGGTATAGGCGGGCCAGGCCGTGCCTGCGCCGTGGCGCAGCGCGGCAAAGGCGCGACCGTAATCGGCGTTGGTCCCAGAGCTCATGGCTTGGTAATGTCCATAGTGATCCGATCGACCGGGTTTACCGAGGGCACCATTCCGGTCTCGGCCAGGAACGCCTCGAACGCGGCATAGCGGCCATAATCCATCGCCGTGGGGCGCAGCGCAAAGCGCGGCAAGGTGTCGGCCCAGGCGCGCTTGTTCAGCTCATCCTGCAATTCGGTGGCGGTTGCTGCGAAAACTTCCCAGCTCTCATCCGGGTGATTGACCATGTATTGCGTCGCCTTTTCGGTTGCCGCAAGGAACCGCGCTACCATGTCTGTGTCCATAGTGTCGGGGTTGGCGACGTAGATCAGTTCGTCATAGGCGGGCAGGCCCTCTTCCTCGACAAAGAAACATTTGCCGGGCACGCCCTCGATATCCATCTGATTGAGTTCGAAATTGCGGTAGGCGCCGATCACCGCGTCGACCTGGCCCGACATAAGTGCGGGTGACAGCGACCAGTTCACATTGACTAGTTCGATGTCGCTCAGGGTCATGTCATATTTGTTCAGGATCGCCGACAGCACCGCCTCTTCGACACCACCGACCGAGAAGCCGACCTTGCGGTCCCGCAGATCGGCGGGGGATTTGATCGGCCCATCCGCCAGCGCCAACAAGCAGTTCAGCGGCGTGGCGACCAACGTCCCCACACGGATCAGCGGCAACCCTTCGTGGATTTGCAAGTGCAGTTGCGGCTGGTAGGAAATCGCCAAATCGGCCTGGCCTGCCGCCACCATCTTGGGCGGGTCCGACGGATCAGCGGGGGCGATAATCTCGACCTCCAGATCCTGTTCGGCAAAATAGCCCAGTTCCTGTGCCAGAATGACCGGCCCGTGGTCGGGGTTCACGAACCAATCGAGCATCAGGGTCATCTTGTCCTGCGCCAGCGCTGGTGAGGCGATCATCAGGGCGGCAACAATCGGGATCAGTTTCATTCGGAACCTTTCACAGTCAGTGCGGGCGCGTCGCCCATGGAGATAAGGGATATTTCGCCCGGCCAGCGGGCCTGAAGCAGTCGCGCCGCAGTCCAGGCGCGCAGGCCCGACCGGCAGCACAAAACGGTTCTTTGGTCAGGTTTTGGCAAGGGTCCACCGGGGCCAAAGTCTGTCGCAACGTGGCGCGCGGCGTGTGGGACAAAGGGCAGGGGGGCCTCGTCCTCACCGCGCAGTTCAACCGCGAAATCGTCGGATGTGACGCTGTCCGGGGCGACAAAAGACAATATGCGTTCGGGTTCCGGTGCGCCGTCAAAACGGAACCCGGCACTGCGAAACGTTCGCAGATCCAAAGTCAGCATTTGCCCCAGTGGCGCGGGTTTCAATGCCAGAAGATACGACAGCGCCATCTGCGCCTGCATCGCGCCCAGCGTTCCGACCAGCGGCCCCATCACACCGGCGGTGTCGCAGCTTGCCGCCTGGGCGGGCAGGTCGGGGAACACCGCCCGAAGTGATGGTGCACCGCCGCAGAATCCGCCCGCATAGCCCGCGAACCCCAGTGCAGAGGCCGAGAATAGCGGCAGTTCCCGCGCGTGACAGGCATCAGACAGCACATAGCTAACGGCGAAACTGTCGGCGCAATCGAGCACGGCATCAACTCCGTCCAGAAACCCGCCCACAGTTGCGGGGGTCAGCGACGCGCAGATCGGCACAATCGCGATGTCGCTGTTGCGGGCGCTCAGATGTGTTGCGGCCCTGTCAGCCTTGGGGTGGTCCACGTCCCCCTCCGTGTACAGAACCTGCCGGTGCAAATTGCTGCGCGACACGACGTCTGGGTCAACAATCGTGATCCGCCCGACTCCGGCCCCGGCAAGATACATCAACGCCGGACATCCCAGCCCACCAGCCCCCACAACCAGCAGATGCGCCGCCGTCAGCCGCGCCTGTCCATCAACGCCCACGTCGGGCAGGATCTGTTGGCGGGTATAGCGATTCATGTCGCCGCCCTCGTCGCGGCCAGCCACTCACGCACCCGCGCTTCGGGATCTGGGTTCAGGGTGATATCGGTCACGGCGGCTACGATGTCCGCCCCGGCATCAAACGCCCCGCCGACGCGTGCAATGTTCATTCCTCCGATGGCGACCAGAGGGATCTCACCTACCAGCGCCTTCCATTCGGTGACGCGTTCCAGCCCCTGTTGATGCCATTTCATCTGTTTGAGGATCGTCGGGTAAACCGGCCCCAGCGCGATATAATCGGGGTTCAGCGCCAATGCGCGTTCCAGTTCGGCCCGGTCGTGGGTGCTGATGCCCAGCCGCAAATCGGCGCGGCGGATCGCGTCCAGATCGGCGTCGTCCAGATCCTCCTGACCCAGATGCACGAAGTCGCACCCCTCGTCGATGGCGACCTGCCAGTGATCGTTGATTACCAGCACTGCCCCATGTGCGGCACACAGCGCCCGCGACCGGCGCACTTCTGCCCGCAGCGCATCGGGGGCCAGATCCTTGGCCCGCAGTTGAACGAGGCGGATGCCCAGCGGCAGCAGCCGCGCAAGCCAGTCGGCAGAGTCGAAAATCGGATAAAATCGGTCCAGCGTCATGACAGGAATGCCTTTCCCAACACCGGGGTCGATGGGGCGGCCATATCGCGCGGCTCCATCGGGTCAGCGTCGCAGGCCAGTCTGCCCGCCCGCAAGGCAAGGGCAAAAGCCTCGGCCATCGCGGCGGGATCACCAGCCTTGGCGACAGCAGTGTTCAGCAGCACCGCGTCATAGCCCAGTTCCATCGCCTGCGTTGCCTGTGACGGCAGGCCCAGCCCGGCATCAATCACCAGCGGTACATCCGGGAAATGCGCCCGCATCGCCCGCAGACCAAAGAGGTTGTTCAGCCCCAGCCCCGACCCGATCGGAGCCCCCCAGGGCATCAGCACTTCGCAGCCCGCATGCAGCAACCGGTCCGCGACGACCAGATCCTCGGTCGTGTAAGGAAAGACCTGAAAGCCGTCTTCGGTCAGGATTCGCGCTGCTTCGACCAGACCAAACACATCGGGTTGCAGGGTGTCCTCTTCGCCGATGACCTCAAGCTTGATCCATTTGGTACCAAAGACTTCGCGCGCCATATGGGCCGTGGTTACCGCCTCTTTGACACTGTGGCAGCCGGCGGTGTTGGGCAGCACATGCACGCCCAGATCGCGGATCAACGCCCAGAAATCCTGCCCCGCGCGGTCCTGTCCGCTTTCGCGGCGCAGCGACACGGTGGCCACGGCCGCGCCCGAGCGGCGGAACGCCTCGGCCAGAATGGCGGGCGAGGGGTATTGCGCCGTGCCCAACATTAGCGGGTTGTCGAGCGCGGTGCCGTAAAAGTTGCGCATCGCTCAGCCCCCCTGCATCGGCGCGAGGACTTCGATTGCGTCACCATTGGACAGGGTGAGCCCGGCGCGCAGCCCTTGCGGCACGAAATTGCCGTTGACGGCTGTGGCCACTACGGCATCGCCGTACCCGGCTTCGGTCAGGGCGTCGGTCAGGGTGGTGGCGGCGATCACGCGGGACTCACCGTTCAGGGTAATATTCATGGCAGAGCCTCCTCAGTCTGTTGGTCGAACACGGCCTCGGCCACCTGCCGCGCCATGGCGGGCGCCAGCAGGAAGCCGTGACGGTACAGCCCGTTTAGCCGGATCAGATTGTTCGTGCGGGCGACGCGCGGCATGTTGTCGGGATAGGCCGGGCGGATATCAACGCCGATCTCGATCACCTCGGCCTCGGCAAAGGCGGGGGCCAGCGCATAAGCCGACGACAGCAGTTCGAGCATGGCGCGGGCGGTGACGCCGCCACGTTCAGAACTTTCGATCATCGTCGCACCCAGCATGAATATGCCGTCGCCACGTGGCACAATATACAGCGGGATGCGCGGATGCAGCAGTCGCACCGGGCGGTGCAAAGTGACCTCCGGGCAGCGCAGCACCAGCATTTCGCCCTTGACGCCGCGCAGGTCGGGCAGGTCGTCGCGGGCGCTGTAGCCCCGGCAGTCGACCACCAGTCCGGGCAGATCAGCGGGGGTCGCCTCGCGCTGTTCAAAGGTGACGCCGTCGCGTTCCAACCCGTCACGCAGGGCAATCAGCGCCAGACGCGGGGTCAGATGCGCCTCGGACTCAAAGAACAGACCCGCTGGGAATCGTTCCCCCAGATCGGGCTCAAATGCCGCAATTTCGGTTGCTGTCACCGCACGATGGCCGTCGGTTCGGCGCGCAAAGCGCCGCAGATCCGCCCGGTCCCGCGCCAGCGACAGCACCAGCGATCCGTTGCGGGTGACAAGCCCTGTATGTGTGTGCCACCAGCCCGCAGCCTCTTGGCCCAGCCGGACAACAGGTTCCTCGGCGCTTTCGCCTTCGCAAAATGGTGCCAGCATACCCCCGGCCCACCAAGAGCACGCATGCGGACCGGGGGCCGCCGCACGGTCGATCAGATGCACGTGCGCCCCCCGGTCGGTCAGAGCGCGCGCGGCACAAAGCCCGGCCACGCCGCCACCAAGAACGGTGACCCCGATCATGCTTCGACTGCCTTTGTTGGCCAGAGCGCATGGAAATGATGCACCGGGCCATGACCCGAGCCGATGCGCAACTGGTCGGCGGCGGTGATCGCGGCCTGTAAATAATCGTGGGCGCGGCGCACGGCTGTCGTCAGGTCCAGACCCTGAGCCAGCCCGGACGCGATGGCCGCAGAATAGGTACAGCCGGTGCCGTGAGTGTTGCGCGTCTTTTGCCGCTCCGCTTGCAGTTCTGTCGCCCCATCCGGCCCCAGAAGTAGATCGGTGCAGATCGTCCCGGCCCCGTGCCCACCCTTGAGCAGGACGTTGCGCGGGCCAAGCGCCAGCAACGCCTCGGCCTGCGTTCGGGGCGCCGCGTCGGCCAGGTGCGGGACCAGTCGCGCCGCTTCGGGCAGGTTCGGCGTGATGAGCGTGGCGCGCGGGAATAGTTGCTCGATCATTGCTGCCATCGCGTCCTCTTGCAGCAATGCGTCGCCGGATTTGGCGATCATCACCGGGTCAAGGACAAGGGGTATGTCGGTGTCCTGCAGGGCCTGCGCCACCGCGTCGATGATTGCGGGCGAAAACAACATGCCGATCTTGATTGCGCGCACCTCAAGATCGTCGAGAACAGCGCGGATCTGTGCGGCGACCACAGCGGCAGGGATCTCATGCACTGCTGTCACCGCGCGGGTGTTCTGCGCCGTTACGGCTGTGATGACGGACGCGCCGTAAACGCCGAGAGCCGAAAACGTCTTGAGATCCGCCTGTATGCCGGCACCGCCGCCACTGTCGGACCCGGCAATCGTCAGAGTGATGGGGGGCGTGTCAAAGTCAGGTATCGTCGGCATCATGTCGTTCGCTTCGGTCATGGGACGTTGGGCGAAAAGACGTGCGTCGGGCGAATGGATCGCCCAGATACCCGTTCCCTACGCCGGTATTGCCCGGATCAGGTTCGACGGGTTATTCTCAGCCCCAAGAGGCACCCCGACGGATCGCGTGACGCTAGGATAGATTCGCTGGGGATGCAATGGGGGTGCTTAGCCCGCTGTGCCGCCCGAATGTGCCGGATGCCTGCGCCGCACGGACCCGGGGCGCTCCGGCAGGGACAGAACCGTGTCGTTGCGCTGGCGCTGGGCGATCACCTTGCCTTTGGCCACAACACACAACCGATCAGGGCGCAGGCGCAACGCCTCAATCGGGTTGCCGGCGTCCAGCACCACAAGCGATGCCTGCGCACCGACGCGCAGCCCGTAATCGGCCAGCCCCATGATCGACGCATTCACATTTGTCACCATGTCAAAGCAACGGCGCATTTCAGCCGGGCTGGTCATCTGCGCCACGTGTAACCCCATAAAGGCCACATCCAGCATGTCGCCCGTGCCCAGCGAATACCACGGATCCAGCACACAATCCTGACCCCAGCCTACGGCGATGCCCAAAGCCTGCATTTCCTTGACCCGCGTCAGGCCGCGACGTTTGGGATAGGTGTCGTGGCGTCCTTGAAGCACGATGTTGATCAGCGGATTCGGGATCGCGGCCACCTGCGCCTCGGCCATCAGGGGCAGCAGTTTCGAGACATAGTAATTGTCCATCGAATGCATCGAAGTCAGGTGCGATCCGGCCACACGCCCCTGCAATCCCAGTCGCTGGGTTTCAAACGTCAGCGTTTCGATATGCCGGGACAGCGGGTCATCGGTTTCATCGCAATGCAGATCGACCATCAATCCACGCTCGGCCGCGATCTCGCACAGGGCGGTGACCGAGGCCCGGCCATCCTCCATCGAGCGTTCAAAATGCGGGATGCCGCCGACCACATCAACGCCCATATCCAGCGCGCGCAAGGTATTGGCCAGTGCGGTCGGGTCGCGGTAGAGACCGTCCTGCGGAAACGCCACCAGTTGCAGATCAATATAGGGCGCGACCTGTTTGCGCACGTCCAGCAGCGCCTCGACCCCTAGCAGGCTATCGTCGCAGGTATCCACATGGCTGCGGATCGCCAGCAGACCCAGCGACGCCGCCCAGTCGCAATATTCCAGCGCCCGGTCGCGGACCTGTTCAAACGTCATCACCTGCTTCAGTTCACCCCAAAGCCCAATCCCTTCGAGCAGGGTGCCAGAGGCGTTGATGCGCGGCGTGCCGTAGGACAGCGTCGCATCCATATGGAAGTGCGGATCGACAAACGGCGGTGAGACGAGATCGCCGGTGGCGTCGATGACTTGCCCTGCCTCGGCCTCAATCTGGCCTATTGCGGCGATGCGGTCGCCCCGGATGCCAATATCGGCGACGGTGCCATCGGGCAGGGTGCCACCTTTGACAATCAAATCGAACATCAGCGGGATCCCTTGTTGAACGGCACCATGAGGGCGGCGGGCACCTGCGCGCGCCGCGCCATCACCACCAGTGCGAGAATGGACAGAAGATAGGGCGCCATCAAGAAGATCTGATACGGCACATCGGCGCCCAGTGACGTCTGCTGCACCCGGATTTGCAGGGCGTCAAACGCGGCAAACAGGATCGCGCCCAGCAACGTCTTGCCCGGCTTCCACGAGCCAAAGACCACCAGAGCGATGCAGATCCAGCCGCGACCGTTCACCATTTCAAAGAAGAATGAATTGAACGCCGACATGGTCAGGAATGCGCCGCCCACGGCCATCAACCCGCTGCCGACAACAACGGCGCCGATGCGCAACCCGCTGACGGACAGGCCTTGCGCCGCCACGGCGGACGGGTTTTCGCCCGCCGCTCTGATCGCGAGCCCCAGTGGTGTGCGCGTCAGCACCAGCGCCACCAGCGGCACCAGTGCAAAGGCCAGATAGGTCAGCGGAGTTTGACTGAACAGCGCGGTGCCGACCAGCGGGATATCGGACAGGATCGGGATCTCGAACGGTTGAAAGGCCGCGATCTTGGGAGGAGAGGTCACTTCTGGCAGGGCCACGCGGTAGACGTAATAGGTCAGCGACGTGGCCAGCAGGGTGATGCCCAGCCCGACGACATGCTGCGACAGGCCAAACGGCACCGTCAGCACCCCATGCAACAGCCCGAACGCCATGCCGGACAACATCGCGACCAGCACGCCTCCCCAAAGGCCAAGGCCGGCATAGACGCTCATCCAGCCGGCAAAGGCACCGACCACCATGATCCCCTCGATCCCGAGGTTCAGAACCCCGGCGCGTTCGCAGATCAACTCGCCCAGTGCGGCAAAGATCAGTGGGCTGGCGATGCGGATTGCGGCGGCCCAAAAGCTGGCAGAAAGGAGGATATCGAGGATTTCCATACGCCTAATCCCGCCTGATCCGAAACCGGGTGAGCATGATTGCCAGCACCATCAGCAGCAGTGCGGTGGCCAGCATGATATCGGCGATATAGGTCGGTACGCCGGCCGCGCGGCTCATGCTATCCGCCCCTACAAAGATGCCTGCCACGAACAGCGCCGCCACGACGACCCCCAGCGGGTGGAGCAGCGCCAGCATGGCGACGATGATGCCGGTATAGCCAAAGCCGGGCGAAAGATCGAGGGTGAGAGACCCCTTGAGGCCCGCCACCTCGGAAAACCCGGCCAGCGCTGCCAGGCCACCCGACAGCGCCGCCGTCTTGATCAGCACGCGTGTCACCGGGATACCGGCAAAGCGCGCGGCCTCGCGGTTGAGGCCGGTGGCGCGCATCTCGAATCCCAGGGTGGTGCGGGTCTGGATCACCCAGACCAGCGCGGCAGACAGCAGCGCCAGTCCAAAGCCCCAGTGCAGCCGCAGGCCGTCGATCAGGCGGGGCAGGCGTGCCTCGGTGATCAGGCGCGCGGATTTTGGCCAACCCATACCCATCGGATCCTTGAGCGGCCCTTCGAGCAGGTAGGACACCCACAGCAGGATCACAAAGTTCAACAGCAGGGTGGTCACCACCTCGTCCACGCCCAGTCGGGTCTTGAGGAATGTGGGCACCAGCAGCATCACCGCGCCTGCGGCAATTGCGGCCAGCGCCAGCGTGGGCAACAGAGTGGCGGCAGGCCACGCCAGCGCCCCGGTGCCCAGCACAACCGTGACAACGGCACCAACATATAGCTGCGCCTCGGCCCCGATGTTCCACAATTTGGCGCGAAAGGCGACAGCAACCGCGAGACCGGTAAAGATCAGCGGCGTGGCGCGATTCAGTGTTTCAAGGGCTGCGAATTTTGACCCCACCGCGCCCTTGATGATCAGACCCAGTACCGAAAAAGGTGCGCCGCCCGCCAGCAGCGCCAGCAAGGACGCAATCACGATGGTGCCTGCCAGTGCCAGCAGCGGCAGGCCCAGTGTGCGGCCCAGACCGGGTTCTGCAATCGGTTCAAGCCGCATCCGTCTGCCCTTCAAATCCGTGACCCGCCATCCAGACGCCCAGTTCAGCGGGTGTTTTTGAGCCGCGTGCAAACCCCGGCGACAGCCGCCCCTGAGAGATGACGTGGATCACATCGGACAGGGCCATGATCTCGTCCAGATCCTCGGAAATCAGCACCACGGCGGCGCCGCGGTCCCGTGCGGCCAGCAGTTGTTCGTGCACATAGGTCAGCGCCCCGATATCCAGCCCGCGCACCGGCTGGTTGGCCAAGACAACCCGGGGCGCGGTTTCCAGAACGCGGCCCAGAATCAATTTCTGCATGTTGCCGCCAGACAGCAGGCGGATGCGCGTCTCTGGCCCTGGACAGCGCACGTCATAGGTGTCGATGATGCGCCGGGTGAATTCCCGCGCGGCCCCCCGGTTCATCCAGCCCAGACGGCTGTAGGGCGGCTGATCATACAGTTCGAGCAGCGCGTTTTCCGTCAGGTCCATGTCGGCGATGGTGCCGGTCTTGTGCCGGTCTTCGGGAATGCGCGCCAGACCCGCCCGCACCGCAGTACGCGGTGACCATCCGGCCACGGCAGCGCCCCCCAACAGCAACTGACCCGCCGTCGGGGTGATCAGCCCGCCCAGCAGATCGGCCAGCGCCTGCTGGCCATTGCCCGACACCCCGGCCAGCCCGATGATCTGCCCGGCCCGCAGATCAAGGCTGACAGATTTTAGCCCCGGCGCGCTGCCATGATCCGGCGTTGTCACGGTATCAAGTCGCATCAACGCGGACCCCGGTTCGCAGGGGCGCACGGCGGGGGCGGCCACCTCGGTTCCGACCATCAGCGCGGCCATCTGTGCGCGGTCCAGATCGGCGGTCTGTGCCTCGGCTACGACCTTGCCCTGCCGCAGGACGATGACGCGGTCGGACATGGCGCTGACCTCGTGCAGCTTGTGCGAGATAAAGATCACCGACAGCCCCAGCGCCACCGCCTTGCGCATTGTGGCGAAGAGCGCGTCGGTTTCCTGCGGGGTCAGTACGGCGGTTGGTTCGTCCAGAATGAGGATACGTGCGTCGCGGTAGAGCGCCTTGAGGATCTCGACCCGCTGGCGTTCGCCGACGGTCAGATCCGCAACCCGCGCCTGTGGATCAACGGCAAGACCATAGTCACGTGACAGGTCGGCCACCTTTTGGCGGGCGGTGCCCAAGCCCAGCCCCAGATGCCACAGCGGCCGCGTGCCAAGCAGGATATTGTCCAGTACCGTCAGGTTTTCGGCCAGCGTAAATTGCTGATGCACCATGCCGACACCGGCGGCCAGCGCGGCACGCGGATTACCCGGGGGCAGGGGCGTGCCAAATACCTCGACCGAACCTTCATCCGCCGTGTACTGGCCAAAGAGAATATTCATCAGCGTGGTCTTGCCAGCACCATTTTCGCCCAACAGCGCGATCACTTCACCCTGATTCAGGGCAAAGCTGATCGCATCATTGGCTGTCAGCGCACCGAAACGCTTGGTAATGCCGTCAAGACGCAGGACGACCTGCGCCTCGTGTGCCCCCGACGGCATATCAGGACGACTTTGGCTCTTCGTCGTTGATCTCAACAACCAAGCTGCCGTCCTTGATCGCTGCCGTGCGTTCCGCGACCAGCGTCAGCGCCGCCTCGGGCACTTTGCCGTCGAACGTGCCGAGCGGGGCCAGAGAACAGCCGCCTTCCTTCATGAAGGAATAGATGCCGTAGTCAGCGGCTGCAAAGCTGCCCGCCTTGATGGCGGCAATCGCGGCATCCAGCGTCGGTTCAAAGTGCCAGATCGCCGACGCGACAACCGTGTCGGGGTAATCGGACTGGGTGTCGATGACATTGCCAATGGCCAGCACGCCGCGCTCCTGCGCCGCATCCGATACGCCAAAGCGTTCGGCGTACAGCAGGTCCGCGCCGCCTTCGAGCATGGCGAACGCGGTTTCCTTGGCTTTGGGCGGATCGAACCAGCTGCCGATAAAGCTGACCTGAAAGCTGATACCCGGCTTGCTTTCCACCGCACCGGCCATAAAGGCGTTCATCAGGCGGTTCACCTCGGGGATCGGAAAGCCGCCGACCATACCAATATTGCCGCTTTCCGTCATGGCACCAGCGATGATGCCCGACAGATAGGCCGCGTCCTGAATGTAGTTGTCAAAGACCGCAAAGTTCGGCAGGGCCGGGTCCTCTTTGAAGCTGGAGCCCATGAGGAACGCCACATCCGGATAATCGGCAGCGACTTCGCGCGCCTCTTGTTCGGCGCCAAAGACTTCGCCGACGATCAGCTGATAGCCCTGTTCGGCATATTCACGCATCACGCGCGGGTAGTCGGTGTTCGAGGTGTTTTCGGAATAGACATAGGCGATGTCACCCCGGTCCTGTGCGACCGTGGCGGCGACGTGGATGCGGCTGACCCATTGCTGTTCGACCGGTACGGTGTAGATGCCGGCGACCTTGATTGTGTCCTGTGCCATGGCGCGGACCGGCAGCAGGCTGGCCAGCCCCAGTGCGGCAGATGTGCCCAGCAGACGCCGACGCGTGAGCGCAGAAGTTTGTCTTGTCATGTCGTATCCCCCTTGTTGGTTTTTTGATCGTTTGATCAAACTGTCGCGCTGTCAACGTCTGGTTTCGGGCGCGGTGCCTGTATCCAAAGCACCGCGCATTATTTGAGCGTTGCTCAGAAGCAGTCGCGCAGCAGTTGCGTCGTGTTCTCGCGCGTAAGCTCGATCGGGTTGCCGCCACAGCTGGGATCGGCCAGTGCCGAAGTGACAAGCGCGTCGATATCCGGGTTGGTGATGCCCATGGCGGTCAGGTTTGCGGGGATGTTCAGTGCTGCGTTCAGCTCACCCACATAGGCGTAGAACCCGTCAAACCCGCCAGAGATGCCAAGGTAGGCGGCAGCCATGGCCAGCCGACCCTCGATTGCGGGGCGGTTCATGCGCAGGACAGGCTGCATAACCACTGCGTTGGTCGTGCCGTGGTGGGTATGAAACACCGCGCCGATGGGGTGAGACAGGGCATGGATTGCGCCCAGCCCCTTTTGGAACGCTGTGGCACCCATGGCGGCGGCGGACATCATATGCGCGCGGGCCTCGATATTGCCACCATCAGTATAAGCGGTCAGCAGGTTGTCGCGGACCAGCTTCATCCCTTCCAGCGCGATACCTTGACTCATCGGGTGGTAATGCGGCGAACAGAACGCTTCGAGGCAGTGGGCGAAGGCGTCCATGCCAGTGCCTGCAGTGATGGCGGGCGGCATGCCAACGGTCAGTTCCGGGTCACAAATCACCACTTTGGGCAGGATCAGCGGATGGAAGATGATCTTTTTCTCGTGGGTCAGAGAATTGGTGATGACGCTGGCGCGGCCCACTTCTGAACCTGTGCCGGCGGTGGTCGGCACCGCGACGATGGGGGCGATGGCCGATGCGTCGGCGCGGGTCCACCAGTCGCCGATATCCTCAAAATCCCACAGCGGGCGTTTCTGTCCAGCCATAAAGGCGACGACCTTGCCCAGATCCAGGCCCGAGCCGCCGCCAAAGGCGATCACGCCGTCATGCCCGCCGGATTGATACGCGGCGACGCCCGCAGCGGCGTTCACCTCGGTCGGGTTGGGGTCCACGTCCGAGAACATGGCGCGGCCCAGCCCGGCGGCCTCGATCAGATCCAGCGTTGCTGCGGTGATCGGCAGCGGGGCCAGGCCACGGTCGGTGACCAGCAGCGGTTTGGTGATGCCGGCCGCAGCGCAGGCTTCGGCAATCTCGGAAATGCGACCGGCGCCAAAGCGGATCGCGGTGGGGTAGGACCAGTTGGCGGTGGGGGACATGCGCTCAGGCTTTCTTGAAATGGTAAGATTTCGGACGGGTCAGGTTATGGTAGCCGATGCTCGACAATCCGCCGCCGCGCCCGGTGTCCTTGCAACCGGTCCAGCACAATGCGGGGTCAAGGTAATCGGCGCGGTTCATGAACACGGTGCCGGTTTCAATCTGGTCCGCGATAGCCTCGGCACGGGCAGGATCAGCGGTCCAGAGCGAAGCGGTCAGGCCATAGTCACTGTCGTTCATCAGGCGGATTGCCTCGGCGTCGTCCTTGACCGGCATGATGCCGACCACGGGACCAAAGCTTTCTTCGCGCATCACCCGCATGGAATGATCCACACCTGTCAGGATCTGCGGCATGAGGTAGGCGCCATTGTCTTGCGGGAACAGTGCCGGGTCAATTCGGGCCACGGCGCCGGCCGCGACGGCCTCGGCGGTCTGGCTGCGCACGAGATCAGCAAAGCGCGCCTGCGCCATCGGTCCAATGGTGGTTTCCGCGTCCAGCGGATTGCCCAGCTTGTAGCCCGACACGATAGCAACGGCCTTGTCGACAAACGCGTCGAACAGGCTTTCCGCGACATAGATCCGTTCGATCCCGCAGCAGCACTGACCCGAGTTGAACATCGCGCCGTCGATCAGTGTATCGACGGCTGCGTCCAGATTGGCGTCTTCCATGACATAGCCCGGATCTTTGCCGCCCAACTCCAGCCCCAGCGGGGTAAAGGTGCCCGAGGCAGCAGCCTCCATCGCCTTGCCGCCGCCGACCGAACCGGTGAAGTTCACAAAGCCAAAGGCGCGGGTGGCGATCAGGTCGGACGTGGTGGCGTGGTCAAGAAAGACGTTCTGGAACACATCCGCCGGCACACCGGCGGCATGAAAGGCAGCGGCCAGACGTTCACCGACCAGCGGCGTCTGGCTGGCATGTTTCAGCATCACCGCATTGCCCGCGATCAGCGCAGGTGCGACGGTGTTGATCGCTGTCATGTAGGGATAGTTCCACGGCGCTATGACCAGCACGACCCCATGCGGCACGCGCTTGATCCGGCGGGAAAAAGCGCCGCTGTCCTCGATCTCGATCGGGGCAAGCGCGCTTTCGGCGATATGCGCCATATACGTCGCGCGTTCGTTGAAGCCGCCGAATTCGCCGCCATAGCGGACGGGCCGACCCATTTGCCAGGCAAGTTCGGTCACGATCTCGTCGTTCATCGCGCCGACGCGGGCGACACCGTCCATGACCAGCGCGATACGCTCAGTCAGCGGGCGTGCGGCCCAGGCGCGCTGTGCGTCGCGGGCACGGGCGACGGCGGCGCGGGCGGCGTCCCCGGATAGGGTGGGACGGGTGGCATAGGCCGCTCCGTCGATGGGTGAGATGCAGGTGATGGTCTGGGTCATAGAAGTATTCCGTTGTATCCGGTCCCAAAGACGGGAAGGGGCGTGGTGGTTCAGTTTTCGGATCAACCGCCCGGACGGCCCGAGGGGCGTGTCCGTGGCGGCGTTCCGTCAGCAGATGTGTTCCGCAGCACAGTTTCCGCGCGCTTAGGCTTTTTCAAAGCCGCGCGCAATTTCCCAATCGGTGATGGCGCGGTCAAACTCTTCCTGCTCCCATTCGGCGGCGCGGGTGTAATGGTCGATCACTGCATCGCCCATTGCCGCGCGCAGCATGGCCGAACCGCGCAGGGTTTCGGTCGCGGCGCGCAGGGTTTGGGGAATATCGCGGGCTTTCTGGTCCTCGTAAACGTCGCCTGTGGTGGCGGGCGCCAGTTCCATCTTGTCCTCGATGCCTTTGATCCCGGCGGCCAGCATGGCGGCTTGTGCGAGGTAGGGGTTGAGGTCCGATCCGCCAATCCGGCATTCGACCCGCACCCCTTTGGTGCCATCGCCGCAGAGGCGGAAACCAGCGGTGCGGTTGTCAATCGACCAGACTGCTTTGGTCGGGGCAAAGGTGCCTTTGGCAAAGCGTTTGTAGCTGTTCACATAAGGCGCGAGGAACCAAGTGTAGTCCGGCGCATAGGCAATCAGACCGGCCATATAATGGCGCATGAGTTTTGACATGCCCAGCTTGTCCGAGGCGTCGTAGAACGCAGGCTTGCCGTCCTTCCACAGCGACTGGTGAACGTGGGAGGACGATCCCACCTTGTCGGGCGCCCATTTCGGCAGGAATGTAGCGGCGTGGCCATGGGCCCAGGCGATTTCCTTGACCGCATGTTTGGCGATGGTGTGGTGGTCAGCACAGTCTAGTGCCGGGGAGTAGCGGATGTTCAACTCTTCCTGGCCGGCCTCGGCCTCGCCCTTGGTATTCTCGACCGGGATGCCTGCGGCATAGAGGTGATTGCGCACCGGGCGCATGATCCCCTCTTCCTTGGTGGTCTGGAAGATGTGGTAATCCTCATTGTAGTCGCTCAGCGGTTTGAGGGTGCGATACTTGTCCGCGCGCAATTCCTCATGCGTCTTCTCAAAAAGGAAAAACTCCAGTTCGGTCGCCATCTGCGCCGTGAATCCCAGCGCGTCGAGCCGGGCAATCTGCGCCTTGAGAATCGCGCGCGGCGATTGCGGCACCGGCTCATAGGTGTGGTGGTCAAGGATATCGCACAGCACCATCGCCGTACCGTCGAGCCACGGCACCGGACGCAGCGTGCTGAGATCGGGACGCAGCACATAGTCGCCATAGCCAGCGCTCCAACTGGTGGTTGCGTAGCCTTCGGGTGTGGCCATCTCAAGGTCGGTGGCCAGCAGGTAGTTGCAGCAATGGGTTTCCGCATAAGAATGGTCGATGAAATTGGCGGCGTGGAATCGTTTGCCCATCAGGCGACCCTGCATATCGACCATGCAGACCAGCACGGTGTCGATGGTGCCATCTGCGACACGGGATTTCAGATCGTCAAAGCTCAGGGTGCCGGGCATAGGTATCTTCTTTTCTTATCAATCAGGAAGGGGGCACCCTGCATCGGATGCCCCCCACAATGCGTCTTAGCCAAAGGTATACGGCGGGCCGGCCTTGCCGATCACGTCGTTGTAGTCGCGGAAGATCTGCACGATCTTGGAATGAATCTCGCCCTCGCCTGCGATCTCTTCCCAGAACACCTTGGCGGCGTCCTCGACCTGCACCCATTCCTCTTGGGGGATCGACCGCAGTTGCAGCTTATCACCTTGGGCGCGCAGCCGCGCTTCGCCACCCCAGTACCACTGATTGCGGTAGGTGTGACCGGCTTCGATCCCGGCCATGACGATGGCCTTGAGGTGTTCGGGCAGATCCGACCACATCTTCTGGTTCACAAAGAACGACCCGATCCACGCACCCGAAATGTTGTTGGTCAGGAAGTAGTCGGTGACGTTGGCCCAGCCGACGGTGTAATCCTCGGTGATACCGGACCACGCCATGCCGTCCAACTCGCCGGTCTGCACGGCGACTTCGGCATCCTCGTAGGGGATGCTGACCGGCACAACGCCGAACTGCGACAGGAATCGACCCGCAGTGGGGAAGGTATACAGCTTGAGACCATCGAGATCGGCCAGCGATGTGACCTCTTTCTTGGTGTTGAAGTTGCACGGATCCTGACCGGCGGCGGACAGCCAGGCGACGCCGACCTTGGCGTATTCTTCGCGCCAGATATCGGCCAGACCGTATTGGTCGAACAGCACCGGCACATCGAGCGCGTGTTTGGTCGCCAGCGGGAAATACCCGCCAAAGACCTGAAGCGGCGTCGGCGAGGCCATGGAATCGTCATCCGAATGCACGCCGTCGATGGTGCCGCGCTGCAACGCCTGAAACAGCTCTCCGGTGGGGACGATCTGGTCGGCGTAGAACAGTTCGATCTCTAATTCGCCGTTGGCGGCGGCGTTGATGTAGTCGATCACCGGCTTGGTCACATGCTCGCCCAGTGCCGCGCCGGCGTAGGTCTGAAAACGCCATTTGATCGGTGCTTGTGCGTGAACGACCGCAGGGGCGGCCAGGGCACCGGCGCCACCCAGGGCGGCCGTGCGCAGGAAGGAACGTCTTGAAGTCATGGTCTTCTCCTTGTTGGTAATGGGAATGCTCCGTTGGCGGAGTTCTTGCGGTTAGTTATTGTACACATAGTTCGGCAGCCAAAGTGCGACCTGCGGAAAGATCATTACCACAGCCAGCGCCAGTGCCATCACCAGAACAAATGGTCCGATGGACCGGTAGATGTCGTGGATCGAAATTTCGGGCGGGGCCATGGCGCGCATGAGGAACAGGTTATAGCCAAATGGCGGTGTCATATAGGCAATCTGGCAGGTGATCGTATAAAGCACACCGTACCACACCAGATCGAACCCCAGCGCGCCGACCAAAGGCACATAAAGCGGGGCCACGATCACCAGCATGGCGGTGTCGTCCAGAAAGGTGCCCATCAGGATAAAGCTGAGCTGCATCAGGATCAGGATGACCCAAGGCGACAGGCCCAGCCGTTCGGTAAAGAGCGATTCAATCGCCTTGACCGCGCCCAGCCCGTCAAACACCGCGCCGAATGCGAGGGCAGCAAGGATGATCCACATGAACATGCAGGTGATGCCCAACGTGTTGCGCACCGAGTTTTCGAACACCGTGCGGGTCATCCGGCCCTTGAGCACGGCGGCCATAAAGGCCGCGATGGCACCAATGGCCGAACTTTCGACCAGCGACGTCCAGCCGTTCACAAATGGCACCATCATCACGGCAAAGATCACCAGCGGCAGCGCGCCGGCACGCAGCAGCCGCAGCTTTTCGGCCATAGGGATGTCGCGATCCTCTTTGGACAGGACCGGTCCCAGCGTCGGATTCATCCAGCATCGGATGATGATATAGGCGATGAACATGCCCGCCATCATCAGCCCCGGAATCACCCCCGCCAGCCACAGCTGGCCCACCGGTTGCCGCGCAATCATCGCGTAAAGCACCAGCACCACGGACGGCGGCACAAGAATTCCCAACGATGATCCCGCCTGGATCACCCCCGTCACCATCCTTTTGTCATAGCCGCGTTTGAGCAGTTCCGGCAGCGCGATGGTTGACCCGATGGCCATACCTGCCACCGACAGACCGTTCATCGCGGAAATCAGCACCATCAGGCCAATCGTGCCGATGGCCAGCCCGCCACGCAGCCCGCCCATCCAGACGTGAAACATCTTGTACAGATCGTCAGCGATCTTGGATTCCGACAACACATAGCCCATGAAAATGAACATCGGCAGGGTCAGCAGCGGATACCATTTCATCAGCTTCATCGCGGCGGAAAACCCGATGTCATAGCCGCCCCGGTCCCCCCAAAGCAGCATCGCAGACACCACGGCGATGAATCCAATGGCACCGAACACCCGCTGCCCGGTCAACAGCATCAGCATCATCGACGAGAACATCAGCGTTGCGATCAACTCGTAAGACATCAAATCTCCTCGCCACGCAGGCGCAACAGGTCTTTGGCGAATTCGGACAGGCATTGCAGCAGCATCAGGACGAAGCCAAAGATCATCACCACCTTGATCGGCCAGAGATAGGGCCGCCACGCGGACGAGGATCGCTCCATATGGCCGATCTCTTCGCTGCCGGTCAGCAGACCTGCAAAGAAGGATATCGGCTCACCCGTAAAATGACCCAGTGAATAGGCGGTCGATCCAATGGCCCCGTAAAGCAGCACACAAAGGTAGAAGATCAGCAGCAGCACAGTGAACAGATCGAACCACGCCTTGCGACGCGGCGACCAGTCTCCGTACAGGAGGTCCATCCGCACGTTCGACCCCAGTTGGAGCGAGTACGGCCCGCCGAGGATGTAATAGCCGACCATCACGAATTGCGCCATTTCCAGCGTCCACAGCGTCGGCGTGAAAAACGTTTTGTTGATCGACGAGATCAGCAAGATCCCCATAAGAGCAAAGATGCCGTACATGGCGATCCGCCCGATCCTGCGGTTCATGCGGTCGACGATGCGGATAAAGCCATAGGCTGCCCGCATCATACGCGCACCTCAGACAGATGCATCTTTGCCAGCGCAGCTTCCAGCCAGGGTGCCAGCAGGTCTGCCATCTGTTCTTGCTCTGCCTCGGTGGCGATCAGGTCGTTGCGGATCTCGATCATCACGTTGAGGTGGCCGCGGGGCAGGGCGTGTTCGCGCAGAGTGTGCGTCACGCCGTGTTCCGGCCCGTAGGGGTCGTTGCGGACCACGCGCAAATTGCTGTGCGCCGGTGCAAGGTCGAGCATGGCATCGGCCAGCCGACTGTCGGTGTCATGCAGGATGCCAATTTCCGTACACCGTGCTTCGCCCATGTAGATAGGGGTGAAGCTGTGAATGGTTACGATCACCGCATCGCTGGTCGCGGCGATGATCCGGGCCAAGGTGTCGCGAAAGGGCGCATAGACCTGCGCAACCCGCTGTGCACGCATGGCGTCGCTCAGATCCTGATTGCCGGGGACGTGGATGCGTTCGCTTTGCTCCGGCATCGCGTCAGGGGCTGAGGGTGGGCGGTTGCAATCGTAGATCAGCCGCGACAGGCCCCCTGCGATCAGACGGGCATCAAGGCGCTGCGCCAGCCGCGTGGCCACAGGCATCGCGCCCGGATCCCAGGCGACGTGGCTGATCCGGTCGACCGCGTTCAGACCCAGACCGCCATATTTCGCCGGCATGTGGTTCGAAGCATGCTCGCATACCAGCACAAAGGGCGACTTAGCCTCTGCGTTGATCACTTGCACGGGTCGCCCCGCGCTGTTGGTGCCGGATATCGTCATTCTGCCCCCATGTTGTAACAAACCTCTTGCCGGTTCGGGATTCTGTCAACACAATAATGTAACGTATCACACAGGATGACGCGTCCTGTAACGAATGTGACAAAATCTGAGGCAAATGAGTGTCCGACGCAACCCTGACCATATCCGATCGCATCCACAACGGGCTGGATCAGCTGACCCGCGCCGAACGTCAGCTGGCGCATTCGATCCTGGAAAACTATCCGGTTTCGGGGCTTGGTCCGCTGACGGCGCTTGCGCGGGATGCACAGGTGTCGACGCCGACCGTGGCGCGTATGGTGCAAAAACTGGGGTTCAAGGGCTATGCCGAGTTTCAGGCGGAACTGCGCGAAGAGCTGAAGGCCAAGGTCAGCAACCCGATCGCCAAGCATGACACATGGGCCGAAGGCGCGCCGTCGGGTCACGTGCTCAACCGCTTTACCGATGCCGTGATCGACAACATCCGTCTGTCGTTGGCGCAGGTCGCCCCCGAGACGTTTGACGCCGCTTGTGCATTAGTGGCGGATCGTGAAAGGCCGCTGTATGTCGTTGGTGGGCGGATCACCCACACAATGGCGGAATACCTGTTTCTGCATATGCAGGTGGTGCGGCCGGATGTGACGCATATTCAATCCACCTCGAACACATGGCCGCATTACCTGCTGGATGTGCAGCCGGGCGCGGTTTTTGTGATCTTTGATCAGCGCCGGTACGAAAACAGCACGCTCAAGCTGGCCGAGATTGCCCATGCCAAGGGGGCCAAGATCATCCTCTTTACGGATCAGTGGCGCAGCCCTGTGCACAGCCTTGCGGATCTGTGTTTCAGCACGCGGATCGTGGTGCCGTCGGCCTGGGATTCGGCAGTGACGACGCTGCTTTTGATTGAGACCATGATTGCCGCCGCGCAGGACCAGAACTGGGAGGGGACGCGGGCCCGGATGGAGACGCTTGAGGATATGTTTGATCAAACCAAACTCTTTCGCAAGTTCACCTGACGCCGTCTGACGTGCCGCGCTTGCATTCCGCAGCGCCAGATTGCAGACAGGTTTCAATAACACAAAAGGAAGCCCAATGCCGACTTGGCTGACCGTCCAGCGGGCGACTGGCGCGTTGCTCGCGGCGATCACAGTTCTGGTGATCCTGCGCGAATGGGGATTGTGGAGCTGGGCTGCAGCGATCAAGCCATGGCTGGTGCTGGCGCTTGTGACGCTGTTGACAACGCAGGTGCCATTCGCGCGCAAGGCCTTTGTGGCGGTGGCCGTTGCCTTGTCGGTCACGCTGGCCCTGACACAGACCGGTTGGCAGGGCGTGGTCATCCGCGGGCTCGATTCCGCAGCGTTTATCGCGGCATTCTTTTCGGCGCTGTCGACGCTGCGCAATGTGGCGCAGACATCGCCCGCGATCCAAAAAGCAGGGCGGTTCCTGTCCGGGCAAAAGCCGGGGCGCCGCTATGCCGCGCTGACGCTGGGCGGGCAGATGTTCGCGCTCCTGCTGAACTACGGCGCAATCCAGTTGCTGGGATCGCTCGCCATGGCCAACGCACGCTCGGAACCAAATGCCGAGATACGCGGACACAGGATTCGCCGGATGCTTTTGGCGATTCAGCGCGCCTTTGTCTCGACGCTGACGTGGTCGCCGCTGTCCTTTGCCGTCGCGGTGTCCATCACCGTGGTGCCGGGGGTATCCTGGACACAGATTTTGTTGCCGGGCCTTGTGTCGTCGGCGCTGCTGGCGGGGATCGGCTGGGCGCTGGATTCGATTTTCAAACCTCGCCTGAGCGTGGTGCCAGTGCGTACCGAACCCGAGGGTGACTGGTGGACGATGGTGCCGCTGCTGATCCTGCTGGGGCTGCTGATCAGTTCGGTGTCGGTGCTTTACGTGTTGTCGGGGGTGCGGGTCGTGGGCATGGTCGCGGTGGTCGTGCCGGTGATCGCGGTCAGCTGGCTGGTAATCCAGTATTGGCAGAACAGGCCGGGCCGCAACGTCGCCGCGCGAATCCGCGAATACGTCTTTGTTGAATTGCCCGGCTACCGGGGTGAGCTGACATTGCTGATGATGGCAGCATATATCGGTACGGTCGGGTCGGCGTTGCTAGTCCCAGTGATCGCCCAGCTTGGTATCGACGTGGCGGCGTTACCAACATGGGTGATTCTCGTGGGGTTTGTCTGGATTATCCCGCTGGCGGGGCAG
This sequence comes from Puniceibacterium sp. IMCC21224, assembly GCF_001038505.1. Lineage (NCBI taxonomy): Bacteria > Pseudomonadati > Pseudomonadota > Alphaproteobacteria > Rhodobacterales > Paracoccaceae > Puniceibacterium > Puniceibacterium sp. IMCC21224. The sequence goes on from NZ_LDPY01000001.1 coordinate 1,113,248, forward strand.
GTGGGCATGAACCCGATCCTTGCGGTGACATTGCTGGCGCCGCTGATTCCCGCCGCCTCTGAACTGGGTGTTTCTCCGATCACGCTGGTCGTCGCCATAACGGCTGGCTGGGCGATGAGCGGGGCAAGTTCGCCCTACACCGCCACAACCCTGCTGATCGGGTCGTTTGCCGGGATTTCGGCGGTTCGGGTAGGGCTGGTCTGGAATGCGGCATATGTGGCATTGTGCGGCACGGCTCTGTCGGTTTGGGTGTTGATCTACGGGCTGGTGCTGTAACGCAATGGGTCCGCAGGATGCCCGGCTGTCGGAGGGTTCGTCACCGTGACCATTGACCTCGTTATCTTTGACTGCGACGGCGTTCTGGTCGACAGCGAACTGATCAGCGCCGATGTGCTGATCGGTCAGATGCGGGCGCTGGGCATCGCCATGGACCGTGACCATGTCCGGCGCGAATATCTGGGGCGCAGCTTTCCATCGGTTGCGGCGACCATCCGCAAGACCTTTGATCGTGATCTGCCCGAGGATATCGAGGCCCGGTATCGCGCCGCCCTTCTCAGTCGGTTCGAGGCCGAGTTGCGACCGACGCCGGGGATCGAGGATATTCTGGATCGGATGGTGTGCAAGACCTGCGTTGCCACCAGTTCCAGCCCGCCTCGGGTGCAGAATTCCCTGCGCTTTACAGGACTTGCCCGGTATTTCGACGCCAACGTTTTTACCGCGTCGCAGGTGGCGCGTGGGAAACCTGCGCCCGATCTTTTCCTGTTCGCCGCAGCGCAGATGGACACCACACCTGATCGCGTTCTGGTGATCGAGGACAGCCTGCCAGGCATTGCCGCGGCGGTGGCGGCGGGCATGCGCGTGCTAAGATATGCTGGGGGCGGGCACCTGCATGGGCAGTTCCTGAAACATGATGCTGATGTGACATGTTTTGACACTTGGGCCGATTTCCCGCAAAACCTGTTGCGTCCGAAGTAGAAGGAAACCGATTGGTGACGCTGGGTCGTATCATACCAGAGAGCGCACGTCTTGATGATGCCGCCCGCGCGGGCTGGCTTTATTATGTTGCGGGCAACACTCAGGACGAGATTGCGCGCAAGCTGGGCGTATCGCGCCAGTCGGCGCAGCGGCTGGTGTCGCTGGCAATGTCGGAACGCCTGGTCAAGGTGCGAATCGATCATCCGATTGCGGCTTGCATGGATCTGGCGCGGGCGCTGACCGACCGGTTCGGGCTGCGCCATTGCGATGTAGTGCCCTCGGATCCTGCCGCACCCGATCTGCTGACCGGGGTGGCCATTGCCGCCGCGACCGAGCTGGAGCGTCGGCTCAAGCAGTCTGAGGAACTGATCATCGCGCTGGGCACGGGTCGCGCGCTCAAAGCCTGTGTCGAGCAGTTGCCGCGGATGGATTGTCCGCAGCATCGCATCGTGTCGCTGCTGGGCAATATCATGGCCGACGGTTCGGCCACGCCCTACAATGCGACGATCCGTATGGCTGACCGGGTCGGGGCGCAGCATTATCCCTATCCCCTGCCGGTGCTGGCCCGCGACGCGCGCGAGCTTGAGTTGTTGCAAGGGCAGGAGGCCGTGCGCCACACGCTCGAACTCTGTGCGCGGGCAGATCTGACGCTGGTGGGAATCGGGCAGATGGGGCGCACCGCGCCGCTCTATGTTGATGGCTTCATCTCGGACGACGAAATGGCCGAGAATGAGGCCGCAGGCGCCATGGGCGAGATCACGAGCTGGATCTACGACGGTCGCGGGCGGATGATCGACACTGCCTTTTCCTCGCGCGTGGCAAGCGCCCCGTTGCCCTCGGCCAGCGGCCGCGATGTGATCGCAGTGGCGGTGGGGGCGGTCAAGACACCAGCGATTCTGGCGGCATTGACCGGAAACCTGATTAACGGTCTGATCACCAACGAAGCCACGGCCAGCCTACTCTTGGTGTGACGCTGCGTCATTTTTTTATTGCTGAAAATCAAGACAATATAAGAAAGCAATTTTCTGCTTTCTCAGAGCTATTGACAGACTCACTTTTTACGTGTGAATATTTGCCCATGCATTAAGCATTTGCCCAATGCGGCAAAAACGGGAGGAAGTTATGACAATTCGACTTGGCGCTCTTATGGGCGCAACGGCGCTATGCGCGGCGGCCACTGTGGTCTCGGCCCAGGACACAACCCTTACCATCGCGACTGTGAACAACGGCGACATGATCCGGATGCAGGGTCTGACCGACGATTTCACCGCCAAGAACCCCGGCATCGCTGTTGAGTGGGTCACTCTCGAAGAGAATGTGCTGCGCCAGCGTGTCACCACCGACGTTGCCACCAAGGGTGGCCAGTACGACGTGATGACCATCGGCACCTACGAAGTTCCGATCTGGGGCAAGCAGGGCTGGCTGATTTCGCTCAACGATCTTCCGGCGGAATATGATGTCGACGACCTGCTGCCGGCGATCCGTGGCGGTCTGACCGTCGATGGTGAGCTGTACGCTTCGCCGTTCTATGGTGAATCGTCGATGGTGATGTACCGCAAGGATCTGATGGAAAAGGCCGGACTGGAAATGCCTGACGCGCCGACCTGGGACTTCATCAAAGAAGCCGCAGCGGCCATGACCGACAAAGACGGTGAGATCTACGGCATTTGCCTGCGCGGCAAGGCTGGGTGGGGCGAAAACATGGCCTTTCTGAGCGCCATGGCCAATTCGTACGGCGCGCGCTGGTTCGACGAGGATTGGAACCCCCAGTTCGACGGCGAGGCATGGAACGCTACCCTGACCGACTACCTTGACCTGATGCACAATTACGGTCCTCCGGGCTCGTCCTCGAACGGGTTCAACGAAAACCTGTCGCTGTTTCAGACCGGCAAGTGCGGCATGTGGATCGACGCCACTGTAGCGGCATCCTTTGTGACCAACCCGACGGATTCGACCGTGGCTGAGCATGTTGGTTTTGCGCTGGCACCCGACAAGGGTCTGGGCAAACGCGGTAACTGGCTCTGGGCATGGTCGCTGGGCATCCCGGCGGGCACTCAGAAAGAAGAGGCAGCCAAGAAGTTCGTTGCTTGGGCCACTTCCAAGGAATACCTCGCCCTCGTTGCCGAGAAAGAAGGCTGGCCGAACGTTCCTCCCGGAACCCGGACGTCGCTGTATGAAAATCCCGAGTATCAGAAGGTACCGTTTGCCGCGATGACGCTTGAGTCGATCAACGCAGCTGACCCGAACAATCCGACTGTCGACCCGGTTCCCTATACTGGCGTGCAGTTTGTCGCGATCCCGGAATTCCAGGGTATCGGCACCGCTGTCGGTCAGCAGTTCTCGGCCGCTCTGGCCGGACAGATGTCAGCTGAGGACGCGCTGGCCGCGGCTCAGAAACTGGCAACGCGCGAAATGACCCGCGCGGGCTATATCAAGTAACCTCCCCAGAACGGGGCCGGCTTTGGTCGGCCCTGTTCGCCCCCTGCGTCGTGTACCAGCCGCTCAGGCGCCCCTCTCGGGATTGCAGCCTGAGGCTTCGTGCCCTGTCTTTTCAGGAGAAACCCGATGTCCACCCAGCATTCCCGTTCTGCCGCGCGCATCATGATCTCGCCTTCGATCATATTGCTGCTTGGCTGGATGATCATACCGCTCAGCCTGACGCTGTATTTCTCGTTTCTGCGCTACAATCTGCTGATGCCCGGCGACAATCCATTTGTCGGCTTCGAGAATTATTCCTACTTTCTGACCGATCCTGCGTTCTTTAGCGCCCTTACCAACACGCTGGTGCTGGTTGGTGGTGTGCTGCTGATCACGGTGATTGGCGGCGTGCTGTTTGCGCTGTTGCTGGATCAGCCAATGTGGGGGCAGGGGATCGTGCGGATCCTGGTGATCGCACCTTTCTTTGTCATGCCTACAGTTTCGGCACTGGTCTGGAAGAATATGTTCATGAACCCGGTCAGTGGCCTCTTTGCCTTTCTGGCTAAGGGGCTGGGGATGGAGCCATTCGATTTTCTGGCCCATGCACCGCTGTTTTCGATCATCATCATCGTCGCATGGCAGTGGCTGCCCTTTGCCACGCTGATCCTGCTGACTGCGATGCAGTCGCTGGACAGCGAACGCCTTGAGGCGGCTGAGATGGATGGCGCAGGCCCTTTCGCGCGCTTCTTTTATATGGTGGTGCCGCACCTGTCGCGGTCTATCACCGTCGTGATTCTGATCCAGACCATCTTCCTGTTGTCGGTCTTTGCCGAGATCCTGGTGACCACCAATGGCGGTCCTGGCACGTCGTCGACCAACCTGACCTATCTGGTCTACGCCCAGTCGCTGCTTAACTTTGATGTCGGTGGCGGATCTGCGGGCGGTGTGGTGGCGATCATTCTGGCCAACATCGTCGCGATCTTCCTGATGCGGATGATCGGCAAGAACCTCGATGCGTGATGCGACACGCCACGGCGCTCCGGGTCTGACCCGGGGCCGCCCCCGCCCCGCCGTCACCCATCCTGCCAACGCCACGCCCCAGCTGACCCACAAAGGAGCCTGACCCATGGCCCGTGCTGTCACAAACCAACGCAAGGCCACGATGACAATCATCGCCTGGACCCTTGGACTGCTGATCTTTTTTCCGATCCTCTGGACCATCCTGACCTCGTTCAAGACCGAGGCCGAGGCGATCGCCTCACCCCCGTCTTTCATGTTCTTTGAATGGACAACCGAGAATTACACCACCGTTCTGGAGCGGTCGAACTACTTCCGGCATTTCTGGAACTCGGTGATCATCTCGGTCGGTTCGACCGTGATTGGTCTGATCATCGCTGTCCCTGCCGCCTGGTCCATGGCCTTTGTGCCCGGCAAGCGGACCAAGAACATCCTGATGTGGATGCTGTCGACCAAAATGCTGCCGCCCGTCGGCGTGCTGATCCCGATCTACCTGATCTTCCGCGACACCGGCCTTCTCGACACTCGTACCGGGTTGGTGATCGTGCTGACGCTGATCAACCTGCCGATCATCGTCTGGATGCTTTATACCTACTTCAAGGAAATCCCGGTTGATATCCTTGAGGCGGCTCGGATGGACGGCGCATCGCTGCGCGACGAAGTGATCTATGTGCTGACGCCGATGGCGGTGCCGGGCATCGCCTCGACAATGCTGCTGAACATCATCCTGGCCTGGAACGAGGCGTTCTGGACGATCAACCTTACGGCCTCCAAGGCAGCGCCGCTCACGGCGTTCATCGCCAGCTATTCCAGCCCCGAAGGGCTGTTCTATGCCAAACTCAGCGCGGCCTCGACCATGGCCATTGCGCCAATCCTCATCATGGGCTGGTTCAGCCAGAAACAACTTGTGCGCGGCCTGACCTTCGGCGCGGTGAAATAAGGAACCAAAATCATGGGACGCATTACACTCGAAAAAGTCGCCAAACGGTTTGGTGAAGTCGAAGTCATCCCGCCGCTGGATCTGACCATCGAGGATGGCGAATTCGTGGTCTTCGTCGGTCCGTCGGGTTGCGGTAAATCCACCCTGCTGCGGCTGATTGCCGGGCTTGAGGATGTGTCGGGCGGAGAGATCCGCATCGACGGCCAGAACGCCACCGAACTGCCCCCCGCCAAGCGCGGACTGGCGATGGTGTTCCAGAGCTACGCGCTCTATCCGCACATGTCGGTGCGCAAGAACATTGCCTTCCCGCTCAAGATGGCGGGCATGCCCGAGGACGAACAGAAGAAGCGCATCGACAACGCGGCCAAGATCCTCAACCTGACCGACTATATCGACCGCCGCCCCGGGCAGCTTTCGGGTGGTCAGCGTCAGCGGGTCGCGATTGGCCGTGCCATCGTGCGCGAACCGGCGGCGTTTCTGTTCGACGAACCTCTGTCCAACCTCGACGCCGCGCTGCGCGTCGGGATGCGGCTGGAAATCACCGAACTGCACTCGCGGCTCAAGACGACGATGATCTACGTGACCCATGATCAGGTCGAGGCAATGACCATGGCGGACAAGATCGTCGTGCTGCGTGCCGGTTACATTGAACAGGTCGGCAGCCCGCTCGAACTCTATCACGCGCCGCGCAATCTGTTTGTGGCGGGCTTTATCGGCTCGCCCAAGATGAACCAGATCAGCGGCCCCGAGGCGCAGAAGTTCAGCGCGGAAACCATCGGCATCCGTCCCGAACATATCAGCGTCTCAACCACTGAGGGCATGTGGAAGGGCCGCGTTGGTGTATCCGAGCATCTTGGGTCGGACACGTTCTTTTACGTGCATGATACCGGGCTGATCGACGATATCACCGTGCGCGTCAGCGGCGAATTCGAAGTCCGTTCCGGCGACACGATCTATTTGACCCCCGACATGGACAAGTTGCATCGCTTTGATGCGCAGGGTCTGCGGATCGCATGACACGGCTTGCCGGGAAAACGGCCCTGATCACCGGGGCCGCGCGGGGCATCGGGCGCAGCTTTGCCGAAGCCTACATTCGCGAAGGCGCGACCGTCGCCATTGCCGACATCAATCTGGAGGCGGCGCAACTGGCCGCCTCTGAGATCGGCCGCGGAACGGGAGCGGGGGCCATCGCGGTGCAGGTGGATGTGGCTGATCAGGCCAGCATCGACGCCTGTGTCGCGCAGGCCGAGGCAGAGTTGGGTGGGATCGACATCCTGATCAACAACGCCGCGATCTTTACCGCCGCGCCGCTGGTCGAGATTTCGCGCGCAGATTATGACCGGGCTTTTGCGATCAACGTCTCGGGCACGCTATTTATGATGCAGGCGGTGGCGCAGCGCATGATCGCGCGCGGGCAGGGTGGCCGGATTATCAACATGGCGTCCCAGGCGGGCCGTCGCGGCGAACCTCTTGTGGCAGTTTACTGCGCCACCAAGGCGGCGGTGATCTCGCTCACTCAGTCGGCGGGCCTGAACCTGATCCAGCACGGTATCAACGTCAACGCCATCGCCCCTGGCGTCGTGGATGGCGAGCACTGGGACGGTGTCGATGCCTTCTTTGCGAAATATGAAAACCTCGCCCCCGGCGAGAAAAAACGCCAGGTCGGCGCGTCTGTGCCGTTCGGGCGCATGGGCACGGCCGAGGATCTGACCGGTATGGCGATCTTTCTGGCCTCGTCCGAGGCCGAATACATCGTCGCGCAATGTTACAACGTCGATGGCGGGAACTGGATGAACTGATGGCCAAGCAACTGAGCTCTGAAATTCTGGGCAACCTGCCTGACGGTGTGGCAGCCCCCGACTATGACCGCGCGGCACTGCGCGCGTCGATTCTGCATGTTGGTGTGGGCAATTTCCACCGAGCGCATATGGCGGTTTACCTCGATCGCCTATTCGCGACCGGGCAGGGGCTGGACTGGGCCCTCGTCGGCGCTGGCGTGCGCGCCGGGGATGCCGCGATGCGTGAGCGCCTGAAGGCGCAGGACTGGCTGACCACGGTGGTCGAGCTGGATCCGCAGGGGCTGTCGGCACGTGTTATCGGCTCGATGATCGACTTTGTCCCGGTTGAAGCAGAACAAACCATCGCCCGCATGGCCGATCCTGCAATCCGCATCGTGTCGCTGACCATCACCGAAGGTGGCTATTATGTGGACGCCCTGACCGGCGGTTTTGACGCCGCCCATGCCGATATGGTGGCGGATGCCGCCAGTCCAGACGCCCCGCGCAGCGTGTTCGGCATGATCCTCAAGGCGCTGCGGATGCGGCGCGCGGCGGGCCACGCGCCCTTTACCGTGCTGTCCTGCGATAACCTGCCAGAGAACGGCCATGTGGCGAAACAGACTGTGGTGGGGCTGGCGCAACTCAGCGATCCCGCACTGGCCACTTGGGTCGAGTCCGAGATCACGTTTCCCAATTCCATGGTCGATTGCATCACGCCTGCGACCTCGGACCGCGAACGTGCGCTGGTTGCCGACCGCTTTGGTCTGACCGATGCCGCCCCCGTGGTATGCGAGCCGTTCCGGCAATGGGTTCTCGAGGATACCTTTCCGCAGGGTCGCCCGCCGCTCGAACTGGTCGGGGCCGAGTTTGTGCCCAATGTCGCACCTTACGAGCTGATGAAACTGCGCATTCTTAACGGCGGCCATGCGACCATCGCCTATCCTGCGGCGTTGCTGGGGCACCACTTTGTCCATGATGCGATGGCCGATCCGCGCATCCGCGACTTTCTTGTCGCGCTTGAGCAGCGCGAGATCGTACCGTCACTGAAACCCATCGAGGGCGTCAGTTTCGACGCTTATCTCGACAAGATTGTCGAGCGGTTCTCGAACCCCGAAGTGGGGGACACCATTCCGCGCCTTTGCTTGGACGGTTCAAACCGTCAGCCGAAATTTGTCCTGCCGATCCTGTCCGAAGGCTTGCGCGCCGGGAAACCGGTCGATGGGCTGTCGCTCGAAGTGGCGCTCTGGTGTCGCTACTGTGCCGGCACCACTGACGCGGGTGAACCGATGGTGGTCAATGATGACAATGCCACTGAGCTGACGCAACTGGCCCTGGAAGCGCGTGACACTCCTGCGGCGTTTCTGTCTAACACGGCGGTATTTGGCACCTTGTCGGACAGCGCCGCGTTTCAGGCCTGTTTCGCCAAATGGCTGGGCTATCTATGGGCGGACGGAACCGAGGCAACCTTGCGTCGATATATCGACGGCTCGCTTTAGCGCGGCAGATCCCGGACCGTTTTCAACGCTTCATAGAGCGCGCGATACGCGGTCAGGCGTGATGCGTGGCGTGTGTTGTCCTGCGGTGAAAACACGGCGGACACTGGCGGCGGAGCGGCAATATCGCTCAGGGTCAGGGCGCCGACCGACATCGCACTCAGCCGTGCGGCCCCAAGGGCGGGGCCGACTTCGGCGTCGGTGCCACGATGGATGGTCTGGCCCAGCACATCGGCAATCGTCTGCAACAGCAGATCGCTGCGACTGCCGCCGCCAATTGCCAACAGGACCGAAGGCAGCGGCGTCACCGCCTGAATTGCATCGCGCGCGTCGGCAAAGCTGTAGGCGATGGCATCCAGGACCGCGCGCATCATCTCGGCGCGACCAGTGGCATTGCCAAGCCCATAGAACGCGCCCCGGATTGCGGAATCCGCGTGCGGTGTCCTTTCGCCCGTAAGGTAGGGCAGGAACAGGGGCAGGCGATCGGTTCGCGCGCTCTCGGCCTGGTCCAGCAATGCGCCGACGGATTGGCCGGTGATTTCTGAGAACCAGCTCATCGGGCGGGCGCCGTTCAGCATTGCGGCCATTTGGAACCAGGTGTCGGGCAGGCAATGCGCAAAGGAATGGATACCGCGTCCGGGTGCCGCACGATATTGCCCGGTTGCGACAAAGATCTGCCCGGACGTGCCCAGCGACAGAAAGCCCGAACCACTGCTTACCGCACCGACGGCAACCGCTCCTGCGGCGGCGTCGGCGGCCCCCGTCGCCACCGGCAGACCGGGGGGCAATCCCAGCGCCGCTGCCGCATTGGCTGTCAGCTGGCCGGCAATAGCCGACCCGTCACGCACCTCGGGCAGCCAATGGCGTTGAACACCCGTCGCCGCGCACAGGGCATCGGACCAATCGCGCGCGGCCTCGTCATAAACCCAGGTACCTGCGGCATCGCAGGGATCGGTCACATACTCACCATGCAGTTGCAGGCCGATGTAATCTTTGGGCAACAGCAGCTTGTGAATTCGGGCATAGGTTTCGGGTTCGTGGGCGCGCAGCCAGATGATTTTGGGCGCGGCAAAGCCTGTCATCGGGGCCACGCCCGCGACATTGGCCAGTTCGGGTGCATATTTCTGCAACGCCAGACATTGCGCCGCACTGCGGCCGTCATTCCATAGGATCGCCGGGCGGATCACAGCATCGTCGCGATCCAGCAAAACCGTGCCGTGCATCTGACCTGACAACCCAAGACCGCGGATATGCGAGGTGACACCGGGGTGCTGATCCAGCAATGCCTGTACTGCGGTCTGCACCGCCCGCCACCAGTCTTCGGGGTGTTGTTCGCTCCAGCCGGGATGCGGATGCGAGATGGCCAACGCACTGCTGGCGCTGCCCAGCGGATGACAGTCGGCGTCCGTCAGGATCGCCTTGACCGCCGAGGTGCCGATGTCGATACCGATAAACATGCGCCGCCTCCGAACCCTCATTTTGGGCGCACCCTAGGCAGGGTGCCGGGCTTGCGCCAGCCCCCGTTGTTGGAACAAGGCGGCTTTAGTCGTAGCCGGTCATTTCAAGATAGCCCGCCCCCTGATGGCTGCCGCTGACCTGTACCGGCCCCTCCCAATAGGCAAAGCGGGTGCCCATCCATGACTGGGGATTCAGCGGTGCGGTTTCGATATCCAGGCCGCGTTCGGGAAGGATCAGCCGCCAGCGCACCGGGACGTCACGCCCGGCCACGGTGGCGCGCTCCATCGGCTCCAGCCGCAACGCACCGTCGCCATACGCGGTGGTCGTGCCGTCCGGCGCGATCCATGTGGCCGAGGTGAAACGCGCGCCGTTCTTTTCCCGCAGACCAAAGCCCATCACCCTGGATCCATCGTCAAAATGCAGGGAAAACCAGTCCCATCCGGTTTGGTCCCGGGCCAGTGGCTGCGACGACCATTCGCGGTCGAGCCAGGCCTGACCTGTGACGTCCACCGCACCTTCGGGTAACGACAGGCGGCCTGTAACCTCATAAAACGGCTGGGAATAATAGTGGCTGGCCTGTCCCGTCGGCGATTTGACCGAATAGCCCGCATCGCCGTGCAACGCCAACGGCCCAGTCGCCCGCAGCGTCAGATCATAGCTGAACTCAGCCCCGCGCGCGGTCAGCGCCAGCGCGTCGAGCAGATCCAGGTCCGCGCTGGCAACCGAGCGCATCGACCAGTCATCGATATACGCGTTGAACGGCGATTCTGTCACTCCGGCCTGACCGATGCCTCCGCGTGCCAGACGCTCGGCGAACCGGTGGTGAGTGGCGCTGGTGACAGCGGCATGGCCCATCCAGATCTGGGGTGATTGCCAGCCCGGCGCTTCTGTGGGTGCCATGGCCGAGCGAAAGAGCGTCCATTGCACACCATAGTCTGCGCCGTCCGTGCCGCGCAGATTGGCGGTCAGATACCACCATTCGATGCGAAATTGGGGATGCGCGCCGTGATCCTGCGGGAATACCAATGCCTGCCCGCGCTGCGGCAGGGCAAATCCTGAAGCCGCGCGGCCCAGATCGGCGAACCCCTGCGCCCAGGTCATTTGTGCGCTCAGGCATAGGGCGATCACAATCCCCTTACCGATCATGCGCAAACACCCGCAACAGCTGCGACGGTGGCAGGCGCATCAGCCGCACCACCGGCCAGGCGCTGGCCAGCAATGCCGCAATCAGCGCCAGAAGGCCTAGCCGTAGCCAGTCGCCGGGAAAGATTGTCATCGGCAGCCGCCAGCCAAACGCCTGCACGTTGACAATCGCCAGTAGCACCCAAGCCAGCGCCAGTCCCACCGGCACGGCAAGCAGAAAGGTGAACAGCGCCAGCAGCGCCGTGCGCGCCACTTCGAACCCGGCCAATCGTCGCGGCGGCAACCCCAGCGCCCAGACCGGCGCAAGCTGTGGCAGCCGCAGTGCTGACAGCGTCAGCAGGCTGGTCAGCATGGCAAACCCAGCAACGCCCAGCGTCAGTACATTCAGCGCACCACTGACAAGGAATGTCTGGTCGAACACCTCGATCGAACGACGTTTGATGGTTGCCTGATCGACCACGTTCAGCGCGGGCAGGTCAAAGCGGTCGCGCAGCGCGTTGGCCAGCGGCGTGGTCTGTTCCTGCGCTACGCGCACGGCCCAGCGCAGCTGTGGCGCTGCGGGATAACGCTTGGCCAGCATATCGGTGCCCGCGATCAGCTGGCCGCGCGGATTGCCGTAGTCTGAATAGACGCCCAGCACCTGTGGCGCCCAGCCAGTAGCCAACTCTAAAGTGTCGCCAAGCGTCAGCGCTTCGCGGCGGAACAACTGCTCATTGATCAGTACGCCGTCGCCTGCGGCGAGCCTGTTCCAGACGTCTGGCAGTGCGCTCAGTAACGGCCAGTTGTCCCGATAGGTCGTGTGGTTGGCAACGCCGTAGATTTCGGTCGGGGCGCCGCGCACCTGTGCCTGGATCGACCAGACCGGCAGCACGGCATCGGCGCGCGGTATCAACCAGTCACGGATTGCGCGGGACTGAGCGTCGTCGCGGGCGGTGACATAAAGTTCGGACGCCAGCCGCTGATCGAGCCACCCGACAAAGGTGGCGCGGAACGATCCCACCATCGTACCGACACCGATATTTGCGGCCAACGCCAGCAGCAAGGCCATCAACGCCAGCGACAGGGCGGGCACCTGCTGGCGCGCATCGGCAAACAGCCATTCGCCCAATGGTCCGCGCATCCGTCCCGCCGCCAGATCCAGCGCGGCAATCAGCAACGCGGGCAGCGCCAGCGCCGCGCCGATCAGCAACGCCGCAATACAGGCAAACCCGGCGGTCAGCCCGTCGCCCCAGACCGCAAGGGCCAGGCTGCATAGCAGTAGCAGCGCGGCGCCGCCCCCCTGCGCCCGCAGCACCCGGACCGAAGCGCGTGCCCATGCGCGCGGCTGCGCCGGTGCCAGCAGCGGCATCCGTGCCACCCGCCACAGCGCCTGCGCCCCTGCTGCTGCCGTGCCCAGCAACGTGATCGCCAGCGCAGACACCGCCCAAAGTGGATCGAACCCCAGCGTTCCCGACACTTCGGCACCGTATAACCCGCGCAGGGTGCCCGCGACACCGGGCAGCAGTGTCGCCGCGATGCCATACCCCAGGGCAACCCCGATCCCACCGGCGACAACGGCGAGGATCAGTAATTCGACCGCCAGCAGCAGCATCAACCGACGCATGTCGACGCCCAAAGCGCGCAGAGTGCGAAAGGTCGGGCGGCGCTGCTCAAACGCGAGCCCGATGGCGGATTGCACGATGAACAGACCAACCGCAAAAGACAGCAGGCCAAAGGCGGTCAGGTTGAGGTGAAAGCTGTCGGTCAGTTGCGCGAGGTCAGTGCCGTCTGGCGGCGTGACGCGGCGCAGGGACGTGACCTGCGCCAGTGGCGCCACCCCCATGGGCTGATCACCGGCCAACAAGAGACGGCTGATTTGATCGGTGCCCAGCAGCCGCAGGGCGACGGCAATGTCCGTCACCGCCGTGCCCACAGGCACGTCCGCCGCGATGAGGCGCGGCGGCAGGGCCGCGTCAGTCAGCGCCTTCGCGGTTTCTGGCGCGACCAGCAGCCGGCCTTTGCCGCCGATGAAATCCGCCAGCGCGCTGTCGCCTGCAGCCAGCGCAGCCATCCCCGGCTGAGGTGGCGCGGTCAGCGGATCGACACCCAGCAGCCTCAGGTTGACACCGGCGACCTGCAATTCACCCTCAACCACCGGCGATACCAACCATCCGGCCCGCCGCAGCGCGATATAGGCGTCCAGTGTCACCGGCCCCTCCAGCCAGTCGGGCTGTTCCTGCCCAAGAGTCGAGGCCGCGCGGCTATAGCTGTTTCGGGCTTCGGCGTTGATCGCCTGCACGCCTGACCACAGCGCGGTGGCCAGCGCGAGACCCAGCAGCAGCGTTACCAATTGCACCGGATGCCGCCGCCAGTGGGACAACAGCGCGCTGAGCACGGTGCGCGTCATGCCAGTCGTCCGTCGCGCAGATGCAGCGCCCGGTCCAGCTTTGCCGCCAGACGCGGGCTGTGTGTAACCATCAGCAGCCCCGCACCGGAGCGCTGCACCAGATCCAACAGCAGTGTCAGCACGGTATCGGCGGTCTCTTCGTCCAGATTGCCGGTTGGTTCGTCCGCCAGCACCAGATCGGGACGATGTGCGATCGCCCGCCCGATCGCGACGCGCTGCTGCTGGCCGCCCGATAGCTGCTCGGGGTAGCGCGCCAGCAGGGTCGCCAGACCCAGCCTGCCGGTCAGTTCGTCCTGCCACGTCGAATCCAACCGCCCGCACAGACGCGCCTGAAAGGTCAGGTTCTGGCCCACAGTCAGCGACGGGATCAGGTTGAGCTGTTGAAACACCATGCCCATCCGCTGACGACGCACCGCTGCCCGCCCCGCCTCGGTCAAGCCATGCAGGGGAGTGCCGTCCATCAGCAGCGCGCCACCGTCGGGCGCATCCAGGCAGCCGAGCAGGTGCAGCAGCGTGCTTTTGCCGGAGCCGCTTTCGCCGGTCAGTGCCACGCTCTGGCCGCGGTCAAGGCTCAGTGACACCCCGCGCAGCACCTGCAACGGGCCTTCGCTGGTGGGATAGCTGCGGGTCAGATCAGAGGCGGTCAGCAACATCGGGCGGAGAGGGGCCTTTGCATCGGGTCCTCGACTACCTAGCAGGTGGGGCGTTGCGGGAAACCCCTGATGTTGTCGCAGTGAGCGAGACCGGGGCAGCACCGCATCAGACCGGGCAATACACCTCGCGGTTGGTGTTAAGGAAGAACTGGGCAAAAACCGGGGTGCAGGCCGCACCGATGGCGCGTGCATTGCCACCAACCGACCCTTCTTCGACGCGGGGCAGTTTGATCCCGCGGCTGTCCAGCCCAGGCAGATGCTGCGCCACCTGTGCGACCAGTCGCATGCGCACATCCGCCGGAAACCCACCGTCGATCACCACCGCTTCAAAGTCGATCACCGCGCAGACTGAAATGATCGCTGACGCGATGGCGGGTGCGGCGGTGTCGATCCAACGGTCCACGTGGGTTGCGATGTTCGACCAGTTCTGCGGCTGTTGCCATAGCCCCGAGGTCTCGATGCCATTGCGGCGCAGATCGGCATCAAGCAGGTACAGCGATGCGGTGTCGATCAGTTGTTTGTCGGTGCCGTCGGTTCCGATGCTGCGCAACGACCCAAAGCTGCCGGCATTGCCCTGATTGCCGTCGACCACCATATGATTCAGCACCACGCCGCCGCCGATGAACGATCCGACAAAGAAATAGGCGTAGTCTCGCGCAGGGAGGCCCTTGCCAAAGGTATGCTCGGCCCGGCAAGCGGCGGTGGCGTCATTCTCGACAAACACCGGGTGCGTGCTGAAGCGCGCGACTTCGCGGTTGAAGTCGATCCGTTTCCAGGCCTCGAACTTGTCTGCCGGGGCGCCAATGGCAGCGAGCCAGTTCCACATTTCGTGTGGCGCGGCGATGCCAATTCCGCAAATCCGATCCCGCTGGGCCGCCGTCAGCCGCGCCGACATTTCGGCGATGCCCCGATCCAGAAATTCGAACACGTCCTCTGGCATTGGATAGTCATAGGTGATCTGCATTTCGCCCATGATCTGGCCGTGAAACCCCATCAAGACAAGGTCGGCACTGCGCCGCCCCAGCTTGAGTCCAAATGAGATCGCGCCGTTTGGCGCAAGGGTCATCGGGATCGAGGGTTTGCCGACCTTGCCACGCAATGGTTGACCACGCTCCAGAAATCCTTCGGCCTCGAGGCTGCGCAGGATCACCGATACGGTCTGCGCCGACAGTCCTGCCACCTTGGCAAGCTCGCTTCCCGGCATCGGGCCGTGACGCTGGAGCGTTGATAAAAGCAGCCGCTCGTTATGGGCACGCACACCGCTCTGGTTGATGCCGCCGGCAATTTGATTGTGCTTGCCATGATCCATTTTATCCGCTCCTTGCTGGCGGCGGTACGGGTGGTGCGCTCATTCCGGTTCAAGTAACGTGACAGGGGGCAAACTCCCGCGAAAATACTTGGAAGTATGCGTAAGCATAGCCGTTTTTTAGAACTGGTATACTTGGACTATTGTAGGAGACTGGAAATGAACAGCGCAAAATCGGAAATTTTCCGATCATATCGTATTGGTCCTGACTGTTTTCAGTATTCTGCGACTCGATACCGGAGCAAGCGTTGAATCGGCGCGCGATTGCGATCACTGTCGGGGGATGAGTGAACCATTGCCGCCTTTTGATCTGCGTGATTTCACGCCCTATCTTCTTGCCATGTCGTCCGAGGTGGCCAGCCTCGAGTTTTCTCAGATCTATCGTTCGCGCTATGCCATGACCCGGCCGGAGTGGCGCGTGCTGTTTCACCTCGGGCGCTATGGCAGCATGACCGCCCGAGAGATCTGCGACCGCGCCAAGACCCACAAAACCAAGGTGTCGCGGGCGGTGCGCGCGCTTGAGGAGAAGCGATTTCTTGAACGCCGGACGGTTGAGGGTGACCGACGCTGCGAAATGTTGTCCCTGCGATCACCGGGGCAGGCGGCGTATCGCGATCTGTCGTCCGAGGCTGCCAGATTCGAGGCGCAACTGACAGCCAGACTGGGGGATCGCGATGCGCTGTTGCTCAAATCCCTGCTGCGCAAGCTGGCCGGGTTCGACTAACGCCGGGTTTCTGGTTCAGCGCGGCGGGGCCGCAGATTTGCGTCGGATCAGCTCAACCGGGATTACTTCTGACGGCCCGGTCAGTCGGCCATGGTCGATCATGTCCAACAGCAGCTCGGCTGCGCGTTCTCCGATCAGGGTGCGGGGTTGACGGATCGTGGTAAGCGCTGGGGTCAGGTGTTCGACCACCGCGATATTGTCAAACCCAATCAAAGAGATATCGCCCGGAACTGACACACCGGCATGTTGTACGACACCCAGAAAACCCACCGCCATCTCGTCCGAGGACAGGAATAGCGCCGTCGGCCTGTCCGGCATCTGTAACCAGCGCCGCGCAGCCGCAGCCCCCGAATCCATGCTGTAATCGCCGGCAAACAACCAGTCGTCACGCAATCTAAGCCCGTGTCGGGACATTGCGGCGCGAAATCCGTCAAAGCGCGCTTCGGTCAGCACGTTGCCACGGGGGCCCAGGACATGGCCGATACTGCGGTGGCCAAGGTCTACCAGATGATCCACGGCCAGCCCGGCACCGCCCGCATTTTCGACCCGGACCGACGGCAGATCCGACCCCATCCATTCGCAGGCCATCATCACCGGAGGACGCCCCGGCATCCCGAGCGGGGCACAGGACAACGTGCCATCGAACAGAATAAGCCCATCCGCCTGTCCAGAGGTCAGATAATGCGCCAGCCGTGCATCGGGATCCGGTCCGGCCTGGGTGTCGGCCAGCAGCAGGCCATACTGCGCCTGTGTCAGGACGGACGACAAACCCGCAAGAATCTGGGAAAAGAACGTATTGGCCAGATTGGGCACCAGCGCAATGACGCTGCCGGTGCGCTGACGGCGCAGGTTTGAAGCGGTTGAATTGACGCGGTAGCCGCTCTCTTGCACGGCCTTTAGAACCGCGTCACGAGTCGCCTCGGCCACCACCGATGGTTTGGACAATGTCCGGCTCACCGTGGCGGTCGATACACCTGCCATCCGGGCAACATCCTGAATCGTCGCCGTTTTTCGTTCCATGCGCAGCCTTTCGTTGATCGACAGAATGCCCATAAAAATAGTGCTTGTAAACGATTGCATCTTTTGTCACCCTTTTGGCAATAACGATTACATCAGACGCGCCGGGGGAGGCGCGAGGGGGGATGCTTCGTGCGGACATTACAGGGCCCGGCCCTGTTCCTGGCACAATTTGCCGGGGACAGCGCGCCGTTTAATTCTTGGTCAGCTATCACCAAATGGGCGGCGGACTGCGGGTACGTCGGTGTGCAGGTTCCCAGTTGGGACAAGCGGTTGTTCGACCTGGACAAAGCCGCAGACAGCAAGACATATTGCGACGACTGGGCAGGAGAGGCCGCAGAGAACGGCATCACCGTTACCGAACTGTCGTGCCATTTGCAGGGGCAATTGGTCGCCGTGCATCCGGCCTATGACACCGCTTTTGACGGTTTTGCCGACCCATCGGTGCACGCCAATCCGGTGGCGCGTCAGGCCTGGGCGGTTGATCAAGTCAAAAAGGTCATCCGCGCGTCGAACAACCTGAACCTTTCGGCGGTCGCAACCTTTTCCGGCGCTCTGGCCTGGCCCTATATCTACCCGTGGCCGCAGCGGCCCGCCGGGCTGGTCGAAGCAGCCTTTGATGAGCTGGGCAAACGCTGGCAGCCGCTTCTGGATCTTGCCGATGAAAACGGCGTTGACCTATGTTATGAAATCCATCCGGGCGAAGATTTGCACGATGGCGTCACGTTTGAGATGTTCCTTGATCGTGTGAACCAGCATTCCCGTGCCAAGATGCTGTACGATCCCAGCCACTACGTGCTGCAATGCCTTGATTACCTTGATAACCTTGATATTTACGCTGACCGCATCGGCATGTTTCATGTCAAGGATGCCGAGTTCAATCCAACCGGGCGGCAGGGTGTCTATGGCGGCTTTCAGTCTTGGGTCAATCGGGCCGGTCGGTTCCGCAGTCTTGGCGACGGGCAGGTCGATTTCGGTGCGGTGTTTTCGAAACTTGCAGCGATGGATTTTGACGGCTGGGCCGTGGTCGAATGGGAATGTGCGCTGAAGCACCCCGAAGATGGTGCTCGCGAAGGCGCGGCCTTTGTCCGCGATCACATCATCCGCGTCACGCCACATGCCTTTGACGATTTCGCCAGTGGCGGTACGGACGAGGCGGCAAACCGTAAAATGCTGGGGCTGGATCGATGAGCCGCTTTGCAGACCGCAGCGGCCCGATCCGTCTGGGTATGGTTGGCGGCGGGCAGGGGGCGATGATTGGATCGGTCCACCGTGTGGCTGCGCGGCTGGACGGTGCGTTCACACTCACGGCCGGGGCGCTGTCATCGACCCCGGAAAAGGCGCAGGCATCGGGTCGTGAGGTTGGCCTGTCCGATGACCGGATCTACAGCGATTACACCCAGATGGCGCAGCGCGAGGCGCGGCTCAAGGACGGGATCGAGGCGGTTGCCATCGTTACCCCGAACCACATGCACGCCCCGGTTGCCCGCGAATTCCTGAAACGTGGCATTCACGTGATCTGCGACAAGCCGCTGACCGCCACGCTGGCTGAGGCGAAAAAGCTCAAGGCGCTGGCCGACAAATCCGACGCGTTGTTTGTGCTGACCCACAACTACACCGGCTATCCGCTGGTGCGCGAGGCGCGTGCCCGCGTCGCAGCGGGCGAGTTGGGGGATATCCGCGTCGTGCAGGTTGAATATCCGCAGGACTGGCTGGCCAACGCCCCCGCACCGGACAACAAACAGGCGGAATGGCGCACCGATCCCGCCCGCAGCGGCCCCGGCGGGTCCACCGGCGATATTGGCACCCACGCGTGGAACCTGTCCCGCTTTGTCACCGGTTTACAACCCGAGGCGCTGGCAGCCGATTTGCACAGCTTTGTCGATGGCCGGCTGGTGGATGACAATGCCCATGTGATGATCCGCTATCAGGGCGGCGCACGCGGGATGTTGTGGTGCAGTCAGGTGGCTGCTGGTCAAGAAAACGCACTGCATCTGCGGGTGTTCGGCACCAAGGCAGGGCTGGAATGGTTCCAGGAGGATCCAAACGCGCTCTATATCACGCCGATTGGCGGGCCGCAGACGCGCATCACCCGTGGCAGCGCCCAGACTGGCGATGCTGCCGCCCGCATGACGCGCATTCCCGCCGGGCATCCCGAGGGATTCTTTGAAGCCTTCGCCAACATCTATTCCGAGGCTGCTACGGCGATCCGTGCCCGGCGCAGCGGAGTCGGCCTGCCCGAAGGCGTTACCTTTCCGACCATCGATGATGGTGTCGAAGGCGTCGCCTTTGTCGATGCCTGCGTTCGCTCATCCAAACGCAATGCCGCTTGGGTGACGCTGTGACAGCAGTGCTTGCGGCACGGGGTGTCACGCGACGCTTTGGCCCGATTCAGGTGCTGCACGGCGTCGATTTTGATCTGACGGCGGGCGAGGTCCATGCCCTGATCGGCGAAAACGGCGCTGGAAAGTCGACGATGATGAAAATCCTCGGCGGGTATCTGACGCCATCCGACGGGCAATTACTGCTGGATGGCGAGGCGGTCAATTTCAGCGACCAGAAACAGGCCGAAGCGGCGGGCATCCTGATGATCCATCAGGAATTCAACCTTGCGCTGCAACTGACGGTCGAAGAGAACATCTTTCTCGGTCGCGAGAAAAAACGTGGCCCCTTTCTGGATCACAAGGCGATGCAGGACGAGGCGCGTGCGCTGCTCGCCCGTCTGAACTGCCATGTCGATCCGCGCGCCCGCATCCGCGATCTGTCTGTGCCAAACCGCCAGATGGTCGAGATTGCCCGCGCCTTGGGTCGCAACGCCCGTGTGCTGATCATGGACGAACCGACCGCCGTTCTGACCAACCGCGAGACGGATATCCTGCTCGAACAGATCGACCGGCTGCGGAGCGAAGGTACGGCGATCCTCTATACCTCTCACAAGCTGGATGAAATCCGGCGCATTGCTGATCGCGTGACGGTGCTGCGTGATGGTCATCCGATTGTGACCCGCGCGGCAGCCGGGTTCACCGAGGATGCGATGGCTACCGCCATGGTGGGCCGCGAACTCAGCGATCTGTTTCCTGCCAAACCCGTGCCGCAGGACGATATCGTGCTGGATGTGCAGGGTCTGACTGTGCCGGGCCGGGTGCGCGATGCGTCGTTCCAACTGCGACGGGGCGAAGTGCTGGGCTTTGCCGGTTTGGTGGGCGCGGGGCGGACCGAGTTGATGGAGGGGATCGCCGGTTTGCGCCCAGCCACGGGTACCATTCGCGTCAATGGCTCTGCGCTGAAGTTGGGGTCGGTTCTGGCCGCGCGTCAGGCCGGGCTGGTCTATCTGACCGAGGACCGCAAGGACAAGGGCCTGTTGCTGGGTAAATCCCTGACCGAGAACCTGACGCTGCTGGCGCTCGACCGCTTTGGTCGGATTCGCATCGACAAACAGGCCGAAGATGCTGCACTGACTGACGCGATCCGGGACTTTGATATCCGCGTGAACGACCGTCAGATGATGGCCGGCAGTCTGTCGGGCGGCAACCAGCAGAAACTGCTGCTGGCCAAGACCATGCTGGCCGAACCGCAGATCGTTATCATCGACGAGCCGACGCGCGGCATCGACATTGGCACGAAACAGCAGATTTACGAATTTATCGCCGCGCTGGCGGGGCAGGGCAAGAGCGTCATCGTCGTCTCGTCGGAACTGCCCGAAGTGATCGGCCTTGCCTCGCGCATCATTGTCATGGGGCGCGGATATATCGCCGGGGAACTGACCGGGGCCGAGATCACCGAAAGCGCGATCCTCCGGCTCGCTATGGGTGCGGCTGACGCACAAAAGGACATCGCATGAGTGACACGACCACATCCAGCCCGCCGTCGCGCCGAAGCGGCCTGAACCTGCATGTGTTGGGCCCGGTGCTGGCGCTCTTGGCGTTGATCGCATTGGGTGCGGCGCTGAATGGTAATTTCCTGAGTTATGGCAATGTGACCAACGTTCTGGCGCGCTCCGCCTTTATCGGCATCATCGCCGTGGGCATGACATTTGTGATCACCGCAGGCGGCATCGACCTGTCGGTCGGCTCCATGGCGGCCTTTGTCGCCGGGGTGATGATCATGGCGATGAACGCGATGATCCCTGCACTTGGCGTCGGTGTACCGCTGATCATCGCCGGTATGGGTGTTGCGCTGCTGGCCGGGTTGGCGGCGGGGCTGGTCAACGGCTTTCTCATCGCGAAACTGGGGATCGAGGCGTTTATCGTCACGCTGGGGTCGATGGGCATCTATCGCAGCCTTGTTACATGGCTTGCGGATGGGGGCACACTGTCGCTGGATTTTGCCGCGCGCAGCTTTTATCGTCCGGTCTATTATGACGGTCTGCTGGGCATAGCCTGGCCGATCCTGGTCTTTGCGCTGGTGGCAATCCTGGGCGAGCTGGCAATGCGCCACACACCCTTTGGCCGCCACTGCGCCGCCCTTGGCGCCAACGAACAAGTCGCGCGCTATTCCGCGGTCAAAGTCGACCGCACCCGCATGGCAACCTACGTTCTGCTGGGCATGCTCGTCGGCGTTGCGACCATCATGTATGTGCCGCGCCTTGGCTCGGCCTCTGGGTCCACCGGCGTGTTGTGGGAGCTTGAGGCCATCGCGGCCGTCATCATTGGCGGCACCGTGCTCAAAGGTGGCTTTGGTCGCGTCTGGGGCACTGTCGTTGGGGTGCTGATCCTTAGTCTGATCGACAATATCCTGAACCTCGCCTCGATTGTGTCGCCGTACCTGAACGGCGCAATCCAAGGCATCATCGTAATTCTCGCTGTGGTTCTGCAGCGCGAAGGCAAGTCCGCCGATTAAAGCGGCAATACTGGGAGGAATGATTTTGAAACGCAGAGATATCCTGAAAGGCGCGGCGCTGGCGGCCACATTGGTTGCCACAACCGCGACAACGTCCATGGCGCAGGACGACAGCTACACCATCGGTGTCGCCATCCCGTCCGCCACTCATGGTTTCATGGGCGGGCTGAATTACCACGCGCAGGACACCATCAAACGGCTTGAGGCGACGTATCCCAACCTTAGCTTTGTGCTGGCCACAGCTGGCGATGCGGGCAAGATGGTCAACGATATCGAAGACATGGTCGCCACCCGCGATATCGACGCACTTGTTGTGCTGCCGTTCGAATCCGAGCCGCTGACCTCGCCGGTGCAGGCGGTCAAAGAGGCGGGGATCTGGGTCACTGTCGTGGATCGCGGCCTGTCGGTGCCGGGGATCGAAGATCTGTATGTCGCGGGCGACAACCCTGGTTTTGGCCGTACGGCGGGCGAATACTTTGCCGCCAACCTGAACGACGGCGACAATATCGTCGTGCTGCGCGGCATCCCAACCACGCTTGATAACGAACGGGTGGATGCCTTTACCGCCGCAATCGACGGGTCGGGTGTCAACGTGCTCGATATGCAGCACGGCAACTGGAACCGCGATGACGCGTTCAACGTGATGCAGGATTTCCTGTCAAAATACCCTGACATCGACGCCGTCTGGGCCGCTGATGACGATATGGCCATCGGTGTGCTCGAAGCCATCGCGCAGGCCGACCGCAGCGATGAAATGTGGGTTGTCGGCGGCGCCGGCATGAAAGAGATCATCAAGCGGATCATGGACGGTGACCCACAATTGCCGGTCAATGTGACCTACCCGCCGGCTCAGATCTCGACCGCGATCGAACTGACCGCGCTGGGGTTGGTGTCTTCCACCCCCGTCTCGGGCCGGTTCATCATCGGCAGCCAGATCATCACTCCCGAGAATGCGGAAAGCTTTTATTTCCCGGACAGCCCGTTCTGATCACTGTCGGCTAACATGAGACAAGCCCGGGCTGGAACGCCCGGGCTTTTGCGTTCTCGATGATCCAGAGCACAGATTCGACCCTGTTGCGGATATAAGCGAGGGCGGTGCGCAGGGACGCGTAATCAAAAGAGGCCGGGCCGACCCGAAGTCAGGATGACATCCGGGGCGCATCGTCATTTTGACCCGCTTGACCCTGCCGCCCCAAAAGGCCACTTTCCCGCCCGAGCAGAAACATTGAAAGGCATCAGACCTTGACCCGCACTCCCCCCCCCTTTGCCGGGTATGAATGGATGATTGCATGGCGCTATTTACGTGCCAAACGCGCCGAGGGCGGCGTCAGCGTAATGACCTGGATCAGCCTTTTGGGTATCACTCTGGCGGTGTTTGCCCTGATTGCGACATTGGCGGTCAGATCCGGGTTTCGAACCGAATTTGTTGATACGATCCTGGGCGCCAATGCGCATGTCACGGTGTACTACAATGCCGAGCAGGATGCCGCGGGCCTAGTGTCGCGCACCATTCCTGACTACGTCGAAAAGGCCGAAGCCTTGGCGCGGGTGCCGGGCGTGACCCGTGTTGCGCCGCTGGTCAAGGGGCAGGTCATGGCGACCTATGACGGGCGCAACGCCGGGGTTGAGGTGTTCGGCATTCGCACCGACGACCTGGAAACCATCCCGCGCATTGCTGACCCGGAAACCGGGCGCGGCGATATTGCGCAGTTCGATCGGGGGATTGCCATCGGATCGGGTGTCGCACGGGAATTAGGGATCACGCTGGGGGATCAGCTGCGTCTGATCTCGCCCGATGGGGTGAAAACTGCGTTCGGCACCAGCCCAAGGGTCAAGGCATATGAGGTCGTCTATATCTTTACCGCCGGTCGCTATGACATCGACCGAACCCGGATATACATGCCATTCGGCGAGGCGCAGTTATATTTCAACCGCGATGGTGTCGCCGATGAATTCGAGGTGATCACCGACGATCCCGAAACCGTCGATGCGCTGGCCACCCCGTTGTTGCAGGCTGCGGGCGAACGTGGCCTGATCTGGACATGGCAGGATGCGTCGGGTGGGTTTTTGCGCGCGCTAGAGATCGAGGATAACGTGATGTTCGTGATCCTGTCCGTGCTGGTGCTGATTGCTGCGATGAACATCGTGTCGGGACTGATCATGCTGGTCAAGAACAAGGGCCGCGACATCGGTATTCTGCGCACCATGGGTCTGACCGAAGGGGCTGTGATGCGGGTGTTCTTTATCTGCGGTGCGTTCACCGGCCTGATCGGTACAGCGGCGGGCGTCATCCTGGGCTGTCTGTTTGCGCTGTATATCGACCCGATCTTTTCGCTGGTAAACTATGTTGCGGGCGGCGGGGTCTGGGATCCGGCGGTGCGGGGCATCTATAAATTGCCAGCCGAATTGCGGCTGGGCGATGTGCTGTCGGCGGTGTCGCTGTCGCTGGGCCTGTCGTTTCTGGTCACAATCTTTCCGGCACGGCGCGCAGCGCGGATGAACCCGGTCGAGGCACTGCGCTATGAGTGATCCAGTTCTGCGACTCAGTGATATCCACATGGCTTACAATCGGGGTCAACCAAATGAAATCAACGTCTTGCGGGGGGCTGATCTGACTGTGCGCGCCGGCGAGATCGTCGCCCTTGTTGCGCCTTCGGGGGCGGGAAAGTCGACGCTGCTGCATATCGCGGGACTGCTCGACACTCCGGACAAAGGCAAAGTCGAGATCGAAGGAGAGGACATGGCGGGCCTGTCCGACCGCCGCCGCACCGTGTTGCGCCGTGACGGCGTGGGATTTGTCTACCAATTCCATCATCTGCTGCCGGAATTTACCGCACAGGAAAACATCGTCTTGCCGCAACTCGCCAATGGTGCGTCGCGCGCGGATGCGGATGCGCGCGCGCTGCTTCTGCTCAAATCCGTCGGTATCGCGCCACGCGCATCGCACCGACCGGCGGCATTGTCGGGGGGCGAACAGCAGCGGGTCGCCTTTTGTCGGGCGATGGCCAATACGCCGCGTTTGCTGCTCGCGGATGAGCCGACGGGAAACCTCGATCCGGACACCTCGGATCAGGTGTTTGGGGCGTTGCTGGCGTTGGTGCGCGGCACCGGCCTTTCGGCAGTGATTGCCACGCATAACCTTGACCTCGCGGGGCGGATGGATCGGCAACTGAGGTTGGATCAGGGCGTATTGCGCACGCTCTGATCCCGACGCCGCGCTTGTGGGACGGGGTCGGATTGCCTAGCGTTGTCGGCGAACCTAAGGGGACCACGCCATGCCGCAGCACCTGGTGACCGATATCGAAACCCTCTCTGCCACGGCCCTGCGCGCGCATGGGGCCGTGCCCTGGGTCGCCGCCGAAATGGCGCGCGCGGTTGCCTGGGCCGAGGCGCGACAGAACCGGATCTGCGGTCTTTACTATCTGGAAAGCTACTGCCAGCAACTGCGGTCTGGTCGTGTGCTGGGCAATCCTGATCCGCAGGTCAGCCGCCCGCGTGCGGGTGTTGTGCAAGTTGATGCCGGCAACAGCTTTGCACAGACCGCCTTTGGCCGTGCGCTACCGCAGGCGATTGCGGCGGCGCACGAGACCGGCACCGTCACCCTGACCATCAGCCGGTCGCATACCTGCACCGCGCTGGGGTATTTCACGGAACAGATTGCGCTGGCCGGGCTGATTGGCATTGGCATGACCAATGCGTCGGCCATCGTGGCGCCGCCCGGTGGACAGACGCGCGTGATCGGCACCAATCCGGTGTCCTGCGCTGTGCCGGACGGGCAGGGCGGTGTCGCGATGATGTTTGATCAATCCACCACCACGGTCGCGCTGGGGCGCATCACCATGGCGCGCGCTGCGGGTGAAACGATCCCCCGTGGCTGGGCCGTCGATGCAAACGGCCAACCCACCACCGACCCCGAGGCAGCGCTGGCGGGATCCCTGACCAGCACCGGCGGATACAAAGGCTGGGGTCTGGGCCTGATGGTCGAGCTGATGACAGCAGGGCTTACCGGAGGCGTGACCAGTCGCGATGTCAAACCGCTCAAGGCACCTGACGGCGCGCCGCATGGGTTGGGGCAGGTGTTCCTGCTGATTGATCCAGGGGTTTCTGAGGTGTTCGCCGACCGGGTGGCGCAGGTCGCCGCAGCGGTTGCGATGGACCCTGAGGCGCGGATGCCGGGACAGGGCAAGGCCCCGCGGAGCGAGGTCGACGTGCCAGACGCGCTGTGGTCGCAACTGACCGCGTTGGCGGCGGGGTAACGCCGCGATCACGGCATTGTCGGGTGGCGATAGTCGGTTTTTAACGCATCTTTGCGGCAAAGAGGGGGACCCCGATGTTTCGATTTTCCAGCCTTGCCATTGCCTGCGCCCTGACGACGGCGTTGCCCGCCGAGGCCGCTTCTGTCGGCTTTGACGGAGACTGGAAGCAACAAAAGTTTTCGCTGTTTTCGCAGAACCGCTATGGCTTCAGGGGCAACACCTTGACCGTCGCGTCGGACGGCGCGGTATCGCTCGCTTACAAGGCGCTGCCAGAGGCGCTCTGGCCCGCCAAGAGCGCGCGCTGGTCGTGGTCGGTGACAGAAGGCGTTCCGCCAACGGATCTGCGTAAAAAGGGCGGCGACGACCGCAACCTTGCGTTATATTTCGTGTTCCTGCCCGCCGATCAGGCACAGGCGTTCAAGGGGGCCAGTGTCCGAAAATTGATGGGTGCCGATGCCGCGCGGGTGTTGGTTTATGTCTGGGGTGGTGCGGCACAGCGGGGCGCCGTGCTCGACAGTCCTTATCTTGGCGCGCGGGGCAAGACGGTGGTTCTGCGCACTGCGGGCACAGGTCACAGTGCCGAATCTGTGGATTTGGCGCGCGATTATGGCCGGGCCTTTGGCGGTGTTCCGGGGGCTCTGGTCGGGTTGGCGGTGTCGGGTGACAGCGACGACACCGACAGCACTATCCGTGCCAGTGTCAGTGGATTGCAGGTGAACTAGGGGGCGTCTGGGTTACGCCCGCTGCGTGACCCAGACGCCCAGCACCATCAGTCCGATCCCGGTACTGCGCGTCAGGGACAACGGGCTGACCCGTGCGCCGAACAGTCCAAAGTGGTCGATCAGCGCCGCCGAGGCCAACTGTCCGATAAGCACAAAGAACACCGCATTTCCGACGCCGAATTTGGGGGCGATATAGGTGATCGAAATCACGTAAAAAGCCACCAGAAGCCCGCCGGTGTACAGATGTTTGGGCGCGCCGCCTGCGCGCATCAGGACCTGTGGCCCGGTCGCGATCAGCAGCAGCCCCGAGACAAGCAGCGCGACGCAAAACAGGATCGTGGCCGCGGCCAACGGTGATCCGATGCGCCCGCCAAGGGCCGCATTCAAAGCCGCCAGCACAGGGATGCCGAATCCGGCCAGCAGCATCGTGAGGGCGTAGATGGGCATCAAATGGATCTCCTTGGAACCGTCGTCCGTGGGGCGTTTTTGAATTGCGGTACTGTCCGCCTGGTTGCTGCATCCAGCGGCATGTTCGCAAACGAATAGGTTCGCTGCGTGACGCATGTGACCTTGCTGCGACTTGTCGCGCGAGAAGCGGCGTAGATCAAGCGCTCTGCATGTTCCCCCTTGAATTGATCGCCGTGGCGGGCAACAGAAGAGGGATAGGTAAATTTGTCGACAGGAGTCCGCTATGGTCAGAACATCCTTTGCAGTTTCCGCTCTGGCGGCCATCGCGCTCTGGGCTTGTACGCCCGCCGAGATCATGCC
Organism: Puniceibacterium sp. IMCC21224; assembly: GCF_001038505.1. Lineage (NCBI taxonomy): Bacteria > Pseudomonadati > Pseudomonadota > Alphaproteobacteria > Rhodobacterales > Paracoccaceae > Puniceibacterium > Puniceibacterium sp. IMCC21224. The sequence continues at coordinate 1,141,141 of NZ_LDPY01000001.1, forward strand.
GCAGGCCAGCGACGGCCGGGCGCTGTTCTTGGCCAATTGTGCGGTGTGCCATGGTGACAGCGCCGTGGGTGATGGCCCGATGGCCCGTGCCATGGTCAAACCGCCCGCCAACCTGACGCTGATTTCTGTGCGCCATGGCGACACATTCCCCCGTGCCAAGGTGCTTTCGATCATCGACGGCTACACACGGGCCGATCTCAAGGGGCCGGATATGCCGGAATTCGGCGCGCTGCTTGAGGGCGACCTGATTCCGTTCGACACCGGGGATGGCAAGGCGACACCGACGCCACGCAAACTGGTGGCGCTGGTCGAATATCTTGAGAGCATTCAGGCCATCCGCTGAGCGCGGTGATGCAGCCGGGGCGTCTGCCATTGCTCGCAGATTCCCGAGGAGCGACGTTGAAATCCTCTGACCGATTACGGTTCGCATCTTTGTCGGCGCTAGCGTTTGGCTTGCTCCGCATGTCTGACTGCGGCATGAGGGGAATACCCTAGTAAAGGCTGACCCCCGGATGCGCCAGTTGCAATTGATCCTGCTGCCCCTGTTGCTGTGCGCCTGCGCCCAGTTCCCGGAACTGGATGCGTCGCAGTCGCCGGGTGTGGCCGGAGCAGCGTTTCCCGCGCTGGTCCCGATCGAGTCGCTGCTGGACGGGGCGGCGCCACGTGCCACGCCGGAGATGCGCGCCGGGGTTGACGGGCGTGTGGCGGGCCTGCGGGCACGGGCCGCGCGCCTCAGCGGGCCTGTGGTTGATGCACAAACGCGCAGCCGTATGCGGCGCGGCGTTTCAGACCCATTCTGAACCGGTCTCTGTCCGCGCGGGGCGTTGCACCACCCCTGCGAACCGGATATGGCAGCGCCTGATCCGAAACGGCCCCGACCGTTCCCCGAACAATGACAGGAGTCCCGCCATGACTGATCCTTTGCGCCTAGGAATTGCCGGTTTGGGCACCGTCGGTGCCGGGGTGGTCAAGATCATCCGCCAGAAATCTGTGCTATTGGCCGAACGCACCGGACGTCCGATCACGATCAGTGCTGTCTGTGCCCGTAACCGCGACCGTGACCGTGGCGTGCCGCTGGGGGATTACGCCTGGGAGGATGACGCCGTTGCACTGGCCAAACGTGACGACGTGGACGTGTTCGTCGAGTTGATGGGGGGCAGCGACGGTCCGGCCAAGGCAGCGACCGAAGCGGCTCTGGCCATGGGCAAGGATGTCGTAACAGCCAACAAGGCGCTGCTGGCGCATCACGGTACTGCGCTGGCCTTGCAGGCCGAGGCGGCGGGCAGCGTTTTGCGATTTGAGGCGGCTGTGGCGGGTGGTATCCCGGTGATCAAGGCCTTGACCGAAGGTCTGGCCGGCAACGAGATCACCCGCGTCATGGGAGTGATGAACGGCAGCTGCAACTATATCCTGACCCGGATGGAGAATGCCGGGCTGACCTATCAAGAGGCTTTTGCCGAGGCGGATGGGCTGGGGTATCTTGAAGCCGACCCCGAACTGGACGTCGGCGGGATCGACGCCGGGCACAAGCTGTCGCTGCTGGCGTCCATCGCCTTTGGCACACAAGTGGCCTTTAGCGCGGTCGAGCTGGAGGGCATCGGCAAGGTGTCGATCGACGATATTCGTCAGGCCGCTGATATGGGGTACAAGATCAAACTGCTGGGCGTCTGCCGGATGACCGGGCGCGGGCTGGAACAGCGTATGTCGCCGTGCCTGGTGCCGCAGACCTCGCCGCTGGGGCAGCTTGATGGCGGGACCAACATGGTGATGATCGAAGGCGATCAGGTTGGCCAGATCGTCATGCGCGGGGCAGGGGCCGGAGAAGGTCCGACCGCCAGCGCCGTTCTGGGGGATCTGATGGACATTGCCCGCGGCACGCGGCTGTCGACCTTTGGTCAGCCCGCCTCGTCGTTGAAATCGGTGACGGCTGCGCGGGTTGCTACCCCGGCGCCGTACTATGTGCGCATGGCTTTGGTGGACAAACCGGGCGCGCTGGCCAAGGTGGCGACCGCGCTGGGGGAGGCGGGGATTTCGATCAACCGGATGCGCCAGTATGATCACACGAACGAGGCCGCGCCGGTGCTGATCGTGACGCACAAGACAACGCGCGCCGCGCTGGATCAGGCGATTGAGGCAATGGCCCCAACCGGGGTTGTGGCCGCAGACCCGGTCGTGCTGCGAATCGAAGCCGTCTGAACCCCAAAGCTGCTAGCGCAACCATTCTTGTGTCGCTGGTCTGGGGCGCTTAACACCCCGCAAGACCTTTCAGCTGCATATTGGGAGACAGTGCATGGCCAATCCGACCGATTTCAACGACCGCATGTTATCGCTGGGCCTGGCCCGCGTATCCGAGGCTGCCGCCATTGCGTCGGCCAAGCTGATCGGGCGCGGTGATGAAAAAGCCGCAGATCAGGCTGCCGTCAACGCGATGCGCGAACAGTTGAATCTGCTCGATATCGCCGGTGTTGTGGTGATCGGTGAGGGCGAGCGTGACGAGGCGCCGATGCTGTTTATCGGCGAAGAGGTCGGCACCGGCAATGGCCCCGGCGTGGATATCGCGCTAGATCCGCTCGAAGGGACGACGCTGACCGCCAAGGACATGCCAAATGCGTTGACAGTCATCGCGATGGGGCCGCGCGGGTCGATGTTGCATGCGCCGGATGTGTATATGGACAAGCTGGCCGTGGGGCCGGGTTACGGCGAAAACGTCGTGACGTTGGATATGCCCCCCGAAGAGCGCGTGGCCGCGCTGGCGCGTGCCCGTGGCTGCGGCGCTTCGGATATCACGGTTTGTATTCTTGAGCGCCCGCGCCACGAGGATATGATCGCGGCCGTGCGCAGCACCGGTGCGTCGATCCGGCTGATCACCGATGGTGACGTGGCGGGTGTGATGCATTGCGCAGAACCGGCGATCACCGGTATCGACATGTACATGGGATCGGGTGGCGCGCCCGAGGGCGTGCTGGCGGCATCGGCGCTGAAATGTATGGGCGGTCAGATTCACGGTCGACTGATGTTTCGCAACGACGACGAAAAGGCCCGCGCCCGCAAGGCCGGGATCACCGATCTGGACCGCGTCTACACGCGCGATGAAATGGTGACGGATCACGTGATTTTTGCCGCAACTGGCGTGACCAGCGGATCGCTGCTGTCGGGGATCAAGCGCGAGGTCGGTTATCTAACCACCGAGACGATTTTGATGCGATCAAAGACCGGATCTGTGCGGCGCATGACCTATCGCAATCCGACGCGCTGACATCTGCGCCCTCTGGTGCTGGCGGTGAGGGCGGAATTTGCGTATTTGAGAAGAGAAGAAGCAGGGGGCCGTTCTGGCCTCCTGAGCGTTTCAATGGGGTGAAATGGATTTTCTTGGGGTTGCGCAATCGCTGACGGGACGGCGCTGGGTTGGACCTGGCGCAGAAATATCGAGGCAAGCCGAAGCGATGGCCCAGCAGACCGGGTTCGCTCCAGCGCTATGTCTGTTGCTGGCACGTCTCGGGGTGGGGGCTGACGGCGCGGCGGCCTATCTGGACCCCAAGCTGCGTGATCTGTTGCCGGACCCGCGGTCGTTGCGCGACATGGAGCTGGCGGCGGGCCGCATTCTGGATGCTGTGCGTGGTGGTGAACGGATTGCGATCTTTGCTGATTACGACGTAGATGGCGGGGCCTCAGCCGCGTTGCTGCTGGATTGGTTCGGGCAGCTTGGGGCGCGCGCGACGTTATATATTCCTGACAGGATTGACGAGGGCTATGGCCCGAACGAACCCGCGATGGCCGAGCTGGCCGCAGGGCATGATCTGATCATCTGCGTCGATTGTGGGACCTTGTCGCATGGGCCGATTGCCGCAGCTCGGGGTGCGGATGTTGTGGTTCTTGACCACCATCTGGGGGGCGAGACCCTGCCGGAGGCGTACGCCGTGGTAAACCCCAACCGCCAGGACGAGAGCGGAGATCTGGCGCATCTATGTGCTGCGGGTGTGGTGTTTCTGATGCTGGTCGAGGCCGGGCGACAGCGTCGCGCAGCAGGCGAGGCGGGTCCCGATCTAATAGGGTTACTGGATCTTGTGGCGTTGGCAACTGTGGCCGATGTCGCGCCGCTGAAAGGGGTGAACCGGGCCCTGGTGCGGCAAGGGTTGTTGGTGATGGCGCGGCGGGCGCGTCCCGGACTGGTGGCGTTGTCGGATGTGGCGCGGATTAGCACTGCGCCGTCGGCCTACCATCTGGGCTTTGTTCTGGGTCCGCGTGTCAATGCCGGGGGTCGTATTGGGCAGGCAGATCTGGGCGCGCGATTGCTGGCCTGTACAGCGGAACACGAGGCGCAGGCCATGGCCGAGCGTCTGGATAAATTGAATACAGAGCGGCGCGAGATTGAGGCTGCTGTGCGGGCCGCCGCGCTGGTGCAGGCCGAGACACGCGGGCTGGATGGGCCGTTGGTTTGGGCCGCAGGTGAGGGGTGGCATCCCGGCGTCGTTGGCATTGTTGCCTCGCGGCTCAAAGAACTGACAAACCGTCCTGCAATCGTGATCGGGCTGGACGGAGACGAGGGCAAGGGGTCGGGCCGGTCGGTCAGTGGCGTCGATCTGGGGGTCGCGATCCAGCGGTTGGCGTCGGAGGGGTTGCTGATCAAGGGCGGCGGCCACAAGATGGCTGCGGGTCTGACCGTGGCGCGCAACGCGCTGGAGCCCGCGATGGAGCGTTTGGCCGCGCTGCTTGAGCGTCAGGGTTCAGGCAGTGGTGGTGCGGCAGATCTGACGCTCGACGGAGTTTTGATGCCCGGTGCTGCAAGCGTCGATCTTCTGGAGCAGATCGAAAAGGCGGGTCCCTTTGGCGCTGGCGCTATAGGGCCGAGATTTGTCTTTCCCGACATGCAGATCCTCTTTGCCAAGCGTGTTGGGGAGGCACATCTGAAGCTGCGGTTCGGTGACGGGCTGGGAGTTCGAGTTGACGCGATCAGCTTTGGCGCGTTTGATGGGCCATTGGGACCTACGTTGCTGGAACATGGTGGGCAGCGATTCCACCTTGCCGGGCGGCTTGAAATCAACGAATGGGCCGGGCAACGTTCGGTACAGTTGCGGCTGGAAGATGCCTCTCTTTCGTCAACGCGTATGTAAGATTCCGGGTAAGATGTTGCCAGACTATAAGTTTTCGAGATGAGTGATGTTTCTTGCCCAAGGAGGGAAAAAACTTTCTGCGGAGGCGCGTTTTGTTGAAAAATCCGCTTGCGCGTCAGTCATGCTTTCCCTAGAACACGGCTCACGCCACGAGCTGGCCCGTTCGTCTATCGGTTAGGACGCCAGGTTTTCAACCTGGAAAGAGGGGTTCGATTCCCCTACGGGCTGCCAATTTTCCTAATTTTTCTTTGTTTTACTGGGCTCTACGGCGCCCAGTGTCCCACGATTTTCGGAGCGTGGGACACTCCGGGCTTCCGCAGCCGCCTCGGCGCGCACAAAAGCGCGCTCGGCGAGCTTCGCCCGGTCGACACGCTTGGTATAAATTGCAGCGGTTCTGGGGTCGCTGTGAGACAGATAGGCCATGACTTCGTAAACCGATCCCGACGCCTCTGCGATCTGCTCTGCGCGGCGCTTGCGGATGCCATGCTGAGACCGGGTCGCGCGCATCTTCGGCTTCCCATTCTTTTCCAGGACCGGGTTGCTGGCGTCGTCGAGCACAGGCTCACAGAGCCCTGCGGCGATGATCCACTTGCGGACGGCGTTGTCGAGCGAACCCGATGATGCGAAAGGCCTGCCCTTCTCGGTCAGGAGGTAGGCAGCAGCATTTACGGGAAGGTTGGCGGCCTCCAGCATGAAGTCCCATGGCAGCGGAAGCTGGACCTCCGACGAACCCTTCTTCGTAATCATGCCATTGATACCGCAGCTGGCAGTGGGTCAGTTTGAAATATCTTTTTTCTTATAGGGTCCGCGCTTCTTTGGTGCTGCATCTTCTGCCTTTTCAACCAGCTTTATAATGTCCTCAACTTCCCAAGGGCTTTCCACAAGGCCAGCGGCCATTGCTGGTGTCATGCGCAGCGTCTTGTGAGTGCGAACAAAGTTGTAGTGCATGAAGTGCAGTGCAACCGCGTAAGCGTGGTTCTCTGCCTTCTTTGAGAAAGCGTTGGTCAGGCGTGTAAAGCGACGCATCCCCATACGCATGGTCAGATTTTGACGCTCGATATGGCTGGTGCCGACTTCGGCCATGTCGGGCTTTCCAAAAATCGCCTCTTTCTTCGCGCCAGTGCATTCGGCGGGGGAATACTTGCGCTCCTGGCCCTTCTGGCCCGTCAGATCGCCGTACTGCTTGATCAGCATGGCGTAGTCCACATCACCGGAGAACGCGTCGGTGACTGCCTTGAGATAGCCGCCGTGGCCGTCTGTGGTGGTAATCCCCCATTTTTAACGTGGTGCATTCGTAGAACTTACGCGGCCATTTTCAGTTTCTGGGCGGGTGTGATGCCGCCGATGGCCATGTTCGAGCGGTCGTTGTTGTAAGTCCAGAGCCATTGTGTGGCGTGATCTTGGGCCTCCTCGATAGTTTCGATGATATATTGCAGCCATTCATGTCGGACGGTGCGGTTGTAGCGCTCGATGTAGGCGTTCTGCTGCGGCTGACCGGGTTGGATGTGCTGGAGCGTGATGCCCGTTTCTCAGCCCAGATCAGCAGCTTGCCACTGATGTATTCTGGGCCGTTATCTACTCTTATCGTCCCGGGTTTGCCGCGCCACTCGATGATCCTGTCCAAACTGCGAATGACCCGTTCAGCGGGTAGGGAAAAATCCACTTCGATGCCCAGGCCTTCGCGATTGAAGTCATCCAGCACGTTCAGCAGCCGGAATGCCCGACCATCGCCAAGCCGATCCGCCATGAAGTCCATTGACCAGGTCACATTTGGCGCATCAGGCACCGCCAGCGCGTCAGGTTTGTCCCGCTTCAACCGCTTGCGGGGTTTGATCCGCAGGTTCAGTTCCAACTCGCAGTAGATGCGGTAAACGCGTTTGTGGTTCCACGGATGACCTTTGACGTTGCGCAGGTGCAGGAAACACAGCCCAAACCCCCAGGTCTTCCGGGCGTCCGTCAGCCCGGTCAGTAGATCGGCGATCTCTTCATTCTCGGCACGCAGCTTTGGGCCATAACGATAGCAGGTCTCACTGACGCCGAAGGTCCGGCAAGCCAGAGCGATGCTTGCCCCACGTCGCGCCACTGCATTCTCGGCCATCTCGCGGCGTTGAGATGGCCCGGTCACTTTTTTGCAAGGGCTTCCTTCAGCAAGTCAGCTTGCATGCTCAGTTCCGCATACATCCGCTTCAGCCTACGGTTTTCTTCCTCCATGGCCTTCATCTGGCTGACCATGGACGCATCCATGCCGCCATACTTTGCCCGCCATTTGTAGAAGGACGCTGAGCTCATGCCGTGCTCACGGCACAGCTCAGCCACCGGCACACCGCCTTCAGCTTGGCGCAGTATCGCAAGGATCTGGGGTTCCTGTATCTTGTCATCTTCATCTGAATCTCCTCGTTCATCTTGCCATTGATACCGCAGCTTATGCGGCTTGACTGTCCGTCACGGATGCCAATGGCACCCAGTTCCACGGCAGCAATTCATCCAGCTTGTTGATCTTGTGATCGTGGATGCGGCCGAGGATGTCGGCAAGGTAGGCCTGCGGATTGAGACCGTTCAGCTTTGCCGTTTCAATGACCGTCATCGCACGTGCGAGGGTTTCCGCGCCGGTATCTGCCCCTGCAAATAACCAGTTTTTCCGTCCTATTCGAATCGGGCGCAGGGCGCGCTCGGCGGGATTGTTGTCGATGGCCACACGCCCGTCGCTCAGGAACAGGCTGAAGGCCTCCTGCCGCGCGAGGCCATAGCGGAAGGCTTTGGCCAGATCGCTTTTGCCGGGGATGCGCAGGAGCTGTTGTTCAGACCAGGCAAAGAAGGCCGTCACCTTGGGCCGGGTAAGCTTTTGGCGCGTCGCATGACGCACGTCAGCGGGCTGGCCGTTGATATCGCGCTCGATGTCGTAGAATTTGCCGATCCGGTCGAGCGCCTCGCGGGCGATCTCGGATTTGGTCGAGGTCCAGAAGTCGTGGAAGTCGCGCCGCAGGTGCGCCCAGCAGGCCGCCTCGCGCAAACGCGATGTGCCATCAGGTTCAGGCGCGTAGAGCTTGGCATAACCTTTGTAACCATCGGCTTGCAGGATACCACGCGCATCGGCGAGATGGCCAAGAACATGCTCTTCCTTCCAATCCGGCGCAAAGCGATAGACAGCCCCCGGTGGCGACGCCCCCGCCCAGGGTCGCTGATCGCGCACATAGACCCAGATCCGGCCTTGTTTGACCCCTTTGCCAAGGCCTTTGTCGCGTAAAGAGCGATCCAGCACCCGGATCGGCGTGTCGTCCGCATGCAGCAGGTCGCTGGCCATGATGTCGGCCTTGATCCGTGCGATCAGCGGCTGCAGGGTCTTCATGGCCCGCCCGCACCAGCCGACAAGCGTGCTTTCGGGAATGTCGGCCCCCATACGGGCGAAGATCTCGTGCTGGCGATACAAAGGCAGGTGATCATCGAACTTTGAGACCAGCACATGGGCCAACAGGTTCGGTCCCGCCATGCTGCCCGGGATCGGGCGGCTGGGGGCCGGTTCCTGCACCATCCGCTCACAGCGACGACAGGATTTCTTGATCCGGGCGACCTGGATTACCTTCATCTGAGCGGCGATCATGTCCAGCAGTTCGCTGACATCCTCGCCCATCGCACCAAAGGTGCGTGCCTTTACATGCGCGCTTCTGGCGCGACACGCAGATCGCCGCCACAGTCGGGGCAGCAGGCACCGGGGTTCAGTTCGCGACGCTCGCGCGGGGTCGCATCCGAGACACGTGGCCGACGACGCAAAGCGGGCGCATCGGCAGTGTCCGGTGACGGTTCATCCTGACCTTCGTTAATGGGCGCGTCATCGTCTTCGGCCACCGCGACCAACAGGTCTTCGAGTGCCAGTTCCAGCTGTTCGATCTCGCGCTCGACCTTTTCCGAGGATTTGCCAAAGGCCAGTTTCTGCAACTTGGCGATCCGCAGGCGCAGCGCCTGAACCAGCTGGTCATGGACCCGAAGCGTTGCCGATATCTTGGCGTTTTCCGCGGCGATCCGGGCATTCTCAGCCTGCAAAGCGGCGATCATCGCGCGCAATTCAGCGGGATCATCCGGCAGATTTTCAGCAGGTTTCGACATGCGACTGATTAGCAAAAGTCAGGTCGAAGAACCATATGAATAACGCCAAAACGTCAATAAAATCATCCCACCCGCGCAGGCGGAGCACCCCAATCCGGACGTCGCCAGTCGATCCCTTCCCACAACATCGCAAGCTGCGCCGAGGTCAGCCGCACCGCGCCATCTTGCGCGCTCGGCCACACAAAACGGCCCCGTTCAAGCACCTTGTAGTAAAGGCAAAATCCCTGCCCATCCCAAAACAGAAGCTTGATCCGGTCACCACGACGACCCCGAAACGCAAAAACCGCACCACTGGCAGGCTTTTGCCGCAACACGTCCTGGGTCAGTGCCGCCAGCCCCGCGATCCCCTTGCGCATATCCGTGATCCCACAGGCCAGATACACGCGAACGCCGGTGCCGGGACCGATCATGCTGCGTCCACTGCACGGATCAGCACCGACAACGCAGTCGGATCGATCGTGCTGTCAAAATGCAAACTGCGTCCACCCCGCAGGCGCAATTCAACCGCACTTGGGCGCGGCACATCAGCGACACGAGACTGCGCCACCGGCACGCCTGCTGTCACGGGTATGTCCAACGGAAAGAAAAGCGCTCCGGCATCGGGCGACCACAGACCCTTCTTCTTCAGGTCATGCCGCCAGGCATAAATCTGCTGCCGCGTGATCTCGTGACGCTGCGCCACCTGTGTCACAGTTGCCCCGTCGATCCCGACCGACATGACAATCTCGAGCTTGTCCTCGTCACGCCAGAAACGCCGCCGCTCCACCCCAAGAATTTCGCCACGCATCGCAGACCCCGCATAAGACACGTCGTGAACGACGTCTTTAGCGACGTGTCTTAAATCATCGCCCCACACCCAGGCAGGCGGTGCCAATCGCCCGGTTACCCTTCTTCGACGGCTGAAACCGGATGTAGAGACGCTCATTTCGCGTCATCTCATGCAGCGGGCCGAGGATGTGCATGTCACCGACGCGGCCCGCTGTCGCCTCAGCGAGCAGAAACCACCGGCGGGCCATCGTGCCTTCTCTGTGACACAACAGGAATTTCTCTGCGTCGGCGTCGCTCCAAGGTTCTGCACCACCCTTCTCGACATGTCCGCTCTTCACCTTGAAGACCGGGCTGTCGATCGGATAGGCGCGCAGAACGAAAGCCCGGCTGTGCGACAGCTTGATATGCGCCACTTGCAGCTTGGTGCGCTCGCCGCCGAGAACCGCAAAATCCTCGCTCCAGTCGAACTGGACGGCATCGCCAGGGTCAAAATGCAACGGCACAAAGGTCCCGCGCCCCGTCGTCTGCTGTTCACGCTGCCGATCTGCCCGCCACGATCGCGCAAAAGCCGCCACCCGGGCATAGGACCCGGTGAAGCCAAGCGCAGATCGGCGTGCAACTGGTTCACTTTGCGCCGCTGTTTGCGCGACTTTCCGGCTTCGGTCTTCCGCCGACCCGCCAGCTTCTCGGCAAAGGGGGCGATCTTACTTTGCCGTTCCGGCGTCGCGAATTTTGACCCGATGGTGTTCGCCCCTAAATGCTTGGTCACCGTATTGCGTGACACGCCCGTAAGCCGTGCTATCTGCCGGATCGATAGCTTCTGCCGCAAATGCATCCGTCGGATGATGTTCAATAGTCCCATGTGGATCACTCCGTCGCCCCCTCCGCTCACCGCTTCGAGGAAAGGTTCACATGGCTCAGTTCTCAGTGAAAATTATGCGCCTAAACTGCTCAGTTCTGGGTGAAAATCAACAGCCATGGACACTGCCACGTCTGACATCCGAGCGGTGGAATTCACCCCAGGCAGCGCTGGCGATAGCCCTGTGCTACCGGAACTGCTCGGCCAGATCCCAGAGACCACGGTCACCGCCTATGACACCCGCCGCTGTCACACCGCCATCATCGACCGCCAGGCCACTGCGATCATCCGGATCCGCAAGAATGGTCGGCCCTGGAAAGAGGACTGTCCGGCAGCCCGAGCCCGCAACGACACCCTGCGCGCTACACGGCATTATGGCCGGGCGTTCTGGAAACGCTGGGCCGGATACCACACCCGAAGTCGAATCGAAGCGAAGATGCGTTGCCTCAAGGCTTTCGGTGAACGCATCGCGGCAAGAGACCCCGACCGCCAAGCTGCAGAAATCCAGATCCGCGTCGCCCTGATGAACCGCTTCTCCGCCCTCGGCACTGCCGAGATCGTTTGCGTGGCATGACGTCAGTCGGGAAAGGGGAAGTCACGCCTCAGTCGTAAATTGCGCAACAATGCCACAGTTGTCGCTGGATTTTGTCTCAGATCAACTGACAGATGGGCGGCGGTTTCCGACGCCGACCGTGGTCGACAAGCGCACCGTGAATATCGGTCGCTCGTCGCCGACACATCCCCGTCCGGCGCCCCATGACCAGCCCCCTTTGCACAAACGAGCTAACTGCGCAAAGCTGAACACCAGAGTTTCGTTCAGGTTGGATAAAACTTGGGGGCAACGTCAAATTTTGGCACCCTGCTAGGGCGCGCGGCCTCGGAAGAGAGCCGCGCTGCAAGTCTCAGACGATTTTGATATTGGCCTTGGCGGCGTCCTTGACGAATTGGTCCAGACCCTTGTCGGTCAGCACATGGTTCGCCATCGCCTTGATTACATTTGGGGGGGCGGTGCAGACATCGGCGCCGATCTTGGCGCATTCCGACATGTGATTGGCGGTGCGGATCGACGCGGCAAGGATCTGCGTCTCGAATCCATAATTGTCGTAGATGATGCGGATGTCCGAGATCAGCTCGAGTCCGTCCATGTTCAGATCGTCCAGACGCCCGATAAACGGCGAGATGAATGTCGCGCCCGCCTTGGCCGCCAGCAGCGCCTGATTGGCGGAAAAGCACAGCGTGACGTTGACCATATTGCCCTCGTCCGACAGAACCTTGCACGCCTTGAGGCCGTCCCAGGTCAGCGGCACTTTGACCGCGATGTTCGGCGCGATTTCGGCCAGCTTGCGGCCCTCATTGATCATCGATTCAGCGTCCAGCGCGATCACTTCGGCCGAGACGGGGCCAGAGACCAGGTCGCAGATCTCTTTGGTGACTTCGAGGATGTCGCGTCCGGATTTCAGAATCAGTGACGGGTTTGTGGTTACCCCGTCCACCATGCCAAGTGCGTTCAGTTCGGCGATGGCGTCGATTTCGGCGGTGTCTACGAAGAATTTCATACTGCGCTCCTCTGCGTTGCTTGGCAATTGGTTGGCGCTGTCATACCCCAGAGTCACGGCCACAGGAACCCCAATCCTGATTGCGCTAACATGAAAGGCCCCCATGCCCCCGAGCTTCTTTGACCAAGGCGCGACAATTGCGGTGCTGACGGCGCAACCGCTGGACAAGACGCTGGATTACCGCGCGCCCGAGGGCGGCTGCTTCCTCGGCGCGTTTGTCGAGGTGCCGTTGGGCCCGCGCAAGGTGGTGGGCGTGGTCTGGGGTCCTGGAACCGGTGACTGGGACCGGGCCAAGCTGCGCGCGGTGATCAGGGTGCTGGACGCGGCACCGATGCGCGATGAGCTGCGCAGCTTCCTTGAACGGGCGGGCGACTATACGCTGACGCCGCTGCCTGCGATGCTGCGGCTTTGTACACGGGCACCGGGGCTGGGTGACCCGCCGTCGATGCGCAAGGTGTACAGGTTGGGGCAGGGCGCTGCGGATCGCATGACCGATGCCCGTACCCGCGTGCTCGCGGTATTGCGCGATCTGGGCGGGCTGTCACTGACCCTGGGCGAGCTGGCCGAGGCGGCGGGCGTGACAACAAGTGTGGTCAAGGGGCTGGTCAAGTTCGGCGCCGTTCAGGAAGAAGAGAGCCCGCGCGACACGCCGTTTCCCGTGCTCGACCCCGCGTATGGTGGCAAGGAACTGACCGGCGATCAGGCGGCAGGGGCCGAACGGTTGCGCGAAGGGCTGCGCATGGGCGGCTATGGCACCGTTTTGCTGCGCGGCGTCACCGGGTCGGGCAAGACCGAGGTGTATCTTGAGGCGGTGGCGGAATGTCTGGCGCAGGGCCGTCAGGCGTTAGTACTGTTGCCTGAAATTTCGCTGACCGCGGAATTCCTGACGCGGGTTCAGGCGCGGTTCGGCGCGCGCCCCGCCGAATGGCATTCCGGCGTGACCATGACCGAACGCCGCCGGGTCTGGAAAATGGTGGGCGAGGGCAAGGTGCAGTTCGTCGCCGGAGCACGCTCTGCCCTGTTCCTGCCGTTTCGCGATTTGGGCCTGATCGTCGTGGATGAGGAACACGACACCTCATACAAGCAGGAAGAGGGTGTACTGTACAACGCCCGCGACATGGCGGTGCTGCGCGCGTCGATTTGCGGCGCACGTGTGGTGCTCGCCTCGGCCACCCCTAGCTTGGAAAGCTGGGCCAACGCCGAGACGGGCAAATACGAGCGGATCGAACTGACCTCGCGTTTCGGTGCGGCTGTCCTGCCCGAGATGCGCGCCATCGACATGCGGGCCGAGGATCTGCCGGGCAATAAATGGGTTTCGCCCACCCTGAGGCGGGCAATCGAGGTGCGGCTGGAACAGGGCGAGCAGTCATTGCTGTTCCTCAACCGGCGTGGCTATGCGCCAGTGACGATCTGCCGGGCTTGTGGGTTTCAGATCGGATGCGACCATTGTGATGCGCGGATGGTTGAACATCGGTTCCTTAAACGGCTGGTCTGTCATCAATGCGGAGAGAGCAAGCCGGTGCCGACCAAATGTCCGTCCTGCGAGGCCGAGGATCGGTTATCCGCCGTTGGTCCCGGCGTTGAGCGGTTGGGCGAAGAGGTCACCGAGTTGTTTCCGCAGGCGCGGGTCGCAGTGCTGTCGTCAGACATGTACGGATCGGCCCGCGCCATGAAGGCCGAGATTGAGGGGATCGCCGAAGGGTCGGCGGATATCATCATCGGCACGCAGCTTGTGGCCAAGGGGCACAATTTTCCGCTGCTGACGCTGGTTGGGGTAATCGACGCCGACCTTGGGTTGCAGGGCTCGGATCTGCGCGCCGCCGAACGCACGTTTCAACTGATGCGCCAGGTGGCCGGGCGGGCCGGGCGGGCGGAAAAGCCGGGTATCGCGCTGATGCAGACCTTTCAACCCGAACATCCGGTGATCCGCGCCATCCTCGGTGGTGACGAGGAACGGTTCTGGCGCGCCGAAGCCGAAGAACGCCGTGCCGCTGGGGTGCCGCCCTATGGCCGAATGGCCGGGATCATTCTGAGTTCGACCGAGGTGCAGGAAATCTTTGACCTTGGCAATGCGCTGGCACGGCAGGACGACGCGCTGCGCAAAGTGGGCGCGCAGGTCTTTGGCCCTGCGCCGGCACCAATTGCACGGGTGCGCGGGCGGCATCGGGTAAGGTTGCTGGTCAAGGCGCCAAAGGGCGCTCCGCTGCAATCCGCGCTGCTGGCCTGGACCGGGCAGTTCCGTTTGCGCGGGCAAATCCGCATGGCAATCGATATCGACCCTCAAAGCTTTTACTGATGTCATCGCGGGTCTGCCCCGCAGTGGCGCGCAGGATTCGACATGCGTGTCGATCTAAGACGCTAAAAACGGGTTCTTTCCTGCTGGTGCCTTGTTTGTCTGTGGCCGCCCCTCTACATCTCGGGCATGAAACGCTGGATCCCTTTTGTGAAATCCGACCCGGTTGTGTCGGTTGTCCGCCTGCAAGGCACCATCGGCATGGGTGGGCGCGGTGCGCTGAACGATTCCGGCCTGCGCAGCTTGTTTGAAAAGGCCTTTCGCAAGGGAAAACCGGACGCTGTTGCTCTAGAGATCAATTCTCCTGGCGGCTCGCCGGTGCAATCGTCGCTGATTGGCAGCCGTATCAGGCGGCTCGCTGACGAAACCGGAGTCCCGGTCTTTGCCTTTGTCGAGGATGTGGCCGCGTCGGGCGGATACTGGCTGGCTTCGGCCGCGGACGAGATCTATGCCGACAGCAGCTCGATCCTTGGCTCTATCGGTGTCATTTCTTCCGGTTTCGGCGCGCAGGTGTTTCTGGCGCGGCAGGGGATCGAGCGGCGGGTGCATACTGCGGGAAAATCGAAATCCATGCTCGATCCGTTCCGTCCCGAAACCGAAGAGGATATCGCCCGGCTGAACCGGCTTCTGGGTCAGTTGCACGACAACTTTATCAACCATGTGCGCAGCCGTCGCGGTGACAAACTGGCCGCAGACCCGGATCTGTTCACGGGAGAGGTCTGGATCGGCGAAAGTGCCGTGCGGGTCGGTCTGGCTGATGGTGTGGGTCATTTGTTGCCAGTGATGAAGGAGCGCTTTGGCGACAAGGTGAAATTCCGCCGCTTTGAGATGCGCAAGCCGCTGTTTTTGCGGTTTGGCGCCCAAATGACGCAGGATGCCATAGCCGGGATCGAAGAGCGTGCGGATTTCGCGCGCTTCGGGTTGTGACGTGATCGTCAAGATTGTCAGCCTGTTTCTGCTCGGCATGGCTGTGCTGGCGATGTTTGGCAAACTGCGCGTGCCGGGAGCACGACGCCTGAGCGATCGGAAATGCCAGCGATGCGGACGCTATCGGATCGGACGCAGCCCGTGCGCCTGTGGTCACAAAAAAGGCTAGGATGGTCCGGCCCGAAAGTGCGGCCGCCGATTTTGTTTTGGCGGCTTTGTGCTGACAGCGCTCTATCTAATATATGTGGCGAGTGTTCTGAGTTTGGGATCAAAAGATGCGCGCATTGGTGATAGGCGGTGAGACGGGTCCGGGCTGGGCAGCGGCACGGTATTTGGCGGCGCGTGGTTATGATGTGGCTGTGCAGCACGCGGGTACTGCCGCGTCAATGATGCAGCTGCTGAACGAGATTCGGGCACTCGGGCGGCGGGCCGTGGCCGTCACCGAGGACCAGTCCAACATTGGGGCGTGTGCCGGACCGGTTGCCCGCGCGGCCGCAGCGTTGGGTGGTCCTGTAACATGTTTGGTCCATGCGGATACGACAGGTGTTTCTGGCGCTCTGCCAGAGCAGGGGGGCACGCTGGCTCTGACGCAGCAACTTGCGGCACAGATGGGGCCTGCGTGCGTCGATGCGCAGGGCGAGCGTCGGGCACAGGCGTCAATGATCATCCTGATTGATCGTGGTTGCGCGGGGCGGGGCGCAGCGCGGCCTGCCACTGATCAGGCCCGCCATGCGCTGACACAGTTAACCCAGACAGCGGCGCTGGCTTTTGCGCCCGCTATACGAGTGAATGCCATCGGGATCGATGCTGTTCAGCCTGGCCGAACGGGGCTGTCGGGCGGGTATGACGACGCAGATTTTGACGACCTGCTGGCGGCGCTGGGCTATCTGGACGATTCGCACGCCGTGACGGGTCAGATGCTCTGCGTGAGGGTCTAGGGATATCGTATGACGGTATACGCGCTCGGCGGGACGCCGCCGGGTGCCGCGACGGAAAGTTGTGCACCGTGTTAATAATTGTTACGAGAGCGTTACAAATCCTTCAATAAAATCAGTTGCTTGCATGTGCCTTGACATAATTTTCTTTAAAATCAGATTGTTATAGTTTCGCTTAAAAATCGGGCAGATCAGCGAAGCCAGCCGAAACCATAGAAGAATTCGGATTCGGCAAATCTTGTGCGCAGACTTGTCCACAGGAACGGTGGATGTCTTCAGTCTTGCGCGCTGGAACGAGACAGTGCAGCGAAGGGAGAGAATCAGTGTTGAAATGGTGGATTGACAGCGGCGATGACAACAGGACTTGACACCGGCTCAGAGGCCCCGCTGACCGGGTACAACTGCATACATTCCTACCTCAGGACTTTGGAAACTTCCCCCGGCGTATACCGTATGCTGGATGCGGAAAGCCGGGTGCTTTATGTCGGCAAGGCGCGCAACCTGCGCGCGCGCGTCAGCAACTATGCACGACCCACCGGACATTCAGGACGCATCGCGCGGATGATCCGCGAGACAGCGTCGATGATGTTCCTGACCACCCGCACCGAGACCGAGGCGTTGCTGCTAGAACAGAACCTGATCAAGCAGCTCAAGCCGCGCTACAATGTGCTGCTGCGCGACGACAAGAGTTTTCCCAATATCCTGATGACGGATCACACCTATCCGCAGATTACCAAGCATCGTGGTTCAAAAAAGGACAAGGGTCAGTATTTTGGTCCCTTTGCCAGCGCAGGGGCTGTGAACCGGACGCTGAATCAGCTGCAAAAGGTGTTCCTGCTGCGCAACTGCGCTGACACCATGTTCGAAGGGCGCACGCGTCCCTGTCTGCAGCATCAGATCAAACGGTGCTCCGCCCCGTGCGTCGGCAAGATCTCAGAGGCGGATTATGCGACAACAGTGCGCGATGCGATGCAATTTCTGCAAGGCAAGAGCACGCATATCCAGGCGACGCTGGCGACCCAGATGTCCGAGGCCTCCGACGCGATGGAGTTCGAACGCGCGGCGGCGTTGCGCGACCGGATTCGCGCGCTGACGCAGGTGCAGACTGCGCAAGGGATCAACCCGCGCGGCGTCACCGAGGCGGACGTGATTGCACTGCATCTCGAAGGCGGTCAGGCCTGCGTTCAGGTGTTTTTCATCCGTGCCAACCAGAACTGGGGCAATCGCGACTTTTATCCGCGTGTCGGCCCGGATGTGGACGAGGCTGAGGTGCTTGAGGCCTTTGTTGGTCAGTTCTACGACACCAAGGAACCGGCGCGGTTGTTGTTGCTGAGCCACCCGATCGAGAACACCGATCTGATGGAGGACGCGCTGAGCGGGAAGCTGGGCCGCCGGGTCGAGATCGCGGTACCGCAGCGGGGTGAAAAAGCCGAGCTGATGGAAGGGGCTGCACGCAACGCCCGCGAAAGTCTGGCCCGCCGCATGGCCGAAACGGCGACACAAGGCAAACTGCTCAGGGGGCTAGCCGAAGCTTTTGGACTGAACGCACCGCCGGGGCGGATCGAAGTTTACGACAACAGCCATATTCAGGGCACCAACGCTGTCGGCGGGATGATTGTGGCAGGGGCCGAGGGGTTCCTGAAGAACCAGTATCGCAAGTTCAACATCCGGGGTGACGATCTGGTGCCAGGCGACGATTTCGGCATGATGAAAGAGGTGTTGTCGCGCCGGTTCAAACGCTTGCTCAAGGAAGACCCGGACCGGGATAAAGGGTTGTGGCCGGATCTGTTGCTGATCGACGGTGGCGCCGGGCAGGTGTCGGCGGTGGCGTCGATCATGCAAGAACACGGGGTCGAGGATATTCCGATGGTCGGTGTCGCCAAGGGGGTGGACCGTGACGCCGGAAAAGAGGAATTCCATCGCGTGGGCCAACGCCCCTTTGCCCTGCGCCACAATGATCCGGTGCTGTATTTTGTGCAGCGTTTACGCGACGAGGCGCACCGCTTTGCCATTGGCACCCATCGCGCGCGCCGCTCCAAGTCAGTGGGTGCGACGCCGCTGGATGATGTGCCGGGCGTCGGTGCCGCCCGCAAGCGGTCGTTGTTGGCGCATTTTGGCTCGGCCAAGGCAGTGAGCCGCGCCAACCTTGCTGATCTGCGCGCGGTCGATGGCGTGTCCGAGGCGCTGGCAGAACGGATCTACGGCTTTTTTCACGAGCAGGGCTGATTGCGCGGTGCGGGGGATCAACGATCCCGCAAAAGACGAAACCCGGTAGAGGCGCCCCAACCGGCGGCAATGGCGATTGCCAGCGACAGTAGGCCGTATAGCAGCGGCTGTTCGTGCGACAGATTAAAGAGCCAGCGTTCAATTCCGACCTTGCCGACCTCGATTGTGGTTTCATGTTCCGCGATCACGATGCTGTCGCGGGTCAGCAGGATGCGGGTGCGATAGGCCCCTTCGGTCAGGTTCGCGGGCAGCGCCACGGCGGTATCAAACAATGTCTGTTGGTTCAGATCGACAGTTTCCTCGTGCAGCTGATACAGACCGCTGTTCGTGCGGACTCGGATCAGCGCTTCGGTAAAGCTCTGGGAATCCTGCACCGACATCGGCGCGCCGACCGAACGGATCGCCTGCGGGATCGAGACCGAGTGGCGCAGGTCTTCGATTTCGCTGATTGTTTCGCTCCAGGGGGCAGAGGTGGCGACGGCATAGAAGGACGGGGCCAGGTCAACCTCGACCGCGTCTACATTGACCCAGATGCCAAAGCGGCGTTCTTTGCGCCGCACCGTGACGGGCACTGACGGGCCGGACACTGCGACGATGACCTGCAGCGGTGGACCTTGGGGAATCAGGCTTTCGCGTTTGATTGCACCAAATATCAGGATCTCGGAGCCGTCGAAATTCGTGGTGATCTGAACATTGCTGCGGCTAAGACCAATGATCACCTGTTCGTCGGTCTGCGCCGAGGCGGTGGCCGGGGCCAAGCCAAGGGACAGGGCCAGAAGGTGCAGAAGACGGCGGATCATGACGCGCCACCGGACAGAGAATAGAGTTCGGACGGCTGCAACAACAACTCTAGCGCAATCTTGCCACAGACAGCCAGCACGAGGATCGCAAGGAGGATGCGGAGTTGTTCAGCCTTCAGGCGGGCACCGACCACGGTGCCGAATTGCGCGCCGACCACCCCGCCGATGATCAGCGCGAGCGCAAGGATCAGATCGACTGTCTGGCTGGTCGTGGCGTGCAGGAGGGTGGTAAATGCGGTCACAAAGATGATCTGAAACAGCGATGTGCCAATCACCACCTTGGTCGGCATGCCCAACAGGTAAATCATCGCAGGCACCATGATGAACCCGCCGCCAACCCCCATGATCGCGGCAAGGATACCGACAAATGCACCGACCATCAGTGGCGGTATTGCCGAGATATACAGCCCCGAAGTGCGGAACCGGATCTTGAACGGCAAACCGTGGACCCAGCCATGCTGACGGCGCTTTGCCGGGGCGCCACGTTTGGAACGGCGCAGCGCGCGCACGCTCTCGACAAACATCAGGGCGCCGATGACGCCAAGAAACAGCACATAGCACAGGCGGACAAGCAGATCGACCTGCCCAAGCTGGCGCAACAGGTTAAAGACATAAACGCCGATTGCGGCACCGATCAGGCCACCGATCAGCAGGACGGTACCCATGCGCAGATCAACGGTCTTGCGCCTCAGATGGGCCAGAACCGCCGATATTGACGAGGCGACGATCTGGTTGGCCCCCGTGGCCACGGCAACGGCCGGCGGGATGCCCATAAAGAACAGCAGCGGCGTGATCAGAAACCCGCCGCCAACGCCAAACATCCCCGACAGCATACCGACCAGCGCACCCACCCCCAAAAGCAGGAACAGGTTGACCGAGACTTCGGCAATGGGAAGGTAGAGCTGCATGAAATCACATTGCGCTGCGTTGCAGCAGTTGGCAACGGGGCGTTTAGTGGAAAATACTTAATGCCGACGACTGTGTTGTCACGGCGTCTTTGCACAGTGATAGCCATTGATCGGATGTCCGCAGTGCGGCGGCGGAATGCCTCTGGCTGGCCTAGCGTTCCTTGACGTAGGGTTCGCCGCCGGCGCGGGGCGGGATCGCCTTGCCGACAAATCCGGCAAGGATCACAACCGTCAGGATGTAGGGCAGGGCGTCCATCACCTGTACCGGGATCACGATGCCACCAAGGTCGATATTCTGGTAGCGCAGCGCCACCGCTTGTAGCAGCCCAAAGAGCAGGCAGGACCAAAGCGCATACCATGGCCGCCATTTTGCAAAAATCAGTGCCGCCAAAGCGATGTAGCCGCGCCCGGCTGTCATATCTTTGACGAAGCCGGCCTGTAGCCCGGTGGCCAGATACGCCCCCGCGATGCCGCAAAGCAGCCCGCAGATGGCGACCGCGGCAAAGCGAAGCCCGACAACCGATACGCCGGCCGTATCCACCGCTTCGGGTGCCTCGCCCACCGCGCGCAGACGCAGGCCGAAACGGGTGCGAAACAGGATCCACCAGGTCAGCGGGACACACAGGAACGCCACATAAACCAGCACCGAATGACCCGAGATCAGCTCGGCGTAGATCGGGCCCAGAATTGGCACACCCGACAAGGCACCGGCAAACGGCAGGGTGATCTGTTCAAACCGTCCCCCACCCATCAGGGATGGCGTGCGCCCGCCCTGCGAAAACCAGTCCTGCGCGATCAGAACCGTCAGGCCAGCCGCAAGAAAGTTGATCGCCACGCCCGAGATCAGCTGATTGCCGCGAAAGGTGATCGAGGCCAGACCGTGGATCGCCGCCAGCACCATCGACGATGCGATCCCCGCCAGCAGGCCCAGCCAGACCGATCCCGTCAACGATGCCACTGCGGCTGAAAAGAACGCCGCCATCAGCATCTTGCCCTCAAGCCCGATGTCAAAGATCCCCGCGCGCTCGGAAAACAAACCCGCGAGGCAGGCCAGCAACAAAGGCGTGGCCAGACGGACGGTTGAATCGAGAACCTGCAAGAGGGTGAGGAATTCCATGCGTCTACCCTTCTGACGTCGCCAGCCGCCAGGCCGCGAATGTAAAGAAACCGCCCAGAGCTGCCTCGACCCAGCGACGTCCGCGCTGATAGGCGGCGCGCACCGGCCTGGCCGACAATAGCACCGCCCAGGCCGCGTGGCAGAGGAAAGAGATGCAGAATGCACCTACCACAAAGGCCGTGATTACCGGGGCGCCGCCGCCCTTGGTCGCACCTACCGAGGCGATGGCCAGCCAGAACACGATGGCCTTGGGATTGGTGACCTGCAGCAGGAACCCGGCCGCGAAATGTTTGGCCACGCTTTGCTGGGTCGCGACTGTCGGCGCGACCGTGGGCGGGTTCAGCGCCTTGCGGGCCGCGCCCCAAGCCAGCCAGAGCAGATAGGCCGCGCCGATCAGACGCAGAATTTGCATGGCCCAGGCGGCCTGCGCAATCAGCAGGCCAACCCCCAGCAGCGTGGCGATGTTCAGGCAGAGACTGCCACAAGCAATCCCGGTGGTGGCAATCAGCGCCGGGCCGCGCCCCTGCGACGTCGACAGCCCCAATAAAAACGCCACCGCCGGACCAGGCGACGCAGCGGCGAGAAAAAGAATCGAATAGGCAGCAACAAACGCGGGCAGGTGGGCAACAAGCTGTTCCATTCTCAGCCCTCTTGCCGGCGCATCGCCAGGAACACACGCTCCAGTGGGCCCCGCACCATATTGTCAAGCGCCCCGGTGAACAAGATCACCAACGCCTGGATGACGACGATCAACTCGCGCGGGATGTTGGTCCACAGCGCGAGCTCGGCCCCGCCCTGGTAGAGAAAGCCAAACAGTATGGCGGCGAGGAACACGCCCAACGGGTGCGAACGGCCCATCAGCGCCACGGCGATGCCGATGAAACCCGCCCCCTCGGTGGCATTCATGATCAGGCGCTCGGCTTCGCCCATCGTGGTGTTGACGGCCATCAATCCCGCCAGACCACCCGAGATCAGCATCGCGATCACGGTGATCCGCACGGGCGAGATGCCGGCATAGCGCGCCGCCGGTTCCGAATGGCCAAAGGCGCGGATCTCATACCCCAGTCTTGTGCGCCAGATCAGCACCCAGACGGCGATGCAGGCCAGTACGGCGACAAAAAACGACACATTGGCCGGTGCGCCGCGGAACATCGGATCCGCCGCGGTTGAGAACATGTCCTGAAAGGTTGGCAGGCTGACCGCATCGGGGAACCGCGCAGTGGCGGGGTCCATGGCACCCACCGGACGCAGGACATTGACCAGAATGTAATTGAGC
Organism: Puniceibacterium sp. IMCC21224; assembly: GCF_001038505.1. Lineage (NCBI taxonomy): Bacteria > Pseudomonadati > Pseudomonadota > Alphaproteobacteria > Rhodobacterales > Paracoccaceae > Puniceibacterium > Puniceibacterium sp. IMCC21224. The sequence continues at coordinate 1,164,018 of NZ_LDPY01000001.1, forward strand.
AGCGCGGCGGCAATAAAGTTGAACATGATCGTGGTGATCACGATATGGCTGCCGCGTTTTGCCTGTAGCCAGGCCGGGATCAGCGCCCAGAGCGCGCCAAAGGCCGCAGCCCCGACACAGGCGAATATCAGCGCCAGTGACCAGTGCGGCCATGGGATATACAGGCACACCAGCGCCACGCCTAGCCCGCCGAGCATTGCCTGCCCTTCGCCACCAATATTGAACATTCGCGCGTGGAATGCCACCGACACGGCCAGACCGGTAAAGATGAAATTGGTTGCGTAATAGAGCGTATATCCCCAGCCTGCCGATCGCATCAGCGCGCCTTCGACCATCAGGTTGAAGGCATCAACCGGGTTTTCGCCGATGGCAATGATCACCAGCGCCGACAGGACCGCCGCCAGCAGCAAAGAGATCAGCGGAACAAGGACCGCATCGGCCCATGGCGGCATCTTATCCATGGCTGTGTCCTTTCATGGCGACGTGATCCTGATTTTGCGTGCTCCAAAGACGCCGCATCTGTCGCTCACTCATGCGACGCGGCCTCCCGCGCTTCTTTGGCGCGGAGCTGTTCATCGACAGCTTCGATCAGCGGTTTGTCGGGGATGTTGGTGATCCCGGCCATCATCAGACCCAATTCCTTTTGGTTGGTTCGTGCCGGGTTGCGAAAGCCCATGATACGTCCGTCGAACATCACCGCGATGCGGTCGGACAGCGAAAAAATCTCGTCCAGTTCGACCGATACCAGCAGGATTGCCTTGCCTGCGTCGCGCAGCGCCACGATCTGTTGATGAATGAATTCGATGGCACCGATATCCACCCCGCGCGTCGGCTGGCCGATGAGCAGGATGTCTGGATTGCGCTCGATCTCGCGGGCCAGAACCACCTTTTGCTGATTGCCGCCCGAGAAATTTCTGGCGGCGAGGTTGGGATCGGGCGGACGGACGTCAAAGCGCGCCATCTTGCCGGCGGCGTCGGCGCGAATGGCGGCGTTGTTCATGAACAGCCCAGATTGGAACGCTGGGTCGCGATGATAGCCGAAAACGGCGTTTTCCCAGGCGGCGTAGGGCATGATCAGCCCTTCGTTCTGTCGATCCTCGGGCACATGGGCGATGCCCTGCTCGCGGCGCGACTGACCGTCTGACTGACTGCCGGTCAGGTCCAGTTCGATGCCGTTGACGCGCACGATGCCGGTGGCGTTGGCATAGCCGCCCAGCACTTCGAGGAGTTCGGACTGGCCGTTGCCCGCGACGCCGGCGATGCCTAGGACCTCGCCCGCGCGCACCTCAAAACTGATGCCGCGCAGTCGTTCCACGCCCTTGTCGTCATGCAGACGCAGGTTTTCGACCTCAAGCACCGCAGGGCCGGGCAAGGCAGGAATTTTGTCGAATTGTAGCAGTACCTTGCGTCCAACCATCAGCTCGGCCAGCTCTTCGGGCGATGTGTCGGCTGTCTGGACCGTGGCCGTCATTTCGCCACGCCGCATGACCGAAACGGTGTCGGTGATTTCCATGATCTCGCGCAGCTTGTGGGTGATCAGGATGATCGTTTTGCCCTCGGCGCGCAGATTGTCGAGGATGCGGAACAGGTGATCCGCCTCGGCGGGGGTCAGCACACCAGTCGGTTCATCAAGGATCAGAATATCCGCCTGCCGGTACAGCGCCTTGAGGATCTCGACCCGCTGCTGGTGGCCAACGGAGAGGTTTTGAACCAAGGCATCCGGATCAACGGAAAGCTCGTATTCCTCGGCCAGCTTTTTCAGCGCGCCGCGCGCCTTGGCCAGAGAGGGGCGGAGCAGGCGGCCGTCCTCGGCCCCGAGTATGACGTTTTCCAGAACGGAAAAATTCTGCACCAGCTTGAAATGCTGGAACACCATGCCAATCCCTGCGGCAATCGCGGCCTGGCTGTCGGGGATTTCAGTCTTTTTGCCGCCGATAAAAATCTCGCCCGCGTCAGCCTTGTAGAATCCGTAAAGGATCGACATCAGCGTCGATTTCCCAGCGCCATTTTCACCAATGATGCCGTGGATCGTGCCCGGCATGACGCGAACCCGGATATCCTTGTTGGCCTGAACCGGGCCAAACGCCTTGGAGATCCCTTTGAGTTCGATGGCGGGGGCGATATCTGTCATGGGCCCGTTCATTTTCAGCGTCAGGAAAGCAGGTCGCGTCTTGATGGCGCCGCGACCCGTGTTTTCAAGCGATCAATTTGCCTGTGCAGATTATTCCACTGGGCAGGTGTTGTCGGACATGTAGTCATGCACCATCAGTTCGCCGCTGGCGATCTTGGCCGAGGCATCGTCAACTGCGGCCTGCATCTCGGCTGTAATCAGATCGGCGTTGAATTCATCTACGGCATAGCCGATGCCGCCGTTGGCAATCCCCATCACATTGATTCCAGTCTCGAGGTCCGCGCCCGAGGTCATGGCGTCGTAGACGGCATTGTCAACGCGTTTGAGCATGGATGTCAGGACCTTGCCGGGATGCAGGTAGTTCTGGTTGCTGTCGACGCCGATTGACAGGATATCCTCGTCCGCAGCGGTTTGCAGTACGCCGACACCGGTGCCGCCGGCGGCAGAATACACCACATCGGCGCCTTGGCTGATCTGGGCCTTGGTCAGTTCGGACCCCTTGACCGGGTCGTTCCAGGCGGCAGGCGTGGTGCCGGTCATGTTCTGGATCACAGTCGCATCGGCGTTCACGGCCTTGACGCCCTGCACATAGCCGCAGGCGAATTTTCGGATCAGCGGAATGTCCATGCCGCCGATGAATCCAACGGTGCCGGACTCGGATGCCAGCGCGGCCATCATCCCAACCAGGTACGATCCCTCATGTTCGTTGAACACAACCGAGCGGACGTTGGGGGCGTCGACCACCATGTCGATGATCGCGAACTTGGTGTCAGGATAGTCGGGGGCGACCTCACCCAGTACGTTGCCAAAGGCAAAACCGGTCATCACGATCGGGTTGTTGCCGTTTTCGGCAAAGCGGCGCAGGGCCTGTTCGCGCTGCGCCTCGGATTGCAGTTCGATTTCGCGAAAGGACTCACCGGTTTCCTCGGCCCAGCGGGTGGCGCCGGCAAAGGCGGCCTCGTTGAACGACTTGTCGAACTTGCCGCCAAGGTCAAAGATTAGCGCCGGTTCGGCTGCGGCGGCACCGGCTGTCAGAGCCAGCGTCGCAGCCGCGCCGAGGAATTTCTGCATGAGGGTCATGAGGTCTTGCTCCCAAGAGTTGGATCTGCGGCCGGTGATCCTGCCGCGTGTTCGTGGATCATCGAGGATCAACTGTAAGTAAGTCCGCACGCGGGGGAAGGGTCAACAGCTATTTGCAACTTATATTTGCAGCTGATCCGACCTTGGTGCTGTTAAAAGGGATAAGTTCCGCATCATGAGCACCGCATCAATGCGACTGCCGTCCGGTTGGGCATAATAGCCTTTGCGCAGGCCAGTGTTGACGTAGCCGAAATTTGCGTAAAATGCACGGGCTCTTGAATTTGTCGCAGCGGTTTCGAGGAAAATTCGCACCGCGCCGCGCACTTTGGCCTGTGACTCGAACCGGGTCAGGATGTCGGTGCCCAAGCCTCGGCGCTGATGATCTGGGTCAGTGGCAAGGGCCAGGATCTCGGCCTCGTCAATGATTACGCGGCCAAGGCAGAACGCATGTGGCCTGCTCACCAAGAGGGCGGTGGGCTGCGTCAGAAGATCGTCAAAATCCCGCGCTGACCACGGCGCCATGTCCTGATAGGCGCGGGCTTGCAGTGTCGCGAGCTGCTCTGATCTCACGGCAGCATAACCGGCGGCGCGGTGCGCGATGGCGCTGCGTCGGCGGGTTTGACATAGAGCGGGGCAGGGCGATGTGCGTCCGGTTGGTGCAGGTATTTGAGGCCGACAGCGGTCAGCGTTATCCCGATCCTGTCGGGCATCACCGGGTTGCTGTGGGCGTCCAACTGTTGGCAGATTTCGTCTGCCGCAAATCCCGATACTCCCATCCCGAAACGCATTTGCAAGTCAGCCGGAGTCGCAATGGGGTCGATCAGGCGCGCAGCCCCAACGGGCACTGCATCCTTGAATTGCTGCACATAGGCCTGCCCCCTCGGCGCAGGCAGGGAAAACAGCGTTGGTTCCATGGTTGGAATGGCCTTTGGCGTGGATTCCGGGTCGTCGGCGTAATGCGCCAGAACTTCGAACATCGACACGCCGATCGCTGGGATGTTCAGCGCCAGAGCCAGCCCGCGCGCCGCCGCAACCGATATCCTGATGCCGGTAAAATTGCCCGGTCCGATACCGACCGCAATGCCTGAAAGGTCATGCCAGTTCTTGCCTGCGCTGCGCAGCATGTCCTCAAGCATCGGAATCAGGTGCTCTGCCTGTCCCTTGGCCATGGCGTCATGGCGTTCTGCCAGAACAAAATTGTCATTGAGAAAGCCGTCCCGCCAGACCAAAGCGGCCGCGCAATGCGCGGCCGAGGTGTCAAAGCCCAGAACGAGTGCCTCAGACCGCAACCGGGCGAACCTCCGTCACCTCCGGAATGTAATGCCGCAGCAGATTCTCGATCCCCATCTTCAGCGTCAGGGTCGATGACGGGCAACCCGCGCAGGCGCCCTGCATGTGCAGGTAAACCACACCGCGATCAAAGCCGTGAAACGTTATATCGCCGCCATCCTGCGCCACGGCAGGCCGTACGCGGCTATCCAGCAGCTCTTTGATCTGGCCGACGATTTCGGAATCCTCGCCCTGGTGCGCGGCATGGCCGCCACTGCTCTTGGCATCGTCTGCCATGACGGGCTGCCCGGACTGGAAATGCTCCATGATCGCGCCAAGGATGGCGGGCTTCACGTGATCCCAGTCGGTGGCTTCATCTTTGGTAACGGTGACAAAGTCGGTGCCAAAGAACACCCCCTTGACCCCGTCGACGGAAAACAGCCGTGCCGCGAGCGGGGACGCGGCTGCGCCATCGGCGCTCGGAAAATCGGCGGTTCCCATCTCAAGCACAGTCTGTCCTGGCAGAAACTTGAGCGTAGCCGGATTGGGCGTGGATTCTGTCTGAATGAACATCGTGGCAGGTCCTTTCTGCGTTGAAACTTATATGCGCCTGACCGCCCGCTGCGTCAAGGTTTGGAATCGTTCTAAAATGGTGCCACCACGAGGCTACCGACCTACTCCGGTGCCTTTGGTCGCAGAATCGAAAATCGTTTGAAACGCGCGCAGCATATATCCTATGGCGCAGGTCTCAGGTGATCGCCTCTAGCCGCTCTTTGGACAGATCCCCCGGAACAATGGTGATCGGAATCGGTAACGAACCTGCACTGCGTGTCATCTGCGTGACCAGCGGCCCCGGACCTTTCTTGTCGGTTCCGGCCCCCAGCACCAAAACACCGATCTCGGGGTCGTCGCGGACCTGCTCGATGATTTCGCTCACGGACTCGCCTTCGCGGATCACAAGTTCGGGATCAACGCCCTGCTTGTCGCGCATCCATTTGGCGAACACTTCGAAATGCGCCTGAATACGCTCGCGCGCCTCTTCGCGCATGATATCTCCAACCCCGATCCAGTGGTTGAATTCATCTGGCGGAATCACCGACAGAATGGCCACGCCGCCGCCGGTGCGGGCAGCGCGCATCGCGGCGAACCGCATCGCATTGAGGCATTCGCGGCTGTCATCCAGCACAACGAGGAACTTGCGCATATTTTTCAGTCTCCCTTGGACGGGATCATGGCGCAGGGGACATTCCGGCGCAAGAGAGCCGTGACCGGACGTCCCATTCAGGCAGATTTGACTTGCTATGTGCGCGCGGTTCCTTATTGCAGAAGCAAAGCCACAAAACGAGCAGTGTATGACCTTTCAAAACGTGACGATGCGGCCCTCTGAGCAGCCAACAGGGACCGTACCTAGTGATGCCCGCGACTGGATCAAGATTCTGTCCGCCTATCGCGCGCCCAATCTGCGGCGCAGCCTTTGGGAACTGGCCGCGAGTCTGGTGCCGTTTCTGGCACTCTGGGTGCTGGCATATGGCGCTTTGCAGGTTTGGGCCCCGCTTGCGGTGGTTGTGGCGCTGTTCAACGGCATGTTTCTGTTGCGGTTGTTTGCGATTCAGCATGATTGCGGCCATGGCGCGTTTCTGAACAACCGCCGCGCCAGCGACTGGATCGGGCGCAGCCTGGGTGTGCTGACGCTGACCCCTTATACGGTGTGGAAACGTGCCCACGCGATACATCACAGCCATTCAGGTAATTTGGACACGCGTGGGATTGGCGACATCGACACCATGACCGTAGCCGAATATCAGGCGCTCAGCGCGTGGGGCCGGTTTGGCTACCGGCTTTATCGCAACCCTGTGGTGATGTTCGGCATCGGGCCGGCCTACCTGTTCTTTTTCAAGCATCGCCTGCCTTTTGGTCTGATGTCGGCCGGGCGCCAGTACTGGATCAGCGCGATGGGCACCAATCTGTCGGCGCTGTGCCTGCTGATTGGGCTGTATGTGATCGGCGGTTGGCAGTTGCTGCTGTTCGTTTATGTGCCGACCACGCTGACCGCTGCTTCGGTCGGTGTGTGGCTGTTTTATGTCCAGCATCAGTTCGAGACGACCCATTGGGACGGTGCCGAGGATTGGAAAATGCACGAGGCGGCGCTGCACGGCTCTTCGCATTACGATCTGCCGGTGGTGCTGCGCTGGCTGACGGCGAATATCGGCATCCATCACGTACATCACCTGTACAGTCGGATCCCGTTTTACCGCCTGACCGAAGTTCTGCGCGATCACAAGGAACTGGTCGAGAGCAGCCGCCTGACCCTGCGTGACAGCTGGGCCTGCGCCAGTCTTGACCTTTGGTGCACAGAAACACGGCGTCTGGTGTCGTTCCGGTCGCTGCGCAACATGGCGGGCTAAAAAAACCGCCGATTGCGCGTCGGTTCAGGCCGACGCGGCCCAGTCCCAATACAGTTGACGCGCGCGACGGGTGATCGGACCGACCTGATACTGCGTGTCATCAAACGCGGTGACTGGCGTGACCTTGTTCATGTTTCCCGACAGGAACACCTCGTCCGCGGCGTGGAAATCACCGAATGATAGCACATTCTCAACCACCTCGACGCCATCGGCGCGCAGGTTCGAGATGTGGCGCGCGCGGGTGATACCGGCCAGAAAGGTGCCGTTGGGCACGGGGGTGAATACGGTGCCATCCTTGACCATAAACACATTCGAGGTGGCGCTTTCGGCGACATTGCCCATGGCGTCCGCAACCAGCGCGTTGTCGAACCCCTTGGCGCGTGCTTCGGCGAGCATCCGGGCGTTGTTGGGGTACAGGCAGGCGGCCTTGGCGTTGACCACCGCATCCTCCATAACCGGACGGCGAAACTGTGTGCGGGTCAATGAGACCGAGGCCCCGTCGGGCGCCATCGGGATCTGTTCGAGGCTGATGGCAAAGCCGGTTGCGCCGGGTTTTGGCAGGATCGCACTATACCCACCGTCCAGCGCCCAGTACATCGGGCGAATGTAGACGGCAGCGTCTTTGGCATAAGCGGACAGGCCGTCCCAGACGATCTTAACCATGTCCTCGGGTGTCACGGTGGGCGTGACCAGCAGCGCCTCGGCGGATCGGTTGACGCGGGCGCAGTGCGCCGTCAGATCCGGTGCCATCCCGTTCACATAGCGCGCACCATCAAAAACGTTGGATCCCAGCCAGGCACCATGATCAGCGGCCCGGATCACGGATACGTCGCCATCATGCCAGCGGCCATCAAAATAGGTGCGGATATTTGTGCCGGTAACCATGCGGGATGCTCCTTGTGTTCTGCGCGGCGACGGTATGCCCAAGCCTAGGCGAGGTCCAGAGGCTCTGGCCGTTTCCGTCGCAGTCGGTGCCTACGCCGCCTCGGCCAGCAGGGCGTCCAGATCCAGCGGAGTGTTCACCATCTTCAACTGGCCCGATGCGTCGCGGGGCCACTCGGTTTGGGCGCGATCCCAATAAATCTCGATCCCGTTGCCATCCGGGTCGTTGAAATAGACCGCCTGAGACACCCCATGATCCGCCGCCCCCCGGAGCGGGACACCTGCGTCCAGCACATTTTGTAAAATCTGCGCCAGCGCCCGGCGGTCCGGATAGACAAAGGCGACATGATAGAGCCCGGTTGTCCCCGGTGCAGGCGCTTGGCCGCCGCGGCTGTCCCAGGTGTTCAGGCCGATGTGATGATGATAGCCGCCAGCGGACAGAAACGCCGCCTGTGCGCCGTATTGCTGCATCACATCGAACCCCATCACGTCGCGATAAAACATGATCGCGCGGTCAAGATCGGCCACCCTAAGGTGAACATGTCCAATACGGGTCTCGGGGTGGGTCTGTGTCATCGGTTCGCTCCTGTGCTTGCGACAGATATAGCTGTTGCGCCCACTTCCACATAGATCCCAAAAAACAGACCGAAGGTGCGCGCATGCACAGAGTAGGGCGAAATGTCAGTCGGGCCACGGTGACGATATCGCAGATTTCAGTCGTTGTTGATCGCCTCTTCGTCGCAAAGCACTTGCATGGCGCGCGCCATTTCTTGGCTATGGGCGTCGCGTATCGGCGCCTTGGCACGGGGGGCGGCTGTGGTGTCCACGGTGACGCCGGCCAGATGGTGAAAGAACAACCGCATCACATGCGCCACCCCGGCGGGCAGCACCTCGCGGCCATCTTCGGCAAAATAGCGGCCGCGCGCCTGCGGGCTGGTGATGACCTCGAATGAGGGAAAGTAGCAGCAGGCGTCAAACCGGTTGCGCACTTTTTCTGCGGCGATCCGCAGTGCCGCCTTGGACCAGGTGGTGGACACGGCCACATGCCGGTCGATAAACGTCGCGTTCAGCGGCACCGGTGATACGGTGAGGATGATCCGCACATCCGGGTTGCGCTGGCGGATCAGGGTCAGGGCCTCGGTTAGATCGTCGGCGGTTTCGACCTCATCAAAATTGCGAAAGGCCGTGAGAGCAGGATCATAAGTTCCACCGGCCACGCCGGGGGCGAGCGGAAACACTGCACCGTCGCGGGTATCTTCCCACCCCTCGGTCAGGCCAAGGGTGAACACAAAGACATCCATCGTCTCGAACGCGCGGCGCACAGCGGCAAGATGCTGTGCGCGATCCGCAGCCAGCTCTTCGACGCTGGCGTAGCCGCCGGGCTGGATCTGTGGGCGGAAGGGATCGACAAACGTGCCCGGCTTTGGTCCGTCCCAGGCGTCGGCCTGCGGGGTAAAGTCGCCATAGGCGCGGCGGATCAGCTGCAGCAATTGGCGGGCGGTATACAGGTTGCCGTATCGCGCAGAAAACAGACCATAATTATGCGCTTCGGCCACGTCTGCGGGAACAATAGGGTGGGCCGGTTCGGCAATGTGGTGGTCAAACCCCGACTGACTGAGATAGCGCGCCACATGCTGGGCAAAGCAACTCCCGGCGGTCACAATCCGGTCGTCGGGGCTGATCCGGAACGGCACGTCCGATACCGGATCAAAGGCGTTCAGATCAGCCACACCCGGCGCACGTTTCCAGAACTGGCGATCAGGCAGGCCGGAATAGGGGTGTTTACGGGTCATGCGGCCTCGGTAAAATGCTGCTGGATGAGATCAAGCATCACGCGCCCATAGGCGGTGTTGCCGTGGGTCGGATCGTTGTTGGCATAATCGTTGGCAAGAAAGCCGTCTGCGTCAAGCACGCTGGACGGCGCCATCAGCAGTGGATCGCCGGTTTCCGCCGCAAGGTCGGCATAAAGTACGGTCTGTATCCGGTAGAGCGCCAGCCGCAGCTCTGGTGGCGATATCCCCAATTTCAGCTGGGCGCGAAAAATGCCGGGATGGGCCAGAATATGTTCTGGATTGCCGATCGGTGGCGGTGGATTCAGGTACAGACACCGGCTGTTCGGAAACTGTGCCCGCACATTTCGGGCCAGTACAAACACCTGACGCAGGTTGTGTTCTGTCGTATCGCGCATCACCGCCTCGGGAATCAGCATCCGGCCCGGCGCGGGGCGATCCAGCGCAAACGGCTCTGGGTGGTTTAGCAACCCCAGCGTGCTATGAGCATTGCCACCAAGGCACAACACGATGCGGTCCGGCGTGCCTAGTCCCATATCCGAGATGTCGATCCCCCGCGCCCCGCGCTTGATGCGGTGCTTTTTCGTGGTGAGGCTTACAACATGCACGCCCCGGTCCTTGGGGTTCACAGCGCGGTCTAGGCATTCCACGTGGCTGTGGCCGACAATCAGCAGACTTGGATCAGGCTGCGATTTGCGCATAGCACGGGTAAGGGTTCGGAACATAATAAAAGTCCTGTGGAGCGTTGCGCCGAAACGTGACGCAGCCGTCAGAAGCTAGCAGTGCAATCACAGGGCGTCGAGGGGCGCGTTTGCGCCCCCGTCGCGGAATCAGCGAACCATGCCGATGATGTCATAGGTCTGTTGCAGGATCGGCGCAGCTATGGCGCGGGCCTGATCCGCCCCTTTACGCAGGATGGCGTCGATCTCGGTCGGGTTCTGCATCAGGCGGGCCATCTCGGACGATATTGGCGACAGTTTGGCCACGGCAAGATCGGCGAGCATCGGCTTGAATTCGGAAAACTGGCGACCGCCAACATCGCGCAACACCTCGTCCACCGTCTGATCCGACAGGGCGGCATAAATATTCACCAGATTGCGCGCCTCGGGGCGCTCGCTCAGGCCCTTGGCCTCAGAGGGCAGGGCATCGGGATCGGTTCGGGCCTTGCGGATCTTGGACGCGATGGTTTCGGCATCGTCGGTCATATTGATCCGGCTGGCATCCGACGGGTCGGATTTCGACATCTTCTTTGATCCGTCGCGCAGGGACATGACGCGGGTTGCGGTCCCTTCGATCACCGGTTCGGTGATAGGAAAGAAATCGACGCCGTAGTCATGGTTGAATTTGGTTGCGATGTCGCGGGTCAGCTCAAGATGCTGTTTCTGATCCTCACCCACGGGCACATGCGTCGCGTGGTAGACCAGAATATCGGCCGCCATCAGCGCTGGATAGCCGAACAGCCCAAGCGAGGCATTCTCGGCGTTCTTGCCGGCCTTGTCCTTGAATTGGGTCATGCGCTTCATCCAGCCCATGCGAGCGACGCAGTTGAACACCCAGGCCAGTTGCGCATGTTCGGCAACCTGACTCTGGTTGAACAGGATCGACCGGTTAGGATCGACGCCCGAGGCGATGAACCCCGCGGCAAGCTCGCGCGTCTGGCGTCGGAGCGCCGCTGGGTCCTGCCAGACCGTGATGGCGTGCATGTCGACCATGCAGTAGATCGTCTCGATGCCCTGGTTTTGCGCATCGGCGAACCGTTTGAGCGCTCCAAGATAATTCCCGAGCGTGAGGCCGCCCGAGGGCTGTATTCCCGAAAACACCCGCGTCTTGAAGGCGGGAGAGGTTTGGACCCCCTCGGACATGGCAATTCTCCGTCTGATCTCTGGCATTATGGCTGTGGCTGGCTTACCCATGCCCCGATGCGCCGTCAAGCAAAGGGCCCGGACATGCAAAGCGACCACAACGCCAGCCCCGTAAATCCGTTGCCGCCCGTGGTGGTGGCGCTGTTCCTGATGATGGCGGGGGTCGAACTGGCCTTTTCGCTGGGTGCGCGCGGTATTGTGGGCGGACCGGGGGCCATAGGCTGGCGGCTTGAGGCGATCCAGACCTATGCATTTTCCGGCGATATCCTCGACTGGATGTTGGCGACCGGGCAATATCCGGTGCGGCATTTGATGCGGTTTGTCACCTATCCCTTTGTCCATGGCAGTTTCAGCCACGCGATGTTCGCCTGCGTGATGCTGCTGGCGCTGGGCAAAATGGTCGGCGAGGCGCTGGGCCAGATGGCAACGCTGGCGATCTTTGTGGTGTCGGGTATCGGCGGGGCGCTGGCCTATGGCCTGGCGCTGAATGACCCGGTGCCGCTGCTCGGGGCATTTCCGTCGATCTACGGGCTGATCGGGGCCTTTACCTATCTGCTATGGCTTCGGCTGGGACAGATGGGCGCGCAGCAGATCCGGGCGTTTTCGCTGATCGGCATCCTGCTGGGGATTCAGTTGGTGTTTGGTCTGTTTTTTGGTAGCGGCAATGACTGGCTGGCGGATGTGGCGGGCTTTGCCGTGGGATTTGCGAGTTCGGTGGCATTGGTGCCGGGCGGCTTGGCGCGGTTGCTGGATCGGGTGCGCCGGGACTAAAGAACCCGATGAACAGCCCTGGCCGCCACCTAAAAGAAATTGTCCGGCACGATTGGCAGGCGGCGGGCAAACCGGCGCCCCGGCGTCATCGGGAACGGCAGGACAAAGCCCTCTCGCGCTTCAACTGACAAGGCTGCGTTGGCTCGGGCAGCGCGGTTCCAGGTCGCGGCCAGGGTCACGTCCGCGCCCTCTGCGTCCGGTCCCAGCCAAATACCGGCGAGACGTCGCCGCAAGTCCGCAACCACAGCGCTGTCGCGGAACAGCACCGATGCTTCGGTATCCCACAGCATCGAGCGACCATTCAGGTTGGCCGACCCGACCAGCCCGACCTCATCGTCGATCAACAACACCTTGGAGTGGATGTAAATTGGCCCAGCCCCATACAGCAGCGGGCCGTCATGATTCTTTTCGGCTGTCTGGCCCGGCGCGACCAAGGCCACACGTTCACCATACGCCGTCTGAAGTTGATCCAGCGCAGCCATCTGGAGTGCGTGCCCGTGGCGGGCATCCCAACTGCGGGTGCCCTCGAACAGCACGCGGTCTTCGGCAGCGGGAAGCAGGATGACCAACTGCAGCTCGGGCGCGTTCGCCGCGGCGTCGGCCAGCGCTTTGGCAATGGGCTGATAGCGCAGGAACTGCGTCTCGATATAGATATGACGGCGCGCCGCTCCAATCGTTGCAATCAGCGTTTTGATGTGGTCGGTGATCAGTGATGTCGGACCAAAGGCAAGTGCGCCCAGTTTGGGCCGCGACACTGTCCGCACCAGTCGCAGATCCGGCGTGCTTTGCGGAATGGCGCTGTTGTCCATCGGCTGCGCCCGCCCAGCCAGCGAAGCTGCCCCGGCCTCAAGCGCGGCATTCCAGGTGTCGGCAAGATGCGCGCGCAACGTGCCCGCGAAATCGCCGCTGACCTTCATGCTGACGTCATGCCAGGTTTGATTGGGCGCGCGGTCGTGGCTGGCATCGTCAAAACGGCGTTCGTTGATGTCCAGCCCGCCGATCACGCAGAGGCGGCCATCGGCCACAGCGCATTTCTGGTGCAGCGTCACGGGATACAGCGTCGGGCGCTGGTCTTTGATCTTGCGCTGCACCGGGGTCAGGCGTTGCGGATCATCCTGCGCCAGTTCGCCGACCTTTTCGCGGATCATCGAACCAAAGATCAGTTGCCAGACCCGCCCCAGCTTTTGGCCGTGCCGCGCGCAGAGGATTTGCACATCGCCGTCCGCCGCTTCTGCAAAGCCGCTGGCAGAAGCCCAGGCCAACCGGTGCAGATCCGGCATAAAAAGCGGGTCAAAATCCGCCAGAATCAGCCGCAGCCGAACCCCGCGCCGGGCCGCATCTGCCAGCAAGTCGCCCCAGGTCGCGAGACCCTGTTCGCGCAGTTCCGGCGCGCGCAAACGGGTGTGCGGGTCAATGATGCGGAACGACAGCACCAGTTCTTTCTGGGCGCTGGCGACCAGCCGTTCGAGGGCGGGAAACCCCTCGGCGGCAGTGATGAGGGGGGTGAGCGTCATGGTTTGCGAGGTCTCCTGCGGAGGGCTGTGCTAAATTCGGATAGGCGGAAGGCGCCGACCGCCTGTCCGGCGGCGCCATAAACTATAGCGCCCGCAATCAGCAGGACCAGCAATGCAAGGTAACGCCAGCCCGGTGCGACCAGCAGCGGCCCCAGCAGAAGGGTGGTCGCCAGCAGTCCGACCCCCATCAGCGCAGAAGCCAGGCAAATACGCCACAGGCGGCGGCGGAACCGCGCATCGAATCGCGCTACGGGGCCCAGGCGGCGGCCGCCGACGATCAGCAGGACAACCATGACCCAGCCCGCGACCGAGGTAGCGATCGCCGGGGCAACCCAGCCCAGAACCGGGGCCAGACCAATAGCCAGCCCTGCGTTCACCAGCATCGACCAGACTGCGTAGACAAACGGTGTCCGTGTATCCTCACGGGCAAAGAACAGCGGCTGCAATACCTTTTGGAGAACGAAAGCCGGCAGGGCGAGGCCATAGAGAGCGACAGCCATGGCGATGGCGGCGGCATCGTCCGAACTGGTGGCACCGCGTTGGAACAGGACCGACACCATCGGCAGCGGAATCACCACCAGTGCCACGGCACAGGGGATGGTCAGTGCCAGCGAAATCTCGCCCGCGCGGCTGAGTGCGGCCTGTCCGCCAGTGTCATCACCGGCCTTGAGCCTGCGGGACAGATCTGGCAGCAGCACGATCCCGACAGCGATCCCGACAACGCCCAGCGGCAACTGATACAATCGGTCCGCAGCATAGAGCCAGCCAACCGCCTTTTCGAAGTTCGACGCCACTTGCTGACCGACAAGCAGGTTGATCTGCATCACCCCGCCCGCGAGTGCAGCAGGAATGGCGACACGTGTCAGACGCTTCATGTCCGGTGTCAGGCGCGGACGACCGGGGCGCAGGCTGATTCCGGCCTGATCGGCAGCGTACGAGACCAGCGCAAGCTGCGCGACACCGGCCAGCGGTACGATCCAGACCAGTGCAGTCACCACGTCGCCGCCGGCATAATATGCCGCAACCATCGCGGTGATCACAAAGATATTAAGAAAGACAGGCGCGGCTGCAGCAGCAGCGAAATGTCCTGCCGCATTCAATGCGCCCGAGAACAGCGCCGCCAGCGAGATAAAGAAAATATAGGGAAACACGATACGCCCATAGCCAACGGTCAGATCGAAGCGGTCAGTCCCGGCAAAGCCACCCGCCGTGGCGTAGACCAGCGCCGGCATGAAGATCAGCGCCAGAGCGGTCAGGATCAGCAGTACAAAGCTCAGCCCGTTCATCGCATCGCGGGCAAATTTTATCGGATCGTCACCAGCTTCGTACTTTTTCGAAAACATCGGCACAAAGGCGGCGTTAAACGCCCCCTCGGCAAAGAAGCGGCGGAACATGTTGGGCAGGCGAAAGGCCGCGACAAAGGCGTCTAGGACCGGACCTGGCCCAATCAACGCGAGGATTATGATTTCTCGTGCAACCCCAAGGACGCGACTGGCAAGGGTCCAGAACCCGACCGTGAGAATGCCTGACATCAGGCGGATAGGCTTCATTTCGGGCTCCCGCTCCGGGCGTCGTTGGTGACACGATGAGCAGATCTAGCGGATTGCCGTTTAAGGGGAAAGAGGCGCGGCGTGCTGGTCGGCATAGCACGTTCGATTCGGTCTACCCTGCCGGTTTGCGGTGGGTTTGATGCGGGAAAAACCGTGCGGTATAGTATGTGTCGTGACGGTCGGGTGCCCTATAGGATCGATAGGTTGATGAATAAAAACTGGCAAGCCCTCCTTAGCGAGTGCACTTGCCCCCAACCTTGGACCACCTGGGTCTAGAGATTTCCGGCTTTCGTCAGATCGGTGGGCTGGTTTCACCTTCTGATTTTACGAGCATGATCGGTGACTTGTTTCCGATCGCGCTGTGGGGCCGTTCTTCGTTGTAGTATCTACGCCAAGTCTCCACCTTTTCTGCCGCATCCGCAAGGCTCAAGAACCAATGCGCGTTCAAACATTCCTGGCGAAACTTACCGTTGAAGGCCTCGATGAAGGCGTTGTCTGTCGGTTTTCCTGGCCTGCTAAAATCCAAAACCACGCCCCGATGATAAGCCCACAGATCCAGATCCCGAGAGATAAATTCCGGCCCATTATCGACTCGAATGGTCTTAGGATACCCAATCTTGGCACAAGCCAGATCAAGAGATTTAACCACATCCTCACCGCGATAATTGAACCTTACGTCTAGAATTGGCACATAGCGCGAGAACGTATCGACGACGGTCAAAACGCGCAATTTGCGGCCTGTGGCGAGTTGATCATGCACAAAATCCATTGCCCAGACGTCGTTATTCTTCACAGCTTCTGTGCGAGCATCCCGCAGCTTCGCTTTCACGCGACGTTTCGGTGTCTTGTTGCGCAGTTGAAGACCCATCTCCTTGTAAATACGATATGTTTTTTTAGCGTTCACTGGCCAACCCTCACGCTGCAACACAAAATGGACGCGCCGATATCCATATCGAACGCGTGTCTCACAAATCTCCTTAATGCGCTTTTTCAACGCGGCCGGATCGGTGCGGCGGGATTTGTAATGATAGGTCGAGCAATCAAACCGCAAAGCACCACATGCCTTTCGGATCGACACACGCCAATCAGACCGCATCCCATCGACAAGCTCACGCTTTCGATCCGGCCTTAGAGCTTTCGCTTGATAACGTCCTGCAACATCTCACGATCCAACGTCAGATCAGCGACAATCCGTTTCAAACGGTTGTTCTCGTCTTCCAGATCACGCAACCGGCGCATCTCTGACGGCATCAGCCCCTCATACTTTTTCTTCCAGTTGAAATACGTCGCCGGACTTATCCCGGACTTGCGGCAAATCTCCGCAACCGTCGTGCCCTCATTACCTTGCTTAACAATAAACGCCTTTTGGGCGTCCGTGAATTTGGATGCTTTCATCGCGTCCACTCCTTTTCCAGCCAGGAAAGTAGCAGTCGGAAACTCTAATTCAAAATGGTCCAGTTTTTAGGGGGCAGAGCACCTCCACCTTTTCCAGCCTCCTTAACATATCCCGGTAGGCGATTTGGTATTCATGCAAGATCCGTTCCGGGCGGCTGTCTGCCTCGGCCTGAGGGATGCCACTGGCCTCACAGAACTGGGTCAGGAAGGCGTCGGTGCCCTCGGGGCGCATTATCCCCCAGTATTCCTCTGACGACGCCTCAGCGAGCGCCAGAGAGTTCTCATACGGTGCGCGCTGATAATCGGACCTCGGGCCATCTGCGCCCAGCCGGTCTGTGGCTTTGGCGAGGCTTGCCGTGAAATACGCGTGTATCAGCTTTCGGAGTTCATCATGCCGCATCTCGGTCGGCACTCCGTTGCTGAGTAGTGAGGAACTGCACAAGGCGAGATACCGGGCTAGGCACCCAGCGTACTTTGGGCAGCGTGTCCGAAGTGATACCCGGACTGTGTGTCTCTTGGTGGTAGCTGGTTGCTTTGGCATAGGCCAGCGGAAGTAGAAAATGCCGTGTCGGGAGCGCGAAAGGTATGAGTCGAAATGCATCTCTGTGCCTCACCTGTGTGGCACACCTATCTAAATCTTCTCTAAGACGTTGATCTTGAAGGAAATGGTGGAGCCTAGGGGGATCGAACCCCTGACCTCCTGCATGCCATGCAGGCGCTCTCCCAGCTGAGCTAAGGCCCCATTCCTGCACTGACGATATCTTTTTGCCAGTGCCGTAGCGCTGTGCCCGTTCAGGACACTGTGCGCGCTCTGTTACGCAAAGCTACGGGGGGGATCAAGGGAAAAATCAGCCCCCCGGAACAATGCTTCAGTCGTCGTCGGTTGCAACGTCCTTGATATCGTCGAGCGAGACGTTCTCGTCATCGTCGTCGTCATCCGCCAGAACATCGTCGTCGTCGTCCAGATCCACATCATCTTCGTCGAGAACGTCTTCGTCTTCGTCCTCTTTAACCTTGGCTTTGCGGGTCGCGCCATCGGCCGCGTCCGCCGCGATCATGCTGCGTTTGTTGACATCAACCTCGACAACCTCGCCCGTGTAGGGGCTGATGATCGGGTTCTTGTTCAGGTCATAAAACCGTTTGCCGGTCGTCGGGCAGACGCGCTTGACGCCCCATTCTTCTTTGGGCATGGGAAGTCCCCTTCGCTCTCTTGATCCATGTGGACGATCCGGGCCAACTGCCATAACACTAAACCGGTGTCAAAGGCTTTGGCCGCATAACTCTTGATAGGTGTATATGGGCGATCTCACGCTCCCCGGCAACCCTCCGATTCCTGTGATCTTGCGACGATCGGCGCGCGCGCGTCGGCTGAGCCTGCGATTGTCGCAGTTGGACGGGCGTGTGACGCTGACCTTGCCGCAGCGTTTGCCCCAGGCGCAGGCGTTGGCTTTCCTGCATGAAAAAGAGGGCTGGTTGCGCAGCAACCTGGCGCAACAAGCCGAAATCGTGCCTGTCGGGCGCGGCGCGATGGTGCCGGTCGAAGGGAATGTGCGCCAGATCCAGTGCGTTCCGGGGCGCGGCATCCGTCTAGAGCCCGGCGCGATTCTGGTGCCTGGTGATCCGGCGCGGGTGGCGCCGCGTCTGCTGGGGCATTTCAAGGCGCTGGCGCGTGACCGGCTCGCACAGGCGTCGGATGCTTACGCAACGGAACTGGGGCGACCCTACACGCGGCTGACGCTGCGTGACACCCGGTCGCGCTGGGGATCCTGTACCAGCGATGGCGGGTTGATGTATTCGTGGCGGCTGATTCTCGCCCCGCCAGAGGTGTTGCGCTATGTCGCGGCGCATGAGGTGGCGCATCTGGCCGAGATGAACCATTCGCCTGCTTTCTGGGCCGTGGTCACGCAACTCTATGGCAACTGGAAAACACCGCGTCTTTGGCTGCGAAACCATGGTGCAGATTTGCACCGTTACCGGTTTGGCAATTGACGCCGTCGAAATTTGTGATCACAAGCGCCGCATGAGAAGTGTTCCACGTACACAAGAGGCCGTCGTTTCGGCCCATGACCGGGTCTACCGCGGGCTGCGGTCGCGGATCATGCTGGGACAGATTGCTCCGGGTGAACCGCTGACCCTGCGCGGCATCGGTCGGTCGTTTGAGGTGTCGATGACACCCGCCCGCGAAGCGGTGCAGCGGCTGGTTGCCGAAGGCGCGTTGTCAATGTCGAACTCGGGGCGGGTTTCGACGCCGGAGCTGAGCAATGAGCGGATCGAGGAGTTGGCGGCGCTACGTGCCTTGATCGAGGTCGAGCTGGCCAGCCGGGCGCTGCCAAGGGCGCATATGGCCTTGATAGATCGGTTGCAGGCCGTCGATGGCACCATTTTGCAGGCGGTATCGAACCGCGATGCGGTGGGCTATATCCGTGGCAATCTGGAATTTCACCGAACCTTGTACCTGCGTTCCCAAGCGCCCGCGATGCTGGCCATGGCAGAAACCGTCTGGCTGCAACTTGGCCCTACCATGCGCGCGCTTTACGATCGACTGCGTCGCACCGAGGCGCCGCAGTTTCACCGACTGATCATTGCGGCCCTCAAGGCGGGGGACGAGCCGGGGCTGCGGCTCGCCGTGCGGTCGGACGTCACGCAGGGTCTGCGTATGCTGATCAACTGACGGCGCGGGGGGCGCGACATCGGTTCAGAAATCCAAGCCTAATCGCGCATCGAGCCGGACAGTCGTCGCGAGGTCACCACCACTTGCGGTGATGCCCGCGCTCCAGATCGCGCCAGAACCCGCAGTGTAGGACGCACCGGCACCGACGCGCAGTTCGATCCCCTCGGCTGACCGTGCCTTTAGTGATCCGCTGGTGCCCGCGGTGCGGTAGCGAATGTCGGAACTGTCTGTGTCGGCATGGTAAAATACATCGGCACTGACCCAGGGCGACAGCGTCAGATCGCGCGGCTGGCGTTCCGCCTTGACCCCCAGGCCAAGCCGCAGGCGTTCATAGCTGCGTTCATCAAAGCTCATCGCGACGCCGGACGACGCGGATTCGGTAAAGGCGTCCTCGCTCACATGGAAGTAAGCCAGACTCGAGCGCCAGCTTGGGCGCCAGTTGCCGTGTTCGATGGTCTGGCCGACGCCGACGATCGCGCTCCAGCGCTGTTGGTCGGTGCTGCCATGGGCGGTGCCCGCGCCAGTCTCGCGGCTGTAATCGACATCTGCTTTGCCGTAGAACACCGACGCCGAGACGTCGAGCGCGCCAACCCCGAACCCGACGCTAAACCCCGCGGATAGGTTGTCGATATCCTGGGTCGCGCCGCCATCACTGACGCTGGCGCTGGATTGGGTCTGAGCCACGGACAGCGCGTAGTAGCCGCCAGATCCAAGCGGCCCGCCGATCCCCCCCATCAACCCGCTGGTGCCGATATCAAACCCGGCGACGCCATCCTCTTTGTCATACGAGGCAAAGGACCCCAGCCCGCGGGCGAATCCAAAGGGGCGGGACGGGGTGTTGCGTGCCATACCCTCGGACTGGCTCAGTGCCTGATCCAGAACCGAGAGGCTGTCGTTGTAGCTGCCGGCTGCCACGGCATCAAAGGCCGCCGGGCTGGTGCTGGTCAGTAGAACGCTGTTGGTGGTGTAGACCAGATTGTACTGCAGGCGACCGGATGACGCGTCAAGCACCCCAGCGGTATCGTCGATCTGTGAAAATGTGCCGGTCAGGCCGTTGACCGCTGTCAGGATCGGAGTCTGAATATCGCCGCTCAGCGGCGTACCCGTCAGGCGAAGCGTGCTGTTGTCCAGAACTGCGATCCCTGTGTGAGAGACGGCAAAGCCCTCGGACTTTTGTTCGTCGACCAAAAGGATATTTGCAGTGCCTGCGTTGCCAAACACGTTGATTTCAAGCATGCCGCCGGTCGGTTCAAACCGCGAAACGGTCATCGAGGAAGCAGTGGTGCCGCCCGGCATTCCGGGGGCTGTGGTACCTGTGCCATCGACCATTCCCATCACCATGCCAACACCGTCCAGACGCGCGGCGCTGCCCAAGCTGATGTCGCCCAGCACGGCCCCGTTGATATGTACCGCGTCACTTCCGCCGGTGGCCAGGATGTCGCCGGCGATATTGCCAGTTGCCGCGACATTGATCGTATCGTCCGAACTCGAACTGGCGTCGATCGCCACGGCGCTGGCTCCGGTGGCCTCAACCTCGCCGAACACATCGACGGTGTTGCTGTTGCCGCCCAGTTGCAACAGGGTCAGTTCGTTGCCATAGCCTTCGATGATACCGTCAGCTTCGACTGTGATGGTCGTATCGGTTGCGGTCACGCCAACGCCATTGTTGCCGTAGTAAACATATGTCGGCACGGCCGCGTCAAATCCAACGTCTGTCTCAATCCAGCGCTGCCCCGAGGGCTGGATGGTAAAGGCGTCGCTGACTGTCATCGTTGTGTCTGCAACAGTGGTGGCGGTGCAAGTGGTTCCTGTCGCGTCAGAGGTGCATCCGCCCGGATTGTCCTGATAGGCGTTATACAGAAACACGGTTTTTTGCAGGTCGTAGTAAACGCTGTTGATATCTGATGGCAGAAAATCCCGGTCGGACGGCAGGTTCAGAAACGTGTTAAGATCGCTGACGATAAAGAGGTCATCCAGTGGTGTAGTGGTGTCGCCGGGATAGTGGAACATCAACGTCTGATAGCCGCTCAGCTCGCCGCCGTGGCCCAGCATGAATGCGCCGGTTTCAGTGCTGTGCTGCCCGTAGATGCCCAGACCGTAGCCACCTTTGATCGTGCCGATCATGCCGTTCATGTCCGTGGTGTTGACCAGGCGTTCCGCAAAGACGGCAGGGTCCAGCGTGCCTTGGGCATTGGTGCTCACTTCGACCAGCCAGTTCAGCTGGTCCTCTATGTTCGAGATCATTGCGCCGGCAGAGTTTGGCACCGATGGCGTCGTATCGGTAAAGTCGCTGAGCGTGCCGTATTGGTCCCACGTGCCGTTGGTGTGCTGGTCGGTCCCCCACTCGATGCCTATGGGGTATAGCGTGTTGGTCAGGTTCAGCGGCGTAATCACCTCGTCTGTGATCAGCGTGCCGATGTCGCGGCAGTTTCCAGCCTGACAACTTGCCGCCTCGGCAATGATCCCGGCAAGCATGAAGTTCGCGTTCGAATATTCAAATGTGTTCTGGTCGCCGGGTGTCATGGTTGGCGCTTGAGCAAGGCTTGCGGTTAGCAGTTCCTGCCGGGTCAGATCATAGTCGCCGTCGTTGGCGTTCCAGACGTCCAGCACTGTCTGGCCGGGATGGATCGGATCAGGACCGGCCAAATATTCTGCAACCCCGGTGCGCATCGACAGCAAATCGTGTATGGTCAGGGTCTCGCGCAGGCTTTGTGACATCACCGACAGCGCTGAGGTTGCGTCGGGTTGCAATTCGTACCAGTGTTGGAGGGTGTCATCGAGGCTGACAACGCCATCATCGACAAATTGCAGCACGACAGTGCCGGTATACGTCTTGGTTTGACTGCCGATGTGAAACCTGTCGTCCACAACTAGCGCGCGACCGCCCTGCGAAGCAGAGGTCGGTCCGGTGACCCCTGTGGCGTCGGTCCATCGGGTGCCGTCACCAAACTGAATTGCAGCAGTTGACCCATAGAATCCGTATGCGCCAACAGTCGATTCGTGAGCGATGTCCAGCAATTCGGTCAGAGCAGGTGAATTTTGCGATGACGCAGCGTAAGGTGATAATATTAAACAAATGATTAACGTCGTGCGGTTGTTGTTCACTTTGCGCATAAAACCTGATTCCTCAAAACAGAATGTTGTTTTCTAACATATATTTCCTTACAGACCAAGTTGAGTGTTTACCGTTTTTCAGAATTGTCCTAGCGTCACACCGCTAGATTTTGGAATCGGCTGATTACTTTTTTCGGGTCAAAAATTACGGGGTGTGGGACGTGTCGAACAAGCTGCAATCACTGCATCTGATGACGGGTCTGCAGGAATCCCTGTTCGCGTTTGAGGCTGATTCCGGGTCCGATAAGAGACAATCCGCCTACATCGAGCAGTTCACCTGCAAGTTGATCGGGCGCGTTGATGTCGTGGCGCTGTCTCAGGCGTGGCAGGATCTGTCGGACCGGCACACGTCCTTGCGGACGGCATTTGTGCGCACGCGTGAGGGCAAGGCAATTCAGGCGGTTCTGACCGCCCGCGCGCCAGATGTCCGTTGTATCGAGCCCGGCGCGGAGAGGTCCGTTGTGGCGGTGGCGCAGGCTGAACGCAGCGCGCGTTTTGATTTGGCGCGCGATTCCCTGCTGCGTGTGGTCCTGGCCCCTGAACCCGGCGGATCCTGTGCGATGATCGTCACCTTTCACCATATCATATTGGACGCATGGTCCGCGCCAACGCTGATTGATGATTTGATGGCACTTTACGCGCGGGGTATCGGGCAGGGGGCAGAGCCAAGTACGCCCGCGCGTACCACGACTGGCGCGCTTGCTGACAGCCAGAAGGCGCGGCGCGGTGCGGCGGGCAAAGCGTATTGGCATTCGGTCCTGCATGGCGCCACGATTGCCGCATTGCCGGTACTGGATGCGACGGGATCGCCGGGGGCAAAATCCGCGGTCATCCGACTTCTGCCGGAGCAGCTTGGCGCCCGGATTCACAGCTTTTCCAGCCGCCATGGCGTCACACCCAGCGCTGTCCTGCATGCTATTTGGGGGGCGGTTCTGGCGCGGTTGAGCGATCAGGACGATGCGGTCTTTGCCTCGGTCATGGCGAATCGCAGTCATGATCTGCCTGAGATAGATCGCGCCGTGGGACTGTTTGCCGCGACCTTGCCGGTGCGGGTGGATCTGTCGCAGGACAAAGGCTTTGCCCAGCTCTGCAAGGACGTGCAGGCACAGCTGCGTGATGCGCCGCTGTGGTCAGCGCTGCCACTGGCTGATATCCTTGCGGCGGGTGGACTGCGGGCCGACCATCTGGACCACACGATGATCGGCCGTCCGGCCGCGCTGGCTTGGGGACAGGCGGATTGTCTCGAGTTTCCGCAAGCCGGGCTGACCATCGGTGAGTACAGCGCGCAAAGTTGGGATCACTATGACTTCCAGATCGGATTTTCGCTCGGCGATGCGCCGTATCTAGAGGCGCGCCATGATGTTAACCGCGTGCCGCTAGACCGGGTCGAAATGCTGCTGTCCCTGACGCTCGATCTACTCGGGCGGCTTTTATCCCGTCCGTCAGATGCAATTGTATCTGTGCCACTCTGCATCTCGGACGCCCTGTCCAGCCGGATCACCGGCACGGCGGCGGCACCGGCTCTGTCCGTGGCAGAGATGATAGCCCAGCACGATCCGACCTCAGAGGTTGTTGGCGACGCAAGCAATACGCTGGACCGCGCCGCGTTGATGACCGAGGTGGCACAGACAGCACTCGCGCTTGCCGAACAGGGGGTGCGCACGGGCGACCGCGTTGCGATTGCCGCGGTCCAGGGCAACACCTTTGTTGTGCAGGCGCTGGCCTGCTGGCAGCTGGGGGCGGGTTTTGTTCCGGTCAATCCGGCGTGGCCTGTATTGCGTCAGCAGCAGATCATTGACGCGGCCCGCCCACGACTGACACTGGGTCTGCCAGACCGGCAATTGTCGCAAGACCCCGTGCGTGACGCGTCTGACGCCGCGAGCGCCGGGTTGGCCTATTGTATCTTTACCTCGGGCTCAACCGGCGCGCCCAAAGGCGTTGCGGTGCCGCAAGAGGCGCTTGCCAACTATTGCCAGAGCGTCGGGCACACCTTTGGGTTCACTGCGCAGGATCGTGCGTTGCAGGTGACCTCGCCGGCCTTTGATCTGGGCTACACGACGGCCTTTGGAGTGCTTGCGGCGGGTGGTGCTGTGTTCTGGCTGGGGGCAGAGGCGGCGGTGGATCCGGATCTGGTGCTGCGTGCCATGGCCGAGCGCGGCATCACAGTGATGAAGACGACGCCCGCCTTTTTGCACCTGTTGCTAAGCGCGCCCGACCTGTCACGCTTTGCGGCGCTGACGCAGTGGCGGTTGTTGATTCTGGGCGGAGAGAGCCCAGACCCTGACCAGATTGCCCGACTGGCGGCGCTGTGCCCCTGGCTGCAACTGGCCTGCCACTACGGGCCAACCGAAGCGACCATCGGGTGTGCAATGACAGCGCCGCGTCCGATTGGCATTTGGATAGAACAGGATGCGCATGATCTCGGGATGCCGGTCGCGGGGTCTGAGATCCGTATCGTTGACCGCTTTGGCGATATTCTGCCGCGCGGCGTCCGGGGCGAGATTGCGGTTGGCGGCGCCGCGCTGGCGCGCGGCTACCTATCGCCCGCGCCGCAAGGTGGGTTTACCCGGATCGGCGGCCAGCGGTTTTATCGAACCGGCGATCTGGGCCTGATCACGGCGGATGGAACTCTGCGGTTTGCCGGGCGTCGCGATGGTATCGGCAAGATCCGCGGGCACCGCATTGATCCCGAGGAAATCCGTCTGGCGCTGTTGCGCGATGCGCAGATCGATGAGGCGGCGGTCGCCATACGCGGTCAGGGGGCGGCGGCGCAGTTGGTGGCCTTTGTCAAAACCCGCGATGGATCGCGCGACCCGGCCCGGCTGCGCGCTGGGCTGGCGCAATATCTGCCAGGGGTGCAGATCCCGCAACGTTTTGTCTTTCTGTCGCGGCTTTTGATGACAGAGAATGGCAAGACCGACACCACCGCGATGCTGGCCGGACTGGGTGATTTGCCTGACCGACTGAGCGCCGGATCACCGCCAGACACGACAACCGAACGACACCTTGCTCGCATCTGGGCGCAGGTTCTTGGGCTGAACACTGTTGCGGGTGACGACGATTTCTTTTTGCTGGGCGGGCATTCCCTGCGCGCCATCGAAGTATCTTCGCTGATGGAGCAAGAGACCGGCCAGCGTCTGCCGCTGCGCTGGTTCACCGATGCGCCTGTGCTGTCGGATCTGGCTGCGCGGATCGACGCCGCACAGGCGGCAGGTACCGCACATCCGTCGCAGTCGGCTGCCGCGCTCATGCGGCTGTGGGGACAGGACGACGCGGCGCAAATGCTGTGTTTTCCGGGCTTGATGGGCAGTTCCAGCATTTACCGCGAGTGGCTGAGCACATTGGCGCCGGGGTATTCGGTGGACGGGATCGACGATTTTCCGGCGTTCGACAGCGCACCGGATATTCCCGCAACGGTACGCTGGATCCTCGAGCAGGCTCCAGACGCTGGACGCGGGTATCAGGTTCTTCTGGGCTGGTCTGTCGGCGCTGATCTGGCCTATGAGGCGGCAAAGCAGCTTGCCGCGCACGGTGTGTCACCGCTTGTGATCCTGCTGGACCGGTTGCCGGGCGAGCCGCAGTTGATGCAGGACAGCGGCCAGACCCCGCTGGAGTCGCGCCGCTACTGGTCGCAGGTGATGCGCACTCTGCGCGGTGCCTTGCCCGAGGCTGTCGTCGCGCAATACGAAACCCAGTTTGTGCAACGTCTCGCCAAACAGGGTGCCTATGTGCCGACGATACCGATCAAGAACCGGGTGGTTGGCGTTCTGGCGACCCCCGACGGCGTTGTCGTGCAGCGGCGATTAGACCAGATGGCGGCGCTGAGCCGGGGTGAGAACAGCGTTCTGAGCTGCGGCGCGGATCATTTCAGCCTGTTCCATCCGCCCCATGTGGCCGAGTGGACCGGGACACTGCGGCCGCTGATTGCAGCCCATCTTGCCGGTGTTTCCATGTCCGACGACGGCACGCCTGCACCGGGATGGCGCGTTCCCGATCCCCGGCCGCTTGCGAATGACGAGGTAAAAGTGTGAACAACAGCAGCGTTTTTGATCATCCGGGCCTGCCCGACCCGATCGGTGCCACAGATTTGTGGGGGGCCTTTCTGACCATCGCGCATCAGGGGGTGGCGACAGTGACCCGTCGCAACCGCGCGGGCGAAGATCTGAGCATCAACGCTGCCGAACTCGAAGAAATAGCGGGCACTCTGGCGTCGCAGCTGTGTGCCGCCGGTGCGCAGCCGGGCGATTGTGTGCTGCTGGTGAACGCAGATCCGATGGCGTTCGTCTGCGGGTTCTGGGCCTGTCAGGCCGCCGACCTGACTGCCGTGTCGATGCCCCCCATGGGCACGGCGGTTCAGATCGAACGCACCCGTGCAGCAATCAAGGTGCTGGGCCGGGCCTGGGTTCTGACCGAAGACGCCAGCTTTCGCGACGCCTTGGTGGATGCCGAAGGTGTCGTTGGTGCCTTTGTGATGACTGGTGATCACTTTGCTCGCCTTGACGTTACGGCAGAGAGCGATGTGCCCGCAGAAGCGATGAATCGCGCGCCAAACCCAGACGCGACTGCGGTGATCATGTTTTCCTCGGGTTCGACAGGCGATCCCAAAGGGGTCGAGCTGAGCCACCGTGCCATTCTGGCCCAGACCGCGATGTTGCAGGATGCGTTGTCGGTCACGGCGCGCGACTGTTTTGTCAACTGGATGCCGATGTCGCATGATTTCGGGTTGTTCCACTTTCACATCCTGCCGCTTCTTAGCGGGTTGCCGCAGGTGCTCATGGCACCCGAGGATTTTGCCCGTCAGCCGGTATCCTGGATCCGTGCGCTGCATGATCACCGTGGCACCATCACAGGCGCACCGAACCTGGCGCTGCAAATGGTGACGAATCTGCTCAAGCCGCAGCGCGCGGCGCAATTTGATCTGAGTCGGGTGCGCTGCGTCACCCTGGGGGCGGAACCGCTGGACCCGGTGGTGCTGCGTGCCTTTGCTGACCGGCTGGCACCGGCCGGGCTAGAGTCGGCGGCGTTGTGGCCCGCCTACGGTCTGGCCGAGGCGACGCTGGTGGTCACGATGCGGTCGGGCCTGGACACCGTGCACGTGGCGCGCCGGTCGCTGGAACCCGGTCAACGGGTCGAGCATTTGACACAGGGCGATCCCGAGGCGGTCGAACTGCCATTGCTGGGTCGGCCTGTCACAGGGGTCAGGGTGCAGATCGTTGATGACGCTGGCGCGCCGTTGCCACCCGGTACCGTCGGCCACCTTCAGATCCGATGCGGTTCGCTGATGCAGGGCTACCGCAATCGACCTGACCAAAGTGCGCAGGTGTTGCGCCAGGATGGCTGGCTGGACACCGGCGATATCGGTTTCCTGCGCGAGGGTCAGTTTGTCATGGCAGGCCGGGCCAAGGACGTGATCATTTCCGGCGGGCGCAATTACCATCCCGCCGACCTGGAGCGGATCGCGCAGGGCGCGCCCGGGCTGACGTCTCTGCATCAGATCGCCATCGCGCAGGGACGCGATCCGGCGGATGGAGCGGTCAGAACGCTTGGGTTCCTGCGCGTTCGCGGGCAGGGGACGCAAGCTGTGGCCTTGCAAGAGGCGCTTGCCGCGCATGTGGTCGCCCAGACCGGCGTGGTTTTGGATCACGTCTTGTGCGTGCGGGATCTGCCGCGCACGACCAGCGGCAAACTGCAACGCCATGCGCTGTCGCGTGCCTATGAACATGGCGCCTACTCTGACCAGCTCAGCGGCGATGCAGACGCGGCACAGGCGCGCGGCGCGCCTTTGCGCCGGGCGATTTCCGATGGCCATGTCGCTGTTGTGACCAGTCTGATCTGCAACGAAGCCGCTCTGTTATGCGGGACGTCTGTCGATCCGGCGGCGGGGCTGATGGATCAGGGGCTGTCGTCGCGCCAGGCCGTGACGCTGTGCGCGCGGTTGGGCACATGGCTGGGGCGCGAGCTTTCGATTGCACAGCTTTTCGATCACCCCAGCCCGCGCGCGTTGGCGCAGGCGCTGATCCAGGACGGGGCGGTAACCACAGAGGTGCCGACGCGGGCCACAACCGCGCAACCCTCATCTGATGCTCGCATCGCAGTGATTGGGTATGGCTGCCGCTTTCCGGGCAGCGACTCGCCCGAGGCGTTCTGGGATTTTCTGACCGCCCCGCACCCGGTGGTGGCTCCGATTCCGGCAGATCGCTGGACGCTGAACCCAGGTGATCCGGATCTGCCGCCCGCCGCACTTCTGTCGCAGATCGACAGCTTTGATGCCGGGTTGTTTGGCGTGTTGCAAGGTGAGGCCGAGGCGATGAATCCCATTCAGCGTCTGCTTTTGCAGGTGTTGTGGCAGGCGCTTGAACACGCTGGGCTGGACGCGGCACGATTGCGCGGGAAACGCGTCGGGCTGTTCGTCGGCCTGAGCGAGACGGGCCTGGGGACAGGGCGCGGTGAGATTGTCGCCGATGGCGATGCGCTGGCCGCCTATGCCGTCACAGGCAGTGCGGGCAGCATCGCTGTTGGTCGCATGGCGCATCTGTTTGATTTTCGCGGGCCGGCGCTGGCGGTGGACACTGCCTGTTCGTCGTCCATCGTGGCGCTGGACCTTGCGGCGCAGGCCTTGCGGCAGGGGCGCTGTGATCTGGCGGTCGCCGGAGGTGCGAACCTGATCCTGTCGCCCGATTTGCATGTGGGTCTGCACCGGATGGGTGCGCTGTCACCGGATGGTCTGTGCAAGACCTTCGATGCGTCTGCTGATGGCTATGGCCGGGGCGAAGGTGCCGGTCTGGTCGTGCTCAAACGGCTGGATGAGGCGGCGCGCGATCAGGACACTCTGCGCGCGGAACTGCTGGCCACCACACTCAACCACGATGGTCAGAGCGCCAGCGTCACCGCCCCGAACGGCCGTGCTCAGCGGGATCTGTTGCGTCGCGCGTTGCAAGAGGCTGGGTTGGCAGGCGACGACCTGGATTGGGTGGAAACCCATGGCACCGGCACTGCGTTGGGTGATCCGATTGAACTTGAGGCGCTGCGTGACGTTCTGCGCCGTACAGCAGGTCGACCTTTGCCCCTTGGCGCGGTCAAGAGTCTGATCGGCCACCTTGAGGCGGCGGCAGGAATCGCGAGCGTTATCAAGATCTTACTGGCGTTTGAGCATGGTTTGGTGCCCCCGGATCGTGCATGCGCTATGCTGAACGACCGCTTTGACTGGGCGGCGGGCGGGATGCAGCCGATCACCCAACCACTGGATTGGTCACGCAGCGGGCGGCGTCTGGCCGGGGTTGCGTCCTTTGGGATGAGCGGCACCAACGCCTATGCCATCCTGTCCAGTCCGCCGGTTACACCACCGGCTGGAGCACTCGAAACGCCGGACAGGCCGTTGGTGCTGCCGCTTTCGGTGCTCGGCAAAGCCGCAGCCGAGCCGTTGCTGGACGCATGGTCTGCCAAGCTTGAGGGAGCGAAGTCTGCCGAACGCGCCGATCTGGTTGCAGGTCAAGCGAGCCGCCGCGTCTCTGGCCCCTGGCGTCGGGCGGCCATCGTGGCGCGCACGGGATCGCTAACCGGTATCATGCAGGCCCCGTGGGTCAATGCGTTGACAACGCCGCGTGTGGTTTTTGCCTATCCGGGTCAGGGGGCGCAATCGGTCGCGATGGGCGCGGACCTCTATCGAAACGAGCCGGTCTTTCGCGCTGCATTTGATCAGGCGTCAGAGGCCGCGGGACTGGTGCAGGGCCATCCTCTGAGCGAATGGCTATATGGCGCTGCTGCAGCGGATGAGGCACGGATGACTCAGACCGATTTGTCTCAGCCTGCGCTGGTGGCATTTGGTCACGCTCTGACAACACTTTGGGCCGAATTTGGGCTGCGCCCTGACGCGGTGCTGGGTCATAGTGTCGGAGAGATTGGCGCGGCGCTGGCATCGGGGCAGTTCGGGATCGAGACTGCGATGCGGCTGGCGGTACGGCGTGGTCGACTGATGCACGACCGCGCCGGGGCAGGCGCAATGCTGGCCCTGCGCGCGGACGAGGGTACGGCGCGCGGGCTGATGACCAACCTTCCTGACGTCGTGATCGCCGGATACAATGGCCCAACCGCGCTGAGCCTTTCAGGCCCCGTTTCGCACATAGCGCAATTGCGTGAACGGGCCGAGGCGGCGGGCCATGTCACGGCGCCGGTTCGGGTCTCACGGGCATTCCACAGCCCGGCCATGGCACAGGCGGCACAGGATCTGTTCGACGGGCTAACGCTGGATTCACAGCCGGGACATCTGCCGGTCTTTTCGACGCTGTCGGGAATGCTGGCGTCATCGGATGCTTTTGGCGCGCCGGAATACTGGCGCGATCAGATGCTTGCACCTGTCCGGTTCGTCCAAGCCGCGCAGGCTGCTACTGCGGCGGGCGACACGATCTGCCTAGAGATCGGCCCGGGCGCAGTCCTGTCGCGCCTAGGCGCTGCGGCCGCGCCAGAGGCAATATGGATTGGCGGCGCAGGCGCGCCAGAGGCATTCGCCGTTGCTGCCGGCACAGTCTGGAGCCACGGTGCTGCTGTGGACTGGGCACGCTATTACGGCACGCGCGGCGCGTCGGGTGATCGTTTGCCGCGCCACCCGATGGCGGATCAGCCGCTGCCACGCCGTCCGGTCGGCGCATTGGGTCTGACCATGAACCGCACTGGACAAACCGCGATTCCAGCGATCACTGCAACATCCCTGGATCCGGTTGCCCCACAGGACCTGCTACAGACCGAAATTCTGCCGATTATTGCCCGGATTTCAGGTGTCGCGGCTGAGCTGATCGCGCCCGATGCGGCGCTGACCGCGCTGGGCATGGATTCGCTGGGCATGGTACAGCTTCAGCGCGCTCTCTCGTCGCGGCTCGCGCTCGAGGTTGAGTTGCGAGCCTTGTTTGAAACGGTCGAAACCCCGCGCAAACTGGCCGACCTTCTGGCCTCGACGCGACCGACGCCGATCCCGGACAACGCTGCGGTCGGTCGTCAAGCCGCAATCGTGACGGATGCAGCATCTGGTGGCATGGCCGCGGTGATGCAGGCGCAACTGAAGATGGTCGAGGACGTCATTGCACGACAGTTGCAAGTGATGTCAGATGGTGGTGCGATGCCCGCGCCCGAAGCAGCCCGGTCAAAGCCTGCGATGGGGGCACGACCTGTCGGAACCGAAATCAAGGGATTGTTCCGCCAACCGAAAAAGGACACCTCGGGTCTGACGGCGGCGCAGCAGGCTCATGTGGCGGATCTGAGCACCACGTGGAACGCGCGCAGCGCCGGGTCCAAGGCCGGGGCGCAATCCGCCCGCCGACATGTGGCCAACAGCCGCGCGGTGTTTGGCTTTGCGCCTGACCTCAAGGAGTTGACTTACCCGCTGATGGCCGACCGGGCGCATGGTGCACATGTCTGGGACGTCGACGGCAACCGCTATGTCGACGTGACAATGGGATTTGGCGTCTACCTGTTTGGGCACAATCCAGATTTTGTCACCAAAGCCTTGCATGAAGAGCTGGACCGGGGCGCCGCGATTGGCCCTGCGACGCCACTGGCCGAACAGGTGGCAGAGCGTATTCACGCCATGACCGGGGCGGAGCGCAGCGCCTTTTTCTCTACCGGTACCGAGGCAATCATGTGCGCCGTGCGCATTGCCCGCGCGGTGACCGGTCGCCAAAAGATCGTGATCTTCAAGGGCGCCTACCACGGTAGCTTTGACGGGGTTCTGGCCACCGGCTGGATCGACGCGGATGGCACACCGCAGGCTGCTCCGATGACCGATGGCACATTGCAGGGCATGGTCGATCCGGTGATTACATTGGATTACGGCGACATGGCCGGGCTTGAGGTGATCAGGCGTCATGCGGATGACATTGCGCTGGTGCTGGTCGAACCGGTGCAAAGCCGCAACCCAGAAAACCGTCCGATTGAATATCTGCGTGCGCTGCGCGATCTGACCCGTAGGCAGGATGTCCCATTGCTGTTTGACGAAGTGATCTCGGGGTTTCGGTTCTCCGCAGGTGGGATGCAGGACATTTTCGGGATCGAGGCGGACCTGGTGACCTATGGCAAAGTGCTGGGGCATGGTCAGCCGATCGGAGTGCTGTCGGGGGCGGCCCGCTATATGGACGCGGTGGATGGCGGCACGTGGCGCTATGGGGATGACAGTGGGCCGGGCACGCGCACAGCCTTTGTGGCCGGTACGTTCAACGGTCATCCGATGGCTTTGGCTGCCGCGCGCGCTGTGCTGGATCATATTCGCGCTGACGGCGGCGCGATGTTTGACCAGCTTGCTGCGCGAACCGAGGGAATGTGCCAACGCCTCGATGCGCTGTTTCAGGCCGAAGAGGTGCCGGTACGGATGGAGCGGTTCGGATCGCTGTTCCGGTTCAATTTTGGTGCAGGTACCGAGATCCTGAACACTCATCTGCTGAACAACGGGGTGTTTGTCTGGGAACAGCGAAACTGTTTCCTGTCGACCGCGCACGGGGACGACGAGGTGTCGCTGATCGTTGATGCGGCACGTCAGGGGATCGCAGCGATGAAGGCAGCGGGTTGGTTCGGCACGCCGATGTCGAGTGCACCAACGCAATTGGTCGGCGGCGCCGGAGAGCTGGCGCTCAGGCGTCGGGCCGCGATGGTACGACGGGGGACATGGACCGACCTCATCCTGCTGCGGTTGGGCGACAAACGCTATCCATCCGACGCCGTAGCCGCAGCTTGGGCGCAGGTTTGTCAGCGCCACCCGGCCTTGCACGCCTGTCTCGCCCCCGATGGTACACGGCGTGTGGCCGCCGCCGCTGCCGCACCGTTCGAGATGTTCCGCCTTGACGGCGCGGGGGGGGTAGACGCTGCGCTGGACGCCTGGGGCACACAGGCGCTTGAGCATACCTTTGCGTTCGACCGCGCCCCACTGCGGCTGAGCCTGATCGACGTCGCAGAGCAGACACTGGCACTGACCAGCAGTCATCTGGGCTTTGACGGTTGGTCGCTGGCGCTAATCCTGAACGAACTGGGGCAGATTCTGGATGGGCGCGTGCCGGATCCGGTCGACGCTTTTGACATCTATCGTCTATGGGAGGAAAAGACCGACTTTTTCCGCCTTGATGCGGTGCCGCTGGCGCTGAATCTGCCGGTGGACGGTCCTGAACCTGATGCCCCCGCGCCGCGTGGTCAGCGCGAAACGCGGGTCGATATCGCGCCGCTTTACGCCGAGATGGCGCAGGTGGCACGTGCCAATGGCATCACGCCACTGGCGGGGTTCATGGCGCCGTATGTGGCACTTCTGGGCTGGCTCAGCGGGCAAACCCGGGTATCTGTCGGCATTCCTGTGGCGGGGCAGGCGCTGTCGGGATGTCTGAACCTTGTTGGCAACCTTAGCTTTGTGCGTCCGGTCAGTGTTGATCTGACGTCCGAAATGACGATGACCGAGCTGGGCCGACACCTGCATTCCGAACTGCTCAGACCCGGTTCACAGCCGCCTCTGGATGGTTTGCCTGACCGACATGCGCTGTTTAATCTGGATGGGCCGATCAATCTGGGCGCCGGGCTGTCCGGGGCTACCCTGCATCCGTCGCCCGTCTGCGGAGCGCGTGCGGATCTGTTCCTGAACCTGCTGCGTATCGGGGATCGGGTGGTGCTGGACTTTGATTGGAACAGCGACCGGTTTACGACCCAGTCAGCCCAGGGCTGGCTAGAGGCGTATCTGGCTTTGACCCGGCGGTGCACGGCTGGCGATCTGACGCTGGCCGGGGCGTTTGCTCAGTTGCAGGAGGCGTTACCGCAACAACGGCCTGCGTCCCTTGTCACCCATGAAGCGTTGGAAACCGTTTCAACCCCGCAGGCGCCGGAGCGCGCGATGACCGCGACCGAGGCGGCTCTGGCACGAATCTGGCAGGATTTGTTGGGACGGCCTGTCACATCGCCTGACGCGGATTTTCTCGATCTTGGCGGCAGCAGCCTGCAAGCGGTTCGGTTGCTGGGCCGGATTACCGCGCAGTTTGACACGGACCCGAGCCTTGAGTGGATCTTTGCCACGTCCCGCCTTGCCGATATGGCGACGGGGCTGGAGAATCACAATGGTGATCGCGCCGACGAGGTGTCGCTGCCAGCGGTGTCTCGGCCCCGCGATGGTCGGGTGCCAGCCCTGCCGCAACAGCAGCAACTTCATCTGCTTGCGGCGGTCAGCGACCCGGGCCCGGCCTACAATATCTGCCTTCGGCTGGACTTGGGTCAGCGGCTTGAGGCGCACACTCTGGCATTGGCGATGCAACAATTGGCGCGGCGTCATGCCAGCCTGCGCACAACCTTTGCCTGGAGCGAGGATCAACTGGATCAGGTCATCGCGCCCGAGCCATCCGCCGGGCTGTCGCCACAGCGGTTGTCCCCCGAAGCGGATATCGAAGCGGTGCTCGACCGCTTTGCCCAACGCCCGTTCGAGGATGAGGGCGCGCCGCTGTGGCGGATTGGCCTGTTGGATCAACCCAAAGGCGGCAGCACGCTGGTTCTGGTCCTGCACCACATCATCAGTGATGCATGGTCAGCCGAAATCATGGTCCGCGATCTGCTGGACGCCTGTCAGCGCGTGGTGCTGGAGGCCCAGCCATTGCCAGCGCTTGCGCAGGATTTCCCTGACCATGCCCAGTGGGTCGCCGACTCAGAAAGCGCACGCAACACGGCGCTGGCGTTCTGGCGCGAGCGCGCGGCGCAGGTGCCCGCACTGACCGCGCTGCCGGGTGATGCGTCGCGTCCAGTGCAGAAATCCTTTGCCGGGGCACGTGCCTCGCGCAAGCTGCCGCCGGACCTGCTGCGCCAGATGCAGAAACACGCGCGGACATTGCGCACGACCCCGTTCCAGATAGTCATGGCGGCGATTGCCACCCATGCTGTCGCGGTGTTGGATTGTCGCGATGTGGTGATCGGGACCGTCAGCGCGGGTCGCAACCGGCCCGGCATGGACCGGGTGATTGGTCTTTTTGCCAATACGCTGCCGCTCTGTCTGGATTTGCCACGGGGGCAAAGCTGGTCTGAACGGATCGCGCTGATCCGCGCCGCGCTGCTAGAGGCAGCGGCGCATGACCTTGTCAGCCTACAAGAGATCGTGGCCACGCTTGGCCTGCGGCCTGATCCATCGGCCAACCCGCTGTTTGAGATCTGCGTGACCCATGACGACCGGCGCGGGCTGGCGCAGTTGGGTGCTGAATTGGGCTTTGACTTTGCGGAGATGGCGTTGCCGACATCGCAGTTCGACCTGTCGTTCTATGTGATCGAGACCGGTATCGACGTGACGCTGGACGTGACCTATGCCACCGCGATTCATTCGGCATCGCGGGTCGAGGCATTGCTGGACGTGGTCTTTGCAACGCTGGCCCGGATCTGCCGCAATCCTGACGCGCCTGCGGATTCCGCCGACTTCGCCGGAGCGAGAGAGGCCACGCTCGGACAGACGGCACCCGAGGCCGAGCCGACTGCGCTGCAAAAGCGGCTGTGGTTTGTCGATAGCTTCGAAAACGGCGTCCTTTATGACGCGGCGCCGACCTATTACAATATGGCGGCGCACTACACCCTTGATCCAGCGGTAACGGCCGACTGCCTAAATCGACGGTTGACGCAGCTTTATCAAAAGGTACCGGCATTGCGCGTGGCCTTTGACATGCGGGCCGATCAACCATGCTGCACAGCGATGACGGCAGAAGTCCCGCCTTGTGCCACATTGGCGCCCGACTCTGTGGAGGCGTTTATAGATGCCCCCTTTGATCTGGCAGCGGGCGGGTTGTTGCGGGTGGCGCGGGTGTCCGAGCCGACTGGCGCCGTTGGTCTGCTTGTGGTCGCGCATCACATTGTGGCTGATCTGCGCGGGCTGGATCGGCTTGCCGCCGCGATGTTGCAGGACAGCGTACCGGCCGACCTGATGCTGGCTTGCGATGCGCCGATGGCGCCGCCGGACACCTCAGAGACGGATCTGGCGTTTTGGCGCGCGACGCTCGGGGCGAATCCGCCGCGGCTTTTGCTGCCCGTCGATCAGGCCCGTGCCGCGGTGCATGTGTTTGCGCGTGGCACCACCACGGTTCGACTTGGCGCGGCGCAATGTGCCGCGATTGAGGTTTGCGCCGCGCGCAACGACGTGCAGTCCGATGATCTGATCCTTACGGCATTTGTTGCGTTGCTGCATCGGCTGAGCGGACAGGACAGTATTGTTCTGGGACAGACATGTCCGCGCACCGGTCGCGGCCTTGGGTCGCATGACAATCTGGTGACGCTGAACATCGTCGTTGACCCGGATCATAGCACCACTGACATCATCGCCGCGATCGCGCGGCAGTCGCGCCTCGCCGAGGCGCATGGCCAGACAGACTTTGACACCGTTGTCCTGGACCTGAAACCGGACAACGACATGAGCCGCACGGCGTTGTTCGATGTTCTGATGGTGCGCGACAGCGAACCGGCACCCTCACGCTGCTCACCGGGTGCGATCGGCTGGGGCAAATACGATCTCGTGCTTGCCCCCCTGCGCCGCCAGGATGGCGGGCTGGATCTGGGGCTGACCTTCAACTCAGGCATGTTTGATGCCGCAACCATCCGCCATTGGGGGGATATGTTGGCCCATCTGCTGACCGCGCTGCAGCAGCGCGGGGATCAACCGTTTGATCTGCTGTCGCTTATGCCAGATGTCGATGTAGCGCCGCTGATTGCTGCAGGGGCACCGCGCCGCAGCGGGGCAGACATCGCCTTTGCCTCGGTCCCCGAGGCTCTGACCGCTGCGGCCGCGCGCTATCCCGATGCGATAGCCCTGCGGGACGAGATGGGTTGTACGACTTACGGCACGCTTGTCGCCGACGCACGGGCACTCGCCCATGGCCTGGTCGCGGGGGGGGTTCAACCGGGCGACCGGGTGGCGGTGCTGCTGCCACGCGGGCCGCACTATGTTCGCGCCATGCTGGCAGTGATGCAGGCCGGTGCGGCGTTTGTACCGCTGGACATGCAGGCCGCGCGCGAGCGAACGGCTCGCATTCTTGAGGATGCCGCTGTGCGCTGTGTCCTCATTAGCAGTGACGCGGGTGTGGAACTGTTGCCGCCGGGCATCGTCCGGCTGGACATTACCGAAGTGGCGGCTGACATCGGACAAACAATCGAGTTGCCCGATCTGCGGGCCGATGATGCAGCTTATGTGATCTTTACCTCGGGATCGACAGGACGGCCGAAGGGAGTTGTTGTTGAACACCGCAACCTGTTGTCCCTGGTGCTGGGGCAGGGCGGGATCTATCCTGTCGCGCCGGGCGACCGATGGAGCTGGTTTCACTCGCCTGCGTTCGATTTCTCGGTATGGGAGGTTTGGGGCGCCCTGCTGACAGCGGGAGAGGTGGTGGTGATCCCCGATGCGGCACGCACCGACATGGTGGCGTTCCGGTCGGTTCTGGTACAGCACGAGGTGACACAGCTCAGCCTGACACCTTCGGCCTTTCGCGCCCTGTCGGACCTTGAGATGTCGGACGCGGGCGGCGCCCTCTCGGTTGCAACCGTTTGGTTCGGAGGCGAGGCGCTGACCCCTGCGGTGCTGCAGCCCTGGTCGCGGCGGTATCCGGCGTGCCGTCTGATCAATCTGTTCGGCATAACCGAGACGACGGTACACACCACATTCCGTCCCCTTACCGACACAGACCTGACCCGCAACGACAGCCCCATCGGCGTACCGCTGCCGAGCTATGGGCTGACCATCCGCGACCGCGCGCTGCGGCCGGTTCCCGCAGGTGTGCAGGGCGAAATCGTTGTCAGCGGATCAGGCGTCGCGCGCGGCTATCTGGGCCAGCCCGAACAGACGGCAAATCGGTTTGTCGACGATCCCCATGATCCGGGGCGGCGGCTCTATCGGTCAGGCGATCTCGGACGGATGAGCCTGACTGGCGAAGTTACCTATCTGGGGCGCGCCGACGATCAGGTGAAACTACGCGGCTACCGTATCGAGCTGGGCGAAGTCGAGAGCGGCCTGAGCAGCTATGCTGGTGTGCGTGCCGCCGCTGCCGGGCTGCTGGGTGACCACGGGAGTGAGGCGATCCTGTCGGTCTGGCTGACGCTGGACAATCCTGTCGACCCGGACGCGCTCAACGCGCATCTGGCGGCGGTTTTGCCTGCCTATATGATCCCGCGCCGGATCTTTGTGGTGGATAGCCTGCCGCTGACCTCGAACGGCAAGATCGACCGCAAGGCATTGCGCGGCGCCACTAATCGACCGCTGGCGGCCGACGATGACGCGGCCCCGCCCCGTGCCGGGCTTGAGATGCAGATTGCTGCGATCCTCTGCGCATTGCTTGAGCGGCCTGTGATGGCGCGCACCGACAGCTTTTTTGCGCTTGGCGGGCACAGCCTGATGGCGAACAAGGCGGTGCTGCGACTGCGTGCGCAACTGGGCATGAGCCTGACCCTGCGCGATTTCTTTGCGGCACAAAGCGTGGCTGCGCTGGCGGCACTTGGTGGTGCTGATCCAGCCGCACCTGCGCTGACGATCCCGCGTGTTCCTGAGGCTGAAAGTTATCCTCTGTCCTCGGCCCAGACGCGGCTGTTTGCTATGCAGACGGCACAGCTCAACTCGGCAGCGTACAACATGGTGGGCGGATTCATCATTGAGGGGCCGGTGCAACGCGACGCTCTGGCGCTGGCGTTCGGTGATCTGGTGAATCGGCATGAAATCCTGCGAACTCGGTTCGTGACACGGTCGGGAAGGCCGGTTCAGATCGTTGACCCGGCGGGCGCGGCCTTTGATCTGTTTGAGATTGCGAATGGGACGGGCGATACCGGTATGCATGCCACCCGCGCCCTGGATCCCGAATTTGCGCATGTGTTCGATCTTGCGCGCGGGCCGCTGTTGCGTGCCGGACTGGGGCAAATGTCTGCCAATCAATGGCTGCTGGTGGTGAATTTGCACCATATCATTTCGGACGGGTGGTCGGTGCCAATCATGATGGCGGACCTTTCGGGGTTCTATGCGGTCCGCATTGGAGAAAGAGAGGCGGTGTTGCCCGATCCTCTGGCTATACAGTACCGCGATTTTGCCTGCTGGCAGGCGGATCAACCGACCGGTGACGCGTTGCAAGAGGCCTGTGAACACTGGCGGCAACGTCTGGGTCACGGCGCGACCGTCACCAGCCTGCCGACCGAAGCGCCGCGCCCGGTGCAGCGATCGGGGCGGGGTCAGATGGCGCGCCACCAGCTGGATGCTGCAACCAGCGCAGCACTCAGGGCGCATCTGGCGCAACAGGGGGCGACGTTGTTTTCTGTCTGCGCCGCAGCGTTGCATATTCTGCTGCGATTGCGCAGCGAGGGCGAGGGGCCGACGGTGATCGGCACGGCAGACGCGGGCCGTGACATGATCGAAACCGAAGATCAGCTTGGCTTTTACCTCAACTTGCTGCCGCATATTCTGGATGTGGGTGCGGCGGCACCGCTATCGGGCTGGCTGCGCTCAGCAACGGTCGAGACAGGGGCGATGCTCGGCCATAAGACCGCGCCGTTTGAGCAGATTCTGGACGCGCTGAACCTGAGGGCCGAGCCGGGCCACAATCCGGTTTTTGACACCCTTCTGCTGGTGCAGAACAACGCGGCAACGGGACAGTCTCTTGGGCCGCTTGGCCTGCGCGCGCTGCCCGATCAGACCCGTACAGCGCGCTATGATCTCAACCTGATGGTTGAGGACCGTACCGAGATTGAGCTGGTGCTGGAGTATGACACCGCCTTGTTCAATAGTGACAGCATGGACTGGTTTCTGGACGATCTTGGTCGACTTTTGGATGGTTTCATGCACACGCCCGATCGCAGTCCCCTGGATGTTCTGGGCGCAGAGTGCCCCGAGCAAACCGATACGGCGCAGGGCCTTCTGGATGCCGATGATCCCTTGATGGGGGCGCTCTGATTCATGTGTGGAATTGCCGGGATCTATCGCGCGTCCGGGGTGTCGGGGGCTGACAGGGATGTTCTGCCCGCGATGCTGAATGCCATTCGCCACCGTGGCCCGGACGAAGAGGGGCAGTTCGTCGCCGACCGGGTTGCGATGGGCTGTCGTCGCCTGTCGATTATCGACCTCGCCGGGGGGCAGCAGCCGATGTTTGCGGCTGACGGCCAGATTGCTGCGGTGGCCAATGCCGAGATTTATAACCACGACGTCCTACGTGCCGATCTTGCGCGGCAAGGTGCCCGATTTGGCAGTCGCTGCGATGTTGAGGTGATCCCGCATCTATATGCGCGCGACGGGATGGATCTGGCGCGTGGTCTGAACGGGCAGTTCGCCTTTGCTGTCTATGATACGGCCCGCGACCGGCTGGTTTTGGGGCGCGATCAGACTGGCATCGCGCCGCTGTTCTGGGCGCGGGTGCGGGATGGGATTCTGTTCGGGTCAGAAATCAAGGCATTGCTGGCGCATCCCGAACTGGCGCGCCAACTGGACCCGGCGGGGCTGGACCAGATCCTGACATTCCCCGGCCTGGTCAGCCCTCGCACGATGTTTAAGGGGGTGCAGGCCCTGCGCCCCGGCCATCTGCTGGTGGTCGAGGGCGGATCGGTGCGCGAAGAGCGCTATTGGGACTACGATTTCCCGACAGACCCCATGGCTGCGGGGGACGAGGCCGCGTTGCTGGACGAACTCGACACTGCACTGCGGGGGGCGGTGGCGCGGCGGCTGGTAGCGGATGTGCCGGTTGGGGTCTACATCAGTGGCGGGCTGGATTCCGCGCTGATTGCGGCGATGGCGCATCAGATTGCGCCCGATACGGCGCGCCATTCCTTTTCCATCACCTTTCCTGACCGCGCCATTGACGAAGCGCCCTGGCAGGCGATTGTGCGCGATCAGATTGGGTCAGTTCACCACGAAATCGCGTTCAGCGAAGACGACATCCTGCAAAACCTGCGCCAGATTGTCGTCTCTGGCGAAACTGCGCTTAAGGAAAGCTATAACGCCTGCACGCTGGTGCTGGCCCGACTGGTTGCGGCGCAGGGGATGCGGGTGGTCCTGACCGGAGAGGGCGCGGACGAGCTGTTTGGCGGCTATGTCGGCTATCGTCTGGATCTGACCCGTGAGCCCGGGTTTGACGACGATATCGAAGCGATGATCGAGGAAGAGACCCGCGCGCGGCTTTGGGGGGATGGCGGGTTCTTTTACGAACGTGACTATGCGGCGAATGCCGATTTGACTGGTGCGTTACTGTCTGACGCTCTGCTGGCGCGGCGGGCTGAATATTCGGCGCTGTCCAATTCGCCAGTGGATCACGCGCAACTGGCCGGGCGCAGCGCATTTCACAAACGCTCATACCTCGATCTCAAGCTGCGGCTGCCGGATCATCTGTTGGCGGATCATTCCGACCGCGTTGCCTATTGCGCCAGTGTCGAGGCGCGGTATCCCTTTCTGGATCCCAATGTCATCGACGTCGCACGCCGGATTCCGCCCGCGCTGATGCTGCGCGGCGGTGAGGAAAAATATATGCTCAAGGCGCTGGGGGCGCGTTATCTGCCGCCCGACCTGTGGCAGCGGCGCAAATTCAGCTTTGTGGCGCAGGGCAGCCCGCATTTGCTGCGCAAGGGACAGGATTGGGTAATGGATCTGCTGGCCCCGGACACTGTGCGGCGGCGGGGGGTCTTTAATCCAGACACCGTGGCAAGGTTGCGCGCGCAATATGAAACGCCCGGTTTTGACCTCAGTCAGACATTTGAGGACGATTACCTGATGATTGTCCTGACCACCGAACTTTTGATGGACGCGTTCGACCTGTCCGTCGCCTGACATCAATTATAAATCAATCGCTGCGCAAGCGGCGCCAGACATGCAGACAAGGCTATTCACATGCTCGACTTCCGCGACGCGATCTTGACCCTGGCACAGCAGACCCCGGATGCGGCGGCGGTCGTTGACGATCGCGGGGGGCTGACCCGTGGCGCGCTGGCCTTGCGGGCCGGCGGAGTGGCGATCTGGGCAGCGGGGCTGCCCGCCGGGACGACAAAGGCACGGATCATCGCCATCCTTGCGCCTGCCGGCGGCGCGCAGATCGCGGCGATGCTGGGGGTTTCTGCCAGCGGTGCAGCCTTTATGCCGATCGACCCGACTCTGCCTGCCGCGCGCATTCGCGCCATGCTGGAGCGCGCCGGGCCGGTGGGGTTATTGCATGACCAAGCCTTCAGCGAGCTGGCGGCGCAGCTTGCCACGGACATGCCCCGCGCGTCACTGGATGAGCTTGCGTGCGCACCGCTGGGGTTGTCACCGGTGCGCCCGGATGCGGCGGCTTATGTCATGTTCACCTCAGGCTCGACCGGCGCGCCAAAAGGCATTCTGGGGCGCTACAAAAGCCTGAACCATTTCCTGACCTGGCAGCGCGACAGCTTTGATCTGGATGCGACGACGCGCAGTGCGCAGCTGGCACCGGTGACGTTCGATGTCAGCCTGCGCGACGTTCTGCTGCCGCTTAGCCTGGGCGGCGTGGTCACTGTGCCGCCGCGCGACCTGATTGCGGTGCCACGCAAATTACTGGGTTGGCTGCGGGATCACGACGTGACGCTGCTGCATTGCGTGCCCAGCCTGCTGCGCCTGCTGACCTCGGAGCTGGCGCTGTCGCCGGACGCAGAGCGTGCAACACCTGACGCCCTGCGCCACCTGTTTCTGGCCGGAGAGCCGCTGTTGGGCCGCGATGTCAAAGCCTGGCGCGCAGTGACCGGGGCCGACACCACAATCGTCAACCTTTATGGTCCATCCGAGACCACACTGGCCAAGGTGTTTGCCCGCGTCGGCCCGGACGCCGATCTGCCTGATGGGATGTTGCCGATCGGGCAGAGTCTGCCGGATACAGATGTGCTGATCCTCAAAGCCGACAGGATTGCCGTCCCCGGTGAGATTGGCGAAATCTGCATCCGCACAGGATTTCCGTCGCTTGGCTATCTTAACGATCTTGAGGCGACGCGCACGGTGTTTCAGCGCAATCCCTTTGGCACCGAGGCGAATGATATCCTGTATCGCAGCGGTGATATGGGGCGGCGTCGGCCGGATGGGCAGATCGAATGCCTGGGGCGCCGCGACAGTCAGGTCAAGATTGCAGGCAATCGTGTCGAAGGCGCCGAGGTTGAGTCGGTGCTGCGCGGCCTCTCTGGTGTTTCGGGCTGCACAGTGGTGATCAACCGCGACGATCCGGCGGATCCGTTTCTGGTGGCCTATGTCACGGGCGACGCGCCGGATCAGGACGAGTTGCGGGGTGCATTGCGCGACATCCTTCCGGATTATATGTTGCCCCGTTTCATTGTGCCGCTGGACGCGCTGCCGATGCTGATGAACGGCAAGATCGACAAACGCGCGCTGCCCCGCCCCGAGGCGCTGGTGCATGGCGATGCGGGCCCCGTGCCCGCCGCAACCGCAACCGAGCGTCGGGTTGAGGGGATATGGCAGCAAATCCTGGGGCTGGAGACTGTCGGGGTCGAGACACCGTTTGCCAATCTGGGGGGTGATTCCCTTAAGGCGATCAAGGTGCTCGGCGCAATCTACCGCGAAACCGGGATTGAGCTGCGGATTGCGGATTTCTTTGC
Source organism: Puniceibacterium sp. IMCC21224 (assembly GCF_001038505.1). Taxonomy (NCBI): domain Bacteria; kingdom Pseudomonadati; phylum Pseudomonadota; class Alphaproteobacteria; order Rhodobacterales; family Paracoccaceae; genus Puniceibacterium; species Puniceibacterium sp. IMCC21224. The sequence goes on from NZ_LDPY01000001.1 coordinate 1,207,992, forward strand.
CGCCCGGACAATCCGGGCGCTGTCTCTGATCCTTGATGATCCCGAAACGACCGGGGGTGGTGGTGCGATGACGTCGATCCCACAGGCCGCAGCGGCCGCGCATGACCCGCTGTCGGACACGCAGGAACCGCTGTGGGCGATGCAGCAGATCGGCATGAACCCAACCGTTTACAACCTGTGCTTCGGGTTTCGTGCCGAGGGTGGTCTGGATCTGGCGCGGCTTGAACGGGCGTTTGTCCACCTGATCCAGAGTTATGAAATCCTGCGCACCCGGATTTCCGTGGTGGATGGTCAGCCAAGGCAGGTGATTGTCGACGATGCCGGATTCCGGATCGAACACCAGGAATTGCCCGCCGATGAGGATTTTGAGGGCGCAGCGCAGGCACTGCTGCGCGCTGAGCGGCAACGGCCCTTTGATTTGGGTGTCGCGCCGCTGGTGCGGGTGGTCGCGGTGCAGGCTCTGGGGGACGGCCCGGTTTTTCTGGTGATTTCGTTCCATCATGCTGTGTGTGACGGACAATCGCTGAACACGGTGGTTGATCTGATTGGGCAGGCCTACGCGAACGACGCGCCTTTGGCTGCGCCGTCGCTTCAATATCGCGATGTCACCGCATGGCAGACCGCTCGTCTCGCCACGCCAGGGGCCGAACGCCTGCGCAGCTATTGGAAAACCTGCCTTGACGGAGCCCCGCGCGCGATTGATCTGCCCGAGGCCCAGCCGCGTCCGGCGCAACAGCAATTCCACGGTGCCACGCTGCGGCACGATTTGCCGCGGCATCTGGCCAAGGATTTGACTGCACTGGCCCGAAACGGTGACAGCAGCCTGTTCAACGCGCTGCTCACCGGGCTGGCAATCGCGCTGGATCAGCGCGCCGACCAGCCGGACATGGTGATCGCGACTCCGGTGCTGGGGCGGAATCACCCGGATCTGGCGGATCAGATCGGGTTCTTCGCCAATACGCTGTGCCTGCGCGTCACCCTGGACCGCGCAGGCAGCGTGAGCGATGGGTTACAACAGGTCACACGGCGGGCGCACGAGGCGCTGGACCATCAGGACTGGCCGTTCAACCGGCTGGTTGCCGACTTGAACGAGCCGCGCGATTTGTCGCGCAATCCGGTTTGCAACGTCATGCTGGTGTTGTTTGACGCCGACCGACCGGAATTAAGCCTGCCCGGCGTGTCACTGACCGCGTTTGGGCGCGACACGGAATGGGCCTTTAGCCGGTTTGATCTGGTGTTCCACGTCACCCATGACAGCCGCACGGGTGCGATGGTTCTGGATCTCAACCACGACACGGCGCTGTTTGACACCGCACAGGTGGCGCGGATCGCGCGGCATTTCCAGACCATTCTGGAACAGATGGCCGCAGCGCCGGATCGCGCCATTGGAACGCTCACCCCCCATGATAGCGCCCAGACGGCCATAGTTGCGTCGCTTGATCGCACAGCACTGGCTGCTGACGAGGCCACGCTAACTGCGCTGTTCGCCAAGGTTGTCGCCACCACGCCCGAGGCCATCGCGGTCGTGGATGATCACGCAGCGCTGAGCTACGGCGCGCTCGATCAATGGTCCAATGGCATTGCGCAAACTCTGGTTGCGCAGGGCGTCGGGCCAGAGCGGACGGTTGCCATTTCAGGCGCGCGCTCGGCGGCAGGGGTGGCCGCGATCCTTGGCGTGTTAAAGGCCGGGGGCGCCTGGGTTGCGCTGGATGAGCGTTGGCCCCGGGCACGCACCGATGCGGTTCTACGCGATGCCGACGCAAGCGTCGTGTTGGAGGGCGATGCCGCCCGGGTCACGCCCAACGCGCTACGAGTGCAGGATATCGATTCAAGTGCTAAGCCGATGGATCATGCGACCCCAACAGGTCTGGCCTACGTCGTCTTCACCTCAGGTTCGACCGGCACACCCAAGGGGGTGATGATCGAACACCGCGCTGTCACCAACATGCTGCGTCAGCAAATCAACGCGTTTGGCGTCACGCCTGACAGTCGGTTTCTGCAATTCGCCGCACCAGTGTTTGATGCGCATGTCTCTGAGGTGTTTGTCACGCTGCTCGCCGGGGGTCGGCTGGTCATTCCGTCGCGCGACACCCTGGAGAATCCTGCGGCACTGAAACGGGCCATGGGCGATCACGGCGTCACCCATGCCACGTTGCCGCCCAGTTTTTTGGATGTTGCCCGTGATGTGCTGCCTGAAACGCTTGAGGTGCTGATCACTGCTGGCGAATCCGCGCGCCCCGAAGAAAGTCGGCGTCTTGGCGCGCGGTTCCGGCTGATCAATGCCTACGGACCAGCGGAAAATGCCGTCTGTTCGACCGTGTACGTCGTCGATCCGCAGGATATCGAGTCCGTTGTGCCGATTGGCGCGCCAATCAATGGCACCGGTTTGACGCTGTTGGATGGATCGGGGCGCGCTGTGCCGGTTGGCGTCCCGGGGCAGCTCATGCTGCACGGCGCAGGTTTGGCGCGCGGATATCTGGGGCAGCCGGAGTTGACAGCGGCGGTGTTTTCCTCGGCAGATGTGCCCGGTGGGCGTCGTTATGCCACCGGTGATATCGCGATGCTGCGCGACGATGGTGCGGTTGTGTTCCTGGGGCGGCAGGATGACCAGATCAAGATTTCGGGCCAGCGGCTGGAACTGGCCGAGGTCGAAGCGCGTCTGAACGCGGCCCCCGATGTTGCGCGGGCTATCGCGGCCCCAGTGACTGGGGCGGGCGGGCGCACGACACTGGGGGCTTGGGTGCTCAGGGCACCGGGGCCAGTCAGCCTTTGGCCGTCGGTTGCCGAATTCTTTGTCTATGATGATGTGGTTTATCAGGCGATGGCTGGCGACCGGGGCCGCAATGCCCGCTACGCTGAAGGGTTTCAACGTCATTTGCCCGGCCAGACCGTACTTGAGGTCGGACCCGGCCCCTATGCGATCCTGTCGCGCATGGCGATTGAGGCCGGCGCCCGCCACGTCTACGCGATTGAAATCAACCCCGAGATTGCCGACCGTGCCCGCGCCGCTGTGATCGAGGCCGGAATGCAGGACCGGATCACGGTTTTGACGGGGGACGCGACCGAACTGGTTCTGCCTGAACCTGCCGACTGGTGCATTTCGGAAATTGTCGGTGGGATCGGCGGTTCCGAAGGGGCGGCGGCGATCCTGAATGGAGTGCGCGCCAACCTAAGCCACCCTGAAAACATGCTACCACGCAGCAGCGTCACCCGAATTGCGGCGGTTGATCTTCCTATGTCGCAGATCGATCCCGGCTTTTCGTCGGTTGCGGCGGACTACGTGCGTCGGATCTTTGAGCAGCGCGGTCGCCCGTTTGATCTCAGATTGTGCCTGCGCCGGTTTGACCGCGACCGGCTGCTCAGCAGTTCGGATGTTTTCGAGAATCTGAATTTCACCCACGAAATGACATTGGAGGGCGCGCATGACATCTCTTTAGATGTGCTGCGCGACGGGCATATGTCGGGGTTTGTCCTATGGCTGACCATGGATGTGGGGGCGAACCGGGGGATTGATGTACTGAGCGATACGTCAAGCTGGCTGCCGGTTTATGTGCCGCTCGGATCGGGTGGCATTGCAGTGCATCAGGGGGATCAGATCCGGGCGCGGATCACCCGGACGCTCGATGCAGGCGGACGACATCCCGACTTTGACATCAAGGGTGCGTTGATGCGCGGGGCTGACGAGGTGATGCCGCTCCGGGTGGCGGTGCCACATATGGCGCCGGATTTTGGCAATAGCCCCCTCCATTCGCACCTGTTCAATGCATCCGGACAGCCCCGCATTGTCGAGGATGGTTTTCTGGACGGGATTCGCGCTTACGCCGCCGCCCATCTGCCACGCTACGCTGTGCCCGGCATCCTGCGAGAGATCGAGACACTGCCGCGCACCGTCAATGGCAAACTGGCGCGTGCCGAATTGCCCGATCTCGTGGCGCAGGGTCAGAATAGTTCTCTCGTTCCGGTGGATATCTCTGATCTCGCCAGTCAGATCGCCGGTGTTTTCGCCCGCATGCTCGAGCGCGAGAGCATTGACCCGACCATAGGGTTCTTTGAACTGGGGGGCGACTCGATTTCGGCCGTCAGGGCCGTCGGTGCGCTGGCAACCGAACAAATCGATGTGACCGCGGCAGAGATTCTGCATCATCAGAGCGCGGTGGCGCTGTCGTCCGTGGCGCGCCAGGCGGGTCGCCGCGAGATTTCCCGCAATATCGGCCCGGTTCCGGCCCATCCCGTACAGGCATGGTTTATGGCTCGCCACCCGCATGTGACGCGCCGGTTCAATCAGTCGGTCCTGATCAGCCTGCCAGAGCGTGCAGACATCGCTGTGCTGGAGGATGCTCTGCAGGTGTTGCTGCGTCGTCACGGCGCCCTTCGTTTAACGTTTGCCCCCGGCACAGGCGGGATTGAAGAGCCGGAATATTCGCAGCAGCAACCGCTTCTACAGGTCGATGAGTTGCGTGATCTTTCGCCCGACGCATTGGCCGCCCGGCGTGACGCAGCGGCTGAGAGGGCCCATGATATGATCGACCCGCTGCTGGGGCAGCTCGTTTCCGCGCGGTTGCTGCGCGATGCTGAACGGGACCAACTGCTGCTGGTGGCGCACCACCTGTCCGTGGATATGCTGTCCTGGCAAACCCTGATCGCCGAGCTGGACCAGCTGTTGCACGATCCGCAAAAGCCACTGCCAGAAGTGCGCGCGCATTATACCAACATTTGCGCGGCGCTGGCCAAAGAGGCGCTATCGCCGACCACGACAACCGAAAAGCCGTTTTGGGATAGCGTCGCCCGGCTTGCGGACTCGCTGGTCCTGCCTGAGCCGACGAACGGCGCCGTGCGAGACATGATGCCTCTGCGCTTGGATATCCCAGATTCGGTCACTGCATTCGACGCGCACAAAGGTGCCGACATGCAGTCGAGGCTGCTGCGGGCCATGGCGGATGCGGCGAAAATTGTTCTGGGCTGGTCACAATCGGTGATTGATCTGGAAACCCACGGACGGGATTTGCCACGCCAGGTGCCGGATGCCTCGGGCATTGTGGGTTGGTTTACGCGTATCACGCCCGTTGTTGTCGCGGCGCAGTCCAAGGGTGACGTGCTGAGCGAGGTGCCGCGCGGTGGGCTCGGCTTTGGGCTGCTTGCCTGGCAACGTGGGAATCATGACGCGCTGCGCGACGTTCAGGCGCCGATGGCGTTGAATTATCTCGGTGATCTGTCGGTTGCGAAACCGATCCCGGAAAGAGCTGCGGGATTGCAGATTGATTGGGATGGTCTGGGGCAGGGGATTGATCCGGCGTTTCGAACCGGCCATGCCCTTAGCGTTCTGGCGCACCAAAGCGACTCGGGACTATTCCTGTCGCTCAGTGTCGATCTTGCCCTTGTCCGGCTGGATGTTGCGCAGGCGTTTGGCGCAGCTCTGCGCGCAGAGTTGATGACGGCAACACCCGTCCCCGCACATTCGGCTGTGGGCGAGATTGACATGGAGGCGCTGGCCGCTGATCTCGGGCTCTGAGGCGGTGTCTGCAAATCTATCGCGCGGCGACAGAACCCGTCAGATCCAGAATTGAACTGGCGATGGTGTTTAGAACTTTGGCGGGCGCGTTGCGCGGAAAGAAATGTCCGCCATCAAAAAAATGGTGTCGGAACCCGCTGCCCCGGCTGGCCCACTGGGCCATCGCGGCAGCGGGTATTAGTGGATCGTCGCGTCCCGACAGGGCAATCACCGGGATCGGTAAGCGTGGCGTTTCGGCAGGTTCAAAGGTTTCGACCACGGCGAAATCGGCGCGCAGCACAGGCTCCATCAGATCCCAAAGCTCGGGGTAGATGTCAAACGCCAGGTTTGCGGGGTCATAGCCGCGCAACCGCGCCAAAAGGGTAGGTTTGTCCAGAGTATGCATCAGCACTGAACGCTGAACCGGAGGCGGTATACAAGCGGAGACGACCAGCACGTGCGGCAGCGGCAGGTTTTGCTGCAATCGGCGCAGGCACCAAGCGTAGCTGATCATCCCCCCCATCGAATGTCCAAACAGGACGTGAGGTCGCAGCAGCACTGGCACCAGCTGTTCGTCGAGCCAGTCCAGAAGCGGACCCATACGCGTGAACGGTGCCTCTTTGATCCGACCCTCGCGTCCTGGTGGGCAGACCGGTCGAATCCGCAATCCGGGACTTGGCAGGTTCGTCCATGGATGGAAAAAGGCGGTGCCTCCGCCGGCGAATGGCAGGCAGATTAGGTCGCGCATAGCCGACTCATGGGGTTTTCTGGGAGCGTTCAAGCGCAGGTTCGGTCGGCTGGCGGAGACCACTCAGCTGCTCGACCGGGGAAAAGGTCGACGCGCCTGAGATATCTCCGGTCTCGATATGGCCAGATTCTCCGTCAGGGTTGGCGCGTTCAGTGATGATCTCTCCATCGCCGGTTTCGATAGTGTCAAGAACGACCGGCGCTGGCGAATCATTTGTACTGGTGTCTTGCGGATTCTGCGCGACACTCATGCTCTGGCTGCTTGTGTCCAGGATCAGCGGCAACCCGGTCTCCGAATTGCCGATCACCACCACCTTGGCATTGTTGGATTCGGCAAGCCGCAGCGTCGCTTCGATACCACGCCAGCGCAGGTAGCTTTCCGAAATCGCGGGCGAAACAATCTCTTGGAATTGGCGGATGCCCTCCCCTTCGATCTTCTTGCGGGCACTCTCGAGCTTTTCGGTTTCAACCCGGAATTGGTATTCCTCGACGCGCTGGGCTTGTTGCAGCTTTTGTTCGATTGCCACCTGCAATGCATGTGGCAATCGAACGCTCTTGATCAGCGTGTCTTCGAGCACCACGAGGTTGGGTGTTTCGTTTGCGGTGGTGCGTTTTCCAATCCCGTTGGGATAGTCGTGGGCGACCACGCGACTGTAGATCTCTTTCTGTACCTCGCTGCGGTCAACGCTATAGAGTTTTTCCGCCTCGTGCCGCGAGATGACCTCGCGGGCGACCGATCCGACCACCGGAACCAGCAGCGTCTCAAGGTAGTTGAGGCCGACGTTGGTATTCAGTTCCACAATGTGGTTTTTGACGGCGCGCCAGCGGAATGTCAGCGTGATTTCCATGTGCAGGCCGTCGCCAGATACCACCTCGTAGACCTGATCAAAGGTTTGCAGCCGGATGTCGTAGGTGTAAAATTTGTCCCATGGCAGGATAATATGCACCCCTTCACCGAGCGGGCCGTCCGAGGAGTCCTCGGCGGTCCAGGCCATGCGGTGCCAGACGACGCTGGCATGACCGACAGGCGTCGTGTGGACCATAAGATCCCACAGCAAAATCAAGGCGATAATCGCGATCAGGATTGCAAAGCTCAGGCCGTTTGACAGGCGCCGCAGGCGTTTTTTACTGGTTGGCGTCATCTTGTACCTCAAGGTTCAGATGTCCGGCCGCCATATGAACTCTGCGGTCGCAGCAATCAAAATATTGTTCGTCATGCGTGGCAGCGAGGATCGTTTTGCCTGCATCCCTGAGGCCGGGCAGAATCTCGCGGTAGAACCGCCGCCGCGTCTCGGGGTCCTGGTCGGCAGCCCATTCATCAAGGATCAGGATCTGTCGATCCTCGGCCAGCGCCAGCGCCAGCCCAAGCCGTTTTTTCTGCCCTGTTGACAGCGCGGCGGGGTCGATCGTGCGCAGATCCGGGCCAAACTTGGCGCGTATACCAAGTTCGGTTAACCAGTATTCGAACCGTTTCAATCCGGCCTCATCCAACCCGTAAGGTTCAGGAAAGACGTGAAAATCGGCGAAAACTGTCGAAAACAAATTGCGATAGCTTTGTTGCTGGTACAGCGGAGTCGGGGTGCCGTTCAGCAGGATGTCGCCCGTCCTGCGCGGATACAGACCTGTGAGAACCCGGAGCAGCGTGGTTTTGCCCGATCCATTACCGCCGGTCATAAAGACGATTTCATTTCGGGTCAGAGCCAGGTCGATATCGGTGATGGCGAACCCTTGATCGCCGCCGTGGCGATAACTGAGGTTGGCCAGCTCCAAGGATTGGAACGGATCTGATTCCTCGCTGATGATGTCTTGTTCGCGTCGGGCTGACAGCTCGGCAACGCGGGCTTGGAATGCGTCGATTTCCGTCAGTGCGTATTGCGCTGTTGTCACCTGCTGAAAAGTTTGCACCACCGCGCTGATTGGCCCCAGAAGAAAGATCACCGCAATCATGATGCGTGAGATGTCGCCGGAAGACTCCTGTGATAGCAGCGGCATGACGAACACAACCGACCCGGCCATCAGATATGAGGCCGAGTTGCCGGTGGCCAGCATGCCGGCAAAATGCGCCGCCGCGTTGCTGCGTCCCTGAGCCAGTTTGTCCGACCGGGTCTGTACATCGGTGTGGAAATCGCGGCGCCGTGCGGGGTTGAGGCTTAGTTCCTTGGCTCCGCGCACCAACCCTTCGGTGATTTCGCGGTACGCCTCTTCCGCGCGGGTGGCGCGACGCATGTCGTCCTCAAGCAGGCTGCGGCTGGTTAGAAATCCCGCAACGGTCAAGACGACCACAATTGTGGTCAACAGCGCTGCGAGGGGTGACAGGAACAACAGGTAGGCGAACATGAACAGCAGCAGTACAAGGCCTTCTGCCCCCGCGATGATCGGTACAAGCGTCTGAGACAGCGCCGAATAATGCGCGTCGGCGCCGTCCATGACATTGCGTAGGCCGACGGCCTGGATGTCCTCGAGAGACAAGTTCAGGACATCCTCTGCCGTGGCCAGACGACGATCGTGTAGCGCCATTTCGATGGATTGCGTGGCCTCGCGGATCAGGTAGTTCTGCGCCCAGCGATAGATCACCAGCAACAGCAAAAAGCCAAAGGCCATCAGCCGGGAATAGCCGTGATATTCGACTTCGCGTGCCTCTGCGTTCAGCAGGAACAGCACCACGGTGCCACAGGTCGCTGACAGGATCGCGACGATCCCAAGGTTCAGAAGCCCCGGTCGCCCGATGGAAGACCAGAGCTGGAACAGCCCGAAACCCCGTGCATTCTGCCCGGTCCGGCTGCCTGAGGCCATCAGCCTCAAAAGCCTTTCGCCCAGCCCATCGGGCTGAGCGGTTGTAGACGCCTTTCTGGTCATGCTTTCGACAACTAATGTTTAGGCTGAGTCAGTAGCAGCATGATGGCCACGATCAGCGGCGTGAGGATGATGGCGAAGACAAATGCCCCACCAAATCCCAAGGCACGGTCGCGCCCGAACAGCCCTACAATGGCGCAGAGTCCAAGATAGGTTATGACGACGACCGGATGCATCATTGGCCGGACCTATTTTGCTCTCGCGGACGAGAACTCTTCTTGCAGGTCTTTCTTGATCGCATCAACGCTGAAGTCGAGCATGGATCCGCCGCCTTCAAAGTGGCGCACAAATATCTTGCCGATGGCGTAGGTGGATGCAGCGGCAAAGGTCGCCATGCCTGCACTGCCAATCAGCGTACCGCTGAACGGGATCAGTTTGACTGACGCGCCCAGCAGGCTGGTGCTGACAGCGGCCGGGGCAAGCGTCCCGAGCAGCGATGTGATCACCGCCTTGAGATTCTGTTCGTCTGCGTCCTGACCGTAAGCCGCAGCAATCTTGCGGACCATTTGAATCTGGACTGCACCAATGGCAAGCAGGTCAAGATAGGGCACTGGCACAATGCCACCCGCCGCCGACCATTTCACCGAGGAAGAGATGATTTCGGCAGCTTTCTGATGCCGCATATCGGCTTCGGTTGTCGTTTTTTCGTCGTCTTTCGCAATCGTTGCAGTCGCCATTGTGTCACCTCATGTCGGTTGGAATGAAATCGGACCGAAGGTCAGGCTATGCCCGAAATTCAGCTTTCCGCCGCGTCATTACTACAACAGTTATTCGATACCCAAAGGCCAAAGTCCAACCTTATTTGCCCTGTTCAAAACGTTTCGGCCCGGTTTTTTCGATGTGAAACAACGAAATTTACCAGAAGACATGCGGGATTCGGAAATAGTAAAGAAATGGTTAATTTCTGGGGAAATTTTCCCGTGAGGGGATAGAATATTTGAAAAATATTTTAAGCGTCAGCGCGGCCGGAAATCGTTCGGAACAATCTGCGCCGACCGCGCACAAAACGTCAATACCTGCCCCCGCCACCACGCTGCCCGGACGTATAATGTGCGTTGATGTCCGAGCTGTGAGGCCAAGTCTGGCATCAGCTCAAAATGCAGTATGTCGTCTGTGAGTGCCGTCAATCGCGCCTCGTGAAAGTCGACAAAGCGCCTCACGGTTGGATAAACCGCCTTGAACAACGCCTCCTTGGCCGAAAACAGCAGCGTGAACCCCGCCTCAGACCAAGGCGTGTTGACAAGAAGCGCCAGTTCGTCGGGATGAACAATCCGAGGGCCAAGGCCGAGGCTGTCGTCCGGCGCGACCGGGGCTTCGACGTCGATGCCAAGACCAGAAAATTGCTGCGACGCCCCGACGACACATATGACGAATCCGCTGTTGTGCGTGAGACTGCCTATGACGCCAGACGGCCAGATTGGTGCCCGGTCTGGCCCAAGTAATGGCCAGTCCACTGTGCTGCTGTCAAACACTGGCGGAGTGGGGCGCAATTGCCGGATTGCATAACGCGCACAGGTCCGCCCCGCCCGGTATTCGCCCTGACGCTTGGCGACTGCCCGCCCCAGCACTGGGGGCAGGGAAATTCCCAGCGTCGCCATATCGCTGCCATCCAGTGTCATCCAGCGGGCGGATAATCCGGCGTCGTCAAGCCATGTCGGCAGCGCTGCGACTGTATCGTCAGTGGAGAGCGGCCCGGCATTCATTGGTTCCGCCACCCGGACACAAGCCTACAAGCGACCCTGGCTGGCGCGTTTTGAAGAAGAGCGGTCTGTTGGGGGTCAAATTGGCGCATCATGGCACGAGCCTACAAACCCTTGAGGCCGGATGAAAGATGCCGATCACGCAGCAGGCGCGGATATGGTCAATCCAGGAACGCCTTTTCCACGACAAACTGCGCCGGGGCCGAATTTGCGCCCTCTTGCAGGCCAGCCGCCTCGCACAGCCCCATTATGTCCTTGTTCAGTGCCAGATTTCCGCAAACCATCACGCGGTCAGTGTCGGCCGACCAGTGCGGCAGGCCAAGGCTGTCAAACACCTGACCCGAGCGGATGTGATCGCTGATCCGGCCTTCGTGCGCCGACGGCTCGCGCGTGGTGGTGGGGTAGTAGTGCAGCTTGTCCGCGACCAATTCGCCGATCAGGGGATCGTCGGGCAGGGCCGCGACGATTTCTGCGCCATAGGTCAGCTCGGCTTTGGTGCGGCAGGTATGGGCAAGAATGACGTGATCGTACCGCTCCCAAGTCTCGGGGTCGCGCAAAAGCGAGGCAAAGGGCGCAACACCTGTGCCGGTGCAAACCAGCCACAGCCGTTTTCCCGGCAGCAATGCATCATGCACCAGCGTGCCCACAGGTTTCGGGCGCAGCACAATTTCGTCCCCCGCGACGATCTTTTGCAGGCGTGACGTTAGCGGTCCGTCCGGCACCTTGATCGAATAGAACTCCAACTCGTCATCCCAGGACGGTGAGGCAATGGAATAGGCGCGCAACAGCGGTTTCCCGTCCTCCTTGAGCAATCCGATCATCACGAATTCGCCAGAGCGGAACCGCAGCGACGCGGGGCGCGTCACGCGAAACGAAAACAGGGTGTCGGTCCAGTGACGAACCGAGGTGACGGTCTGCGCATCTGGCAGGGTCTTGGTGGCGGGTTTGGTCTGAACATTCATCGGGTGGGTCCTATCAGGCGGCTTCGGCGGCGGGCTTGTCAGAAAAGAGCGTGTCCAGCTTGTCAGGCTGTCCGTCCAGGGCGTCCGCTTCGGGCAGCGGTTCTTTCGCGTCAACGATCACGGGCCAGAGGGCGGCATATTTTGCATTGAAGGCGACCCATTTTTCCATGCCGTCCTCGGTATCGGCACGGATGGCATCCGCCGGGCATTCCGGTTCGCACACACCACAGTCGATGCATTCATCCGGGTCGATCACCAGCATGTTTTCGCCCTCGTAAAAGCAGTCCACCGGGCAGACTGACACGCAGTCGGTGTATTTGCAGCCAATGCAGTTGTCGGTCACGACATAGGTCATCTTTTTAGCGTCCTTTCCTGTTTGAGGCTGAGTGTGCTGCGCTGCGGCGCGCCTGTCCGTCAATAAATTGCTATTGTCGGATTCTGCGGAGCGGCATCCTGGTGGCAACCGAAGACAAGACCACAGGAAGCTTTGAAATGATCAACACATTGGCCGCAACCCCCGACAGCCGCGCCCTGACCGTGACATGGGACAGCGGTGAGGAATCAACTCTCTCGGCTGAAATTCTGCGCCGCGAGGCGCGTGACGCCTATTCGATCCGCGAACGGGTGGATCACGGTGTGGTGCGCGTCCTTCCGGGGATAGCGATCACTGCGCTGGTTCAGGTTGGGCATGGCGGCGTGAACGTCCATTTTTCAGACGGCCATGACCGCGCGATCTATCCATTCGAGTATCTGCGCGAACTCGTCGACCGCTTTGACAACTAATTGACAGAGGTCATGCCGCGCTGCGGCGCAGGCTGATTCCAGCAACCTAAAGGAAGCCGAAAATGGACGAGATACTGGACGGACTGACGCAGATCGACTGCGACATCCTCGTGATCGGAGGCGGGACCGCCGGCCCGATGGCCGCGCTCAAGGCTAAGAAAAAGAACCCCAAAGCCAATGTTGTTCTGCTCGACAAGGCGAATGTAAAACGCTCGGGCGCGATCTCGATGGGGATGGACGGGCTGAACAATTCGGTCATCCCCGGCTATGCCACGCCCGAGCAGTACACCAAGGAAATCACCATCGCCAATGACGGCATCTGTGATCAGGCCGCGGTCTATCGCTATGCCGAGGAATGCTACGGCATCATCCAGGAACTCGACAGCTTTGGCATCCGGTTTCAAAAGGATCAGAACGGCGAATACGACGTCAAAAAGGTGCACCATATCGGCACCTACGTCCTGCCGATGCCCAACGGCGACACCGTGAAAAAGGCGCTGTACCGCCAGTTGCGCAAGGCGCGCATCAACATCGTCAACCGCTATATGGCAACCCGCCTGCTGACTGGCGAAGGCCGCGTCGCCGGTGCGATCTGCGTCAACACCCGCACGGCTGAATTCCTTGTGGTGCGCGCCAAGGCGGTGATCATGGGGTTGGGGGCGGCGGGGCGTCTGGGCCTGCCGACCAGCGGCTACCTTTATGGCACCTACGAGAACGCCAGCAATTCGGGCGAAGGCTATGCAATGGCGTATCACGCCGGTGCGGGCCTTGCGAACCTCGAATGCTATCAGATCAATCCGCTGATCAAGGATTACAACGGTCCCGCCTGCGCCTATGTGGCCGGTCCGCTGGGCGGATATACCGCCAACGCGGCGGGCGAACGGTTCATAGAATGCGACTACTGGTCCGGCCAGATGATGCAGGAATTCTTTGACGAACTTCAGGGCGGCAAGGGGCCGGTGTTCCTGAAACTCAACCACCTGGCCGAGGAAACCGTGGCCGAGATCGAGCGCGTGCTACACATCGTAGAACGGCCTACGCGCGGGCATTTCCACGCCGGGCGCGGCACGGATTACCGCAAGACGATGATCGAGATGCATATCTCGGAAATCGGATTTTGCTCGGGTCATTCGGCCAGCGGTGTCTTTGTTGACGAAAACGCCCGCACCACGATCAAGGGTCTTTATGCGGCCGGCGACATGGCGAACGTGCCGCACAACTACATGCTGGGCGCCTTTACCCACGGTGCCTTTGCTGGTGAGGATGCCGCCGACTATATCAAAGACATGGATTTTGCCGAATTCGACCACGCCGAGGTCGAGGCCGAGCGCATCCGCGTCATGGCCCCGACCAAGCGCGACGACGGCATCCCCCCCAACCAGATCGAATACAAGACCCGCCGTCTGGTGAACGACTACCTTCAGCCTCCCAAGGTCACGGCCAAGATGCAGCTGGCGCAGAAACGCTTTGCCGAGGTGCGCGAGGATATGGAGCAGGGGATGTATGTCCGCGATGCCCATGAACTCATGCGCTCGCTTGAGGCGTCGACGATTCTGGACTGTGCGGACATGGCCGCCGCGGCATCGCTCTATCGCACCGAAAGCCGCTGGGGGTTGTATCACAACCGGGTGGAGTATGAGCGCGACGACGAAAACTGGTTCTGCCACACGATCCTAACCAAGGGGGCCGATGGCCAGCCCGCGCACGCCAAGAAGGCGGTGCAGCCCTACGTCGTCGACATCGCGGACGAGGAGAAGGACGCCTATTACAACCAGCGCGTCGATCCCTCGGTCGCAGCAGAATAAGGAGAGATTTCATGCCCCTGGCCCAAACCGCTACAACCGTTCCCGTCGTCGTCAACAAGGATCTGTGCATCGCTGACAAAGGCTGCACCGTCTGCGTTGACGTCTGTCCGCTGGACGTGCTGCGCATCGCCGTGACCGATGACGGGACCAAGACAGCCTACATGAAGTATGACGAATGCTGGTACTGCATGCCCTGCGAGGCGGACTGCCCCACCGGCGCCGTTACCGTCAACCTTCCCTATTTGCTGAAGTGAGGGCCAGATGACAGCTTTGTTCGAAGAATTTGACGATATCGCGGATCTGGCCCTGGGTCTGGACGACCCGTCGCCGGGGACACGGATCATGGCCGTGATCGATCTGGCCGACAGCGCCGATCCTGCGGCCATTCCCTATCTGACCCGGGCCATCGGTGACCCGGACGGGGGTGTGCGTAAACAGGCGGCGCTGGCGCTGACGTCGTTTGATGGCCCCGACACCGCAGCCGCGCTGGTGATTGCCCTGTCGGACAGCGATGCCGCCGTCCGCGAGGCCGCAGCCCTCAGCCTGACCGAGCTTAAGGACCCCAAGGCAGGCGATGCAATCCTGCCGCATCTGGGCGATCCGGATGAGTTCAAGCTGCTGTCCTGTTTTGCCGGCATCAAGGAACTGCGCCGCCCCGAGGCGATGGAGCCCGCCATTGCGGCATTTTCGCATGGCTCGGCGACCGTTCGGGTGCAGGCGGTGGGAGTTGTCGGGTGGTTGCAGGACGACGCATCGCTGCCTGCGCTACGTGACGCGGCAGGCGATATCGACCCCGCAGTACGCCGCGCTGCGCTGGCCGCGTTGGGCTTTGCCCGGTCGGGCACCGCACAAAAGGCGCTGGTTGAGGGGCTCACCGACCCTGAATGGCTGGTGCGCGAAGCCGCGGCCGAGACGCTGGCAAAAGTCGGCAGCTCCACCTGCATTCAGGCGCTGCGTTCGGCGCTGTCGGATGATTTCTGGCAAGTGCGTCTCAAGGCGGTCCGTTCATTGGGCAAGCTGGGTGCGACCGAGGCGGCGATGCAGATCGGCGCAATGATGGAGCTGAACCTGCCCAATCTGCGCAAGGAATGCGCCGCGGTTCTGGGAGAACTTGCGGTGCAGGAAACGCGGCCCTTTCTGGCACCGTTCGAAGACGATGCAGACCCGGATGTACGCAAGAATGTGCGCTGGGCCTTGGCGCGGATCGACAAGGCCGCCGCCTGATCTGACTAAAAACATAACACTGCCAGGCTCCTCGAACCGCAAGGTTCGGGGGGCTTTTCGCGGCCTAAGATTTAAGATTTAAAGCATTGAAATATAAAGATAAATTTTGAAGTGATTCGGGTCTGATTTGCCATGGAATCCGATCGGATAAGCCAGATTAACGCGCAGATGCCGTCGGAATCAGGTGAAATTTTGGGCATGTCTCGGATGGCCGGTCACAATGTGCCTGCGCGGCTTTGAGGTTCGGCAATCGCACCGGATACTGGGGCAAGAAAATAGAAACGACCCAATCCTTCAGGAGCGACGCATGACATTTCCCCCCCTACGCAGCACCTTTCTAGCCGCTGGCATGGCGACCCTCGCCAGCACGGTTTCCGCTGAGACAATTACAATCGCCATCGGCCACCAGTCGATGTGCACCGACACCTACACCGCCGGCATCGTGGTCAAGGAACTTGGGCTGCTGGAGCAGAACCTGCCGACAGACGGCAAATATGCCGATGCCGAATATGACGTGTCCTGGGCCGACTACAGTTCGGGTGGGCCGATCACCAACCAGATGATGGCGAACAAGCTGAACTTTGGCGTAATGGGGGATTACCCGCTGATCGTGAACGGCGCCAAGTTCCAGGAAACCGACAGCCTGCGCACGCTCTATGTTGCGGGCACGGGCTATAACCTCAAGGGATCGGGCAATTCGATCGTGGTGCCGGTCGACAGCGATATCTATTCCATCGACCAGCTAGTCGGCAAAGAGGTCTCGACCCCCGTTGGCTCGGCTGCGTGGGGTATGCTGCTCAAGGCGATGCAGGACAACAACATCTCGACCGCCGACTATGCGCTCAAGAATCAGAGCCCGGCCGTGGGGGCCGCCAACATCGCAGCGGGCAAGATCGACGCCCACTCGGATTTCTGCCCCTGGTCCGAAATCATGGAATTCCGCGGCACGGGCCGCAAGATCTATGACGGCTCGGAAACCGGTGTGCCCTATCTGCACGGCGTCGTGGTCCGTCAGGATTTTGCCGAAGAATACCCGGAAGTGGTCGAGGCCTTTATCAAGGCGGTTTATCAGGCCGGGGAATGGATCCGCTCTGACCCGATGCAGGCGGTCACCGAGATGGAGGGCTGGACCGGTGTCGAGAAAGAGGTGCTGTATCTCTACTTCTCCAAGGGCGGCCATCTGACGTTGGACCCAACGATCAAAACCGCCTGGGTCGACGCGCTGAAGTTTGATCACAGCGTTCTGGTTGCCGAAAAGGCGATCCCGCCGCTGGATTTTGGTGCCTGGATCACCGAAGATTATCTCAAGGCGGCGTATACCGATCTGGGCGTGGATTACGAAGCCGAAAAGGCCGTGACGGTCGATCCCAAGGAAAACAACGCCGGTCTCCCGATGGAAATCTGGCACGCCCGTGACGGCATTTCCGACTATCCGGATATGACCACGTTTCTGACCGCACTGGCCGAAATGACTTCGACCGGGGCCAAACTGAACGCCACCTACGTCTATGACACCGAAACCGGACTCAAGCTGTTCGGCAAGACGGCGTTCTGGGTCAAGGCCGGGGATGATAGCTATGCCACCTTCCTGCGCAAGGGGGAGGCCGAGAGCTATGCCACCGCCCATAGCGGCGCGATGATCACCTTTGAGGACGCGATCGCGGACTTCACCACCGAAGGCTGATCTTTTGGGGCCGCGCGCCTCCGATCCAGCAAGACGCGGCGCCCCCGTTTCCAGGGGGCGTCCATCGAGCCCGAAAAGGACAAGACCATGAGCCAGGCCGCACAGAGTATTCCAGACGACGCCATCATCCCTCCCGGCCCCTCCGCTCAGTCCGCGCCACCGGACGGACCAGCGCCCGCTGCCACGCCGGGTCGACTGCGGCAATTGCTGCGCCCCGAATTGCTTCAGTCCCTTGGCCTCGGCCTTCTGTCGCTGGCGGCGGGCGTGTTGTTCTGGCACTGGGCGTCGTCCACGAACCTGAATTTCTATGTCAATTTCGAAAATGTTCCTGGCCCGGGCAAGGTCTTTGCCTCGTTCCTCGGACATTTGCAGACCGAGATATTTTACACCCATATCCGCGTGTCGATGCAGCGTATCGTGCTCAGCTATTCCATCGCTGCTGCCCTTGGCATCGGGCTGGGGCTGATCATGGGCCGGTCCAAGATCGTTCGCGCGTTCGTCATGCCATATATCGAGGTGATCCGCCCCATTCCCGCCGTCGCCTGGATTCCGCTGGCGATCCTGATGTGGCCGACCGAAGAGGCGTCGATCATCTATATCACCTTTCTGGGGGCCCTGTTTCCCATCGTACTGAACACCCTGCACGGTGTCGAACAGACGCCCGAAGTGCTGGTGCGCGCGGCGCAATCCCTTGGTGCATCGCGTCTGGCGATCTTTGGTCATGTGGTGCTGCCTGCCGCGCTGCCGTCGATTTCGGCGGGGCTGGCGATTGGCATGGGGGTCAGCTGGTTCTCGCTGCTGGCGGGCGAGATCATCTCGGGCCAATACGGCATCGGTTACTTTACCTGGAACGCTTACAGCCTGATCAACTATCAGGACATCGTTGTCGGGATGCTGGTAATCGGTTTTCTGGGCACGGCCTCGACAGCGGCGATCAAACTGATGACCAAGCCGCTGCTGAAATGGCAAAAGAGGACCCGGTGATGGCTGCGACTCTGTCTGTCATCGCCGAAGTGGTGCGACGCGACTGGTCCCGTCTGCTGCTTTGGGGTCTTGTCTTTGCGCTGTTGTCGCAGGTTGTCATGCTGATTGGGCTGATCGCGCGCTTTGGGGCGCTGCCGAACTACGTCACCTTTTATGACTGGATCGGCAATGTCGCGTGGATAGTTGAGTCGACCCCCAGCTGGTCGGATATCCCGCCGATCATCGCAGATGAATGGCTGATCGAGGTTGGCTACATGAACTATGACTATGGCACCGGCATTTCGGAATGGAGCCTGAATGTGCTGCCATCGCGCCTGATGGTGCTGTTTGGCCTTGGCGCGCTGATCAGCCTGTGCCTGCGCCTTGCCCGCCACGGCGGCTGTTCCGTAAATGCCCGGCGCAGCGCGACGGTCGCAACCGGCGCCGGAACCGTGCTGGTCGCCATGACCAACGCCACGATGAGCTGGGTAGTCTGCTGCGCCACGCCCACTTGGGTTGTGGGGCTGTCGATGATGGGTCTTGGCGTGTCCACGTCGCTGGCGCTGGAACGGCTTGGCCCGATCTTTGCCTTTGTCGGCTTTGGACTGCTGATTGCCACAACGCTTTTTCTGGCCGTGCGCAGGCGCGCACCGCAAAGCCTGAATATGGAGACAACACATGCTTGATGTCCTGAAATATCAGCGCCCCGGCGCGCCGGTGAATTCCTCTGGCAAGGGGGCGATCCAGATCACCGACGCCTCGATCACCTTTGGGCGCGGTGCCTCAACCTATCACGCGGTCGAGTCGACGTCGCTGCGGATTCAGCCCGGCGAATTCGTCTGCATCCTTGGCCCCTCGGGGTGTGGAAAATCCACGTTGTTGAACGCCATCGCGGGTTATGTGACACCCACCACCGGCAGCGTTTCGGTGGATGGCGTCAGAGTTGAAAAGCCCGGACCTGACCGGGGTATGGTATTTCAGCAATATTCGCTGCTGCCGTGGAAGACGGTCTACGAAAACGTCGCCTTTGGCCCACGCATGGCGGGTGCCAGCCGAACCGAAGCGGGCTCGATCGCGAACACCTTTCTCGGTATGGTTGGGCTGAAGAAATTCGGCAGTCGCTATCCGGCGGAACTGTCGGGCGGGATGCAGCAGCGTGTCGGGATCGCCCGTGCGCTGGCGAATTATCCCTCGGTTCTGCTGATGGACGAACCTTTTGGCGCGCTGGATGCCCAGACTCGCCTGATGATGCAGGAAAGTCTGCTTGAAATCTGGGCCAAGTTCGGCACGACGGTGGTGTTTGTCACCCATGATGTGGACGAGGCGGTGTTTCTGGCCGACCGCGTGCTGATCATGTCTGCCGCCCCCGGCCGTATCATCGAGGATCTGCGCATCGACCTGCCACGCCCGCGCACAACTGAACAGGCGTCCCTGCCGGAATACATCGCAGCGCGCCAGAAATGTCTGGCCATCATCCGTTCAGAAAGCCGCAAAGCGTTTGAGGAGCAAAACAAATGAGACGCGCCGCCATTGCCTGTGTCCTTGTCTTTGCCGCACTGCCCGTCGCGGCACAAGTGCAGGGGGTCATGCTGGACGCCCCCGTGGCAATTCCCGACTTTATCCTGAGCGATGAGGCCGGACAGATATTTTCCGACGCGGATCTGGCGGATCAGTGGACCCTGATCATGTTCGGTTTTAACTCTTGTCCGGACGTTTGCCCGTTCACTTTGGGTAATCTTGAGGCGGCGATTGCCGAAACGGCGCTACGGGTGCGGCCCGACAATGTGCCACAGGTGGTCTTTGTCTCGGTTGACCCGGCGCGCGACGCCAAGACTGTCACCGACTATGCACAGTTTTTTCACCCCGATTTTCGCGGTGTGACCGGCGCCCGCGACCAGATTGATACGCTGATCGAGGCAACTGACAGCTTTTATCGCCTGATGCCGCCTGATCCGTCGGGGTATTATACAGTGCAGCATTCCTCGTCCGTGTCGGTCATCGGTCCCGATGGGCAGCTCAGGGCCAAGTTGCAACCACCGTTCGATCCCGGCCTGACCGCCGAGTTTCTGGCCCGCCTGCAAATCACCTACCGCAAGGAGCTGTTGCAATGATCAGGCTGTTCGCTGCCCTGTTGATTGTGCTGCCAGCGCTGGCGCATGCCGATGGAATCAGTGCCGTCGACGCCTACATTCCCGTGGCCCCGCCGGGCGCGCGCTCACATGCGGCCTATATGACCCTGCACAATAGCGGCGACGCGGTTCGCAGCCTAATCGCGGTCTCGGCCCAGGGCTATGGCATGGCGCATCTGCACGAAAGCCGTGTGAATGACGGCATTGCGACCATGTTGTCGGTCGAACAACTGGATATCCCACCGCGGGGAGAGGCGCGGCTGGCGCCGTCGGGTCTGCATGTCATGTTGATGATGCCGATGGCGTCGTCAACGCCCAACGGTGCGGTGGTGACGCTGACGCTGACCTTCGCCAATGGCGAAACCCTGGACGTGCCCGCCACTGTAAGGGACCGGGATGCCGGGTCGTAGCCTCTGGGTTGCTTTTGCCCTGTCTCTGGCCACGGTTGATCCTGGCGGTGCGGATATGCTGTCAGACGAGACCCCGGCCTATGAGCGTTGCGCCCTGTGCCATGGACTGTTCGGGGACTCGCCACGCGACAAGTTTCCCAGACTGGCAGGTCAGCGGCCGGCCTATATCGCCTCGCAGATCCGCGCCTTTCTTGACGGTCAGCGCCGCAACGATGGCGGTCAGATGGTCGCTGTGGTGACGGAACTCGGCCCCGACGACATCGCACTTGTGGTCGACTGGTTTTCGTCCCAGGCCCAGCCTGATCCGATTTTGTCCGATGACACCACGGCAGAGGCAATGGAAACCGGCTATATTGCCTATCTTTCCGCCGGTTGTGAGGAATGTCATGACGAAAGGGGCTCGGGGGCGATAAACATCCCTTATCTTGCTTCCCAACATCCTGCATATCTGGCCAAACAGATGCGCGACATGCGTGATGGGCGCCGCTTTGGTGTTTCGATCGACGTGATGCGGGCGCAGCTGAGCAGCCTCAGCGACGCTGATCTGGACGCGATAGCGGCCTATCTCGCCGCGCAGGACAGGACGGAATGACAGACCTACACGATGAACAGAACAGCGCCATCTATCTTTCTGAGTACCTGCTGGAGATCAACGAAGGGGCGGGATTCCTTGCCACTTTGACCGAAGACGACCGGGACAGGGTGCGCCGGACCGGGCTTAGAACTGCTATTCACAAAGGCGAGGGCCTGTTCTTTCAGGGCGACGCACACACTGGCATCTGGATCATCGAATCCGGTCGGATCCGTACTTTTTACGCCGGGCCCTCGGGTCGCGAGATCACGCTGGCGTACTGGAGTGGAGGCCATTTCGTCGGTGGACCCGAGGTGTTCGGGCGCGGGCGTCATGTCTGGTCCGCTGATGCGCTCGAGGATACCGAGCTGCTGTTTGTCTCGGGCACCGCGATCCGGACGTTGGTGCGCGAAGTCCCCGACGTCGCCATTTCGATCATCGAAGGGCTGATCGCCAAGGCCAAGTGTTATTCCGCGCTGATCCAGATGCTGGGCACACGTTCGGTTTCCGAGCGGCTGCGCCAGCTTCTGGTCATTCTGGCTGACACCCACGGGCGGCATGAAAACGGTCGGGTTATCATCGAACGATCCATCACTTACGAACAGGTGGCTACGATGGTCGGGGCCACGCGCCAGTGGGTCACGCAATCCCTCGACAAGCTGCAGAGTGAGGGGGTGCTGAACGTCTCACGCAAGGAAATCGTCATCCACAACCTCGAACGCCTCGAAGAGTGACAACCTTGAATCTGGTCGTTCTGACCTGAAACACCCGGAACCGCCTTTGCGGTTTTGGCAGGGTTCGTCCAGTCGACACTGATCGCGCGCAGCCCGCCGACGGTTCGGCCGGCGCTGATGGATTTGCTATGAGTGTTCTCCCGGCATCTACCACGTGCCATGGGTCATCCGCGCGGTATTCGCCGTCTCGGATCAGTTGGGCGCAGGCCGCTGCTGACCACGATAATGGGCGCCGCAGTTGTGGCCTTAGTGCGGCACATCGCTCGCTTGCCGCGCTGTATTCCGCTGCTTACACAGGATCAGACGGCAAGGACGCAGAGGGAGGACGCTGCTCATGACCTATTCCGAGGTATATTCATCCTGGAAAGAAGCCCCCGAAACCTATTGGATGCGGGCCGCCAGCGCCATCGACTGGGACAGGCCGCCATCGCAGGCGTTGTTTGACCGTGGCGATCACCTGTACGAATGGTTCGCGGACGGGCTGACAAACACCTGCTGGAACGCGGTGGATCGTCATGTGGCAGCGGGGCATGGCGACCGGGTTGCGATCATCCATGATAGCCCGATCACCGGGACACAGGCAAAACTGACCTATGCCGAGCTTCGGGAAAAGGTTGCAACTCTGGCTGGCGCGCTGCGCGACCGTGGCCTGACCAAAGGCGACCGGGTCATCATCTACATGCCAATGGTGCCCGAGACGCTGATCGCCATGCTGGCCTGCGCCCGTCTGGGCCTGATCCATTCGGTCGTGTTCGGCGGGTTTGCCGCACACGAATTGGCCGTGCGTATCGACGACGCCACGCCGCGCGCGATCATTGCCGCCTCGTGCGGGTTAGAGCCGGGGCGGGTGGTGCATTACAAGCCACTGATCGACGGTGCGATCGCTCAGGCCAGCCACAAGCCCGATTTTACCGTGATCCTTCAGCGCGAACAGGAAATTGCCACACTGACCGACGGCTACGATTTTGACTGGCACGCCTTTCAGGACGGTGCAGCACCCGCCGACTGCGTCCCGGTTGAGGGCAACCATCCGGCCTACATCCTCTATACCTCGGGCACTACGGGTGCGCCCAAAGGGGTGGTGCGCCACACCGGCGGGCACATGGTGGCGCTGCACTGGACGATGAAGAACGTCTTTAACGTCGATCCGGGGGATGTGTTCTGGGCCGCCTCTGACGTGGGCTGGGTCGTGGGGCATTCCTACATCTGCTACGGGCCGTTGCTGCACGGCAACACCACCATCGTGTTCGAGGGTAAGCCGGTCGGTACCCCCGATCCCGGCACCTTCTGGCGGGTGATTTCCGAACATAACGTGCGCAGCTTTTTCACCGCGCCAACCGCCTTTCGCGCGGTCAAGCGCGAGGATCCCAAGGGCGAGTATCTGAAGAAATACGACCTATCGTGTCTGCGCGCTGTCTATCTGGCTGGCGAACGCGCCGATCCCGACACCATCATCTGGGCGCAGGGGATGCTGGATAAACCGATCATCGACCACTGGTGGCAGACTGAACTGGGCTACCCCGCCGTCGCCAACCCGGTCGGCATCGAACTGCTGCCGGTCAAGATCGGATCGCCCACTGTGTCGATGCCGGGCTATGAATTCAGGATCGTCGATCCCGACGGAAACGAAATGCCACCGGGAGAGCTGGGGGCTATCGTCACCCCGTTGCCGCTGCCGCCCGGCACCTTTCCGACGCTGTGGAATGCCGAGGACCGGTTCCGCAAAAGCTATCTTGCCACCTATCCCGGCTATTACGAGACTGGTGATGCGGGGATGATCGACGAGGATGGCTATCTTTATATCATGGCCCGCACTGACGATGTGATCAACGTGGCGGGCCACCGCCTGTCCACAGGCGGGATGGAAGAGGTTCTGGCCGCCCACCCCGATGTTGCCGAATGCGCGGTGATCGGCGTGGCGGACGCACTCAAGGGGCAGTTGCCAATGGGCTTTGTCTGTCTGACCAAAGGCGTGAACCGCCCACATGATGAGATCGCGCGCGAATGCGTCAAGCTGGTGCGCGATCAGATCGGCCCGGTGGCGGCGTTCAAGTTGTGTACCGTGGTGGATCGCCTGCCCAAGACCCGCTCGGGCAAGATCCTGCGCCGCACGATGATCCAGATCGCCGATGGCACCCACTTCAAGCCACCCGCGACCATCGAAGATCCGGCCACGTTGGACGAAATCCGGGCTGCGCTGGTGCCGCTGGGATATCCGACTGCACGCTGATGCGGCGTCCCCGGCTGGCCTGCGGCTGGTCGGGGTCTCCTCAGGTGCAATGCAACCCGGCACCCTTAGCCGTAAGCAGACACCGGCGTGCCCGCGATTGCGGCCATATTCAAAAGGCCCCGCGCGGTGATTGCGGGGGTCACAATATGCGCCTTGTTGCCCATACCCATCAGGATCGGACCGACTTCCAACCCGCCGCCCTTCATCTTGAGAATGTTGCGCACCCCCGAGGCGGCGTCAGCATGGGCAAAGATCAGCACATTCGCCGCCCCGGACATCCGGTTGCTTGGCATCAGGCGGGCACGAAGTTCGGGATCGAGGGCGGTGTCGATATTCATCTCACCCTCATAGCAGAAATCCCGTGGCATCCGGTCGAGGATGGCAATGGCATCGCGCAGCCGCGCGCCCGAGCCCTGAGTTTGGCTGCCAAAGTTCGACTGCGCGCACAGCGCGATGTTCGGCGTGACACCAAAGCGGCGGACATGGCGCGCGGCGGAAATCACCGTCTCAGCAAGCTGCTCTGGCGTCGGCAGGGCCCGGACATGGGTATCCGCGATAAACAGCGGTCCGTCTTCGAGGATCATCAGGGATAGCGCGCCTTGGGGATGCAGGCTGGGGCCACCCAGCACCTCTTCGATATATTTCAGGTGCCAGCGGTATTCGCCAAAGGTGCCGCAGATCAGTGAATCCGCGTCCCCCATATTCACCATGACCGCGCCAATGGCGGTGGTGTTGGTGCGCATGATCGCGCGGGCCAGATCCGGCGACACGCCGCGCCGCGCCATCAGGCTGTGATAGCTTTCCCAGTAATCGCGATACCGTGGGTCATTCTCGGGGTTTACGATGTGAAAGTCGCGGCCGGGGCGGATGTTCAACCCCAGACGTTCGCAGCGCATCTCGATCACATCGGGGCGGCCGATCAGGATCGGCGTCTCGACCGTCTCTTCCAATATGGCCTGAGCGGCGCGCAGCACCCGCTCGTCCTCGCCCTCGGCAAAGACGATGCGGCGTTCGGCGCTGGCCGAGGCGTGGAAAATCGGCCGCATCAGCAGGGCCGACTTGTAGACCGACGCATCGAGGCGGGCTTTGTAGGCGACCAGATCGTCAAGCGGGCGGGCGGCGACGCCGGTATCCATCGCAGCCTTGGCCACAGCGGTGGACACCACGCCGGACAGGCGCGGGTCAAAGGGTTTCGGGATCAGATAATCGGCGCCAAAGGTCAGCTGTTCGCCCTTGTAGGCTGCTGCCGCTTCGGCGCTGGTGGTGGCTCGGGCCATGGCGGCGATGCCTTCGACGCAGGCGATCTCCATCTCGTCGTTGATCTCGGTTGCGCCGACATCCAGCGCACCGCGAAAGATAAAGGGAAAACACAGCACGTTGTTGACCTGATTGGGAAAATCCGACCGTCCGGTGGCGATGATTGCATCCGGCACGACGCTACGAGCGACATCGGGCATGATTTCAGGGTTGGGGTTGGCAAGGGCAAAGATGATCGGACGCGCAGCCATGCGCGCCACCATTTCGGGTTTCAGCACATTCGGCCCCGACAGGCCCAGGAACAGATCCGCGCCGTCAATCACATCGTCAAGCGTGCGCTTGTCCGTCGCCTGGGCAAAGCAGGTTTTTTGCGGGTTCATGTCGACGTCGCGACCTTCATATACCAGGCCATGCACGTCGCAGAGCCAGATATTTTCGCGCTTCACGCCTAGTTTCACCAGCATGTTCAGGCAGGCAATGCCGGCGGCCCCGCCGCCGGTCGAGACGATTTTGATCTCTTCAAAGCTTTTGTCGGCCACAAACAGTGCATTGCGCGCCGCCGCGCCCACGACGATGGCCGTGCCATGCTGATCGTCATGAAACACCGGAATGTTCATCCGCTCGCGGCACAGTTTTTCGACGATGAAGCAGTCGGGTGCCTTGATATCCTCAAGATTGATGGCGCCAAAGGTCGGTTCCAGCGCGCAGACAATGTCGGCCAGCTTCACCGGGTCGGGTTCGTTCACCTCGATATCAAAACAGTCGATATTCGCGAACTTCTTGAACAGGACGGCCTTGCCCTCCATCACCGGCTTGGATGCCAGAGCACCGATGTTGCCCAGACCCAGAACGGCTGTGCCGTTGGTCACCACGGCGACCAGATTTCCGCGCGCGGTATAGCGCGCGGCATTGGCCGGATCGGCCTTGATCTCAAGACAGGCCTCGGCGACGCCGGGGGAATAGGCACGGGCCAGATCGCGGCCATTGGCCAGCGGCTTGGTGGCGCGAATTTCCAGCTTCCCGGGTTTCGGGAATTCGTGATAGGCAAGCGCCGCCTGGCGCAGCGAATCGTTGGCGTCTGACATCTCTGGTCCCCCAAGTGCCGCCCCGGTGGCGGCGTTTTGCAGCACTTGGTAGACTGTTTTGCCGCAGGCGGAAAGCGTTGGATCACTGTCGGGCGGAACATCTGGCGCGGTTGCTGACCAAAGGGCAGGGGGCGTCGGCTCCCGCGCCCGCTTGCATTCCGCCTGCTGGCTCCGCAACATGGCGGGGCAGTCCAAAAGGAGAGTCCGATGTCGCTCAGAGAGGCCGCGCGCGCGGTGCGCGAAAATGCCCATGCCCCCTATTCGGGGTTCAAGGTGGGGGCGGCGCTGCGCACCCCCGGTGGGGCGGTCTATGTCGGTTGCAACGTGGAAAACGCCGCCTATCCCGAAGGCACCTGCGCCGAGGCCGGGGCCATTGCCGCCATGGTTGCCGCCGGCGAGACGGTGATTGCCGAGGCCTATGTGATTGCCGACAGCCCGGATCCCGTCCCCCCCTGTGGCGGTTGCCGTCAAAAGCTGGTCGAATTCGCAGGCGGCGAAGTGACGGTGACACTGGCCACGCTGGACGGGGCCGAACGGGTGATGCGAGTGGGGGAGCTGTTGCCCGGCGCCTTTACCCGGACCCACATGGACCGCAACTGATGGATGCCCGCGCGATCATCGCGACCCTGCGGCGCGGGGACGAGCCAGATGCCGAGGCGCTGGGCTGGTTTGCGCGCGGACTGGCCGATGGTACCGTCAGTGATGCGCAGGCCGGTGCCTTTGCCATGGCGGTCTGCCTGCGTGGGTTGTCTGATGCGGGGCGTGTGGCGCTGACCTGTGCGATGCGCGATTCGGGGGCGATGCTGCGCTGGGATCTCGGCGCGCCGGTGCTGGACAAACATTCCACGGGTGGCGTGGGGGATTGCGTTTCACTGGTGCTTGCGCCCGCGCTTGCGGCTTGTGGCGTTTACGTGCCGATGATCTCGGGGCGGGGGCTGGGTCACACCGGCGGCACACTTGACAAAATGGAGGCGATCCCCGGCGTTGTGACCACGCTGGACGAGGCGCGGTTCCGCGCAGTGGTGGCCGACGCGGGCTGTGCCATTGTCAGCGCAACAGCCGATATAGCGCCCGCTGACCGGCGGCTCTATGCGGTGCGGGACGTGACCGGAACCGTTGAGTCGCTTGATCTGATCACCGCGTCGATCCTGTCGAAAAAGCTGGCCGCCGGACTGGACGGTCTGGTGCTGGACGTCAAAGTTGGCTCAGGCGCGTTCATGAAATCGGATGCCGAGGCGCGGGCCTTGGCCCAGGCGCTGGTTGACACTGCGTCGGCGGCGGGGTGCCCGACAACGGCGCTGATCACCGACATGGCACAGCCGCTGGCCTGGGCGCTGGGCAACGCCCTCGAAGTGGGCTGCGCGATGCAGGTGTTGACCGGGGCCGCATCGGGCCGGTTGGCCAAACTGTCGATGACATTGGGCAGTGCGTTATTGGCGCAGGCCGGATTGGTGCCGGATCTGCCCGCCGGCGAGGCGCAGATTGCCGGGGCGATCAGTAGCGGAGCGGCGGCAGAACGCTTTGGCCGCATGGTCGCGGCGATGGGTGGCCCGGTGCATTTCGTCGAGGACTGGCAACGCTTTTTGCCCGAGGCACCGGTGGTCCGCGAGGTGACGGCCACAACCTCTGGCCACGTTACCGCCATCGACGGAGAGGTTCTGGGTCTGACGGTGGTTGCCCTGGGCGGTGGACGGCAGGTCGAGACGGATGTGATCAACCCGTCGGTGGGCCTGTCAGACTTGGTGCCGTTGGGCACATGGGTCGAGAAGGGCCAGCCGCTGGCGCGGGTTCACGCCGCGCGAATGGATCAGGCCGAAGCAGCGCTGCGCGCCGTCCATAGTGCAATCACGTTGGGAGCGGTCCCTGAGATTGGGCCACTGGTGCGCGATCGGATTGCCCCCGCGCAAACCGGGGGTACCCCATGACTCGCGCGTTTCTGGTCGTCATGGATTCGGTCGGGATCGGCGGCGCGCCAGATGCCGCTACGTTCTTTAATGGCGATCTGCCCGACACCGGGGCCAATACGCTGGCCCATATCGCGCAGACCTGTGCCGCAGGGCAGGCCAAAGACGGGCGCAGCGGATCACTGCGCCTGCCTGTGCTGGAGCGGCTGGGGCTGGGGGCGGCTGTACGGCTTGCCTCGGATGAGGCGCTGCCGGGGTATGATGCCACGCCAACGGGCCTCTGGGGGCGGCGACCGAACTGTCGCGCGGTAAGGATACGCCCTCGGGTCACTGGGAACTTGCGGGGTTGCCGGTGCCCTGGGACTGGCATTATTTCCCCGACTCTGTACCCGCCTTTCCGCCTGAAATTGTGCAACTGGTCTGTGATCTGGCCGGGACCGATGGCATCCTTGGCAATTGCCATGGGTCGGGCACGGTGATGATCGACCAGTTCGGGGCCGAACATCTGCGCAACGGCAATCCGATCTGCTACACCTCGGCGGATTCAGTGTTTCAGATTGCAGCGCATGAAAAGGCGTTTGGCCTCGACCGGCTGTTGGATCTTTGCGCGGCGCTGGCGCCGCATCTGCATGCACTCAAGGTGGGGCGGGTGATCGCCAGACCATTTGTCGGCAGCGCGGGCGCGTTCCGGCGCACGGCGAACCGGCACGATTACGCCATCAAGCCGCCGCAGCCGGTGCTGACAAACTGGGTGCAGGATGCAGGACAAAAGGTCCATGCCGTGGGTAAGATAGGCGACATCTTTTCGATGCAGGGGATCGACGATCTGCGCAAAGGGCCAGACACCGAATTGATGCAGCACCTTGGCGATCTGATCGACACCGCCCCGGACGGCAGCCTGACATTCGCTAATTTTGTCGAGTTTGATTCGCTGTGGGGGCATCGCCGCGACGTGTCCGGGTATGCCCGCGCACTGGAATGGTTCGACACGGAAATCGGTGCGCTGTTGCCACGCCTGCGCGACGGTGACCTCTTGTGCCTGACCGCCGATCACGGCAATGACCCAACGTGGAGCGGCACCGACCATACCCGCGAACGGGTGCCGGTGTTGATCTATGGATGTGGGGCGGGATCGCTGGGACATGTTGGCTTTGCCGATGTGGCGGCCAGTATCGCGACCCACCTTGGCGTGGCCCCGCAAGGGCCGGGACGGAGCTTTCTAAAATGACCCCAGAATTGCCCCCTGTGATGGACGAAGAGCAGCTGGCCGCAGTCCTCGACCTGCCCAAGGTCGAATTGCACCTGCACCATGAGGGGGCCGCACCACCCGAATTCATCCGCCGTCTGGGGCAGGAGAAATCGATAAACCTGACAGGGGTGTTCAACCCTGACGGCAGCTATGCCTTTCACGACTTTGCCCATTTCCTCAGCGTCTACGAGGCTGCAACGCAGGTTTTGAAAACACCCGAGGATTACGCCCGCCTGACCACCGCTGTGCTTGAGGAAAGTGCCGCCAACGGGGTGATCTATTGCGAAACCTTTCTGAGCCCGGATTTCTGCGGCGGCGGCGATGTCGGGGCATGGCGCGAATATCTGCACGCGATTCGCGACGCCGCCGATGCGGCCGAGCGCGCCCACGGCATCGTGCTGCGCGGCATCGTCACCTGTATCCGTCACTTCGGCCCTTACCGGGCCAAGGCACCCGCGCTTTGCGCCGCCGAGACGGCGGGCGACTGGATCGTCGGCTTTGGCATGGGGGGTGACGAGACTATGGGCAAACAAAAGGATTTTGCCTGGCCGTTTGATCTGGCGCGCGAGGCTGGGTTGCAGCTGACCACCCATGCGGGCGAATGGCGCGGCCCAGCCGAGGTCCGCAGCGCGATCGAGGATCTGCGTGTTACGCGGGTCGGTCACGGTGTACGCGCGATCGAGGATCTGGCGCTCGTCGATCTGATCGCCGAAAGGGGCATCGTGCTTGAGGTCTGCCCGGTGTCCAACGTGACGCTGAAGGTTTACCCGAATATGGCCGCGCATCCGATTGAAGAGTTGCGCAAAAGGGGCGTCACGGTCACCGTGTCCACCGATGATCCGCCGTTCTTCCACACCAACATGCGCCGCGAATATCACAACCTCGCCAAGACGTTTGGCTGGTCGGCAGAGCAATTCAGCGAGCTTGCCCGAACCTCGGCCCGCGCTGCCTTTTGCAATGATGAGACAAAATCCGCCCTGCTGAAACGACTGGAGACCCCATGACCGAGCATCTGACAATCGTCGATCACCCGCTGGTGCAGCACAAGCTGACGCTGATGCGCGAAAAGGGCACATCGACCGCCGTGTTCCGCCAATTGCTACGCGAAATCAGCCAATTGCTGGCCTATGAGGTGACGCGCGATCTGCCCCTCACCAAGCGCCGGATTGAAACCCCGATGCAGGAAATGGAGGCCCCGGTGCTGGCGGGCAAGAAGCTGGCGCTGATCTCGATTCTGCGGGCGGGCAACGGGCTGCTGGACGGGGTGCTGGAACTGATCCCTTCGGCCCGTGTAGGCTTTGTCGGGCTGTACCGGGACGAGGCGACTCTGCAACCGGTGCAGTATTACTTCAAGGTGCCCGAGGGGCTCGAGGACAGGCTGGTGATCGCCGTGGACCCGATGCTGGCGACGGGCAATTCTTCGGCTGCGGCGATTGATCTGCTCAAGAAGGCAGGGGCCACAAATATTCGGTTTCTCTGCCTTCTGGCTGCGCCCGAAGGGGTGGCGCGGATGAAAGAGGCGCACCCCGATGTGCCGATTGTCACAGCGTCGCTCGATAGTCGGTTGAATGATAAGGGTTATATCATTCCCGGACTAGGGGATGCGGGTGACCGGATGTTTGGCACTAAATAAGCTGTTTCATCGCTTTACTTGGGGCAAGTGATCATGCAGTCTTGCCCCTACATCTGTGGGGGCAGACATGATTATTTCACGATTCTTGACCATTGGCCTGCTGGCCGTGACATCCTTTGGCGCAACAGATGCTTTCGCGCAGGGGCGCAACGCGGATATCCCGGCTGAGATCCCGCCGAGCAGCTATACTGCCCGGCAATATGTTGACAGCAAAGGTTGCGTGTTCATTCGCGCGGGCATCGACGGTGCCGTAACCTGGGTGCCGCGGGTTACGCGCGGGCGCGAACAACTGTGTGGCGCAACGCCATCGGTTGCCAATGCGGCCCCGACACCGCGCGCGGCTCCGCAACAGGCAGAACAGATCACCATCACAACGCCTGCACCTGCTCCCGCGCCAAAGGTCATCGCTCCGGCACCTCGGGTGAAGCAGCGTGCGGCTGCGCCGACACCGGCCCCCCGACCCAAGGCATCGCGCCCCCCGGTGCGCACAGTCGCCTCGATCCCGGCGTCGAAAAAGCCAGCGCAGCGCGTTATTCGGGCTGCCCCGGCACCCGTGCGGGCGCAAGCGCCGGTGCGAAGGGTGATTCAGGCGCCGGTCGCGCCGTCAGCGTCGGCATCTTCGCGTGTTCGTACGGTCAAGGTGGCACCGGGCGCGCGCATGCCCGCCTGCACCGGTGTACCGACTGCGGGCGGTGGCTATACCGTGCGCTGCGGTGCCGAAGCAGCCGCCTATATCGCCGCGACTGGCCAAACTCAGGTCCCGTCCTCGGGTGTCCGCGCGACCAACTCTGTCCGTACGGCCAGCGCCGCGTCAGGCAGCACCCGTATCGTGCCGCATCATGTTTATGAGGCGCGCGACGATCAGGTTGTGACGGTGCCCAAGGGGTATCGCCCGGCGTTTGATGATGGTCGGCTGAACCGCCAGCGGGCGAACCAGTCGATTGAGGGCTATCAGGCCACACAGCTGGTCTGGACCAGCACCGTACCGCGTCGGCTGATTGATCGCCGGTCGGGACGTGACGTGACGGTAAAGTATCCCAAACTGATCTATCCCTACACCGATTACGCGACCCAAAATGCGGCGCTGTCGACCCAGAGCGCGCAACGCGTGGCCCCCAGCGTTGCCGCTGCGCCGTTGACGCGGGCCAATCAGGGACGGTTTGTGCAGGTCGGCACCTTTGGCGTGCCGTCAAACGCCACACGCACGGCGGCGCGGTTGCAGGGCATGGGTCTGCCGGTCCGGCTGAGCAACTATTCCAAGGGCGGTAAGGCCTACAAGATTGTGATGGCGGGGCCGTTCAACTCGTCGACACAGATCAGTTCCGCGCTGTCAGCGGCCCGTCAGGCCGGTTTTTCCGACGCCTTTGTGCGGTGACGCCAGTCAGCCGTGAATGACACCAAAGGCTCCTGCATTGCGCTGGGGCCTTTTTGCTTTGCATGGGCGTTGCAGGACCAGATTGCGCGGGGCTATGCGCCGCAGATACCCTGAAGCCGGACCCAGTCGGCATCGCTCAGCACGGCACTGCTGCCCTCGACGGCGCGTGGATCAGCCTCGATCAGGGGCAGGGTGCTTTCGCCGGTGATATCCTCGGCATAGGCGTAGGGCGTGGTGCGCAGTTCCGCCGCAGCAAAGGCGGGGATCAGAATGTCGGGACTTAGCGGCTGGGGTTCGGCTGTCAGCAATGCCTCGGCGTATTGATCCAGCGCGGCATCGGGCAGCACCCCTGTGGTCAGCAATTGCAGCGACGCCAGCAACCCGGCATGGCGCAACAACCCTTCGAGAGGGTCGCGGCGACTGGCCCGAACCGCCTCGACCAGCACGTACCCGGCGGTCACGTCGGGGTCTTCGGGGTCCTCAACCAGGGCGCGGTTCAGCAGGATGATACCGCCGGGCAGATGTGCCGCCCGACGCACACCTTCGCGCAGCACCACGAGGTCATTGCTGCGCTGCTCGCCCAGAATTCGACTGGCCAGGTGGCGCAGGGGCACGACCGCCTCGGCGGCGGCGCAGGGCTGGCCTGCGACACGCGAAATGCGATCCTGAAGCGCGAGGCCAATCTCGTCCCGTTTGACCATCGGCACAACCTTGACGGTATGCTGCAGCAACGCATTGGGCAACCAGAACAGCGCCAGCCCGGCAATCGCCAGGGCAAAGCCGCCTGTCGCGACGAACCGCAGTTTACCGGGGCGCGGGCGACGGCGGTCGATGACACGGCGGACTTTTTCGATGCCGTCGATCATCACGGATTCGGCGTCGTCCAGTTCCAGCGTCTCGCCGGAGTCACCGTCGGGGTGAAAGATGGCCGGGCGCTGGCCTTTGTTCAGCCGGGCGACAGCGGCCAGAGACCAGTGCGCCAGCACCCGGTCCGAGGTATCGCTGATGGTCAGCGTGGCGTCCCCCAGCGATACAACCACCTCGCGCCGCTGGGCGTCAGGTGTGGGCCGCCACAGGCCGGTCGCCTCAAGCCGTTGATATTCGTTCAGCGCTGTCATTGTGGGCTGCTCTGCCTCTTGTCCGAACGAATCGTAACATGACGCAGACCACGGGGGCAATGCGACTGGAGCGGAGCGGACCGTGTGCAGCCCCGCCGATCCGCCTTAACCTTGGGGAACTCAGGTCATTTGCTCAGATCGATTTGGCGCGCTCGCGCAGGGCGAATTTCTGGATCTTCCCGGTCGAGGTCTTGGGAAGTTCCTCGAACACCACGTGTTTCGGAGTCTTGAACCCGGCCAGCTTGCTGCGGGCAAAGGTGATCAGGTCCGCCTCACTCACACCACTGCCTGGCTTTAGTTCGACAAAGGCGCAGGGCACTTCGCCCCATTTATCGTCCGCTTTGGCCACCACGGCACATAGATTGACCGCCTCATGCCCCATTAATGCGGCCTCAACTTCGACGGACGAGATATTTTCCCCGCCCGAGATAATGATATCCTTGGCGCGGTCGGCGATCTGCATGTGTCCATCCGGGTGCAGAACTGCAATGTCGCCGGTGCGAAAATAGCCGCCCTTGAAACTATCGGCCGTGGCCTCGGGGTTCTTGAAATAGCCCTTCATCACGCCATTGCCGCGAAAGGCGATCTCGCCCTTGGCACCCGCATCGCGCGGGATTTCGCTCAGGGTGTCATCCACCACGGTCACATGCTCAAAAAACGGCATCGCTACACCCTGCCGCGCCTTGATTGCGGCGCGGTCATCGCCCTGTAGGTGATCCCATGCGCCGGACCACAGGCATTCGGTGCCGGGGCCATAGGTTTCCGTCAGCCCGTAGACCTGTGTGACGTTGAAACCCATCGGCTCGATCTTGGCCAGCGTTGCGGGGGCGGGTGGCGCGCCTGCGGTAAACACCTCGACCACGTGGTCGAAATCACGGCGCTGTTCGGCGGGCGCGTTGACCAGCATGTTCAGCACGATTGGCGCGCCGCCGAAATGCGTCACGCCTTCGTCGGCGATGGCGTTGTAGATCGCGGGCGCGGTGATGTCGCGACAGCCAACAATTGTGCCGCCCAGGACCGGCATCATCCAAGTGTGGCACCAGCCGTTGCAGTGAAACAGCGGCACGATGGTCAGGTAGACCGGATGCAGCACCATGCGCCAACTTACGATCTGGCCCATGGCGTTCAGATAGGCGCCGCGATGATGGTAGACCACGCCCTTGGGCCGCCCGGTGGTGCCGGAGGTGTAGTTGAGTGCCAGGCTCTCCCATTCATCCTCGGGCATGATCCAGTCAAAGTCGGGATCGCCCTGCGCCAGCAGATCCTCGTAGGTCTGGTATTGTCCTGTGGCTGGGTAGCCGCCGTGATCGTCCGGCACCTCGATCAGGACGGGCCGGGCGGTGACCACCTGTGCCAGCGCCGCCTCGGCCAGCGGCAGGAACTGCGTATCCACCAACACAATCCGTGCGCCGCCATGCCCAAGGATATAGGCGACGGTTTCGGTTTCCAGCCGGGTGTTTATGGTGTTGAGTACGGCACCACAGGCGGGCACACCAAAATGCGCCTCGGCCTGTGGCGGCAGGTTCGGGATCAGCGTCGCCACGACATCACCGGGGTTGACCCCCAGCCCGGCCAATGCAGAAGCCAGCCGGGTACAGCGCGTATGATATTCGGCGTAGGATTTGCGATGTGGGCCGTAGATCACTGCCGGGTGATCGGCAAAAACGTCGGCCGCACGTTTGAGAAACGACAATGGTGTCAGCGGCGTGTAATTTGCCGCACATTTGTCCAATCCGGTTTCGTCAGCCAGCCAGCCCATTCGTATCCCCCCGTGTTGATGTGGCGACAACTATGCGCGGCTTTCGCAGAGTTGAAAAGCCGGAGATTCCCCCGGCGGGCTGTTGCGCCGTGATCCACACCCGGCCTAATCTGCGCCATGATCATTTCACCCGGTCGCGGCTATATCTTTGTCCATATCCCTAAGACTGGCGGCACCTCGATGGCGCGGGCTCTTGAGGCGCGGGCACAGCGCGACGACATCCTGATTGGCGACACACCAAAGGCGCGGCGCAGACGGTCGCGACTTCGGGCGCTGGCCCCGCGCGGACGGCTGTGGAAACACAGTACGCTGGCTGATATCGACGGCGTTCTGACGCCTGCAGAGATCGCTGGACTGTTCACTTTTACCCTGGTGCGCAACCCGTGGGACCGGATGGTAAGCTATTATCATTGGCTGCGGGTTCAGGAGTTTGATCACGCGGCGGTCAAACTGGCAAAGCTCACCGATTTCTGCGGGTTTGTGATGGACCCGGACACCGCCACCAGTCTGCGCCGGCAGACCTATGTCAGCTATATGTGCGATATCGAGGGCGCCGAGCAGGCCAGCGCGTATCTGCGACTCGAGCATTTGGAGGCGGATATGGCGCCGTTGGTGGCGTTGCTGGGTTTTGTTCCCGAAATCCCGCGTGATAACCGGTCACCTGATCGGGCCAGAGATTACCGCGCGCATTACACTGCCATCACGGCTGAGCGTGTTGCGGATATCTGCGACACTGACATCGCGCGCTTTGGATATCAGTTCGACGGATGAGTTCGGGTCGCGGTGTTGCAGGCCGCGTCGTCAGAATGTCGGCGGGGTGCAGGCGCTGATCAGGACGCAATCCTCGGACCCGATATTGCGAAAACGATGCGGCAGGCGGCTGTCAAAAATGTAGCCGTCGCCGGGGTTGAGCACGCGCACATCGTCCCCCACATGAACTTCGATGATGCCGCGCATGACAACGCCCGCCTCTTCGGCCTCGTGCGACAATGGCTCGGGTCCGGTATCGGCACCGGGGGGGTAAGTTTCGTGCAGCATTTGAATTGCATGGCGCGCCGCATCGCCCAACTGGCGCAGTGACACGCGGCCAGCGCGGACACCAAGCCCCAGATCCTGGGGCGACAGTTCGGTAAATTCGTCAGCGGTGTAAAAGTGTTTCGGCGCGTTGGTCTGTTCCAGTTCGGAAAAGAATTCGGACAGCGGCATCGGGATCGCATCCAGTAGACGCTTTAGCGACGAGACCGAGGGTGATGTTTTGTTCTGCTCCATCAGGGACACGGCGCCACTGGTCATGCCGGCCCGCGATGCCAGTTCGCGCTGGGACAGGCCGCGTTCCTCGCGCACTGCCTTGAGTCGGCTGCCAATGTCGAGCGTCATTCCATCTCCGATTCGTGCTTAGAATACTCAACATAGTTCTGCTGTTGCGGATTAAGCAGAAATTTCATCCGGATTCCAGCGTGGTATGGGGATTTCGGATCAGATCGCAACAGGATTGACAATTATAATCGTCAACTGCATAGAATATTCATCTATTGGCAACCCGCATCGGAGTCCCTTCCATGGCCACCCAACCTCGCAAAACCACCACGCGCAAACCTGCGGCGTCCAGGAAGACAGCGACCGCACAGGCGGCTGGGCTCGACAAAACCACGTCGCGCGTTGCGGCGCAGAGCATCGCTGCCGCGACCGAAATGGCCGCCAAGTCCAGCAACGCCGCCCTGATGGCGCGACGCGACGCGGCGGTGCCGCGCGGTGTCGCATCGGCTGCGGCGGGAGTATTTGCCGATTATGCCGAGAATTCGGAGCTGTGGGATGTCGATGGCAAGCGTTATATCGACTTTGCCGGCGGCATCGCGGTTCTGAACACTGGCCACCGGCACCCAAAAGTGGTTGCCGCAGCCAAGCTGCAAGAGGACCGGTTCACCCACACCTCGTTCCAGGTCGTCCCCTACGAGCCTTATGTGGCACTGGCGGAAAAGCTGAACGAACTCGCGCCCGGCAATTTTGCCAAAAAGTCGCTGCTGGTCACCACCGGCGCCGAAGCGGTTGAAAACGCGGTCAAGATAGCCCGCGCCGCGACTGGCCGCCCCGGTGTGATCGCCTTTACCGGCGGCTACCATGGCCGTACGCTGCTGACGCTGGGCATGACCGGCAAGGTGACGCCCTACAAGCGCGACATCGGCCCGTTCCCGTCCGACATCTACCGCGCGCCGTTCCCCGATGCGCGCCATGGCATCACCGTGGCCGATGCCATCCAGGGTCTGAAAACCCTGATGCTGACCGATGCGCAGCCCGAACGCATTGCCTGCATCATCCTGGAACCCGTGCTGGGCGAAGGTGGCTACGTCCCGGTCCCGACCGAGATGTGGCAGGCGCTGCGCGCGGTCTGTGACGAGCATGGCATCCTGTTGATTTCCGACGAAATTCAGGCCGGTTTTGGCCGTACCGGGACCTGGTTCGCGATCGAGCATTCGGGCGTCGTGCCGGACCTGATCACTGTGGCGAAATCCATGGCCGGCGGCTATCCCATCGCCGGCGTGATCGGTCGGGCTGACGTGATGGACGCCATGGCACCCGGCGGTCTGGGCGGAACCTACGGCGGCTCACCTGTCGCCTGCGCTGCGGCACTCGCCGCCATCGACGCGATCGAGAGCGAGGGGCTGCTGGCCCGCTCGACCGCCATGGGCGAGATGTTCCGCGCCCGCCTGTCGGAAATCGGTGCCCGCAGCGCGCCCTACCGGATGTGGGATATTCGCGGCATTGGTGCGATGCTGGCGGTTGAGTTCGTCACCGATTTCGACACTGCCACCCATGACGCCGCACTGACCAAGGCGGTTGTTGCCGAGGCGCTTAAGCGCGGGCTGATCCTGCTGTCCTGCGGGATGCACGGCAATGCGCTGCGCATCATGGTGCCGCTGACCGCATCCGACGCTCTGCTCGAAGAGGGGCTGGTGATCTTTGAAGAGGCGCTGGCCGCAGCTATCGCATCCGAGACCATGTAACGCCGACCCCAACGGCACAATTCCCAATACATGGTTACGGATTTTGGCGCACCCTTTGCCGGGTGCGCCATTTTTTATGCGGCGGTCCCAAAACCGCGCCGACTGTGTTGGACGCAGGAAAAAGATTGTGGACATTGCAGGGGCAAACCGTGACGGTCGGCCCAAATGACGTGTGCGTTGTCGGTGTGAAGACGAACCGGGAGCGTCACGGCCTGATATTATTGTGAGAGATACCAGAACATTGACGCGTCCCCCAATCCGCATTGCCGTTGACATCGGTGGCACCTTCACTGATCTCGAATTACGCAATGCGGCCACCGGGCGGACGCACAGCCTGAAATCCCCGACCACACCGGATGACCCGGCGCGGGGCCTGTCAGATGCCATTGCAATGGCGCGTGAGGCGTTCGGTTTTGCCAATGCCGACATTGACGTGATCCTGCATGGCACCACCATTGCCACCAATGCAGTGCTGACCCGCGATCTGCCGCGCGGCGCGCTGATCACCACCGCCGGGTTTGAGGATGTGCTGGAAATCGGGCGCCACGCCCGCACCGACATCTACGCGTTAAAGGGGCCCGAGCGGTCGCTGCTGGTGCCGCGCCACCGCCGTTTTGGTGCGCCGGGACGGATCGGTTCTGGCGGGGAAGAAGTGCAACCGCTGGACCTGACCGCTCTGGACGTGGTGATCGACAGGGTTGCGGCGAGCGGCGTGGGCAGTTGCGCGATCTGCCTGCTCAACGCGTTCACCAATCCGGCGCATGAGATCGCCATTCGCGAGCGTCTGAAGGCGCGGTGCCCGGACATGGCGGTGTCCTGTTCGCACGAGGTGTCACCCGAGATCCGCGAATTTGAACGCACGGCAACCACGGTTCTGAATGCGCTGCTGGTGCCGGTGATCGATCGATACGTGACCGC
Organism: Puniceibacterium sp. IMCC21224; assembly: GCF_001038505.1. NCBI lineage: Bacteria > Pseudomonadati > Pseudomonadota > Alphaproteobacteria > Rhodobacterales > Paracoccaceae > Puniceibacterium > Puniceibacterium sp. IMCC21224. The sequence continues at coordinate 1,247,575 of NZ_LDPY01000001.1, forward strand.
CCTGCGCAAGCGGCTGAGCGCCGAGGGGATCACCGCGCCGGTCTATCTGATCCAGTCAAATGGCGGCGCGATCAGCCTGGATATGGCGGTGGCGGCACCGGTCAAGCTGCTGCTGTCGGGGCCATCGGGCGGGGTCCTCGCGGCGGAACGTCTTGCGGGGGTGCTGGGCGATCCGAATGTTGTGGGCGTTGACATGGGCGGCACCAGTTATGACGTTGCTGTGGTCGCGGATGGCCACCGTACCGTGGTCACTCAGGGCGAAATTGACGGACTGCCCGTCCGCGTTCCGATGGTCGAGATGCACACCATTGGCGCGGGGGGCGGCTCTATCGCCTATGTCGACGCGTCGGGTCGGTTGCAGGTCGGCCCACGCAGCGCCGGGGCGGTGCCGGGGCCGGTCTGCTATGGCAAAGGCGGGGTCGAGCCGACTGTAACGGACGTGAACCTGATCCTTGGCCGTCTGGATGCCGCAACCTTTCTGGGCGGTCGGTTCGCGCTGGATCTGGATGGCGCGCGTGCCGCCCTGCACAGCCGGATCGAGGTGCCATTGGGGCTGACCCCTGACCATGCGGCCGCAGGTATTCTGGCGGTGGTCAACGCGCGACTCGCCGCGTCGATCAAGTTTTCGCTTTTTGCGCGTGGCCTTGATCCGCGCGACTTTGCGCTGATGTCCTTTGGCGGCGCAGGTGGTTTGCACGCGATCGAGGTGGCGCGGGAGTTGGGCATCACCCGCGTGATCTTTCCGCGCGACCCGTCGACCTTTTCGGCCCATGGCATCCTGCAATCTGACATTCAGCACGATCTGTCCCTGACCGACATCCTGCGGCTGGCGCCACAGAATCTGCCTGAAATTCGCGCCATGGCGGCGGACCTGCGCACAAAGGGCGCTGCGCTGCTGGATGCCGATGGTATGGACGCGGGCACGCGGGATCTAAGCCTTAGTGCCGATCTGCGCTATCGCGGGCAGGCGTTCGAACTTCTGACGCCACTGCCTGATGGGCCGATTGACGACGCAACCCTGATCGAGCTGCGGACGCGGTTCGAGGAACTGCACCGCCAGCGGTTCTCGTTCGATGATCCCGACGAGGCGGTCGAACTTGTCACCCTGCGCCTGACCGCAACCGGTCGTTTGAGTACCCCGGAAACGGCGTCTGAAGCGGTGCATGACACGGCCATAGCATCCCCCCCGACGCAACGCCGCGTGCACCTGGATGGCGCATGGCGCGAGGCGCCGGTTCATCGGCAGGACAGCCTGAGCCCCGGCCTACGCATCACCGGGCCCGCTGTGATTGAACAGGCTTATACCACCATGCTGATCTGCTCTGACTGGGTGCTGACCGTCACTCCGTCGGGCGATCTGATCGCCACAGAGGAGCCGTCGACATGACACAGGCCCGCGTTGATCCTGTCCTGCTGGAAATCGTGTCCGCCGCGCTGATTTCCGTGGCCGAGGAAATGTCCGTCACCGTCTGGCGCACCAGTCGGTCCACCACGGTGCGGGAATTACTGGACTATTCCACCGCAGTTTTTGATGCTGACGGGCGCAATGTGGCGCAGGCCGCACGGATGCCGGTGCATCTCAACTCAATGGAAATCTGCCTGCAACACGTGGCGGCGCACCATATCCCGCTGGATCAATGGGCCGAGGGTGATGTGATCGTGACCAACGATCCCTATTGCGGCGGCCAGCATCTGCCGGACTTCATTGCCTTTAAGCCAGTGTTTCGCGACGGCAAACGTATCGCCATCACCTGTGTCCTCATCCACCACGTCGATGTCGGCGGCGGCGCTGCGGGCGGTTACAACGCCAAGGCGGTCGAGGTGTTTCAAGAGGGGCTGCGGCTGCCCCCCGTCCGGATCGTCCGGCAGGGCGAGATGCAGCAGGATCTGTTCGCCACCATCCTGCAGAACGTTCGCGAGCCCGAGACCTTTCGCGGCGATTTCCTGAGCCAGATCGCGGCGCTTGAGGTCGGGGCCAAGGCGGTTCACCGGCTGGCCGACCGCTATGGAGTCACGGCCTTGGCCGAAATTGGTGCCGCGCTGCTGGACCATGCGGAACACGAGATGCGCGCGGCGCTGACGGCGCTGCCCGACGGTACCTATGAAGCCGAGGATTTTGTGGATGGCGATGGGATCGAGGAAGGGTCCAAGCGCATCAAGGTCGCTCTGACCATCGCGGGCAGCGAGATAACGCTGGATTTCACCGGCACGGCGGATCAGGCCAAGGGGCCGATCAATGCGACCATGGCAACAACCACGTCGGCGGTCTACTACGCCGTGATCGCGGCCTGCGGCGTGACGGCGACGGTCAATGCCGGCTGCTATCGTCCGATTACCGTCACCGCCCCCGAGGGATCATTGGTCAACGCCGCGTTTCCGGCGGCGGTATCGATGCGGATGCTGCCCGGCCACAGGATCGCGACCGCCGTTCTGCGGGCTTTTGCGCAGGTCATGCCGGACCGCATCCCAGCCTCTTATTACGGCACCACGTTTAATCACGCGGTCAACATCCGTCACGCGGACGGGCGGCGTCAGGTCTATTTCGACGCCGAGTTGGGCGGATGGGGCGCGCATCCTGAACGCGACGGTCCAAACGGTCTGGCGGCAGGGTTCCACAACGGTCAGAACACCCCGGTTGAAATGATCGAAGCGCTGTTTCCCATGCGCTTTGTCACCTATGGCCTATTGCCGGATTCGGGTGGTGCCGGTCGGATGCGCGGCGGTCTGGGCATCGTGCGTGCATGGGAGTTTCTGGCCGAAAGCGGTCTGCTGAACAGCGCATTTGATGCCTTTACGTCACTGCCCTATGGGTTGGACGGCGGCGCACCGGGGCGGGGCGGCACGCTGAGCGTCACGCGCGACGGTGTGACCACGCCACTCGCGGCCAAGACCATCGGTCATGCGTTGCGGGCGGGCGATATCGTGCGGATGGAAACGCCGGGCGGCGGTGGTCATGGCGACCCCGCGTTGCGCGATCCCGATGCGCAAGCTGCTGACCTTCTGGACGGATACGTGACCCAGCGATGATCTGCCCACGCCGAAAACTGGACAAACGCACCGGCAAGTGGTCGGATCATCCAAGGACGGAACTGGCCGGGGGGACAAGCCGCTGAAGGAACCGCTGCCACAACGGATTTCGCGCGTGCTGGCCTGGGTGGCCGGCGCTATCATTCTGTTCGGCTGCGCTCTGCCAATTACCATCGACGTGATCGCGCGCCTGCTGATCAACCGTGGTCTGGTCGAGAGTTTTGAGATTTCTGGCTATGCGCTGGCCGCCTGTGTCGGACTGGGTCTGGCCTTTACCGTAACAACCAAGGCGAATATCCGCGTCGATTTCCTGACTGCGAAACTGCCTTTTGGCCTGCGGGCCGGGTTCGATCTGCTGGCGGCGGCGGTGCTGGCCGTTGTGGCTGTGGCGCTGGCGTATTTTGCTTATGGCACCGTGGCACAATCTGTGGCGATGAACGCCAAATCCATCTCGCAGTTGCAGGTGCCCATGGTGATCCCGCAGGGCCTGTGGTGGATCGGGCTGGTCTGGTTCGCCTGCGTTGCGGTGCTGGTGCCGCTTCAGGCCGCTGGTCGCCTGATCCGGCGCGACCGAGCCGGATTCGAGGCGCTGATCGGGTCCGTCAATGTCGATGAAGAGATCAGTCAGACCGGACTGCGGACGCAAGAGGATCAGACATGATTCTTACCGCATTCACGCTGCTGATGGTCTGCCTTGCGATCAGCCTGCCGGTCGCGGCGGTGCTGGCGCTGACCGGCTATGTCCTGTCCGAGCAATACGCGTTTTTCCCGATGACCGGCGCTGCGGGTGAGTTGGCGTGGAATTCATCCAATGATTTCATTCTGATCGCTGCGCCGATGTTCATCATGATGGGCGAACTCATGCACCGCTCTGGCGTATCCGAGCGACTGTTCACCGCGCTTACTCCGTGGTTTGCGCGGGTGCCGGGGCGACTGATGCACACCAACATCGCGGCGTCTGCGGTGTTTGCGGCAACCTCGGGCAGTTCACTGGCGACGGCAGCGACCATCGGCACTGTGGCGATTCCAAACATGGACAAGGGCGGGTATAATCGCCCCCTGTTTCTCGGCTCGATCGCCGCCGGAGGAACGTTGGGTATCCTGATCCCGCCCTCGATCAACATGATCATCTATGCGGTGCTGACCGACACCTCGGTTGCGGACCTCTATGCTGCCGGGTTCATCCCCGGCTTTGTGCTTGCCGCGCTGTTTTCCGGCATCGTGCTGGGGCTGGTGCTGTGGCGGCCGGCTTGGGGAGGACATGCGGTGGGGGATCACACGCTCTGGCCCGAACGTATTGCGGGGCTCAAACACCTGATCCCGCCGCTGGCACTGTTTCTCGTGGTTGTTGGGTCGATCTACGCGGGCGTCGCCACACCGACCGAGGCGGCCGCGCTGGGTTTGATGGCGACCGTGGGGCTGGTGGCGCTGAATGGGCGGCTGACGCTGCCGGTGATGCTCGCGGCATTCGAGGGCACTGTGCGCACCACCTGCATGATCATGCTGATCGTGATCTCGGCGTTTTTCCTGAATTTTGTCATGGTGTCTATTGGCCTGGTGGCCGCGATCACCGATGCGGTGTTGTCTCTGGGCTGGCCGCCGCTGGGGATGCTGCTGGCGATTGTGGGTTTTTACCTGCTGCTCGGCTGCTTCATGGAGACGCTGTCGATGATGATCGCCACCACGCCGATCATTGTACCGGTGATCGTCGGGCTGGGTTATTCCCCGATCTGGTGGGGCGTGGTGTTCGTGATTCTGATCGAAGCTGCACTGATCACCCCGCCCGTTGGCATGAACCTTTATGTCGTGCAGGCCGTGCGCAAGGGCGGCGGTGCCTTCAGCGATCTGTTCAAGGGCGCGGCTCCGTTTCTGCTGGCCATGCTGACGATGATCGGCCTGCTGATCCTGTTTCCGCAGCTTGCGCTGTGGCTGCCCACCATCCTCAATCCCAAAACAGGCGGATGATCCGCCGGTCCAACGCAGGAGATCCTATATGACACACAGAATCCTCACATCCGCGCTGCTTGCGTCGCTGGCGCTGCCCGCTGTCGCGCAGGACATGCCCGAGACAGAGTTCAACGTGGTCGGCTCCATCGGCACGCTGTCGATGTACACCGCCAAGGAACTGCCGTTCTGGACCACCGAAATCCCCGAGGCGTCGGGTGGCAAGATCAAGGTGCAGGTCAAGCCGTTCACCGAACTGGGCTTCAAAGGCGGCGAAATTTTCCGCCTTGTGTCGAACGGCACGCTGCAAATGGCAACCACCGTTCTGGCCTACAATTCCGGTGAGGTGCCGACCAATGAAGCCACCGATCTGGTTGGCCTTGTCGGATCTGTCGGGCAGTTGCACGAAGTCGCAGATTCCTTCCGCCCAACCTATGCCGATTTCCTTGAAACTCAGCACAATATCAAACTGTTGGGCTATGGAACCTATCAGGCGCAGGTGATCTATTGCCGCGATGAATTCACCTCGATTGCCGATCTCAAGGGCCGCAAGGTTCGCGCCTCGGGCGCGTCACAGCAGGCGTTTGTGGATTACCTTGGCGGCTCACCGCTCAGCATCGCCTTTGCCGAGGTGCAGCCGGCACTGGCCAGTGGTGTCGTGGATTGCGCCATCACCGGGGCGCTGTCGGGCTACAAGGCCAAATGGCACGAATCGGCCAGATTCATCTCTCCGATGCCAGTGACATTCGGTCTGGCGGCGCATCTGGCGAATCTGGACTGGTGGAACGGGTTGGATGCTTCGGTTCAAGGTCTGCTTGAAGCGGAACTCAAAGGTCTGGAAGATTCGATTTTTGAGCTGGCTGCGACCGAGACCGAGACAGGTCTGGCCTGCAATACATCTGGTCCGTGCCCCGAGGGCGAGCCTGCCGGTATGACCCTTGTCGCCGTCACCGAAGAGGATGAGGCGCTGCGGGCTGCTGCGCTCAAGGCAGTGATTCTGCCGGCATTCGCCGAACGCTGTGGTGCAGATTGCACGGCTACCTGGAACGAGACGGTCGGCGCATTTCTGGATATCACGATCGAATGATGTTTGCGGGGCGGCGTATCTGCCGCCCCTATCCACCCGCGATCTGGTCGGCGGGACGGGCGGATCAGAGGCGGCTGAGCAGCTCGGATTTCTTGGCCTCAAATTCGGTATCAGTCAGAATGCCGCTGGTCCGAAGATCGGCAAGCTTTTGAATCAGTGAAATAATCGCGTCTGCGCTGTCGGTCGGGACGGGGCGAGCAGGCGGGGTTGAGACCGACTGCGGCGGTTCCACCTTTTCGGGATCTTGTTGTACGGCGGGCGCGACTTGGGGCGCTGCGGGTGCGGGCTCGGTAGGGAGTGTTTCGGATGTCGGCTCAACGGCGGTTGCGGGCGTTTCGGTGCGCCGTACCTTTGGCAGGTCCGCGACCCGGACCAGACCATTCTGGCTGACAAAGGTCAGAGATTGGTCGCCGCTTTGCTGTTGCGAGACGCCGGAAATCTGATGATCCCCGGTATCATAAACCTCAAGCACGCCACCGATTTCTATGGCCAGCCGACGTGTCGCTGGAAAGACGCCATAGCGCATGGAATTCTGCGCCCCGGTGGATGAGGGCATTCCCAGATCTTCCGGCCAGGTGGGCTGACCAAAACCGGATCCCGACACAAACAGGCTGGTGCCGCCGGACTGGCTCTGACTCTGGCTGCTTGTCATGCTTGGTCTAGGGGCAAAAACCTGAGCACCGGCAATAGCATGGGACAGTTCCGACGCCATGGCGTCCACCCGCGCCTTGAGGCCGTTGTTGAACATATCACCGATCATCGTCATGCCACCCAGCGACCATTGCCCCATGCCGCCCAGCTCATAGTGGTTGAACTGTGCCTGCGTGCCATGGCCGTTCGCTACCGCAAAAAGCAGCGTTTCAATGGCATCTGTCGACACACCATGGCGCGCAGCCATATCGGCGACGAGTTTGGTGCCTTCGGGTGTCAGGCGGGTCATCGGCTGGGTCCAGTTCGGGGCTATCGAGTTGTCACAAGTATTGTGGCCTAGCAGGTTGTCGCAGATGCGTCCATGCGCGGTCGACGCTCTGCTGCTCAGGGCGGCGGGAATGCCTGAAATCAGGGCAACGCTCTGCGGCGTGAACCGCAGCGGGATCGGTTGGCAGATGTCGGTATTGGGACGGACGTTGCGGCCTATGGTGCGGCAGATGTCAAACAGGCATGTTAGAGAGGTCAGAGTATGCAGGTGGGTTTCATTGGATTGGGCGCGGTCGGGGCAAAGCTTGCAGGCTCGCTCTTGCGCAACGGAATCGCGTTGACGGTGTTCGATCTGGATGCTGACAAAATCGCAGGGTTTGTCGCAAAGGGCGCTAAGGCCGCCGCCGACCCGGCGGAAATGATGCGCATCTGCGATGTGGTCATCACCAGCTTGCCCAGCCCGGCAGCGTCCGAGGCCGTGTTGATGCAAATGCTGCCCGAGATGGGACCGGGCAAGATCTGGATGGAGATGTCGACCACCGATCCCGACGGCATTGTGACGCAGGCCGAACGGGTTGTGGCGACGGGCGCGCAGATTGTGGAATGTCCGGTGTCGGGCGGTTGTCACCGGGCGGCGACGGGCAATATCTCGATCCTTGCCGGGGCGAATCGGGCGGCGTTTGAGACCGTGTTGCCATTGCTGACAAAGCTGGGCCGCAGAGTGCTGCACACCGGCGCGATTGGCACGGCCAGCACATTGAAAGTTATGACAAATTACCTGGCCACCGCCAATCTTCTGACGTTGTGCGAAGCAATGGTGACGATGCGGGCGCGGGGTCTGGATGCGGCCACGACCTATGAGGCGATCCGCATTTCTTCGGGCACGTCTTTTGTGCACGAAACAGAGAGCCAGCTGATCCTGTCGGGATCGCGGGATGTGGATTTTACCATGGACCTGGTGCTCAAGGATATCGGCCTGTTTCAGGGGTTGGCCGAAGCCGAGGGCGTGCCGCTGGAAATCTCTCCGCTGTTGATTGATATCATGCGGGACGGGGCGTCACGTTATGGCATGCGGGCGCAGTCGGATCGCATCATCGAGCGGCTCGAAGAAGCAACGGGCCTGTCGGTGCGCGCGCCGGGGTTTCCGGCAGAACTGATCGACGACGAACCCGAAGAACCCGGGTATGAGGTGCGCCACCCGATCACCTGAGCCAGACATCACGCGCGTGCCCCGATCCGAAACCGGTTTCCAGAGCCGGGAAACCCGGATAGAGGGGCCAGAACCGGACACAACAGGGGCGGGATCATGACAGAGCAGCGAATTCTGGCAGAAGTGCGGGCCTCAGCGCCACGTCGGGTCATCGGTGTGGGGATGTTGCTGTTTCTGGGTGGATTGCTGATCTTTGTGGCGTTGGACACGCCGCCGACGATCGGTTGGCAGATCTTTCTGGTGGTGATTGGATTGGCCGCGCTTTGGCTGGCCGGAGTCATGTATCAGGCCACCAAGGGGGTACTTAGTCTGACTGCGACAGAGTTGCGGGACAGTGATGGCACTGTGCTGGCCCGGATCGACGAAATTTCCAAAATCGACCGTGGTATGTTCGCGATGAAACCTTCGAACGGCTTCACTCTGTTGCTGAACCGGCCGCAAGCGCGGTGCTGGCGGCCGGGTCTTTGGTGGCGTCTGGGACGCCGTGTCGCCGTGGGCGGGGTCACGCCGGGATCACAGACCAAACCGATGGCAGATGTGATCGCGGCGCTGGTTTCCGGCCAACTGAACGACGGGCAGATCTAGGATCAGGCGCCGCTCGGCTCGATATTGTTTGAGCCATCCTCGTTCGAGCAGGTGGTGACAGCGTGCGAAGTGTCGCAGAACGAACCATCAGGATCGCCGCCGCCCCAGCTGTTGTTGCCACTGTCGCCGACATACATCACTTGGGGGGCAAACCGCGGGCGGGTGAAGGAATACGTCTTGATCTCGAAATCGTCCAGTCCGACCTGCATGGCGGAATGATAGTCGTCCCAGGTTTCGACCAAGATCACCTGATCGTTGTGGGCCATGACCGGAAGGCGATCTGCGTAGTCGCGCATATCGGCGTCGTCGAGCGGGCCGTAATTGCCTCGTGCCTCTGACCAGACCACATCGTACCCGTCCGAGCCGCCGTCATAGCGCACGATGGTGATGCGCAGGTCCGATTCGTTCCCCTGCGATTTGTTGAGCAAATAGAGCAGATCGCGCGTATTATCGATATACTCGTCATCCAGTGGATCGGTCTCACGTGAGATCATGTCACCGATGGTATAGTTCGCCTTTTGGTTCACGCCCTGCTGGCGGAAGGCATCGAAGTAGACCCAAGAGGCGCCAAAGAGCCAGAGCAGCACGGGCAGGACGATCATCGCCTCAACCGTGATGTATCCGTCGGTATCGTCCGAAAAGCGGCGAAGACGGGCTTTGAGTTGGTTCAACATATCCCTGTCCTCACAGCGGTTCTTGCACGAATGCAGCGGTTGAAATGATGGCCGAATATCCTTGTGCGTCCTTGGCGAGGGCACTGCCCAGACCGGTGGCCGGCGAGATCGGCTTGTACTTGTAGCAGGCGCGCAGCAGCATCAGTTCGTTGCCACCGCCGTTTTCGAATTCACGCAGCGGATTCACAGGCAACGAGGTGTCGACGCAGTCTGCACCACGCTCAGGGTCGCTCCAGTCGCGAATGTCGAGGCGAACCATCTCAAGCTTGAGCAGTGACATGCAGTTGGGCAGAACGGCTGCCCCGTCGCAGATTTCCTGCTTGATCGAGTCGTGGGTGAAGACGGTCCCGGTCCCCAGGCGGACATCGCGGACGGTTTGGTCCAGGGCACGTTCCATGGCAGTGTTACGGATGGTGACAGAGCCCAGTTCGATACCCGATACGATGATGCCGATAAACAGCGGGATCCAGAGGGCAAAGGGAACAACCATTGAGCCTTCTTCGCTATCGCTGAAGTGGCGCAGGCGGTTTGAGATAAAGCGCATCATTGTGTGAGCCTCAACTGGTTGATCGCACGGGCGATTGAGTAAAAGGCATCTTCGATTTCGGTGCCTTCGACGCGGAAGAAGTGCGAGGCAGAAGACGCACAGTTCTTCATGACGTCGGCGCCGTGGTCACTGACTTCAAAGCCGATAGACCAGATCACGATGCCCTTTTCCTTGGCCGCGTCGCAGATGTTGTCGAGCAGAGAATCGCCCAGGTTGGCGTTGTATTTCTGGGTGTAGAACGAACTATGGCTGCTGGAACGGACATATCGTGCAAGGTAGTACCATAGATTGTACCGCTCCCACTGCGCGACCTCACTGGACGAATTGTAAGCCCAGTCCTGGATGCGGAACGATCGGTCGTGCTGGCCGTCGGTCATCAGAACCACGGTTTTCAGCGTCTCCGTATCGTCATAGTTGACCGGACGACCCGAAAATTCAGCATCCATGCTGCCCGAGTTGATCAGCCCGGTCGCAATCCCGCGAGTCGAAGGATCAAGCAGGGCGGTGCCCCATTTCATCCCCATAAAGATCGATGTACCGGCGCGGGGCTGGAACTGGGCGATCTGGTTTTTCAACGCGGTTGCGTTTTGGCTGAACGGTGCAATCCGTTCGTAGTTGTAGCGCGGGCAGACAGTGTCCGTGCGATCGTTGCTGCCGGAATAGTTCCACTGAAAGTGCTGCATCTGCTCGTAAGTCATCGAGGTGTTCAGCACAGTCGAATTGAACTGGGAATCCGGAAATTCGAGGCAGTGCGAATATCCGTGTTTCCAGTCGACATTCATCTGTTCGGTGATCAGCGGACCAGCGTTGACTTGCTCGGAATAGGGCACGAGCGAGATCGAGATCAGATCTTTGGTGTTGTCGTTCAGCACCGTGTCGACAAACGTGTCGGCGGCCGAGCGCAGGTTGCGCAGTTTGTTGTTTTCGGCCATCGACCCCGAAATATCGAGGACCATCGAGATCTCGACCTTGGCGATCTTTTCTTCGGCCTGGGCTGCGCCCTTGGCCTGCATGTTCTCGATACCGATGAGCGACATAAAATTGGTCGGTGTGGTGACCGACGCATCGGCAGTGACGCGTTTGTAGTTCAGACCGTGGTCGACCCGGACATCGTTTAGCGCATCACCAAGGTTCATCTTGTCCATGTAGTCGGTGACGACATCCTCAGGATCAAGGACCTGCTCCAGGTCCGCCGCCGCCAGAACGGCGCGGTCCAGAGTGCTCTGGATCTTGTTCCGTTTCAGCTCGGTCGAGATCATGTCGATGCCGGCGCCGCCGAACACCATGAGAATCATAGCTCCCGCAATCGCAACATAGCTCATCGCGCCAGATTCGCTTTGGCGAAAGCTGGCGCAGCCGGTCCGCAGCGTCGAACGCAGTTTCCGTACGCCAGCGATGGACCTGATTTTAAATTCAGGAATCATCATTTTTGTCCCAATACCTTCCCCTCGGAAACACCCGAGAACTCGCCCCACCACTGACAGAGTATGCCCATTCTTTTGGCCTATGATCGTGGCGGAATTGGGGCAGATTGAGGCTCAATTTCTTAAAAATATCCATGAAATTTAATACATTACCACAGGTTTCCCGGAATCTGTTTCGCTGTTTGCAACAATACCGACATAGTTTTCAGGACTTGCCCGAAAGATTCAGTACAAAATGTGGCGCAGAAAAATACTCGAATATTCGCAATCGTTTTACGTTAGCCTTATGCATAGTTTTTAAGCGCACCTGAGTCGCCAGCAACCCGTTCCGCCCAACGATCCTGTCCCGCCGCAAGGAGATTATCCCATGGCCGCCACACCGATCAACGAACCGAGCTTTCGCGAAAGCGTTGACCTCATGTTCAACCGCGCCGTTGCGCTGATGGACCTGAGTCCGGGGCTCGAGGAAAAGATACGCGTTTGTAACGCCACCTATACGGTGCGTTTTGGCGTACGACTGCGCGGCGCGATCCATACTTTCACCGGCTATCGGTCGGTACATTCGGAACATATGGAACCGGTCAAGGGCGGCATTCGTTTTGCCGCCAATGTGCATCAGGATGAGGTCGAGGCGCTGGCCGCCCTGATGACCTACAAATGCGCGCTGGTCGAGGCGCCGTTTGGCGGCTCAAAGGGCGGTTTGCGGATCGACCCGCGGCTCTATGATGAACACGAGCTTGAGCTGATCACCCGGCGGTTTGCCTATGAGCTGATCAAGCGTGACCTGATCAACCCAAGCCAGAACGTTCCCGCCCCCGACATGGGCACTGGCGAACGTGAGATGGCCTGGATTGCGGATCAATACGCCCGGATGCACACCACCGACATCAACGCCAAGGCTTGCGTTACTGGTAAGCCGCTGAATGCTGGTGGCATTGCCGGTCGGGTTGAGGCGACTGGGCGGGGCGTGCAATATGCGTTGCAGGAATTCTTTCGCCACCCCGAAGATATCGCCAAGGCAGGTCTGTCGGGTACGCTGGATGGCAAACGGGTGATTGTGCAGGGTCTGGGCAACGTTGGTTATCACGCCGCAAAGTTCCTGCAAGAAGAAGACGGCTGTCGTATCACCGGGATCATCGAGCGTGACGGCGCGCTGCATAACGAGGCGGGCCTTGATGTCGAATCGGTGCGCCAGTGGATCATCAAGCATGGCGGGGTGACCGACTATCCCGACGCCACGCATCATGCCGAAGGTGCGGCCGTGCTTGAGGCTGCGTGCGACATCCTGATTCCCGCCGCGCTCGAAGGGGTGATCCATCTGGCGAATGCGCATCAGATCAAGGCACCGCTCATCATCGAGGCAGCGAATGGCCCGATTACGGCTGGCGCGGACGAAATCCTGCGCGACAAGGGCGTGGTGATTATCCCGGATATGTACGCCAACGCGGGCGGTGTCACCGTGTCCTATTTCGAGTGGGTCAAGAACCTGAGCCATATTCGCTTTGGCCGGATGGGACGCCGCCAAGAGGAGTCGCGCCACCAGTTGGTGGTGGATGAGCTTGAGCGGATTTCGGAAAGTCTGGGCAAGACATGGACGTTGTCGCCTGATTTCAAACAGCGCTATTTGCGCGGTGCAGGCGAGTTGGAGTTGGTGCGCTCGGGGCTGGATGACACGATGCGGATTGCCTACCAGTCGATGCGCGAGGTCTGGCATAACCGCGAGGATGTGACCGATCTGCGGACTGCCGCCTATCTGGTCAGCATCGGCAAGGTCGCCGCCAGCTACCGGGCCAAGGGGCTCTGAGCGCAGGGTTCACTGGCCCATAGCGTGATTGCGTCGTGTCAACCGGATGCCGATGCTCTGGCAGGTGAGTTTTGTCGGCAGCGTCTTAGGAGGTGGCACCGACGGCGGGAATTTGTGACAGCGCGCAGGGTGGGGCACAGACAGGTTATTGCGTCACGCCCCACGGTCCCTGTTTGCAGGGCTGTGGGGCACCGTCACTGGTTCGCGCGTATGTCGTGGCATTGACAAATGATCTTGTCAACGCCACGCCTGTTGCCGTTACATGTGGATCGGGCCGTCGCCGCAGGCCAGTGCAGCTTCGCGGACGGCTTCGGAATATGTCGGGTGCGCGTGGCAGGTCATTGCCACATCTTGCGCGGCCGCGCCGAATTCCATGGCGACACAGATCTCGTGGATCAGGTCGCCGGCCATTGGTCCGATGATATGCGCGCCGAGAATGCGATCAGTGTCCTTGTCGGCAAGGATCTTGACAAAGCCGTCGGCGGCAAAGTTTGCCTTGGCCCGACCGTTCCCCATGAACGAGAACTTCCCGGCCTTGTAGGCGCGCCCCTCGGATTTCAGCTGTTCTTCGGTCTGGCCGACCGAAGCCACCTCGGGATGGGTGTAGATAACGCCCGGGATAACGCCATAGTTGACGTGACCATGTTTGCCTGCAATCACCTCGGCGGCGGCCATGCCTTCGTCCTCGGCTTTGTGCGCCAGCATCGGGCCGGTGATGGCGTCACCGATCGCGTAGATTCCCGGAATGTTGGTGTGCCAGTGTTGGTCGGTCTTGATCTGGCCGCGGTCTGTCATCTCAACACCCAGTTCGGCCAGACCCAGGCCGTCGGTGTAGGGTTTGCGGCCCGTTGCCACCAGAACCGTGTCGGCGTCCATGGTGTGTTCGCTGTCATCCTTGCGCAGCTTGTAGCTCACCTGCGCTTTCGAGCGGGAGACCTCGACACTTTGAACTGCGGCGCCAAGGGTGAATTTCAGGCCTTGTTTGGTCAGCAGTTTCTGGAACGCCTTTTGAACTTCGCCGTCGAGACCGGGCGTTATCACATCGAGGAATTCGATCACCTGAACTTCGGCGCCAAGCCGCGCATAGACCGACCCAAGCTCAAGCCCGATGACCCCCGCACCAATCACCACCAGCTTTTTCGGGATCTTGCCCAGTTCCAGCGCGCCAGTCGAGGTCACAACGGTCTTTTCGTCGATTTCGATGCCGGGCAGGGAAGAGGGTACAGAGCCGCTGGCGACGATGATATTCTTGGTGTCATAGGTGTCATCCCCCACCTTGACCTTGCCTGCCTCGGGGATCGATGCCCAGCCTTTGATCCAGTCGATCTTGTTCTTCTTGAACAGGAACTCGATGCCCTTGGTGTTCTGGCCGATCACCTCGTCTTTGTAGGAAAGCATCTGTTTCCAGTCGACCGTCGGGCTTTTGCCCTTGAGGCCCATCTGCGCAAAATTATGTTCGGCCTCGTGCAGCATATGGGTGGCATGTAGCAGCGCCTTGGACGGGATGCAGCCGATGTTGAGGCAGGTGCCCCCCAGAGTGTCACGCCCCTCGACGCAGGCTGTTTTCAGGCCCAGCTGGGCGCAGCGGATCGCGGCCACATAGCCGCCTGGGCCTGAGCCGATGACGATGACGTCGTATTGTGCCATTTGGATGGGTCCTTTCTAAGAACGAGGCAGGGACGCAGCCCATTCACCCCGGAATATTTGTGGCCAGAAGGCGGATCATATCAGGGCCATGATCAGCATGATCACCGTGGCGCCAAAGCCGATGGCCCAGATCAGCGAACGCCAGGGGCGCAGGCCAAAGTAATAGGCCGGAACATAGGCGATACGGGCGATCAAATAGAGCAGGGCGCAGGCTGCGGTGATGCCGTCGCCCTGATCCGAAAAGGTGATGACGAAGACGGCGACCGCAAAAAGGATCAGCCCTTCGAAATGGTTGTTCATCGCACGCTGCAGCCGGGCGGTTTTTTCCGACATCGGCTTTGATGGGGGCCGGTCGCGGGCGGATGATGTGTATCCGGGGCCAAGCTCCAGGTTTGCGGGTATTGCGAACAGCACGAATTGCAAAACCTGGAGCAGGGTCGCAAGGGTAAGGATGGTAAGTTCGGGGGTCATGCCGTTTCCAGGAAATGATGCTCGGATGGACCGTGACCCAGGCTAACTGAGTTGTCGATCCAGCGACGGGCTTTGTCAGCGTCTTTCACCTCGAACAATGCCCAATGCGCACCGGCCACGCCACGCCAGAGTTGTAGTAGCGTCAGTCCAGCGGTGCCGCGGTTTTCTGCGTCGACGTCAAAGGCACCGCGATCAAAATCGGCAAATTTGACAATAAGCTGATGGCTCATCCGGATGTTTCCTGCAGCTTGGCGCAGAAAGCGCGCTTCTGACGCCCAAAAAAGACAGCGGCCGCCCCCTGATACCGCGTGTGTAGCAGCGGGGGTGGTCAGTTTTTTCGTATTACAGATCCATCAGAAGACGGCGCGGATCTTCGAGTGCCTCTTTGACCCGGACAAGGAAGGTTACGGCCCCTTTGCCGTCAACGATGCGGTGGTCATAAGACAGGGCCAGATACATCATCGGACGGATCACCACCTGACCCTTGATCGCCATTGGACGGTCCTGGATCTTGTGCATGCCCAGAATGCCCGACTGCGGCGGGTTCAGGATCGGCGAAGACATGAGCGAGCCATAGACGCCACCGTTCGAGATGGTGAAGGTGCCGCCCTGCATTTCGGCCATAGACAGTTTGCCGTCGCGGGCTTTTGCACCCATCTCGGCAATTGCCTTTTCGATGCCGGCAAAGGACATCGCGTCAGCATCGCGGATCACCGGCACAACCAACCCGGTGGGTGTGCCCGCAGCGATGCCCATGTGGACAAAGTTCTTGTACACCACGTCGGTGCCGTCAATCTCGGCATTGACTTCGGGGACTTCGTTCAGGGCGTGGATACAGGCCTTGGTAAAGAACGACATGAACCCCAGCTTGACGCCGTGCTTCTTGAGGAACAGATCCTTGTATTCGTTGCGCAGGGCCATAACCTCGGTCATATCCACCTCGTTGTAGGTGGTGAGCATGGCTGCGGTGTTCTGACTTTCCTTGAGCCGCTTGGCGATGGTCTGGCGCAGGCGCGTCATCTTGACCCGCTCTTCGCGCTCGGTGTCACTTGCGGCGACAGGGGCACGCGGGGTGGGCGCGCTCGCCGCAGGCGGCGGGGCCGAAGCCGCGGACACTGCACGGGCGACGTCATCCTTCATCACCCGGCCATCACGGCCCGAGCCAGTGACCTGATCCCGCGAAAGACCTGCCTCGGCCATGGCCTTTTTCGCCGAGGGGGCGTCTTCGACATCCCGGCCCGTGGAGGCCGACGGGGCGGGTACCTCAACAGACTTAGGAGCGGGAGCAGTCGTGCCGCCCGAGCCCGAGATAACTCCCAGCTTGCCGTTGGCCTGCACTGTGGCGCCTTCGGCTGCGCTGATCTTGGTCAGGACGCCCGCGACCGGCGCCGGAACCTCGACCGAAACCTTGTCGGTTTCCAGCTCGCACAGCATTTCGTCCTGCGCGACGGTGTCACCCTCTTTCTTGAACCAGTTCGATACCGTGGCTTCGGAAACGGATTCACCCAAGGTCGGCACCATCACGTCGGTTTCGGCGGCGTCGTCATTGGCCGATTTTGGGGTGTCTTCTGCTTTGGCCGGGGCTTTGGCTGCTTTGGCCGGGGCCGCGGCGCTGTCGCCTTCGGCAATATTGGCAAGCAGGGCATCAACGCCGACAGTTTCGCCTTCGGCGGCGACGATATCGGCAAGGGTTCCCGCAATGGGCGAAGGCACCTCGACCGTAACCTTGTCGGTTTCCAGTTCGCACAGCATTTCGTCGACCGCGACGGCATCACCGGGTTTCTTGAACCAGGTGGCCACAGTCGCCTCGGTCACGGATTCGCCGAGTGTGGGGACTCGTACTTCGGTTGTCATCGCTTAATTCCCTTTGATCGTCAGTGCCTCGTCGACGAGTGCAGATTGCTGTGATTTGTGCATGCTGGCCAGACCCGTCGCGGGCGAGGCAGAGGTGTCGCGGCCGACGTAACGCGCGCGCGGATACTGCGCCTTGATCCGGCCCAGAACCCATTCCAGGTTCGGCTCCATAAAGGTCCAGCCGCCCTGGTTCTTTGGCTCTTCCTGGCACCAGATCATCTCGGCCTGGGTAAAGCGTTCCAATTCCTTGACTGCAGAGATCGCGGGGAAGGGATAAAACTGCTCGAACCGCAGGATGTAAACATCTTCCAGGCCGCGTTCGTCACGTTCTTCGAGCAGGTCGTAATAGACCTTGCCCGAACACATAACGACCCGCTTGATTTTGTCGTCAGCCACCAGTTTGGTTTCAGAATTGCCCTGCTGGGCGTCATCCCACAGCACCCGATGGAAGCTGGATCCGGTCTGGAATTCCTCAGCCTTGCTGACGGCCAGTTTGTGGCGCAGCAGCGATTTCGGGGTCATCAGGATCAGCGGTTTTCGATAGCTGCGGTGCAACTGGCGGCGCAGAATGTGGAAATAGTTCGCGGGCGTGGTGCAGTTGGCGACAATCCAGTTGTCCTGACCGCACATTTGCAGGAACCGTTCCAGTCGGGCAGACGAGTGTTCCGGCCCCTGACCTTCAAACCCATGCGGCAGCAGGCAGACAAGCCCGGACATCCGCAGCCACTTGCTTTCTCCAGAGGACACGAACTGGTCGAACATGATCTGCGCGCCGTTGGCAAAATCGCCGAACTGCGCTTCCCACAAGGTCAGCGCGTTGGGTTCGGCCAATGAGTAGCCATATTCAAACCCAAGTACGGCATATTCCGACAGCGCGCTGTCGATAACTTCGTAGCGCGCCTGACCTTCGCGGATGTGGTTCAGCGGATAATACCGTTCCTCGGTCACCTGATTGATCAGGCCCGAATGACGCTGGCTGAATGTGCCGCGTGTCGAATCCTGCCCCGAAAGACGCACCGGATACCCTTCGGTCAGTAGGGATCCAAACGCCAGAGACTCGGCTGTGGCCCAGTCAAAGCCTGTCCCGTTTTCAAACATCGCGGCGCGGGTTTCGAGCAGGCGACCCACCGTTTTATGCAGCGGGAATCCGTCGGGCGGAGAGGTCAGCGCGGTCCCGATCTGGGCCATTGTACTGGGCTCGATCGACGTTTTGCCACGCTGATACTTGCCTTGTTTCTGCCGGTCGAGATGCGACCAGCGGCCATCGAGCCAGTCGGCCTTGTTCGGCTTGTATGTCTTGCCAGCCTCAAATTCCTCGTTCAGCATGGACTGGAACGCGGCTTTCATATCCTCGATTTCGCCCTCGGGGATAAGCCCGTCCCGGACCAGCCGTTCTGTATAGAGCGTCAGCGTGGTCTTTTGTTTTTTGATCTTGGTGTACATCAGCGGGTTGGTGAACATGGGCTCATCGCCCTCGTTGTGACCGAACCGGCGGTAGCAGAAGATGTCGAGCACGACGTCTTTTCTGAACTTCTGGCGGAATTCGGTCGCGACCTTGGCAGCATGCACAACCGCCTCGGGGTCATCACCGTTGACGTGGAAAATCGGTGCCTCGACCACCAGCGCGTTGTCGGTGGGGTAGGGGCTGGAACGGCTGAAATGCGGTGCGGTGGTAAAGCCGATCTGGTTGTTTACCACGATATGCATGGTGCCGCCGGTGCGGTGGCCGCGCAGACCTGACAGGGCAAAGCATTCCGCCACGATGCCCTGACCGGCAAAGGCGGCGTCGCCGTGCAGCAGGATCGGCATGACAGAGGTGCGTTCGGCGTCGCTAAACTGGTCCTGCTTGGCGCGAACCTTGCCCAGCACTACCGGGTTCACAGCTTCGAGGTGCGACGGGTTGGCAGTCAGCGACAAATGCACCTTGTTGCTGTCAAATTCCCGGTCCGAAGAGGCCCCGAGATGGTATTTCACATCGCCCGATCCATCGACATCGTCCGGCTTGTAGCTGCCGCCCTGAAATTCATTAAAGATCGCGCGGTAGGGTTTCTGCATCACGTTGGCCAGCACCGACAAACGGCCACGGTGCGGCATCCCGATGATGATTTCCCTCACACCCAGGCTACCGCCGCGCTTGATCACCTGCTCCATAGCCGGGATCAGCGATTCACCGCCATCAAGGCCGAACCGTTTGGTGCCCATGTATTTCACGTGCAGGAATTTCTCGAACCCTTCGGCCTCGACCATCTTGTTGAGGATCGCCTTGCGGCCTTCGCGGGTGAATTTGACCTCTTTGCCGTAGCCTTCGATCCGTTCCTTGAGCCAGGCTGATTCCTCGGGGTTCGAGATATGCATGTATTGCAGCGCAAAGGTGCCGCAATATGTGCGTTTCACGATATCGAGGATTTGGCGCAGCGTAGCGATCTGCAGGCCCAGAACGTTGTCGATAAAGATCGGGCGATCCATATCGGTTTCGGAAAAACCGTAGGACCGGTGGTCAAGTTCGGGATGCGGCGCTGCTTCGTGCATGCCCAACGGATCGAGATCGGCAGCCAGATGACCGCGAATCCGGTAGGCGCGGATGATCATCAGCGCGCGGATACTGTCCAGCACGGCGCGCTTGACCTGTTCGTCATTGAGGCTGACGCCCTGTTCGGCGGCTTTGGCTGCGATCTTCTGACCGGCGGCTTTGGCTTCGACCGGGGGCGAGGGCATGGGCCATTCGCCTGTTAGCGCCGCGGTCAAGTCATCGCTGGGCTGCGGCGGCCAGTCACGGCGCGCCCATGAGGGGCCAGCGGCCTCAGTCCGGACCGAGGCAGTATCGTCGCCCATCGCCTTGAAAAACGCCTGCCAGCTTTCGTCTACCGCGCCGGGGTCGTTGGCATAGCGGGCGTACATCTGTTCGAGGTACTCGGCATTGTGCCCCTGCATGAAGGAGGAGGCGTGGAACTGGTCGTTGGGGGACTGGTCGGTCATTGTGTCACCTCGTTGGGGTTGGGACCGTATCGATTGGGACCGGGTTGTGATGGCAGCAGCAGCTGCGCCATCGTGTTCGAGAAATACATCAGCGTAACGCTAATCGCCGCCAGCCCGAGGACGGCCAACAGTGAGACGAGCAATTGGGAGAAGAACATCGCCGACAGCATCGCCGCCGCGTTGACGAGACCGCCCAAGGTCGGAAAGAGCCACAGGATCAACAGGAAGGTGAGGAAAATCGCCGCGGGCTTGAGCGGATCGAACATCAGCGTGCCGCTTTGTCCGACATCGTGCAGTCGACGCACGCCCGCCGCAGTAACGGGCAGATAGAACAGTGCGGTCGTGACATACAGTGCTTCGGGCACGGACTCTACCGACAGCACCGTGATCAGCATCGTTGCGACCGTGGCACAAGCCAGTATCGCTGTGGCCAGAGACCAAAGGTAGCCCGCGCGCGCAGTCCGGCCAAAAAGGTCGAATGATCTCCTGGATTCTCGGACAATCGCGCGCGCAGGGGTCATATCAGCCGAGCTCGATCGCCTTGAGCACAGCCTCACCCAGACCGGCAGGGCTTTCGGCGACGACAATCCCGGCGGCTTTCATCGCTTCGATCTTGCTTTCCGCGTCGCCTTTGCCACCGGCAACAATTGCGCCGGCGTGGCCCATGCGGCGACCCGGAGGAGCGGTGCGCCCGGCGATGAAACCGGCGGTCGGCTTCCAGCGGCCTTTTTTCTTTTCATCGGCCAGGAATTGCGCGGCCTCTTCTTCAGCTGAGCCGCCGATTTCGCCAATCATGATGATCGAATGGGTTTCAGGATCGGCCAGGAACATTTCCAGCACGTCGATATGTTCTGTACCTTTGATCGGATCGCCGCCGATACCAACGGCGGTCGACTGACCCAGACCGCTGTCAGAGGTTTGTTTGACCGCTTCGTAGGTCAGTGTCCCCGACCGGGACACAACCCCAACCGAGCCGCGTTTGTGAATATGGCCGGGCATGATGCCGATCTTGCAGGCGTCGGGCGTGATGACACCGGGGCAGTTCGGGCCGATCAACCGGGATTTGGAATTCTCCAGCGCCTTTTTGACCTTCATCATGTCCAGAACCGGAATACCTTCGGTAATGCAGATGATCAGTGCCATCTCGGCGTCGATGGCTTCAAGGATTGAGTCAGCCGCAAAGGGCGGCGGGACATAGATCACGGACGCGTTGGCGCCGGTGACATCCATCGCCTCGTGGACCGAGTTAAAGACCGGCAGGTCAAGATGCGTGGTGCCGCCCTTGCCGGGGGTCACACCGCCGACCATCTTGGTGCCATAGGCGATTGCCTGTTCAGAGTGGAACGTGCCCTGCGAGCCGGTGAGGCCCTGACAGATCACTTTGGTGTTTTCGTCGATGAGTACGGACATTTTGCTTTCCCTAATTCCGGAACCGCTCAGCTAGAACGGCTTCTTCGGCGCCGGTCAGGCGCATGATTTTGTCATTTCGATCGCGATGGATGCGGCCAAGACTCTCGATACCATCTGAACCTTCGACATAGCGGTAGGGCCCTAGATCGTCCGTGGTAAGCGGGTGGACGATGTGGGTTTCAATTTCTGCCAGCGAAAGGCGGTACGCGTCCTTTTTCCTGGAGGGATCGCGGACCTGTGGAATGGTAACAGCTTCAAAGGTGGTCAGGGTTGCGATCCCATGCAGCGCGCTCTTTGTTTCGTGATCGCCGAGCCAGATATAGACCGTCGCACCGGCATCGTCGGACACCAGCGCGGCGGACTTCATCCGAGGAACGACAGCAACACCGTCCCTCAGAGCCTCAGCTTTCACTTTCAAAACGAGCGCCACTACCTTAGCCCTTCACAGCCTTTACGATCTTCTGCGCACCATCCTTCAGGTCGTCCGCTGCGATCACGTCGAGGCCGGAGGTGCGGATGATTTCCTTGCCCTTTTCGACGTTGGTACCCTCGAGGCGGACAACCAGCGGAACCTTCAGGCCGACCTCTTTGACCGCGGCAATCACGCCTTCGGCGATGACGTCGCAGCGCATGATGCCGCCGAAGATGTTGACCAGGATGCCTTTGACTTGCGGGTCGGATGTGATGATCTTGAACGCCTCGGTCACTTTTTCCTTGGTGGCACCGCCACCGACGTCAAGGAAGTTGGCCGGCTCTGCGCCGTACAGCTTGATGATGTCCATCGTCGCCATGGCCAGACCTGCGCCGTTGACCATGCAGCCAATTTCGCCGTCCAGAGCGATGTAGTTGAGGTCGTATTTCGACGCCTCCAACTCCTTGGCATCCTCTTCGGTGGTGTCGCGCAGCTCGGCGATGTCGGCGTGACGATAAATCGCGTTGCCGTCAAAGCTGACCTTGGCATCAAGCACCTTGAGGTCGCCGCTGTCGGTGACGATCAGCGGGTTGATTTCAAGCATCTCCATGTCTTTTTCTATGAAGGCCTTGTACAGCAATTCCATCAAACCGACGCATTGCTTCATCGCCTTGCCGCTCAGGCCAAGGCTAAAGGCGATGCGGCGACCGTGGAAGGACTGATAGCCGGTCGCGGGATCGACAGAGAAGCTCAGGATCTTTTCAGGGGTGCTGGCCGCAACTTCTTCGATGTCCATGCCGCCCTCAGTCGAGCAGACAAACGACACGCGGCTGGTCTGACGATCCACGAGCAGAGCGAGGTAGAGCTCGGTTTCGATGCCCGAGCCGTCTTCGATATAGATGCGGTTGACCTGTTTGCCCGCCGGGCCGGTCTGATGTGTGACCAACGTGCGACCCAGCATCTTCTTGGCCTCTTGCGCGGCCTCTTCGACCGATTTGGTCAGGCGAACACCGCCCTTTTCGCCGGCGTCGGCCTCTTTAAAGGAACCCTTGCCGCGGCCGCCGGCGTGGATCTGCGCCTTGACCACCCAGAGCGGGCCGTCGAGCGCGCCTGCTGCGGTCTTGGCATCTTCGGCCTTGAGGACCACGCGGCCATCGGACACCGGGGCGCCGTAGCTGCGCAGCAGGGCTTTTGCCTGATACTCGTGGATGTTCATGAAACACTGTCCCGTCTTGCTGCGATTGCGTTCAGGTATAGGCACAGGCGCGATACCGTTTTAAGTCAAATGTTGCAGCAGGGTGGGTTTTGAGCGCATTTTCCGACATTTGTGATCACACGTTTGAATGCTGTGATCACAAAAAATGCACCACCCCTGTGCTTTGCTTGCAAAGTACCTTGAAAGGGAGATTCGCGCTGATGTTGTCAGCCTGTGGGTACAGCGTTAGACACATCCTGACATCAGGCAAGGAAAAACCAAGATGCAGCTTCTGGAACCGATGAGTGCCGAACGGCTGGCCCCCGGTGCCGTGCCGGTGGTGGTACTGTTGCATAACGAACTGAACATCCTGCCCGAATTTCTGGCGCATTACAGACAGATCTGTGATCCGGCGTTTCTGATCGTGGATGATCACTCGACCGACGGCAGCACCGAATATTTGACTGATCAGCCCGATGTGACAGTGTTTCGTCCGCGATCCGGGTCCACATTTGGCGCGCACAAGGCCGAGTGGCGCGGGGAGCTGTTGGATCATTACGGCACTGGAAAATGGTGTCTGGTGCCGGACTTGGATGAACATTTCCTGTGGGCGGGAATGGAGCATCAGACTCTTGCCGATTATATCGCTGCGGTCGAGGCAGAGGGGGCTAGGGCGGTGGCGACTTTGATGCTGGATATGTATGCTGACGCGCCGCTAAGCGCACACATGCACCCGGCAGAATCGGATATTTTGCTGCGTGAACGCTTTCCGCTGTTTGACGGTCCGGCGCCGTTTCCTGATGGATATTTTCGCAGGCCCCCGTCCGCCCGGCGGCGGGCTTTTCCGACGCCGCAGATCAGCTTTAGCGGTGGGGTGCGCAACCGGCTGTTCCATTTCCATCCCGAGCAGATCACAGCATTGCAACTTTGGGCGGCGCGGTTCCTTGGGTTGGATGGACCAGTGACGCCGGGGCTGGCAGATTTGCCCGGGTTGTGGATCGCCCGCCGGTTGCTGCGCGGGATGCTGAAGGGATCACTCAACACCACCAAACTGGGGTTGATCCGCTGGCAAAAGGGACTGCGGTTCAATGGGGGCGCGCACAAGCTGTCAGGGGTGGTGCCCCTGTCCGAGAGCATTGCGGTGTTTCTGCACTATCCGTTCACACGTGGCCGCGCCGGGGTCGAATACATTGCCGCACGTGGGCAACACGCCGAGGGGGCGCGGGCCTACAAGTCGTTGCTGGAGGGGGAAGGCCTGGATCATTCGCCGGTTTGTGCGACAACCCGCCGCTACGATGGGGTGGCGTCGCTGGCCGGGCTGATCCGGGATGTGCCGCCGGGGCGCTAAGGCCCCGGCAACGACTTGCGTCAGGCGAGCGAGGGATCAATGCCCTTGCACGCTTCGACCAGACCTTTGACGGCGTTGACCGAGCTGTCAAACATCGCCTGTTCGTCTTTGGTCATCTTGATGTCGGCGATGCGTTCGATGCCACCAGCACCGATCACAGTCGGCACACCGACGTAAAAGCCCTTGAGCCCGAATTCGCCATCACACCATGCAGCGCAGGGCAGCAGGCGTTTCTGGTCCTTGAGGTAAGCTTCGGCCATCTCAATGGCGCTGGTCGCAGGGGCGTAGAACGCCGATCCGGTTTTCAGCAGGCCGACGATCTCGGCACCGCCGTCACGGGTGCGCTGAACGATTGCATCCAGTTTCTCTTGGGTGGTCCAGCCCATGGCAATCAGATCTGGCAGGGGGATGCCGGCGACGGTGGAATACCGGGTCAGCGGCACCATGGTATCGCCGTGGCCGCCCAGAACAAACGCGGTTACGTCTTTCATCGAGACGTTGAATTCGACCGACAGGAAGTGGCGGAAGCGGGCGCTGTCAAGCACACCGGCCATGCCGCAGACTTTGTTGTGGGGCAGGCCGCTGAATTCGCGCAGCGCCCAGACCATCGCATCAAGCGGGTTGGTGATGCAGATCACAAAGGCGTCCGGCGCGTTCGCGGCGATGCCTTCGCCGACGGATTTCATCACCTTGAGGTTGATGCCCAGAAGGTCGTCGCGGCTCATCCCGGGTTTGCGCGGCACGCCGGCTGTCACGATGCAGACGTCGGCGCCGGCGATGTCGGCGTAATCGTTGGCACCCTTGAGCGAGGCGTCAAAGCCCTCGGACGGGCCGGATTCGGCGATGTCCAGCGCTTTGCCCTGGGGCGTGCCTTCGGCAATATCGAATAGGATGATGTCACCCAGTTCCTTGAGTGCTGCGAGGTGGGCAAGCGTGCCACCGATCTGTCCCGCGCCAATCAGGGCGATTTTGGGTCTGGCCATGGGTCTCTCTCCGGTCTGTTGGACTTTTTGCATGGCTAGTGCTTTGACGCGCCGCGCGCAAGTGCGCTGCGATGCGGCACAGCGCAGCAGTCGCACACCAAAAGGGGTGGCGGGGCGATCTGCGTGACGATAAACCTAGGGAGAAAAGGTATTTAGGGGGCGCCGCGATGGAGTTGATAAACTGGGCGACGCTGATGGTGGCGATCCCCGCAGTGATCTTTGCCGGCGTGTCCAAAGGTGGTTTCGGGTCGGGAGCGGCCTTTGCCGCAGCGTCGATTCTGGCGCTGGTGCTGGAGCCGGGACAGGCGTTGGGCATCATGCTGCCGCTGCTCATGCTGATTGATGCGGCCAGCCTGCGGGCCTATTGGAAGAAATGGAGCTGGCCCGATGCAAAGGTGCTGATACTGGGTATGGTGCCCGGCACGGTATTGGGGGCGCTGTTCTATGCCCGCGCAGATCCCGATTCGATCCGGTTGCTGATCGGGGTGATTTCTCTGGCCTTTGTCGGCTGGCAGATGGCGCAGAAGGCCGGGCTGATGCGGTTGAGCGAACGGCGTCTGGGGCCGCGCGCCGGTCTGCTGGCCGGGGTAGGGATTGGCATCACCAGCTTTATCAGCCATGCGGGCGGGCCGGTGGCGGCGGTTTATCTGCTGGGGCAAAAACTGCCAAAGACCACATATCAGGCGACCACGGTGCTGGTGTTCTGGGCAGTCAACCTATTCAAATTCAGCTTTTATGCCGTGATGGGCATCCTGACGTTCGACACGCTGGGAATCGATCTGGTGCTGGCGCCCTTTGCCATTCTGGGGACGTGGATCGGCATTCGTATCCACAAGATCGTGCCCGAGATGCTGTTCTTTGGGCTGACCTATGTCCTGCTGTCAATCACGGGGGTCAAACTGATCTGGGACGCCATCGGCTAAGCGCGCCGCCCCATGCTGGTGTCCCGTGATGCAGGTGTCAGGCATCATTGCCGGGGATTGGCAACGCTTCGGCCAGCGCCTCGAACGCCTGACCGCTGGCGATAAGGCAGGACTGACCGTCGGTGGCAGTTACGACAATGGTCCAGCTGCCGCTGTCATTTGAGGCAAAGACCTCAACCACTGCATTGTTGCTGCCCAGCCCGACGGATTGGCGGGTTTCGCCGAATTTCTCGCCAAGCCGCGCAATCACAACATCACGCGGGGCGCAATTCGACGTGGATTGCGCCGTAGCAGCACCAGGCAGGGCGGCGCAAAGCGCAAGAAGGTGCAGGGCAGTCATCAGTTTCATGGCGTCACCTTCTGGTTGACGGGCCTGACCTGCATCGCGGCAGGGGGCTGCTGAAATTTTTCAGTGACCGGTGATGCACTTGGAAAAGCGTCCGGCGGTGGCGCATCTGGCAGGCAAAGGCTGTGCGTGATCTCCTTACAAATGGTTAACGTGGCGCGTGGTTACGCCGATAAACATTAACTTGCTGCGGCGCGGCGTAATTCATGTTGCACTTTTCGAAAAAGTCTGCGCAATTCCACGCAACATTATTACGTCAGGAGAGTTTCATGGACACGCAAACACGCCCTTTCCGGTCTGTTCTCTATCTGCCTGCTTCAAACGAGCGGGCGATGGACAAGGCGCGCAAACTGCCGGTGGACGCGATTATCTTTGACCTCGAAGACGCGGTGGCAGCCGACGAAAAGTTGCGCGCCCGCGATGTGCTGGATGATGCGCTGGCGGCGGGCGGCTACGGCATGCGGATGCGAATCGTACGGATCAACGGGCTGGACAGCATATGGGGCAAGGCGGATGCCAATGTTGTGGCCGATATGGACTGCGACGCGGTGCTGCTGCCCAAGGTGGACGGGCCTGAACAAATTGACGCGTTGGCGCAACACACTGGCGATCTGCCGATCTGGGCGATGATGGAGACCCCGCTGGGTATGCTGAATGCCGCAGCAATTGCGGCGCATCCCCTTGTCGCCGGAATGGTCATGGGCACCAACGATCTGGCCAAAGAGCTGAACAGCCGCCCTCGTGCTGATCGTCTGCCGATGATGACCGGCCTCGGGCTGTGCCTGCTGGCCGCCAAGGCGCATGGGGTGGTGATCGTGGATGGCGTCTACAATGCCTTCAAGGACGAAGAGGGTCTGCGCGCCGAATGCAATCTGGGCCGCGACATGGGCTTTGACGGCAAGACGCTGATCCATCCTGCGCAGGTCGATGTGGCCAACGCTGCCTTTGGGCCCAGCGTCGAAGAGATCGAGTTGGCACAGCGCCAGATCGCCGCTTTTGACGCCGCGCAGAGCCGTGGCGAAGGCGTCGCAGTGGTCGATGGCCGCATCGTCGAAAATCTGCACGTTGCCACGGCACGTGTGCTTCTGGCAAAAGCAGCAGCAATAGAAGCCATTGCAGCGGAGTAGACTATGTCCCTTTTGATCATCGGCCTTGCCCTATGGGTGTTGGCACATTTCTTTAAGCGGCTGATGCCAGCGCAGCGCGCAAAAATGGGCAATGCGGGCAAGGGGGGCGTGGCGGCAGTGATACTCGTATCACTGGTGCTGATCATTCTGGGCTATCGCGCTGCGGAATTTGTGGTGGTTTGGTCACCGCCAGGTTTCCTTACGCATCTGAACAACCTGATGATGCTGGGTGCAGTATTCCTGTACGGGATGAGTGCGACGACAGGTCGGTTGCGCGGCAAACTGCGGCATCCGCAGTTATTGGCTGTGACAGTCTGGGCGGTGGCGCATTTGTTGGTCAACGGCGATTTGGCGTCAATCGCGCTGTTCGGCACTATGCTTATCTGGGCGCAGGCCGAAATTGCGCTGATCAACCGCGCCGAACCCTGGCGACGGCCAGAACCCGGTCCCGCGAAAAAGGACATCATTCTGGTGGTGATCACGCTGGTGATGTTCGGCTTGATCGCCGCGATCCACACATGGCTGGGCGTTTCGCCCTTTGGAGGCTGAGACTATGCGACTGTACCGACTGCTGACCGCCGACGACACTTCGGCCTTTTGCCATAAGGTTACCGAGGCGTTGAACAAGGGGTGGGAACTGCACGGCAGCCCGTCTTATGCCTTTGATGCCGCCAACGGGGTGATGCGCTGCGGTCAGGCTGTGATAAAAGAGGCCCCCGGGGCCTACGAGCCGGGCATGAAGTTGGGAGAGCAATAATATGGTCAAGACCAATGCCGGCCGCTTCTTTGAGGACTACCAGATTGGTCAGGTGATCGGCCACGCGGTGCCGCGCACTGTGTCAGGTGGCGAACGGGCGCTGTATCACATGCTTTATCCGGCGCGACATGCGCTCTACTCTTCGGACAGTTTTGCGCAGGCTTGTGGACTTGCGGGCAGCCCGCTGGATGATCTGGCCGCCTTTCATGTGGTGTTCGGCAAGACGGTTCCGGATGTGTCCCTGAACGCGGTTGCCAATCTCGGCTATGCCGAGGGGCGCTGGCTGAAACCGGTCTGGCCCGGCGATACGCTGCGGTCGGTGTCAGAGGTCATCGGGCTCAAGCAGAATTCGAACGGAAAGACCGGCGTGGTCTGGGTCCGCACCGAGGGGCTGAATCAGCACGACGAGGTTGTTCTGCGCTATGTCCGGTGGGTCATGGTCAAAAAACGCGATACCGACGCGCCCGCGCCTGACGCAGTCGTGCCCGATCTGGCGCCTGTGCTGGCAGTGGCGGATCTGGCAATTCCAAAAGGGCTGGATTTTTCCAACTACGACTTTGACCTTGCCGGAGAACCGCATCGCTGGGGCGACTACGAGGTCGGTGAAAAAATCGATCACGTGGATGGTGTCACGGTCGAAGAGGCCGAGCATATGATGGCCACCCGGTTATGGCAGAATACCTCAAAGGTGCATTTCGATGGCACCATGCGCGAGGATGGCAAGCGGTTGATCTATGGCGGGCATGTGATCAGCCTTGCGCGGACGCTGTCGTTCAACGGTCTGGCTAGTGCACAGATGATTGTCGGGTTGAATGCCGGCGCCCATGCCAATCCGTGTTTCGCAGGCGATACCGTCCGCGCCTGGTCCGAGGTTCTGGATAAGGCTGAAACCGATGTTCCCGGTGTGGGGGCAATCCGGCTGCGGCTGGTCGCAACCAAAGGCGGCGCTCCGTTCGATCTGCGCGGCGAAGATGGGAAATACTTACCCTCGGTGCTGCTGGACTTGGATTACTGGGCGCTGATGCCGGTCTGATCCGACGATCCCAAGTCGGGGACGGGCATGACTCCCGCCCCCTAAACCGTCAGGTTTTACCGCCGGGGATGAGGGCGGCCCCCAAGAGGGGGTCTGACGGATTGCGTTCGGATGATCGGCCGCCGCGTCCACCCGGAGGTGGGCCGGGCGGGCGAGCACCCGTCATACCAGTAGATGATCGTGCCATCGGGGCGACGCCGACGACCAGCGCCGCGACATAGCGATCAGCCTGTTCGGCAATCGCAGCAAAGGCACCATACCCCGCCTGTTGTGCGATGGAATCCGATGTGTTGACGGTATCGCGCGCACTGCCCCGACCGCCGTATTCTGCTACAGTGTCGTAAATGTATTGGCTCAGCGCGTCGGGTAGGAAAATCTGACTGGTCAGAATCGTCTCTGTATCCAGAAACACCTTGTAATGCAGATGTGTGGTTCGCCCCTTGTACCAGCCGGGATAGATCGTCTGAAACGTCACCAGTCCGGATGCGTCGGTCATCTGAGTGCCGCGCAAAAATGTCTTTGTACTGGTGTCGGCCAATGTGTCGCTGCCCTGATTGGCAAAGCCGGAATAATTTCCGGCGGCGTCGCAATGCCAGATATCGACGCGCGCCCCCTCAATCGGGACACAATCGGCGCTGACGACCTGTATCTTCATGTCGAGCGGGACGCCGGGCAGATCTTCGGTGATATCAGCGCGGACCAGCTTGGGGTCGATATAGTAGGGGCCTTCGGTCACTTCGGTCTGCACCATGCAGA
Organism: Puniceibacterium sp. IMCC21224; assembly: GCF_001038505.1. Classification (NCBI taxonomy): domain Bacteria; kingdom Pseudomonadati; phylum Pseudomonadota; class Alphaproteobacteria; order Rhodobacterales; family Paracoccaceae; genus Puniceibacterium; species Puniceibacterium sp. IMCC21224. Next base: position 1,278,033 of record NZ_LDPY01000001.1, read on the forward strand.
CATTGGCCGTCAACAGGCCCGCGGCCTGCGCTGCGTCTTGTGCCCGGGCAGCTGAGGCCAAGCCCACTGCCGGGCTGACAGCCAACGCCTGAAGCAGGCGGCGGCGGGTGGTGCGGGGGGGTACATTGTCCATGGCGTGTCCTTTGGTGTTTCCCATTTTACGCATCAGCGGCGCATTCCCGTCGCCGTCTTGGCGAATTGACCAACACACGGCGAAAAGAATCACCTTTTCGCCGTTCGGCTAGATGCACAAACTGAGGTCGTGGTTTTTTGTGATCACACGTTGCGACGCGTGATCACAAAAACTTCGCATTTGCAGCATTATTGAAAAAAACCATGCTTCCGCGTTGCCAGATCCCGTGACAGGGGTAAAAAAAGGTTTAGAACCGTTCTCAAGGGAACCGAAAGGACGCACAATGGCCGACGTGAACCGGGGCAATCGCCCGCTCTCTCCACATCTGCAGATCTATCGCCCGCAGCTAACATCGATGACGTCGATCCTGACACGGATCACTGGCAACGCGCTGATCGTGGGAATGCTGCTGTGTGTGTGGTGGTTGCTGGCTGCCGCGACCGGCCCCGATTATTTCGCAGTTGCGGATGCTGTCGTGAACGGATGGTTCGGCAATCTGGTGATGTTCCTGTCGCTCTGGGCGTTGTGGTATCACACGCTGGCCGGCGTGCGGCACCTGATCTGGGATCAGGCTGTCGGGCTCGACCTCGATACCGCCGAAAAACTTGGCTACGCGGTGATCGGCGGATCTGTGATCCTGACCATCCTCACCGTCTTTATCATCTGAGGAACGCATCATGGCTTATCTGACCGACCGCAAACGTGCCGTAGGCTGGGGCTCCGCGAAATCCGGCACCCAGCACCATTGGTTCATGACCGTGTCCGCGGTGGCGCTGCTGATCCTGATCCCGCTGTTCGTCTTTACCTTTGGCAGCATCCTTGGCGGCACCTACGAAGAGGTGACGGCCTATTTCGCACGGCCCTTCCCGGCAATTGTTGCGGCGCTGACCATTCTTGTGTCGTTCAAGCACTTCAACAGCGGCTTTCAGACGCTGATCGAAGATTACGTCCACGGGCCGATGGAAAAGGTCTGCATCATCGGCATGACCTGCCTGTCTTATGGCGCCGCGGCGACGGGCCTCTTTGCCATCGCCAAGCTGGCACTTTGAAATACCGGAGCTGACTATGGCTGAATATACCTACGAGACGCATGAATATGACGTCGTGGTTGTGGGGGCTGGCGGCGCTGGTCTGCGCGCCACGCTCGGCATGGCCGAGCAGGGGCTGCGTACTGCCTGCGTGACCAAGGTGTTCCCGACACGGTCGCACACCGTCGCGGCACAGGGCGGCATTGCCGCGTCGCTGTCCAATATGGGCCCCGATCACTGGCAGTGGCACATGTACGACACCGTCAAAGGGTCGGACTGGCTGGGCGATACTGATGCGATGGAGTACCTCGCCCGTGAGGCGCCCAAGGCGGTTTACGAGCTTGAGCATTACGGCGTGCCGTTTTCGCGCACCGAAGAGGGCAAGATTTATCAGCGTCCCTTTGGCGGTCACACCACCGAGTTCGGTGAAGGCCCGGCGGTGCAGCGCACCTGTGCTGCCGCCGACCGGACCGGCCACGCGATCCTGCATACGTTGTATGGTCAGTCGCTCAAGAACAATGCCGAATTCTACATCGAATATTTCGCCATCGACCTGATCATGACCGACGGTGTCTGCACAGGCGTGGTCTGCTGGAAGCTTGATGACGGCACGATGCATGTATTCAACGCCAAGACGGTTGTGCTGGCAACGGGTGGCTATGGCCGCGCGTATTTCAGTGCGACCTCGGCCCACACCTGCACCGGCGACGGTGGTGGCATGGTGGCGCGGGCTGGTCTGCCGCTTCAGGATATGGAGTTTGTGCAGTTTCACCCGACCGGCATTTACGGCGCCGGCTGCCTGATTACTGAGGGCGCGCGGGGCGAGGGTGGGTATCTCACCAATTCCGAAGGCGAACGGTTCATGGAGCGCTATGCGCCCAACTACAAGGATCTCGCGCCCCGCGATTATGTCTCGCGTTGCATGACGTTGGAGATCCGCGAAGGTCGCGGCGTCGGTAAGGACGGGGATCACATCCACCTGAACCTGTCGCATTTGCCCAAAGAGGCGCTACAACTGCGGCTGCCGGGAATTTCCGAATCCGCACGGGTTTTTGCCGGTGTGGACGTGACCAAAGAACCGATCCCGGTGATCCCGACCGTACATTACAACATGGGTGGCATCCCGACCAACTACTGGGGTGAGGTGCTGAACCCCACCGCTGACGATGCCAACGCAGTGGTGCCGGGCTTGATGGCAGTGGGCGAGGCGGGCTGCGCGAGCGTGCATGGGGCGAACCGCCTTGGGTCCAACTCACTTATCGACCTTGTGGTCTTTGGCCGGGCGGCTGCGATCCGTGCTGGCAAGGTAGTGGACCGGGACGCGCCCGTGCCTTCGACCAACGTGGCTTCGGTCGAAAAAGCATTCGACCGGTTTGACGGCTTGCGCCATGCCAGCGGGTCAATCGGTACCGCCGAACTGCGGCTGGAAATGCAAAAGACCATGCAGCGCGACGCCGCCGTGTTCCGCGAATCCGAGACGCTGTCGCACGGGGTAAAGGAAATGACCGCCATCGCCGGCAAGATGGGCGATATCAAGGTCACTGACCGCAGTCTGGTCTGGAACTCGGACCTGATGGAGACGCTGGAGCTGACCAACCTGATGCCCAACGCTCTGGCCACCATCGTCGGTGCCGAAGCGCGCAAAGAAAGTCGTGGTGCCCATGCGCACGAGGATCACGCCACCCGCGATGACGAAAACTGGCGCGTCCATACCATCAGCCGGGTCGACGGGCCCAATGTCACGCTGTCGCACAGGCCCGTCGTCACCGATCCGCTGACCACCGAGGCCGAAGGCGGCATCGCGCTCAACAGGATCGCGCCCAAAGAGCGGACGTTCTGATGCGCCGGGTGATGTCATCCGCTATCGTCGTGGCGGTTGCACTGTCGGGGGGCGCTGCTTTGGCGCAATCCGACTACGATGTCGCCTCGATCAGTCAACAGCGGGCGATGCTGGTTCAGTGTCAAAAGGACCTTGGCTATGGTGCTGCCGGGCTGACCATCGGAACCGATTTTGGATCGGGGGCGAAAAGGTCGGTTCAACGGCTTCGCGTCGTGCCGAACGCCCAGATCAGCCCGGCGGCGGCGTCTGAGATCAACCAATGCGCCGAATCGTCGGTGATCGGCACCAGCTATGGCCAACCCGCCCCAAAAGTGCGGCGCAAGGTGCCCATGGTCACGGTGGACCTTGTTGGCTGCACCCCCGATGCGCCAGCGCTTTATCGAGGGACGCTGTATTGCAACCGCAACAAATATTGACCTTGCAGCGCGGCATATCGGTGCTTGCGATACTGGCGCTTGTCGGCTGTACCGCGCAGTCTCAGGATCAGATCGCGCGCAATGCGGCACGGTCGTCCGTCAGCCGCGTGCTGGCTGAACGGTTCCCCGGTGTGCCGCTGCAACCGGCGGCTGATTGCGTGATCGACAATGCCAATGCCACGCAGATTCTTGCGCTGGCGGCTGATTCCGTGACCGGACCCAGCCAGAACACCGTCGAGATCGTGACCAACATCGTCTCGCAACCCGAGACCCTGACTTGCCTTGCAGCCGAAGGGCTGCCGGCGCTTTTGCGATAGGAGAGAGACATGGTACAACTGACGCTCCCCAAGAATTCCCGGGTTCAGACCGGCAAGACCTGGCCAAAGCCCGCAGGCGCGACAAACGTCCGCAAGTTCAAAATTTACCGCTGGAACCCGGACGACGGTAAAAACCCGCAGGTCGACAGCTATTTTGTGGATCTGGACACTTGCGGGCCGATGATCCTGGACGCACTGATCAAGATCAAGACTGAGATTGATCCAACCCTGACCTTCCGCCGGTCCTGCCGCGAAGGGATCTGTGGCTCTTGTGCCATGAACATCGGTGGGATCAACACGCTTGCCTGCATCTACGGTATGGACGAGGTCAAAGGCGACATCGCGATCTATCCGCTGCCGCATATGCCAGTGATCAAGGATCTGATTCCTGATCTCACGCATTTCTATGCCCAGCACGCCTCTATCATGCCGTGGTTGGAAACCAAGACCAACCGCCCCGCCAAGGAGTGGAAGCAGTCGATTGAAAGCCGTGAAAAGCTGGACGGATTGTATGAATGTGTGATGTGCGCCTGCTGCTCGACTTCGTGCCCGAGCTACTGGTGGAACGGCGACCGTTACCTCGGGCCGGCAGCGCTGTTGCACGCCTACCGCTGGATCATCGACAGCCGCGATGAGGCAACGGGAGAGCGTCTGGACGAGCTGGAAGATCCGTTCAAACTCTATCGCTGCCACACGATCATGAACTGCGCAAAAACCTGCCCCAAGGGACTGAATCCTGCGCTTGCCATTGCCGAAATCAAAAAGCTGATGGTGGAACGTACCGTCTGACCAGTTCTCTGGGATCTTGCGCCAAAGGGCGTATGGTATCGTGGAAAAAGGCTAACCTTTTTGGTGCCTTTTCCACGATATACCTGCAGATCACTGATCAGCTTACTCTCGGCTGCGGTTGGGCTCATCCGTCCGAGGCGCATTCAGTAGCGAAGCTCGCGCGACTGTAGATTTCCGAGGGCGGCTCTGGGCGGAATCCGCGCCTCACCAGATGTGATGACTGAACAACCGGCCTCCTCGGTCAGCCGGATCTGGGAACTCAGCCAGCGTCCAGACCCGCGAGCGTGGCAGATCAGTCGTGCAAACAGGCTTTTGTACTGCCAATCCGGCGCATCCTGTAAGCAGATACCAAATCAAGGACTGCGCGCCGATGTCGTCGCTGATCTGGCCAGCAGCCACGAACAGGTTGAACGGGCGTCCCTGGCCGTCGCACACCGCGTGCGGCTATGTGTTCATGCCGCTCTTCGCCCGATCAATCAGGTGGCAACGCCCTCTTATTCACGCCCATGCTGGTCGCCGTGCGGAGTGCTTGCAATTCGGCTGCGGCCATTGCCCGGCAGTCGATTGCGGGCAATCAATGGGAAGGGATCTGCCCGTCTTTTCCTCGCCGCGTCAGCTGGCCAATCCAATCCTGCTCCGGAAAGGACACCTGTCCCGGTCCATCACTTGTCCAAGGGCTTGTGGGGGGAGCCAGACACACCATCGCGCGCCATACAATCCGAAAAGGTCGCTCAAATCACCGCTCGATTTTCGATCGATGCTTCACGCCGCACGGCTGAAATCAATGCGCCCGAGCCTGGTAGAGCGGAAAACGTCTTCGACAAAAGCAGGACCATTTCAGGTTGATTTCGATATCTGGATTTGCGGCGCCGTTAGAATTTCGTTGAAATCAGTACAGCTTGCGTGTTTGTGCTCTGGGTGGGCCGTGTGCGCCCAAAAACGCGGATTGGGTGACAGGTGGTTTCAGAGATTCATAAGACCGGATTGTCGCTGCGTGCGGGGCAATGCGTGGGCCTGTTGGGTGGCAGCTTTGATCCGCCACATCAGGGTCACGTATTAATCACCCGTGAGGCGCTGCGTCGGTTCGGCCTTGATCGCGTGGTCTGGCTGGTCAGCCCAGGAAATCCGCTCAAGTCGCAAGGTCCGGCGCCATTGCCGAGCCGGATGACCGCCGCGCGCGCAATCATACAGCACCCGAGGGTCATAATCAGCGATGCCGAGGCAAGGCTTGGCACGCGCTATACTGCCGCCACGTTGCGCGCGTTGCAGGCGGCACATCCTGGGGTGCATTTTGTCTGGCTGATGGGCGCTGACAATCTGGCGCAGTTTCACCGCTGGGATCAGTGGCGCGACATACTGCGCAGCGTGCCGGTCGGGGTCATGGCGCGGCCCGGAGATCGAATATCGGCACGGATGTCACCTGCGGCGCGGCAGTTCCGGGCATATACACTGTCGTCGCGGGCCGCGCGGCTGTTGCCTAGGGCGGCACCACCGGCCTGGTGTTTCGTCAATGTTCCGATGAGCAACCTCAGCTCAAGTGCGATTCGGGCCAAAGGAAACATTGGCCCTGTTAGTTGAAGGCCTACGGTCGATTTGAGGCGCAATCGCGATAACCATTCGCAGAAGATGACGAAATCTTGTGCGCGGAAACCATCCAAAACCTTCGTGCAAAAGCAACGAGCCCTACTGCGCCGCAGTCAATGCCTTGGGCCCAATAAGAAACGCATATGCGCTGTGTTCGACGCTCAGATTTGCCCGTTGGATACACGATGATTTCAGATGCAATGCGCCTGAACGCGCTTGTCGGAACACCCGAATTGGGGATAGAAACGCGCCATGATGACACGCTATACCCGACGCAGTTTTATCACTGCGATAACGTCGGTGGCCGCATCTGCGGCGCTGCCTGCGCTGGCCAATGCACCACTTACGTCGTTGCGTCCGGCGGCGCGCGGCGAAGGTTTCCTGCAACGAACCGTCATCCCGGTCGAAACTTTGGTGAGCAAGGCGCGTTTAGACGGCGCTGTCGGATTTGCCGTGGCGGACGTGGCAACGGGACGAACCCTGGAGGATCTGAGTGGCGACCGGGGGTTGCCACCTGCCAGCGTGGCCAAGGCGCTAACAGCGTCATATGCGCTGGAAACACTGGGGACGGAGCACAAGTTTGTGACCGAAGTCGTGGCGGTCGGCGGTGTGGTTGATGGGGTGGTCCAAGGCGATCTGGTACTGGCGGGAGGTGGTGATCCAACGCTGGACACTGATGGCTTATCGCGGTTGGCGGCGGGTCTGAAAGAGGCCGGGATCCGCGAAGTGCGCGGCGATTTTCGGGTTTGGGGCGGACTGCTGCCATATACTCCGACCATCGACGCCGAACAGCCGGACCATGTCGGATATAGCCCGGCGGTATCTGGCCTGAGTCTGAACTACAATCGGGTGCATTTCGAATGGCGGCGCGGCAGCAACGGCTATGCGGTTAGCATGGATGCAAGATCTGCGACCTATCGGCCTGACGTGACCATGGCGCGCATGCAGATCGTTGAGCGCAAGGCGCCACTCTATACCTACAAGGATTTTGGTGGGCGCGACGATTGGACAGTCGCCAAGGGCGCGTTGGGCAAGGGTGGCGCACGATGGTTGCCAGTGCGTCAGCCTGAACTTTATGCGGGGCAGGTGTTTCAAACCTTTGCTGGATCGCATGGCATCAAGCTGGGCGCGCCGAAAAAGACCGCGACCCGGCCGGACGGGGACGTCGTGGCGCAGCTTGACAGCGCGCCGCTGCGGATCATCTTGCGGGATATGCTGAAATGGTCAACCAACCTGACCGCGGAAATGGTCGGTATGGCGACCACGTTGAAACGCCTGGGCAGTGTCGCGTCGCTGCGAGAGTCAGCGCAGGCGATGAATGATTGGGCGCACGACACGATGGGTTTGCAGCATGTGGCGCTGGTGGATCATTCCGGGCTGGGCGATGACAGCCGTGTTGCGGCCTCGGACATGATGGCCGCGCTGATAGATGTTCGCAAACGACTGGACCTTAAGCCTTTGCTCAAGTCGTTTGCGCTGCGCGACGCCAACCGCAAGGTGGTCTCGGACCACCCGCTCAAGGTACAGGCCAAAACCGGGACGTTGAATTTTGTCAGTGGATTGGCCGGGTTCGTTGATCTACCTGATGGGACGGAATTGGCTTTCGCCATTTTTGCGGCAGACATGCCTCGTCGCGACACGCTGACCCGCGCACAGCGGGAACGGCCCGAAGGTGCTTCGGCGTGGAACAGCCGGGCCAAAACATTGCAGCAGGGACTGATTGAGCGTTGGGGAACGCTCTACCATGGCTGAGGTGCCGAGCTTAGCGCGCCCCCTTATCGGCGTCCGCTCGGCCAAGTGCGCCAAACTATACGGCACCGAGAATGGGCAACAGGCAGAGCAACAGGGCAGCCGCAATTGTATATGTGAAACGGTTCATAATTGTCTCCGAAAAAAAGCGTAAAAATCGTTCAGGCGAAAATTGCCTGATCTCTAAATAGCATAGCACAAGGGTCTTTGTCAGTAGGGGAAACCCGACCTGATCGGCGCGGGAAGGATGGTATCAGGCGCGCAGATGGCGAACGCGGGCGCTGCGCTCGATAGCGGCAGCATGCAGGCGGTCGAGGTCCAGCTCGTAACGGATTTCCTCGAGCAGGCGCAATTCGCTGTCGTCCAGCATGCCATCGGCAGCCGCCACATCGCAGGCCAGCGCATAGGCGGTTTCAAACAGCCGTTCGGGTAGATTGTCGCGGATCAGGCCAAAGAGCGCGTCAAGCCCGTCTTCTTGTTCGAGCAGGTCGAACACCATCTGCGCCATGATGCTCATGCGGTCCCCGTCATAGCCGACGAAAATCGGCAGATGGTCGACGACAGACTGGATGACGATCAATTCGACTGTGCGCATCTCTTCGTCTGAGGCCGAGACGGCGATCATCAGCGCAACGAGGCAGTCCTGCGGGCTCATCGGGTGTTCGAACTGATCGGGCAAGGGCGTGCCTTTCTATGGCTGATGCATCTGATTTCGCTGCCGCAGAGAATATTGACCCTGCCGCGTCGCCACAATAGGTAGCGGTCGCACAACGTCCGCGCAATGCTGCGCGAAAAAGGAGTACCCGGAATGTCCGAATTGCGCGATGCCGCTATGACCTCGAAGGCCTGGCCCTTTGAAGAGGCACGCCGGGTGCTGAAACGGTACGAGAAGGCACCACCCGAAAAGGGATATGTGCTGTTCGAGACCGGATACGGCCCGTCGGGTCTGCCCCATATCGGCACGTTTGGCGAGGTAGCGCGTACGACGATGATCCGCCAGGCGTTTCAGCTGATTTCGGACATCCCGACGCGGTTGATTTGCTTTTCAGACGATATGGACGGGATGCGCAAGGTCCCAGAAAATGTTCCAGACCCGCGGCAGTTGGACGAGCATCTGCAAAAGCCGCTGACATCTGTGCCGGACCCGTTTGGGACACATGACAGCTTTGGCGCGCATAACAATGCGATGTTGCGGCGGTTTCTGGACACTTTTGGGTTCGAATACGAGTTCATTTCAGCGACGGAATTTTATGCCAGCGGCCAGTTCGATGAAATTCTGCTGCGCTGCGCCGAGCGGTATGACGAACTGATGGCGATCATGCTGAAATCGTTGCGTGATGAGCGTCAGCAAACTTATTCGATCTTTCTGCCGATCCATCCCGAGACGGGGCGCGTGCTGTATGTGCCAATCAAGAACGTCGATGCCGCCAAGGGCGAGATTACGTTCGACGATCAGGACGGGCGTGAATGGACGCTTCCGCTCACTGGAGGCAAGGTCAAGCTGCAGTGGAAGCCGGATTTCGGCGCCCGCTGGGCCGCGCTGGGCGTCGATTTCGAGATGTACGGCAAGGATCACAGCACTAATACGCCGATCTATGACGGGATCTGCCGGACGCTGGGCGTCAAGGCGCCAGAGCATTTCACCTATGAGCTGTTCCTTGACGATCAGGGGCAGAAGATCAGCAAATCCAAGGGCAACGGGCTGTCGATCGACGAATGGCTGACCTATGCGAGCACCGAGAGCCTGTCCTATTTTATGTATCTCAAGCCCAAGACGGCCAAGCGGATGCATTTTGATGTGATCCCAAAGGCGGTTGATGAATACCATCAACAGTTGCGGGCCTATGTGACGCAGGATGCGGCGGCGCGGGTCAACAATCCGGTGTGGCATATCCACGGCGGCAAAGTACCTGAATCGAAGATGGTGGTGCCGTTTGCGATGTTGCTGAACCTCGCGTCGGTGTCCGGGGCCGAGGACAAAGAGACGCTTTGGGGCTTTATCCGCCGCTATGCGCCTGACGCAAGCCCCCAGACTCATGCTGATCTGGATCAGGCCGCAGGCTTTGCCGTGCGCTATTATCAGGATTTTGTGAAGCCAGCCAAAGTGTTCCGTGCGCCTGACGAAAAAGAAGCGGCAGCGATGCGCGATCTGGTCGAGCGGCTGCGCGCTTACGATGGCCCGGTCGAGGACGAGGCACTGCAATCCATCGTCTTTGCCGTTGGGAAAGAACATGGGTTCGAACCGCTTCGTGACTGGTTCAAGGCGCTTTACGAGGTGCTTTTGGGAGCGAGCCAAGGTCCGCGCTTTGGCGGGTTTGTGGCGCTTTACGGCATCAAGGACAGCATCGCGTTGATCGAAAATGCGCTAAACTAGGTTCGGACAGGCTGCGCTTTGACCAAAGGCGCGGTCGCATTACCTTATTCTACATTCTTTGATGTGGAGAGAGTGATGCGTGGTTTCATGATTGGTTTGATAATGGCGGCCCTGTTCAGCGGAGCAGCCTTGGCCCAGACTTCGGACAATGCCGAGATTCAAGGTACGATCCGTTCGCAGATAGATGCCTTTCTGGCGGATGATCTGGACAGAGCTTTTGGTTATGCCAGCCCGACAATTCAGGGGTTGTTTGGATCGGCTGGTAATTTTGGCAAGATGGTTCAACAAGGGTATCCGATGGTCTGGCGGCCCGACGACGTCCGCTTTGGTTCGCTGCGCCAGATTGAGGGCAATATGTGGCAGCAGGTGATCGTGCGTGACGGGCAGGGCATGACCCATGTTTTGGACTACCAAATGGTGATGCAGGACGGGGAATGGCGCATTGGTGGTGTGCAGATACTGCAACAGCCTGAAGTCTCTGCCTGAGCGCTACGCCAACTTTCGGGGTTTGATCCGGCCTGCGCGTTCTTATCTGGCCGGGCGCGGTATCGCGGCGAAGATGCAACACCGACCGTTACGGTGGTGTCGGACGGCGTTAACCCGGCGGCACTAGGTCTTTTTCCAAAGCGGGGGCACCCCCTGTTGCGTGAGGAAAGGGACAGCAATGAACAAGGCGATTACCGAGGGCGTGGTGTTTATGCCAACGACGTTTGGCGAAGGACTGAGCGTCTGGTCGCGCGGGGACGGCGTGCCGGGGTCGAACACCTATGCCAGCCTCGCGACGGCGGCGTATGTCCCGGCAGATCAGGATTTTGCCGGTTGTCTTGAACTGCAAAAGACCGACGCTGTGCAGAAGCTCCGCTATATGGGTCAAACCGCGATTCTGCCGGGTTGCTATCTGCGGGTGACGGCGCGCGTCAAAGTGATCTCGGGGAATTTGCCGGCCGTGCGGATTGCGGGCTGGGCCGGGACCTCGGGCGGCGGTCATGTCGCGGGGCTGACCGAGGTCGGGCCGTCCACGGCGCTGACTGGCTACGGCGAAGTGGTCGAAGTCAGCGCCATCATTGGCACCGGCAATCGTGGCGGTGTGGACATGGTTTGGGGTATGCAGCCAACCTATGGTCATTTTGGACTGGATCTGACCGGACCAACGGGCGGCGTTGTTCGGATCGACGATATTGTCATCGAAGATATCACCGACGTCTTTTTGCGCGACCTGATCAACACCGTCGATGTTCGCGACTATGGTGCGGTGGGCAATGGCACGACCGACGATAGTGCCGCCTTTGAAGCGGCGGATGCCGACGCTGACGGGCGCGAGATATTTGTTTCGAAAGGTACCTTTTACCTTGGGCAGTCGGTGACCCTGGACAATCGGGTCGCGTTCGAAGGGTCGGTGACGATGCCGGTGGATGCGATCCTGTCGCTGACCCGGAATTTTGACCTGCCGGCGTACATTGACGCTTTTGGTGGCGACGAGGAGATGGCGTTAAAAAAGGCAATCCAGTCGCTGCTGAACAACGCCGATCACGAGAGTCTGGATCTGGGCGGGCGGCGGGTGTCACTGACCGAGCAGTTGGACGTCCAGGCGGCGGTGCCGAACCGCGACAGCTATGCCCAGCGACGTGTGATCCGTAACGGCCAGTTGCGTGCCGAAACCAGCGGCACCTGGGATCCGATCGTGGTGACCAGTCAGGCAAGCTATTCTGCGAGCAATTCGACACGGCTGACAGGCGTAACCAATGTGGCCAACGTGCGGGTCGGATCGTTGGTCGAGGGGGCAGGCGTCGGCCGTGAGATCTATGTCCGGTCCAAGAATATCGCCGCGCAGGAGGTCACGCTGTCGCAACCGCTATCGGACGCGCAGGGCACGCAGAACTATACCTTTACCCGGTTCCGGTATCTGCTGGATTTCAGCGGGTTCGACAGGCTCGATCAATTTGCGCTTGATGACATCGAATTCCAGTGTGCTGAGCTAGCCAGCGGGGTGCTGTTGTCGCCTTTGGGGACGATTATGCAGTTTTCGGGCTGCACCTTTAACCGGCCGGGGCATCGGGGCATCACGTCACCCGGTGAGGGGTGTCAGGGCATGCTGATCGACAATTGTCAGTTCATTAGCGCCGAAGGCGGGGTGTTGACGCAGAACCGCAAGTCTGTAGCGATCAATGCCAACGCAAATGACGTCAAGGTCCGCAATTGCCGTGCCTCGCAGTTCCGGCACTTTGTGGTGCTGAGTGGTGCGCAGTCGGTGGTGCAGGGCAATCATGTCTTTCAGGGTGATCCTGCATCAAGCGGTATCCGCAGCGCCGGTATTCTGTTGTGTCTGAAGGCGACCAACGCCACAATCACCGGAAATTACGTCGACAATTGCCATATCGAATGGACTAACGAACGTGAACCGGAACCGGATTACGTCAGTGGGTTCGGCTTTGCCGGCCTTACCATCACCGACAATGTGTTTCTGTCGTCGAACGTGGCGCCGTGGTTTTCGTTCATCGTGGTCAAACCCTATGGCACTGGCCATTTTCTGAACGGGTTTAACGTATCGGGGAACACGTTCCGCTGTGTTGGCACGACGATGAACAAAGTCGAGCGGGTCGATACCAGTTTTGCCGAGTTGGACCTGACCAAGATGAAGAAGGTATCGTTCAGCAACAACACCTTCAACAACATCGAATACGCGGTCGCCAACCCTGCGGTGGTTTCGCATTCGCAGAACACCCATGCGGCGGTCTGGCCTGTGTCGTTCGCCAACAAGCTGCCGTTCAACGGGTTGTCCAAGGACGTGGACGCGGTGGTGTTGCGTGGCCGGTTGCGCAACGAGGCGAATGTTAGCGCTTTTGACAATCCTCATACCGAGATCAGGCTGGGGCCAAACCAGGATCAGATCCATCTGACGTTTTCGGCGCCGATGCGGGGTGATGTGAACGTAACCGCGCGCATGGATTAACGCGTACTGTTTGACCGGCGCATCGCGGTGTGAAGGTCATTTGGGCTGTCCTTGGGGAGCAGGGCGGCCCTTTTTCTATGGAAGCAGGTCCTGTGGTGTCAGCTCAAACGCCTTGCCAAAGCCGCCATTCAGGAAGGCGGCCGAGATGTCGAACCGGAGCAGGGAAAAATCGGCAAATCCGATATAGAGTTTCGCCTTGGGTTGATGGGTCAGGTAGTGGGCGGCTAGCGTTGCGTGATCTGGCGTGCCATGCCGGATAAAACGCGCCGTGCCTTGCAGGCTTAGGCGCGGCCAGGTCAGCGGATCGCCGGTCTCACCCGGTTCGCCGAGCATGAGTGCGCATACCGGGTCAGATTTGAGCGCGCGGCTATGCTGTGACAGGTCCGACACTAGGCTAAGCGGCAGGCCGTCTGGCCCCGGCACGACCCCGATACGACTGACCATCGGCGCGCTGGTCGCAGGGTCGCGGGTCGCCAGCGCACCAAATCGGGCGTCGGAGATCAATGATTGGGCAAGCTGTCGTGCCTCATCATCGGTGTGGCGGATCGGCGATGTCATGCGCAATAATAGCGCGGTACGCCCTTAGCCGGTAGCCCTTGAAAGTGCCGCATATCCCACCGCGAAAACAGGGTGCCCGCGCTAAAGCCGGTTGGTTCAATGGGCTAACAGTCATGAATTGTGGTCAATCCCATGCCGCACGTGCGACACAGGAGGTGAATACAGGGGCGAATCAGGGAATTTTGGCCATGACAGGCTATGTCATCACGGTCGCGCAGCAAAAAGGCGGGTCAGGCAAGACGACGATGGCCGCCAATCTGGCCATCGGCTTTCGTCGCGCGGGCAAGAGTGTTGCGCTGATCGACACGGACCCGCAGGGGTCGTTGGGGCGCTGGTTTATGACCCGCCTCGATACCGACGAATCGCTGGTGGAGGGGATGGAGTTTGCCACTTCATCCGCGTGGGGGATCACCTATGAGATCCGCAAGCTGACCGACAATTTCGATGTGGTGATCGTTGATACGCCGCCCAAGGCGGACAGCGATCTGCGCCCGGCCCTGCGCGCGGCGGATCTGGTGATTGTTCCTGTCTCGATGAGCCACGTGGATCTTTGGGCGACCGAGGGGGTCCTGGATCTGACGCGCCGCGAGGACAAAGAGGCGCTGGTGGTGATCAACCGGGCGCGCTCGGGTACGCGGTTGTCGGCAGATGTGGCGCAGGCTGCGGCCAAGCTGACCGCGCGCATCGCTGCGACGCAATTCGCCAACCGGGTGATCTATGCCGAGGCGCTGGGCAAAGGGATGGGTGCTGCTGAAATTGGTAAGTCGCCGGCGCGCGATGAGGTGGATGCGCTCACTGCAGAGGTGGCGGAGCTGCTGGCGACCCGTTAAACAGGGCGCAACTGCCAAGGAGAGCCCGATGCATGACCTCGACGCGCTGCGCGCCCTGATCCGTTCCGACAGCGAGACGCGGGGCCAGACAATCTCGAAACTCGGGTATTTCTGTGCGCCGTTCCGGCCTGCGACGGGGCCATATCAGGACAAGGTGATCAAGGTGTACCGCGGCTTGCGCGATGCGGCGGCACTGGACCGGCTGGCGGTGTGTCATGACGACTATGTGGCGGCGTTGCTGCGGACCGGGGTGCCGATGCCGCAAACCGAATTCACGCTGCTCGACATCGACGGCGCGCGTATTCCCGTGATCGTTCAAGAGGCGCTGCCAGCTGACAGCATGATGCGACCGCAGATGCAGCGCGCGGACTTGCCGCAGACGCTGGCCATGATGCAGGCCGCAGGTGAAGTTATCGCCAGTTTCTGGAACAACGCTGACCAGATCGGCACGCGAATCGGTTTTCACCCCTCGATCCGCAATTTTGCGATTGTCGACGGCAGCGCGGTGTTTTTTGACACCTTCCCGCCGCTGATCCATTACAGCCGCGCGGAAATGGGCCGGATGCTGCTGCAATTTTCTGACAAGCGGCTGATGCGTCTGATCGGACCGCTGATGCAGACCCGTGTCACCGGAATTCAGGATGAATGGTATTCCGCGCCGGAAACGCTTGTCGGCTTGGTTGGCAGCGCCTGCCGTCTGCGCCCCGACGATGCTCAGGCCTATCTGGACTGGGGCAGGGGGTTTGCGCGGGACGAAATGCCACGTTGGGCGGATGCGGCACTGCGCGGCATGGCCGAACCGCCGCGCCTGCCGGGATACTGGACCGGATTTCGCAAGCTTTTGGGCCTGCAGGGCGAACCAAACGTCTGAGCATTAGGCAACCTGATGGATTGATGGCAATATGGGTCGACAATGGAGGATACCATGCCACAAATCACCTGTCCCACCGATATCCAGACGGTTTTGACAACGTTCGAAATGACCCCTGGCACCTGCCAGGATTTGCTGGACGAACTGACAGACGCCTATGACAGCTTTATCTCAAAGCAGACGGGGTTTCTGTCTGCGGGTCTGCATGTGAACGATGCCCAGACCAGAATCGCCAATTATTCGCAATGGGCCCGCCGCGAGGATTTTCAGGCTATGTTGCGCAGCACCGAAATGCGCGAACGCAATCGGCGGATTCATGCACTATGCCGCAGTTTCGAGCCAGTGATGTACGATGTGGCCGCCGTTTTCTGATCAGGATCAAGGCGCGCAGAGGCAATACGTCCCAAGATATCGCCATGAGACAAAGGAGTACCGCTCATGTACCGCAACATCCTTGTACCCGTCGCGATTGGCGACGAAGCTCGCTCCTCAGCCGAGCTTGACGTCGCCCGGAGCCTTCTGTCCGAGGGAGGGGTGATTACCCTCATCCATGTGGTCGAACCGATCCCGGTCTACGTGACCGCCTACGTCGCAGTGGATATCATGGCCCAGTCGCATGGCGCGATGAGGGCTGAACTGGAACAACTGGCCAAGGATCACGGTCCGGCTGAAACGCTGCTGATCGAAGGTCATCCTGGTCGCACGATTGTCGAACATGCCAAAACCAAGGCTGCGGATCTGATTGTCATGTCGGCACACCGGCCTGGCTTTGAGGACATTTTTGTCGGATCCACCACGACATATGTGGTTCGGCATGCCCCTTGTACGGTTCACGTTGTGCGGTGATTGACTTTGCCTCCGCTTGTGCCATGTGGCGGGGCGGAGGTGCGGCGCATGGATGATCTGAGCCTGGGGACCCGTCAGCAAATGCCAGAGGGGCTGCGTGCCCTGCTGGCCGAGTTTCCGCGTGACGGATGGGAACGGCATCGTCATTTTGCCGGTCTGGTGCAATTCTGGCTCGAACGGCATATGATGTTTCGCCAGTTGCGCACTGTGATGCAGCAGGATGTCGAGGCGGCGATGGACAAAAAGATGCCCGGGCGCGAGCAAGCCTCGCGCTTGTCGCGATTCGGCGGCATGATGGTCAGCCAATTGCACGGCCATCACCAGATCGAAGACGCGCATTATTTTCCGGTATTGGGCCGGATGGAACCCAAGCTGGGCAAAGGGTTCGACATTCTTGATGCCGATCATCACGCGATGGACGGGTTGCTGAACCGGTTCACTGAATCCGCCAATGCAGTGCTACAAGGCAAAGGCGAATTGGGAACATTCCGGCAAGAATTGCTGTCTTTTGGCACGCTGCTCGAACGGCATTTGGAGGACGAAGAAGACCTCATCGTGCCGGTGATCCTGCGCCACGGTCCGGGCAAGCTGGAATAGTGACCCGTCCGGGACTCCGCGGATCTCTGAGGGGATGTGTTTGGCGGACAGGCGGCATCAGTCACGCTTGATTGTGTGGACGGTCGCTCGCGATCAGTCCAGAAGGCGGGTCAGGGAGTAGTTTCGGCTTCGGCATAGACTGCCCGGCATTGCGTCGCACCGGCATCGGCGGACCGTTGCAAGCCGGGCAACTGATTGCGCAGATCCTGCGCGCGGCGCCGTACTTGTTCCAGATCGACATTTTCGCGCCGTGTCACGGTTTGGTACCGTTCCCGGAAACAGGGATAAAGTTCGCCGTCCGAGTCACGGCATCTTCCGAAATATGGCACTGAAACCTGAACCCGGCGCAGGGCGTATCCTCGCGCCAGCGTCGCCTCGGCCTGCTGCAACTCCGCAAAGGCGGCGCGGTAGGTCGCGCTGGCCTGATTCACGCAACGCTCGACCGGTGTTGCGCAGGCTGCAAGCAGCAGTAGCGGAAAGAGAAAGGCGAGTCGCATGTCACCAAGATAGTGATGGCACAACAATTGCCAAGTGTTCTGCTGTTTGGGGGCGGAAATCGGGACGTTGTCCGCCGTCCGTATGGTGACGCCTTTCTGTCAGCGCCCCCGTCGCGGCTTGCCTCCGCGCATGCCGCCCCGGCCGGCGGTTGAGCGGCCTCGTCCCTTGATCGCCTCTTCCGACGCCTTTTCAACCGCGTATTGCCGCGCCATCGGATCGTCCGAAATCGCGAGATCCACCGCCTCCAGCCGCTTGACCTCGTCACGCAGGCGGGCGGCCTCTTCGAACTCCAGATTCTCGGCGGCTTTGCGCATGTCGGTGCGCAGCCCCTCAAGCACAGTCTTAAGGTTGCCGCCGTGGGCCTTGTCGATCTTGGCTGTCACCCGGTTCATGTCGGCATCACCTTTGTAGAGCCCTTGCAAGATGTCATCGACATTCTTTTTGATCGTCGTCGGGGTGATGCCGTGTTCCAGATTGTAGGCAACCTGTCTGGCACGGCGGCGATCGGTTTCGCCGATGGCCCGTTCCATCGAGCCGGTGATGCGGTCGGCATACATAATCACCCGGCCTTCGGCATTGCGCGCGGCGCGACCGATGGTCTGGATCAACGAGGTTTCCGAGCGCAAAAAGCCCTCTTTGTCGGCATCCAGAATCGCGACCAGACCACATTCGGGAATATCAAGGCCCTCGCGCAGCAGGTTGATACCAATCAACACGTCGAACGCGCCCAGACGCAAGTCACGCAGGATCTCGATCCGCTCGATCGTGTCGATATCTGAGTGCATATAGCGTACGCGGATGCCCTGTTCGTGCATGTATTCGGTCAGATCCTCGGCCATGCGTTTGGTCAGCGTGGTGCAGAGGGTGCGGTAACCGTCAGCGGCAACTTTACGTACCTCGTCCAGCAGATCGTCGACCTGCATCTCGACCGGTCGGATTTCGATCTGCGGATCGACCAGACCGGTGGGGCGGATGACCTGTTCGGTAAACACGCCGCCAGTCTGCTCCATTTCCCACTTGGCCGGCGTGGCCGAGACAAACACCGATTGCGGGCGCATGGCGTCCCATTCCTCGAACTTCAGCGGGCGGTTGTCCATGCAGGACGGCAGGCGAAAGCCATGCTCGGCCAATGTGAATTTGCGCCGGTAGTCGCCCTTGTACATGCCGCCGATCTGCGGGACCGAAACGTGGGATTCATCCGCGAAAACAATGGCATTGTCGGGGATAAATTCGAACAGGGTGGGGGGCGGCTCACCCGGTGCGCGACCAGTCAGGTAACGGGAATAGTTTTCGATGCCGTTGCAAACGCCGGTGGCCTCAAGCATTTCCAGATCAAAATTACAACGCTGTTCCAGCCGCTGCGCCTCTAATAGTTTGCCGTCGTTCACCAGCTGGTTGAGGCGCTCTCGCAGCTCTTTCTTTATGCTGATGATCGCCTGAGTCATCGTCGGTTTCGGCGTGACATAGTGCGAGTTGGCATAGACGCGGATGCGGTCAAAGCGGCCAGTTTTTTCGCCGGTCAAAGGGTCAAATTCGGTGATCGCTTCCAGTTCTTCGCCAAAGAATGACAGCTTCCAGGCGCGATCTTCGAGGTGGGCGGGAAAGATTTCCAGCGAATCGCCACGCACCCGGAACGACCCGCGCTGAAAGGACGCGTCGTTGCGCCGGTATTGCTGCGCGATCAGATCCGCCATCACTTTGCGTTGGTCGTATTCCGAGCCAACAATCAGGTCTTGGGTCATGGCGCCGTAGGTTTCGACCGAGCCGATGCCATAGATGCAGGACACCGAGGCGACGATGATCACATCGTCACGTTCGAGCAGCGCCCGGGTGGCCGAATGGCGCATCCGGTCGATCTGTTCGTTGATCTGGGATTCCTTTTCGATAAAGGTATCGGACCGCGCGACATAGGCTTCGGGCTGGTAGTAGTCATAGAAGCTGACGAAATATTCGACCGCGTTGTCGGGAAAGAACCCCTTGAATTCACCGTATAATTGCGCGGCGAGCGTCTTGTTGGGGGCAAGGATAATGGCGGGGCGCTGGGTCTCCTCGATGATCTTGGCCATGGTGAATGTCTTGCCGGTGCCGGTCGCGCCCAGCAGAACCTGATCGCGTTCGCCCGCACGCACACCCGCCGCCAGGTCACGGATCGCGTTCGGCTGATCACCTGCAGGCTCAAATTCGGTGGCCATGCGAAAGGCGATCCCCCCTTCGAGCTTTTCGCGGGTCGGGGGTGCCGGGGCGTGCAGAACCGGCGCGGTCTTGTCGGAATGGGCAAAGGCCATGACGGTTCTCCTTGGGCTATGCCCTAAGATTGATCTTCTTTTGTTCGCCTTCAAGGGGGGCTGCTGACAACCACTGGCAGGAGCCGGGGTAAGTTGACGGATCAACCGACCACCGTTCCACGGCATATGACATTTTGCGGCTCTTGCCGAGCGGGCAATAAATGCCGATAAGAGGACAGATCAAGGAGTGGATGCCATGCGCGCGCGTATTTATCAGCCTGCCAGAACGGCCATGTCCTCGGGGCAGGGCAAAACCCGGCACTGGGTTCTGGACTATGCACCCGACTCCGCGCGCGAGGTTGATCCACTGATGGGCTGGACGTCGTCAAACGACACCCAGGCACAAGTGCGGTTGCGGTTCGACACGAAAGAAGCGGCGCTGGAATACGCCCGCGAGCATGGCATCAATGTCGACGTGTCTGACCCGAACAAGCGCAAACCGAATATCCGTCAGCGCGGCTATGCGGAAAATTTTGCTGTCAATCGCAAGAGCGTCTGGACGCATTAGTCGCTGTAGATCGGGGCAAAGCCATCTCGGAAACGGGGTGAAGATCCCGCAAGGCGGATGTCTATTCTACACGTTGTGGATCAATTTGCGTTGCGGCGCACGATTTGGTTTGTGACCGGTCCACACAGAATCACCCTCAGAACAACCCAAAGGGCGGCCAATTGGGTCGCCCAAATCAATTTAAGCCCGACTGGAGCCTGTATCTGATGACGATCACCCACCTTGTGACCCATTCCGGCGGCTTTCATGCCGATGAGCTATTGTCCTCTGTTATTCTGTCTCGGCTGTTTCCCGGGGCCGCCTTGATCCGCAGCCGGGACAAGACGTGGATCACTCCGGACAATGGCCGGATCATTTATGATGTTGGTGGGGATTTTGATGCCGGGGCACAGATTTTCGATCACCACCAGCGCCCCAATCCGCTGCGCGAAGATGGGCAACCTTACAGCTCTTTTGGGTTGATCTGGGCGCAGTATGGCCGCGATTATCTGCGTGCGATGGATGTACCTGAGCAAGACATCGAGGCGATTCACGCCTCGTTTGATCGCGGTTTTGTGCTGCCGATTGACCTCGTCGATAATGGCGCAGTCAACACATCCGAGGCGGGGCCGCTGTTTTCTGGCATGACGTTGCCGGTGTTGCTCGAAAGCCTGAAAACCGTGTTTGATGATCGCGAAGCGGACGCAGACGATCGTGCCTTTATGGCGGCATTGCCGGTGGCGCGCGCGCTTGTCGAAGCTCAGATAAACCGCAAAGCCGCCAAGTTCCGCGCCGAAGCCATGGTGATGAACGCCATCGAGGCCGCAGGCGAGGGCCGTGTGCTGGACCTGCCGATGGGCATGCCGTTCCGCGCCGCCGTTGAAAAGACCGGGGCAGATCACCTCCTGTTCGTCATTCACCCGCGCGGCAGCGATTGGACCCTGACGACGATTCGCGTGGGTGACGATACGTTCGACAACCGCGCCGACCTCCCCGCGGCCTGGGCGGGGCTGACCGACGCGGCGCTTGAAAACGCCAGCGGTGTCGCGGGCGCGAAGTTCTGCCACAACGGTCGGTTTATTGCGGTCGCTTCCTCCCGCGAAGCTGTGTTGAGAATGGCAGATATTGCCGTGGCCGAGGCTTTGGCTGAATAGCTTTCGCCCGGATGCCGGATCGCTTTGTCTTTCTGGGTGAAACTGCCGAAAGGGCAGACGGACTCGCCTGTGGCGAAAGCGCCAATGCGGTGGG
Source organism: Puniceibacterium sp. IMCC21224 (assembly GCF_001038505.1). NCBI lineage: Bacteria > Pseudomonadati > Pseudomonadota > Alphaproteobacteria > Rhodobacterales > Paracoccaceae > Puniceibacterium > Puniceibacterium sp. IMCC21224. Next base: position 1,299,433 of record NZ_LDPY01000001.1, read on the forward strand.
CGGCTGATCCACGTCCCGTTTTGTGTCGCATTACGCCGCATGAAACTGCGGGAACAGAGTCAACAGGGCTTGCTTGTTGTATGCGGTTTGGATAATCCCGGCGGCGGGACACCCTTCCCCAACGAAGGGCGCTTATCTGGAAGGATAGCACCAATGGCTATTACACAACCGGCATCGCGCGGCGACGCGCGTAAACCTGACACGCGGCCAGCCAACCCGCGATTCTCGTCTGGCCCTTGCGCCAAACCCCCTGCATTCGAGCTGAGCAAGCTGGCTGACGCCCCTCTGGGCCGGTCGCATCGCGCAGGTGTTGGCAAGGCCAAACTCAAGGCGGCCATCGAAGGCACTCGCGAGATCCTGAACATCCCGGCAGATTATCGAATCGGTATCGTGCCTGCCTCGGACACAGGCGCGATGGAAATGGCGATGTGGTCGCTGCTGGGCGCACGTCCCGCGACCATGGTCGCGTGGGAAAGCTTTGGCGCGGGCTGGGTCACGGACGTGGTCAAGCAGCTCAAGATCGAGGCCGAGGTCAAGACTGCCGAATACGGTGATATCGTCGATATGGCAGCGGTGGATTACGACACCGACGTCGTGTTCACCTGGAACGGCACAACCTCGGGCGTGCGGATGCCGAACGGCGATGCGATTCCGGCGAACCGTGCCGGTCTGACCATCTGCGACGCGACTTCCGCGGCCTTTGCGCAGGATCTGCCGTGGGACAAGCTGGATGTGACGACCTTTTCCTGGCAGAAAGTGCTGGGCGGCGAGGCTGCACATGGCATGATCGTACTGAGCCCGCGCGCGGTTGAGCGGCTGGAAAGCTACTCTCCGGCTTGGCCTTTGCCCAAAATTTTCCGCATGACCAAAGGCGGTAAGCTGATCGAAGGCATCTTTGTGGGTGAGACGATCAACACTCCGTCGATGCTCGCGGTTGAGGATTATTTGCTGGCGCTCGACTGGGCGCGGACCGTCGGTGGGCTGAGTGGCCTGATGGCTCGCGCCAATGCCAACGCGCAGGCGATCTTTGACTTCTGCGATGCCAATGACTGGATTGCCAATCTGGCGAACGATCCAGCGACCCGGTCGAACACTTCGGTCTGTCTCAAGTTCACCGATGCGCGGATCACGGATGGTGCTGCTTTTGCGAAAGCGATCGCGAAACGGCTTGAGGCAGAAGGTGTGGCGCTGGATGTCGGGGCCTATCGTGATGCCCCGGCGGGTTTGCGGATCTGGTGTGGTGGTACGGTTGAGACGGCGGATATCGCCGCGATGCTGCCGTGGCTCGATTGGGCATTCCATGCCGAGATCGCGGCGCTGACCCAGCCAGCCTGAATCAGAATTTTCTGCGAAAATTCGTGGGCCGCGCCTGTGGCCCAAGCCTTTCCCTATTCTTTGAAGGACCACCAAAATGGCCCCCCGCGTACTCATCTCTGACAAACTCTCTGACGCTGCCGTGCAGATCTTTAAGGATCGCGGCATCGACGTCGATTTCCAGCCCGATCTGGGCAAGGACAAGGACAAGCTGGCCGAAGTGATTGGCCAGTATGACGGCCTTGCCATCCGGTCCGCCACCAAGGTGACGGAAAAGATCCTGGCCGCTGCGACCAACCTCAAGGTTATTGGCCGCGCCGGGATAGGGGTCGACAACGTCGATCGTGAGGCCGCATCCAAGAAGGGTGTGATCGTCATGAACACGCCTTTTGGCAACATGATCACAACCGCCGAACATGCCATTGCGATGATGTTCGCCGTGGCACGGCAAATCCCCGAGGCCAGCGCCTCGACCCACGCGGGCAAGTGGGAAAAGTCCAAGTTTATGGGGGTCGAGCTGACAGGCAAGACGCTGGGCGTCATTGGCGCCGGCAACATTGGCGGTATCGTCTGCGACCGTGCTCGTGGTCTCAAGATGAAGGTCGCGGCGTATGACCCGTTCCTGAGCCAAGAAAAGGCCGACAAGATGGGTGTTGAAAAGGTCGAACTTGAAGATCTGCTCAAACGTGCCGATTTTATCACCCTGCACGTGCCGCTGACCGACCAGACCCGCAACATCCTGAGCCGTGAAAATCTGGAAAAGACCAAGAAAGGCGTGCGGATCATCAACTGTGCCCGTGGCGGTCTGGTTGACGAACAGGCGCTGGCGGATCTGCTCACCTCGGGCCACGTGGCCGGAGCGGCGCTGGACGTTTTTGCGGTTGAGCCTGCCAAGGAGAACCCGCTGTTCGGCCTTCCGAACGTGGTCTGCACACCGCATCTGGGTGCCGCGACCACCGAGGCACAAGAAAACGTCGCGCTTCAGGTTGCCGAGCAGATGTCGGACTATCTGCTGACCGGGGCCGTGACCAACGCGCTGAACATGCCGTCGGTGACAGCCGAAGAAGCCAAGGTGATGGGCCCGTGGATCAAGCTGGCCGATCACCTGGGGGCCTTCATAGGCCAGATGACCGACGAGCCGGTCAAGGCGATCAACATCCTGTATGATGGATCGGTGTCGACGATGAACCTTGCGGCGCTGAACTGCTCGGTCATCGCAGGGATCATGAAACGTGCCAATCCGGATGTGAACATGGTCAGCGCGCCGGTGATCGCGGCTGAGCGGGGGGTCAACATCTCGACCACCAATCAGGCCAAGTCGGGCGCCTTCGACGGGTATATCAAGGTCACAGTGGTCACTGACAAACGCGAACGGTCGATTGCCGGCACAGTGTTCAGCGATGGCAAGCCGCGGTTCATCCAGATCAAGGGCATCAACATCGACGCCGAGGTGGGGGCGCATATGCTCTATACCACGAACGAGGATGTCCCCGGCATCATCGGTACGCTGGGAATGACCATGGGTGAGAACGGCGTGAACATCGCCAACTTTACCCTTGGCCGGTCGGCGGCCAAAGGAGAGGCGATTGCCCTGCTTTATGTCGACGACGTGGTGCCGAATGATGTGATCGGCAAGCTGCATGCGACAGGCATGTTCCGCCAGATCAAACCGCTGGTGTTTGACGTCGCCTGATTGACGGGGCCTGATTGACGGGGCCTGATTGACGGGGCTGTGAATGAGAATGGGCGCCGCGCTGATTGCGAGGCGCCTTTTTTCACGGGCGCCGCCGCCCTATTGGTAGCTGAGGGCCGTCGCCTTGCCGCGAAACACCGTATAGGCCAGTGCGGTATAGATCAGGATCATTGGCAACACGACGCAGGTGCCGGCCAGAATGATGATCAGACTTTCCGGCGCGCTCGCGGCCTCGTAGATGGTCAGCCGATCCGGCACCACGTAGGGGTAGAACGAATATGCCATCCCGGCAAAGCCAAGCACAAAGATCAGGATCGTCAGGACAAAGGGGACCCATGCGCCACGGTCGCCCTCGGCTGGCAATCTGCGCAAGGACCACCAGAGCGCCGCGATCAGCAGCAGCGTCACGACTGGCATAGGGGCCAGCAGCGCCACGTCCGGCCACGTGAACCATTTGTCAAAGATCCGCGCGCTCACAAGCGGCGAGGCCAGCGATACCGCGCCCATGCCCAGCACCACCCCCAGACGCCGCCGCGTGCCCAGTTGGCGGCCTTGCGCTGCAGCGCGCCTTCGGTCTTGAGGATCAGCCATGTTGCCCCGATGAACGAATACGCAACTGTCAGAAACACCGCTGTCAGCGTAGCAAAGCCGACGTGGAACAGCGTCCAGTCCAGCCCCATGATATACATGCCCAGCATCAGCCCCTGACACAGCGCGGTGATCAGGCTGCCTGTGAAAAACGCGTGGTTCCATAGCGGCTTCCAGCGTTCGGGAGCCTTGGCCCTGAATTCAAACGCCACGCCACGCAGAATCAACCCCATCAGCATCAGTGCCACCGGCAGATAAAGCGCGGTCAGAATGTCACCATGCGCAGCGGGAAATGCGACCAGAAGCAGGCCAATCGCCAGCACCAACCAGGTCTCGTTCGCGTCCCAGAACGGACCGATTGACGCGATCATCCGGTCCTTTTCCGCGTCATCCGCCAGGGGAAGCAGCACCCCCACGCCAAGGTCAAATCCATCCAGAACCACATAGATCAGGATGCTCAGCCCCATCAACGCGCCAAACACAAAAGGAAGCCAGACGTTCGGATCACCAAAGAGATACATCGCGCTACTCCGCCACAGCCGAAGCTGCATTCGCCGTCGCCTGACCCGAGGCCGGGCGCTGCCCGACCTTTTCGCCGCGTGCGGCCTTTCGTGCCAGATAGAACAGCACACTGATATACGTGCCCAAGAGCAGGGCATAGATCGCAAGATAGGCGATCAGCGTGGTCAGCACCATGCTAGCCTCGACCGGGCCCACAGCCTGTTCGGTGGTCAGAACGCCACTGACCAGCCAGGGTTGCCGACCGATTTCGGTCGTGTACCAACCCGCCAGCGTGGCGACCCAGCCCGAACCGGCCATTGGCACCAGCGCCCAGAGCAATGGGCGGGGCAGTCCCTCGATCCCGCGCCCGCGCAGTGTCAGCGCAACCGCGACCCAGCTGATGAACAGCATCGCAAAGCCGGTGCCGACCATCACGCGAAAGCTAAAGAACAGCGGCGCGACGGGGGGATGCATCACGGTGCCATCCGCGCTCACATAATCGTTTAACCCCGGCACGACGCCATCGGCGTGGTGGGTGAGGATCAGCGAGGCACCGTTCGGTACAGAAATCTCAAACCGGTTTTCGCGCGCGGCTTCGTCGGGAATGGCGAACAGCACCAGCGGCACGTTTGGCCCGGTGTCCCAGTTGGCCTCCATCGCGGCGATCTTTTGCGGCTGGTATTCCAGCGTGTTCAGACCGTGCATGTCGCCCGCCACGATCTGAATCGGGATCAGCGCGGCGGCCAGCCACAGCGCCGTCGTCAGCGCGGCCCGAACCGAGCGGCCATGATCCCCCAACAGCCAGCGAAAGGCGGAAAGCCCGGCAATCAGAAAGGCCACAGTCAAACCCGAGGCCAGCAGCATATGCGCCAGCCGGTAGGGCATCGACGGGTTGAACAGGATCGCCAGCCAGTCGATTGCGTGGGCCACGCCGTCGCGCATCTCGAACCCCACCGGGGTATGCATCCAGGAATTCAGCACGATGATCCAGAACGCAGACATTGTCGTGCCAAAGGCGACCAGGAATGTGGCCAGCGTATGCAGCCAGCCCGGCACTCGGGAAAACCCGAACAGCATGATGCCCAGGAACACCGCCTCAAGGAAAAAGGCGGTCAGCACCTCGTATGCCAGCAGCGGCCCCGCGATATTGCCGACGGTTTCCATGAAACCGGGCCAGTTGGTTCCGAACTGGAACGACATGGTAATGCCTGACACGACCCCCATGGCAAAGGTCAGGGCGAATACCTTGACCCAGAACCGATAGGCTTCCATCCACTTGATGTCGTCGCTGGCGGCGTAGCGCAGCTTGAAAAACAGCAGCACCCATCCCAGCGCAATGGTGATGGTCGGGAACAGGATATGGAACGAAATATTCGCGCCAAACTGGATTCGGGACAGGATAAGTGTGTCCATGAAGTCTGCCCTCCGGGCTTGTGGTACTGGTCTGCACTGCAAAGATAGGGAGTCGCAAGCCGTAGGCGACCCCCTGCGACAACAGGCGCAGGTTGCGCCTGTGCCGAGAACTTGACCGTTTGGTGACAATCCTAGCGCGAACATCGGTTCTGCGGTGTAAAAATGCGCATATGCATATTTTTTACCCGCAGGCGCAATAATTGGCGTTAGGCTTCCTGAACGTCACCAGAGACGTGGACACTAAGGGAGTTTTCATATGTCGGGTAAATTCGTCGTCGGATACGACGGCAGTGCAGCGGGCCGACGCGCGCTCGACTTTGCGCTGGACCGCGCAGAGACGCAGGGTGGCAGCGTTGTGCTGGCGCATGTGCTGGAATGGTCGCCCTATTCGTTCCTGACCCCGATGGAGCTGGAAGAGCGACACAAGCGCCGCGGAGAAGAGCTCGAGCGGGCCGAGACCGCGATCATGGCACCCATTCGCGACAAGGTGGCCGAACGTGGCGTGCCGGTCGAGACGGTGATCAAATACGGTCACATCGCGGAAAAGCTGTGCGAGATCACCAAAAGCGTGGGTGGAACGCAGATGGTCGTCGGCCGGGACGGCACCGGGGCGCTGGCGAGTCGTGTGTTCGGATCGGTCGCGGGCACATTGGTGCAGATTGCGCCGGTGCCCTGCACCATCGTCCCATGACCGCATAGGGCAACAAAAAACAACAGACAGGGATAGACACATGCAAACGATACCTCGCGCAGCGGTTGCTGCGACACAACGCGCGGCACTGGCTGCGGCAGCATTGGCGCTGGCCGCCGGGCAGGCCGGGGCGCAGTCGATTGACGATCAGGTGAATGCCATGTTCGCCTCGTCGACCGGCTGGTTCGTGAATTTCATCTTTAGCCCGTTCCCCGGAACATCGTTCCCGTGGATCGTTGGCTGGCTGGTCGTCGCGGCGACGGTTTTTACACTCTACTTTGGTTTTGTGCAGTTTCGCTACTTCGGACATGCTATTTCGCTGGTCAAAGGCGACTATTCTGATCCCGATGACGCGGGCGAGGTCAGCCATTTTCAGGCGCTGGCCACGGCGCTGTCGGGGACGGTGGGTCTGGGAAACATTGCGGGCGTCGCGGTGGCCATCGGCATTGGCGGACCCGGCGCAACCTTTTGGATGATCCTTTGTGGTCTGTTGGGCATGGCGTCCAAATTCACCGAATGTACGCTGGGCGTGAAATACCGCAACGAATATGCAGATGGCACCGTTTCGGGTGGCCCGATGTACTACCTGACCAAGGGGTTTGCCGAGCGCGGCACGCCGGGTGGCAAATTCCTTGCCGTGCTGTTTTCGATCTTCTGTATCCTTGGCGCGCTGGGCGGCGGCAACATGTTTCAGGCCAATCAGGCGCATGCGCAGCTGACCAACGTTCTGGGTGACTATCCGGGCTGGATCACTGGCGTGATCTTTGCTGGTATTGTGTTTGCCGTGATCATCGGCGGGCTCAAGTCCATCGCGCAGGTCACCGAAAAGGTGGTGCCGATCATGGGCGTGCTCTATGTCGGGACGGCGTTGATCATCATCCTGTTGAACTACGATCAGATCGGCTGGGCCTTTGGCCAGATCTTTGCCGGGGCCTTTACCGGACTGGGTGTTGCCGGCGGCTTTGTCGGGGCGCTGATCCAGGGCTTTAAACGGGCGGCGTTCTCGAACGAGGCGGGCGTTGGCTCTGCCGCGATTGCCCACTCGGCCGTGCGGACCAAGGAACCGATCACCGAAGGCTTCGTGTCACTGCTGGAACCGCTGATCGACACGGTGGTGATCTGCACGATGACCGCGCTGGTCATCATCATCACCGGTCAGCTTGTGTCTGATCCCGAAACCGGCCTGTATCTGCTGAACGACGCCGGCACGGCGATCAAGACGGTGGGTGATACGTCCGGTGTGGCGCTGACCTCGGCGGCGTTCTCGGCCTCCTTCGGCGGGTTCAAGTACATCCTTGCGATTGCGGTCATCATGTTCGCCTTTTCCACGATGATCTCGTGGTCCTACTACGGGCTCAAGGCGTGGACCTATCTGTTCGGTGAAGGCAAGACGACCGAACTGGTGTTCAAGGTGATCTTTTGCATCTTTGTCGTCATCGGCGCGGCGGCAAGTCTGGGACCGGTCATCGACTTTTCGGATGCGGCGATCTTTGCCATGGCGATCGTCAACATCACGGGCCTGTATTTCCTGATGCCCATCGTGATGAAAGAGCTGAAGAGCTATACGACACGGTTGAAGGCGGGCGAGATCAAGAAGTTCGTCTGATCCGTCGCGATTCTGTTACACGTGAAAAGAGCCGGGAAATCCCGGCTCTTTTTTTGTGCTTGCCCCGAGGGGTGTGACTGCGCATTTCCCGGTCGGGTGTTAGTCTAGATCTTCGGGCAGCAGCAGGTTCAGCACAATTGACAGAAACGCCGCTGGCAGCAGGCCACTGGTCAGCAGGATCTGCGCGGTCTTCGGCATGTGCTGCAGGGCGCCCGGCTCAAGCTGAAGACCAAGGCCGACCGATAGCGACACGGCAAAGATCACCATGTTGCGGCGGTTCCAGTTCACGTCAGACAGCATCGACACGCCGGCGGCGCAGACCATACCGAACATCACGATCACACCACCGCCCAGCACGTTGATCGGTACGGTCGACACGGCTGCGCCGACCTTGGGCACCAACCCGCAGAGGATCAGGAAAATGGCGCCGATGGTGACGACGTGGCGGCTCATCACGCCTGTCATCGAGATCAGTCCGACATTTTGCGAGAATGAGGTGTTGGGCAGACCGCCGCAGGTGCCGGCAATCGCGCTGCCCAGACCATCGGCAAAGGTCGCGCCGGTGATTTCCTCATCCGTCGCCTCGCGGCCTGCGCCGCCTTTGGTGATACCGGACACGTCACCGACCGTCTCGATCGCCGAGATAATCGCCATAAAGCACATGCCAATGATGATGGCGGTGTTGAACTCGATCCCCCAGCGGAACGGATCGGGCAGGGCAAAAGACGACGCCCGGCCGATATTGGCAAAGCTGACCTGCCCAAAGGCCATAGAGACCAGATACCCCGCGACCAGACCCACAAGGATGGCCGCGACCGACAGCAGCCCCCTGCCAAAGAACTTGATCGCCAGCGTCACAACGACAACGGTCAGCGCCGGGACCCAGAAGGCGAGCGTGCCGTATTCTGGGGTGCCGATCTTGGGGACACCACCGGCGGAATACTGGATGCCGACGCGGACCAGCGCCAGACCGATCATCAGCACGATCAGGCCGGTGACAAGCGGCGGCAGGGCAAACCGGATGCGCCCGATGAATGTTCCGATGACGGCGTGGAACAATCCGCCGATCATCACGCCAGTCATCAACCCGGCTAGACCGGCAGTGCCCTGTCCCGCCACGGCGGGGATCATGACCGGCAGAAAGGCAAAGCTGGTACCCTGAACAATCGGCAGACGCGCGCCAACCGGTCCAAAGCCGATGCACTGAAACAGCGTCGCGATACCGGCAAAAAACATCGACATCTGGATCATGTAGGTCATATCCGGAAAGCCGAGCGCCCCCTGATCCGAGCCAAAGCCAATTCCGGCTGCACCGCAGACGATGATCGCAGGGGTGACGTTGCTGGCGAACATCGCCAGAACGTGCTGAATGCCGAGGGGTACGGCTTTGGCCAGTGGAGGCGTATAATTCGGATCGGCGAGCTGCGCCGGAGTCCCGAGGCTTGCGTCAGTCATTGGATACTATCCCTTTCGTTGGTGTACGCCGCCTTCTTGCCGGGCGGTCGGATCTGGTTAAGGCGCTAGGCTCGCGCGTCTGTGTCGGTGATGGTGACTGGCTCTGTCAGCCGAAATTCTTCGAGGTTTGCGGTATCGCCGATGCGATCCACGACAGCAAAGAGGCCGGGTGCCGCAAGGGGCGTCAAGACGCCGTGCCATGTGCCGCGATGAAAATTTACGCCCTGGCCCGGATTCGCCAAAAATGCATGCAGCGGACCGGGTTTCGGGCCGGGCTCGGCCACAATCACCAGCCATGGATTGCAATGCATCGGCACAAACGCTTGCGAGCCGTCTGGATGCCGCTCGACCAGATCACAGACATAGGGCAGGCTGCGCGGGGTGGCGTCAAACATTGACAGGCCTGCGCGCCCGTCAGGCCCGAAATCCAGCGTTGCGCGGTCATGATAGCGACCGCAGAAGCCAGCATTGATGATCTTGTCCGGCGCGCCGCGCACCTCAAGCACATCGCCATATGGCGCAAATTCTTCGGTGGTGAGCGGGCGTACGGTGACTGCCTTCATGCGGACACTGCCATCAGCGCGGCGGACAAGTGCAGGTTCACAGGCTTAGCCCCGGGTGGCGGTTGACGTCCTTGTACAGCAGATAGCGGAACGGCTCGTCCCCGGTGGCGATGCAGGCCTGCGGGCAGAACGCGCGCAGCCACATGAAATCGCCGGGACCGACATCGACCCAATCGGTATTGAGCAGATAGCGCGCCGTGCCCTGCAACACGTAAAGCCCGTGCTCCATCACATGGGTTTCGGCAAAGGGAATGCGCCCGCCGGGCTGGAAGGTCACGATATTGGCGTGCATATCATGGCGCAGATCCAGCGGATCAATAAAGCGTTGTGTCGCCCATTTGCCATCGCAATCGGGCATCGCGGCCATGGGCACATCGCTTTCATGCACCACGCGCGCTTCGGGCGTCTGGATGCCACGCACCGCCGCATAGCGTTTGCGAATCCAGTGGATGCCGCAGGGTTCATCCGACACATTCCAGATCGTCCAGACCGCGCTGGGCGGTAGATAGACATACGATCCGGCAATCAGATCGTGGGAATCCCGCCCCAGCGTCAGCCGCGCCGCGCCAGAGGCGACAAACAGCACGGTCTGTGCCTCCATATCCGGCTCGGGCTGATTGCTGCCGCCGCCGGGGGCCAGTTCGATGGCATATTGCGCAAAGGTTTCGGCAAAGCCCGACAGGGGCCGCGCCAGGATCCAGGCCCGTGTCGACACCCATCCCGGCAGAAAACTGGTGACGATGTCACGCATGGTCCGGGCGGGGATCACCGCATAGGCGGTGGTAAAGATCGCCGCGCCCTCGGGGCTTTCGGATTGATCCGGTAACCCGCCGGGGGGAAAGGCATAGCGGATTCGGGGGGCTTCGTGTTTCACAGCATCTCCTCCAGCCGAAGTCGGGCGATGCGTTCGACCTGCGCGCAGGCTTCGGCAAACTCGGTCTCGGTGTCATTGTTTACGCGACGCTCAAAGGCGGCAAGGATCGTCGCGCGGGTGTTGTCGCGCACGGCAATGATAAAGGGAAAGCCGTGTTTGGTGGTATAGGCGTCGTTGAGCGCGGTAAAGGCGCTGCGTTCGGCATCCGTCAGCGCATCCAGTCCTGCGCTGGATTGCTCAGCGCTCGATTCGGCGGTCAGCCGTTTCGCCGCCGCCAGTTTGCCGGCAAGGTCAGGATGCGCCGTCAGCACACCAAGCCGCGCCTCACGCGGGGCAGACCGGAACATTCGCGCCAGCGCGTTGTGTAGCCCGGCGGGGCGGTCATGGGCCGCTCCCAGCTCGAGCTCCCAGGCCTGTTCGGCGATCCATGGGCTGTGTTCGAACACGCCGCCAAAGGCCGCGACAAAGGCGTCGCGGTCCATCTGGCTGGGGATCATCGCGGGTGTCACGGGCGGGTTTGTCGCGGTCCAGTGCTGTGCGATGTCGATGCGCCGCGGGCACCAGACGCCGGAATGCGCCTGAATATGGTCGATGAACCGCTTTAGTCCGGCAATCTTGCCCGGACGCCCAATCAGGCGGCAATGCAGACCGATACTCATCATCGCGGGGCGGCCTGCCTGACCTTCTGCATAGAGCGTGTCAAAGGCATCGCGCAGGTAGGTAAAGAACTGCTCGCCCGTGGTGTACCCCGGCGCGGTGGCAAACCGCATGTCGTTCGCCTCAAGCGTATAGGGAATAATCAGCTGATCGCGGGTGCCCACCTTTAGCCAATACGGCAGGTCATCGTCATAGGTGTCCGAGATGTAGTCAAAGCCGCCCTCTTCGGCGACCAGTCGCACGGTGTTTTCCGAACAGCGCCCAGTGTACCAGCCGCGCGGGCGGGTGCCGACCACTTCTGTGTGCAGGCGAATCGCCTCGGCGATGGCGGCGCGTTCCTCGTCTTCGGGCATATCGCGGTGTTCGACCCACTTCAGGCCGTGGCTGGCGATTTCCCAACCGGCGTCCTGCATCGCCTCAAGCTGCTCTGGGCTGCGGGCCAGCGCCGATGCGACGCCGTAGATGGTCAGCGGGATATCCGCGCCCGTAAACAGCCGGTGCACGCGCCAGAACCCGGCGCGTGCACCGTATTCATAGATCGAATCCATGTTCCAGTGACGTTGACCCGGCCAGGACGCGGCACCGGCGATGTCTGACAGGAACGCCTCGGATCCGGCATCACCGTGCAGGACGTGATTTTCGCCGCCTTCTTCGTAATTCAGGACAAACTGGACGGCGACGCGCGCGTCGTTCGGCCATTGGGGATGCGGCGGCTGTGCGCCATAGCCGATCAGGTCGCGCGGATATCTGTGCATTGAAGGGTCCTTTTGACGTGTTCCGCTTGTAATCCACAAAATCATCGCGGATTTTCAAGAAAATTCGCAAAGACCTTCGGTGATGGCAATGGGCGCGAGTCGCGCCTGCAATTGCGACACAAGGTCCCAAGACCGCCCGACAAAGGAGCATCGCATGTCCGAAGGCTATCTGACCACCCATGTTCTGGACACCGCACGCGGTTGCCCGGCAGCAGGGATTTCCATAGCGCTGTATCGCATCAGCGGCAACAGCCACACGAAGATCGCCGAGATGGTGACCAACAACGATGGCCGCACCGACAGCCCGATTCTGCCCAAAGGCAAAATGAGTGCGGGCGAGTACGAGCTGATCTTTGTCTGTGGACCCTATCTGGATGCGCACAAAATGACGGGCGGCGCGGTCAAGTTTCTTGACACGATTCCGATCCGGTTTGGCGTCGATGATGAGGCCGCGCATTACCACGTGCCGCTGCTGCTGTCGCCCTATGGATACAGCACCTATCGCGGCAGTTAGAGGCACCGACTAGAGACACCGACCGCGCCACCTTGTGAAGTCGGGTAAGATCCATACATGGACAGCATCGCAATCGCAGTGTAGCACGTCCCGTCATGGCCCAGACAAAGACAGACCCCAATTACAAAGTCCTCTCCGAGAACCGGCGGGCGCGGTACGATTATGCCATCGAGGATGACCTCGAATGTGGCATCATCCTGCAAGGCTCCGAGGTCAAGTCGCTGCGCGAGAATTCCGCCAATATCGCCGAAAGCTATGCCGCCGTGGATCAGGGAGAGCTGTGGCTGGTGAATTCCTACATCGCCCCCTACGAACGGGCGATGTTCAAGCACGAGGAACGCCGCCGTCGCAAACTGCTGGTCAGCCGCAAGGAACTGGCGAAGTTGTGGAACGAAACCCAACGCAAGGGCATGACGCTGGTGCCGCTGGTGCTGTATTTCAATCACAAGGGCATCTGCAAGATCAAGATCGGCATCGCCAAGGGCAAGAAGAACCACGACAAACGCGAATCTGACGCGAAACGCGACTGGGGCCGCCAAAAGGCGCGGCTGCTGCGTCAGAACAGCTGAACGCGGCCGCGCGAGACCGTTTGAATGTGCTCGGTCAGCTATGCGGCCCCGCACCCTTGCCAGCCCCCCCCGGCTAAATTATGCAGGTCGCAAAGCGAGGGGGCTGCCCATGCAACGCGACGATCCAAAAACGCTGGTCTCGACCGACTGGCTGTCCCGGCATCTGCGGGACCCTGACCTGCGCATTCTGGATGCGAGCTGGTATTTGCCGGATATGGGCCGCGACGCCCGTTCCGAATACGACGCGGCGCACATTCCCGGCGCTCGGTATTTTGACATTGATGACGTCAGCGACAGCCGTTCGGATCTGCCGCACATGGCCCCTCCGATTGAAAAATTCATGTCGCGGATGCGTGCCATGGGCGTGGGTGACGGTCATCAGGTGGTGGTCTATGACGGCGCCGGGCTGTTTTCCGCCGCGCGGGTCTGGTGGCTGTTCCGGCTGATGGGGCAGGTGGACGTGGCTGTGCTGGACGGCGGATTTGTCAAATGGCAGGCCGAGGGCCGCGATGTCGAGGACATGCCCCCCATCGTGCGTGACCGACACATGACGGTGCGGCGCCAGAATCAGATGGTCAAGGATGTGACGCAGGTCGCCTCTGCCTCCAAGCTGGGGGATTACCAGATTGTCGATGCGCGCTCGGCCCCGCGGTTTCGCGGCGATGCCCCCGAGCCACGCCCCGGTTTGCGTGCCGGTCATATCCCTGGATCCAGGAATGTGCCTTATGGCACGTTGTTGAACGCTGACAGCACGATGAAAGATCCAGCCGCTCTGAAGGCTGTGTTCGAGGCTGCGGGCGTAGATCTGTCAAAACCCGCGATCACCACCTGCGGATCGGGTGTGACCGCTGCGGTCCTGTCGCTTGCCCTAGAGATCATCGGCAAGACGGACCATTCCCTTTATGACGGGTCCTGGTCGGAATGGGGCATGTTCCCCACCGTTCCCGTCGAAACCGGCCCTGCCGCCACCGGAGACAACTGATGTTCGAGACGCTCAAAGAGCAACCCGCCGACAAGATCCTGATGCTGATCCAAGCCTTTAAGGAAGATCCGCGCGACACCAAGATTGACCTTGGTGTTGGTGTTTACAAGGACGCCAGCGGCAATACCCCGATCATGCGCGCGGTCAAGGCCGCCGAACAGCAATTGTGGGACGCCGAGCAGACCAAGGCCTATACCGGGCTTGCCGGTGATCCGGCCTTTGCTGATGCTATGGTATCACTGGTTCTGGGAGACGCGGTGCCGCGTGCCAATGTGGCTGCGGCCGCGACGCCGGGTGGCACTGGCGCGGTGCGTCAGGGCTTTGACATGGTGCGTCAGGCAAAAAAAGACGTGCGGGTCTTTGTTTCGAACCCGACATGGCCGAACCATTTGTCGATCCTGAAACATATGGGGATCACCATGGTTCCCTATCGCTATTTCGACGACGAAACCCGCGGCGTTGCCTTTGATGCGATGATGGAAGATCTGGATCAAGCCGGACCCGGTGACGTGGTGCTGCTGCACGGCTGCTGTCACAACCCGACTGGCGCGAACCTGAACATGGCCCAGTGGAAAGATGTCGTGGCGTTGCTGCTGAAAACCGGCGCGACCCCGATGATCGACATCGCCTATCAGGGCTTTGGCGACGGTCTGGATGCGGATGCCGAGGCAACCCGGCTGGTCGCCTCCTCGGTGCCGGAGTGCCTGATCGCGGCCAGCTGCTCCAAGAATTTTGGCATCTACCGCGAACGTACCGGCCTGCTTATGGCGGTGTCGCAGGATGCTGGCGCGAAAACGCTCAATCAGGGCACGCTGAACTATCTCAACCGCCAGAACTTTAGCTTTCCGCCCGATCACGGTGCGCGGCTGGTGACGATGGTGCTGAATGACGATGCATTGCGGGCAGATTGGATGGCCGAGCTTGAGGCCGTGCGCCTGTCGATGCTGGGCCTGCGTGAACAGCTGGCGTCTGAATTGCAGCGTCTGTCAGGCTCCGACCGCTTTGCCTTTATTGCGCAGCACCGCGGCATGTTCTCGCGCCTCGGGACCACGCCTGAGATGGTGGAAAAGCTGCGGGCAGACCATGGTATCTACATGGTTGGCGATTCGCGCCTGAACATCGCGGGTCTGAACAAGACGACAGTGCCGATCCTTGCAAAGGCAATCATCGACGTCGGGATCTGACGGCGCGGGGACGTACATCGCTCTGATCTTACTGAGGCGCGCGGTGGACTGACTTGGTAGGGCGCGCAGTTCTCTGACGCCTTGGCGCGATCTATTCGCGTTTACCCTACGTGACTCCCGCGTTGCCACCGATCAGGGTCGGCGGGGCGGTCTGATCCCAACCGTCAGTTGGTGCGGTGCGGGCCGATCACTGCTGTGATAGTCAGGATCAGGCCGGATACGGTGGCAATCATGCCTGCCGCCGAAACCGAATTGGTGCTGCCCAGCCACAACGGGCCGTATCCCGCCAGTACATACCCAAGCGTCGCCGAGAGAATGGCGAAGGCCAGGCTCCAGCCGATCTGGCGGCTCAGGCGATTGGTCATCATCCGTGCGGCGGCGGGTGGGCAGATGAACATGGCGATGACGATGATTGACCCCACGGCGTCAAAAGCGGCCACAGCCGCGATCGCCGCTGTCACCACAAGGCCAAGGCCCAGCGCAGGCACCGGGATGCCGAGGGTGCGGGCAAACCCCTCATCGAAGGTTGATAATTTCAGCGGTCGCCAGAAGAGCCAGATAAAGGTGATCACCCCCAGCAGGGTCAGTGCGATGCGGGTCAATTCAGGTGGCAGGCTTCGCAGCGCCTCGGGATCGGTCAGTGAGGACCAGCCAGAGGCTTCGATCCAGATCAGGCTTTCCAGGTTGCCATAAAGCGCGTGTTCGACATCCAAGTGCACCGACGATGTGTCGGTCTGTTCCAGCAGCAGGACACCCGCCGCGAACATTGCGGTAAACACGACGCCCATGGCGGCGCCGGCGTCGACGCGACCGAGGCGGCGGATCACTTCGATCAGCACCACGGCGACCAGCGCGGCGCCCGCTGCACCCAGCATCATCGGCCAGGCGGATATCTGTCCGGTGACGAGAAAGGCGACCACGATCCCCGGCAGGACGACATGGCTGATGGCGTCGCCGATCAGCGATTGTCGGCGCAGCAGCAGAAAGTTCCCCGGCAAGGCGCAGGCCACGGCGGCAAGGATGCCGATCAGCAGCGGCGTCAGGGACAGGGCGACAAATTCAGCACCCATCACGCGACTCCTGCGGGGTCTGCGGCCATGCGGCGGTCAAGTTCGGCGATTTGGTCAGGGGTCAGGACATCGGCAATCCCGGTGAGACCGTCATCGCGGGCGGCGAGTTCGGACAGATGCGCGCTGCCGCGCAGGGTCTGCCAGCGGCGTTCATCGTGCAGGGTCTCGACCGCGCGGGTGTGGCCCAAATCTGTGGCGACACCATCCGCGCGCGTCAGCCCGGCGCGGCACAGCAGTCGGTGGGTGAGACGCTCGTAGATCGGCTGCCCTTGCGCTAAGGCAAGCAGACCCTGGCGCAGATGCACCTCGCGCTGGAAACGCTGGTGGCGCAGGGCACCCGCCAGAACACCGCGACCGGGGGCCAGCAACAGCGACAGTACAAAAAGACCAAAGGCCACCAGCACGATGATCGGTCCGGTTGGCAGGGCGGGCGCGATCGCCGACACTGCCGCGCCCGCATAGCCTGACAGTCCACCAAAAAGCCCCGCCAGCAGCACCACGCGGTCCGCTCGATTGGTCCAGAATCGCGCCGTCACGGCGGGGATGATCAACAAGGCGACAATCAGAATCAGGCCCACGACCTTGAGTCCGACCACAGTCACGGCCATCACCAGCCCCATGATGGCAAGGTCCATCAGTGTGACGCGCACACCCTGAGTTTCCGCATATCCGGCATCAAAGGCGACCATCAGCAGCGGGCGGCGCAGGGCCAGAACACAGGCCAATACAGCAAGGCCACCGCCCGCGATCAGCAGCGCATCCTGATACAGCATTCCGGCGGTCGAGCCGAGCAGAAAACTCTCTAACCCGGCCTGACGCCCCGAAGACAATGTCTGGATGATCGTCAGCAACACGATGCCAAAGCCGAAGAACACCGACAGGACTGCACCAATGGCGGCATCTTCGTCCAGGCGGGTCTTGTTTGTCAGCCAGGTCACGGCCAGCAGGCCCAGCGTCGCCGATAAGGCAGACCCAGCCATCAGGCCAATCAGCGATCGGCCATCGCCGCCAAAAGACACCATGACAATAAAGGCCAGCGCCAGCCCCGGCAGCGTTGAATGGCTGACCGCATCCGACACCAGTGACCGTTTGCGCAGATAGAGGAAGGCCCCCGTCGCTCCGGCGGCGAGGCCAAGTGCCGCAGAGCCAAGCGCCACAAGGGTGGCGTTGTAACCCAGTTGCAAAAGTAGTGCGTCTGTCAGCATGTGACTTTAGGCATCCAGCGCCAGTTGCGTGATTTGTCCGTCGGCCAGCCGTCCGCCATAGGTCGCCTGTAATGCGGCGGCGCTAAAGGCCGTGGCGATCGGTCCTTCACCCATCTTGCGGCGGTTGATCAGGAAAATATTGTTGAAATAGGCCTGTACGGTCGACAGGTCATGATGCACGGCGACAACGGTCTTGCCCTCAGCGCGCAATGCCTTGAGCACGTCGATGATCGCGCGCTCGGTCGCGGCATCTACCCCGGCAAAGGGTTCGTCCAGCAAATAGAGGTCGGCCCCCTGGGCCAGCGCACGAGCCAGAAACACGCGCTGCTGCTGGCCACCGGACAACTGGCCGATCTGGCGCTCTGCAAACGCCTCCATCCCGACGCGGGACAGGCAGTCCATGGCGCGGGCGAGGTGGTGCGGGCGCACCCGGCGCAGCAGCCCCAATTCGCGGTAGAGACCCATCAGCACCACATCAAGGACCTCGGTCGGGAAATCCCAGTCGACGCTGGCGCGCTGCGGCACATAGGCGATGCGCTGGGCCTGTTCGCGCAGCGGCTTGCCAAACACCGTAACCTGACCCGAGAGCGGTTTGACGATCCCCAGTGCGGCCTTGAGCAGGGTCGATTTGCCGGCGCCGTTGGGGCCGATGATCGCGGTCATCTGGCCCTCTTGCACGGTCATGTCGACGGAAAAGACCACCGGGTTTTCACCGTACGATACGGTCATGCCACGCAAGGCGAGCGGGCTGTTGTCCAGTGCTGCGTCGGGGTCCGGCTGCATCAACGGGTCAGCGATGGCGCGTCCGTCACGTGCGGCGAGTTCCAGCGGAGCGGTCATGAGTTACGCCCCCGAGGCCAGTTTTCCGGACATGCCGGCTGGCGGGATATCCGCCCCCAGCGCGCGCGCGATCACGGTCACGTTGTGGTCAATCATGCCCTCGTAGGTGCCCTCATATGTGCCCGGCTCGCCCATGGCGTCGGAATATAGCTCTCCGCCGATTTCGACCTTGTGGCCGCGCGCCTCGGCGCCTTCGATCAGGGCGCGGATGTTGCGGTCGGAAACGGAGGTTTCGACAAACACAGCGCGGATGTCACGTTCGACCAGGATGTTGACCAGCTGGCCGATGCGCTGCAGGCCGGCCTCGCTCTGGGTGGAAATGCCCTGAATGCCCAGCACCTCAAAACCGTATTCGCGACCAAAATAGCTGAAGGCGTCATGGGCGGTGACCAGAACGCGCGTCTGCGCGGGAACCTGCGCCAGCGCCCGGGTCGCGTAGGCGCCAAGCGCGTCGACAGTTGCAAGGTACGTCGCGCCGTTGGCATCAAATTCGGCGGCGCGGTCGGGCAGGGCGGTTTTCAGCGCGTCGCGGGTGGCGATCACGGCATTGCGCCAGATCTGCGGCACCATCCAGATATGGGGGTCGACGCGCCCCTGATACTGCGCGTGGCGTAGCAGGGTATCGGTGGGGACGGCTTCGCCAACCGCCACAACCGATTTTTGCCCGGCAAGGCGCAGCAGGAATTCCTCCATCTGCGCTTCGAGGTAGAGACCGTTCCAAAGCGCCAGATCGCTGCGGGTGAGGGCGACAATATCGCTGCGGGTCTGACGATAGCTGTGGGGATCGACGCCGGCCCCCATAAGCGCGGTCACATCCGCAGCTGCGCCGCCGATGTTGCGGGCGGCATCGGCAATCATGCCGGTGGTTGCAACGACGTTTAACCGCTGCTGGGCCAGCGCGCTGCGCGGCAAAAGCGCGGTGGCGGTAAGGCTGGCAAGAGCAGAGCGGCGGGTTAGGCGCATATGGGTGGTCCCTCTATGATGTCTCGAGAATGAATATGCGAGTCATTCGCAAAAGGTCAAGCTTGTTGCGAGTGGTTCGCAATATCATTGTCATATTTGCCGCAATTTCTGGCATATCGGGTGCAAACGGTCTTTGCGGCGCCCTTGCGTCAACGTCAGTTGCGTGCGACTCTGGGGCAAACGCAGACACGCAGGGCGGATCATGCAGGTTACTAACTCCCTAAAATCGCTACCGGTTCCGCAGTCGGCGGAGCCGCGCAATCCGGGAATGGATCTGGATCTGGACTGGGTGGCGCGCGCCACCGCCAACCGGTCGGCGATTGAGCGCCGCGCAGCGAGTCTGCCGGGGCGGCGATCAGTCAAGAAGGATCATCAGGCGGCGTGGCTGGCGCGGGCGGTGTCCTGCATCGACCTGACCACGCTTGCTGGCGATGACACTGCGGGGCGGGTGCTGCGGCTTTGTGCCAAGGCACGTCAGCCTGTGCGCGCGGATCTGCTCGATCAGCTTGGCCTGCCGGGACTGACGGTTGGTGCCGTCTGTGTCTATCACGACATGATCGGCCCGGCGGTGGCCGCTCTGAACGGAGCGGGCCAAAGCAGATCAAGCCTGCCGGTGGCAGCGGTGTCGACAGGGTTCCCTGCAGGTCTGTCACCTTTTGCCCTGCGGGTGGCCGAAATTCGCGAAAGTGTGGCGGCAGGCGCGTCCGAGATCGACATCGTGATTTCACGACGCCTGGTTTTGAACGGGGACTGGCAAGGGCTGTACGAAGAGATGCGGGCCTTTCGCATGGCGTGCGGCGACGCCCACGTAAAGGCGATTCTTGCCACCGGAGAGCTGGGAACGCTACGCGACGTGGCGCGGGCGTCGCTGGTCTGCATGATGGCGGGCGCGGATTTTATCAAGACCTCGACCGGCAAGGAGCCAGTCAATGCCACCCTGCCAGTGACGCTGGTGATGCTGCGCGCGATCCGCGACTATCACGAGGCGACTGGATTTCGCGTCGGCTACAAGCCTGCTGGCGGGATCTCAAAGGCCAAAGATGCACTGATCTATCTGGCGCTGATCAAGGATGAGCTGGGGGATCGCTGGCTGCGACCGGACCTGTTCCGCTTTGGCGCGTCGTCGCTGCTGGGTGATATCGAACGCCAGCTGGAGCATCACGTGACCGGCGCCTATTCGGCAGGATGGCGCCATGCAATGGGCTAAGCGCCTGTGGAGCGGTTGCATTTTGCGTATTTGGGAAGAGAAGAAGACATGTCCGTGAGCGAGATATTCGAAACGATGGACTATGGCCCTGCCCCCGAAAGCGCAGGTGACGCGCTGGCCTGGCTGGTCGATCAAGGCAGCCGGTTCGGGCACTTTATTGACGGGGTTATGACCGAACCAGGCGATGGATTCGAGAGCCGCAATCCCGCGACCGGCGAGGTGCTGGCGTTGCTGAGTCAGGCGACGCAGGGCGATGTTGACTGTGCGGTCGCGGCGGCGCGTCGGGCGCAGGGCAAATGGGCGGCACTCGGCGGGCCTGGGCGGGCGCGATATCTTTATGCGCTGGCGCGGTTGTTGCAGAAGCACGCGCGGCTGTTCGCTGTGCTTGAGACGCTCGACAACGGCAAGCCAATCCGTGAGAGCCGGGATATTGACGTGCCACTGGCGCAGCGGCATTTCTACTACCACGCCGGGATGGCGCAGCTGATGGAGGCCGAGTTGCCGGGGCGCGAGGCGCTGGGCGTCTGTGGCCAGATCATCCCGTGGAACTTTCCCCTGTTGATGCTGGCTTGGAAGGTGGCGCCAGCGCTGGCGATGGGCAATACCGTGGTGCTGAAACCGGCGGAATACACGTCGCTGACTGCATTGCTATTCGCCGATATTTGCCGTCAGGCCGGACTGCCCAAAGGGGTTGTCAACATCGTCACAGGCGATGGTGCCGTCGGCGAGATGATTGTGGCGGCCGAGGTGGACAAGATCGCCTTTACCGGGTCGACAGCTGTGGGGCGGCGTATCCGCGAGGTCACTGCGGGAACGGGTAAGGCGCTGACCTTGGAGCTGGGCGGAAAGAGCCCCTACATCGTCTTTGAAGATGCCGATATCGACTCGGCGGTTGAGGGACTGGTGGATGCGATCTGGTTCAATCAGGGGCAGGTGTGCTGCGCCGGGTCACGTCTGATCGTGCAAGAGGGTATTGCCTCGCGATTTTATACCAAGCTGCGGGCGCGGATGGACAAGCTGCGCATCGGTGATCCGCTGGACAAGTGCATTGACGTTGGGGCCATCGTCGATCCGGTGCAATTGGCACGGATCCGGAACCTTGTGGATGGCAATACCGAGGGTGAGACCTATTTCGCCGACACGCCCTGTCCTGATGGGTGCTTTTATCCGCCGACCTTGATCACCGGATTGTCGCCGGCGTCATCCCTCATGCAGCAAGAGATCTTTGGCCCAGTGCTGGTGGCGACCACGTTCCGCACCCCGGCCGAAGCGGTCGAGATTGCAAACAACACCCGCTACGGGCTTGCTGCGACTCTGTGGTCCGAAAATATCAATGTCGCGCTTGATATCGCGCCAAAGCTGGTCGCGGGCGTGGTCTGGATCAACGGCACCAATATGTTCGACGCAGCGGCACCGTTTGGCGGGGTGCGCGAGAGCGGCTTTGGTCGTGAGGGCGGCTGGGACGGGCTGATGGCCTATACCCGCGAGGCTGGGCGCAAACCGGCGGTACTAAAACCTGTGATGGGGTATGGCGGCGGCGAGGCTGAGCCGCAGATGGTGGACCGTACGGCCAAGTTGTATATCGGCGGCAAGCAAGCGCGGCCCGACAGCGGCTATGCGCGCAATGTCTACGGCAAGGGCGGCAAGCTGATCGGACAAGCACCGCTGGCCAGTCGCAAAGACGTGCGCAATGCGGTTGAGGCGGCGCGCGGCGCAAAGGGCTGGGCCGGAACAACGGCGCATCTGAGGGCGCAGATCCTGTATTATATCGCCGAGAATTTGGCGGCACGCGAAGCCGAGTTCGCGACGCGGATCGACGCCCTGACCGGTGGGCGCAACGGAGCAAAGGAGGTTGCGGCCAGTGTCAGTCGACTCTTTACCTACGCGGCATGGGCGGACAAATTCGAAGGGCGTGTGACGCAGGTGCCGATGCGCGGCGTGGCGATGGCGATGCGCGAACCCTGCGGTGTGATCGCGGCGCTTTGCCCTGACGACGTGCCCCTGCTGGGGCTGGTGTCGCTGATGGCGCCGGCCATTGCGATGGGGAACCGTGTGGTGCTGATTGCATCCGAGCCATATCCGTTGGCCGCGACAGATTTCTATCAGGTCTTGGACACCTCGGACGTGCCGGGTGGTGTGGTCAATATCCTGACCGGCAGTCATGCAGACCTAGCCCCGACGCTGGCGCGCCATATGGATATTGAGGCGGTCTGGAGCTTTTCCAGCACGGACCTGTCGGCGGTGATCGAGCGCGGCGCGGCGGGTACGCTTAAACGAAGCTGGGTCAACAATGGCCGAGACCGCGCATGGATCGGCCCGCAAGGCGAGGGCCGGACCTTTTTGGATGCCGCAACCGAAGTCAAAACTATCTGGGTGCCTTACGGCGCGTGAATCTAACTGGCTGACACGGTGGTCCAACCCCGGCGGATCGGCGCCGGGCGTTGGTATGCGTCGGCGACAGAACCTTGCGTCTGCCCGGTAACAGGTTTATGGCGCGCGTCTTACTGCGCGCTGCGACCCCTTTGGATGCAGTGACATTGAATTGAGACCATTGTGATGTTATGTTTGACTACGCCCAGCGTCGGGGCTCTGACGGCGCGCGCGACGAAGGAGGACGATGTCCTGTCAGCAACTGCCGATGCGGCTATGGCCGCAGTGCGGGGAATGCCCATGACGGGTGTGACCCATATGGATGTGACGAGCGACATGATCCTCGCCTCCGTCCTTGAATCCCTCGACGACAACAAGGCCGAAGAGGTCGTGCAGATTGATCTGCGCGGTAAGACTGCGATTGGCGACCACATGGTGGTCTGCTCGGGCCGATCGTCGCGCCAGGTTGCGGCGATTGCGGACAAGGTGGCCGAGGATCTGAAGCAGCGTCACGGCATTCTGTCCAAGACCGAGGGCAAAGAAACCGGTGACTGGGTGCTGATCGACACGGGTGATGTCATCGTCCACGTGTTCCGGCCCGAGGTGCGTGAATTCTACCAGCTAGAAAAGATGTGGTTGCCCAGCGGTATGGCCCCGCAGTCCAAGCCGCAGTAAATGCGGGTCCATTTGTGCGTTGTGGGTCGGCTGAGGTCTGGCCCTGAGCGCGAGTTGATCGACGACTACCTGATGCGGTTTGATCGGGGCGGCCGGGCTCTTGGCCTTGGCCCTGCGGTGCTGAGCGAAGTCGAGGATCGAAAAGGTGGCGGCATGGCGGCCGAAGCGGCCCTGCTGCGCAAGGCGGTGCCGACCGGGGCGCTAATCTGTGCTTTGGATGAACGCGGCACGGTGATGTCCTCGCCCGATTTTGCGGATTCGCTGGCGGGATGGCGTGATCGTGGGGTAAATGATCTGGCCTTTGTCATTGGTGGCGCTGACGGCATTGCGCCGGATTTGCGGGACGAGGCGCAGGCGCGCCTTTCCTTTGGCCAGATGGTCTGGCCGCACATGCTGGCGCGGGTCATGCTGGCGGAACAGTTATACCGCGCGGCGTCGATCCTGGCGGGTAGCCCCTATCACCGGGTCTGATCTCGACCTTAGCTATAGGCGTAGACCAGCAGCGCGATTCCCAGAATCACCCGGTAGATCACGTAGGGTGTAAAGCTCACTGATCGCAGCAGCCGCATCATCAGCACCAGCGCAAGCAGCGCCGCGAAAAATGCAAAGATCGCAGCAATAGCGCCGTCGCGGGCGGCCTGGGCGTCAGCGGTCTGAAGCACCTCGACGCCCAACAACAACCCAGACGCGGCAATCGTCGGGATCGACATCAGCATCGACAGCTTGGCTGCATCGGTCCGATCGTACCCCAAGTGGCGTGCGCCGGTGATTGTGATGCCAGACCGCGACGTGCCGGGGATCAGCGCGATGACCTGCCACAACCCCATGACAAACGCATCCCGCAAGGTCCAGTCACTGGCGGTCTTGTCGACCGGGTCCTTCTGGTCGGCCCAGTACAGCACGATGCCAAAGATCAGCATCGTCCAGCCGATCACTGCAACCGAGCGCAACATCTCATCCAGGCCGGTCAATTTCAGTGCCAGACCGGCCAGAACCACCGGGATCGTCGCGACAGCAAGGCAGAGCGCGAGAAAAGCGCCGGGGGTGTCGACCTTGCCAATCAACAGTCGCAGCGTGCCGGCGGCAGCGATACGGACATCAGACCAAAAGTAGATGATGACAGCCAGCAGAGTGCCCACATGCACCGCCACGTCGATGGCCTGACCCTGATCGGGGATGCCCACCAGCTTTGGCAAAAGAATCAAGTGACCCGATGAGGAAATGGGCAGAAACTCGGTTATGCCCTGAATCAGGGCAAGGATCAGGAGATGCGTGAAGGGCACGTTGCGGCTCCGGTCAGAAAACTTGACATCCGTATAGGTCCATAGAAATAATTGAAAAGCGGTATATTGGGTCCGGATTGATACCTAATTTCGCACTTGCAACGTAATAAATTTCGAAAGTGAACGATTTATTGCGCATATAGGTCAGTATTTCTTACTTTTATTTCCTTTCGACCTTCGATAAAGAAGCGTCAGCTACGGGATTCAGGAGTTTTGCCCTAATGGCACATCAGCCAATGTTGAAATTCGTGAAAGTTGAACGGGCGATGCCCGAAAAGCGTGACGCAAACGTACGCAACGCCGACTTTAACGAGATTTACGCCGAATATGCCGGGGCCATGGCCAAGGAGCAGTCAAGCCGGTGCAGCCAGTGCGGCGTACCCTATTGTCAGAGCCACTGCCCGCTGCACAACAATATTCCCGATTGGCTGCGTCTGACGGCTGAGGGGCGTCTGCAAGAGGCTTATGATCTTAGCCAGGCCACCAACACCTTTCCCGAGATTTGTGGCCGCATCTGCCCGCAGGACCGTCTGTGCGAAGGCAATTGCGTGATCGAACAGTCGGGCCATGGCACCGTCACCATCGGTTCGGTCGAGAAATATATCACCGACACCGCATGGGAACAGGGCTGGGTCCAGCCGATCAAACCGCATGCAGAGCGCAAGGAAAGCGTCGGTATCATCGGCGCCGGCCCCGGAGGATTGGCGGCGGCGGATGTGCTGCGGCGGCAGGGTGTGCAGGTCACTGTCTATGATCGCTATGATCGTTCGGGCGGACTGATGACCTATGGAATTCCGGGTTTCAAGCTTGAGAAAGATGTGGTGATGCGCCGCAACCAGCAGCTTGAGGATGGTGGCGTCACCTTCAAACTGAACTGCGC
The DNA here is from genome assembly GCF_001038505.1 of Puniceibacterium sp. IMCC21224. Classification (NCBI taxonomy): domain Bacteria; kingdom Pseudomonadati; phylum Pseudomonadota; class Alphaproteobacteria; order Rhodobacterales; family Paracoccaceae; genus Puniceibacterium; species Puniceibacterium sp. IMCC21224. The sequence continues at coordinate 1,325,285 of NZ_LDPY01000001.1, forward strand.
GGTGGGCGAGGATATTTCGTTCGCCGACATCCGTGATGCGCATGACGCGGTGGTGATTGCGACGGGCGTTTACAAAACCCGCGATCTGGCTGGCCCGGGCAGCGGTGCCGACGGGATCGAGCGGGCGATTGACTATCTGACGGCGAGCAATCGCAAAAGCTTTGGTGATGCAGTGCCGGAATTCGACAGCGGCGCGCTGGATGCCAAGGGCAAGCGTGTCGTGGTGATAGGTGGCGGTGACACGGCCATGGACTGTGTGCGGACCGCGATCCGGCAGGGCGCGACCAGCGTCAAATGCCTGTATCGTCGGGATCGCGCCAACATGCCGGGATCGCAGCGCGAAGTGCAGAACGCCGAAGAAGAGGGCGTCGTGTTTGAATGGCTGACCGCGCCCAAGGGATTTACCGGTACGCCGGTGTCGGGTGTCATCGTGGAACGGATGCGTTTGGGGCTGCCCGACGCTACAGGACGTCAAAGCCCCGAGGTGATCGACGGGTCGGAATATGTCGAGTCCGCCGATCTGGTGATCAAGGCGCTGGGATTCGAGCCCGAGGATCTACCGACGCTCTGGGACCAGCCCGATCTGGCTGTGACCCGCTGGGGCACGATCAAGGCCGAGTTTACCTCTGGCGCGACGGCGATGCCGGGCGTCTATGCGGTGGGTGACATCGTGCGGGGCGCGTCTCTGGTGGTTTGGGCCATCCGCGACGGTCGTGATTGTGCGGCGGCGGTGCTGGAACAGTTGAATGGCGTCGCAGCCGTGGCGGCAGAATAACGACGGCCCGCGATATGGATTGCACAGATCTTTGGCGGGGCGGTCAAAGGGCGGATCAGGGCATTTGGCATTTGTGCCTGACGGGGGAGTGAGGGCATGTCGGATCGGAACGGGCAATGTCTGTGTGGCGCGGTGACATTTTCCGCCCGCGATGTCGTATCCGGATTGGGCGTTTGCCATTGCAAGATGTGCCAGCGCTGGGGCGGGGTGTTCTTTGCCGGTGTGTCGGTCGGTGCCGATCGCATCACCTGGTCGGGGAATGCGCATATCCGGGTGGGCCAATCCTCGGACTGGGCGGAACGGGCGTGGTGCGATGGCTGCGGATCGCCACTCTGGTATCGCGTGACTGCTGAGGGGCCGAACCACGGCGACTATGAGGTGCCGCTGGGCCTGTTTGACGATGCCAGCGGCCTTAAGTTGGACCGCGAGATTTTTGCCGACCGCGCCGTACCGGCGCTGAACCTGTCGGGGACACATGAACGGATCAGCGAGGCCGAGACGCTGGCCCGCTATGGTCATACAGTGCAAGGAGCATGACAATGCAAGGACAGTGCCTGTGTGGTGACGTCAAAGTCAGTTTTGAACCAGTCGAGGACAAGCTGGGCGCGTGTCATTGCGCCATGTGCCGCCGTTGGACCGGCTCTGCGTTTCTTGAGATTGATGCAAAGCCGGGAACCCTGGAATATGACGGTCCGGTCAAGGTCTATGCCTCGTCCGAATGGGCCGAACGCGCGTGGTGCGACAGCTGCGGCACAACCCTGTGGTATCATCTGACGCTGCCGGGACATGATTATTACAGTATGTCAGCCGGGCTTGTCGATGACGCCGGCGGGCTAGAGCTAAAGACCGAAATCTACATTGACGTGAAGCCGGGCGGCTATGCCTTTGCCGGTAATCACGAGAGAAAAACCAAGGCCGAAGTCGAAGCAGGCTTTGCGGCGTTTGTTGAAGGAGCGCAGATATGACCACGTATGATGCAGACTGGGTACGGGCCGAAGAGGCCAAGCGCACATGGATGGCCGAAAATGGGCTGTATTCCGAGGCCGAAGAGCATTCGTCCTGCGGCGTGGGGCTGGTTGTGTCGCTGGACGGCAAACCCAGCCGCCGGGTTGTCGGTGCGGGTATTTCCGCGCTCAAGGCGATCTGGCATCGCGGTGCTGTCGATGCTGACGGCAAGACCGGCGATGGCGCGGGCATCCATGTACAGATCCCGGTGGCGTTCTTTTACGACCAGATCGACCGCACTGGCCACACGCCGCGCAAAGACGAACTGATGGCCGTGGGGCAGGTGTTCCTGCCGCGCACGGATTTTGGCGCGCAGGAAACCTGCCGGACCATTGTGGAATCCGAAGTTCTGCGCATGGGTTACTACATCTACGGCTGGCGCCACGTGCCGGTGAACGTCGAGTGTCTGGGTGACAAGGCCAATGCGACCCGCCCCGAGATCGAACAAATCCTGATCTCGAACGCCAAAGGCGTCGACGAAGAGACGTTTGAGCGCGAACTTTACGTGATCCGGCGGAGGATCGAAAAGGCGGCAATGGCAGCCGGTGTCAGCCAGCTTTACATTGCGTCGCTGTCCTGCCGATCGATCATCTACAAGGGCATGATGCTGGCGCAGGATGTGGCCGAATTCTATCCCGACCTGATGGATGACCGTTTTGAGTCGGCCTTTGCTATCTATCACCAGCGCTATTCCACCAACACATTCCCGCAGTGGTGGTTGGCTCAGCCGTTCAGGATGCTCGCCCACAACGGCGAGATCAACACGCTCAAGGGCAACGTCAACTGGATGAAGTCGCACGAGATCCGCATGGCCTCGTCGACGTTTGGCGATATGGCCGAGGATATCAAGCCGATCATCGCCAATGGTGCCAGCGATTCCGCGGCGCTGGATGCTGTGTTCGAGGTGCTGGTACGCGCGGGTCGATCCGCGCCGATGGCCAAGACGATGCTGGTGCCGGAATCCTGGTCCAAGCAGGCGATTGAACTGCCCGAGGCGTGGCGCGATATGTATTCATACTGCAACTCGGTGATGGAACCGTGGGATGGCCCTGCCGCACTTGCCATGACTGATGGTCGCTGGGTCTGCGGCGGGCTGGACCGCAACGGTCTGCGTCCGATGCGCTATGTCGTCACCGGCGACGGGCTGCTGATCGCTGGGTCCGAGGCCGGGATGGTGCCGGTCGACGAGGGGTCGGTGCGCGAAAAAGGCGCGCTTGGGCCGGGACAGATGATTGCCGTCGATATGAAAGAGGGCAAGCTGTACCACGACGTTGAGATCAAGAACCGGCTGGCCGCCGGTCAGCCGTTTGGCGAATGGGTCGGCAAGATCAACGAGCTGGACGAACCGCTGGCCAAAGTCACTGAAAAAGCGATCTTCAGCGGTGCGGAACTGCGGCGGCGTCAGATCGCGGCGGGCTATACCATCGAAGAGCTGGAACAGATCCTCGCCCCGATGGCCGAGGATGGTAAAGAAACGCTGGCCTCGATGGGGGATGACACGCCGTCGGCTGTGCTGTCGAAAAAGTACCGCCCACTCAGCCATTTCTTCCGCCAGAACTTTAGCCAGGTGACCAACCCGCCGATTGACTCGCTGCGCGAATTCCGGGTGATGAGCCTGAAAACGCGGTTCGGCAACCTCAAGAACGTGCTTGATGAAAGCTCGGCCCAGACCGAAATCCTCGTGCTCGACAGCCCGTTTGTCGGCAACGCGCAGTTCGACGAACTCAAGACGCATTTCAACGCCAGCCTGGTCGAGATTGACTGCACCTTCCCAGTGGGAGGCAGCAAGGATGCGCTGCGTAAAGGGTTGGAGCGTATCCGCGCTGAGGCCGAGGATGCCGTGCGTTCCGGCGCCGGTCATCTGACGCTGACCGATCAGGCGGCAGGCCCCGACAAAGTGGCGATGCCGATGATTCTGGCGACCAGCGCGGTTCACAGTCATCTGACGCGCAAAGGTCTGCGGACTTTCTGTTCGATCAACGTGCGGTCGGCGGAATGTATCGACCCGCATTATTTTGCAGTGCTGATCGGCGCCGGTGCCACAGTGGTGAACCCCTATCTGGCCGAGGACAGTCTGGCAGACCGGATTGAACGCGGCCTGTTGGATCTGACGCTGACCGAGGCGGTGCATAAATATCGCGAAGCCATTGATCAGGGTATGCTCAAGATCATGTCCAAGATGGGGATCTCGGTGATTTCGTCCTATCGCGGTGGTCTGAACTTTGAGGCGGTCGGCCTGTCCCGTGCCATGTGCGCCGAATATTTCCCCGGTATGATGAGCCGGATCAGCGGCATCGGCGTCAGCGGCATCCAGACCAAGGCCGAACAGGTCCACGCGCTGGGTCTGCGCGGCGGTCAGGACGTGCTGCCCATCGGCGGGTTTTACAAGGCGCGCAAATCCGGCGAAACCCACGCCTGGGGCGCGCAGACCATGCATCTGTTGCAGGCCGCCTGCAACAAGGCGTCCTACGAGATGTGGAAGACCTACTCAAAGGCGATGCAGGCCAACCCGCCGATTCATCTGCGCGACCTGTTGGCGATCAAACCCATCGGCCCCGCGATCCCATTGGAGCAGGTCGAAAGCATCACCTCAATCCGCAAGCGATTCGTGACGCCGGGCATGTCGCTGGGTGCCCTGTCACCCGAGGCGCACAAGACCCTGAACGTGGCGATGAACCGAATCGGCGCCAAGTCCGATTCCGGTGAGGGGGGCGAAGATCCGGCGCATTTTGTGCCCGAAGCCAATGGCGATAACCCGTCGGCCAAGATCAAGCAGGTCGCCTCTGGTCGGTTTGGCGTCACCGCCGAATACCTGAACCAGTGCGAAGAGCTGGAAATCAAGGTCGCGCAGGGTGCCAAGCCCGGTGAGGGTGGACAGTTGCCGGGAATGAAGGTCACTGACCTGATCGCTCGTCTGCGCCATTCGACCAAAGGCGTGACGCTGATCAGCCCGCCGCCGCACCACGATATCTACTCGATCGAGGATCTGGCGCAGCTGATCTACGACCTCAAGCAGATCAACCCGCGCTGCAAGGTGACGGTGAAACTGGTCGCCTCGTCCGGCGTCGGCACGATTGCAGCTGGCGTGGCCAAGGCCAAGGCGGACATCATCCTGATCTCGGGCCACAACGGCGGCACTGGGGCATCGCCCGCGACCTCGATCAAATACGCCGGGCTGCCGTGGGAAATGGGTCTGACCGAAGCGCATCAGGTTCTGTCGATGAACAACCTTCGGGCGCGCGTGACGCTGCGCACCGACGGCGGTCTGCGCACCGGGCGTGATATCGTCATGGCGGCAATGCTCGGGGCCGAGGAATACGGCATCGGCACCGCGGCGCTGATCGCGATGGGCTGCATCATGGTACGCCAGTGTCAATCGAACACCTGCCCGGTCGGGGTCTGCACCCAGGACGACGACCTGCGCGCCAAGTTCACGGGTAACGCCGACAAGGTGGTGAATCTGATCACCTTCTACGCCACCGAAGTGCGTGAACTTCTGGCCAGCATCGGCGCGCGGTCGCTGGACGACGTGATCGGGCGTGCCGATCTGCTGCGTCAGGTCAGCCGCGGGTCGGATCATCTGGACGATCTCGACCTCAACCCGTTGCTGATCCGTGTCGATGGGTCCGACGACATCGTCTACGACCGCGACAAGCCGCGCAACCCAGTGCCGGACACGCTGGACGCCGAAATTGTGCGCGACGCCGCGCGGTTCCTTGAAGATGGCGAAAAGATGCAGCTGTCCTACGCCGTGCAGAACACGCACCGCACCGTGGGCACCCGCACCAGCAGCCATATCGTGCGCAAGTTCGGGATGCGCAACGCGCTGCAATCGAACCATCTGACCGTCAAACTGACCGGATCGGCGGGGCAGTCGCTGGGGGCGTTTGCCGCACCGGGGCTGAAACTCGAAGTGTCGGGTGATGCCAACGACTATGTCGGTAAGGGACTGTCGGGCGGCACGATTGTGGTGCGTCCGCCGATGCATTCGCCGCTCACGGCGTCGCAGAATACGATCATCGGCAACACCGTGCTCTATGGTGCGACCGATGGGTTCCTGTTTGCTGCGGGCCGCGCAGGTGAACGCTTTGCGGTGCGCAACTCGGGTGCCACGGTGGTGGTTGAGGGATGCGGATCGAACGGTTGCGAATACATGACCGGCGGCGTTGCTGTGATCCTTGGGCCGGTGGGTGCCAACTTTGGTGCAGGCATGACCGGCGGCATGGCGTATCTGTATGATCCTGATGGTCGGGCAACCGATCTGATGAACATGGAGAGCATTGTGACCTGCCCGGTGACGGTAGATCACTGGTCGACCCAGCTCGAAGAGCTGATCGAGCGGCACGCGGCGGAAACCGGTAGCCGCAAGGCGCAGGATATCCTCCAGCATTGGGGCGAGGAAAAAGCGAACTTCCTCCAGATTTGCCCGAAAGAGATGCTGGACAAGATCACGCATCCGCTGAGCATTGAGCCGAAGGCGATGCCTGCAGAATGAATATGCCGCTGGGAGTCGTCTGCGAAATCGTCTGATCAAGAACGATGCCGCCGGTGTGATCCGGCGGCATTATTTTATCGCCGACTATGTGGCGACACGGGGTAGGCCAGATCGTGGTCGCGGTCCCGCAAACCGCAAACTTACACCTGCCGCCGTCAATGCCGGGTGCATTCGTACCCCCAAAGCTTGTTTTACAAGCCTATCTGTGGCGTGGTGTGGAAAAGTGCGAAGGCGGTAATCTCTATGCGATTTGGTGGTGTCAGTGTCGTTATCCTCTGTTCAGCCGTGGTGCTGTGGCCGGTTTCCGTTCAGTCCGCGAACGGCTCTTGTGGATATGAGCGTTGTTTTGGCGCTATCGCAGTTGCGCCGTCAGGCAAAACCGGTTGGTCCGCAGGGCAGCGAACCGCGCCTGGCGCAACCCGCTTGGCGCAGGACAATTGCGGCGAGGAATGCGCCGAGGTCGAACTATTCTGGAATTCCTGCGGAGTCATCGCCATAAACCAGACTGGTGATTGGGCGTTTGGCTGGGACGAGGATCAGGCGGTGGCGACAAACAAGGCGTTGGACGCCTGTTCGGCAGATGGCGCGCAATGTTACGTTCGCGACTGGGCCTGCTCGAAATAGGGCGCACCTGACCGGGCGGGCGCGCGGCTGTTTCTTCATCGCACCAGCGGGGATATTCCGTGATCTGGCGCGGCCTGTGTGGCTTTTCCCCGGGCGTTTGTCGGCGTAAGGATAGCGGCCATGGCGACACGTTCGAAATCCGCAAAACCGCGCAAAACGGCCAAGGCCGCTCTGGCACCGCGTTTCCAGCCCTTGCGCTGGCTGATGCGGTGGCTCTGGCGGGTGGTCTTTGTGGCGGCGGCATTGGTTCTGCTGATGGCGCTGCTCTACAAGGTGGTGAACCCGCCGACGACCCTATACATGCTGAGCGAGGGTCGCAGGCTGGGCGCTGACGTCGATCAGAAATGGGTTCCGGCGGACCGTGTCGCCCCGGTAATGTTGCGGTCGGTCGTGGCGGCCGAGGATGCCAATTTCTGCACCCACTGGGGTTTTGATATGAACGCGATCCGCGATGCCATCGAAGGTGGCGGCGCACGCGGCGCATCGACTCTGACCCAACAGGTGGTCAAAAATGCCTATCTCTGGCAGGGGCGCACCTATACCCGCAAGGCGCTCGAGGCGCTGATCACCCCGGTGGTTGAAGGGGTCTGGAGCAAGCGTCGTATCCTTGAAGTCTATCTGAACATTGCCGAATTCGACGAAGGTGTGTTCGGCGTCGAGGCGGCAGCCTATCACTATTTTGGCGTCGGCCCGGATGCGCTGAGTCCGACTCAGGCGGCGCGTCTGGCGGCAATTCTGCCCAATCCCAAGGGGCGTTCAGCGGCAAATCCGTCGAATTTTGTCCGTCGTCGCGCGGCATCAATCCGCGACGGAGCTGCGACGATCGCACGCGATGGGCGCGCTGCCTGCTTTGAGCCGGGCTGAGGTCCGAGCACAAGGCGCCGCACTTAGGGGAATTCATCTCGCGACTCCGGTATGATAGGGGATGGCCAGCGCGTATCTGATGCCCCCGTTGGCGGGCCTCTTAAATTTGCCATCAGACCGGAAACCGTAGGAAACCCGACATGAACGTATCCTTTGATCGACGCGGCGGCATTGCAATCTTGACCATTGACCGTCCGCCGGTAAATGCGCTGTCACAGGATCTGCGCGCGTTGATTGACGCCCGTCTGCAAGAGGTCGAGGCGGATGAGACAATCACTGGTCTGGTTCTGGCCTGCGCGGGACGTACCTTTGTCGCCGGGGCCGAGATTACCGAGGTGGGCAAACTGATGCCGCCAATGCTACGCGATGTAATCGACCGGATCGAACGGCTGAACAGGCCCAGCATCGCGGCGCTGCACGGTACCACGCTTGGCGGTGGTCTTGAGCTGTCGCTGGGCTGCACCTTTCGCATCGCGGCGCCTGACACCAGATTGGGTCTGCCCGAGGTCAAGCTGGGCTTTCTGCCGGGAGCGGGTGGCACGGTGCGTGGCAGCTACCTTGCTGGCGCAGAGGCGATACTGCGCCTTGCTGGCAGCGGCGATATGATCAGCGCTGACCAAGCTATGTCGCAGGGGCTGATCGACGCCATCGCGCAGGGCGATCTGATCGAAGATGCTATCGGGTTCCTGATGGCAAAGATCGCGGCGGGCGACAGTCCGCTTCCGGTCAGTCAGCGCCGTGACACGATGCCCCCGGCCACCCCAGAGCAACTGACCAAGATCGAAGCGGCGCTGTGCCGCAAGGCGCGCTCTTCAGCGCCGTCGTTGGTGGCGATTGCGGCGGGCAATGCGCTGGCGATGCCATTCGCCGACGCCATGCGCGAAGAGCGGGCGTTGTTTGATACAGCGGTGGACAGTCTGCGCTCTGCGGCGCTGCGTCATTTGTTCTTTGCCGAACGGCTGGCGGCGAAACCGACAGGCCCGGCAGCGACGGTCACGCCGCGCGACGTTCAGTCCGTGGGAGTGATCGGTGCCGGGACAATGGGGGGCGGCATCGCGATGACCTTTGCCAATGCCGGGTTCGACGTGATGATCCGCGAAACCAATCAGCAGGCCCTGGACGTGGGTCTGGCGCGGATCAGGGCAAACTATGTCGGCTCAGTGCAGCGCGGGTCGATCCCACAGAGCGAGGCTGACAGGCGCATCGGTCGTATCACCGGCACAATTCTGGTGTCCGACCTTGCCCAGTCCGATCTGATTGTCGAAGCCGCGTTCGAGGATATCGAGGTCAAGCGCAGCATCTTTGCCGAACTGGACGCCATCGCCCGGCCAGGCGCGATTCTGGCCACCAACACCTCGTATTTGGATGTGAATGCCATCGCGGGATTTACCAATCGTTCGGGGGATGTGTTGGGGCTGCACTTTTTCTCGCCCGCCAATGTGATGAAGTTGCTGGAGGTCGTGCAAGGTGCGGACACCGCGCCTGACGTAGTTGCCACCGCGCTAAAAGTTGCGCGGCGGCTTGGCAAACAATCGGTTGTTGTTGGGGTTTGCCACGGCTTTGTTGGCAACCGGATGCTGGCCGCCCGCAACGCGCAGTTGTCGCACCTGATGCTCGAAGGGGCTTTGCCCGCGCAGATTGATGCGGCCTTCCGGGCGCTTGGCTGGCCGATGGGCCCGTGCGAGATGCAGGATTTGGCCGGACTGGACATCAGCTGGCGCAATCGCAAGGCATTGGGACGGGTGGACGCATTGCCCGATCATCTGTGCGGCCTTGGGCGATTTGGGCAAAAGACCGGCAGCGGCTGGTACAGCTATCACGCCGGGGATCGTACACCGCATCCCGATCCGGCGGTCGAACTGATTGTCACCAAGCTGGCTGCAGATGCCGGTATCACGCGACGAAATCTGAGCGACGCCGAGATCATTGACCGCACACACGGCCCGATGATTGCCGAGGGACGCTCCATTCTGAGGGACGGGATCGCCGCGCGTGCGTCGGATATCGACGTGATCTGGGTTCAGGGATACGGGTTTCCGCGCGATCTGGGCGGTCCGATGTTCTGGGATGATCACGGACGCCCCCCAGCGCCCTAAGGCATCAGCGCGCCCCGAATATGGAGGCCGGACGGCGTTCAGATTTGGCGCGTCTACATCACCGCGCCGATCTGCCAGGGAACAAATTCGTTGTCGCCCAGACCCAAGGCTTCGGATTTGGTCTGTTGACCCGACGCCGTGGCCAGAATCATTTCGACGATTTGATCTGCTTTGGCATCCAGCGTGACTCCACCCGACAGCATGTCGCCGCAGTTGATGTCCATGTCTTCGGGCATCGCCGCGAACAGCGTGTCGTTGGTCGCCAGCTTGATCGTCGGCGCCGGTTTCGACCCAAAGGCCGAGCCGCGTCCGGTTGTGAAACACAGCACCTGCGCACCACCCGCGATCTGGCCAGTGGCGGACACCGGGTCATAGCCGGGGGTGTCCATGAACGTGAAACCAGTGCCGGTGATCTGTTCAGCATAGTCATAGACCGCCGTCAGCGGCGTATTGCCGCCTTTGGCGACAGCACCCAGCGATTTTTCAAGGATCGTGGTCAGTCCGCCCTGTTTGTTGCCGGGGGATGGATTGTTGTCCATCGACCCGCCGTTCATCCGGGTATACTCCTCCCACCAACTGATGAGGGCGAGCAGCTTGTCAGCCACATCTGCGGATGCCGCGCGGCGCAAAAGCAACTGTTCAGCGCCATAAATTTCGGGCGTCTCGGACAGGATAACCGTGCCACCCAGCCCGACAATCCGGTCTGAGGCCAGACCCAACGCCGGGTTGGCGGTCAGGCCGGAATAGCCGTCTGAGCCACCACATTGCAGCGCAACCTTCAGCGCCGAGGCCGGGCAGGGGCTGCGGCTGGCCTTGTTCACCTGTGGCAGCAATTCGGCCACCTTGGCCTTGATCGCGTCGATGGTGGCACGGGTGCCGCCGGTCGCCTGAATGGTCAAGCCCGAGATACGGTCGCCACCACCTGCCTTGTTCTGCATCCGGGCGATCTGCATCACTTCGCAGCCGAGTCCGACAAAGATCGCCGCGCCGACGTTGGGGTGTGTGGCATGACCCCAGAGCACACGGTCCAGAATATCAATCCCGCGCCCCGATGACGCCATGCCGCAGCCAGTGCTGTGGGCAAAGGCTGCAACGCCGTCAACGTTGGGATAGGCGTCCAGCACGCCCGAGGCTTCGATCTCAGACGCGGCGCGGCGGATGACGGTGGCGGAACAATTGACGGTGGCGCAGAGCGCGATGGTGTTGCGGGTGCCAACCTGCCCATTCTCGCGGACGTAACCCTGAAATGTGCGTGGTGCCATCACGGGAATGGCAGCACGGGCGACGGCCAAATCGGCACCGATCTCATAGGCGCGGCTGTGGTCGGAAAAGGCGCAGTTGTGGCTGTGGACGTGATCGCCGGCCACGATATCCTGGGTGGCATGGCCGATGACTTGCCCGAATTTGTAGATCGGCTGGCCGCTGGAAATCGCCACGCGCGCAATCTTGTGACCGCCCGATACCGTTTTGGATAGCGGGTTACCCAGACCCAGCGGATCGGCCCCAGCAGGCAAACGCGCGGGCAGGACAACAACCGAGTCTGCGGGGTTCAACAACATCGGATCAGCCACGGGTTGCCGCATATTCCAGGGCACGGAACACGCCGCGCAGCTCTGCCAGACCGCGCAGGCGGCCGATCATTGGATAGCCCGGTACGCTCTTGGCGCCAATATCCGACAGGATTTCGTGACCATGATCCGGGCGGACCGGGATGGAGGCAAAATCTTCACCTGCTTCGCGGCGGCGTGCCTCTTCGGTCACAAACACATCGGCCAGCGCCACCATGTCGGTGTCCCCCTCAAGATGTGCGGCCTCTTCGAACGATCCGTCGGGTTCTTTGCGCACATTGCGCAGATGACCAAAGCGGATCTTGTTGGCAAACCGTGCGGCAATCGCGGGGACATCATTCGCCGGATTCGCACCGAGCGAACCCGAGCAAAGCGTAAGCCCGTTGGCGGGGCTGTCCACCGCCGACAGGATCCAGTCGATATCGTCGCCGTCTGACACGATCCGCGGCAGGCCCAGAATATCGCGCGGCGGATCGTCGGGGTGGACACAGAACACCATTCCCAGATCCTCGGCCGCCGGGACCACTTCTTGCAGAAAGCGTTTGTAGTTGGCGCGCAGCGTGTCACGGTCGATGCCTTCATAACTTTGCAGCACGTCGCGCAGACCGGCGATGTCGTAGCGGTCAAAGGCGCCGGGCAGGCCGGACATGATCGCATGCAGCAACGCCTCGCGGTCGCTCTCAGAGGATTGCTGAAACCAGATCGCGGCCTTGTTGCGGACGTCCTGGCTATACTCATCCTCGGCGCCTGCGCGCCCCAACATATGGATTTCGAATGCGGCCATGCGGGATGCGTCAAAACGCAGGCAACTGCCCCCACGTGCCAGCGGAGCCCGAAGGTCGGTGCGGGTCCAGTCCAGCAGCGGCATGAAGTTGTAGCAGATCGTGCGAATACCGTTGGCGGCTAGGTTCGCCATGGATTGGCGGTAATTGGCGAACAGCGTGCTCAGATCCCCTTCGCCGCGTTTGACCGCTTCGTGGATCGGCAGGCTTTCGGCGACATCCCACGTGAATCCGGCGCCGGTAATTTCGGCCTTGCGGGCGGCGATGGCGTCGTTGGTCCAGACCTCGCCATACGGGACTTCGTGCAGTGCGTGCACAATGCCTGCGGCCCCGGTCTGGGCGACTTCTGGCAGAGTGATGGGGTCAAAGGGTCCGTACCAGCGCCAACTTTCGATCATTGTCCCAGGGCCTCCTGCACGGCGGCGCGGGCGCCTTTGGCTGTCAAAGTTTCAAATGCGACCGTCACCGGCACCTTGATCTGGTCCGCGACCCCAGCCGAGAATACATCGCGCAGATTCAACAGGGCTGCAACCTTGTCGGCGGGCGTGGTTGCGCCATCGGACAGGCGTTTGAGCTGCGCCGCCAGCGGGTCGCGCACGTCGATGGGGGTTCCGGCTTCGTCGACTCCGCCGACGTAGCGCATCCAGCCCGCCACGGCGAGGCAGAGACCGGGACAGGGCGTCGTCGCGTCGTCCAGCGTGCCAAGGAGGCGCTGCGGCAGTTTCTGGCTGCCGTCCATGGCGATCTGCCATGTCAAATGTCGGATCGCCGGATTCTGGTAGCGCGCCAGCAGTGCCGCGGCATAGTTGCCCAGATCGGTGCCCTCAGGTGCGCGAAGCGTTGGTATGATCTCACGCGTCCAAAGCATTTGCGCAAATTCGGCAAAGGTCGGATCGGTCGTGGTGTCGGAAATCGTCTCGTGACCGGCGAGATAGCCAAGATAGGCCAGCGACGAATGGGTGCCGTTCAGCATCCGCAGTTTCATCAGCTCGAACGGGGCGACGTCGCGCACCAGTTCAACACCGACCGCGCCAAAATCAGGGCGCTGGGCGTCGACAAAATTATCCTCGATCACCCATTGACGAAACGGTTCGTGGATCACCGGGGCGGCGTCCTGTCTGCCGGTCAGGGCTGCGACGCGGTCAAGGTCAGCGGGTTCGGTGGCCGGCACGATGCGGTCGACCATGGTGCTGGGAAACCGACCTTCGGTTTCGATCCAGCGGGCCAGCGCTGGGTCGATGGCTTGGGCCAGATCCAGCACGGCCTGGCGCACCACCGCGCCATTGTGGGGCAGGTTGTCACAGGTCAGCACGGTGAACGGGCGCAGTCCGGCGGCATGACGCGCCTGAAGTGCACGGACAAGAAACCCCGGCGCACTGCGCGGCTGGGGATCGGTCAGATCATGGGCAATGTCAGGATGGCCCATGTTCAGAGTGCCGGTCGCAGGATTGTGGCAATATCCCTTTTCCGTGACGGTCAGTGTGACGATCCGAACGCTGGGTTGCGCCATTGCCGCGATCAGGGCTTGGGGATCTTCTGGCGCGACGAGCAGATCCTCGATCACCTCGACCACCTGCGCGGTATCGCCATCGGGACCGGCTTCGAGTGCGGTATAGGCATAGCCCTGCGGCTTCAGCGCATCGCGTGTGCCCGGGTTTTTCAGACTGGCGGCAAGGATACCCCAGTTACCACCGGATTTGGCCATCGCTTCGGCGATATAAATCGCACCATGGGATCGGAAAAAGGCACCAAGGCCCAGATGCACGATGCCAACACCGGGGCGCGGCGCGTCCGAGCGGGTTAGTCGGGGCAGATCAACGGGCAAGCCAGCCTCCATCAACGTTGAGCACCGCGCCATGGATATAATCCGCAGCGGGTGAGGACAGGAACACGGCGGTGCCGGCGATATCCTTGGCGTCGCCCCAGCGGCCTGCCGGGATACGCTCCAGAATGGCTTTGTTGCGTTCGGGATCGGCGCGCAGGGCGGCTGTGTTGTTCGTCTCTATATAGCCGGGCGCAATGGCGTTGACATTGATGCCTTTGGCGGCCCATTCGTTGGTCAGGATCTTGGTCAGCCCGGCAACACCATGTTTCGCCGCTGTGTAGGACGGCACGCGGATGCCGCCCTGAAACGACAGCAGCGAGGCGATGTTGACGATCTTGCCGGTGCCCTCGCGTGCCAGAACGGCGCGGGCAAAGGCCTGACAGGTAAAGAACACCGCCTTGAGGTTGACGTCCATCACGTCATCCCAGTCCGCTTCGGTGAAATCGACGCTGTCGTTGCGGCGGATGATCCCGGCGTTGTTCACCAGAATGTCGATGGGTTCGCCTGCAAAGGCATCGCGCGCGGCCATCGGATCGGCAAAGTCCAGCGTCAGTTCACGGGCGTTGTCGATCGTGGCGACGGTTTCGGCGCAGGACGATCGGCTGACGCAGATCACCTGCGCCCCGGCCTGACCCATCGCCACAGCAATCGCCTGACCGATACCGGTGTTGGCGCCCGTGACCAGCGCAGTTTTGCCGTTCAGCGAAAAGCTCATCGCAAATCCCCCATCGGGATCATGTCCATATCGGTGAAATCGACGTTGTCACCGGCCATTGACCAGCAGAACGTATAGCTGCCGGTGCCCGCGCCTGCGTGGATCGACCACGGCGGAGAAATCACAACCTCTTCGTTTGCCATGACGATGTGGCGCGTCTCGGACGGCTGACCCATAAAGTGAAAGACGCGCTGATCGGCGCTCATGTCAAAGTACAGATACGCCTCCATCCGGCGGTCGTGAGTGTGCGCAGGCATAGTGTTCCAGACCGATCCTTCAGCGAACTGGGTGTAGCCCATCAGCAACTGGCAGCTGTCGCAGACCTCGGGGTGCAGCAACTGGATGATCACCCGCTCGTTCGCCTGCTCTTTGGAGCCAAGCTCGACCCTGCGGGCATCAGCCACCTTGATCAGTTTGGTCGGGCAGGTGCGGTGTGCGGGGGCCGACAGAACGTAGAACCGGCCTTTGCCGGAAAAAGTGACGGCACCAGACCCCATGCCGACATACAGCACCTCACCATGCGCGACGGTGTAGGTTTCATCGCCAACGGCAACTTCGCCGGTGTCCCCGATGTTGAGCACGCCGAGTTCGCGCCGCTCAAGGAACGTCTTGGTTCCGGTCTCAGCAACATGGTCCAGCGTCAGCGCGCTGCCCGCAGGCACAACCGACCCGATCAGCAGGCGGTCATAGTGGGAATAGACCAGCGCGATCTTGCCCTCTTGGAACAGGTCGCCGACATGGAAATGATCGCGCAAGCCCTGCGTGTCGAGGGTTTTGGCAGTGGCCGGATCAATAGCGTAGCGGGTCTGGGCGGTGGTCATGTCAGGGGGTCCTTTCAGAGGAAGTCGTCGCGTCGGGGGCTGAATGTATCGATCAGCGTTCCGGACTCGATGCAGAGGCATCCGTGCTTGGCGTTTGAAGAGATGATCAGGCTATCACCCGGGCCAAGGTCATGGTCTTTGCCGTCCAGATGGAAGGTAAAGCGCCCGGCCTCGACATAGGTGGCCTGCACATGCGGATGGCTGTGCAGTTTGCCGACTGCGCCGTCCTGAAACCGAAAGGCAACGGTCATAAGATCGGGCGTTTCAGCCAGCACCTGGCGCGTCACACCCGGATCGGTAGGGACGGTTGGAAATGTCATGTCGGAACCTCAGTGAAACAGCGATGGCAGCCAAAGCGACAGTGCCGGAATGTAGGTGACAGCCATCAGCGTGGCAAATGCGGCGCCGTAGAATGGCCAGATCGACCGCATCGCCTCGGATATCGGAATTCGGCCCACGGCACAGCCGACGAACAGCACAGCGCCCACCGGCGGTGTACACAATCCGATACCAAGGTTCAGGATCAGGATCACGCCGAAATGTACCGGGTCGACCCCGAACGCCTGCGCCACCGGCAGAAAGATCGGTGTGGTGATCACGATCAGCGGCGACATATCCATAAACGTGCCAAGGATCAGCAGCATTACGTTCATTAGCAGCAGGATCACAATCGGGTTGTCCGACAAACCCTGCAACGCTGTCACCATCGACGCTGGCACGCGGGTATAGGCCAGCAGCCAGCCGAAAGACGCGGCGCAGCCGATCACCATCAGCACCATTGCCGTGGTGCGCACGGCAGCAAAGGTTGCCTCGATGAAATCGTGCCAGCTGAGTGTGCGGTAGACGAAAAACGTCACCAGCATGGCATAGACCACAGCGATGTTCGACGATTCCGACGCGGTAAAGATGCCCGACCGCACGCCGCCAAAGATGATCGCGACCAGGATCAGCCCGGGCGCTGCACTGGCGAACAGCGTGGCAACCATCCGCCAGCCGGGAAAGGCCTGGGTGGGATAGCCGCGCTTTTTCGCGACCAGATAGGCGGCGATCATCAGCGACAAGGCCAGAACAAAGCCGGGAATGATGCCGGCGGTGAACAGATCGGCGATGGAAATGCGCCCACCGGCCGAGATCGAATAGATGATCATGTTGTGGCTGGGCGGCAGCAGCAGCGCGATGATCGAACTGACAACGGTCACGCTGACGGCATAATCCACGTCATAGCCGCGTTCCTTCATTTGCGGCACCATCAGTCCACCGACGGCAGAGGCATCCGCCGCAGCAGACCCCGACACGCCGCCGAACATGACGCTTGCCAGCACGTTGACCTGTCCCAGGCCGCCGCGCAGATGGCCGACAAAGCCACCCGCCAGCGCGACCAGTCGTCGGGCAATATCGCCGCGCACCATCAGGTCGCCGGCAAAGATAAAGAATGGAATGGCCATCAGCGCAAAGACCGACACGCCGGAATTGAGACGCTGAAACACCACAACCGGGGGCAGTCCCAGATACAGGATCGTCGCGAAGGACGACACGCCCAGGCAAAAGGCGACCGGCGTGCCGATCAGCAGCAGCACCACAAAGGTGCCAAACAGAACCCAGAGTTCCATCAATCAGTTCTCCCAGTCCGGGTCTTCGCCAAAGCGGGCGGTTTGCAGTCCGGCGGCGCGGCGCGCCACCCGTTCCAGCGAAAAGAGCACGACCAGAATGCCGCCCCCCACGATGGGTATGAAATCGAAGGCGCCGGAAATGCCGAGCGAGGGCAATTTGTTCCCGGCTGTCTTGGCTGCCAGTTCCCAGCCGAACCAGATCATGCCGCCGCCAAAGCCTGCGACGACGAGGTCCGAGATTGAAAACAGGATCAGTTTGACCCGGTCGGGCAGCACATACAGCAGCACGTCAAAGGACAGGTGATATCCTTCGCGGATGCCCACGGCGGCGCCCAAAAAGATGAACCAGCCCATGATCATGACCGAGGCAGGCTCGCTCCAGATCAGTGAGGAATTGAGAAGATAGCGGAAAACCACCTGCGCCGCGATGATCACTGTCATCAGGACAAGGCCGATCCCGGCAATCCAAAGGGCGAGCCGTGCCAAAAGGCCGGTCGCCAGCGCGACTTTTTGCATGGTGTCCGCTCAAACAAAGGGGGAAAGGATGCGGCCCGCGCAAACGTGGCGCGGGCCGCAGAAAGAGTATGATTTTATTCAGTCGCCTGAATACGCTCGACCATGCTCTTGAGCGTCTCGTCGGTGACGTACTTTTCATAGACCGGGGCCATCGCCTCGATGAATGGGGTCTTGTCGATGTCGGTGATGATCTCGACACCGGCGGCGCGGATCTTGTCCTCGGACTTCTTCTCCTGGGCGACCCAGAGTTCCCGCATGACGGGGGTCGAGTCCCGCGCCGCCTGACGCACCAGCGCCTGGTCTTCCGGGCTCAGCTTGTCCCACGATATTTTCGACATCACCAGAACTTCGGGCACGATCAGGTGCTGATCGAGCGTGTAGTACTTGGCAACCTCGAAATGGCCCGAAGTGTCATAGGACGGCCAGTTGTTTTCGGCCCCGTCGATGACGCCGGTCTGGATGCTGGAATAGACCTCGCCATACGGCATCGGGGTGGCATTGGCTCCCAGTGCCGACACCATGTCGACGAACATGTCCGACTGCATGACGCGGAACTTCATGCCCGTCATGTCGGCCATTGAGGTGATCGGCTTTTCCGAGTTGTAAAAGCTGCGCGACCCGCCGTCATAGAACGTCAGACCGACCAGATCGGCGGCGGCAAACGCATCCAGGATTTCCTGACCGATGGGGCCATCCATCACCTTGTGCATGTGATCGACCGACCGGAAGATATAGGGCAGCGACGGCACCTGGGTTTCGGCCACGATGTTGTTGAACGGCCCGAGAGAGACGCGGTTCAGGTCGATCACGCCGAACTGGGTCTGTTCGATCGTGTCTTTTTCTTCGCCCAGCTGTGCCGAGGCAAAAATCTCGATGCAGATACGGCCGTCGGTTTCCGCTTTCAGGGCTTCGCCCATCGACCGGACCGCTTCGACGGTGGGATAGGTGTCGGGATGTGTGTCGGACGATTTCAGCGTCACTTCACATTCGGCCCAGGCGGCGCTGGTCAGGGCAGCGCTGGCCAGCAGCGCGCCGATGAGTGTTTTTTTCAGTTTCATTGTTGTTTCCTCCCAGAATTGGCCCGTTCAGAGCCGGTAGGCCTGTTTAACAAGCCGATATGTGAGATCATGAGCGACCTCATATGCCTCATCCTCGTTCAGCCGCCCTGTGGCGACCAGCGTGGCGAGGTATGCACAATCCACCCGCCGCGCGACGTCGTGCCGGGCGGGGATGGAACAAAAGGCGCGGGTGTCATCGTTGAACCCGGCGGTGTTGTAAAAGCCCGCCGTCTCGGTCACGTTTTCGCGAAAGCGTTTCATGCCTTCGGCACTGTCAAAGAACCACCAAGGCGGCCCCAGTTTCAGCGCCGGGTAGACGCCGGCCAGCGGAGCGAGTTCGCGGCCCTGCGTGGTTTCGTCCAGCATGAACACGATCACCGACAGACGCGGATCGGTGCCAAAGGCGTTCAGCAGCGGTTTCAGATCACCAACAAAATCCGTGCGTCCGGGGATGTCGAACCCTTTGTCGCGGCCAAATTTGTTCAGGATGCCGGGGTTGTGGTTGCGTCGCGATCCGGCATGTATTTGCAGGACAAGGCCGTCGTCGATGCTCATCCGGGCCATTTCTGTCAGCATCTGACCACGGAAGGCATCCGCATCTTCGGCATTGCCTGTGCCCAGCTTGACCCGATCGAACAGGGCGCTGGCGTCGGACATGGACAGGTTTTCGGTGCGTGCCGACGGGTGGCCGTGATCCGACGCGGTTGCGCCATGCCGTTTGAAATAGGCGCGGCGAATGCGGTGCGCCTCAAGATATCCGGCCCAGGTCTGGGTATCAGTGCCGGTCAGCGCGCCGAATTTGGTAAGGTTGGCGGCAAAGTCTGCGGAGTCGGGATCGACCACGGTGTCAGGGCGATAAGTTGTCACAACCTTGCCGCCGGTCCAACCAGAGGCGGCGATCATTTTGTGCCATTGCAGATCGTCCAGCGCGCTTTCGGTGGTTGCGATCAGTTCGATATTGAACTTCTCGAATAGGGCGCGGGGGCGATAGTCGGGGTGTTGCAGGCAGTCGCTAATGTGATCATAAATTGCGTCTGCGGTTTGCGGGGTGAATTCCTCTTCGATGCCGAACACCTCGGCAAAGGCGTGATCGACCCACATTCGCGACGGGGTGCCACGCAGCAGGTAATAGTTGTCGGCAAACAGCTTCCAGATTTTGCGGCCGTCGGTTTCGACAGGTCCGCCATCCGCCCGCGGTACCCCAAGGGATTCGAGCGGCACGCCCTGCGAAAACAGCATCCGAAAGACGTAGTGATCAGGCGTCACGAACAGTTGGGCAGGATCGGGGAACGCTGCATTCTCGGCGTACCAGCGCGGGTCGGTGTGGCCATGCGGGCTGATGATTGGCAGGCCTTTGATGGTGTCGTACAGGGCGCGGGCCAGACTGCGGGCACCGTCTTCGATGGGGAACAATCGGTCCGGGTTCAGGTATGGCACAGTTTCTCGCTTTCCGTTCTGCGACTGGTAGACTGGCGCAGGTTGTTCTAGTATGCTGGAATACTAATATGCTAGTTTGTATTTGACGTCAATCGCCGGAGAAGATCGCCATGACAGAATCCGCCATTTTAGGCCCGCTTGAACCGGTGGCCCGTGCGTCCGTTACGGATCAGGTGTTTGAGGCGCTGCATGCACAGGTTCTGTCTCTGGCTCTTCCGCCGGGGACGAAATTGTCAGAATCGGATGTGGCCAAACAATTGGGCGTGTCGCGCCAGCCGGTGCGGGACGCGTTTTATCGTCTGTCCAAGCTGGGTTTCCTGCTGATTCAGCCACAAAAGGCGACACTGGTCAGCAAGATTCACACCCAGGACGTGCGCCGTGCGCGTTTCATCCGTACCGCGATCGAGGTGGATGTGATGCGTCTGGCTGCGGATCGCTTTGGTCCCGAGGATTTTGAGCGGCTGGAACCCAACCTCGCGGCGCAGGCAGACGCGGTTGAAAACGGCGACCGGACCGAATTTCATCGCCTGGATGATCTGTTTCACCAAATGCTCTGCGAGAGCGCCGGGGTTGGTTATGTCTGGGACGTGATTCGCGAGAATAAGGCCCACACCGACCGCGTTCGCTATCTGTCGCTGGCGGGGGGGGGCGGATCCCAACTAGCCTATAACGACCATTGCGCGGTGATCCATGCTCTGAAACAAGGGGATGCAGGGGGGGCGGTGATGGCGATGCGCAAGCATCTGGGCACCATTGAAGGTATTATTCAGCAGTTGCGGGAAGACAACCACAGCTGGTTTTCGGAAGAGGAGTTGGGCGCATGAAACTGGTCTTTGCTGGCGAATGTATGGTCGAACTGGCGCCAGACGGGGCGTGCTACACCAAGGGCTTTGCTGGTGATACGTTCAACATGGCCTGGTACGCGCGCAAGATCTGCCCGGCGGCGTGGTCGGTCGGATATGTATCTGCCATCGGCTCGGACGCGGTGTCAGACGAACTGGCCGCGTTCATGTCGGATGCGGGTGTTGATATCAGCCATGTTCAACGTCACGCGGACCGGACTGTCGGCCTCTATATGATCAGCCTCAAGGATGGCGAACGTAGCTTTTCCTACTGGCGCAGTCACAGCGCCGCGCGCCAGATGGCCGCCGACGGAGCCACGCTGGACAGTGCCTTTGCCGGGGCGGATGTGGTCTGCATCTCAGGGATCACCATAGCAGTTCTGGATGGCGACGGGCGTGCAACGCTGGCTGCGGCTTTGACCCGCTATCGCGCTGATGGTGGTCAGGTGGCCTTTGATCCCAACATCCGTCCGAGACTGTGGGCCGATGCCCCCAGCATGTGCGCATCGGTGATGACCTTCGCCGCGCTCAGCGACATCGTCTTGGCCTCGTTCGAGGATGAGGCAACCCATTTTGGCGATGCCGATCCCGCTGCAACGCTGCAACGCTATCAGGATGCCGGGGTGGGGTGCGTCGTGGTCAAGGATGGTGGCAACCCGATCCTTGGCGCGCGGGGCGACGAACAGGTTTGCGTCGCACCCGAACCCGTTGCCATGGTGGTCGATTCAACGGCCGCGGGCGACAGCTTTAACGCCGGTTTTCTGGTGAGCATGCTGTCAGGTGCTGATCTGGCCACCGCCCTGATCGGCGGCGCGTCCTTGTCACGTCAAGTCATTCAACAGCGCGGTGCCTTGTCGCAGGACGCCGTGCGATTTTGTGGTGGGGCCACTTAGGCGGCTCAGTGTTTCGTTGATGTGTTCTGCCGCCTGATATGGCGGTGTCAGAACGGCAGGCCAACGTAATTCTCGGCCAGATCCCTGCGCGCGGTTTCAGACTGCGCCAAGTGACTTAGCGTGGCGCGGCGCATCTGCGCGGCAAAGGCATCTTCGCCATCAAACCGGTGCAGCATTGTGGTCATCTGCCAGGAAAACCGCATCGCCTTCCAGATCCGTGACAGGGCATGATCCGAGTACCCATCAAGACCAGCCAAATCCCCCGATCTGAGGGCGGGGATCAACGCCTGATACAGATAGTGCACATCTGACACAGCAAGGTTGAGCCCCTTTGCCCCCGTGGGTGGCACGATATGGGCCGCATCCCCCACAAGGAACAGATTGCCCCATCGCAGCGGTTCCGAGACAAAGCTGCGCAGCGGCGCAATGGATTTCTCGATCGATGGCCCTGTAATCAGGCGCGCGGCGGCCTGAACCGGGATACGTTTGCGGAACGTGCTCCAGAAACGCTCATCAGACCAGTCGGCAACTGTGTCTGTCAGCGGCACTTGCACGTAATACCGCACCAAATTTGCATTCCGCATTGAGGCCAGCGCAAATCCGTCATCGGAATTGGCATAGATCAGTTCATCATTGACCGGCGGGGTTTCGGACAGGATGCCCAGCCAGCCAAATGGGTAGACCCGCTCGAACGACTTGCGCTTGTTGGCGGGAATCGCCTCGCGGGATACGCCGTGAAATCCATCACATCCGGCAACATAGGCGCAGGTGATCCGCTGAGGTTTACCGTCTTTGGTGAACTCAACAGCCGACATGGCCTGATCCAGATCATGGATCGTCACGTCCGATACTTGATGGTGGATCGTTGTCCCCAGGGCATCCTGTGCGTCGTACAGATCGCGGGTGACGTCGGTCTGGCCGTAGACCATGACCTGCTTGCCGGTCAGATCCTTGAAATCCACATGCACCATCAAATCGGAGTCGGTGAAATAGGCGCCGTCATGCGGCAGTCCTTTGCGATCCATCCGGGCACCGACGCCTGCATCGCGCAAGAGCTGCACAGTGCCCCATTCCAAGATACCCGCCCGAATCCGTGCCAGCACGTGGGCGCGGGTTGATCGTTCGAGCACCACCGTATCCACCCCGGCGCGGTTGAGCAGCTGCGACAGCAAGAGGCCGGATGGCCCGCCACCGATGATCACAACCTGGGTATCCATTGAGGCGCTCCTTTTGGGCGTTAGGATAGGCGCGCCGGGATGCCATAGGAATGGACGCGTTCTGCAAAGGCTTGTACTATTCGTGCATGAGCCCTCGTGATATCATCCCCGCATTTAATCTGTTTGGCGAAACCGGAGAGTTTCCGGACATCGTTCACTGCGAACGGATCGTAGATCGCGCGGGTTTGCATGATTGGGAGATCTCACCGCATCGCCATGGGCGGATGGCGCAGATCTTTGTGATGGAGCGAGGCCACGCACAGATGCGGTTGGATGGCGAGACGTGCGAAATCGCCGACAATCAAACGGTTTATATTCCGCCCAATGTCGTACATGGCTTCCGTTTTGCCAAAGGCAGCCATGGCTGGGTTCTGTCGTTTCCGGTGCAAGTGGTCCATGGAATGCGACCGGTGACACAGGAACTGAAACGCAGTCAGGGCCGCTGGGCCAAAGTTTCGTACACGCCCATGCAGAGAAATCTGATCGAAGCGTTGGTGCAGGCTTTCGCCGCGTCTGGTCCTTATCGCGCGCAACGCCTGATCGCGATGTCACAGGCGGCTCTGGCCACGGTGTTCGAAGATGCCGCCCATCAGATCAAAAGCCGTCAGACGGCAGGGCCACAGATGCAGCGACTGGACGATCTGCTGGCCCGTCACGCCACGGATGGCTGGAGGGCGGGTGAGTATGCCGGTGCGCTGGGCATCACCTCTGGGCATCTGAACCGGTTATGTCGGGCTGAAACCGGACAATCGGCATCCCGCGTTATCGAAAATGCGGTGATGACCGAGGCCTGCCGCCTGCTGGCATTTACCCAATTGCCGGTGGCTGAGGTCGGCTTTGGTTTGAAATTTCACGACCCGGCACATTTCTCGCGCCGGTTCCGTATCGTTCAGGGCGAAACGCCATCATCTTATCGGGCGCGGTTTTTGCATCGGTTTGCCGGACCCGCATCATCGTAAAGGTGCGTGCGGGTGGCGTGTTTCTCTCTGCGCCTCAAGAAGAGCCTGACGAAACAGCCGCACTGGCGGTGTCGGGTCCTCTTCTGACCGGGCGAGGATGCCGACGGGGCCTGCCATTTCGGCGGTGTCGATTGGCAGGGTGCGCATTCGTCCGGCGGCCACATCGCGTGCTACGACGCCCTGGCTGATGGTCCAGACCGCCTGCGCTGGCCCCAATGTCAGGGCGCGGCCAAAGGCTTCGGATACTGTTTCGATTCGTTTCGGCCAGTCGGTAATCCCGCGGGCCACCAAAAAGCGGTCGACCAGCGGGCGGATCGCGGCGCCTTTGGGCGGATAGAGCACGCGCCAATCTGACAGCGCTGCGATGTCGGTACTGCCCTGCAACGGGTGATCCGCCGCGACCGCAAACACGACCTGTTCGGTGTATAGCTGAGTAAAAGACAGACCGTTCATCGTTTCCGGCGGCCCCATTCGCCCGATGACAAGATCCAGATCACCCGACCGCAACCGGTCCACCAGCGCGCCGATGCGACCATCCTCGACCGTGACGGGGGTCGCGGGTGACAATTCGGCAAAGCCCAGGATCACGTCCGGTAGCAGATCCGCTGCCACGCTGGGCAGGGCGCCGATGCGCAGTGGGATCGCGGCACCGGCACCCAGTGCGTCCAGGCTGGCCAAGCCGTGGTTCAGCGCGGCCAGGCTTTGTTCCGCGAATTGCTGAAACACCGCGCCTTCGCGGGTCAACTCGATCCCGCCCCGGTCGCGTCGCAGCAAAGACACCGCCAGAATCTGTTCAAGATCCTTGAGCGTCTTGGAAATCGCGGGTTGGGTCAGAAAGGTACGCCCGGCTGCCGCCTTGAGACTGCCGGAATGCACAGTCTCAACAAAGGCCGACAGGTGTCGCATTTTGATCCGGCGGGTACGGTTACTTTCCATTTTGGCAATTAAATAAGTGAATTCGTCATTTTATTTGCCTTTATCAGCGTATTATAGGTCGGGCAACTGAATTTTGGGTGGACCGCGTGTCCGAGGGGGAATTTGATGTCAAGCCGGTTAGATGCGGGAATGAAGGTCCGACGCGAGGTGTTGGGCGATGTACATGTCGACCGGGCCGAGGCGGCAAAGACATCTTTTGACCAACCGTTCCAACAGATGATTACCGAAGGCGCCTGGGGTACACTCTGGGCGGATGACACGATTTCACGGCGCGACCGGTCGCTGCTAACGCTGGCGTTGCTGGCCGCGACCGGCAATTTCGGGGAAATTCCGATGCATATCCGCGCAAGCCGCAACACTGGTGCTACCCCGGAAGAGATCTTGCAAGCCTTTATGCACGTGGCAGTCTATGCTGGTGTGCCAAAGGCAAACCATGCGATCAAGCTGGCAAAGGCGACATTTGCCGAATTGGGGGTTGAGATATGACCAAAGCGCCGACGCTGGGCGGGTTTGTGCCGCGTGATCGCAACTGGCAACCACCTGCACTGACACCGACCTACAAAACCAGCGTCAAACGCAGCCCGGGTGCGGCATTGTTGTCGTTTCCGACAACTCTGTCAGAAGAGACGGGGCCGGTGTTCGGTCACGGGATGCTGGGCAAGCTGGACAACGATCTGATCCACAATTTCGCTCAGTCGGGAGAGAGCGCGATTGGTCCGCGGATCATCGTCTATGGCCGGGTGCTGGATGAAATGGGCCGTCCCGTGCCGGGCGCGCTGCTGGAATTCTGGCAGGCCAATGCCGGTGGACGGTATCGCCACAAAAAAGAAAGCTACCTCGCGCCGCTGGATCCGAATTTCGGCGGTTGCGGGCGGACCATCACGGCTGAGGATGGTAGCTATGAATTCCGCACGATTCAGCCCGGCCCCTATCCCTGGCCCAACGGCATGAATGACTGGCGCCCCGCCCACATCCATTTCAGCGTGTTCGGGCACGGTTTTGCGCAGCGTCTGATCACGCAGATGTATTTTGAGGGCGATCCGCATATCCAGTTGTGTCCGATCGTCGGTGCGATCACCTCACCCGAGGCGGTCGCGTCGCTGATTGCTGCGCTGGACATGCACCGCACGGTGCCGATGGACAGCCGCGCTTACAAGTTCGACATCGTGCTGCGTGGACGGCGGCAGACGACCTTTGAAAACCGGGCAGAGGGGCTCTGACATGGTGCAGAAACTGGACTACCTCAAGGAATCGCCGTCACAGACTGCGGGCCCCTATGTACATATCGGCTGTACGCCGAATTTTTCGGGTATCGACATCTACGGCGGCGACCTAGGCACGGCGATGAAGACAGGCCCGGTCAAGGGACAAGAGATCACCATTCGGGGCACGGTGTTTGACGGCACCGGAACCGCGCTTCGCGACGCGATGATCGAAATTTGGCAGGCCGATGCGGATGGGTTGCACAACGCGGTGTCGGAAACACGCGGACAGGCGGACCCGAACTTTACCGGATGGGGCCGTTCGCCTGGCGATATGGCCACTGGTGAATTTGTCTTTGAAACCGTCAAACCCGGTCAGGTGCCATGCCCCGACGGGCGGATGCAGGCACCACATGTGACGTTTTGGATCGTCGCGCGGGGGATCAATATCGGGCTGCACACCCGGATGTATTTTGCAGATGAAATGGCCGCCAATGCGCAGGATCCGATCCTGACCCGGATCGAGCATCAGAACCGTGTGCCGACCCTGCTCGCTCAGCCCGAGGGCAATGGCGTCTACCGGTTCGACATCCGCCTTCAGGGTGAGGGCGAGACGATTTTTTTCGATATTTGAAACTTACCCTCTTCCCCCTTCGACGGGGGGAGAGGGTATTGTGGGTCAGATCACCGGATCAGCCTTGGCGCTTTTGCGGTTCCAGCGGATCGACGACCACAGTGCCAGACCGATCAGCGCCGCCCCGGCCAGCCCAGTGATCACTTCGGGAACGTGGATCAGCGCCTGCGCGTACATGATCAGCGACAGGATCAGGATTGCATAAAACGCGCCATGTTCGAGATAGCGGTATTCTGTCAGCGTCTCCTTTTCCACCAGCATGATGGTCATCGACCGGACATACATCGCGCCGATCCCCAGCCCGATGGCAATCACAAACAGGTTCTGGCTCAGGGCAAAGGCGCCGATCACGCCGTCAAAGGAAAACGACGCGTCGAGGACTTCGAGGTAGAGGAACGCGCCAAGCCCGCCCTGTGCCGCAGACTTGACGCTGCTGCCGCTGTCCAGAAAACTGCCCAGAACGTCAACCGAGAGGAATGTCGCCAGCCCCCAGATCGCCGAGCGAAAGAACACCTGCGCGTCTTCGCCCTCAAGCAACCGCGAGAAGCCGAGGATCAGCAACAGGACCAGCACCACTTCGGCCCCGCGCACCCCGGCATAGCGCGCCAGCCGATGTTCGAGCCAGCCGACCCAGTGCACATCCTTGTCGACGTCACAAAAGAACGCGAGGCTGACCATCAGCAGAAAGGTTCCGCCAAAAGCTGCAATCGGCAGATGGGCGTCATGCATGATTTCTGCATAGCGTGCGGGTTCGGCTGCGGCGAGGGTCAGTGCCTCCCACGGGCCGATACGGGCCGAGATGACCACGATCAGCAGCGGAAACAGGATCCGCATGCCGAACACGGCGATCAGAATGCCCCAGGTCAGAAACCGCTGCCGCCAAATTGGCTGCATGTCCTTGAGTTTGTTGGCATTGACGATGGCATTGTCGAACGAGAGAGAAATTTCCAGAACGGCCAGCACGGTACATACGAAAAAGATTGTCAGCATCCCGCTGATCGTCCCTGTCATATGCCAGCCAAGGGCCGCGCCAAGGGCTAGCCCGATGACTGTCAGTACAAAAGCCCAGCGAAAATAAGATAGCATAGAGGCATGCGAAGGCACGGGGCCCGCAGTCACGTTTGAAGATGTGGGAGACATGAGAGGTCAAAGTCCAGGCGGCTGGAACGTTTCAGTGCCGACATCACGAAAGCGCCGCCACTTTCGCCAGAGGGGCCCGGTCACCCAACGACGCCCTGATCCGGGCGTTACCGCGTTCTGAATACACCCTGTCCGGCATCCGTCGCCAGCTAAATTTTTGGCACCTGACTTTGGTGTGCCGGGGATTGGGGACGCATACAGGGCCTGGAAAATCTGCTAGACAATCCAATGTTTTGCCCCGATTGACCACCAATACGGTGACGGCAGCGGGGCGATTGAGGCAACCCAGTCGCGGTGCAAAACCACAGCGCGACGCCTGCAAAATATCTCAGACCCCTTAAGATCGATTCGCCTTTAAGGTATCGGCAATCCGGCCGCGATCACCGCCCGCCGGTCAGCTTAGCTGCATCTCACGCGCCTGCGATGGTGTCATGCCTGTCCATTCGTGAAAGGCGCGGTAAAACGAATTCGGATCCTGATAGGCCAAAAGGTAACTGGTCTCTTCGGCGCTTAGTTTCTGGTCACGCAGATAGGTCATCGCCAGCGTCGCGCGGGTTTCGTCCAGTATGTTCTGGAACGAACTGCCTTCGACTTTGAGCTTGCGTTGCAGTGTGCGCTTGCTGATCCCAAGCCGGGCACTGACTTGATCCGCCGAAACAGCCCCTGATGGCAACAGGTCGGTCAGCGTGCGCGCGACCCGTTTGGCAAGGCCGATGCCATCCGCCACGGATTCAAGTTTGCTCAGCAGATCGCGCTCGATCAGTCGGTAGAAATCCGTATCGGCCGAGATCAGAGACCTGCGCGCGTCCTGCATGGAAAAGGTGATCGCGGGGATCTGGCTTTGGACAATTGGCGCGCCGACATAGGTTTGGTAGTCCGGTGTGACATGGCCAAGATGCGGAAGCTGCACAGTTTTCGGTACAATGTGATGTGCGGTAAAGGTCCGGGCGAAATCGAGAAAAAAGATGACTTCGGTTGCGGACATGACATTCGGTACAGGCTGCCCGCATTCCGACTCGAATCCGACAGTGAAGGCGTCCTCGTCTTCTGTCAGATGAAGCCGGATCGGTGCAACGAGCGGTTTGAAGATGGCAAGCCGGTTGAATCCGGTGTGAATGTCGGGACTGGCCGCAAACGCCAGCAATGCCGGCTGAAGCGGCCCCCGCGATGCGGCGCGCCCCAGTGTCAGTGGCAATTCGGGATCTTTGCTTTCTTCGGCATAGGCTGACCAGGCCGAGAAATATGTAGTGGCATCAACGCCTTTGTCCTCGTTCTCCAGAAAATCCGCCGTCAACCCGCAGCGTTCCAGCACCCGCGCCGGTGACAAGTTCAGGATACTGCAACACTGACGCAAATATGGCGTGATTTTGTACAGGCGTGATGCGGACATTCCGGCTCTCTTCGTTCTGTGCTAAGCTGGGGGTTGTATCGGGCAATCCACACCCCCGGCGATGTGGGTGTCGTCTTGTGTTAGAATTTTGGCGTCATCCGCGAGTGTTTATCACGCGCGCGGCAACGCACAATAGAGCACATTGAATATCTCTCCGATCCGGGGGCTACCCCGAGTCACTCCCACCGAACAAGGAAGGATCAAACGTGACGCGCGAACTCAGACTCAATGGCCAGACCGTCACGGTCGATGCCGAGGACGGAACGCCCCTGCTGTGGGTGATCCGCGATGAACTCAAGATGACTGGAACCAAGTTCGGCTGCGGCGTCGCTGCCTGTGGGGCCTGCACTGTGCATGTGGATGGTGCGCCGACGCGGTCGTGCCAGACCTATATCGAAGATGTCGAAGGGGCTGAGATCACAACGATCGAAGCGATGAGCGCCGACCGCATTGGCGCCGCAGTCCAGCAGGCCTGGACCGAACTGGACGTGGTTCAGTGCGGCTACTGCCAGTCGGGCCAGATCATGTCGGCGGTCGGGCTGTTGTCCGAAAACGGCAAGCCGTCAGCGGCTGAGATTGACGATTACATGTGGGGCAACGCCTGCCGCTGCGCCACCTATCAACGTATCCGTGCCGGCGTTCAGCGCGCGGCCGAAATTCTGGAGGGTTGAGATGACTGTGAACACATCCCGCCGCGGCTTTCTCAAAGGGGCTGCCGCTGCCACAGCTGTTCTGCTGATCGGCGCCCGGCCCAACGGTGCGCTTGCCGCCGGTTCTGACGCCACCAATCTTAACCCGTTTGTGCGCATTAGCGCCGATGGTCGTGTGACCGCCATCGTTAAGCATTTTGAGATGGGGCAGGGGCCGACCACGGGCCTGACCACGCTGATCGCCGAAGAGCTGGGCGTGACGATGGACCAGATCGACTATGATTTTGCCCCGTCGAATCCAGCGGTCTATAACAACCTGCTGTTTGGCCAGTTTCAGGGCACCGGCGGATCGACCGCCATGGCCAACAGCTATGACCAGTACCGCAACGCGGGCGCTGCTGCGCGCGAGATGCTGATTGCGGCGGCGGCGGCGGAATGGGGTACGGATGCCTCGGGCCTTGATATTGTCGACGGGCAGATCACCGGCAATGGCCATGCCGCGCCGTTGGCAGAATTTGTCGCGGCCGCCCTGACCCAGGGTGTGCCCGCCGAACCGCGCTTGCGCACGCCGGATGAATGGCGCCTGATCGGCAAGGAATCCGCCGTCAAGCGCAAGGATACCCCGGTCAAGATCAATGGGTCCGGCATTTTTGCCATGGACCTACATCTGGACAATCAGATGGTCGTCGTGATCGCCCACGCCCCCCGAATGGGTGCCAAGGTTGCATCGTTCGACGCCAGCGGCGCCGAAGGGATGACGGGCTTTGTCATGGCAAAGACCCTGCCGGACAACTCTGGCGTCGCGGTCTATGCCGAAGGCACTTGGCAGGCATTGCAGGCCCGCGAAGCGATCACTGTCGAGTGGGACAATTCCGAGGCTGAGATGCGGTCGTCTGACGTTATCCGCGACGAACTTATCGCCGCCGTTCAGGGTGACAGCACCTATCAGACCAAAGGCGTTCAAACGGACACGACGGCGTTGGTTGACGGCGCTGCCACAATCATCGACCGGACTTTCTACTTTCCGCTGCTGGCTCACGCCCCGATGGAGCCGCTGACCTGCACAATCGAAGCCACCGCTGACGGTGGCGCGATCCTGCATGACGGCGCGCAGTTCCCGACATTTGGCCATATGACGCTGAGCCACGTTCTGGACCTTCCAATGGAGAAAGTTCAGGTCAAAACCGTACTGGCCGGGGGATCTTTTGGTCGCCGCGCCAATCCGACGTCTGACTACAACCTCGAATGTGCCATGGCCTTTGCTCTGACGGATCGCAGCCGCCCGGTGAAACTGGTCTGGTCGCGCGAGGATGACATTCGTGGCGGATACTACCGCCCGGCCTTTGCCCATCGTGTGCGGGTGGGGCTGGACGCCGACGGGCAGATTGTTGGCTGGGATCACCGCATCGCGGGCCAGTCGATCATGAAGGGCACCGTCATGGAGCCTATGACCGTGAAAGACGGCGTCGATGGTACGTCGGTCGAAGGGGTGGCGGACACGCCCTATGCCGTGCCGGGGATGTCGGTTGGCCTGACCGACCACGCCAGGGCAACCAGCGTTTTGTGGTTCCGCTCGGTCGGGCATACCCACACAGCTTATGTGATGGAAAGCATGATGGATATGGTGGCCGAGGAAACCGGCGCCGACCCATTGGAGTTGCGCCTGTCGATGCTGCCGGGCGACACGCCGGCGCAGACCCGCATGGCTGGTGTGCTGCGCGAGGTGGCCAAACTGGCAGACTGGCAGGCCGGTGCGCCCGAGGGGCGCGCGCGTGGGCTGGCGGTACACCACTCATTCGGGTCATTCGTGGCCGAGATTGCCGAAGTTTCCGGCGGCGGCGCGGATGCAATCAAGATCGAAAAGGTCTTTTGCGCTGTCGATTGCGGTGTGGCGGTAAACCCTGATGTGATCCGCGCCCAGATGGAGGGCGGAATCGGTTACGGCATCGGCCATGTCATGCGCAACCAGATCACGCTCACGGATGGTGAGGTGGATCAGTTCAACTTTCCTGACTACGAACCGTTGCGGATTTCGGATATCGGAGCGATCGAGGTCGCGGTGGTCAGCTCGACCGACGCGCCAACAGGTGTCGGCGAACCGGGGGTCCCACCGGCTGGACCGGCGCTGGCGAACGCGATTGCCCGCGCAGGCAGCGAGCGTGTGACCGAACTGCCGATGATGGGTCAGGTCGACTTTGCCTGAACGAAACGCGCGCGGTCCCTCTAACGGGGGGCCGCTGGTCAGCGCTTTAAGTCGCGCTGGACAGAGGCAAATACCAGACGCTTAAACCGCTTTGACAGGAGACAGAAAGCGATAGCTTTCGTTTGCTGCCACCAGGAAGCCTTCGATGATCAGGTCGGAAATCGACAGGTCATAGTCAGCGGTCCAGTCGCCAGTGGCCTCAATGTCGACAAAGGTCAGAAACGCGTCCATCGTGTCGCAGGACAAATACTCTTCTGACGGGGTGACCTCGTAAAACAGCCGCGCATCTGATTCGTCATTGGCAAGCTTGCTGATCAGAGACCGGTCTTTTACCCGCGATTTCCAATGATCAAACCATTGCTTGCCCTGCCTGCGACGGAACTCTGGCGGAAATGATGTACGCACCTCCGCGAGCAGATCCCAAAGGCCTTGGGCCTCTTTTGATACCAACTCTAACTGTCCCATAAACTCTCTCGATTCTGCGCTCTGCTGTTCGTAGTATTTAGCCGTGGGCCATCTGCGTGGCTGACAAGGCGGTGATAAGTATTCTAATTGATGGCTATCGGGGTTTCCTGGCCCATGGCCCCAGCGCAATGGTTGTCCCAGAGATTGCCCATGCGCCTAAGCGCATTTCGTGCGATGCCTGAGTTGATCTTGGCGGTCTTGCACAGCGCATAGATGACGGTCTTGCCGTCGCCAGATGGCTGATACAGAAAGAAGTGATCCGACAGCGTGATCAGGGTTTGCTCCATCCCGACGTCGGCACCAGCATAGCGATAGAACTGGCTTTGGTGTTTCAGGCAATCATGACTGGCCCGGCCGGTTGCATGGGCAACGGTTTCGTCACCCGCCAAGACGGTGCACCGGGAACTGTCTTTTACGTCGATCAGGCCGGATGCGACAATGCTGTTGAGCCCGGACACGAATTCACGCAATTCGGCGGTAACCGCCTCGGTTTCCAAAGTTCTGGTTTCGTCAACCGGCGGCGCGCTGGCGACCTCTGCCATTGGCGCATCCACTTTGGCAGTGTCTTCCGGGGCTTTGGCCGCTATGGCAGGCTCTTCGATGACCTCTGCCGCTGATTGTTCGGTGTATTCGTCCATTTCTGGCTCGGGGGTAGCTACTTGGGCGATATCGGGTTCGATCTCGGGGCGCTTGCGGGATTTTTTGGCATAGTCCGCCACCAGGCCAGACAACATATCACCCTTGGCTATGCTCCAGCTTTCGTCCGAACCGGCGGATGCGTCGATCATGCGTTTGGAGGCATGCATGAACAGGATGTCCCCGAAAAAATCGGCGGCCTCGGACTCGAGCCGGGATTGGATCTTTTCAATTTCGCGCGCGGATTTCAGTTTATCCCCACGAGACACCACCAGAATCGAATGTTCGCGCTGAGCCTTGGGAAGGCGGGCAAGGATCGTGCGTTCCGTCAGGCGCCAAGCCTGCGACCCGATGGTCACCCAGATCAACAGATCCGCCGCCGCCATCAAGGTAAACGTGTCGTCGCCAAGTTCGCCGTCATGGCTAAAGGGCGCTTCGATCAGTTCGATCCCCGCCATATGCGGCGCATCGGTAAAGATTTCACACAGGTCCGCATCTGCCAGATCTTCGCAATCCTCTACCGCATCAAAGGTCCGGGACGCGCCGGACATATCATGGACGATGGCACAGGGTTGCGCGCCGTGACGCACCACAATCATCGGACGTTTGCGTTCACCAAAAAAGCTGGGAACGATGTTCTTGCGAACCAACAAATTGATGACGCTGGACTTTCCGGAATTCACTTCGCCGCCAACGACGAGGCTGATCACCGGACTGTCGCCACCTGTGATGGCCTTGACGCCTCGCGGCTTTTGAAGGAGTGGCGCGTTCATTTTCTTTCCTTCATGCCGCCTGAGCGAGGGTGTTTTTGGCCAGATGACTGTCGCAAACCGAAACGTGCTGAATGCGACGATCCAGAATCTCAAGCTGGCTTTGCAGACGGTGCGCCAGGCGGTTCAGGGCATCAGGGTCGGCAGCGAGGCGTTGCACCTGTGCGCGATCGGTTCTGAGACGCTGCTTGCAATCCTCGACGGTGCTGTCGACCATACGGGGGATGACCTGAAGCCGGGTTTGACCCGCGACGGCCCGTTCGACACATGCCTCACTGAACGCCGCGAGGATTTTCTGAATCGCCGGACGCAGTTCCGCCGCAGCGATGATGCGCAGCGCATCGAGCGATTTTTCAACATCGATGTTCTTGCGCCGCCAGAATGCCCAGGATTTGTTGGCGATCAGAACCAGATCCAGCTTTTTCTTGGACAGGGTCAGGGTCGAGACAAATGTATCATTGGGCAGGTTCTGCAAAGTGATGCCATCTGTGTCGATTTCGAACTTGTCACTGACCGCATTCAGCGAGACGCTCATGAAATTGGACAGCACGACGTCGATCCCGGCCCGCGCCTTGTCAAAGTTCTTTTTGATGTCCGCTTCGAGGTGCTCACGCAGGGGCAGCAGGTCGATGTTGAGCGTGTTGCTGGCAGCCGAGGCCACAGAGTTGCGGAACACCCGCTCTTTGATCCGGTCGCGTTGTTCGTCGATGAACACGCCGATCGATTCATTCAGAGATGCTTCGAGTGAAGCCCAGGATTTGGACACAATCTTGTCGATCTGGGCGTTAGACGATTCATAGTTTTCGTCGATCCCAACCTGGATACCGCTGAGCGTACCAAGTTCGGCTTCGATGACTTTCAGGGAATCCTCCCAGCGGTCGATATTCAGTTTCTCGACTTGCATCTGGATCGAGTCGCGCTCGCGCTTTGAGACGAACAGTAAACCACCAATTTCCGAGCGAACGTCTTCGACGATCTGACCAATTTGCTGGCTGCCGACGCCATGGTCGATCAGGTTGGACATCGTGCGGCGGACGTCTTCCAGACCGGCGGCCGCAAAGAACCGCTCGCGCTGGTCGGTGGGAAGACTGCCGGTGATGCTTCTGACATAGTTTGCCAGCCGATCGTCATCCAGTTCGTTGCGAATTTCAGCAGCCTCTTCGTCATCGCGCAGAGCCAGATCGGCAAGATAGGCGCTGCCGGCATGGATGGTGAATTCGACGTTCGGGATCGCCTCTTTCAGCCGGCTGGCAACGTCTTTTGTGACGCGCTGGATGTCCAGATCATAGTCGTCCAGCTCATCAATCCGGTTGATGAAAATGACGACATCCTTGGTTTCCTGCTGGGCCAGAATGCGCATCAGCGCGATATCCACCTCGGTCAGGGCCTGATGCGCGGATAGAACAACGATGAATACGTCGGATTTATCAAGGCTGCGGCAAGTAAATTCGTCGCGCACAAGGAACGGATCATTCACGCCGGGGGTGTCGGTGATGATCGTCGGCACGGCAAATTCAGGACGGCGGAAATACAGGTTGGCCACCTTGGTGATCGCCGCATAGCGACCCAGCGCGTCGCGCTCGCCCTCCTGTTCAGAGCTGGGGCCGGCACACACATAGCGTTGCAGCAGATCCGGTGTCAGAAAGTCGTAGTCATGCGACGTGCCGAGCAGGGTGTGGTAATATTTACCCAACCGTTTTTGCGCGCGTTCCTTCATTTCTTCGGTTTGCTTGCGCAGCAGATCTGCGTCAAAGCCGGGCAACAGCTGCTCTGTCAGCTTGCGCACTTCGCTGCCGCCATTGATGATCTCATCCCACGAGTTTTCGTCAAAAAACTCAAAACTCGCGCCGGTTTTGGGATCGTTGGTCAGGTTGATGCGAATGTTGGTGACCACCGAAGTCCAGGGGTTCACATCAGACGGCAGGAAATTATGCTGACCAAGAAAGGCGTTCAGAAAGGTGGATTTCCCCGCCTTGACCTGACCGATCACAGCGACACGCGCGGCCCAGTTGTCCAGCCGTTCGCTGAGGACGGTAAACGGTTCCCGTGCCGCGCGGCCCGCGACACCTTCGAGATCTCCAAGAGTCTCGCGCAGAAAGTCGATCTCTTTTCTTTGAAGCGTGGCGATTTGCATTTTTTGCGGCTCCTGAAGTTTTGCTGGCGCTGGCGGGTCGTCGTCTTGTTGGGTGTGCTTCAGCGGAATAGTTACGGCGGATACGGGTTAAAGTGGTTCAGGCCTTGATTTGTCGCGGCACGTTTGCCGCACTGTCGTATTGGTGACCAAAGCCGTCCTGGTCGTCGATTTCGTGGATCAGAGCATCAACGCTGGCCAGGATCGCGACGGGGTCGGTCATGTCTGTGTCTTGGCTGATGCGGTTCCAGGCAAGCCGGGCAGGCCCAGCCAGAATGACAGGGGATGCCGACGCAGGTGCCGTAGTCAGCGCCAGAATGGCGGTGTCCGACTTGATCGGCATCGCGATCAGTTTGTTTTCGTCCAACGGCCCCGAAATCGCCGAGGCGACCTTGCTCTCCAGGTCAAGAAGAGTGCCCGGACGATTGGTTGCAGGACGGTCGCAGAAACTGGCGTGCTTGGAGGTCTGTGACTTTGGCACAATCCGGCGTGGCTGGATTTGTCCGTCAGACGGTGTTTTTACGTCGGTAGCGGCAATGTCCGTGGGGGCGGTCACCGCGTTGGGGATGAGGTTCGGCAGGTCATCCTGTTCCGGCGCCAAAGCGCCGGTAAGATCGGCAATTCCGGTCACGTTGCTGATCAGGCGGTCGGCAAATCCGGCGATGTCATTTGCATCCAGCGCCGACAGCAAATCGAACGAATGGAAGAAATCCTTGGCGTCACGTTCCACACGGCGCAAAACCTTGCCCCTGGAGCGTTCGTCGGGGATCTGATCGGCATGGGTCAGTACGATGGCGCTGTGTCGTTTCAGCCGATCAGGCATGTCATTCCAGACGGACTTTTCGCTCTGGCGCCATGCCTGATTGGCATTGGAACACCAGATCACCAGATCGGCATAGGCGATCATCCGTTCCCAGGATTCGGGTGGAATGTTCGGATCCGAATTGCCGGGGGTGTCGATAAGGTCAAAATGTTCGAGGATCGGCGCGTCTGAAGGCAACAGGCAATATTTGGTCGTGCTAACCTCGACCTCGGAAATATCGTCGACTGCGTGCCACTCTCCGTCCAGATCGAGGCGCATCGGCGATCCGCCGCGCTGCAACAACCACATCGGCGGCAGCGAGGTAGAGGTGACATTGGACGGCAGGACATTCTGCCCCATCAGCGCATTCAGCAACCGGGTTTTCCCGGCACTAAATTCACCCGCAATCACGATCCGAGGGCGGCGCGTCCGAATGGCATTTTCGATCAAAGTCTCAGATTTTGTTGTATCCGTCATGCGACCTTCTCCTGCTGGGGTCCGGTGTCAAAGAGCAAGTTTGAAGGATCTTGCCTGCCCAAACATTCGAGAATGGTCTCGACAAATTGGTCTTCGTTCGAGAGGAATTTTTTGATCAGAGCCCGATTGGTTTGGACGTAAACATCGAAATGTTCCTCCAACAACTCGGCAATCAGCGGGGTGGTTTCGGCGCGGATGACGTCCTCATACCGTTTGGCATGGAGCTTGCGCTTGCCAAACCGCCAGAACCGGCGCCACCAGGTCGGTTGCAAATCTAGCGAAAGGGTCTGGGCAAGCGTGGTCGGCGGATTGGCGCCGGCAATGACAGGAGCTTCCATATCGGTGCCATGATCTTCGATGCCGAAGTTGTCTTCGAGCAAGAGATCGTATTCTTCCAGCGCGCGGCTGTGGGCAGATTTGGTATGCTTTCTGACGGTGCCACAGGTCGAAAGAAACGCTGTCCGCATCATCATCCGCAGGCTGACGGATTCGTAGGACCAGGTGTCAAATTCGCCATACGTCGCGAGATGAGATTCCAGCGCCTCGATCGCCGAAGCAACAAAGGTCTCGCGCGAGCGCAGCAGCCGTTCCTCGATGACCTTGCGCAAATCGCTGATCTGCTGGTCATAGCGTTCCAGCGTTTCGGTGGCGATATCATCCAGGCGTTTTCTGAGCGCGGGCAGGTTCAGATTGTCGATACGCTCCTGATCGATCTGCTGGTCGGCAATATTCGACACTGTGCTGATCATTTGCGAGATATTGTCGATTTCCGCCGACACGTCTTCGATCAGCAGATGGCCGGGGCCTTCGACGATGCGGGTGGCAATGGCACGGTGCAATTCGCCAACACCGGACGCATCAAAGGCAATCTGGCGAAAATCCTGAGGATCTTGGAGATCGCTGTCGGATTTTTCGGCCCAATGCAAAAGAGCGGCGCGGCTGGCGGGCATCATCTTGTCGCACGTGTTGCCAAGGGCGCAGTTGGCCCAATAGCCTGAGCCGAAAATGATCTTTACGCCCTCGGCGACGCCGTTCTTGGCCAGCGTATTCTTGATGCTTTCGTAAATCTTGATTGAATCGCCGCGCGGGTCCACCAGGGTGTCGATCCGGTTGACAAAAATCAGGACTTCGCGGGCCTGCACGTTGCAGATGATGCGCATCAGCGCCATGTCCATCGTCGACAGCGCCTGATGGGCTGACAGCACAACAACGCAGACGCGGCTGTCGCTGATCGCATTCAGCGTGATCTGTTCGCGCATCATGAAGGTGTCGTTCACGCCGGGTGTATCGCGGAAACACAGGCCCGTCGGATAGGTCGGAATGTCGATATAAAGGTCTGCCAGTTTGGTGATGTCGGCATAGACACCTTCGTCTGGCGTGTCCGAATCGTCGGGATCACCATAGCAGATATAGCGGTCGATGACGTCCTTTTCTATGGTTTCGAACGCGTGGCTCGCCCCAAGAAGGTCGTGAAATTTGTCACCAAGACGCTGTTCCGTGGTCTGGCGCATCTCCATGACCTGGTTCTTGACGGCGACCGCTTCGGTTTCAAATCCGGCGCGGTTGGCCATTTCACCAAGTCGACCGCCGGTGGTCACCAAGCGATCCCATTCCATTTCATCGAAGAAACGGAACAATGCGCTGGTCTTTGGCGGGCGGCGACGGGAATTCAGGTGGATCGCGGTGATGACCGAGGTCCAGGGATTGACGTCCGAGGGCAGCAACTCGGTCTGACCGATCAAAGCATTCAACAATGTGCTCTTGCCAGCCTTGACCTGGCCGATCACGCTGACCGCCGGTTCAAAGGAAACGATCTTTTCGGAAATGTTTTCAACCGCTTCCTGTACAAACGGAAGCGAACTTTCGGCCAGTGCCTCGGTCGCTCTTTCGACACGCTGAAGGCGTTGCCAAAATTCTTCCAATTGGGCAAAGCCGCCCTTCCCAAACAACGCAAAAGATTCGTCTTCAGAGAACATATTGTTACTCGCAAACTAGTTTGGTTCGAGTGCGCGGGGTGTTGCGAGGCGGCGGCAATTTTTGGCGCCGCTTCGCAACCTCCGGCAGTTTCAGATCACACCTCATCGGTCCGAAGGTTGATCAGTCTCAGCAGGCTCAGACTTCGAGGGTCGCTTCGCACTGCTTCACGTTCAAACGCGCCATACCAAGGTTCGCCTGCTTCTTGTCCAGAGCAACATAGAGGAAGATGGCACTGTTGGTCGAAAGCGGGCGGATCAGGTGATACTGCTGGCCGAGGGTGATCAGGATGTCTTCGATCGAGTCTTTCAGGCCCAGGGCCTTCATCGCGGCGTTCTTGGCACGTACCACTTCGGTGTTTGCTGCACCGGCGGCTTCGAGATCCAGTTTGCCAGTGCCCGCTTCGGACGCCAGCATCAGGCCGGATTCGCTGTCTACGAGGCAAGCGCCAATAAAGCCGGGGATGTTGTTCAGGTTCGAGATATCAGTTGTCATTTCATTTGCTCCAATAGGTTTCAACGATGCCGATATGCCCAGTAGATCAGGGCTGAACTGAGGCAGTTTGGAGAAAAATTTTATCCAGTTTTGACACAACTCTAACGGAACGTAACTTTTTATCTTATTGATAAAATTGTATTTTTTAATGAGGCAGGCTCGATTTGTGGCGATAACGTCATATTTTGACAGAATACCCGCAAGAATAGATCATTGTTTCTAGATTCTTTTTTTCGCGCCAGAATCTCCAAAAAAAGATGAATGCAACCTTAGGGGTGACGTTAAATGTATGCTCTCATCCTCTGGGCGTTTTATCTCGATCCCAATTATTGGAGGCGATTCGATATTATAGGGTAGATTCGCAGGCGTATTGGGTAATTTAATTTCAACTTATTGGCGAAATACGTAATTCCGTCGGGTCAACCCAAATTCGGTGCCCAATGTAAGATCGGACTGCAACGCCGCTGTTTCAGGCCATAACTGTGCAGAATCAGGTGATTTCGATGCATGGCGGGTGAATCTGCGTTGTCCGGGCTGACGGCAAGGGATTGCTTATGCCCTACCTCCCACGGCCTATGCTGCGGAATGTTACCGCTGCCTTGCGGGTCAATTCGGTTGCATGTTGCGAATCCGGTGCCGGGTTGATCGGTTTGCCTGCGATGCCAGCAAGCGGTCATATGAGCGATACGGCATAGCCTGAACACGAGAAACCGTTGTCAGCTGTTTCGTACCCTCCTAACATCAGAATCGTCTGGGGAGACTTGTTGGGCAGGCGGTCGCTGAACTTCGACCGGCTGAGCCAAGCATCCTGAATGGAGTTGGGCGGGTAAGCGCCCTTGGTCACAAAGGTGTGGTGCATATGTTGTCAAAATTCGGAAAACTTGCTCGGGATCATCGGGATCAGCTGGGCCTGACTGTTGACGAATTCGCCCGGCTCATGCGGATGGGTGTGGAGGATATTGAAGCCTGTGAAAACCAGCGGGCGCTGTGCGACGAAGATTTGGTATCACAGTATTCGCAGGTTCTGGGCATTTCCAAAGGATCGCAACCGCATTTGAATCTGAGTGATGCCGCCAATGAGGCGAACCAGAGGTACACCTATCACCGCAAGTTTCTGGGCGATGACCGGTTGATGGCGCTGCTGGCACGGCATGGTGATGCTTTGTCGGATGCCGCCAAAGCCAAAATAAATCGTATTGTCGCTGATGACATTGCGCGCCTGGCCTCGATACCAAAATATCAGCCAAAGGATGCTGTTGCCAATGTCGATGATGCTGCGGGTAAGATTGCACCGGAACCGTTACAGCCCCGCGCGCCGCTGCCCAGCCTGAGTCCTGCCCGCTTTGCCAGCCTGGTCTTGTTGTCCGAAGACATTCGCCAACTTTATATTCAGAACGAAGAGCCATTGTCTGCCGTTGCATTTCTGAAGGCCGAAGCAGAAAGGAGCGAGGATCTTACTTTCGAAGTATGCGCAAACATGCCGCTCTTTGCGCCAGATTCGGATGTCGTCATTGCGGGTGGCAGCCGCGGCCATACGATTTTTGCTCAGGAAAGTTTTGTGGCGGGTTGCGTCGCCACGCCCCGGTCGCTTGGGAACCACGTCCTGCTGCATGAATACGCTCATCACCGGCTTCATGCGGAAGACATCAGGAACGCCGAAGCAGGATATCTGCCACCACACCGGTTGGCGCATCCTGGCGGTGCAATACCGCAGGACACTGAACTTGACGCTGCGTTCGCGCTGACCAGCCTGACCGAGCTAGAGGCAGACTTTCTTGCCACCTTGCTGACCATCCCATGGATCAAACTGGCCGAGGTGGCGATTGAGGGCTACAAGCTGCGCTTTATGACCAGAAAGCTGGCCCGCGATTTTGGCGCACCGGAACAGGTCGCGGAGCGGCTGGTGCGGTATCTCAGGATAGACGTCGCCCGGGATCGTATCCGCGAAGGGTTGTACCGGCAAAACCGGATCGACCAC
This sequence comes from Puniceibacterium sp. IMCC21224, assembly GCF_001038505.1. Taxonomy (NCBI): domain Bacteria; kingdom Pseudomonadati; phylum Pseudomonadota; class Alphaproteobacteria; order Rhodobacterales; family Paracoccaceae; genus Puniceibacterium; species Puniceibacterium sp. IMCC21224. The sequence goes on from NZ_LDPY01000001.1 coordinate 1,367,270, forward strand.
CCTTTTCTTTTGCTGCTTTAAGCGGTGTGCGAGGGGCGCATATCTCGAATTAATCGCTCCACGTCGCTGCGGGGCCGGGCTTGCCTCGTGAGTAGGGCAAAAGCAAAGTGCGTTGATTGTTGGTACCATGGGTCAGATGCGCTCGCATCGCAGATGACAACATCACCCGCTTAGCTGACCCGCGCTGTGGTTGAACGTCGCGCAATAGCGTAGCCGCTCAAAACCATAGCCTTGCGCTGCCGCTTTGACGCCCGAAAGGTCCGGCATCTCTGGAATCGGGAAAGGAATCTAATATTGGTCGGAGTGAGAGGATTCGAACCTCCGACCCCCTGCTCCCGAAGCAGGTGCGCTACCAGGCTGCGCTACACTCCGACCGTGGCGGGCGGGATAGCCCGTCGCGCGAGGTTTGGCAAGGGGTCAGTGTCGATCCACGCCACGGCTCGTGCGCAATCGCAGCAAACTGCTGACCCGGGGCATTGTCGCGGTTTCGAACCTGCTGCGGCTCTTGAGCACCGGGGTGTTCTCTGATGTATCGGCGTTCCCTTCGCGCAGCACGATATAGACGCCGCTGGCGATGATGATCGACGCGCCAATCAGGGTCACAGTGTCGGGCCATTCGTCAAAGAACATTGCGCCAAACACTGTGGCCCAAAGGATCTGGGAATACTGCATCGGTGCCACGATCACGGCCTCGGCGGCCTTGTAGGCATAGATTATGATCATCGACGCGGCGAAGCCCAGCACGGCCATGCCGGCGTTCAGGGCCAGATGTTCAATCGGCATCGGTACGTAGACAACAGCGGTCAGCGCGCCCATCACGATAAAGTTAGTCAGCATCGGATACAGCACCAGCACCACCGGGCGCTCTTCGTTGCCGATCTTGCGCACAATAATCGAGGCCAGAGCCGAGCCACAGGCGGCAAACAGCGCGGCCAGATGGCCAAGCTCAAACTGCGTGGCACCGGGGCGCAGCACGACGATAACACCACACAGGCCGACAATTACCGCCATCCAGCGGCGCAGGCGGACACGTTCGCCCAGAATTGGGATCGACAGGATGGTGATCAGCAGCGGCGCGGCAAAGATGATCGCATACACCTCGGCCAGTGGCAGGGTGGTGAAGGCGTAGAACGCCGACGCGGCTGTGATCATCGCGGCGGCTGTCCGCAATCCGGTCCACCAGGGATGCACAGGGCGCAAGTGGCCGGGTTCTGAATCGCGGATCAGCATGACCACAACCAGGGGAAAGCTGAACAGAACGCTGAAAAACACGATCTGGAAGGGGCTGTAGTAGACGCCCAACGCTTTGACGATCACATCATGCGTGGCATAAAGTCCAAAGGACAGGAGCGCGAGCAAGGCGCCTTTTGCGTTCGGTCCCATACCTAGCTTCCCATGTTTTCGCTAACATCTTCTTGCTAATCACGCGTCCGCATTGGGATCAAGATCAAAGACCTAGAGTCGCAGGCTTGCACCGTAGCCGGAAACGCAAAGGCCCCCGGATTATAGTTCCGGGGGCTTTCGGATTCAACGTCCGTCGGACGATCAGCTAAGACTGGCGTCCAGTGCTGCGACGACGGCATCGCCCATCTGGCTGGTCGACACCGGGCTGCGCCCCTCTTCACCCAGCAGATCGGCAGTGCGGTAACCATCGGCCAGCACAGATTCGACGGCCTTTTCCAGACGTGTCGCCTCATCACCCTTGTCAAAGCTGTAGCGCAGCGCCATCGCGAACGACAGGATACAGGCAATCGGGTTTGCCTTGCCCTGACCGGCAATGTCGGGGGCCGAACCGTGTACCGGCTCGTACAGTGCTTTGGGGCGGCCATTGGCCATCGGCGCGCCAAGGCTGGCAGAGGGCAACATGCCCAGCGAACCGGTCAGCATCGCCGCGAGATCCGACAGCAGGTCGCCAAAGAGGTTGTCGGTGACGATCACGTCAAACTGCTTGGGCCAGCGGGTCAGCTGCATGGCGCCGGCATCGGCGTACATGTGCGACAGTTCGACATCCGGGTATTCGGTGTCGCCGATGCGCTGAACCACTTCGCGCCACAGCACGCCGGATTCCATCACATTCGCCTTTTCCATCGAGCACAGCTTGTTGCCGCGCTTGCGCGCCATCTCAAAGCCAGAGCGCGCGACACGCTCGATCTCGCTCTCGGTGTAGCGCTGGGTGTTGATGCCGACGCGTTCGTTGCCTTCCTTGAAGATGCCGCGCGGTTCGCCGAAATAGACGCCGCTGGTCAGTTCGCGGATGATCATGATGTCGAGACCGGCAACGACGTTCTTTTTCAGCGACGAAAAATCCGCCAGCGCGTCAAAGCACTGCGCCGGGCGCAGGTTGGCATACAGATCCATTTCCTTGCGCAGGCGCAGCAGGCCGCGCTCGGGTTTAACGGAGAAATCCAGGGAGTCGTATTTCGGGCCACCCACGGCACCCAGCAGAACGGCATCCACCTCTTGCGCGCGGGCCATGGTGTCATCGTGCAGCGGCGTGCCGTGCTTGTCATAGGCGCAGCCGCCGACAAGATCCTCGCTCACATCAAAGGCCAGATCGCGTTTGGTACCGTACCAGTCGATGATCTTGCGCACCTCGGCCATGACTTCGGGGCCGATCCCGTCACCGGGGAGAATAAGAAGCGAGGGGTTGCTCATGATGGGCGTGTCCTTTGGTCACAAATGCTCAGTCTCGCCTACCGACCTGCGCCGCGGGCGTCAAGATTCGAAGCCCGCCCCGTAGGTATGCGCCCTGCCAAAAGAATCGCGATTCGATCCATCATGGGGCAATCGTCAGATCGACCCAGACCGGTCTGTGTGGTCCGACGGCTGGTCCGTGGCCGGCCCCTGCAACCCCAAGGTCGGCCGAGGGCAAAACATAGCTGACCCGCATGGTTCCTGGTCCGGGCGGGGGCCAATGCACCGAATCGCTGCCAGGTACGGGATCTGTCAGGCGCGAGTCGGCGAGCAGGGCAATCATGGCCGCGTGCAGGCCGTCGCCGCGCTGGGAATCCAGGTTCGCGTCACCGATCACCACAAATTCGGACGTCGGCGGCGCCCCGCCAATCGCACCGTCCAGATAGCGGCGCCAGAACGCCACCTCGTCGTGGTTGCGTCGCCCGTTTCGATCCTCGGGCCCGTCAAAGACTGGCGGCGTGGCATAAAATGCCAGCAAGTGCAGCATCCGGTCCCCCGGCAGATGCAGCGGCACATCCCAATGCGCCGAAGAGGACAGGCGCTGGACGTCATATCCGGTATCGTCAGGCGACATCAGGTTGCCCGGCAGATCGCGCCACAGCAGGTCACTGAAATCGATCACTTGATCCATACCGACTGGAAAACGGCTCATCAGCGCCATACCACCCTGACCCGCGAAATAGCCAAAGCCCTGCGCGTCGCGCGGCCCCCCCAGCCGCCCGTCACCATCTAGATCCAGGCCGGTCGGCATGCCGGTATTTGGTTTGCGCGCCCAGAGGTAGGGATATCGGTTCGCCCCGTCCGGCATCGCGTTGCGCAGCGCGTTCAGTGCGATCAGATCAAAGTCATAGTCGATGTTGGTGAGCAGCAGAATGTCCGGGTCCAGCGTATCAATGCCCTCAGTGACAGCGGCTATCTCTGTATCCTCGCCGCGCAGGATGTCACGCAGCAACAGCCCCGGACCCTTGCGGCTGAGTGGCGCGTGCCAAGTCGCGACCCGGATCGTTTCGGCATACAAAGGTCCTGACAATGTGGGGATCAACAGCGCGCAGATCAAAACGGCCGCCGATCGTTGGATCAGGCGATCTGTAAATCCGCCTGCGCGTAGGCGCGGCGGCGCTTTTCCTCGATCAGGTCGGCGATGCGCATCAGGGCCACACCGCGCATCATCAATCCAGCGGGCAGAAAGGCCCATGCACTCATCGTCCATATCAGGGTCTGCGGGTCGGACAGCGACACCGGCTCCATCAGTTGGGACACCACCGACATTGCTGCCGGGATCAGGAATGGCAGCAAAAACCCTAATGCGACGTTAACATGCGCATCCCGTTTGAGCCGTCGCAGCACATCGCCCCCGGCAGTGGGGTCGAACAGCGGTAAGTTGACCCAGAAATTAAACGAACCACGGCGGATCGGCCAGTTCAGCAGCCGCACGATGGCGACAAAAACCAGCATGGTCAGCAGCGACATGAGATAGGCCAGCCCGGCGTGGGTGCGCACCTGCGACAGCGCGCTCTGTGGTGCGTCAGAAGGCACCAGCAACACCATAAGCCGCACCGGTGAAAACGGGAAATCCATCGCCTGACCAACTTGCCCGCCGAGATTGCCAAGCGCGGTACTGACCGCTGTTGGCTGAATCTGACCGCGGCTGATCATGGTCAGCGCAAAGACCGTCGCAAACAGCGCCGCAAAGCGCAGCCGGTTGAATGGCCCGGCGTCGCGAAATTCAAGGAAACTGGGATAGGCGCTGACATATTCGGAAAAGGTCAGGATCGCAGCAATCAGCGCCAGCAGGGCGATCATCTGGGTCCGGTCAGTAGATCCATCGTGCAACATCAGCGCGGGCAGTGCAATCAACACTGCCACAAGGAAGGCGCGGCCGCCTGCGCCGATAATGCGTTTCATCACTGTACTGCCCTTGTAAATCGGACGGACACGATGCGATGCCGTGACCTTGTTCCAATCTGATCCCGCCAATTGTGGCGGACTGCCTCATTCTTGCCCAATTTGTGCCTTCTTTTGCCAACTGCCTCAAGCATCAGGGAAACAATCGCCAAGGTTTGAGGCCACAAGAGGGAACACGTGGTGCGGGAATGCATCAAGTTCGGGGCAGGAATCTGGCGAAGCTATGGGGTGTCACAACATCTGGTGGCGCTGGCGAATTGGCCACTATTGCCACGCCAAATACGTAAACAACGTGATTTTGACGGAATATTGCGCGGCACCGTGCCATCAAGGGTACGGTGCCGCCAGGCAGGTCAGACCCAGGGGCGGGACTGGGCTGCTGCGGTTTCGAACGTGTCGATCGCGGTGACCTTTTCCATGGTAAGGCCGATATCGTCGAGGCCATTCATCAGGCAATGCTTCTTGAACGTATCGACGTCAAAGGTGAAAACTTCACCATCGGACGTGGTGATGGTCTGCGACTCGAGGTTGATTTCCATCCGGGCATTGGCACCCTTTTCCGCGTCCTTCATCAGCACGTCTATCTGCTCTTGCGGCAGGGCGATGGGCAGGATGCCGTTCTTGAAGCAGTTGTTGTAAAAGATGTCAGCAAAGCTCGGCGCGATAACGCAGGAAATACCGAAATCCTTGATTGCCCACGGGGCGTGTTCGCGGCTGGATCCGCAGCCAAAGTTTTCGCCAGCCACGATGATCTGTGCTTCACGGTACTGCGGTTTGTTCAGCACGAAATCCGGGATCTCGTTGCGGTCGTCATCATAGCGCATCTCATCGAACAGATTCACGCCCAGACCCGAGCGTTTGATCGTCTTTAGAAACTGCTTGGGGATGATCATGTCGGTATCGACGTTGATCAGGTCAAGCGGCGCGGCGATGCCGGTGAGTTTGTCGAATTTTTCCATTTAGAGTCTCCTTGGAACGGATGGCGGGGTTAAACCCCGCCCTGCGGGTTGCGGTAGGGCGGGGTTTAACCCGCCGCACCGTTCACATCAGGTCGCGGACATCCGTAAGATGCCCGGTCACTGCCGCCGCAGCCGCCATTGCAGGCGACATCAGGTGGGTTCGACCACCCCGGCCCTGGCGGCCCTCGAAGTTGCGGTTGGACGTCGCCGCGCAACGTTCGCCCGGAGACAACTGGTCGGGATTCATAGCAAGGCACATGGAACAGCCCGCCATGCGCCATTCAAAACCCGCCTCGATAAAGATATCGGCGAGGCCTTCCTCTTCGGCCTGGGCACGGACGAGGCCGGAACCCGGGACGACCATGGCACGCATGCCGTCCTTGACCTTTTTCCCCTTGAGGATGGCGGCGGCGGCGCGCAGATCCTCGATCCGCCCGTTGGTGCAGGAGCCGATAAAGACCGTGTCGATCTTGATCTCGGACAGTGGCGTCCCGGCGGTCAGCCCCATGTAGTCCAGCGACCGCTGCGCGGCTTCGACCTTGCCACCGGTAAAGCTGGCGGCGGCGGGCACATCGGCCGTGATCGGCAGCACATCCTCGGGTGAGGTGCCCCAGGTGACGACGGGTGCGATGTCTTCGCCCTTGATGGTCACGACCTTGTCCCAATGGGCGTCATCGTCGGAATAAAGCGTCTTCCACCAATTCATCGCGGCCTCCCATTGCGCACCTTTCGGCGCGTGGGGGCGGCCCATGACATAGGCAAAGGTCTTTTCGTCCGGCGCGATGAGGCCGGCGCGCGCGCCGCCTTCGATCGCCATGTTGCAGACGGTCATGCGGCCTTCCATCGACAGATCGCGGATCGCTTCGCCGCAATATTCGATGACATAGCCGGTGCCGCCGGCGGTGCCTGTTTTGCCGATGACGGACAGGGTGATGTCCTTGGCTGTGACGCCGGGGGACAGCTTGCCGGTGATTTCGACCTTCATGTTCTTGCCCTTGCGCTGGATCAGCGTCTGGGTGGCAAGGACGTGTTCAACTTCGGATGTACCGATGCCATGGGCAAGGCTGCCGAATGCGCCGTGGGTCGCGGTGTGGCTGTCGCCACAGACCACGGTCATGCCGGGCAGGGTCCAGCCCTGTTCCGGGCCGACGATGTGAACAATACCCTGACGGACGTCGGACACCGGGTAGTAGTGAATTCCGAAATCCTTGGCATTCTTGTCCAGCGCCTCGACTTGAATCCGGCTATCTTCGGTCATGGTGCTGGCATCGGCGCGGTCCAGCGTGGTCGGCACGTTGTGATCCGGTACGGCAATTGTCTTGTCCGGTGCGCGGACGGTGCGACCGGTCATGCGCAGACCTTCGAACGCCTGCGGGGATGTCACCTCGTGGACAAGGTGGCGGTCGATATACAACAGGCAGGTGCCGTCTTCGGCTTCGTCAGCGACATGGGCGTCCCAGATCTTGTCATAGAGCGTTTTGGGGGACATGCGTCCTCTCCCTTTTCTGATGGTTCAACTATTGGGTGGTCATGCGAATGGGCGCACCACGGCCATGCCTGCGGTGCGCAGTGCCTTATAGTCGGGCCAGCACGGTATGCGTCGCGCCGAAAAAGCGTTCACGCAGGCGGGCGCGGTCATCGAGGTCAAATACCGGTATCATGCAGCGCAGATACCCGTTTGCCCCGAGTCTATCAAGAGCGGCGTCTGTCGGCAAAACGGCGTGGCTCTGCACAGGCCTTGTCTGCCGGCTCCGGGAATGTAAATCTGTCAGACCATGGCAGACAAGGTGAGCGATGAACTCTGACGCGCCCCCCGAGGCGATATTCGAGATGATCCAGCGGATCGTCCTGACGCTTTTGGCGCGGGCCGAAGTCTTCGTCAGCGGGCTGATGCGTCCGTGGAACGCCTATCAAATCGTGATTGCCCTGCTGGTGTTTCTGGTGGCCACCGGGCTGACGCGGATGCTGCGGCAACCGCTGAATGACTGGATGCGCACGCGCGAAGGCTGGCCCAAGTGGCGGATGCGCATTCTGGTGCTGGCGCATCGCTGGCTGCGGACCATTCTGTTTGTTGTGTTGATCTGGATCGTCGCCATCGTCATGCGCGAAGTGACGTGGCCGTCGCGATCTTACCTGATCGTGGTGGTTGCCAATCTGACAACGGCCTGGCTGGCTATCGCCTTTGTCACCCGACTGATCGGCAATTCCATGTTGCGCCCGCTGGTGCGCTATGGCGCATGGGCCTGGGTCACGCTGCACATTCTGGGGCTGACCGAAGAAACGCAGCAGGTGCTGGACGGCGCGGCAATATCCATTGGCGACATGCGGCTGTCGCTGTGGCTGATTATTCAGGCGGCGATCACGCTGGGTCTGCTGATCGCCCTGGCGCGTTTCCTCGCCGTGACCAGCACCGCGCGCATCCGCAGCAACGAAGAAATATCACCGTCGATGCAGGTGCTGGCGGTCAAATTCCTTCAGGTCACGCTATATGGGTCTGCGCTGTTTATCGGGCTCAAGCTGGCCGGGGTGGATTTGACCGGCCTTGCCGTGTTGTCAGGGGCCATCGGTGTCGGCCTTGGCTTTGGTCTGCAAAAGGTGGTGTCGAACCTTGTATCCGGCATCATCATCCTGCTCGACAAGTCGATCAAGCCGGGCGATGTCATCTCGCTCGGGGAAACCTTTGGCTGGATCAACGCACTTGGTGCGCGCTATGTGTCAATCACCACCCGTGATGGCAAGGAATACCTGATTCCGAACGAGGATCTGATTACGGGGCAGGTGGTCAACTGGTCCCATTCCAACGATTTTGTCCGGCTAGACATCTTTTTCGGTACCGCCTACGGCGACGACCCGCACAAAGTGCGCCGCATCGCCATTGCCGCCGCGTCGAGTGTGGACCGCGTTCTGACCTCGCGCGCCGCCGTCTGCCATATCGTGGGATTTGGCGATTCTTCGGTGGATTACATCCTGCGGTTCTGGATTCGCGACCCCACGGGCGGACTGACCAATATCCGCGGTAATGTGTATCTGGCGCTCTGGGACGCGTTCAAGGAAAACGGCATTTCGATCCCCTTCCCGCAGCGCGAAGTGCGCATGTTGGAGGGGTCCGAGTTGCGCATGGCCCGGCGCGGAACCGCCGACCAGCCCGACTGAACCCGCTCAGCCCCAGTCGAGAACAACCTTGCCGCTTTGCCCCGACCGCATGGCATCAAAGCCCTCGATGAACTGATCCACCGGGAAACGGTGCGTGATCACCCCGCGCACGTCCAGACCGTTTTCCAGCATGGCAATCATCTTGTACCAAGTCTCGAAAATCTCGCGACCATAGACGCCCTTGATCGTGATCGCCTTGAACACGATCCTACTCCAATCGACCGGCGATTTTCCCGGTGGGATGCCCAGCAACGCGATGCGGCCGCCCATCACCAACGCCTCGACCATCTGGTCGAGCGCGCGCTGATTGCCCGACATCTCAAGCCCGACATCGAACCCCTCTTTCATCTTGAGCCGTGACCGGACCTCGGCCAGGTCCTGGGTGGCGACGTTGACCGGGACCACATCTGTGACTTGCGCGGCCAAATCCAGCCGCGCCTGATTGACGTCGGTGATCACCACATGCCGCGCCCCGACATGCCGCACCACTGCCGCCGCCATGATGCCAATGGGACCAGCCCCGGTGATCAACACATCCTCGCCCACCAGATCAAATGACAGCGCCGTGTGCACCGCATTGCCCAGCGGGTCGAGGATGGCGCCAATGTCATCGTCAATCGCGTCGGGCAAAGGCACCACATTGAACGCGGGCAGGCGCAAATATTCAGCAAAGGCGCCGGGTTCATTCACCCCGATGCCACGCGTCGCCGGGTCCAGATGGAATTTTCCGGCGCGACTCTGACGGCTGTTGCGCCCGATCAGATGCCCCTCGCCAGAGCAGCGTTGCCCCAGCTCAAGCCCTTCGACATTGCGGCCAAGTTCGACGATCTCACCGGCGAACTCGTGCCCGGTGATCAACGGCACCGGCACGGTGCGCTGGGCCCAGTCATCCCAGTTCCAGATATGGACATCCGTGCCGCAGATCCCGGTCTTCTTAATGCGGATGAGCACATCGTCCGGGCCGATCTCAGGAACCGGGGCACGCTGCATCCAAAGCCCCTCACGCGGTTCGGTTTTGACCAGCGCCTTCATGTCGTTGTGCATCTCAGATCACCCCCAGGGATTTGCCGACCTTGCCAAAGGCAGCCAGCGCGGTGTCCAGATCGTCGCGCGTCAGGGCCGCATTCATCTGCGTCCTGATCCGCGCCCGCCCTTTGGGCACCACCGGAAAGAAGAACCCCGAAACATAGATTCCCTCATCGAACAGCCCGCGCGCCATCTCTTGGGCCAGCCGCGCCTCGTGTGTCATCACCGGGATAATCGGATGCTCTCCCGGCAGGATGTCGAACCCCAGCTTGTCCAGGCCGGCCCGCCAATAGGTGGCATTTTCGAACAGCCGCGCACGCAGGGTGTCGCCTTCTTCCACCAGCTTCAGCACTTCGATCCCGGCGGCGACCACAGCGGGGGGCAGGGCGTTGGAAAACAGATAGGGCCGCGCCCGCTGACGCAGCAGATCAATCACCACCTGCGGCCCGGCGATATAGCCGCCGATGGCGCCACCCAGCGCTTTGCCCAGCGTGCCAGTCAGAATATCGACATCCACCCCGAAATGTTCTGGCGTGCCAGCGCCGGTGGCCCCCATGAAACCGGTGGCGTGGCAATCATCGACCATGGTCAGCGCATCATATTTTGCAGCCAACGCCGTGATGTCAGGCAAAGGCGCAAGGTAGCCATCCATGCTGAACACGCCGTCGGTGGCGATCATGATATGGCGTGCACCGTCGGCGCGGGCTTGCCTGAGCTGGGTTTCGAGATCATCCATATCCGCATTGGCATAACGATAGCGCCGCGCCTTGCACAAACGCACGCCGTCGATGATCGACGCATGGTTCAGGCTGTCCGAAACAATTGCATCCTCGGGTCCCAGCAATGGCTCGAATACGGCGGCGTTGGCATCAAAACACGCCGCAAACAGGATACTGTCGTCCTTGTCCAGAAACGTCGCCAGCTTTTGCTCTAGCTCGCGGTGCAGATCCTGCGTGCCGCAGATGAAACGCACACTCGCCATGCCATAGCCCAGCGTCTGCATTGCGTCTGTGGCTGCGGCGATCAGCCGGGGATGCGCTGCCAACCCGAGGTAGTTATTGGCACAAAGGTTCAGCATTCCGCGCCCGCCCACGGTGATCTGCGCACCTTGCGGCGAGGTCAGCGGTCGCTCGGTCTTCCACAACCCCTCCGCTTCGATGCCGCGCAGAGTGTTCTGGACCTGGGTGAGAAAAGCCTGTGTCATGATGATCTCCGAGTCGCCTCAATTTCCGTAATCCCGGACAATACACATACAGACGGCAACTGAGAAATTTGTCAGGCATCCTTTCTGAACTTATAGGTTCTCGTTGCGAAATGTCCGGGTCTTGAGGTTGGGAACAGTCCCGATCACCACGCAGCATTGATCAATACGCCCGATGCGTCAAAAGGCGAAATCGCTTGCTTCCAGGTCGTCCTCTGAGAAGATGAGCACGTTTTGGGTCTCGTCGCCAATGTCAAAGCTCAGGCTTGCGTGCCCATCCTCTTGCATCAGCGCAGCCATCAAGTCCTCACCACTGGCAAATGCCGCTGTGGCGGTAAGGTCAATCTGATCCGCATCCCCGTTCGCCCCAAAATCGCTGATCGTCACGGATCCTGCAACGTCCTGCAACGCAAAGACATCGTCGCCAGCGCCGCCGTGCAGGGTATCATCGCCGCCGCCACCCGTCAGAGTGTCATCGCCGCCGCCGCCGGAAAGCAGGTTGTCTCCGGTGTTGCCGGTCAGGCTGTCATCACCCGTCCCACCGAGGACGTTTTCGATTTCGGCGTAATTATTGCCATACTGGTCGGTGCCGGTCTCCAGGTTCACCTCGTAGTCGAGGTCGCTGGCGTCCGAGTTGGCAATATCTGCGGTGTCCGTCCCGGTCCCGTCGGCCGTACCCGCGCTGTCTTCGACCCAGACCGAGCCGTCCTGAGTGATGCTGACGTCGGAAATCTCGCCGATGAGAGGGGTGAGATCGGGGTTGGACGAGGCCCCAAGCGTGTTCGACAGGCGCGGCACATCCGCAGGCACCACACCATCGCCTTCGCCGACCTGAACGCCGTCCTTTTCTATATACATAAATCCGGTCTCGTCGACGCCGACGGTCCAGGTGGCGGTCTCGCCCTCGACCAGCGCATCCTCGGCCACGATCAGAGAGGTGGCGCCGTCATGCACGATCTCGAACAGGACGGCGGTGCTGGGGCCGAGCTGGCCAAAGGTGATGCTGTCCTCACCCGCGCCGCCGAATTCAAAGACCCTCTGGCTGCCGCCCGCGCCGATGTCGTCGAAACGCACCGTGGCCTCGAATTCGAAAGCGCCGTCGATCTGCGGCAGTTCGGCCGTGGGTCCGGCGGGGACGGTCGGTTCGGTTGGGTCGACAGGATCCACGGGGTCGACAGGGTCAATCGGATCGGCGGGGTCGTCAGGATCAGTTGGATCGGCGGGGTCAACTGTTGTGCTGCCCCCGTCCTCGACCCAGACCGAGCCGTCCTGAGTGATGCTGACGTCGGAAATCTCGCCGATGAGAGGGGTGAGATCGGGGTTGGACGAGGCCCCAAGCGTGTTCGACAGGCGCGGCACATCCGCAGGCACCACACCATCGCCTTCGCCGACCTGAACGCCGTCCTTTTCGATGTACATAAATCCGGTCTCGTCGACGCCGACGGTCCAGGTGGCCGTCTCGCCCTCGACCAGCGCATCCTCGGCCACGATCAGAGAGGTGGCGCCGTCTTGCACGATCTCGAACAGGACGGCTGTGCTGGGGCCAAGCTGGCCAAAGGTGATGCTGTCCTCACCCGCGCCGCCGAATTCAAAGACCCTCTGGCTGCCGCCCGCGCCGATGTCGTCGAAACGCACCGTGGCCTCGAATTCGAAAGCGCCGTCGATCTGCGGCAGTTCGGCCGTGGGTCCGGCGGGGTCGGTCGGGTCGACAGAATCCACGGGGTCGACAGGGTCAATCGGATCGGCGGGGTCGTCAGACGCTCCCTCTGCCAAAGGAATACCCAAGGCCGCCAATTGCGCCGGGGACTGAACCTGCGCGGCAGACACACCGGCCAGAACAAGCGAGACTGCCCCCGGAAAGGTCAGCACCGCATCGCCAGTGCCATCGCCCTGCGTGTCAGACACCGTGATATCAGAGGTGTCGATCAGGTTGTCATCTTCATCCCGGATGTCGGTGACATCAAGCAGATCGTTGCTTGCAAAGACACCGCCGCCAAGATCCGTCGGGGCGAAAAATCCGTGCACCACGTCCGCGCCGCCCTGAGCGCCCAATACGACTGTATCGACACCAGCCCCAAGCAGGATGTTTTCGATTTCGTCAAATTCCAGCGTGCTGAGGCCATCGCTCACCGTTCCGACTTCGGGATAGAGGCTGGTCAGGTCAACGCGCAACGCGTCGGTGACCGCCGACAGATCCAGCGTGTCACCGTTGGTTTCCGCGACACCTTCCGCGTCAACAGTATCGTTGCCAAAGCCGTTTTCGATGTGGAACGTGTCATCACCATAGCCGCCCCAGAGATAATCATCTCCCGCACCGCCATAAAGCGCATCGTTGTCGTAAGAGCCGCGCATCCAGTCATTGCCGTCGCCGCCATAGATCGTGTCATCACCCTCGTTTCCTTCGAGGTGATCATCACCGTCGCCGCCACTGACGTAATCGTTGCCGTATTCGCCATAGATCGAGTCGTTGCCAGCACCACCCTCGATGCTGTCCCCGTCTTCGTTGCCGAAGAGACTGTCGTCGCCTTCGTCGCCAAGGATTGTATCCGCGCCGTATCCGCCACGCATCGTATCCGCGCCCTGACCGCCGGTCAGAACGTCGTCGCCTTCATTCCCCAACAGGCTGTCGTCCCCGGAATTTCCGTCCAAGTTGTCTGCACCCGCATCGCCGGTCAGGGTGTCACCGCCCTCAGATCCGGTGACAAACCGGAACGCGCTCCAACCCGTCTGCCCGCCCAGATAAGCGTCGCGTCCACCACCCGCATTGCCTGCGCCGATGCGCAGCGCCGCGGTCCCGTCGGACAAAAACAGATCCTGGCTGTTTGCGTCAAAGCTGACGTCGAATCTGTCGGTCAGTGCAGTGAAATCAAGAGTGTCCTCGCCGGCGGTGGCGGTGACTCCGTTCCAGAAACCTGGATTGTTCCAGTTGGAAGGAGTTACGTGATAATTCGCCATGATACGGTCACTCGCTATTATATGTCCTGAGCGCGCGACTTTGCGTCAGTTGAACCGGTGGAAAGTCGCGTGATTAGCGTCCGAGTGATGGTCGAAATGTGTCTAAAATGAGGCAAACCTTTTTTTTGGCGCATTTCGGCCATAGTTGTCGCCGCAGACAAAACCGTCTTGTGGTCTGGATGGGATTGTCGCTGTTTCGTGTCGGGTCGGCCAAAGAAGCCACATCAGACGTTGCGAATCGAATTAGCATTCTGTGGTCAGTTCTGGTGCAAGGGGCCACCGCGTAAAAAACACTTAAGCGGGTGGCCATTCT